>JAVBSL010000010.1:0-261264 GCA_031556725.1 Lachnospiraceae bacterium | reverse complement strand
TGTATCAGGTACTGATTTTGCTGATTTTATCAGCTTTTGCATATTTTTATTCATGCACTTATTATAACATTTTAATGCTATTTTGTCGGTGATATTTTCCTATTTAGAAAAAAAGCAAAAAAAGTAAATGCGGTGACCGTGCCCCAGATGAATCAATTCACCGTTTTCGTTTTCACGGGCAAGATCTCCGGAAAGATACATATGTTCATAACCCGGCTCATGGGAATAGGGATTTGGGACAAGCTTTAACAGTGTTTCTTCCTTCCTGGCCAGATAGCCCCGGAACAGGGAAGGACCGGATACGGCCATCTCACCTTCGGTACCCTCCAGATATATACGGGTTTGATGAAAGGCTCTGCCGATGGGAAGATCTTTATCGATTTTCTTTTGAATCGGATGAAAGGTTACACTGCCGCCGTTTTCAGACATGCCCAGGCTATAAAGGATTTCATACTGTCCGTGCGGATCACCGCAGGAATGTAAACGTCCGCCGGCTACCCGCAGATACTGCAAGGCATTGCCACGATAATTTTGGGTAAAGATTTCAGCCAGGTTAGGGGGCAAAAACAAGTATGAAATATGATTTTTTTCAATGTATTGTTCCAGGGCAAATAAATCGTGCCGAAGGTCTTCGGTCAGGATATGTAGAGTGAGCCCATTAGCAAGGGGCCAGTAAAGTTCCCAAAGAGAAGCAATAAAACCAAAGGGGGCAAAGGCAGCGGTTGCTGTTTTTCCCTCCGGTTTCATGTATTCCGTTTGCCAGGCCACCATCCGGTTAATGCTCCGATGCTCCAGTACCGCTCCTTTGGGGCGGCCCGTTGAGCCGGAAGTATAAACCGCGCAGGCAATCTGATTTTCCGTGGGTATAATAATCGGCCACGGTATATAATTTTCGTTTTCTAAAGTTTGGAAATCATCATTGTGAAGGACTACGGTTGCGGCCGTGTCCTCTAAGATATGGTTTATATATGCTTCCGGAGCATCATCCCCAATCAGGACATAGGCACCCCCGGCCATAAGAGTTGCAATCGCACCGACTACGGCATCGGTGGAACGTTTGGAGATTAAGATGACCCAGGGCGGATGTTCTGCCCCATAAGGGTCAAAGATATCGTAATAATCCGGTTCGGTACTGGTCAATCCGATTCCCTGCGCGCGAAGCCGTGCTGCCAGAGCCTGACAGCGTCGGTATAACTGAGCATAAGTAAGTGAAACGTTCCCACATATTAATGCTGCTTTTGGGGAATCTTTGTGTTGATAGAATTGTTCCAAAAAGGTATCTGGCATATAGTTTTCTCCCATGGAGTTTGTGAGAAAACTTTAACATAAAACCGTTTATTAATCAAGGGTTTTGCGCATTTTTATATTATTCGAACAGCCTGGAAAGGGCGATTAAATCAACTTTACCGGTTCTTTTGTTTAATGGCATGCTTTCCAGAACGACAAAGGTTTTGGGGATCATATAAGCAGGCAAAGTCGCTTCTAAAAAGTTTTTCAAGTCCTGAACAGTAAGGTTTTTTGTTCTGGGAACATAGTAAGCTTTCAAAAAGCCATCCCCCTTTTGTGTATGTCCGGCAACAACGCAGGCAGCCAGCAAATCAGGGTGTTTTAGTAATGCAATTTCCACTTCCCCCGGTTCGATTCGGTAGCCGCTGATTTTAATCTGGTTATCCCGCCGTCCCAGGTAGAGCAGTTCGCCCTCTTTCGTCCATTCCGCCATATCTCCGGTTCGGTATATTCGGGAATAACAGGGCCCATCGGCATTCGGATCATAATAAGGGTTAGGGGTGAATTTTTCGGCGGTTTCCATTGGCCGGTTCAGATATCCCAGCGCTAATTGCGGACCGGATACACACAGTTCTCCATCCAGGAGATAAATACGATTCCTCCCGGTTGGGGCACCAATCGGGATATTACCGTTATCCTCCGGCAGCAGCCGGTGGGCACTGACATAAACAGTACATTCGGTAGGCCCGTAAAAATTATAAACCTGGTAACTGCGGGGGGTATGGGTGCGAAGTGCCTCACCGCCGGTAAGAAGACTTTGCAGGTACTTGTTATCAAAGCTGCGCATATATTCCACCGCCAGCTGCGTGGTCAAAAAAGTAATTTCAATTTTATTTTTCAGCAAAAAACGGTGTATTCCCACCAGGGATTCCCGTTCTCCGTGATTCATCAGATAAAGGGTGCCGCCGGCATAAAGGATGGGCAGGGTTGAAAGCAGAAAAGAGTCAAAACCGACATTTGCCTGCACACCTGCTCTGATTCCGGAATGGAGATTACAAAGGGTAAAATGTGTTTCACAAAGGGCCTGTACACCTTCATGGGAAAGAATAACGCCTTTAGGAACGCCGGTACTGCCGGAAGTATAATAGATCATCGCAGCGTCATCTATGTCCAGCGGGTTTTTGATATCCTGGAGAATATATGTAAGACGTTTTGAAGGAGTGTCGGGACTGATCGGAACATAAGCAGCACCGGCTTTCAGGATTCCCAGAGCGCAGGCAATCCATTCATCACTGCATTCCTGCGTGATCGGAACCATATAGCCGCGACCGATTCCCTGCTCCTGTAAAGCAGCAGCAATTTCATCGGAGCGAAGATCCAGTTCCCCATAGGTCATAACGTTGTTTTCCCAGATAACTGCCGGAATGTCCGGACAAAGTCTTGTATTTTCTGCCAGTTTTTCAAGAAACATTGAAACCACCTCTTCCTGCGTATAATTATTAAATATAGTACACGCTGTTAAAATTTATTTCAAGAAAAAAAACCTCCGAGCCGGAGGTTTTTAATTCTTATTTATTCATAATGTACGAATTCGCCATACTCTTTCCAGATATTGCAAATCCAGGTCTTGCCCTGATTCACTACGATTTCATTACCGTCTTTATCAAAATACTTAGCCGGTGTACCATCGCCGTCATAGCGGGACCAAGTGCCTTCAATCACTTTACCGTTGGTAAAGATCAAAGCCTCACCTTCTCCATGAACACCGAAAGCCAGGTAATCGTGATCGTCTCTTACTTCACCGTGGCAGTACTGGAATACTACGTTTGAAACAGTATATTGCTCATTGTTCATCTCATCGATTTGCTTCTTGCCATCCTGATAACGATAGTATAAGTGGTCATCTTCATGATATTCAAAGTAAGGATGATACTGGCCGTAACCACTCTTATTTGTGCCGTCCTTGCCGCCGGGATAAATCATGGTAGCATCTTTTTTATCAGCATATTCTGCGCGGGTATTTTCGGCAGCGAAGATGAACTGCGGCACGTAGTCTTTGGAATAATCCCAGGTATACTTATGTTTTTCCACTTCTTTTTTCAGACCGTCGATAAATAGATAACCGGTAAATTCAGTTGAATAGCCGGCTCTGGTAATACGCCCGAAAGCACCGTCGGCAGGGTTATGTATACCTTTCACGGCAGCACTGATATTATCAATGGCATCACTGTTGATCAAGGCTTCCACATAGGGTACTGCCAGTCCCCAGTTACAATAAATGGCTTCGTATCCGGCAGCAACATAAATATAATAATCGCGGCTGCTGCGGATTGGGCCGATATGGTCTAAATCGTCAAAGTCTTCAAAAATAGGCATCAGTCTGGTGATTCGTCCTTCTACGGGTGCTTCGTAAATGATGCTGGCCTGAGAGAGTCCGTATTGGGGAAGAGCCGGTGCGTTATTGGGAACCATAACCGCAACAGGACGTCTGGTGGCAATCGCCTCATCCTTCCATTCGCCGGTAAGATAGCTCTGCATTTTACCGTTTACCACTTCACGCTCGCCGATAACCGGAATACCATTCAGTGTATTGGCATCATCGATTACCGGTTCTTCGCTGGGTTCGGGGCTGGAAGTTGCGATAGCCACCGGTTCTACAATGGGTAAATCTTCGGGAAGGGTATCTTCTTTTTTTCCGCATCCGGTCATCATAATTGCAAAAGAGCATATTGCTAAAATAAATGTTAAGATTTTTTTTGTTTTTGCTATTGAGTTCATTGGTACATTAATCCTCCGTCCGCCTGTAATGACAGGCAAAATAAGTTACATAGACCATTATATACGAGAGATAAGAGTTTTGCAAATAGTTTGCATTTATGATAATATTAATTTTTATATAAGATTTATAAGGAGAAGGTTATGAAATGGATAAAATTTAAAATTAAAACGATTACCGAGGCAGAGGATATTATTATCAGCAGCCTTTATGATATAGGGCTGGAAGGTGCACAGATAGAGGATAAGGTGCCTTTGACAGCATTGGAAAAGGAGCAGATGTTTGTAGACATTTTGCCGGATAATCAGGAAGACGATGGAATTGCCTATTTAAGTTTTTTTGTGGAAAAAACGGAAGAACTGGTAGATGTTTCCATGTTAACAGAACAAATTAAAGAAGAACTGGACAGCCTGCGGATATTTATGGATATTGGGGAGGGTTCGGTTACGGTATCCGAGACAGAGGATTTGGACTGGATCAATAACTGGAAACAGTATTTTCATCAGTTTTACATTGATGATATTCTGGTGATTCCTTCCTGGGAGGAAGTAAAAGCGGAGGATGCGGGAAAGACTGTCCTGCACATCGATCCGGGAACCGCCTTTGGTACCGGCATGCATGAAACCACTCAATTATGTATCCGGCAGCTGCGAAAGCATATAACAGACGAAACAGTTCTTTTGGATGTGGGAACCGGCAGTGGGATTTTGTCTATTTTGTCGTTGATGTTTGGGGCTAAGAAGGCTGTGGGAACAGATCTGGATCCTTGTGCGGAAGAAGCGGTTAAGGAAAATATGGAAGCCAACAACATTTTGCAGTCACAATTCGAAATGATGATCGGCAATATTATTACCGAGAAAAGCGTTCAGGATGCCGTTGGTTATGAGTGCTATGACATAGTAGTGGCTAACATTCTGGCCGATGTATTGGTTCCCCTTACTCCGGTGATCGTGCACCAGTTAAAAAAAGGTGGAATCTATATTACTTCGGGAATTATTGACGATAAGGAACAGACAGTAGTGACCGCTGTTCAGAGCGCAGGGCTTGAAGTACTGGAAGTAACTTATCAGGGTGAATGGGTATCGGTCACAGCCAGAAAGTAATGTGGCCGCAGAAAATAGGGAGAAGAAGCGATGCATCATTTTTTTGTAGAACCCGGTCAGATACAGGAACATAATGTAATCATAACCGGCAAAGATGTAAAACATATCCGCAATGTCCTGCGCATGAAGTGCGGGGAAGAACTTTCGGTAAGTGACGGAATCACACCGAAAGAATACCGGTGCATGATTGAGGAAATTTCCGAGGAAGAAATAACCTGTAATTTGATATTTATTAAGGAAGAAGAACTGGAGCTTTCCTCCCGTGTATATTTATTCCAGGGATTGCCTAAAGCTGATAAAATGGAAATGATTATTCAGAAAGCGGTTGAATTAGGAGCCTGTGAAATCATCCCGGTGGCGGCCAGGCGGTCAGTTGTAAAACTGGATGCCAAAAAGAGCCGGTCCAAAACAGTCAGATGGCAGGGCATTGCCGAAGCAGCCGCCAAGCAAAGCAAACGGAAGATCATCCCGGCAGTTAAAGAGGTCATGAGTTTTACCGAGGCAGTAACTTATGCGAAAGGGATGGATATTAAGATGATTCCTTATGAGATGGCCGAAGGAATGGAACAGACTAAGAAACTCCTGGGCAGTCTTAAGGAGGATCAGGACATTGCGGTTTTTATCGGGCCGGAAGGCGGCTTCGATGAAAAGGAAATAGAAATGGCGGTACAGGCAGATATCATTCCGGTTACCATGGGAAAGCGGATATTGCGGACCGAGACTGCCGGGCTTACCATGCTGGGTTGGATAATGTACCAATTAGAATGCTAAGCATATTGTAGTATATGGAGGATATCTCATGGAAGTTTATTTGGACAATTCAGCAACCACCAGATGTTTTGTTGAGGTGGCGGAACTAATGACAAAAATTATGTGCGAAGATTACGGGAATCCTTCCAGTATGCACAGAAAAGGCATACAGGCAGAACAGCATGTCAGGCATGCCAAAGAAGTGATTGCCGGGAATTTAAAGGTAAATGAAAAGGAAATATTTTTTACATCCGGCGGAACAGAATCGGATAATCTGGCCCTGATCGGTGCGGCAATGGCTAATGCCCGGGCAGGACGTCATATCATTACCACCAGGATCGAACATCCGGCAGTAGCCCAGACCATGAAGTATCTGGAACAGGAAGGCTTTCGGGTGAGCTATCTTCCGGTGGACAAAAGCGGCCGCATCCGTTTGGAAGATTTACGGCAGACCATCACGCAGGACACCATATTAGTATCTATTATGCATACCAATAATGAAATCGGTTCCATTCAGCCGATTACCGAAGCAGGAGACCTGATTAAACAGATCAATCCCCATATTATTTTCCACGTAGATGCTGTACAGGGCTACGGGAAGTTCCGGATTTTTCCCAAAAGAATGAAAATCGATCTGCTTTCCATCAGCGGTCACAAGATCCATGGACCGAAAGGGGTGGGGATTCTGTACGCTGATGAAAAAATAAAAATGCGGCCGATTATTTTTGGCGGCAGCCAGCAGCGGGGAATGCGCTCCGGCACAGAGGATGTACCGGGTATCGCCGGTATTGCCAAAGCAATAGAGATGATATATGAAAATCTTGATCGGGAAACAGAGCGGATGTATGCTTTGAAGGAGACTTTTATTGAGGGGATGGAAAGGATTCCGGATGTAAAGGTCAACAGTATCCGCGGCAGGGAAGGAGCCCCTCATGTGGTCAGTGTCTCTTTCCGGGGCATCAGAAGCGAAGTCCTGCTGCATGCTTTAGAGGAAAAGGAAATTTACGTGTCCGCCGGCAGTGCCTGTGCCTCCAACAAAGCCCATCAGAATTCGGCCACCTTAATGGCTATCGGAGTGGAAAAGGAACTGTTGGATTCCACTGTCCGTTTCAGTTTTTCCACATTTACCACCATGGAAGAAATAAGCTACACATTGCAGGTAATGTATGATATAATTCCCATGTTGCGAAAATATACACGTCATTAAAATAATACTGCGGTGCTTTAAAAAAGTGCCGCAGTGGAATATCAGGAGTACAGATGAACACAGGATTTTATAAAGCATTTTTAATCAAATACGCAGAGATTGGTCTCAAAGGTAAAAACCGTCATCTTTTTGAAGAAGCACTGGTACGCCAGATTAAGCACGCTTTGAAAAAAGGCGAAGGGGAATTTCAGGTAACCAGAACCAGCGGGCGGATTTATGTGGAAGCACTCAGCGATTTTGATTTTGAAGAAACCGTCGCAAATCTCCAGACAGTATTTGGTATATCCGGCATTTGTCCCATGGTTTATGTGGAAGATGAAGGCTTTGATAAGTTATGTGATTTTGTAGTGAAATTTGTGGATGAACGATATCCGGACAAGCACTGTACTTTTAAAATGGCCGCCAGGCGTTCCCGCAAGAACTATCCTTTAGATTCCATGGAAATGAATGCCGAACTGGGCGGCGTGATACTGGATGCTTTTCCGGAGATGAAAGTGGATGTGCATAACCCGGACATTATGATTCATGTGGAAGTGCGGGAAAAAATCTTTTTATATTCGGAGATTCTCCCCGGACCCGGCGGTATGCCGGTGGGAACCAACGGTAAAGCGATGCTGCTTTTATCGGGCGGCATTGACTCGCCGGTAGCCGGTTATATGATTGCCAAGCGAGGGGTTAAGATCGATGCGGTTTATTTTCATGCCCCGCCTTATACCAGTGACCGGGCCAAACAAAAGGTGGTGGACTTGGCTAAACTGGTTTCCCGTTACACCGGACCCATTTATCTGCATGTGATTAATTTTACCGATATTCAATTATACATTTATGAAAAATGCCCTCATGAAGAACTGACCATCATCATGCGCCGTTATATGATGAAGATTGCGGAACACATTGCCAAAGAAACGGAGTGCTTGGGTCTGATTACCGGCGAAAGCATCGGACAGGTGGCATCTCAGACCATGCAGTCACTGGCAGCCACCAATGAAGTATGTGAATTACCGGTATATCGTCCGCTGATTGGCTTTGATAAGATGGAAATTGTTAAGATATCGGAGCAGATCAATACTTATGAAACATCCATTCAGCCTTTTGAGGATTGCTGTACTATTTT
This sequence comes from Lachnospiraceae bacterium, assembly GCA_031556725.1. Taxonomy (GTDB): domain Bacteria; phylum Bacillota; class Clostridia; order Lachnospirales; family Lachnospiraceae; genus UBA935. The sequence goes on along the minus strand of JAVBSL010000010.1, from coordinate 253,087 downwards.
TGTAGCCAAGCATCCGGTTACCAAACCGAACTTGAATATCATCAAACGGCATGAAAGAAATCTGGAAGAAAAGATTGATGAATTGGTGCAAACTGCTCTGGAGACAGATGAGGTTATCATTGTCCATTAAATATCGCAGTACAAAAAATCGTCACCTGACGGTGACGATTTGTGTTTCTGTTTCGTTATGTTCGAATTACAGGGTATAAGGTTTCAATGCTTCCAAAACGTCTTCAGCGTTATCTTCTGCATGAATATTCAAATCGATAGGCTTGGATAAGTCTAAACTGAAGATACCCATGATAGATTTTGCATCGATAACGTATCTTCCGGAAACTAAATCAAAGTCGTAATCGAATTTTGTGATATCGTTTACAAAAGATTTAACCTTATCAATAGAATTTAAAGAAATTTGAATTGTTTTCATTGTATATTACCTCCTTGATGTTTTCATACCTTCTGTCTAATATAGTAAAGGCTGAGGGGAGAAAAGTCAATAATAAAACAATACAAAAAAAGTGGTGAATAATATGAAAAGTGTAGCATTACATAACTTGGGTTGTAAGGTGAACGGTTATGAGATGGACGTTATGCAACAAATGTTACAAGAAAATGGATATAAAATTGTATCATTTGATGAAGAAGCCGATATTTATATCGTAAATACCTGTACCGTTACCAACATGGCGGACCGCAAAAGCCGTCAGATGCTCCATCGTGCCAAAAAGAAAAACCCGGCGGCGGTAGTGGTGGCGGTAGGGTGTTATGTTCAGGCGGGGGAGGAAGAGGCCTTGCGGGACATGGCCATTGACCTGGCCGTGGGAAATAACAAAAAGAAAGATTTATTACCTATTTTAGAAGAGTTTTTGATTAACCGGGAAAAACAAGGAGAAAATCAAGATAAGACCTTATCCGGAAAATCTTTGATTGATATCAATACTGTAAATGAATATGAAAGCATGACCCTGACCAGGACTGCAGAACATACCAGGGCTTTTATCAAGATCCAGGACGGCTGCAATCAATTTTGTTCTTACTGTATTATTCCTTATGCCAGAGGCCGGGTGCGAAGCCGGGATATGCGGGAAATCCTTAACGAAGTGACCGGACTTGTGGAGAAGGGTTATAAAGAAGTGGTGCTGACCGGCATTCATATCAGTTCTTACGGGTCGGACCGGAAGGAAAAAGGGATGCTTTTAACCTTGATCCGGCAGATTCATGAGATCCCCGGATTGCTGCGGATTCGCTTGGGATCACTGGAACCCCGGATTATTACCCGGGATTTTGCCCAGGCGATTGCCGGTCTGCCGAAAGTATGCCCGCACTTTCATCTTTCTTTGCAAAGCGGCTGCAATGAGACTTTAAAAAGAATGAACCGGCACTACACTACGGAAGAGTATTACGAAAAGGTGCAGCTGCTCCGACAGGTGTATGGCAGCAGGGAACCGGCTTTTACCACAGACGTAATCGCAGGATTTCCAGGCGAGACAACGGAAGAATTTGAGATTACCTGTGAGTTTTTGCAAAAAATAGCTTTTTATGAGATGCATATATTTAAGTATTCTAAACGGCAGGGAACTAAAGCTGCCGAGATGAAGGAGCAGATACCGGAACCGGTCAAGGGACAAAGAAGTGAACGATTGCTTGCCCTGAATGAAGTCCAGTCCCGGAATTATCTGGAAAAGTTTGTGGGCAGGGAAGCAGAAGCAATTATTGAAGAGTCCAAAGAAATTGCCGGAAGGGTTTACTGGACAGGGCATACTAAGGAATATATAAAAGTAGCGGTAAAATCGGAAAAATCCTTGGAAGGCAGACTGATATCAGGTCAAATAAAAGGCTTCTTAACGCCGGAAATATTAGAACTTGGACTTTTATAATTGTATTTTGTGTTTAAATAGAGTAGAATAAGGGATATATGGTGTATGACAGCAGGAAGAGGTTAGATGGATATGCAGGATAAAATAGGAGAAAATATTCAGGACTTGGGAAACACCCAATTTTTCAAAGTGGAGACAGACAATGAATTTACTGTAAAAAAGACATTGGCTGTTGTTTATGAAGCGCTGACGGAAAAAGGTTATAATCCCGTCAATCAGATTGTCGGATATGTGATGTCGGGAGATCCTACCTATATTACCAGTCATAAAAGTGCCAGAAGCCTGATCATGAAGGTTGAACGGGACGAGCTGGTAGAAGAGTTGCTGGTAGAATATATTAAAAACAACGATTGGAAATAAAATGCGTATATTAGGTTTAGACTTTGGTTCAAAGACAGTGGGTGTGGCCATCAGCGACCCACTGCTTATTACTGCACAGGGAATTGAAATTATCAGAAGAAAAGACGAAAATAAACTGCGGCAGACATTAGCCAGAATCGAAGAACTGATTTTGGAATATGAGGTGTCGGAAATTGTCTTGGGATTACCGAAGAACATGAATAATTCGCTGGGGGAGCGGGCGGAAAAAACGCTGGAATTCAAAGAAAAACTGGAGCGGCGAACCGGACTTCCCGTAACCATGTGGGATGAACGCCTGACCACTTCGGCAGCGGAGAAAGCCATGATCGAAGCGGGAATCCGCCGGGAAAACCGTAAGGACTATGTTGACATGATAGCAGCAGTATTGATTTTACAGGGGTATATGGAATGGAAAAAATAATATTTACACCGGACGGAGAAGAGGAAGTCGCTTTTTATGTACTGGAACAAACCACCATCGGCGGCCGGAATTATATTCTGGTGACCGATTCGGAAGAGGACGAAGACGGAGAGGCTCTGATTTTACGTGAGCTGCCGGCAAGGGATGCCACCGACAGTATTTATGAAATCGTGGAAGAAGAAACCGAGCTTAGTGCTGTAGCGGCGGTTTTTAGCAATTTACTGGAGGACACCACACTTTCGGGAGAAGGGTATGGCTTTTAACAGAGAGGAATTTAAGAAACTATTAAAAGATAAAGGTTTAAAAATTACCAACCAGAGATTACTGGTTTTAGAAGCGTTGGCATCTTGCCCGGACAGGCATATGACGGCGGAAGAAATTTATGAGATTGTAAAAACAGGGTGTCCGGAAATCGGATTAGCCACTGTTTATAGAACAATACAGTTGCTTTTAGAGTTACATTTGATTGATCGTATTAATTTGGATGACGGTTATGTTCGTTATGAAATCGGCGATGTGGGCGGCGATATGGCGAAGCACCATCATCATCATCTGATATGCTTGGGATGCGGGGAAGTGACCTCCTTTCAGGATGATTTGTTGGAAGAATTAGAAGAAAAGATTAAAGAAACGACAAATTTTAAGATAGTGGATCATGAAGTGAAACTCTACGGGTACTGTGAAAAATGTGGAGGTAAAACTGATTGAAAAAAACAGAACAAAGAGAGGGTTCGGGGCTTAAGATTATTCCTTTAGGGGGTCTCGAACTGATTGGTATGAACATTACTGCCTTTGAATATGAGGACAGTATTGTTGTGGTAGACTGCGGGTTGTCATTCCCCGAAGAAGATATGCTGGGAATCGACTTGGTAATTCCCGATATCACATACCTGAAGGAAAACGCTGATAAGATTAAAGGATTTATGATCACCCACGGACATGAAGATCATATCGGGGCACTGCCTTATGTACTAAAGGACATTAATGTACCCATTTATGCCACCAAGCTGACCATGGGAATTATTGAACATCGGCTGAAGGAGCATGGATTATTGGGTACTACCAAGCGGAAGGTAGTAAAATTCGGACAATCCATTAACTTTAATCATTTTCGGATTGAGTTTATTAAAACCAATCACAGTATCGTGGATGCGGCCGCACTGGCCATTTATACACCGGCCGGTATCGTAGTCCATACAGGGGACTTTAAAGTAGATTATACCCCTGTTTTTGGTGATGCCATTGATTTGCAAAGATTTGCCGAATTGGGTAAAAAAGGTGTTCTGGCACTGATGTGCGACTCTACCAATGCCGAGCGTCCCGGTTTCACCCAGTCGGAGAAAACCGTTGGCAAAACTTTCGATATGCTCTTCGAAGAACATAAAAATACCAGAATTATCGTTGCTACTTTTGCTTCTAATGTGGACCGGGTTCAGCAGATCATCAATTCCGCTGAGAAATTCGGACGAAAAGTAGTGGTGGAAGGCCGGAGTATGGTGAATGTCATTGAGACAGCCACTAACCTGGGCTATCTTAAGATAACCGAGAACACTTTGATAGAAGTGGAGCAGCTGAAAAACTACCCCGACGAAAAAACGGTTATTATCACAACCGGCAGCCAGGGGGAGAGTATGGCAGCACTAAGCCGGATGGCCAGTGACATCCATCGAAAAATATCCATTGGTCCGAAAGACACGATTATCTTCTCTTCCCATCCCATTCCGGGTAACGAGAAAGCGGTTACCAATGTAATCAATGATTTACTGCTTAAAGGAGCAGATGTGGTATTCCAGGACGTTCATGTTTCGGGACATGCCTGCCAGGAGGAGATAAAACTGATTTACTCGCTGGTACAGCCTAAGTATGCCATTCCAATCCATGGTGAGTACAAGCACTTGAAGGCCCAGGCCAAGATCGTGAACCAACTGGGCATTGATAAAGAAAATATTTTTATCCTTCATTCGGGTGATGTATTAGAACTTTCCGGGGAGAAAGCGGAAGTGGTCGGAAGGGTTCCGGTTGGAACTATTTTTGTAGATGGACTGGGTGTCGGTGATGTTGGAAATGTAGTCTTAAGGGACCGGCGGAATCTGGCCGAGGATGGAATACTGATCGTAGTTCTGGCTATGGATGCCGCAGGCAATCATGTGATTGCGGGACCGGATATTGTATCCCGCGGCTTCGTTTATGTCCGGGAATCGGATCAACTGATGGAAGAAGCCAGGGGGGCGGTAAATGATACGCTTCAGTACTGTGAAAATAAAAGGATTACCGATTGGGGCAAAATTAAGAATAGCATCAGAGATTCGTTAAGCGATTTTGTATGGAAAAAAACCAAACGACGCCCGATGATATTACCCATTATAATGGAATTATAATGTTATTATAATGGAATTATGATTTATTATAATGGAATTATGATACGAAAGACGGAGGCTATATATGCTGGACAATACAATTGACAATGCTGTCAAAGAATTGGTTAGAGAAGTAAAAACGTCTCGTGTATATCAGGAATACGAGATGCAGCTTACCAAGATCAAGAAGCATCCGAAGTTATATGAGAAGGTTAATGAGTTTCGCGTAAAAAATTTTGAATTGCAGACACAGGAATCCTCAGAAGATTTATATGAAAAAATGGATAGCTTTGAGCAGGAATACGAAAATATAATCGAGAATCCAATGGTAAGTGATTTTTTGCGAGCCGAACTGGCTTTTTGCCGGATGATACAGGAAGTGAATATATATATTGCCCAGGAATTGGATTTTGAGGGAGTAACAAAGGAGTAAAGAAAAGTAATGAAGGTTAAGTATTTGATTGGAGCGGTATTTGAAACTGCATTAAAAATAGTAGTGCTGGTGGTCATCGTTATGTATGTGTATCGTACAGCCGCCACAGCTTACGATTTTGGCTATCGTGTGTTTGCGGAAGAACCGGTGTCACGGTCAGGCGGAAGAATTATTTCGGTGGCCGTTGCCGGGGACTATACCGTTCGCGGTTTGGCGGAAATGTTAAAGGATAAAGGCTTGATTATGGATGCGGATTTATTTGTGGTACAGGAGTTGTTGTCAGAGTACCACGGAAAGCTCCAGCCGGGCATTTATGATTTAAGTACCGCCATGACCGCCGATCAGATGATGGCAATTATGTCGGCGACAGCAGAAGAGGAAAAGGAAAATTGATGGCGGATGACAGAATGACAACCTTTATCAGTTCGTTGGACTCGGGAAATCCGGCCTATTTAAATGAACTGGAACGTTATGCCAAAGAAACCGATGTACCGATTATCCGAACGCAGATGCAGGGTCTGTTAAAATTGCTTTTGACAATGAAAAAACCCATGCGAATTCTGGAGGTTGGAACGGCCATTGGTTTTTCTGCGTTATTGATGAGTGAATATGCGCCGCCGGGATGTGAAGTGGTTACCATTGAAAAATATGAAAAGAGGATTCCCCTGGCCAGGGAGAATTTTTCCAAATACGGTGCAGGAAAAAAGATAACCTTGCTGGAGGGGGATGCCATGGAGATTTTACAATCCCTGGAGGAACCCTTTGACTTTATTTTTATGGATGCGGCCAAGGGACAATACATTCATTTTCTGCCCCATGTGCTGCGGCTTTTGAAGGAGGAAGGGTTTTTAATTTCCGACAATGTGCTGCAGGAGGGGGACGTCCTGGAATCCCGTTATGCGGTAACCAGACGGAATCGGACCATCCATACCCGAATGCGGGAATATCTGTATGAGCTAAAACATCGGGAAGAATTGTGTACGGACATTTTGCCTGTTGGAGATGGCGTGACCATCAGTGTGAAGAGGTGTTTATGATTAAAAAACCAGAACTTTTGATTCCGGCCAGTAGTCTGGAAGTGTTAAAAACAGCGGTGATATTTGGTGCTGATGCGGTATACATCGGCGGAGAAGCTTTTGGCCTGCGGGCTAAAGCCAAGAATTTCAGTTCCGGGGAAATGCAGGAAGGTATTTCTTTTGCTCATGCCCATGGCGTGAAGGTCTATGTGACCGCAAATATTTTAGCTCATAATGCTGATTTGGAGGGAGCACGCCGTTATTTCACCGAACTGAAGGAAATGAAGCCGGATGCTTTGATCATTGCCGATCCGGGGATGTTCATGCTGGCTAAGGAGATTTGTCCGGAAATCGAAGTACATATTTCTACTCAGGCGAATAATACCAACTACCAAACCTATCAATTTTGGTATGATCAGGGAGTAAAGCGGGTAGTATCGGCAAGAGAATTGTCGTTACTTGAGATTGCCGGTATCAGGGAAAAAATTCCTGCTGATATGGAAATTGAAAGCTTTGTTCATGGGGCTATGTGCATTTCTTATTCGGGGCGTTGTCTGCTCAGTAATTATTTTACCGGCCGGGATGCCAACCATGGTGCCTGTACCCATCCCTGCCGCTGGAAATATGCGGTGGTGGAAGAACAGCGGCCGGGAGAATATCTGCCGGTTTATGAAAATGAACGGGGAACTTACATTTTTAACTCTAAAGATTTATGCATGATTGAATACATCCCGGAATTGGTGAAAGCCGGAATCGACAGCTTTAAGATCGAAGGCCGGATGAAAACTGCTCTTTATGTGGCGGCCGTGGCCAGGACCTATCGGAAAGCAATTGATGATTATTTTCAGTCAGAAGAGAATTACCGTGCTAACATGGACTGGTACCGGGCGGAGATTTCCAAGTGTACCTATCGTCAGTTTACTACCGGCTTTTATTTTGGCAAGACCGACGAAAGTACCCAAATTTATGACAATAATACTTATATTAATGAATATACTTATCTTGGAATTGTAGAGTCTTTAGATGAAAAGAAGCGTGCCCGGATTGAGCAGCGCAATAAATTCTGTGTGGGCGAGCAGATCGAGATTATGAAGCCTTCCGGTATTAATATTGAAGTAAAGGTCCTTTCCCTGACTACCGAAGAGGGGGAGCCGGTGCCGGATGCACCTCATCCGAAGCAGGTTTTATATGTGGAATTGTCACAGGTTCCGGAACCATTTGATTTACTCCGCAAAAATTCTTGACCGATTTTTCCTGCTATTGTAAAATAGGTTGATTAATAATACAGACAAATCCAAAACTAAGAGGAAGCAAATGAATGAGTGAAATAATTAATGTTGAAGAAATCTTTGCCAAAAATGTCTTTACTTTAGGGAAAATGAAGGATTGCCTTCCCAAGGATGTTTATAAGGAAGTGAAAAAGGTCATCGATCATGGCGGCGAGCTTTCGCTGGCAGCGGCTGATGTGGTAGCCAAAGCCATGAAAGACTGGGCTATGAAAAACGGTGCCACCCATTATACCCACTGGTTTCAGCCCTTAACCGGCATTACCGCAGAAAAACATGATTCCTTTGTGACCCATCCCGATGAAGAGGGAAGGATGATCATGGAGTTTTCCGGTAAGGAACTGATCAAAGGAGAACCGGATGCGTCCTCTTTTCCTTCGGGCGGCTTGCGGGCAACCTTTGAAGCCCGTGGCTATACGGCATGGGATATTACATCCCCGGCCTTTTTAAAGGAAGCGGCGTCGGGAGTTTTTCTTTGTATTCCCACAGCCTTTTGTTCCTATACCGGCGAAGCACTGGACAAAAAGACTCCTCTTCTTCGTTCGATGGAGGCCATTGGTGCTCAGGCACTCAGAATTGTTCATTTGTTTGGTAATAAGGAAGCAACCAAAGTAATTCCTTCGGTGGGACCGGAGCAGGAATACTTTTTGGTGGATAAAGAAAATTACTTAAAGCGCCCCGACTTAATTTTTGCCGGCCGGACACTTTTCGGTGCCCCGGCACCCAAGGGCCAGGAGATGGATGACCACTATTTCGGCGTTATCCGGGAGCGTGTGGGCGCCTATATGAAGGATTTAAATGAAGAACTTTGGAAAATGGGTGTAACCGCCAAGACCCAGCATAACGAAGCGGCACCGGCTCAGCATGAGCTGGCTCCCATCTATGAGACAGCCAACATTGCCGTAGATCATAACCAGATCGTCATGGAAACCATGAAGCGGATTGCCGTCCGTCATGATATGCGCTGCCTGCTCCATGAAAAGCCTTTTGCCGGGGTAAATGGTTCCGGTAAGCATAATAACTGGTCTTTGGGCACCGATAACGGTGTGAATCTGTTGGATCCCGGAGATACACCTAATGAAAATATTCAGTTTTTACTGGTGATGGCCTGCATCATTAAGGCAGTGGATATCCATGGAGATCTGCTCCGCCAGAGTGCATCGGATGTGGGGAATGATCATCGTCTCGGTGCTGATGAGGCACCTCCGGCGATTATTTCCGTCTTTTTGGGCGAGCAGTTAGAAGATGTGGTGCGTCAATTGGTAGAAACCGGTGAAGCGGCAACCTTAATCGAAAGCGGCAAATTGTTGACAGGAGTGTCAACTTTGCCCGACCTGGTGAAGGATGCGACCGATCGCAACCGGACTTCTCCTTTTGCCTTTACCGGCAATAAATTTGAGTTCCGAATGGTCGGTTCTTCCGATTCGGTGGCCAGCCCCAATACCACCTTGAATGCCATTGTGGCCGAAGCATTTTGCGAAGCGGCGGATATTTTGGAAAAAGCCGATGATTTTGACTTGGCGGTACATGACTTGATCAAACAATACCTTTCCGAACATCAGCGGATTATTTTTAACGGCAACGGCTACTCCGAGGAATGGGTAAAAGAAGCAGAAAGACGCGGCTTACCCAATATTGCCACCATGGTGGATGCAGTGGAAACCCTGACCACCGAAAAAGCGGTCCGCCTGTTTGAAAAGTTTCATATTTTTACCAAAGGGGAGCTGGAAGCAACCAAGGAAATTCTTTATGAAACCTATGCCAAGACCATTAATATCGAAGCCCGCACAATGATCGATATGGCTTCTAAACAGTTGATTCCGGCCGTAGTGGGTTATACCAGAACTTTGGCGAAAACCGTCAATGAAGTAAAGATGACCGGCGTTGAACCGGTAGTGCAGCTGAAGCTTTTGCAGAAGGTTTCGGATAAACTGGTGAAGCTGCAGGAAGCCTTAAGTGAACTGGAAGAGATGGAAAGCATTGCCTATGCCATGACCGACCGGAAAGAGCAGGCTTTTTACTATAAAGATGCCATCAAGACAGCAATGAACGAATTGCGGAAACCCGCAGATGAACTGGAGATGCTGGTAGACAAAGAAATATGGCCCTTCCCTACATATGGGGATTTGATGTTTGAAGTGTAACGGCTGACGGTTCATCTACGTTGCCGAACGAAGCTGGGTTTGGCTGGCGTTATGTAAACTGAAAAGAAAGATGGTTTTAGATAAAAACAGCCTGTTATAGCTAAAACCGGGAGATATGTACATATGGATGTACAAGATAGCTAATGAGGCGAGAAAGTCAGCTTCGCTCACAACGTAGATTGAATCAGCAGCCGGCAGTGGTTAGAGCGGGACAGGGAACGGCAGGAGCTAAAGGGCAGCCCGGCCCAGCAACAAAATAACGAACCGGATGCATTAAGCGAACAGGAAGAGCAGACCTGCCCAAATGGAGTCCCACTGGACGAGATTCGGGTGTTTAGGGCTGCTCTGACTGCTTGGAGCGCAGCATCAGGTTCGCTATTTTGTTGTGGGCCGGCTGCTTTAGCTCCTGCCGTTCCTGTCCCGCTCTAACCACTGCCGGCTGCTGATTCCCCGTACCCCTCCCTGCGAAGCGTCCTCTCACCAAAATTTATTTGAGAAAGTACTTGCATTATAGATTTGAATCCTGTATAATACCAAAATGTAGTGGGCTATCGCCAAACGGTAAGGCAACGGACTCTGACTCCGTCATCTCAAGGTTCGAATCCTTGTAGCCCAGCTTTTCGTAAATGCTCCCGAGGTATCGGGAGCATTTTTTAAACATATTAAAAGGGGCAGGTTAACAAAGATGTATACTTATAAAAGCCGGGTCAGATACAGTGAGATTGATAAAAGCGGAAAATTATCCATAGAAGCGCTGCTGAATTATTTTCAGGACTGCTCCACCTTCCATTCGGAGGACATTGGATTGGGATTATCTTACCTTATGCAAAATAAGCGGGTTTGGGTGATGACAGCGTGGCAGATTGTGGTCAGCCGCTATCCGGATCTGTGTGAAAACATTATTGTGGGAACGGCACCTTATGAGTTTAAAGGGTTTATCGGCTATCGTAATTTCCTTTTACAGACCGAAGCGGGAGAACAGCTTGCCTGTGCCAATTCGGTATGGACCCTGTTAGATACGGAAACCGGAAGACCGGTGAAACCTTCGCCGGAAATGATTGACGGTTATACTCTGGCTGAAAAGCTGCCCATGGACTATGCCTCCCGAAAGATTGAGCTTGCCGGAGAAGGAATCAGCCTGCCGGCTATTGATGTGAAGCCCCATCATCTGGATACCAATAATCATGTAAATAATGGGCAATATATCAGTATGGCCATGGATTGTATAGGAGCATATGAGGCAAAGGACGAGAATCGGCGGGATCATTGGATGATCGGACAGTTACGGGCTGAATATCGCAAATCGGCGGTACCGGGTGATATTCTTTATCCCCTGGTAATGGAAAAAGAAAAGGATATTCTGGTAATATCGCTGCAGGATAAAGCAGGACAACCTTTTTGCAATGTGGAATTAATGAGGAAAGAAAAATGATTCGTTTGGGAGAAAAACAAAAATTAAAAGTGGTAAAGGAAGTGGACTTCGGCATTTATCTGGCCGATGAAAACAGTACCGATACCGATGAAAAGGTACTGCTGCCAATAAAACAAAAGCCTGCCGGTGCAGGTCTTGATGACATAATAGAGGTTTTTGTATATCGGGATTCGGCTGATCGTCTGATAGCTACCACCAGGGACCCGCTGATTACTTTGGGTAAAGTAGCCCGGCTGAAAGTGGCTCAGGTGGGAAAAATCGGTGCTTTTATGGATTGGGGATTGGAGAAGGAGCTGCTTTTGCCCTTCCGGGAGCAAACCAGAAAAGTAAAAGAGGGTGAAGCCTGTAATGTGGCTCTTTATATAGATAAGAGCAGCCGGCTTTGCGCTACCATGAAGATATATCATTATCTGGAGACAAATAGCCCTTACCAAAAGGAGGAGGCGGTTACCGGCGAAATTTATGAGATCAGCGGCAACTTCGGTGCCTTCGTAGCCATAGATAATCGTTATTCGGGACTGATTCCCCCGAAGGAAATGTACGGCGATCTTAAAGTGGGTGACATCGTACAGGCCAGGGTGACAGGAATAAAGGAAGACGGTAAACTGGACTTGAGTATTCGTCAGAAAGCCTATCTTCAGATTGAGACGGATGCGGTAATGGTAATGAAGACCATTGAGGAGCATGATGGTTTGCTGCCTTTTAATGATAAAGCGTCTCCGGAACTGATCCGGCAGGAGATGCAGATGAGTAAAAATGAATTCAAACGGGCAGTGGGGCATTTATTAAAAGAAGGCAAAGTGGAAATTACACCGGAAAGTATCAAAAGAGTATGAATAGTAAAAAAGTAAACATTCTGTTTCTAAGTATTATCCTGTTACATTTTGCAACAGTAATATTGTTGTCGGTGCTGCGTCCGGTATATTCAATAAATTTAATTGATAACTACCTGATCAGTGAAGGCATCCTGGTGGTTCCGGCATTGGCGGTATTATTATGGAGCAGAGAAAAAATACCGGCTTTTCTCAGATTTAAAAGGATAAAGCCGGGCTCGGTGCTGATGATCGTTTTATTTACGATGCTCACATCACCGACGATTACACTGGTCAATTTGATTTCCCAGCTGTTCGTAAGAAATACTGCTTTGGAGATGAACTCACTGATGCTTCAATATCCCATGTGGGTTAACTTTTTCTTTGTTGCGGTATGTGCGGCTTTCTGTGAAGAAGCGGTTTGCCGGGGAGTTGTGTATCAAGGGTACAAAAAAAGCGGAAGCGGCTTTGCGGCCATGATTTTATCGGCGTTGATATTTGCCGGAATCCATTTGAACTTTAATCAGGCAAGTTATGCTTTTGTAATGGGAATTTTAGCGGTATTGCTGGTAGAAACGACGGGTAGTATATGGTCTTCGATACTTTACCATTTTCTGATCAATGGCTGGTCGGTGTTTATTTCCGGTTTTTATACTAAGGCAGGCTTGGACACGATGAGTGTAGAGGCAGCTGAAAGCTTTAGAGGAAACAACCAGATGATGATGGCTTCCATCAGTTTATTCCTGCTGCTTGCGGCAATTACCCTGCCTTTGGCAATGGGCGTGCTGGTCTGGCTGGAGAATCACGAAGGCCGGAGCGGAAAAATGCGCCTTCTTTGGGAAGAACGCAAATTAAAAAAGGATAAAATGATTACCATTCCAATGTTAATCGCTTTTATCCTTTGCTTAGCATATATGATTGTCGGGGTACTTGCGACACTTTAAGCCAACATATCGAAATTAGCTCCGATGCTGGGATTTACTGACAATTCCATCGAGTGGTTCATCATTCCGACTAAAGCATCTCCGGAGCTTTCAGCAGTGTCCAAAGCCTTACCAAGAACTGCGGTACCGACCTTGCTGGATAAGTCTATTTGTGATAATGACATTGATAATGCAGGAATATTCATAGTAATACCTCCTTATACTATAATTATATCAAGAGACAACAAAAAAGCAATATCTTGATTGCTTTTTTTTCTTTTTGGTTAAAATTCACAAAAAAACAATAAAAAATCTAAATTTTAGGTAGATTTTTATGTACAATTGTATTAAAATGATTAGTGAGTGTATGAAAGTTAAGGTTTGCTTCCGTACCGATTACATAAGGAGTGGGGATATATGATTTCGAATCAGATTCTGCAAAATACGATAGAAGGTCTTAAAGCCATTGCCAGAGTAGAGTTCTGCGTAATGGACACAGAGGGGAAGGAAGTAGCATCCACCGGCATAAGTATGGCCCAGTGTGCCGAAGAAGCAGTTGAATTTGCCAAATCAATGGCTGATTCACAGGAGATTCAGGGTCATCAGTATTTTAAGATATTTGACGATCTGCAGTTGGAGTATATTCTGATTGCCGACGGTGCCGGAGAAGACGTATATACAATTGGTAAAATGGTGGCTTATCAGATCCAGAATCTGATGGTAGCTTATAAAGAACGTTTTGATAAAGATAATTTTATCAAAAATCTGCTGTTGGACAATTTATTGTTAATTGATATATACAGCCGCGCCAAGAAGCTGCATATCCAGACTGAGGTACGAAGAGTGGTACTGATGGTGGAGACAGAAGGCAGCCGGGAAAACAATACCTTAGAATTAGTACGTGCCTTTTTAGGCAATAACACCAAGGACTTTGTGACAGCGGTAGATGAAAGCAATGTCATCGTCGTGAAGGATCTGTCGGAAGGCGACAGCGGCAAAGATATCGAGAAGAGTGCCTGTGCCATTGAAAACTATTTACAGAAGGAAGGCCTGACCGGCATTCATATATCCTACGGCACTGTAATTAAGGAAATCAAAGAGGTCAGCCGTTCATATAAGGAAGCCAAGATGGCTTTGGACGTAGGCAAAATCTTTTTTGATGAAAGAAGTGTGATTGCTTATAACCAGTTGGGTATCGGCCGTTTGATCTATCAGCTGCCAATGCCTTTGTGCAAAATCTTTATCAAGGAAATTTTCGGCGGTAAGAGTCCGGATGATTTTGATGAGGAAACCCTGGTTACCATTGCCAAATTCTTTGAAAACAGCCTGAATGTTTCCGAAACCTCCAGACAGTTGTTTATCCACCGGAATACGCTGGTGTATCGTCTGGATAAGCTGCAGAAGAGTACAGGCTTGGATTTACGGGTCTTTGAAGATGCGATAACTTTCAGAATCGCGCTGATGGTAGTGAAATACATGAAATACATGGAAAGCTTTGAATATTAGAATGGCGGTGAAGTACTTTGGAGAGAAAAGAGAGTAAACGGCGAAACAGAAAGAAAGCGGTGGTGGGGAATGAAGAAATCATTACCCTGGAAAATGTCAGCAAGGCATATGCCACCGGTGCACCGGCACTAAACGGTGTGAATTTACATATAAACAGGGGTGAGTTTGTTTTTGTGGTAGGTGACAGCGGATCGGGAAAGTCCACATTAATTAAACTGCTTCTGCGGGAGCTGGTGCCCACATCAGGGTACATTAATGTGATGGGTTATGATCTGAGCAAGATCCGTCATCGCAAAATTCCCAAATTCAGAAGAAATCTTGGAATCGTATTCCAGGATTTCCGTTTGTTAAAGGAACTGACTGTATATGACAATGTTGCATTTGCCCAGCGGATCATTCAGGTACCTAATAAAGACATCAAAAGAAATGTTCCCAGCATCTTAGCCACAGTAGGGCTGGCTGGAAAATATAAAGCCAAACCCCGTCAGCTTTCCGGCGGTGAGCAGCAAAGAGTAGCCTTGGCCAGAGCTTTGGTAAACCGGCCAAGTATTCTGCTGGCAGATGAGCCTACCGGTAATTTGGATCCCAATAACTCATGGGATATTATGAAACTGCTGGAGCAGATTAATGAAAATGGGACGACGGTTATTATCGTAACCCACAACAGAGAAATCGTAAATGCAATGCAGAAAAGAGTAGTTACGATGAAACGCGGAATAATCATTAGTGATGAAGAAAAAGGTGGTTATGTAGATGAGGATTAGCACATTTTTTTATACCATTAGACAAGGAATCAGAAATATATTCAGAAACAAGCTGTTTTCCCTCGCTTCGATTGCCACCATCGGGTCCTGTTTATTTCTTTTCGGTGTTTTCTTTGCTGTTTTAATGAACTTTCAGAATATTGTTAAGAGTGCGCAGGAAGGTGTTTCGATTACCATTTTTTTTGAACAGGGAACCTCTTCGGAACGGATGGAGGAGATCGGTAATATCATTTCCAAACGGGCTGAAGTATCTAAAGTGAATTTTATTTCAACAGAAGAGGCATGGGAAAGCTTTAAAGTAGAATACCTGGGGGAATACGCAGATGGTTTTACCGAAAATCCCCTGGAAAATTCGGCTAACTTTGAGATTTACCTTAGTGATGTATCTATGCAGCCCACCCTGGTATCTTATCTGGAATCCATGCCGGAGGTCCGGAAGGTAAACCGTTCCGAGCTGACCGCTGCCACACTTAGCGGCATTAATGCATTAGTGGCCTATATGACAATGGGCATTATCGGTATTTTGCTGGCAGTATCGATTTTCCTGATCAGCAATACCGTAACCATCGGTATTTCGGTTCGTAAGGAAGAAATAAATATTATGAAATATATCGGGGCAACGGACTTTTTTGTAAGATCACCCTTTGTCATTGAAGGTATTATAATCGGCGTAGTCGGATCGGCTATTCCGCTGCTGCTGGTTTATCTGGTTTATAACAAGATGATCGAATATATTGTTGATAAATTTTCAGCTTTATCCAATCTGCTGGCTTTTTTGCCGGTGGAGGTCCTGTTCCAGACCCTGGTACCGGTATCCGTTGCCATGGGAGCGGGAATCGGTTTGCTGGGAAGTATCGTTACGGTAAGAAAACATCTAAGGGTATAGGTTGGCTGACAAATGAAACGATGGAAGATTTTTTTGTGTATCATTGTGCTGGCGATTGTTTCGGTATCGTTAAGCGGGAAGGGTGAGAAGGTTTATGCGGGCACCCTGACCAATGACAGTATCAAAGCCAAGGAAGAAGAAATTGCCAATGCAAAGAAAGCAAAAAATGAATTACAGGGTAATCTGACCAATGTAAAAGATATAAAACAAAGCCTGGAAAGCTCGAAGGCAAGCCTGGCTCAGTATATCAAGGAGTTGGATGCCAATCTGATGGCAGTAGAAGCTAAAATTGCTGAACTGAAACAAATGATCAGTGATAAGGAAACAGAGATTGCCGATAAAGAAGTTGAACTGAAGGAAGCGGTTGAAGTGCAGACAGCGCAGTATGAGGCGATGAAAGTGCGGATCCGGTTTATGTACGAACAGGGTGAAGTATTTTATCTGGATATGCTTTTTAATTCGAAAGGCTTTGGGGATATGCTGAACAAGGCTGACTATATTGAACAGCTTTCGGAATATGATCGGAATAAGCTGCAGGAATATACTTTGCATTCGGAGTATGTTGCTCTTTGCAAAGAAGCCCTGGAGGAAGAAAAAGGGATCTTGGATGAAGCTAAAATAGCTGTAGATGAAGAACAGGCGGCTTTGAACGAACTGATCGGTGAAAAAGAAAAACAAATTACAGCGGTAGAGGGAGACATTGCCCAAAAAGAGCAGGCAATCAGAGAATACGAAGCGGATATTGCAGAGCAAAACGATACCATCAAAGCTTTAGAAAAAGCTGTTGCGGAAGAGCGGGCCAAACTGGCAGCGGAACAAGGCCGCAAGTATGATGGCGGTGTCTTTGCCTGGCCGGTACCTTCCTCTACGAGGGTTACGGAAGAATACGGCAACCGGATCCACCCGATTCTTAATGTACCTCAGTTCCATAATGGTATTGACATAGGAGCAGCGGGAGGAAGTGCGATTGTGGCGGCTTATAACGGAAAGGTAGTTGCTGCCGATTATAGCGGAAGTATGGGAAATTACATTATGATCGATCACGGAGACGGCATTTATACGATATACATGCATGCTTCGGCTCTATATGTATCTGCGGGAGCAGAAGTCAGCAGAGGACAAAAGATAGCGGCAGTGGGCTCAACAGGGCGTTCTACCGGTAATCACTTGCATTTTAGTGTTCGGGTAGGCGGAAATTATGTAACTCCTTGGAGCTATGTGGGTTCATAAAAAGGAAATAGCAGGAATAGCGGAGAAGATGAACATTGGAAAGTGAAAATAAATCTAAAGGCGGCCAGGGACTGTTAACCGGATTTCTCTTGGGTTTGGTAACCGGCTTGCTGATTGTAAGTGCAATATTTGCCGGAAAAAGTATATATGGATATGTGAAAGCATATACGCTTGACGGTGCGGTAAAAGAAGAGTCGGGTACGCAGGCAGAGAGCAGCAGCGGCATCATAAATTCGGGTATGCTTAAGAAGCTGTCGGTCTTGGAACAGATTATTAATGAAAATTATTACAAAACAGATGTTGCTGTGGAACAGTTGGAAACAGGTATTTATAAGGGAATGATTGCAGCATTGGGAGATCCTTATGCAGAATATTATTCGGCCGAGGAACTGAAGATAGCCAAAAACAGTATGGAAGGAATTACTTTTGGTATCGGTGCTTATATCGGTTATGATCAGGAGCAGGAACTGGTATCTATCGGCGGTATTATGGAGGATGGTTCGGCAGCAGAATCGGACTTGCGGGAGGGTGATTTTATTGTAAAAGTGGACGGTATAGATGTCCGGGGATACACCTCATCCCAAGTGGTAGCCTTAGTCAGAGGACCGGAGAACACTACGGTACATCTCACTATTTACCGGGAAGGCGAAATGGATTATCTGGAGTTTGACCTGGTTAGAAAGAAATCTTTGGAAGCCAATACGGTTTATTCCGGTGTGATGGAGGGGGATATCGGTTATTTGCGGATAATGGAGTTTGATGATGTTACGCCGGATCAGTATACGGAAGCGATGGCCGTTTTGAACGAAAATAAAATTAAGGGATTGATTCTGGATTTGCGGAGTAATCCGGGCGGCAGCTTGGCAGCGGTAACGGAAATAGCCAGAAAGATATTACCGAAAGGACTGATTGTATATACCGAGGATCGGGACGGAAAGCGGAATGAGCATACCTGCAATGGTGAAAATGAATTGCAGATGCCGTTAGTGGTTCTGATAAATGGGAATTCAGCCAGTGCATCGGAAATTTTGGCCGGAGCGATTCAGGATTACAAAAAGGGAATCTTAATTGGTAATACCACATATGGCAAAGGCGTGGTACAGCAAGTGATCAGCCTTTCCGATGGTACAGCAGTGAAGCTGACCGTGAGTTCCTACTTTACACCTTTGGGAAAAAATCTGGGGGGTGTGGGGGTCACACCGGATATTGAAGTGGAATTTGATAAAGATGCATACTTTGATGAAGGTATAGATGTGCAGATTGACCGCGCAATAGAAGTGATAACGGAACAGATTGGTGACTAGGATAATATTGGGCAGACTATAGGCAGAGGGTACGAAACCCTCTGCTTTTAAATGGCCCGCAAATAAATCGAACAGTTGTTCCTTTTCTGCTGTACTTTTTATATACGGTATGCTATAATCATATTCAGCATTATGCGGCGGACTAACATGGAGGTACTTAACATGAACCAGTTTAAGCTACAGGCACCCTTTCAGCCTACCGGAGATCAGCCTCAGGCTATCCGGGCATTGATAGATGGATTTAAGAAGGGCAATCAATTTCAGACCTTATTGGGGGTTACCGGTTCCGGTAAGACCTTTACCATGGCTAATGTCATTCAGGCGTTACAGAAGCCGACTTTGATCATTGCCCATAATAAAACCCTGGCCGGACAGCTCTATGGTGAATTTAAGGAAATGTTTCCGGAGAATGCAGTAGAGTATTTTGTTTCTTACTATGATTATTATCAGCCGGAAGCCTATGTACCGTCTTCCGATACTTATATTGCCAAGGATTCTTCGATTAATGAGGAAATTGACAAGCTGCGTCACTCTGCCACAGCATCTTTAACCGAACGGCGGGACGTGATCGTCGTTGCCAGCGTGTCCTGCATCTATGGGGTGGGAAGTCCGGATTATTACCGGGATATGACCATATCCCTGCGGCCCGGCATGGTGAAAGAACGGGATGAGATTATCCGCAAGCTGGTGGAGATCCAGTATAACCGTAACGAGATGGATTTTCACCGGGGAACCTTCCGGGTGCATGGTGATGTAATTGAAATTTTTCTGGCGGAATCCACTGATACGGCGGTGCGGGTGGAGTTCTTCGGAGATGAGATAGACCGTATTTCGGAGATTGATGTTCTGACCGGTAGAGTGCGATGCGTTCTGGATCATGCTTATATTTACCCGGCTTCGCATTATGTCATTGATGCTGCGTCCATGGAACCGGCTCTGCATAAGATTGAAGCGGAGCTGGAGGAGCGGATCCGTTTCTTTAAAAGTGAGGACAAGCTCCTGGAAGCTCAGCGGATTTCGGAACGAACCAATTTTGACATTGAGATGCTGCGGGAAACCGGATTCTGTTCCGGCATTGAGAACTACTCAAGACATTTAAACGGATTGGAAGCGGGGGAAACACCATATACATTGATGGATTTCTTTCCTGATGATTACTTGATCATTGTGGATGAATCCCATATTACCATACCTCAGGTGCGCGGCATGCATGCCGGTGACCAGTCTCGCAAGACGACCCTGGTGGAATACGGTTTTCGTTTGCCTTCAGCCAAGGATAACCGGCCCCTGGCTTTTCATGAATTCGAAGATAAAATTAATCAGATGATGTTCGTGTCGGCCACGCCGTCCCAATATGAAGAAGACCATGAGCTGATGCGGGCCGAACAGATTATCCGGCCTACCGGGCTGCTGGATCCGGAGATATTGGTTCGTCCGGTGGAAGGCCAGATTGATGATCTGATTTCGGAGGTAAATAAAGAAATTGCGGCGAAGAATAAAGTGCTCATTACAACCCTGACCAAACGGATGGCCGAAGATTTGACAGACTATATGAGAGAGGTGGGCATCAGAATCAAGTATCTGCATTCCGATATTGATACCCTGGAGCGGGCTGAGATTATCCGGGATATGCGTCTGGATGTATTTGACGTGCTGGTGGGGATTAATTTACTGCGGGAAGGTTTGGATATTCCGGAGATTTCATTAGTAGCCATTTTAGATGCGGACAAGGAAGGCTTCCTGCGTTCGGCTACATCTTTGATACAGACGGTGGGGCGGGCGGCCAGAAATTCCGAAGGCCATGTTATTATGTATGCCGACCGGATAACCGATTCCATGAAGGTGGCCATTGAGGAAACCGACAGACGTCGGGCCCTTCAGCAGAAATACAATGAAGAGAACGGTATCACCCCCCAGACCATCCGCAAGGCAGTTCGTGATCTGATCAGTATATCAAAAGAGATTGCCAAAGAAGAAATGCAGTTTGAAAAAGATCCTGAGTCCATGAACCGTAAGGAACTGGAGAAACTGGTTGGTCAGGTGCAGAAGAAGATGAAACAGGCAGCAGCCGATCTGAACTTTGAAGCGGCCGCGGAACTTCGAGATAAAATGGCAGAATTAAAGAAACAATTAGAACAGATGGAAGAAGAGGATTGACAAGTGGAAGAAGCAAAGAAGATGCTTCCCAGAAGGGAATTTATTAAAATCCGGGGAGCAAATGAGCATAATCTGAAAAATATTGATCTTGATATACCAAGAAATGAACTGGTGGTGCTGACCGGATTATCCGGTTCGGGTAAGTCTTCGCTGGCCTTTGATACGATCTATGCGGAAGGCCAGAGACGTTATATGGAGTCTTTGTCTTCCTATGCAAGACAGTTTTTGGGTCAGATGGAGAAGCCGAATGTAGAAAAAATAGAGGGGCTTTCTCCGGCTATTTCCATTGACCAGAAGTCCACCAACCGCAATCCTCGTTCCACAGTGGGAACGGTTACCGAAATTTATGATTATTTTCGATTACTATATGCCAGAATCGGTATTCCTCATTGTACTCAATGCGGTAAAGAAATCAAGAAACAGACCATCGATCAGATGGTGGACCAGATTATGGAGCTGCCGGAAGGCACCAGATTGCAGTTGTTGGCACCGGTGGTGCGGGGGCGCAAGGGTGAACACACCAAAGTATTTGAACGGGCTAAGCGCAGCGGCTATGTCCGGGTTCAGGTGGATGGCAATCTGTATGAGCTTTCGGAAGAAATCAAGCTGGACAAGAATATCAAGCATAATATTGAAATTATTGTAGATCGTTTGGTAGTGAAGGAGGGTATTGAAAAGCGCCTGACCGACTCCATTGAAAGTGTGATGGAATTAGCCGAAGGGCTGATGATCGTGGATGTGGTGGACGGAGAGCCGATGAACTTCAGCCAGAGTTTTGCCTGCCCCGATTGCGGTGTCAGTATCAGCGAAATAGAACCCCGCAGCTTTTCCTTCAACAATCCTTTTGGTGCCTGTCCGGTATGTGTGGGGTTGGGTTATAAGATGGAATTCAGCATGGAATTGATGATTCCCAATCAACTGCTGAGCATTAATGAAGGGGCGATTGTTGTGATTGGCTGGCAATCCAGCGGTGACCCCGGCAGCTTTACCAATGCTATTTTGCAGGCCCTTGCAAAGGCTTATGATTTTGATTTGGATACGCCCTTTTTTATGTTAAGTGACGAGGCAAAGCGGGTTTTGATATATGGAACAAATGGCCGGGAAGTGGAGGTACACTATAAAGGACAGCGGGGACAGGGAGTATATCCGGTGGCTTTTGAAGGACTGATCAAAAATGTGGAGCGGCGATATCGGGAAACCAGCTCGGACGGCATTAAGCAGGAATACGAAACCTTTATGCACATTACTCCCTGTAATGAATGTAACGGCATGCGTTTGAAGAAAGAGTCGCTGGCAGTAACCGTTTCCGATAAAAATATTTTTGAGGTCACGTCTATGTCAATCGGGGCACTTCATGCATTTGTGGGGGAGATGGATCTGACTACCCAGCAGAAACTAATCGGTAAGCAGGTATTGAAAGAAATCCGCGCCAGAGTGGGATTTTTGATTGATGTAGGTTTGGACTATCTGACCTTAGCCAGAGCTACCGCCTCTTTATCCGGCGGTGAAGCGCAGCGAATCCGTCTGGCTACCCAGATCGGTTCCGGCTTAGTGGGGGTATGCTACATTCTGGATGAACCCAGCATTGGGCTCCATCAGCGTGACAATGATAAATTGCTGAATACCTTGAAGAATTTAAGAGATTTGGGAAATACGTTGCTGGTGGTGGAGCATGACGAAGATACCATGTTTGCTGCCGACTATATTGTGGATATCGGACCGGGAGCAGGCTCTCATGGCGGTGAAGTGATTGCCACCGGAACAGCCGAGGATATCATGGCGGTAGAGGAATCAATAACCGGGCAGTATTTGAGCGGGAAAACGGAAATTCCGATTCCAAAGATGCGCAGACGCCCTGCCGGTTATCTGCAGATTATCGGCGGTGCGGAGAATAACCTGAAAAAAGTAGATGTAGATATTCCCCTGGGAATTATGACCTGCGTAACAGGAGTATCCGGTTCGGGAAAGAGCTCACTGGTAAATGAAATTCTTTACAAACGTCTGGCTAAGGAACTGAACCGGGCCCGGACCATTCCCGGAAAGCATACGGATATTAAAGGAATCGGACAGTTGGATAAGGTCATTGATATAGACCAGTCACCCATCGGCAGGACGCCTCGTTCCAATCCGGCTACCTATACCGGAGTATTTGACCAGATCAGGGATTTGTTTGCGGCAACCACCGATGCGAAAGCGAAGGGTTATAAAAAAGGCCGGTTCAGCTTTAATGTAAAGGGCGGAAGATGCGAAGCCTGCAGCGGTGACGGCATCATTAAGATTGAGATGCATTTTTTGCCGGATGTATATGTACCCTGTGAGGTCTGCGGCGGAAAACGCTATAACCGGGAAACTCTTGATGTGAAATACAAAGGAAAGAGTATTTATGACATTCTGGACATGACGGTAGAGGAGGCCAATATCTTTTTTGAAAATGTACCTTCCATTAAGCGAAAAATAGAGACCCTTTATGACGTAGGTCTTTCCTATGTGAAAATGGGGCAGCCGGCAACCACTCTGTCAGGAGGTGAAGCTCAAAGAGTGAAGCTGGCTACCGAGTTGAGCCGCCGGAGTACCGGCAAGACCATCTATATTCTGGATGAGCCCACCACCGGCCTGCATTTTGCAGATGTTCACAAACTGGTAGAAATCCTGCATCAACTGGCCGACGGCGGTAATACGGTAGTGGTCATTGAGCATAATCTGGATGTAATCAAAACAGCGGATTATATTATCGATATGGGTCCCGAGGGCGGAGATAAGGGCGGAACGGTGCTGACAAAAGGAACACCGGAGGAAGTGGCGGCCTGCAAGAAATCCTACACGGGCCAGTATATTAAAAAGATTTTGCAAAAAGGTAAAAAATAACTGTAAAGTATTTGAACAAATAACCGATATAATTAATATAAAAGCAAGGATGCGATTTGATTGTGTTCTTGCTTTTTTCAAAAATATTAATTTTTTGTGAAATAGCTTTGAAAAACCTTTTTAATAGGTTATAATGATTTTGTATGTTTGAATAACATTTGGAAATTATTATTATATATACCATTAGAAAGGGGTACAAAGAAATGCAGTACACAGATATCGGAATTGATTTAGGAACCGCCAGCATCCTGGTTTACATCAGAGGAAGAGGAGTTGTATTAAAAGAACCCTCAGTAGTAGCGTTTGACCGGGATACCGATAAGATTAAAGCGATCGGAGAAGATGCCCGGCTGATGTTAGGCAGAACTCCTGGTAATATAGTTGCGGTAAGACCGCTCAGACAAGGTGTTATTTCCAATTATGAAGTAACCGAAAAAATGATGAAGTATTTCATCCAGAAGGCGATGGGACGGAAAAGCTTTCGGAAACCCCGTATTGCGGTTTGTGTACCCAGCGGTGTAACCGAAGTGGAAAAGAAGGCCGTAGAAGATGCTACCATGCAGGCCGGAGCAAGGGAAGTTTCTATTATTGAAGAACCTATTGCAGCAGCCATCGGAGCAGGTATTGACATTGCCAAACCCTGCGGTAATATGATTGTTGATATTGGCGGCGGTACTTCTGATATTGCAGTTATTTCTTTAGGCGGCACGGTGGTAAGTGCCTCCATTAAAATAGCCGGAGATGATTTTGATGATGCTTTGGTACGCTATATGCGTAAAAAGCATAATCTTTTAATTGGTGAAAGAACAGCGGAAGATATCAAGATCAGGATTGGCTCTGCCTTTAAACGTCCGGAAGTTGACTTTATGGATGTAAGAGGGCGTAATCTGGTAACGGGTTTGCCTAAGACAGTAAAAGTTTCATCGGAAGAAACCGAAGAAGCATTACGTGAGACCACCATGCAGATTATCGAAACCATTCACAGTGTATTGGAAAAAACTCCTCCGGAATTGGCAGCAGATATTGCAGACAGAGGAATCGTTCTGACCGGTGGCGGAAGTCTCCTTCGTGGCTTGGAAGAATTGATCTCCGAAAAAACAGGAATTAATACCATGACAGCCGAAGATCCGATGACGGCAGTGGCTGTGGGAACCGGCAAATACGTTGAATTTTTAGCCGGATATAGAGAAAATTAATTAAAGCGGAGGATTATTATGGTAAAAGGTTTATACTCGGCCTATACAGGGATGATCAACCAACAGAACAGGATGGACGTCCTGACAAATAATCTTGCCAATGTGAATACCAACGGATTCAAAAAGGAAGGTGCTACCAGTCAGGCCTTTAGTGATGTTTTGGCTTTTAAGATCAAGGATTCTACAGAAGGCGGCAGAATTGCCCGCCGTATCGGGATAAATAACCCCGGCGTGAAGATTGGGGAAGGATATACCGATTATTCCCAGGGGCCGATCAAGTCAACCGGTAATACTTATGATTTGGCATTAAACGATGCCGGGTTTTTTGCCATAGAATATACCAATAAAGCCGGCGAAACCTCGACCAAGTATACCAGGGACGGAAACTTCACCACTAATTTGTCCGGAGAGTTGATGACTCAGGATGGTGATTACGTGTTAAACGTAGATGGGAAACGTATAAAGATGGACCCGTCAATACTGGATACGCAGATTAATATTCATGGACAGATCATTCAAGACGGTGCGGTTGTTGACCAGATTCAGGTAACTGATTTTGAAGACTATAATTATTTGGTGCATTTCGGTGAAAATTTCTTTGAGCCCATTGAAGGTGCAACGGAGAAAGAAGCAAATGCCCAAATTCATTCGGGATTCTTGGAAACATCGAATATTTCGGTGGTTGACGAGATGGTCAATATGCTTACGGTAAACCGGGCATATGAAAGCAATCAGAAGATTATTACAACAATTGATGGAACATTGGAGATTGCCGCCAATCAGCTTGGCAAAGTATGATAAATCGGTGAAGAGTCATTAAGGAGGAAAAGATATGGTAAGAAGTTTATGGTCCGCAGCAACGGGAATGAATGCCCAACAGGTAAACGTAGATACCATTGCCAATAACTTGGCTAACGTAAATACGGTGGGGTATAAAACCCAGGTGGCACAATTTAAGTCTCTTTTATATCAAACCTTGCAGACGGCTACGACTACAGCAAATGGTGACCCGAAACCGACCAGCTCACAGGTAGGATTGGGCGTGCGTAACTCTTCTATAAATAATATTATTACCCAGGGGCCGATGCTGACATCAGCCAGTGAATCGGCTTTTGCGATTGAGGGAAAAGGTTTCTTTGCGGTACGTGGCGGTGATGGTAGTACATACTATACCAGAAATGGTGATTTTACATGGGCACTTAATGCCGGAAACGGAAGTATGCTTACTACAAGTGACGGCTCACCGGTTTTGGATTCCAACGGCAGAGCAATTACATTGAATAATAATTATATTCCAACCAAAGTTTCCATATCATCAGACGGAACGGTTTGTTATCCGGATGATTCGAATAATCCGGTATCCTTAGGCATCACCATTGGTATTTATCAATTTAGAAATCCGGGCGGTCTGGAGAAAAAAGGCAACAGCTTGTGGGGAGCTACAGCGGCCAGCGGTGCGGCATTAAATGAAGCTACCAACCAAAATGTTACTAAGAGTAAAATCCTGCAGAACTATCTGGAAGGTTCCAATGTTATGGTTGCTGATGAAATGGTAAACCTGATCGTGGCACAGCGTGCTTATGAAATGAATTCAAAGGCAATTACCACTACCGACGAGATGATGCAGACAGCCAATAACCTGAAACGCTAAGGCAGGATAGGAGATTAATATGGACATCAGCGGGCTTACCAATTATAGTGATTTGCTGACCACGGAAAGCAACAGCACTTCCAAATTAAAGGATTCGATAGATAAAACTGATTTTAAAACCGCATCCGAGGAAAAATTGCTGGATGCGTGCAAAGAATTTGAAGCTTATTTTCTGGAAATGGTTTTCAAGGAAATGGAAAAGTCGGCTTATGTATTCAGTGATAAAAAAGACGGAGCCAATTCTCAACTGGTAGATTATTTTAAGGATACGACCTTGCAGCAGCTAACAGCCGACTCTACGGAGAGACAGGGATTGGGCCTGGCACAGCAGCTTTTTGAACAAATGAAGAGAAATTATAATTTGTAGGAACAAATTACAGTTTTGGGTTAGGAAATAAATAGATAAGGTTGCCGATTGATACGGACGGAAGGTCTGTTGTTCATTGTGCAGCCTTTTTTACGTAATAGGGAAGGACGGGGTATGGAAGTTGTAAAAGGATTTGTAGATCATATTATTTATCAAAATGCTGGAAATGGTTATACGGTTTTGGTGTTGATGGCAGAGGGGGAGGAGATTACCTGTACCGGCAGCCTGAAGGGGATCGATGAAGGCGAAAATATTGAAGCGGAAGGAACTTTCGTAGAACATCCGGTATACGGAAGCCAACTGAAGATATCTTCTTATCGCACAATCCTGCCGGATGATGCCTACAGCATGGAACGGTATCTGGGTTCCGGTGCCATCAAAGGTGTGGGGGAGGCGCTGGCTGGCCGGATTGTGAAAAGATTCGGCAGCGATACCTTTCGGATCATTGAAGAGGAACCGGAACGGCTGGCTGAAATTAAGGGGATCAGTGAACGGAAAGCCAGAGAAATAGCGGAGCAGATGCAGGACAAAAAAGAGATGCGGGAAGCCTTTGTTTTTTTGCAGCGCTATGGAATATCCAACACCCTTGCAGTGAAAATATACAATACATATGGTGCCGGACTTTACGGAATCATGAAAGAAAATCCCTATCAACTGGCGGAAGATATTACCGGTGTGGGCTTTCGGATTGCCGATGAGATTGCCCGTACCATCGGCATTCATACCGATTCGGATTACCGGATCAGAAGCGGTATTTTATATACGCTTTTGCAGGCTTCGTTGGATGGGCATATTTATCTGCCGCTGAATGTGCTGACAGCCAAAGCGGCTGAGATATTAGAGTTGAAACCGGATTTGATCCTGCCCCAATTGGGAAACATGGCTATGGATAAAAAACTGATCATCAAAGGCAGCGGAGAGGAACAGCGTATTTATGCCTCATCTTACTATTATGCGGAATTAAAATGTGCCAAGCTGCTTTGTGATTTGAACATTTCTCTGGAGGGTGAATTGCTTCCGGCGGAGCAGACCCGTATCAGGCAAAAAATTGAAAAACTGGGCCAAAAGCAGGAAATGGAATTGGATGATTTGCAGATAACGGCCATATTTGAAACCATAAAACAAGGTGTGGTAATCATATCGGGCGGACCGGGAACCGGCAAGACCACCACGATTAACAGTATCATTCAGTTTTTCATTGAAGAGGGCCAGGATATTCTTCTGGCTGCTCCCACCGGGAGGGCGGCTAAACGGATGACCGAAGCTACCGGCTATGAAGCAAGGACTATTCATCGATTGTTAGAGGTAAGCGGAGCAACTTCGGAAGAAGGCGGAAGTGCCAGGTTTGAAAAAAATGAAGATAACCCGTTAGAGGCCGATGTAATTATTATTGATGAAATGTCGATGGTGGACCTTCACTTGTTTTTAGCGCTCTTACAGGCAATCAGTATCGGTACCCGGCTGATTCTGGTAGGAGACATGGATCAGCTTCCCAGTGTGGGTCCGGGGCAGATTTTAAGAGATTTGATTGCCAGCAAATGTTTTTCGACTGTGGTTTTACAGAAGATTTTCCGGCAGGCGGGAGAAAGCGATATCGTCGTAAATGCTCATAAAATCAATAAAGGCGAGGACATCAGTCTGGACAATAAAAGCCGGGATTTTTTCTTTTTGGAAAGAAGCGATGCCAATGTGATATACAAACATATGATTCAGTTACTGAACGAAAAGCTGCCCACTTATGTGGACGCATCGCCTTATGACATACAGGTTTTAACTCCCATGCGAAAAGGAAATCTGGGGGTAGAAACCCTGAATCATATTTTGCAGCAATATCTGAATCCCCCTTCGGAGCAAAAGAAGGAATATTATGTGGGTGATCAAATTTACCGGGAGGGTGATAAGGTGATGCAGATTAAAAACAACTATACCATTGAATGGGAGGTTCTCAGTAAATATGGGATACCCATCGACAGGGGAATGGGAGTTTTTAACGGTGATGCCGGTATTATTCGTGAAATCAGTGAAAAAGCCGGCTGTATGGTTGTAGAATTTGATGAACAGCGGCGGGTAACTTATCCTTTTCAGCAATTGGATGAGATTGAATTAGCCTATGCCATTACCATACATAAGGCCCAGGGAAGTGAATATCCGGCGGTTATTATTCCTCTTCTGTCCGGTCCGCGAATGTTGTTTAACCGCAACTTACTATATACCGGGGTGACCAGGGCCAGAAAATGTGTGACCATTTTAGGCAGTCGTGAAATGGTTGGAGAGATGATAGGTAACGTTTCACAGAATAAACGATATACCAGTTTACAGAACCGAATAGCGGAAATAGCGGAAGGAGGAACATGGAAGGAATCATAAATTTATTTTTCCCCCGCAGGTGTCCGGTATGTGACGATATTGTGAAGGTGTCGGAAGGACTTATTTGCCGGGGGTGTGCACCAAAGATAAAATACGTTACCGGTCCGGCATGTATGAAATGTGGGAAAATGCTGTCATCGGAAGACTTGGAGTATTGTCATGACTGCCGAACCGGACATCATATCTATGATCGTGGGATGGCACTATATGACTATAAAAGCATAGCGGATTCTATTTACCGGTTTAAATATAAGGGCAGAAGAGAGTATGCAGATTTTTATGGAGAGGAAATCAGCAGATGCTTAGGCAATGAAATTAAGCGGATGAGACCGGATGCCCTGATTCCGGTGCCGGTTCATTCTAAAAAGCTGCGCGAAAGAGGTTATAATCAGGCGACTGCTTTGGCGAAGGTGCTTTCTGCACATTTACAAATCCCGGTGGAGGATAAATTGGTAATCAGACAAAAGAATACTGCCCCGCAGAAGGAGCTGAATGTGCGGGAAAGGCAAAATAATTTGAAAAAGGCTTTTAAAATTGCTCCAAATGATGTAAAATTAAATACGATTGTAATTATCGATGACATCTATACGACCGGCAGTACCATAGATGCCATGGCAGAAGAATTAAAGAAGACCGGTGTTGACAAAATTTATTTTACGGCTTTGGCCATCGGCCGAGGAATTTAATGACAGGAGGTATTGGAATGAATGTACGTAATTGCAGATACTGCGGAAGGCTTTTTAACTATGTGGTAGGACCTATTATGTGCCCTGTTTGCAGGGAAGCAAGAGAAGCAAAATTCCAGGATGTAAAGGCTTATATTCGGGATAATGTAAATGCCAGTATTAATGATGTGGCACAGGAATGTGAAGTGGAAATTAATCAGATTCATCAGTGGATCAGGGAAGAAAGATTGCAGTTTTCTGAGAATTCTCCGATTCGTGTTTCTTGTGAAAAATGCGGCACCATGATTCGGTCGGGGGTCTATTGCGACAAATGCAAGTCGGAAATGACGAACACGCTGAACAGTGCTTATAAGAAAGAAGCACCCAAGCCCCAGCCGGAAGTCAAGAAGAGTACATCAGAACGCGACCGCATGAGGTTTTTGGACCGCTAACCGTAGGAGAGCTTATTAATTATGATTAACGAAGAACGAGTCATATTGATGACAAAGATGGCATCGTACGAAAAAGGTCCCGGTAAGAAAAATGTTGCGATCAGCAATTACTTCAGAGGTGACTATATCGGATTTCAGGTAATGAATTCCGTCATTTGTGCAACCATAGCTTTTGCCATTGTTTCCGGGGTTTATGCATTTTATCATTTTGAAGTGCTGATGCAGGAAATATATAAAATGGATATGATGGAGACCGGTAAAAACATTTTGAAGCTTTACCTGATTATGATAGGGGTCTATGGCGTATTGTCTTACATTATATATTCCTATCGTTATAGTAAAGCACGGAAAAGTCTGAAACATTACTATCATAACCTAAGACGGCTTTCGCAGATGTACGATGATAAATAAGAGAAAAGGGAAACAATATGACAAGCTTACTTGTTGCAAAGCAATATATTAAGAATTTTATTGCTAAGTATGAAGTTTATTTACAGCCATTGGGCAAACTAATTATGGCTCTGACAGCAATTTTAATGATCAATGCCAAAATCGGGTATATGTCAAAATTGGATAATATATCCATTGTGCTGGTAGTATCTTTAATGTGTTCTTTTATGCCTGCAAATTTTATTATTATTGTGGCAGCAGCTTTTGTAGTGATGCATTTATATGCGGTTTCGATGGAGTGTGCAATTGTAGTTCTGGCAGTTTTTCTGCTGATGTTTTTGCTCTATTACCGTTTCTCACCAAGAGATACGTTAGTGGTACTGTTAACCCCCCTCTGCTTCATATTAAAAATTCCTTATGTAATTCCGCTGGCAATGGGATTGGTAGGGACACCGCTTTCCATTATTTCGGTGGCATGCGGGGTGGTAGTGCATTATATGGTGACCTATATATCGGATAATGCTACGGCTTTGGCGGGAATGGGCGCGGAAGAGATGACCGTCAAATTCCGCTATGTTATTGATGGTATTTTGAACAATAAAACCATGCTGGTAACGATTGCGGCTTTTTCGGCAACGATTATTATTGTATATTTAATCAGACGAATGGCCATAGATCATTCGTGGATTATTGCAACAGTGACCGGCGCATTGGTAAATATCATGGTGCTTTTGTTAGGAGATTTACTGATGGATACCGAAGTTTCGATTTTGGGGGCCATTGTAGGTACGATTGTATCGATTGGTATTGTGAAAGTAGTCGAGTTTTTTATTTTTCATGTGGATTACAGCCGGGCGGAATCGGTTCAATTTGAAGACGATGAATATTATTATTATGTAAAGGCTATTCCTAAAATAACAGTAGCGGCCCCGGCCAGAACAGTTAAGAAAATCAATTCTCCCAAACGGAGAACAAGGACATAAAATTTTAGATTGGAGAATTTAAAGACCATGGAGCAGCTGAAATCTCTTTTGAATGATTCATTGGTTGCTATGCCTCAACTAATTAAATGGACCGATATTGTGGAGATATTAATTATCTCCTTTTTGGCATACAATGTTATGGTATGGATTAAAAATACAAAAGCATGGTCGCTGCTAAAAGGTGTTGTTGTTATTGGTGTTTTTATTTTGATCGCTGCTATTTTTAATATGAATACGATTCTCTGGATTGTCCAGAATGTAATCGGAGTGGCGGTTACGGCAATTGTAGTTATTCTGCAGCCGGAATTAAGAAAAGCATTGGAAGAACTGGGAAAGAAAAATATTATTTCATCCATACTTCCCTTTGAAACGGGCAAAATGGAAACAGGCCGGTTTTCCGACCGGACCATTAATGAAATCGCCAAGGCCTGTGCCGAAATGGGAAGGGAAAAAACCGGTGCACTGATTGTTGTGGAGCAAAATGAATCCTTGGTTGATTACGAACGGACCGGAATTGATGTTGATGCGGTTTTGTCCAGTCAATTATTGATTAATATTTTTGAACATAATACGCCTCTTCATGACGGTGCGGTGATTGTCAGAGGCAATCGGATTATTTCCGCTACCTGCTATCTGCCTTTATCGGATAATATGTATTTGAGCAAGGAACTGGGAACCAGGCATCGGGCCGGTGTCGGCATTTCAGAGGTAACCGATTCCATGACAATTATAGTTTCGGAAGAGACCGGTAAAATCAGCATTGCTTATGCCGGTGAACTGGAAAGAAATGTGGATACCGACAGATTAAAGAACCAGCTGAGTGCTATTCAGAATAAATCGGTAGAGGAGAAAAAATCCAAGCTGTGGAAGGGAAGAACAAAAAATGAAGATTAAGTGGACACAAAACTGGGGTCTGAAAATCGGTTCACTTGTATTTGCAGCAATTCTTTGGATTCTGGTTACCAATATAAATGATCCGGTGGCTCCTCAGGCCTATTATAATATACCGGTAAAGATTACCCATACGGAATTACTGGAAGAGTCCGGAAAGGTATATGAGGTGCTGGACAACACGGACATCATTAATAAAGTTACGGTATGGGCACCCCGCTCGGTAATTGCAAAATTATCGGCTGGAAGTATTATTGCCACAGCGGATATGAATGACCTGAGCAGTCTGGATACCATCAGTATTGAACTGTCTGTTGGCGGCGGTGAAATTAACAGAATCAGCGGAAGCTCGGACATTGTCAAGCTGAATATAGAAGAAAAGAAACCTAAGACCCTGCCTGTTCATGTTACTACATCGGGTGAACTGACCGAAGGGTATATTTTAGGTGAGATTACCACCGAACAAAATCTGGTTAAGGTTACCGGACCGGAATCGCTGATCGAAAGCATTGCGGAAGCGCGGGTGGATATCAATGTGACCCCTTTTACCAATGATATAAATAGCGATGCCGAGATTTTGCTATATGATGCGGATGGGAAGAAGGTTTCCACCGAGCGGCTTACCCAGAGCATTAAAACGGTAAGGATTAAGATTCCTATTCTGGAAACAAAATCCGTTCCGATTAAGTATACGGTTACCGGAACTCCGGTGAATGGATATAGCGCCACCGGCGTGACCGAAGCGGACCCGGCAACAGTTGTGATTGCCGGAAAAAGCAGTGTCATCAGAAAGATTAACAGTATCGACATACCGGATGGAGAATTGGATATTACGGGAAGCACAGAGAACTTTGTAAAGACGGTGGATCTGGTGCAATATCTGCCAGGCGATATCCGGCTGGTTGATGCAACCGTAAACAAGGCAATTTTTACGATTTATATCGAGCAGGAAATATCTAAAAAAATAATTATGAAAGAAAATCGCATTAAAGTCACAAATTTGCCGGAGGGCTACAAAGCTACCTTCAGTGGAATAGAAGAGGAAGCGGAAGTGACTTTGATTGGGTTGAAGAAGAATCTGGACACAGTGCATGTGTCGGATGTGTCGGGTGAAATAGATGTAGAGAAAATGATGGCTGACAGAAATATGGAGAAGGTCAGTGAAGGATTCTATACTGCCGAAGTAGATTTGAATATTGGTAATGGCATATCAATTTTA
The DNA here is from genome assembly GCA_031556725.1 of Lachnospiraceae bacterium. Classification (GTDB taxonomy): domain Bacteria; phylum Bacillota; class Clostridia; order Lachnospirales; family Lachnospiraceae; genus UBA935. The sequence goes on along the minus strand of JAVBSL010000010.1, from coordinate 219,133 downwards.
GAGCCATTAGAAGTAACATTACACATAACAGCATTGGAGGAATAGGATGAGTAGATTATTTGGAACAGATGGTGTAAGAGGTGTTGCCAATGATGAGCTGACGCCCCTTTTGGCAATGCAATTGGGGCAGGCAGGAGCCCATGTACTAACCAGGGAAAATGAGCATAAACCCACAATTATGGTGGGGTGTGACACACGTATTTCAGGAGATATGCTGGCCAATGCATTGATGGCAGGGGTATGCTCGGTAGGGGCCAATGCGGTTTATGTGGGTGTAGTACCGACCCCGGCAGTTGCTTACCTGACCCAAAAGTATAAAGTAGATGCCGGAGTAGTTATTTCCGCATCCCATAACTCCATGGAGTTTAACGGAATCAAATTTTTTGATGGTAACGGATATAAATTGCCGGATGAACTGGAAGATGAGATCGAGAGCATCATTAAGAACGGAATGACCCAGATTAAGCCTCCCCTGGGAGCCAGAGTGGGAAAAATCAAATACCGTACCGATGCCAGAGAAGAATACATAAATCATGCCATTCAATCAGTAAATGTGGATTTGCATGGAATGAAGATTGTTGTGGATTGTGCTGAAGGAGCGGCTTACTACACTTCTGTAGAAGCACTAAAGGAATTGGGTGCCGATGTAGTTGCCATTCATACCAGTCCTGACGGAACCAATATCAATGCAAACTGCGGTTCTACCCATATGGAAGAACTACAGGCCAGAGTTGTGTTTGAAAAGGCCAATATCGGTCTTGCTTTTGACGGGGATGCCGATCGTTTACTGGCGGTAGATGAGCTGGGAAATGTTGTTAACGGTGACCAGATTATGGCAGTTGTTGGTCTCCACATGAAGGAAAGCGGAGAACTGAGCAAAAATATTATAGTAGCTACGGTAATGAGTAACCTGGGCTTTTTCCTCATGGGTGAAAAAAATAAAATTAAAATAGAGCAGACAAAGGTAGGGGATCGTTACGTATTGGAGCGCATGAAGGAACTGGGTGCCAGTCTGGGCGGGGAACAGTCCGGTCACGTAATATTCCTGCGAGAGAATACTACCGGAGATGGTCTGCTAAGTGCTTTGCATCTATTGCGGGTAATGGTGGAGACCGGTAAGCCATTAGCGGAACTGGCTAAGGTGATGGAGGTTATGCCGCAGGCAGTGGTCAATGCTCATGTGCCCAATCACAAAAAAGAAAAATACATGGATTATCCGGAGATTTCGGAGGCAATCGATAAATTAACAAAACAGTTTGCCAGCGAAGGAAGGGTGCTGATCAGACCCTCCGGTACAGAACCCATGGTTCGAGTTATGATTGAAGGGAAAGATAAGAAGCTGATTGATGCTGAAGCTAAAAAGCTGGCGGAGCTGATTCAGAATATTCTGCTCTGATTATTTTTATCTTGAGAAACCTGTTAAATAATGGTATAGTAAATATATTGGTGAACGAAAGAACATCTGTGAACGGGAGGTAAAGAGGGTATGGTAAGTCAAAAAGTGACTATTAAAAACCCAACCGGCCTACATCTAAGACCGGCAGGCATCCTATGTAAGGAAGCAATGCAATTTAAATCATTAATAACGTTTGTCTTTAGAGAGAATACGGCAAATGCTAAAAGCGTACTAAGTGTGCTGGGAGCATGTGTTAAATGCGGCGACGAGATTGAGTTTATTTGTGATGGCGAGGATGAAGAACTGGCATTGCATAGTTTGGTAAGCGCAATCGAAAACGGCTTGGGAGAATGATTTGGATTTACCGGCCACCCCGTGAGTATTCGGGGTGGCTTTTTTGATAGTAAAATTTTGATAATAAAAATGGAGGAAATAAGGAAATGAGATATCAAAGATACAAAAAAAATCCCGTTGTGGATTATCCGGAAAGAACATGGGTCAATAAGGAGATTGATAAAGCACCGATTTGGTGCAGCGTAGATTTACGGGATGGTAATCAGGCACTGATCGATCCTATGGTGGTAAATGAAAAAATTGAAATGTTCCAATTTTTGGTTGATTTGGGATTTAAGGAAATCGAAGTGGGTTTTCCGGCGGCCAGCCAGATTGAATTTGATTTTATCCGTCAATTGATTGAACGGAAATTAATACCGGATGGGGTTGTCCTGCAGGTATTGACACAGTGCAGGGAAGAGCTGATCGAGCGGACCTTTGCATCCATCGAAGGCTGCAAAGAAGCTGTGGTACACATCTATAATTCCACCTCTACCTTACAGCGGGATGTGGTGTTTAACAAGGATCGGCAGGCGATCATTGATATTGCGGTTGAGGGAACAAAAGCGGTAAAGAGAAGAGCAGCTGATTTTCCCGGCAAGATTATTTTAGAGTATTCGCCGGAAAGCTTTACCGGAACAGAATTAGACTTTGCATTGGAGATTTGTACGGCAGTGCAGCGGGAATGGGGACCTACCAGAGAAAACCCGATTATTATCAATTTACCTTCCACGGTGGAGATGACTACACCCAATGTATTCGCTGATCGTATTGAATGGATGGATAAGCACTTTGAAAACCGCGATACCATTATTTTAAGTGTTCATCCTCATAACGACAGGGGAACAGGCGTGGCAACAGCCGAGCTTTCGTTACTGGCAGGAGCCGACCGGATTGAAGGGACCTTGTTTGGAAATGGGGAAAGAACCGGTAACGTGGATATTTTAAACATTGCATATAACATGTTTTCTCAGGGTGTTGATCCGGGATTGAAGCTGGAAAAAGTAAATGAAATTATTGAAATTTATGAGAGGTGCTGTAAGATTCCGGTACATCCCCGTCATCCATATGCCGGGAAATTGGTATTTACCGCTTTTTCCGGTTCCCATCAGGATGCCATTAATAAGGGCGTTACCGCCATGCGTGAAAGAAATAATGAATATTGGGAGGTTCCTTATCTGCCCATTGATCCCTCTGATATCGGCAGAGAATATGAGCCCATTGTACGGATTAATTCCCAATCAGGAAAAGGCGGCGTAGCCTTTGTTATGGATACTTACTTTGGCTTTAAGCTGCCCAAGGGTATGCATAAAGAGTTTGCGGATGTAATCCAGAAGATATCCGAAAAACAGGGAGAGGTATCGCCGGAACAGATTATGGAAAACTTCCGGGATTCTTATTTGAACAAAAAGGAACCTATTCATTTCCGTAAGTTAAAGGTCGATGATCTGAGTGATGAAGTGGAAACCGAATTTGATACCAAGGTCTATGTAACCTATACTCTCAGGGGCGTGGAGAACACCTTTGAAGCAGTGGGGAACGGTCCTATCGATGCGGTGAAGAGGGGGTTGCAGGAAGTCAGCGGTGTGCGCATGAAGGTACTGGATTACGAAGAGCATGCCTTGCAGAGCGGGTCTAATTCTCAGGCAGCAGCCTACATTCATCTGTTGAATGCCGATAACGGAAGCGTTACTTACGGCGTTGGGGTAAGCTCTAATATTACCAGGGCATCTGTTCGGGCCATGTTCTCGGCGGTGAACCGGTTGGGGATTATCAGTCAGGAATAGAATTACTAATAAAAAAGAAGCGAGAATGATTTGCAATTGATTCTCGCTTCTTTTTTTATTAATCTATTAAATTTTTTTGCCGTCTACGATAAACATATCGCCATCTTCTAAAATACATACCATGGTTTTTCCGGTATTTAACTGAATTTCTTTACCCTCATCATCATAGTATCTGGTTGCCCCGTAATCACTGGTTTTTTCCCAGGTGACGTGTATTCCCTTACCGTTAGTAAAGAACCAGCCGTCCCGGGTGGTATCATGGCATTGGAAAGCCAGATAACCCTTTTGATCCCGCTGCTCAAAATAAGTATTTTGAATCAATATATTTTTAAAAGATAACTGTTTCCCATTTGCCAAATCAGTATGCGGTCCGTCGCCTTCACCGGAAAGATGCTGATAGCGGTCATAAAGGCCGGTAGACTCATTATACTTAAAATAACAATTGGTTACCGGATAAGCCGGTGACATATCCACGGTTTCTGCGGTAATCGCCTTGGCATACTGTTCCAGGGTATTGGGAGCTGTACTGGAAGCAAATTGATAATGCTCCTCATCCGCATAACCTTCACGGTAAGCAGTAGGATAATCAAAATGAGAAATAGCCTTTTTAATGTATTCGCCACTGGTAAAAGCATTGTCGGTTGAGTTTTTGGCGGTGGCCCGGAATGAAGCCTCTCCGTAGCTTAGGCAGTTAATATTTTGGGTATCTTTTCTGCCAATGATATCATCAATATAGAAAGGACCGCCGTAATGCATGTAAAGAGCATCCCATTCAAAGGCCCAGTACACATAGTAGTCACGGCAGCTACGGATATTACCGATCTTTTCCAGATTGCCCCAGTTCTCCCAGACGGCCATCAGACGGGTCATACTGCCTTCCACATTACATTCATATAAAATGGAAGCATCGGAAAGACCATATTGGCTGGCGGTTTTAGAGTTTGGAACCATAACGGCAATGGGACGGGTTTTGGCAACATCTTCGTCCACCCATTCGTTCGTAAGACGGCTTCTTAACATTCCCTCCTTTGGGGGAAGATCGGAAGCGTCAGTATCGTTAGTATCGGCTTCTTTAGTATCATCCGCCTGAGCGGGCAATTGCTCAGTAATCGGCTGAACAATCGGTTCGGTAATATCAGCATCCTTCTTACCACATCCGGAAAGAAGAAGGAGGGATGACATACCTACTAAAAAGAGAGCTTGTACTCTTTTCATCAATATTTCCTCACTTTCACAAAAAAATTCACATTAGAAAATATTATAGCATATCCCAAAACATCCGTCACTAGTAAAAATAGTTAAGATTTTGTGATGAATGACAAACAATTCCTTGTATATTTGCAGGGAAAGAGGTAATATAAAAAATGAAGCAAATGGGAAAGGTATGATTATGAATATGAAAAAAATTATTGTAACAGGATGCAACGGTCAGTTAGGACGTGCAGTAAATAAAATATTGGCAGCCGATCAGTGTTATGAGTTTATAAATACGGATGTTGCGGAGCTGGATATTACCAATGTGGATAAAGTTTTGGAGCTGGCCAGAGCGGTAAAGCCCTATGCAATTATTAATTGTGCGGCCCATACAGCCGTTGAGGCATGTGAAACCGATGTGGATAATGCATATAGGATCAATGCTATCGGCCCCAGAAATCTTAGTATTGCGGCAACCGAGACGGGTGCCAGGCTGATGCATATTTCTACCGATTATGTTTTTGACGGAAAAGGCAGCAGGCCTTACAGGGAGTTTGATCCTACCGGACCTACCGGCGTATATGGTGCCAGTAAACTGGCCGGTGAAAATTTTGTAAAAGATTTTGCAAAAGATTATTTTATTGTTCGGACAGCCTGGTTATACGGTGACGGCAAGAATTTTTTAAAGACCATGCTGCGTTTGGCAGAGACCAATGATCAGGTAAAAGTCGTAGCTGATCAAGTGGGATCTCCTACCAGTGCAGATGAATTAGCCAGAGCGATTGCTTATTTGCTGCCAACCGATAACTATGGTTTGTTCCACGGAACCTGTGAAGGAAGCTGCAGCTGGGCGGATTTTGCGGCAGAAGTATTTCGGCTGGCGGGTAAGAACACAGTAGTGGAAAGAATCAGTTCCGCAGAATTTGCGGCTAAGGTGGAACGGCCGGCATATTCTATTTTGCAGAACTATATGTTGGAATTGACCACGGATTATCGTTTTGCGGATTGGCATGATGCTGTAACGGAATACATGAAAGGATTATACTAATGGACTTTATATACGATTTGGTAAATAATCCTATATTTGTATCAGCAATATTGGGTTGGTTCATTGCGCAAGTACTGAAAACAATCATACATTTGATTATCACTAAGAAATTTGTTGCGGAAAGAATGGTTGGCAGCGGCGGGATGCCCAGTTCTCATTCAGCCACGGTCTGCGGACTGGTTACGGCAGTGGGAATGAAGTGCGGAGCAAGCGGTTATGAATTTGCCATAGCGGTGGTATTTGCGATTATTGTTATGCATGATGCCATGGGCGTGCGGCGGGAAACCGGCATTCAGGCTAAGGTTCTAAACGAAATGATGGAAATGTTCGTAAAGATGGGCAATAGCATGTCGGTGGAAGATAAGCTTAAGGAATTTGTAGGGCATACGCCTCTGCAAGTATTGATGGGAGCCATTTTGGGCATTGTAATCGGTGTGGTTGTCTGTAGCGTGATGTAAGTCACCACTTTTTGCGATATTCCGAAGGGGTCATATTTTCGGCATTTTTAAAAACCTTAATAAAATAAGCGGAGTCCTGAAAACCACAGGAAATGGCAATGGTATCGACAGAATCACCGGAAAACCGCAGCATGGATTTGGCATGAGAAATACGGGTGGCAGTAAGAAAATTCCCGATCGTAATGCCGTATATTTTTTTGTATTCTCTTGAAAGATGAAATTTGCTGATAAAAAATTGTTCGGCAAGATCATCCAGATTAATTTTCATATGATAATTTTCCAGCAGGTAGTCATGTACCTGCTTTAATTTTTGTGAAATGGAGTATTCTTCCTGAAGCGAAATTTTATTTTCTGTAAAGCAAAGGGTAATAATATCAGTAATATACTTGTGTGAATAAAGCTCTTTTAAAGAGGATTTATCCCCCTGAAGCTGATAAACCTGTTCCAGGGTATTTGTAAAAGGCAGAATACTTTGGGGCCGAAACAAAATGGGATTTCCGCTTGATAAATAATTTTCATAAAAAATCCGGGCCTGGGCACCGTAAAAATGAATCCACATCAGACGCCAGGGATCCTGAGCACTGCTTTCGTGAGAATAGGGTTTGGTACAGTCCAGCCATACACAGTCGCCGGTACTGATGGCGTGGCGGGTAGAGTCATAGGAAAGGTATCCGCTGCCTTCAAGGATTACAAAAAATAAATAAGAATTCAGATTCTGACGTTTGCTGATATGGGGTTCCAGACTTTGCAGGGTTCCAACCTCCTGCACATACAGATAATGCTTTTTGGCATAGGCAGAAGGGGTTGCCAGAATACGGTTTGATGCCGATTTTGCCATCAAAAACTCCTTTCTGCATCGCCTTTTGGCAATAGCAATATATTACTGTTTTTAGGCAATATTTTATGTTGATACTTGTATTATACAGTAGTATACTCGCTAATGGAATAGCAAAATAAAACAAAAAGGAGAAAAACATGCAGAACGTAGCATTGATTACAGGTATCACAGGACAGGATGGTTCTTATCTTGCGGAATTTTTATTGGAAAAAGGATATGAGGTTCACGGACTGACCAGAAGACACAGCATTAAGAATACTTCCCGGATCGATCATATTATCAAATCCGATTATAATAAAGTTAAATTTTTTCTTCACTTTGCAGACGTAACGGATTCCAGTAACCTGATGCGGCTGATGGCTGAAATTCGCCCCACCGAGGTATACAATCTGGCGGCCCAGTCTCACGTAGGTGTATCCTTTGAAGTGCCGGAATATACTGCGGAAGCAACCGGAGTAAGTACCCTTAAATTATTGGAAGCCATCCGCATTAACGGCGGTAACTGCCGTTACTATCAGGCATCTACTTCCGAGCTCTTCGGCGGATTACCGGAAACGGCTCCGCAAAGCGAAAAGACACCTTTTTACCCTAAGAGTCCTTATGGAGCGGCTAAGCTATATTCATACTGGATTACGGTTAACTACAGAGAATCTTACAATATGTTTGCCTGCAACGGAATTTTGTTTAATCATGAATCACCCAGACGCGGCGAAAATTTTGTTACCCGTAAAATTACGCTGGCCATTGCCGGAATCATTGCCGGTCAGAAGGAAAAACTGTCTTTGGGTAATATGAATGCAAAAAGAGACTGGGGATTTGCCGGTGATTATATCGAAGGTATGTGGCTGATGTTACAGCAGAATAAAGCTGACGATTATGTTTTGGCCACCAATGAAACCCATACCGTAAGAGAGTTTGTGGAAGCGGCTTTTGCTGAATTGGGCATTATTGTTCGCTGGGAAGGAAAAGGCGTGAACGAAAAAGGATATGACAGTGAAACCGGAAAACTGCTGGTAGATGTCAATCCGGAATTTTACCGTCCGGCAGAAGTGGAATATTTGTGGGGAAATCCTGCTAAAGCGGAAAAAGAGCTGGGATGGAAACGTAATGTAGACTTTAAGAAGCTGGTAGCCATGATGATGGATGCTGATTTGCAGGCCATTGCCGGTGTAAGCTGTGAGGGGTACAAGGCAGGAGAACGCTAAAACGTACAGATTAAAAGTTCATAGGCAGAGGGAGACCGGATGGTTTCAGTAATATTAATCTGGATGTATGTGATGATAACAACCTATCTGATAGGATTTGGTTTTTTGTCACTTGCTCCGGGCATCAGGAAGTATCCTGTTAAAAATGAAGATAGCTATATTTTTACGGGCATTGCCGTTGTTACGGTATATGCCCAGATTTTCAGTTTGGTTGGAAAAGTGGGATTGGCTGCCAATCTGATTTTGGTGGTCATTTGTCTGGCTGTTATAATTAGCTTACGCAAACAACTTGTGGCTCACTTTCATTCGGTGCGGTTTTCGGTGTCGCCGCTCAGGATGTTGGTTTGTGCCCTGCTGTTTGTTCTTTTTGCTTTTGGTACTTCAAGAGGGATAATCCATTATGATACCGGTCTTTATCATGCGCAAAGTATCAGATGGATAGAGGAATACGGGATCGTACCGGGATTGGGTAATCTGCACTGCCGGCTGGCCTATAACAGTTCTTCTTTTTCCTTATCGGCCCTATATAGTATGAAATTCCTGGGGGGACAGTCCTTCCATGTAATGTCTGGTTTTCTGGCATTCCGGGTGGCAAAGATATGTTTTGAAGGAATCCGGCGGGGGAAGCTTAAGCGGATTGAGCTGTCGGATATTACAAGGGTAGTGGCAGTATATTATCTGATGACCATTTTTGATGAAATGATATCACCGGCATCCGATTATTTTATGGTCTTACTTTTTTTCTATATTATCATCCGCTGGCTGGATTTGCTGGAAAAGGAAGAAACCTCCTATATACCTTATGCCCTTCTCAGTGTGCTGGGTGTTTATCTGATGACCATAAAGCTTTCGGCAGCATTGATCTTATTGCTGACAGTAAAACCGGCAGTGATGATGATCCGGCAAAAGAACAATCGGGCAATAGCGGGTTTCCTGGGGCTTGGTCTGTTTACGGCACTGCCTTATTTAATTAGAAACGTGGTTCTGTCGGGGTGGCTGTTATATCCTTCCACCTTTTTGGACATCTTTCCGGTAGATTGGAAGATTCCCAAGGGAATGGCGGAATATGATTTTCGGGAAATACAGGTATGGGGCCGGGGCTATACCGACGTAGCTCAGTATGATAAGCCCATAAAGGCGTGGATCGGTTCCTGGTTTTTGGAACAGGGAAAGGTGGATCAGGTGTTTATCCTGATGGCAGCGGTTACCGGGATTGTGATACTGCTGATGCTATTTTACATGATTATCAGAAAAAAATGGAGTATGCTGGATTGGCTGCTGGTGTTAGGTACGGTAAGTGTTTGTTTCTATTTTTGGCTGACCAGTGCACCCTTGATCCGCTATGGCTGTGTGTATGTGTGGCTGGCACCGGTACTGACCTACGGTTATCTGTATATGCGTGGCAGCCCTCATCTTGATAAATATGTTATTTTGTACTTTGCATTGGGAGTAATCGGTGGTTACAAGATTGGTGCTTTTGGGAAAGAGCTGGTACAGATGCTTCCCCGAACAGCTGAGGAGTCTTATATACTGATACAAAAGGACTACGAAAACTATCCCACAGTACCTTATGAACTGCACGGAGTTACTTTTTACTATGCAGAACATGGGGATCAGACGGGATACGATGATTTTCCGGCGGCACCGGTGAAGGCAGAAGATATCTTCAGAGGTGGGACCATAAAGGATGGATTTCGGGATACTGTTCAAAACATAAACGAAAGGTAAGGTAAACATGAGTAATTATATTGTGAAAACGGATAAAATTTATATTGCCGGTCACCGAGGACTGGTAGGAAGTGCGATTGTACGAAATCTGCAGGAAAAAGGATATGAAAATATTATTTATCGCTCTCATAAAGAACTGGATCTGACTAATCAGCAGGCTGTACGGGATTTTATGGAAGCCGAGAAACCAGATGTAGTGGTGCTGGCAGCAGCAAAGGTTGGCGGGATCAATGCCAACAATACCCAGCCGGCGGAATTTGCTTATGAAAATCTGCAGATTCAGTGTAATGTCATTCACAGCAGTCATTTGATCGGTGTGAAGAAGCTGCTGTTTTTGGGCAGTACCTGTATTTATCCCAAGCTGGCACCTCAGCCCATTCCGGAAGATGCATTGCTGACCGGTCCCTTAGAGGAAACCAATGAGGCATATGCCATTGCCAAGATTGCCGGTCTGGAAATGTGTAAATTCTATAAACGCCAGTATGGAGATGATTTTATCAGTTGTATGCCCACCAATCTGTATGGGCCTCATGATAATTATGATTTGCAGGGCTCCCATGTTATGCCGGCGATGATCCGGAAGTTCCATGAGGCTAAAAAACAGGGCGAAAAGACAGTTGAACTATGGGGAACGGGAACGCCTTTGCGGGAGTTTTTATATGTTGACGATATGGCTGATGCCTGTGTATTTTTATTGGAAAATTATAATGGTGAGCAGCATGTAAACATCGGTACCGGTAAAGAAGTTACCATTAAAGAGTTGGCCGAAACGGTACAGCGTGCAGTGGGATTTGAAGGCACGATTATCTGGAATAAAGATATGCCGGACGGAACCCCCAGAAAGCTTACCAATGTGGACAGACTGCACGGATTGGGATGGCAGCACAAGGTAGACCTGGAAGAAGGGGTGACCTTAGCCTATCAGTGGTTTAGGGAAAATGTTGAAAGTGCAAGACTATAGAAAAAAAGGAGCCCGGATGAGATGAATCGATATGGTGTAGTGATGGCCGGCGGCGGGGGAACCCGTTTTTGGCCTTTGAGCAGACAAGAACTGCCCAAACAGTTCCTGAACCTGACTGGGGATGACTTAATGGTAAATGAAACGGTAACCCGTTTGAAACCAAGCATTGCCGAAGAAAATATTTTTATTGTCACAAATGTAACTCAGGCCGGGCTGATGCGGGAAGCAACCGAAGGGACGGTTTTACCGGATCATATTCTGGCGGAACCTGCCGCCCGGAACACCGCTGCCTGTATTGGCTATGCGGCCATTGAAATCAGGAAAAAATATGGTGACGGGGTGATGAGCGTATTTGCTTCCGACCATTATATTAAGGATACGGAAGGCTTTAACCGGACCTTGCAAAAAGCCATGAAGCTGGCTGAGGAAACCGGTCATTTGATTACCATCGGTGTGAAGCCGACTTTCCCGGCAGTAGGGTATGGCTATATCAAATGTGCTAAATCAGAAACCGGGCAGGAACATCACCTGGTGGAGGAGTTTGTTGAAAAGCCGGATGTTATGACGGCCAGAAGGTACTTGAAGGAAGGCGGATTTCTTTGGAACAGCGGGATGTTCGTGTGGAAAGTATCAACTATATTACAGCAGTTTGAAAGACTTCTTCCCGATGTATATGAGTGCCTGATGGAGATTGAGGCGGATATGGGAACACCCAGAGAGCAGGAGACCATCAACCGGGTTTATCCGAACATTCCGAAGATATCCATTGACTATGGTATTATGGAACGGGCAAAAGAAGTAACAGTGGTGGAAAGTCAGTTTGACTGGAGCGATGTAGGCAGCTGGGATGCTCTGGAAGCGCTGCATGAAAAAGATGAAAACGGAAATGTGGTCAATCGGGAACAAATATTGATCGATACCCAAAACTGCATTGTCTATGCCAAGAGTAAACTGATAGCAACTTTAGGGGTAGAGGATTTGATTATCGTTGAGGCAGAGGATGCAATTATGGTATGTCATAAGGACAAAGCCCAAAGTGTCCGGGAGATCCCCGATGAGTTGAAAAAACAGGGCAAGGATGAATACTTATAATTGCGCGATGGATTACAGTTTTGATTTATAGCAAAATGTGATAATATATGAAACTGTGAGCATATAGAAAAGGGGGATTTGGTGATGCCGGAAATAATAGCAGAAGGTGCAGTAGAAGGATATGTATCAAAAATCATGCTGGAGATGGGTATTCCGGCTCACTTAAAGGGATATCGGTATTTACGCAGTGCAGTTATGATGGCGGAAAAGGATATGCAGGTAGTGGGCAGTGTTACCAAACTGCTTTATCCGGAAATAGCCAAACAATATGGAACCACCGACCGAAAGGTAGAGCGGGCAATCCGCAATGCCATTGAAATATCCTGGGAACGGGGCAATGCCAATTGCTTTGAAGAACTTTTCGGTTACTCAGGAAACGACGGATGCGAACGCCCCACCAACAGTGAATACATAGCCGGAATCGCCGACAAGGTGCAGTTAAAGCGGCGGGGTTGATGGAAGTGTTTGCGCTCCTTGGGCGTATGGCGGCCGGCGCATGGGTATATGGCTGTACGGTCAGCAAGCCCAAACAGCCCCACTTATTTGCAATAAATCCATACCGGATGCAACGCTCCGGGCAGTCAGTGAAGCCCTATACAACCCGAATCTCGTCCAGAGGGACTCCATTCGGGCAGGTCTCCCCTTCCTGTTCGCTTCATAGCATCCTTGTATGGATATTATTGCAAATAGGTGGGGCTATTTTTGGGCTTGCTGACCGTACAGCCATATACCCATGCGCCGGCCGCCATACGCCCAAGGGGCGCAAACAAAAAGCAGCAAAGCAAAAGGAACCAAGACAGGCTGAGAAAGCCAGCTTCGCACAAAAAAAGTAGATGGGAATCAGCGGGCCGGGAGGATCGGGGAAAAGGAAAAAACCCATCTGCAGCAAATATCACACAAGGATGCTATTAAGTGAACAGGAAGAGGAGACTTACCCGAATGGAGTCCCTCTGGACGAGATTCGGGCTGTACAAGGCTCATCTGACTGATCGGAACGCAGCATCCGGTGTGATATTTACTGTCAGGCGGGTTTTTTCCTTTTCCCCGATCCTCCCGGCCCGCTGATTCCCTCCACAGCCTCCGCGAAGCGTCCCCCCCCCCGCCAGGAATTTGTAACAGGGCATGGTTGTGGTGGAAAGGGTTTTGTGGTAAAATACCAATGAATGGAAAGTGCTTTCGGGTGGTGTGAGAGGAGAAGTGTATTAATGAAGCTGCTGAGTGTTATTGTACCTTGCTATAACGAGGAAGAGAATGTTGCTGATTTTTATGAAGAACTGATGAAGAACAGTGTTTTTTTTGTTGAAAAAGAGCTGGATGTGGAAGTTTGTTACATAGATGACGGATCGAGTGATAATACGGTGCGGGAAGTAAAGAAGCTGATTGCAAAGGATGAGCGGGTAAAGCTGATTTCTTTTTCCCGGAATTTTGGTAAAGAAGCGGGTATTTTTGCCGGTTTGGAAAAGGCCAGAGGAGATTATCTGGTATTTATGGATGCGGATTTGCAGGACCCGCCCTCACTGTTGCCGGATATGTTTGCCTGTCTGGAAGAGGGCTATGATTCGGTGGCCACCAGGAGGGTGAACCGGAAAGGGGAACCGCTGATTCGTTCTTTTTTTGCCAGAGCATTTTATAAAATGATGAAAAAGATTTCCAAAGCGGAGATTGTAGACGGTGCCAGAGACTACCGGCTGATGACCAGACAGATGGCCGATGCCATTTTATCCATGAAGGAATATAATCGTTTTACCAAAGGGATTTTCGGTTGGGTCGGGTTTAAGACCAAATGGATGGAGTTTCAGAATGTAGAGCGGAGAAAAGGCGAAACAAAGTGGTCCTTCTGGAAGCTGTTTTTATATTCGATGGATGGAATTACAGCATTTTCCACAGTGCCCTTGGCCATTTCATCGATTATGGGTGTCCTGTTTTGCATTGCCGCTTTTGTCTTTATTGGTTTTATTATTGTCAGAAAGGCCCTTTACGGCGATCCCACTTCGGGCTGGCCGTCATTGGTATGTATTATTTTGTTAGTTAGCGGCGTACAGCTTTTTTGTTTAGGTATTATGGGGCAATATTTGGCCAAGACTTATATGGAAGTGAAAAACCGTCCTATTTATTTGGTAAAAGAGGAAATATAACGATGATCAGTATTGTGATTCCGGTTTACAATGCGGAAAAGTATATAAGAGAAACCATTAGTATGGTGCAGGCCCAAACTCTTGCCGACTGGGAACTGATTCTGGTGGATGACTGTTCTAAGGACGGCAGTACAGCCTGTATTGAAGGTTATCTGGGACAGTTGGACGAACAGGAACAAAAGCGTATCCGATTAATTAAAAAGGAACAGAATGAAGGTGCGGCCAGAGCCAGAAATACCGGAATTGATCAGGCCAGGGGACGCTTTATTGCCTTTCTGGATGCGGACGATGTGTGGCGGCCTGACAAATTGGAAAAAGAGCTGGTATTTATGCAGGAAAAGCAGGCCGCTTTTGTATTCACGGCCTATGAATTTGGTGATGAAGAGGCCAGGGGAACCGGAAAAATCGTTGCCGTGCCGGAACAGATGACTTATCGAAAAGCCCTTTCCCGAACGGTTATTTTTACCTCAACGGTAATGTTTGACGGAGAAAAAATAGACCGGGAACTGATGAAAATGCCGGTAGTGGAAAGCGAAGATACGGCTGCCTGGTGGAGAATATTGCGAAGCGGTTATATCGCCTACGGATTAAATAAGGTGACAACTGTTTACCGGCGTCCGCCTAAGTCTTTATCCTCCAATAAACTGATAGCCATGAAACGGATTTGGAATTTATACCGACAGGAAGAAAAACTATCGTTGCCATACAGTCTTTATAACTTCTTTTTTTGGGCAGTCCGTGCCTCTTTGCGGCGGGTATAAAGAACTTGGGAGCGAACGAAAGGCTAAGATAGATGAAGAACAAAGAATCTATGAAGAGAATCATTGTACTGGGGTTAAGTCTGGTGAGTTTACTGTTACAAACGGGAGTATATGCGTATGCGTGGATTAGCTATTACTACCCGATTGTAAATAATTTTAACCGTGGATTGAAGTTTTATCAGAATGGTCATATTTTGATTATCTTGATTTATTTTGCCTTGCTTTGCGTTTTTTCCAATACTTATGGAAGCTTGAAGATCGGATATTTAAAGTCCGGTGATGTGTTTTTTTCACAGATCTTTTCACTGCTGGCGGTAAATGTGATTTCTTACTTTCAGATTTCCCTGATGAACAACTGGCCGGTTAAGGCGGATGCCATCATCGGTGTTTTTGCCCTGCAGCTTGTGATTGCGGCATTGTGGGCTTTCCTGAGTAACTTTTTTTACAAAAAGATATTTCCGCCGCGTAAAATGCTGTTAATCTACGGTGAGCGGTCGATTGATGATATTTTAAACAAATTTGCCACCAGAAAGGACCGGTATAATATTGTTAAGAGCATGAACATCAAAGAAGGACTCGATCATATTAAAGCCGAAGCGGCAGGTTCTTACGGTGCGGTAGTGCTTTGGGATATTCCCACGGAAGCCCGGAATAAGCTGTTGAAATTCTGCTACAGCAGATCCATCAGGGTTTATATGATGCCCAAGATACCGGATGTTTTAATTAAAGGATCGGATCAGATGCATCTGTTTGACACCCCTATTTTTTTGACCAGGGAATATGCTTTGACCGTTGAACAGCGGATGACAAAGCGAATGATTGATTTGATTTTTGCGGTGCTGCTGCTGTTAATAACCTCGCCCATCATGATTATTACGGCGATTGCGATTAAATGCTATGACAGAGGGCCGGCTTTATTCAAGCAGGTGCGCTGTACAGCCGGCGGAAAGCAATTTTATATATTGAAGTTCAGAAGTATGCGGGTAGATGCGGAAAAAGACGGAGTGGCCAGACTGGCAGCCCAGAATGATGACCGGATTACGCCCATCGGTAAATTTATCCGGGCTGTACGGATTGATGAGCTGCCCCAGTTGATCAACATTTTAAAAGGGGAGATGTCCTTTATCGGTCCCCGGCCGGAACGCCCGGAGATTATGGAGCAGTATCTGGAGGACATGCCGGAGTTTGCTTTTCGGATGAAGATGAAAGCAGGTCTGGCAGGCTATGCACAGGTTTACGGCAAATACAATACTACTCCTTATGACAAGCTGAAGCTGGATCTGTCCTATATTGAAAATTATACGGTCTGGCTGGATTTGAAGCTGATGCTCTTGACTTTAAAGATTCTTTTTAAACCGGAAAGTACGGAAGGGATTGAAGAAAGCCAGACGACAGCCATTAAGAATAAGGACGAGGAGAACAATGACGAATAAGGAATTTATGCAGGAAGGAATGGATCTGAAACGACTGTTTTTATGCTTGAAAAAGAAGCTGGGACTGATTTTGCTTATGACTGTAATCGGCGTCCTTTTGGGTATGCTTCTTTATCAGTGGGTGCGGTTCGCCAATATGAGAATAGAGTGGCAGACCCAGTCTCAATTTTATATGCAGTTTATATATCGTGGTGACGTGGAACAGTCTTACAATGGATATACCTGGAATGACCTGCTTCATGGCGATCCGGTGATCGACAAAGTGATGGAAGCCATGGGCGGAGACAGCGAAGGCGCCCGTGAGATGGTTAGGGAAGCCATCGAAGGAAAGATAATTTCGGATATCCGGCTGCTTACCGTAAATGTTACCGCCGCCAAACCTGATTTGACCATTAAGATCCAGAAAGCAGTGGAAGAAGGTTTGCTGGCGTATGCGGCTGAGCAGGCAGAAATCATCTCCATGGACCTGATTCGCAGTACGGAACCGGCCAGAGTGTTATGGGATGACCGGACGACCCGGGCGGCAGTCAGCGGCGGCGTTTTATTTTTGGTAATCAGCTTATTTGGCTGGATCATATATTATATTTTAGACGATTCCCTTTATGTGATTGCCGACAGCGAAAAACGTTATCCTTTTCCCCTGCTGGGAATGCTGGTTAAGACGAAAGAGGAGGAAGGATATCAGCCTTATGCCGGTGTGTTGGCTGAAAATGTTGCTTATTTACTGAAAGATGTGCATAAACTTGCCTTTCTTTCGGTAGCCGAAACAAACGGGATCGCCACCAGAACCAGACTTACTTTTGACCGGATCATAACTGATAAGGTGACCGGTAAAAGCTGGGAAACCGTGGTTCCGGAGCTGACCATGACAGGAGAAACCGGGGAAATCGGGGAAAGCCTGCGGGATACCGATGGAGTGATCCTGGTGGTGCCTTTTGGCAACCGGAATGGCAAAATGATTGACCGGACGATTAGTTTCCTGAGAAATCAGGATTGCAAGATACAGGGAATCATCATTGCCGATGGTGATGAAAGATTTTGGAAGTGTTATTACGGAAGTAAGAAAGAAAAGGCAGATGAAGCATGAAACTAGAGGTGTTGGTGGCAGCAGTGGATCAGGATGTAGAGAAGCTGGCTGAAAAAATGAATCTGGAAACGGCCGCAGTTATCGTGAACCAGTGCGGGCAGTTTGGCTATGAGGAGTATCTTCATCGCGGCAGTCTCATCAGAGCTTTTTCTTTTCAGGAAAAAGGGGTTGGATTAAACCGGAATAATGGTTTGCTGCGTGCCAGGGAAGAGATCTGTTTATTTTCCGATGAGGATATTGTGATGAAATCCGGTTATGGGGAAGCCATTCTGAAAGAGTTTGCGGCGCATCCTGAAGCGGATTTGATTCTGTTTAATGTAGAAGTGGATGAGCGTAGAGCCACATACCGCAATACCGGATACAAACGGATCAGGTGGTACAATTATGGCCGGTATCCCACCTACAGTGTGGCTGCCAGAGTGGACAAGCTTCGTTATGCCAATGTAAGCTTTTCCCTGCTTTTTGGGGGTGGTGCCCGATACAGCAATGGTGAAGACAGCCTTTTTTTGCATGATTGCCTGAAAAAAGGACTTAAGTTATATGCGTCTTTGGAAGTGATCGGGGCGGAAACTTATCGGGAATCAACCTGGTTTCAAGGATATACGGATAAATTTTTTACCGACAGGGGGGTTTTATATCATTACTTATATGGCGGGATGGCTAAGTTATTTTCCTTACGCTTCTTATGGGCCCATAAGCAGGAAATGTGCCGGGAAATTACGGTCCGCAGTGCCTATAAGCTGATGAAGCAAGGAATTAGAGAAGGACGGAAAAAAGAGCAGGCATGATTTTGTATCTTTGTGTAGCGGCAGTAACCGTTGCTTTGGCAGGTATCATAAAAAATAAGACAAATGAAAGCGGGTCCAGGCAGCAGCTGCTGAATGGAACTGTTTTGCTGTTTATTTTTACGATTCTTTTTGCTGTTTCCGCATGCCGTATAAATGTGGGTAATGATTATGCCAAATATTATGAATTTATGCATTTGGTAGTGTGCAATGCTTATGTACCCACCGAGATAGGATTTAATGGAGTGGTCAGGTTACTTTACGGTATCAGTGGATTTGAAAACTTCCTGTTGGTGTTTGCTTTTTTTGCCTTTGCCACCATTGCTGTTTTTCTGGCAGCAATTTATAAGCAAAGTGAGAATTTTTTATTCAGCTTTTTCCTGTTTATGGCTTTGGGGTATTATTTCCAGTCCTTTAATACGGTACGCTATTATCTGGCCGTAGCCATAGCGGTTTATGCCATTCCTTATGTACTGCGCAGGGAGTGGGTGAAATTTTTTCTGTTGATTTTGTTAGGAGCAGCTTTTCACAAGTCCTTGCTGGTGGTGCTCCCTCTTTACTTTTTAGCGTCGCTTAATTGGAAAAAATGGAGTCTGGCGTTGGTGGCACTGGTGTGCACCACATTTTTCTTTTTTCAGGATTTTTACCTGAAGGCGGTGGTTTTCCTGTACCCTACTTATGAGGATACGGAGTATCTGGAGGGCGGAACCAGTTATATCAGTATTATCAGATGTGCCGGTATTCTGCTTTTGTCTTTATTGTTATATCGCCAGGCGGTGAAAGAGAATAAACGCAACCGATTTTACTTTTACTGTAATCTGGGGGCTCTGGTTTTATATACCTGCTGTTCTTTCATTCCCATTGTATCAAGGCTTGGTTATTATCTGACAGTGACACATATTTTCTTTCTGCCGGCCCTGGTGGGAAGTATTGAGAATAAAAAGCAAAGAACATTTTTCACATGGGGCATCATAGCTGCCGGGGTTCTGTATTTTGCCATGTTTATGATGCGGGCCGGGGCGGACGGATTGCGGATACTGCCCTATGAAACATTTATGTTTCACGATATGCCCCTGAAGCTGTCTGATGTGAATTAGAGAAAGGTTTGGCTGTTAAGATGATACAAAAACCATTTTTTTCGATTATAATAGTCTGCCTGAATCCGGGGCATAAGCTGGGAGAAACATTAGAAAGCATCACCATGCAAACCTGTCAGGATTATGAGGTGGTGATTAAGGACGGCCAGTCTTCGGACGGAGTATTGGAAGCCTGGGAGAAGGAAAATAGCGACTCACGTATTCGTGTTTACAAAGAAAAGGATAAAGGCATTTATGATGCCATGAATCAGGCGGTAACAAAAGCCTCCGGAAGGTTTATTTATTTCTTAAATTGCGGAGATTTGTTTTTTGATGAAAAGGTACTGGCCAAGGTGCGGGAGAAGGTTCAAAGCGGTACTGACCGGCCGCAGATTATATATGGCAACATTTTTGAAACCCTCACCGGGCAGCAGGTGGCATCTAATCCTCATCTGGACCGTTTTGGCTGTTACCGGAATGTGCCCTGCCACCAGGCCTGTTTTTATGAAAAAGACTTGCTGATCAGGCATCCTTTTGAGATAAAGTACCGGGTAAGGGCGGATTATGAACAGTTTTTATGGTGTGCACTGGAAGAACAGGCACAGCTTACTTTTATGCCTGCTACGATTGCGTATTACGAAGGCGGCGGTTTTTCCGAAACAGCCGAAAACCGCAAACGGTCAGCGCATGAACATAAAGAAATCGCGGAACGATATATGAAGGCGGGCGAGCTGTTTAAGTACCGGGCTATTTTGCTGCTGACCCTGGCGCCGCTGCGGACCAGGCTGGCGGAGAATGCCAAAACGGCCGCCTTCTATAACCGAATAAAAAGTATATTATATAAGAACAGAACGGAGTAAGTATGAAGGTATTATGGTTATGTAATATTATGCTTCCGGCCATTGCCCGGGAACTGAATTTGCCATTCAGCAACAGAGAGGGGTGGTTAACCGGAACTTATGAGCGATTTATCAGGGAACAGGATAATCAGATCGAACTGGGAATCTGCTATCCGGTTTCGGTGAAAGAAGCTGTGTCATCACTAAAGATCGGCAGAGTGAAATGCTATGGCTTCCGGGAAGACTTAAATACTCCGGAAAAATATGATAAAAATCTGGAGGAACAGTTTCGGAAGATATTAGAAGATTTTAAGCCGGATGTGGTACACATCTTCGGAACGGAATTTCCCCATGCCAGAGCTTTGGTGAAAGTGTGGGATCGGTCAGACCGGATTTTACTGGGAGTTCAGGGAATGTGCTATAAAATAGCAGAAGTTTATACCCGGGGATTGCCGGAAAATGTCGTCAGGCGGGTAACCTTCCGGGATTTGATACGAAGGGATTCATTGCGGCAGCAGCAGCAAAAATTTGTTCGTCGGGGTAAATATGAAAAAGAAGTGATAGCCGGGGTAAATCATATTACCGGACGAACCGGATTTGACCGTAAATGTGTGGCGGAAGTTCACCCAAAGGCCATTTATCACCATATGAATGAAACCATGCGGGATTGCTTTTACTCAGGGAAGTGGGAATCGGAAAAGTGTCAGCCGGGCAGTATCTTTTTAAGTCAGGGAGATTATCCGGTGAAAGGATTTCATTATATGCTGCAGGCTATGCCGGCGGTGCTTAAGAAGAACCCATCGGCTCATCTGTATGTGGCCGGAAACAGCATTATCGAGGATGCAACCTGGAAGGATAAATTAAAAGTTTCTTCCTATGGCAAGTATTTACAGAGTCTGATGAAAGAGTATGGTCTGGAAGACAGGATTACGATCTTAGGCAAGCTGGATGGAGAAGCGATGAAGGAGCAGTTCTTGCGCAGCAGTGTATTTGTGTGCCCTTCCGTTATTGAAAATTCACCCAATGCGGTTTCGGAAGCGATGCTTTTGGGAATGCCGGTAGTGGCGGCAGCCGTAGGTGGTATTCCGGATATGATCGAGGATGGCGAAGAAGGGCTTTTGTATGAAGCAGGGGATGTTACAGCTCTGGCAGAAGCGATCGGCAAGGCGTGGGAGCAAGAAACGGCTCTTAAGATATCTGCCGGAGCAGCAAAACGGGCTGCCAAAACCCATGACCGTAACATCAACTATGAAAGGCTGATGGAAATTTACTATGAGATTAACCTTTATTTCTAATTATATCAATCATCATCAAATCCCTTTTTCCGAGGCCTGTTACAAAGAGCTGGGAAGTGATTATGCTTTTATTCAAACCAGTCCCATGGAAGCGGAACGGCTGGCTATGGGCTGGAACGAAGAGGGCGAAAAGCTTACCTATGTACACCGTCTTTATGAAGAGGAAGAGGTGTGCCGGCGATTAATCATGGAAAGCGATGTATTGCTGGCCGGTTGGACTGACCGGGAGGATTTGATCGGTGAGCGGCTGCAGGCCGGGAAACTGACGGTACGAATCAGTGAACGCCTATATCGGGAAGGGCAGTGGAAAGCTATTTCGCCCCGGGGATTGATCAGAAAGTATCAGGATCATACCAGATATCGCAGGAAACCGGTTTATCTATTGTGTGCCGGGGCCTATGTGCCTTCGGACTTTCATATTATCAGAGCATACCCGGAAAAAATGTTCCGGTGGGGATATTTTCCTCCCACCATGCATTACGGGGAAGAGCTTTGGACAAATATCAAGAAAAATGACGGAATTGTGCAAATCGTCTGGGCCGGGCGGTTTATGCCTTTGAAACATCCCGAATATATGATAAGATTGGCTAAGGACTTAAAAGAAGCAGATCAGCGGTTTCATATTCATTTGATCGGCAGCGGTGAGATGGAAGCGGAATTAAAGCAGATGACGGGTGATTTGCAAGTGGGGGGAGAGATTACTTTTCATGGTTTTTGCAAGCCGGAACAGGTACGGAAAATTATGGAAAAAAGTCATATTCATGTGTTTACCAGTAACCATCTGGAAGGCTGGGGAGCGGTAGTCAATGAGGCCATGAACAGCGGCTGCGCAGAGGTGGCCAGCGGACAGGCAGGGGCAGTGCCCTATCTGATTGACCATGGAAAAAACGGGTTGGTTTATCCCGACGGAAGATATGACTGTATGCTGGAGGCAGTAAAGTTTTTACTGGAGAATCCGGCAGGACGGGAACAAATGGGCAGGAATGCTTATGGGACTATTACCAAGATGTGGAATGCCGAAAAAGCAGCGGCAGAGTTGATTCGTTTCTTACGGGATTTGCAGGACGGAAAAGTAATGCCGGCTAAAGCAGGCCCTTTAAGTATCGCCCCGGTGGTACGGCCGGGTAAGATGTACCGTGAGTTAATGTCGAGGAGGGAGACAAAAGAATGGAAGGAACCAAAATAAGTATTATTGTACCGGTATATAATACTGTGAAGTGGCTGGAGAGATGTATTGCATCGATTAGGAATCAAACCTGGCAGAATCTGGAGATCATTATTGTAGATGATGGTTCTACCGATGGCAGCGGGGATTTGGCAGAACGGCTGGCTAAGGAAGATCAGCGTATTAAGGTATTTCATAAAGAAAATGGTGGTGCATCCACAGCCAGAAACCTGGGGATTGCGAAAGCCGAGGGAGAATACATCGGATTTGTTGACAGCGATGATTATATTGAACCGGTGATGTATGCCCATTTGATGGGGCTGATTGAGAGAGAA
Organism: Lachnospiraceae bacterium; assembly: GCA_031556725.1. Classification (GTDB taxonomy): domain Bacteria; phylum Bacillota; class Clostridia; order Lachnospirales; family Lachnospiraceae; genus UBA935. Next base: position 196,182 of record JAVBSL010000010.1, on the reverse strand, counting down.
AATCTGCTGATGGCACAGGCGTCTCGTGACGAAATTGACGAATACGGAAATCTGATTGAAGATGTCTGTATACCGCCGGAAGAAGAAAAAATATTAGAGAGCTATGCATTTATCAGAGAGCTGTTGCTGCACCGGGGGGATGCTTCTTTTTGCACCAAGTTAATTAAGGCCTCTTTATTTGAAGAAGATCAATTTCCGGAAGGAGTTCTGAATGAAGATTTTCATCTGTTGGTGAGAATTTTGCCTAAAGTGGAAAAAGTTGCTGTAATACCGGAACAGTATTATCATGTGTTTTACCGGATGGATAGTACCACCAGAAGAAAAAGCAAGGAAGAATTTCCCCGGGTGTTTATGGATATTGTTGATAATGCTGATATGATGGAGCTGATTGTTGCCAGGGAATGTCCGGTATTAGCAAAGGAAGCCAGGCGTTTTGCCTTTTATCAAAGACTGGATTATCTGTTGCATATTCCGATTAGCCAGATGACCAAAGATAATGGGTTTTATCGGAATGTAATTAAGTACATCAGGGATAACTTTAGCGACATTCTTTCAAATCCGTATCTGTCAGTAAAGTATAGAAGCTATCTGATTCTATTTAGTATTGCTCCGAAAACAGTGCGAAAGGTTCACGCATCACTTAGAAGGAAAAAATGGGAAAGAATAAACAAATAACAATAATTATACTTTTTGCCTTGCTTTTATGTGCGCAGATAGCAACCTGCCTTTATTTCGGAAGCAGGAAAAGCGGATTTCATGAGGATGAATTTTATTCTTACTATTCCACCAATAAAACGGCGGGATTATTTGTGAATGACCGGGAATGGCAGGAAAAGGATCAATACCGCAATGAATTTGTGGTATTGCCGGGTGAAACCTTCCGGTATGGGATCGTCGCCAAGATGCAGTCATGGGATGTCCATCCGCCCCTTTATTATTTTTTATTGCATACGGCCTGTTCACTTTTTACCGGTGAATTTAGTAAATGGCTGGGCATTGGAGTAAATCTGATTGCCTTTATCCTCAATTTCTTTTTGCTGATTTATTTAACGAAAACAGTGAGCGGTGAAAATGGCTGGCTGACAGCCTGGCTGGTGTGCGGGGTATGGGGATTTGCGCCGGCGGTGATATCAGGGGTCATGTTTATCCGGATGTATGAATGGCTGACGCTGTTCGTACTTCTGTGCGCCTGCATTCATGTAAGAGCCATGAAAAGGAAAGAGCGGAAAATACTTACCTTTTATCTGCCTCTTTTGATTACTGTTTATTTGGGATTTTTGACCCAATACTACTATATAATCTTTCATGTATTTATCGGAATCGGCTTTTGCCTGTGGTTGCTTTGGCCGGACGCCAACCGTTCGGAGCATTGGTTCAGGGATGGCGTGATTGAATGTCTGAAATACGGAGCTGCCTGTGCTGTCGCTTTAGGTGCGGCAATTGTTTCTTATCCGGCCAGTCTTTCCCATATTTTCAGAGGCTACCGGGGCACGGAAGCGGTTAGTGAATTCAGCAATATATCTAATACCTGGGAGCGGCTTCGTTTTTTCTTTGGGCTGCTGGATGATTATGTATTAAGCGGTGTGGCAATCTGGTGCCTGATTTTGGTGGTTCTCTTCTGTATGACAGCCAGACAGAGGGAAGGAAAAAACATGGCGGTTTATTTTGTTCTCCTGCTTGCGGTTATCGGATATTTCTTTACCATTTCTAAAACCGCTTTACTGCTTGGCGTAACCTCTAACCGCTATCAGCTACCGATCTACGGTATTATCATTCTCTTAATACTGATTCCGTTTTTGGAAAAGGGAGTACGGAGCCGGTTTGGCAGGATTCCAACCCAGTACGTTGGAGTAATTATGGGATTTCTCCTGATTCTGCTTAATGTTTATCATTTATTCGGGGAAGAGAAAGTATTCTTTTTGTATGAGGAAGAAGCAGATATAATGGCATATGCCAAAGAAAATGCTCACTCGGATGTGGTGGTTTTCTATAATGAAGACACTCCTGCCAATGTGTGGCGGTTGTCTGACGAACTGATGGAATATGACCGGATTTATCTGGTAAGTCAGGGAAATAAGGATCCGATCACTGATGAAGCTATCTGTAACAGCGATAAACTGGTAGTGTATGTAACCGATGATGAGAACATGGAACAGTATAGCGAGATGATATTATCTGCTAATAGTAATGTTGGGGAGCAGCAGTTGATCGCTAAGAAAGAACTTTGGACCATCTACCAATTTGAATAAATTGCTCCATTTGCATTGAAGGATGGCATATGATATAATCTTTAAGTATTTTACAGACGAAATGATTTGGAGGAAAACTCATGTTAAATAATAAAACCATATTAATCACCGGTGGGACAGGCTCTTTCGGAAAATGCTTTACCAAATATGTTCTCACCCATTACAATCCGAAGAAGATCATCATTTATTCCCGTGATGAGTATAAACAGTTTGTGATGGCCGGTGAATTTAAAGAATATGAAGATAAGCTTCGGTTTTTTATCGGTGATGTGCGGGATAAAGAGCGTCTGGTAAGGGCTTTTACAGGTGTGGATTATGTGATTCACGCGGCAGCTTTAAAGCAGGTGCCGGCCTGTGAGTATAATCCCAATGAGGCCATTAAGACCAATATCCACGGTGCCCAGAATGTAATCGATGCAGCACTTGACACCAATGTTAAAAAAGTAGTGGCATTATCCACAGACAAAGCCGTTAACCCGGTAAACTTATATGGCGGAACCAAGCTGGTTTCCGATAAATTATTTATTGCCGCCAATGCTTATGCAGGCTCAAAGGACATCAACTTCTCCATTGTCAGATATGGTAATGTGGCCGGCAGCCGGGGATCCATTATTCCCTTATTCCAGAAGCTGATTGCAGGAGGCCACACGGAATTACCGGTGACCGATTACCGGATGACCCGTTTCTGGATCAGTTTGACCGAAGGAGTGGAGCTGGTGATCAAGGCTTTGGAAGAAGCAACCGGCGGAGAAACCTTTATCAGTAAGATTCCTTCTTTTAAAATCACCGATTTGGCTGAAGCCATGCTGCCCGGCTGCAAAATGCCGGAGATTGGAATCCGGCCCGGTGAAAAACTTCATGAAATCATGGTAACGGTAGAAGACTCCATGACAACTTACGAATATGATAAACACTTTATTGTATATCCCCAGGTAATCTGGAATGATAAACAAAAGATCAATACTTCCGGGAAAAAGGTTGCTGACGGATTTGCATACAGCTCAGATAATAACACGGAATGGCTGACCGTAGAACAGATTCGAGAATTGATAAAAACAGTTGATTTTGAAAAATAACCGCCTGGCGGTTATTTTTTTTATACGATATGCCGATATCATAACGAGAGACTAATATTTTATCAAAATGGTGAAGGAGCACACAGGATTATACAAGGAGGTAGTTATGGTGAATAAGGTAGGCGGAAAAAACTTAAGTGTATTTGCAGGCGACATTTCCCAAAACAGTTTTCTGGGTATGCAAAAGAAAGAGGATAAGGGGTTATTTGGAAAGTCACCGGAAACAGCATCCAGAGTAGATGCCAAACGGGATGAAATAAAAAAGAAGGTTATGACAGTGATGGGGGATCAGTTTAAAAAAGACTACGCTTCTAACGAGATTATTAATGAGAGTTATAAGAAATTGGACGAATATAAAGGAATGCTGAAAGAAGCAAATGAGGAAATCAGGAAAATTCATGAGTCTCAGGCAGCTATCCGGAAAGAGTGGGGAATTACAGAGGATAGTGAGGAATGTCAGGATCTGGAGATCATGCGTAAGATGCGGGATAAGCCAGGTTCGCTGACGAAGGAAGAAAGGGCAAGAGCGGAGCAGTTAGAGACGATGCCAAAGACGTATTATCAGGAAGTATGCCTTGCTAATGATGAAATTGAAAAAGTGCATAATGACACGATAGAGGAAGCCGAAGCAGGGATCAAGGCTGCAAATGCAACCATAAACGGCGTGAAAGAGGCTATGCTGAAACAGCATGGTATGGCTGATGCTCTGAAGGAAATGGAAGACATTGAAAAAGCCGGTGCTGATGAAATTATCGGAATGCTGCGGGAAGCCGCCATGAAGCATATGGAAGAGGAAATGAAAAAACTGGTGGAGGAAGCCGAGAAAGCAGCGGAAGAGAAGGCGGAACAGGAAGAGAAGACCGAAGAAGCCAAGGCAAAGGAAGCCGAGCAGGAAGGGCAGACGAAGGAAGTGACCGAGACGATTGCTCAAGGCGAGAGCGATATGGAAAAGGTACAGGCAGAGGTAAGCAAGATTTTAAAGGATGCGGAATTGATGGAGGAAGATCAGAAGGGATTGTTGGTAGACAAAAAGCTATAAAGAAAGATAGGTATATTCTGGTGACAGAAGGGGTCTGTGCACTTAAATGGAGGGGAAAATGTACCGAATTGCAGTATGCGATGACGATACTGCATTTGCAGAAGCTTTATGCAGCGGCCTAAGAGAATGGGCTAAGTTAAAAGCGGTAAATGTGGAAATCACATCTTTTTATGAAGGAACGGATTTATTGGAAAATATTACAGAGCATGGTCATTATCAGATTGCTTTTCTGGATGTGGAATTGGGAATAATGAGTGGTTTGTCCCTGGCAACACATATTGCAAAGAAGAATAATGCAACACTGATTATTTTCATGTCTGCATATGATAATTATTTTAAACAGGGCTACGAAGTATATCCATTTTATTTTTTTTCCAAACCTGTTAAAAAAATAAAGTTATATTCGGTTATGAATGATGCGATTGCCAAAATAGAAACATATAGTCAAGATATACGGTTTTCTTATAAAATGATGCATTATTCCATATTAATCAATGACATTCTTTATTTCTGCAGTGAAGGCCGGCGGATCGGTTTGGTATGCAGGGATGGGAGCAGGTACTTGTTTTATAATAAACTGGATGAAGTGGAAAGAAATATTGAAATAAAGAGTGATTTGTTTATCCGGACTCATAAGTCCTATCTGGTTAATCAACAGTATGTTAAGTTATATAAATACGAGTATGTGGAGATGTCTAACAGGGAAAGAATTCCGATTAGTCAAAAAAGAAGAAAAGGCGTGCGTAAAAAGCAGATAGAATTACTTGTGAAGGAATAAATGGTTATTTATTACAAGAGAATATATTAATTTTAGCATCTTAAAAAAAGGCGGAAAAAATATCGGTAAGATAGAATCAGTAAGGGGAAGGGGCTTATCTAATATTTTTCTCAAGAGGCAGGCGATGAGCCTGCCTGGTCTGCGTAGAACGCCTGACAGTACTGATTGTTACGTGCAGAGGTACGATTTATTACATATGTATCCCAAAAGTCAGAGAATAGTGTATACTAACATGCGATACAGGGGTTCTAATATGCAACTTGCTTGCATATACTTTAATGTAATGAGAGGATGAGATATATGTGGCAGACGTACAGTGTATTATCCAAAAATAAAAAACCCCGAATTTCACAAGAAGAGTTTTTGAATTATTATCATATAGGAGATGCGGAAATTCAAGATTGTGAACTGCAGGAATTTTTAGAATTTTTTGAAGTTTCAAAAGAAGACTTGTATATGAGGTCCAAAGAAGAGGTGTTTTTTGCGTTGCAAGGATTTCGGATGGACAGGGAAGCAGAAATGGCACCCTGTGAAGAGAAAAATCTCCTGGCAGTGGATGACATTAACGAAGTGGAATTCAAATGTGTATCCGGTGGTAAAGAGATGCGCGGAAGGATAGACTTTGTGAATGAACGTCTGGAACTTGACAGCCGCTCCCATTCTTTTTCCCATTCGGACAAGCCGATACTGACTCAGGCACTAAGGGATATCGGTTTAACGTCCGGCATGCCCAATGAACAGGAACGGGAAACCGATGAGATTTGGGAATTTGAAGTGAAATGCATGAATGAAATGAAAAGACTCGTCCGGGCACCGATTGTGCATCCGAAGTTGTTTTTACAGGTGCTTGAAGCAATTATGGTATACGGAAACTAATTTGAAAATGAAGTGCAGCGTGTAAGGGTCAACATATATGTGAAAAGCCGTTCTATGAATAATAGGATGGCTTTTTATTTCTTTGGTTGAAATCATAGACTGTTGAAGATATAATAAAACTATTACAGATTTAAAAAAGGATGGGTTATTAAAATGGAAAAACCAGCTATTTGCGGTGGAACACCGGTACGGGATACCAAGATTTTTTATGGACATCAATATATAGATGAAGCGGACATTCAGGCAGTGGTGGAGGTATTAAGAAGTGATTATTTAACCTGCGGTCCGGGGATTGGTCAGCTGGAAAAAAAGCTTTGCGCCATAACCGGTGCAAAATATGCAGTAGTCTGTTCCAATGGAACAGCAGCGCTTCATATGGCTTGTCAGGCTGCCGGAATTAAGGAGGGAGAGGAAGTTATCACCACACCGATCACCTTTGCGGCATCGGCTAATTGTGCGTTGTATTGCGGTGCCAAGCCGGTGTTTGCCGATATCAATGCCGAAACTTATAATATGGATCCCCAGGCAGTAAGGGAGTGCATTACCCCTCAGACCAGAGCAGTGGTGGCGGTAGATTTTACCGGTCAGTCAGTAGAACTGGACGAGCTGCAGGAGATATGCAAAGAACATCAACTGGTATTGATTGAAGATGGTGCTCATGTAATCGGCACCAAATATAAAGGAAAGGGCAATGGCTCCATTGCCGATATGACCACTTTGAGCTTTCATCCGGTAAAGACAGTTACCAGCGGAGAAGGCGGAGCGGTGCTGACTAACAGCGAGGAATATTATCAGAAGCTGCTTCTTTACCGGGCTCATGGCATTACCAGAGATGAGACGCTGATGGAGCATACACCTCATGGCGGATGGTACTATGAACAGATTGCATTGGGGATGAATTACCGCCTGACAGATATGCAGGCCGCATTGTTAAGCAGCCAGTTGGACAAACTGCCTTTGTTCGGTAAAAGAAGAAAAGAGATTGTTGCCAGATATGATCAGGCTTTTGCCGGTCTGAAGGGGATTGGCCTGCAAAGGGAAATACCGGAATCGGATTCGGTGAAACATCTTTATGTTATTAAGGTATTGCGGGAGGAACTGTCCATCGGCAGAAAAGAGTTTTTTGAAGCATTGGCTGCTGAAAACATCTGCTGCAATGTCCATTATATCCCCGTATACTATCATCCGTATTATGAAAAACTGGGTTACAGGAAGGGCATATGCCCCAAGGCCGAAGATTTATACGACAGGATGATATCCCTGCCTCTCTATTATGGAATGACGGATCAGGATGTGGAAGATGTGATACAAGGGGTAACCAGGATAGCATCTTATTATAAAGCATAAATGGAGAAAGAATGAAACTAAGTGTGATCGTACCGGTATATAATATGGCTGCTGACGGAAAGCTGGAATATTGTCTGGATTCCTTAGTGAACCAGACCATAACAGACTATGAAATCATTGCGGTGGATGATTGCTCCACCGATGACTCGCCGGACATTTTACGGGACTATGAAAAAAAGTATCCGGGTAAATTTAAAGCCATTTATTCTCCGGTTAATAAAAAACAGGGCGGTGCCAAGAACATTGGTCTGGAAAAGGCCAAGGGAGAATGGATCGGCTTTATCGACAGCGATGACTGGATTACACCGGATTATTATGAGAAGCTGTTAAAAAGGGCTCAGGAAACCGGTGCAGATATGGTAGGGTGCGATTATCATTTGACCCATGAACACAGCATGGACATCGGTCAGATAGTACCTAATAACAAGCTGTCACAGACGGGCAGATTGGATAAAGAAAAATACCGGTCATTGATTTTGGACGGCGGCAGTCTGGTAGTTAAAATATATAAGCGGGATATTATCCTGGGATATGCCAATCGTTTTCCGGAGCATATTTTTTACGAAGACAATGCCATCAGCAATTCATGGATGCTTCGGGTCACTCATTTTGAATATATTCCCGAACCGATGTATTATTACTATCAGCATGATACCTCTACCGTCCACACGATTACCGAAGAAAGATGTAAGGACCGGATGGAAGCTGCCCGAATCATGATCAGTGAGGCCAGGGAGTTTGATTTTTTGGAGGAATATTACAAAGAAATTGAGTTCAGCTTTACCGTACTTTTTTATGTGAACACCTTGTTTTCTTATATGGTGGGTGTAAAGCACCCCAAGTATCGCTTCGTAAAAACTTTGGGAGCGGAAATGAAAGAATACTTCCCTGATTTTATGAGCAATCCTTATTATCTGGAAAGAGTTCATGCAGAAGAAAAAAAGCTGACAGCCATGCAGATGAAGTCCACCCTTTATTTTATGCTATACTATAAATTATTGTGGACCTACCGTAATCTGCGGAAAAGGATGAAAAAACAGTTATGAAAGCAGCAGTAATCGGGGCCGGTACCGAGTCCCTTCATACTATTTATATAGCGCAGGAGCTGGGACAGGAAGTAATAGCCCTTGACGGAAACCCTAGAGCCCCCGGTTTGACAGCAGCAGCCCACGGTTTTGCAGTTGATATTTCCGACGAGACTAAGACCATTGAGACCTTGATCAGAGAAAAGGTTGATTTTCTGCTGACCCCCCCCATTGGCCGGGTACTGACCACTGTGGGAGCAGCAAATGATGCATTGCACCTGCCGGGTATCAGTAAAGAAGCCACGGTGCTCTGCACCGATAAATACTTGTTTCACATACGATTAAATGCCCAGGGACTGCGCAATTGTCACTGCTATCTGGCTGGAAAAGAAAGCGGAGAATTGACTTATCCAGCAATTATGAAACCTCGTTTCGGATCAGGCAGCAGAGGCATCTTTTTCCTGCAGGATAACCGGGAACTGGAACAAGCCTTGCAGGAAATCGGCAATCAGGAAGACTACGTACTGGAAGAAGCCGTGCCCGGTGTAGAGTATGGCGTAGATGGAGCAGTGGACAAAGACCAATTCCAATTGATTTTGCTGCGTAAAAAACTACTAACTCCGCCCCCCGCCAGACAAGCCGTAGGCTACCTGTCGGTAATACCGGAAGAAGAACCTGCTTTGATAAAACAGGTCCAGGATTATCTGAGCCAGGTAACCAAGACACTGGGACTACAAGATTGCCTGCTCCACGCAGACTTAATGATTAATGAAAAAGAAATTTTTATCATCGAATTGTCAGCCAGACCCTCCGGTCATAACCTTCACAACCTGTTTACACCCTTAGCCACCGGAGTAGATATGGCAGAAGAGTATATTAAGTGTCGTATAGGACGCTCCTACAATTATCAGTCTAAAAATACCAAAAAAATGATGATTCGCTACTTTGATATAACCGGAAAAGTTACTTCCGTACCAAATGTAGAAACGGTAGAAAAGCAACTGGCCCAAGCCGGTAACCAAACCAAGCTGATTCACTGGCAATGCAACATACTCCCCGGAGACAGACTGGAGCCAGTCACCACCGGCCATTCCCTAATGGGCAGAGGATTTTTCATCCTCGAAGCACCTTCCGAAGAAGAACTTCAACGTACCGCTGAAGAAATCCTTGAGTTGTTTGCACTTATATTATAATATAGTGGAAGTAGGCAATTATGAAGAAATCAGTAGCAATTATTACAGCAAGGGGAGGAAGTAAGCGAATCCCCCATAAAAATATAAAAGAATTTTGCGGGCAGCCAATCATCTGCTATTCTATTCGTGCGGCACTGGAATCCGGTGCTTTTACGGAAGTTATGGTCTCCACCGACGATGAACAGATTGCCGATATTGCCAGAAAAGCCGGAGCCAGAGTGCCCTTTATGCGCTCAGCCGATACAGCCGATGACTATGCTTCCACCGACGATGTTATCAAAGAAGTTCTCTTAGCCTATAAACAGGAAGGGATGGAATTTGACTGTTTCTGTTGTATTTATCCCACAGCCCCCTTTATAACAGCTAAGAAGCTGCAGCAGGTCATGGCGATGTTAACCAATGCCGATTCGGTGATGCCGGTAGTGCCTTTTTCCTATCCGCCCCAACGAGGCGTGGTAATTGAAGACGGATTGATCAAAAGAAAATACCCGGAATATTTACAGACCCGCTCTCAGGATCTGGAACCCATGTATCATGACTGCGGCCAGTTTTATGCCTGCCGGACCGATGCTTTTATGGAGAACGGAACTACCGATGTGGATAATTTGATTCCCCTGATTCTGCCGGAAACCCAGGTGCAGGACATCGATACACTGGAAGACTGGGAGATTGCGGAAATGAAATATAATAGAATGATGGCAGCAGATGAGGAGAATGTGTGAAAGAGAAGATTCCAACCCCTTTTTTCAGAATAAAAGAAAATGATTTGCAACAGGACATCCAATTACTAAAACAGGCATTACAGGATAACTGGGGAAACTATGTGGCAGGCTATTCGGTGAAGACCAATTCTTTGCCCTGGCTGCTTCACTATTTAAAGGAAGAAGCGTTTTATGCAGAGGTAGTATCCGAAACCGAATATGATCTGGTTCGCCGGTTAGGGTATGCCGATCATCAGATTATTTATAACGGCCCCATTAAAAATAAAAAAATATTTGAACGCATTATAGTGGCCGGCGGCTATTTGAATATGGATTCCACTGAGGAATTAGAGTGGATCGAAGAGCTTGCCGGGATTTACCCGGACAAGCAGTTAGGCATAGGCCTGCGGGTAAATTGTGATATTGCCAGGTGGTGTCCGGAAGAGGAACTGGTGGAAGAAGAGGGCGGCCGTTTCGGCTATTGCTATGAGAATGGCGTTTTAGAACAGGCTATCCGAAAAATTGAAAAGCTCTCGAATGTTACAGTGGCCGGCTTGCATCTGCATTCCTCCACCCAGTCCAGGACGGTACAGGTATACGGAGCGTTGGCCCGGATGGCAGTAAAAATAGCGTCTGAATATCAACTCCGGTTATCTTTTGTGGATATGGGCGGCGGTTATTTCGGCGGTCGGGATGACAAGCCGGATTACCGGGATTATTTTAAAGAAATCGGCAGGGAATTAAGAGAATATTTTGATCCGGCTAACACAAAACTGATTGCGGAACCCGGAGTTTCTCTGATATCCAGAGCAACCACCTTTGAAACTATTGTAAAAGATATTAAGGATATACGAAATCATAAATATATTGTAACCGATGGCAGCCGTACCAATTTGAATCCCTTAGTAACCAGGCATGTTTATCCTCATCATATTGTGTATGAGGAAGAAGCATTTCCCCTGGAACAGCGGGAACCGGAGGTTAGCCAGTGGGTGTGCGGGTTTACCTGCATGGAGTATGACAGGCTGTTTGAAATCAGGGAGGGCAAGGCCCTTAAACCAGGTGACCGGATTGTTTATGATACTGCCGGTGGCTATACCATGTGCTTGAACCCATTGTTTATTCAGTACCTTCCCAAGGTATATATCGAGAGAACTGACGGCAGTCTTTTTACAGCCAGGGAAGCCTGGGGAAATGACGAATATTTGCAGAAAAATTTTTGGTAAATTAAGCAAAAGGAAACAGACAGATGAACAAATCGGTTAAAATCGAAAATCATATAATCAGTTCCTCTTCACCGGCGTTTATCGTTGCGGAGATTTCGGCCAATCACAATCAGGATTACAACCGGGCGGTGGAGGTCATTCACGCGGCCAAAGAGGCCGGTGCGGATGCCGTTAAGCTGCAGACTTATACGGCGGATACCATTACCATTGACTGTGACAGTGATTATTTTCAGATTACCCAGGGAACCGTTTGGGACGGGATGACGCTGTATCAGTTATATCAGGAGGCATATACGCCCTGGGAGTGGCAGCCCAAACTGATGGAAGAGGCGCAGAAGCTGGGTCTTATATGCTTTTCTTCGCCGTTTGACTTTACGGCGGTGGACTTTATGGAATCCATGAAGATGCCGGCCTATAAAGTGGCATCCTATGAAATCAATGATATTCCCTTAATCCGTAAAATAGCAAAACTGCAGAAACCGATTATTTTTGCCACCGGCATTGCTTATCCCGAAGATATTAGAAGAGCACTGGACACCTGCAGGGAAGAAGGCAACGAAGATATTATTCTGTTAAAATGTGTTTCATCTTATCCCACCCCTTATGAAGAGATTAACCTGCGGACCATTCCTGCTTTGGCTGAAACCTATGACTGTCTGGTGGGTATTTCTGATCATAGTATGGGCGGAACGGTTGCTGCCGGAGCAGTGGCACTGGGAGCCAGAATGGTGGAGAAGCATCTTACCTTAAGGCGGGCCGATGGGGGACCTGATTCTTCTTTTTCCATGGAACCGGAGGAATTTGCCGCCATGGTACGGGATATCCGGATTATGGATAAGGCCTTGGGCAGTGCAGAGTATACCTTGACAAAGACGCAGAAAATTGAACATGAAGGCTCACGCTCGCTTTTTGTGGTAGCCGATATTACAGCCGGAGAAGTGTTGACCCCGGAAAATATCCGTTCTATCCGGCCGGGAAACGGCCTTCATACCATGCATTACGAAGATGTTTTGGGAAAAAGAGCCAAGGTGGACTTAAAGAAGGGAACCCCTCTTAGTTGGGAGGTTATTTTATGATACTGATTCGCGTTGATGGCAACCGGCATATTGCAACCGGACATTTGATGCGCACTTTGACGATTGCTAAAGAGTGCGTAAGAAGAAATGTTCCGGTTCATTTTGTGGTAGCGGATGAAGAAAGTGAAAGAATACTGAAAAGTTTATGCGGGTTAGGGGAAAGCTTTAAGATAACAGTATTACAGAGTGATTATCGTTGCCCGGAGGAAGAACTTCCGGTGCTGACAGAAATGCTGAAACAGGAAAGGCCGGAAGCGCTGCTGCTGGATTCTTACTTTGTAACAGCTCACTATCTGGAAATACTGGGGAAGTATACAAAGGTATTTTATCTGGATGATATCCGGTCCTTTGACTATCCGGTGGATACCGTAATCAACTATGATGTAATAATGCCGGAAGACTTGCCGTTATATCAAAATGCCTATATGAAGTCCCAAAGACAGCTTTTGGGTGCCGCTTATACACCGTTAAGAGAGCAGTTTCGGGAAACACCCTATGCGGTAAAGGAAAAGGTTAGGGATATCCTGATAACCACCGGTGGTACAGACGAAGATAATCTGACCGGAAAGATACTGGAAAGTGTTTTGGCAGTAAGAGACGAAACCATCACGGTTCATATCGTAATAGGGGCACTGAACAGGCACAGGGAGAGGCTGAAAGAAGCCATCCGTGAACAGAAAGGAATTTGTCTTCACGAAGGTGTGCAGAATATGGCAGAGCTGATGAACAGGTGTGATCTGGCAATTTCTGCCGCCGGAACCACCTTATATGAATTGTGTGCGGTGGGAGTCCCCACCATTTGCTTTACCATGGCTGCCAATCAAATACCCGGAGCCGAGAGCTTTGCCCGCAGCCAGGCGGTGGTCTATGAAAGAGGACAAGACTTCGGACAGCAAATTAAGAAGCTGACGGACAGTCCGGATCTGCGCCGGCAGCAGTCGGAGATTATGCGCCGGCTGGTAGACGGAAAGGGCACTGCCCGAATCGTGGATGAACTACTGAAAGGATAACGGAAACGGTATATGAAGGAACGGATATATGTATGTCATACCTATTATCATGTTTATATCGCCTGCCTGAAGGAATTATGGATTCATAAGCCCCAGACCGGAACGGCAACCCTGGTCTTAAGCCGGATGTCTAACGACTTTGGTGATTTGAAAAGGCGGGCGGAGGAGTCCGGTCTGTTTGAGCAGGTGACCACGTTTGATGAAAAGGAAGAAAGCTTTTTTCCGGAATTAAAGGCATATCATACCGACAAAGGAAACCTGCTTTTCAATATGCTTTCCCGGATGAAGTTTACCAAGATGTTCGGGAAACTGCAAAGCCCATATGTTCCGGTGAACTTTGAGGAGTATCAGGATATATATGTGTTTTGCGATTCCGATCCCATCGGATACTATCTGAACTATAAGAAGATTTATTATCATGCTCTGGAGGATGGGCTGAATTGCATTCAATATTACGATACGGCCCGTTATGATAACCGGGGACATTTTGGGTTTAAGGCCTGGATGTCTGCCCGAAATCTGATTTTTATCCAGAACGGATATGGAAAGTACTGTATGGACATGGAGGTTAACGACCTTTCGGTATTGCCTTATCCCTGTCCCAAATATATCGAACAGTCCAGAGAAGAGTTAGTGGATGGATTAACCGAAGAGGCCAAAGAGATACTGCTTTCCATTTTTATGGAAGACCTGCCGGGTCTTAAAGGGAAACTGCAGGAGGGCGGCCACGCGGGGAAAAGGGTTTTGGTTTTGACCGAGCCGCTGTGTGATTTGCAGACAAGAGAAATTATTTTTAAAGATATTATCAGGGATTATGGGGTGGTAGACGGAAGACCGGCACAGATTATCTTAAAACCTCATCCCCGGGATGTTTTAGACTACCGGGAGTTGTTTCCGGAGCACATTGTATTGGATGGTATGTTTCCCATGGAAATGTTGAATTTTATTAAGGGATTGGAATTTGAACGCGTAGTTTCGGTATTTACGGTGCCGTCCTCCATTAAGTTTGCCAAAGAGATTCTTTTCTTGGGGGAAGACTTTATGGATCGGTATGAAGCACCGGAGATTCACCGGCAGAATGAACAAATATACTAGTTAGGGTGAAGGTTAAGTGGAAAAAATCAAAAAACTAATGACAATATTGGCAATAGCAGGCACGGTTTTAGTTACGCTGCTTTTTTTGTACTATCCCCTGCGGAATGTAATCAGGGAATGGACGAAAAGTAAGGTTTCCCTGCAGCCGGATGAACCGGCTCAGGAAATGAGCAAAAGCAAGGCAGCATCAAAGGAACAGGAAGGTGCTGAGGTCAATCAGCCGGAGAGTTCAGTTAATAACCGGGATGTGACCTTACAGGTGCAAATGAAAGATCAAGCCAGTGAAGTAGCGCTGTGGCGGGAGGAAGGCGAAAGTACAGGTTACTTTTTCTTACCGGCTTATGCTGCATCACCGGATTGTGAAATCAGCATTTCAGAGTTTGCCACCGACGGATATATTCAAATCGGCGGAAAAACACTGAAAGAGGGAGATGTGCTGAAGGACATAGAGTGGGATAAGGATTATTCACTGCAGATATATGGCAAGGAGGAAAATTTACTGGTGGATGCCACAGTGATCTTCCGCTATACCGCAAATCTGCCAACGCTGTTTATCGATACGAAATCAGGGAATATGGACTATATTCATGAGGATAAAAGGAATGAGGAAGAAGGTCAGGCTTCTGTTTATGATATTGACGGTAAGATAATCTATCGGGGTGGTTTGGAAAAAATCAGCGGAAGAGGTAACAGCACATGGACCCTGGAGAAAAGACCTTACAGCATAAAACTGGAAAAAAGCACCGATCTGTTTGGTTTCGGAAAGAGCAAAACGTGGAATCTTCTGGCGAATGGCTATGATGACACCCAGATGAGAAATGAACTGGTTTTGTCCATGGGAGAAAAACTGGGCTTATCTTTTACCCCTCAGGGAACTGCGGTTTCGTTGTATTGCAACGGGGAATATGCAGGCAGCTACTACTTGTGTGAAAAAGTACAGGTTGGTGAAGACCGGGTAGACATTCGGGATTTGGAAGCTGAAACCGCATCCGTATATCAGAATGTGGAAATGGAAAAATTGGATAGAATGGAAACGGAGGATGGAAGCCGGAAATGGGTTGATCTGGATTATAATCCGGATGATATCAGCGGAGGCTATCTGATCGAACGGGAACTGGAAGTCAGATATAATCAGGAGACCATCAGTGGTTTTAAGACTGAACAGGGGGAGTACTATTCTATTATAAGTCCTGAACATGCGTCTTTCGAGCAGGTCAATTACATTGCCAATCTGGTACAGGAGCTGGAGGATGCAACGGGAGCAGAGGATGGAATTAATCCCCAGACCGGCAAACACTACAGTGAGTATATAGATATGGATTCCTTTGTAAAAAAATACCTGGTGGAGGAAATATCCAAAAATTATGACGGTGGTGCAACCAGCAGCTTTTTCTATAAGCCCGCCGACAGTATAAGCACGAAACTTTTTGCCGGTCCCCTTTGGGATTATGATGTGGTATTCGGAAATTGCAATCTGGATGATATAAACAGTAATCCCATGGGGATTACCATGCTGAATGATCATATTTACGGAACCGACCTGTTCAAAAATTTATATCAGCAAGCAGACTTTAAGGAAGCGGTAAAAGTCTGCTATCAGCAGGAAGCTGTTCCGATCCTGGATGCAATGCAAAAAGAACAGATTGAGGAACTCAGTGCAGCTTACAGTCAGGCGATCGACTGCAATAATATCCGCTGGCAGAGTATGGTTAACCGGTATCGGTATTATGAGACTTTTGAAGATAGCGTAAGGTATCTGAAACATTTTATCGGGCAGAGAAAACAATTTCTGGATGACGTATGGATTGGAAATGAGACTTATCATTGCTTATCGCTTTATGTGGATGAGATGATCTGGAAAAGGATATATGTTAAAGATGGGGAAGCACCGCCCCAGCACCCGATTCCCATAAGCCATAATGGTGCTGTTTTTATAAAGTTTGCTTATCGAAAGAATCCGCTGATGGCTTATGATCAATACCGGCCTATCTACAGCGATATGGATTTTGACGCCCAATGGGCATGGCTGGAGTGAGCAACTATTGCGGCGTATTTGAAATTGTGCTAAAATATAAGGATATTTTGACAGAACTGTAAGGAAATGGAATAAATGGGAAAAATACTGAAAAAACTGAATGTTTTATTAGATAAGAAACAAAAGAAAGTGATGATCTTTCTGGTATTTATGATGCTGATTGGGGCGATTCTGGAAACCGCCGGTATTACTATGATCGTACCGGTAGTGTCAGCAGTAATGGATCCCACCACGGTACAGACAAGCTGGTATATGGCACCTATTTATAACGGCTTGCACTTTCAGAACACCACTCAGTTTACGGTTGTAGTTATGGTTGCATTGATTGTGGTTTTTGCTTTGAAGAATATTTTTCTGTTCTTTCAAAACAAACTGCAGTTTAAATTTGTTTATTCCAATCAATTTGCAACATCCAGAAGGATGATGATCAATTTTATGAAACGTCCTTATGAGTACTACCTGAATGCTGATACGGCAGTGATTCAAAGAACCATCACTTCGGATGTAAATAATATGTACGGCCTGATCTTAAGCTTGCTGCAATTGATCAGTGAAGGAATCATATTTGCGGGATTGGCTACTGTCTGTATCATTTTATCCCCGGTAATGTCCGTTGTGGTAGCCGGATTGCTGATAGTAGTGTTGCTGATTATTAAGATTGCCCTGAAGCCGATTATGAAAAAAGCCGGAGAAGAGAATCAGGAATATTACAGCGGCTTATATAAATGGATCGACCAGTCGGTAATGGGAATCAAAGAAATTAAAATTGCCAATAAGGAAAATTATTTTATTAACGAGTATGCCAAATGCGGTTTGGGTTATGTGAATGCCGTACAGCGGTATAATTTGTATAATGCCACCCCCAGATTGTTAATTGAAACAGTGGCAGTGGCCGGGATGATTCTTTATATTATGATGCAGTTATTGGGAGGAGTTACACTGGAAAGCTTCCTGCCCACCCTGACCGCCATGGGAATGGCAGCCATGCGTTTGATTCCCTGTGCCAACCGGATTAATAACCATCTGACAGCGATTGCTTATTTTGAGCCCTTCTTCATGGGAGTAAGTGATAATCTGCAGGAGGATATCCAGGATACAAATGTAGTTTATGATGAGGAAGTTTACCGCCGCAAGAAAAACGTGGAAAAGCTGGATATTCATGAAAAAATCTTTCTTCATGATATTACTTATAAATACCCCAATACCGATGTGCTGATTTTTGAGCACGCCGACATGGAGATTCCCATCGGCAGTGCGGTTGGGGTGGTGGGAACCTCCGGATCGGGAAAAACCACGGTGGTGGATATTATGCTGGGACTGCTTAAACTACAGACGGGAACGATTCTGGCTGATGGCGTGGATGTACAAACACACTATGAATCCTGGCTGAAAAATATCGGTTATATTCCCCAGACAATTTTTATGATTGATGCCAGTATTCGCCAAAATGTTGCTTTCGGTTATGCCGAAGAAGATATTGATGATGGAAAAGTATGGCGTGCCTTACAGGAAGCGCAGTTGGACGAGTTTGTGAAAGGATTGCCGGAGGGCTTGGATACCGGCATCGGTGAACGGGGGATCAGGATATCCGGTGGCCAGCGTCAGCGAATCGGCATTGCCAGGGCCTTATTTGAAGATCCGGAAGTATTGGTGCTGGATGAAGCTACCTCAGCTTTGGACAACGAAACCGAAGCCGCCATTATGGATTCCATTAACCGTCTCCATGGGCGCAAAACACTTATTATTATCGCTCATCGGCTGCAGACCATTGAGAAGTGTGATATGGTTTATCGAATAGAAAACGGAAAAGCCGGAAGGGAAAGATAACAATGTGGGAATTTATTTGGAAGCAATATAAGAAGTATGAGGAAGTAATTAATTATCTGATTTTTGGGTTTTTAGCATTTATTGTCAATATGGTTGCCTACTGGCTGGCCGCCCAGGCCATCGGTGCCGATAAGGACCATCCGCTGTTAGTATCTATTGCAACCCTGATTGCCTGGGTGGTTTCGGTAATATTTGCTTATTGGACCAACCACACCTTTGTATTCAAGACTAAATTAAACGGCATGAACGAACTGATGAAAGAATTTATGAGCTTCGTGGGTGCCAGAGTGGTAACCGGAATCCTGGAACAGATTATTATGTTTGTAATGACCGATATGATGGATATCAATGACGTGATTTCCAAGATGGTATGTAACTTTATTGTTATCCTGTGCAACTATATCTTCAGTAAACTGTTTATCTTTAAAAAAGGGAACAAAAAGGAAGAACAATGAATCAATTAAAGCGTCTGACCAATTTTGAATTGCTGCGGGTGCTGGCCATGCTGATGGTGGTTACCATGCATTATTTGACGGGAACGGAGTCTTTGCCGGAACTGGGGAAGCCTGTCGGTACCGGGCAGATTTTAGGAACAGCCCTTGAATCTGTCTGCGTTGTTGCGGTTAATGTATATGTATTAATCAGCGGTTATTTTATGGTGCAGTCAGAGTTTAAGTTAAGCCGGGTGATCCGGTTGATTTGTCAGGTGTTATTTTATACCGTATTGATCCCGGTAGTTCTGTACGCACTGGGGATGCCGATTATTATCGAACAAGAGGGCATTTATGGCCTGATCCAATATATTTTTCCGATTTCCACCGGTCACTACTGGTTTATCACCGAATATGTGATTTTATCTTTACTTAGTCCTTTACTGAATGCAGCGTGCGCCAAATTAAGCAAGCGGCAGTTGGGTACTATTATCGGCTTACTGCTGATTATGTTTAGCGGAATCAAAAGCCTGGTTCCGGTTTCCCTGGCAACAGACCACTATGGATATGACTTTGGCTGGTTCCTGTGTTTGTACCTGATTGGCGGATATATTAGATTATATGGTTTTTCTTTTATGGAAAAAGGAAAGCGGGCCTGGCTGGTTTATGGAAGCAGCGTTGCAGGTATTTTTGCTCTGACCCTGGGCATACATTATTTATATGATTCAACAGGATTGCTGGCCTATTATTTTACTGTTCCTTTTCACTATAATTTTATCCTGTGCCTTTCAGGAGCAGTGGGGTTGTTTTATGGCTTTTCCAAGATCCAAATAAGAGACGGCAAAGCAGCATCTTTCATACGCACCATGGGGGCCTGCTGTCTGGGTGTTTATCTGCTGCATATGCATGTGGATATCCGTGATCACTGGTACCAATGGACGAAACTTCTTTTCGGAAATATATTGCTTGTATTTATTGCGGGTATGGTAGTAGATTATATACGAAGTAAGATTTTTATGGCTGTTGAAAAAGGACTGGTAAAATGGAAAGATTCTATACGAAAATAGGTAAAAGAATATTGTTTCCCCTGATATTATTTCTCTTTCCGCTGCTTAAGACGGCAATCGGAGTTGACTTGGCGGATACCGGATACAGTTTGGGAAACTACCGCTTTTTTCCCACGGCGGAAGGAATTTGGGTTTTAAATACTTACTTAAGCAATGTGACAGGTTATTTGTTTACCCTTCTGCCTTTCGGTAAGATGATGCTGGGAATGAAATTTTACACCTCGCTTTTTATCGGTGTCACGGCACTTTTAGGATATCGGTTTTTTTATATCAAGATGCCGGCCTGGGTGGCTTTTCTGGGTGAAATGGCAGCCATTGGACTGTGCTGGTGTCCAACGGTGATTTTATATAATTACATGACTTACTTTTTCTTTTTACTGGGAGCCTTGCTCTTATTCCGGGGTCTGGCCGGTGAGCATCCCCGCTGTTTGATTCTGGCAGGGGTATGTCTTGGCTTGAATATATTTGTGCGTAATCCCAATGTGCTGGAAGCGGCACTGATTCTTTGTGTGTGGTATTACGGAATTCTTCTTCACAAGGATGTGAAAAAAGTGATTCGTGAAACGCTATACTGTCTGGCAGGTTATATAGGCGCAATTGTTCTGATGGTTGTTGTGATGATGCTTCATTACGGGGTACAGGCACCGGCAGATATGGTGAAAGGATTGTTTCAGATGGCCGGCAGTGCGGAGGACTACACCTTACTGCAGATGATAGGAGCCATTGCGGATGCTTATCTTCATGGTATGAAATGGCTGCTGTATATGATACTTTGTGTTCTTCCCGGGATCCCTTTCCTGATGATACAGGAAAATAAATTTCCCAGGGTAAGAAAAGTATTTTATTGTATTGGAATTGTATTTCTTTTTGTTGTGTTAGGCAAGTGGGGGATGTACAATCTGAAATATTATCAGAAGGAAGCGGCTTTACAATGGGCGGTAATCTTTTTGATGATTGCCCTGGGTAATATGATCTGGATGTTGTTTACAAAATCAGTGGATATCCATTGGAAGTTGATTGCTTCTATCAATATTATTATGATACTGATTACGCCTTTGGGCAGTAACAATCATCTTTGGCCGATCATAAATAATCTATTCCTGGCGGCACCCACTACCTTCTGGATGGTATATAAATTTGCCCGATGGGGAAAGCGCTGTGTTGGTACGGAAAGTACATTGATTCCGCTTTTTCCGCTAAAGGCCATGGAGATGGCGGTAATGATTGCGTTATTGATCCAAAGTCTGGGTCTGGGCTGCTTTTATGTGTTTAATGATGGTGAAGCCGGAGAAGCCAGAAATGCCAAAATCATAGAGAATACCGTAACCAAAGGCATGTACACCAGTGAAGCCAATGCCAGAAATCTGGAAGAACTAAGTATGTTCTTGGATATTCATCCTCAGTGGAACGATCGGGAGCTTATTTTATATGGTAATATCCCTGCTTTGTCCTATTATCTGGATAGAGATACAGCAGTATTCAGTTCCTGGCCGGATCTGGATACGGGCAGTGCGCTGCGGCTGGCCGGGGACCTGGATAGAATTTCAGGACAGATTATGACCGGAGAAGGGGAAAAGCCCCTGGTAATTATCAATGTTAATCTATCGGAGGAACAGGAAAACAATCCCAAGAAGGAAATGATAGATACATTTCTGGAGGATAACGACTATAGCCGGGTGTTTATTAACGGACAATTTGTCGTATTTGAATAAAGGGAGGTAGCATATGCAATATAAAGAAAAAATACGTTTTAATGAGCCACCGGAAGGAAGAAATGCAGTTGTTTATGTACAGGAGGCTGTTAAAAATAAGCATATATGCGGTGATGGTGATTTTACCCGCAAGTGTAATCAATGGATCGAAGAACAAACCGGAACAGAGAAGTGTTTATTAACTACTTCATGTACCCATGCTTTGGAAATGGCGGCGCTTTTATGTGAAATAAAAGAAGGTGATGAGGTAATCATGCCCGCCTATACCTTTGTGTCAACAGCCGATGCTTTTGTACTTCGGGGAGCCAAAATCGTTTTTGTGGATATTCGTCCGGAAACCATGAACATGGATGAACGCTTAATCGAAGCAGCGGTTACTGACCGAACCAAAGCTATTGTACCGGTACATTATGCAGGGGTAGCCTGTGAGATGGATGTGATTCTGGATATTGCCGGACGACACAATCTTTACGTGGTAGAGGATGCGGCTCAGGGAATCCTGAGTACATATCACGGGAAACCACTGGGAACCTTTGGCGACTTTGGCTGCTTAAGCTTTCATGAAACCAAGAATTTCAGCATGGGAGAAGGCGGTGCATTGCTGATCCGTGATGAGAAACATATTAATGGCGCGGAGATTCTGCGGGAAAAAGGAACGGACCGCAGCCGCTATTTCCGCGGACAGGTGGATAAGTATACCTGGCAGGATAAAGGATCTTCCTATCTGCCCAGTGATCTGAACGCGGCTTATATGTATGCTCAGTTTGAAGAAGCAGAGGAGATTCAGGGCAGCCGGATGGCCAGATGGAATGAATATTATGAAATATTGAAACCGCTGGCTGATCAGGGGAAGATAGAACTGCCATTTGTTCCCCAGGGACGGGTGCATAATGCCCATATGTTTTATATCAAGACCCGGGATATGGAAGAAAGAAGCCGGTTGATTGCTTTCTTAAAAGAAAAAGATATTTTAGCAGTCTTTCATTATATTCCCCTTCATACCGCACCGGCAGGGAAGAAATTCGGAGTTTTCCATGGCCAGGACATTTACACCACCAAAGAAAGTGAACGATTACTGCGCCTGCCCATGTTCCATCAATTGACAGCGGAGCAGGTTGTTTATATTACCGATAAAGTAAAGGAATTCTATGCCCGATGAAAGGATTAATGAAGCAGAAAAACCTGATAATGACAGTCTTGTTTTTGGCAATACTGTGTATAGCATGCGGCCTTCGTTATGATTATTATTATGATTTAAATGATGATGTTCTGATGAAGGATATTTTGGCGGGAGTCTATACAGGAACTCCGGAGAGCAGAAATATTCAGATGCTCTATTTGATCAGTGCTTTTATCAGCTTTTTCTACAGAATCGTTCCGGGGGCGCCCTGGTATGGCCTGTTTTTATGTATCTGTCAGTTTGGCAGTATTGGGTTGATTGTTTACCGGAGTCTTAAGTTTGTTCATAAAACACCGGGAAAGGTACTGCTCCTTTTGACAGAAGGAGTGGTGGTGATCGGTACCATGCTGGAGCATCTGGTCTTTGTCCAGTATACCATTACTTGCACGATGTTAGCGGCAGCGGCGGCTTTTCTTTTTTACACTACCGATATCAATTTGGATAATAAGACCTTTTTTAAGAAAAATCTGCCGGCGATGGTTTTGGTTTTTATTGCTTTTCTCGTTCGCTCGGAAATGCTGGCCCTGGTGCTGCCCATGATCGGTGTAGCGGGAGTGTGTAAATGGGGCTGTGAAAAGCCGGTTTTTACGAAGGAGCATGCCGTCAAGTACTTTTCCGTACTGGGGGGTATTTTAGCCGGATTGATTATCGGCCAGGGAACTCACATGATTGCTCACAGCTCAGCAGAATGGCAGAAGTTCAATGAGTTTTTTGACAACCGGACTGAGCTTTATGATTATCAGGTAATCCCTGATTATGCGGAACATACAGCATTTTATGAAAGCATCGGATTAAGTGAAAGTGAAGAAATACTGTTTCATAATTATAATGTTGGACTGGATGAAGAGATTGATGAAAAACTGGTTGGGGAGATTGCTGATTACGCGGGTGCCAATCGGAAGGTGACCAAGCCTTTTAACCAACAGTTTACGGAAAAAGCACAATTATATATTTATAAGATGACTCATGGCGGGCCACACGGAGATTTCCCCTTTAATGCTCTGATTATTATCGGTTATGCCAGCTTGCTGGGAATGGGAATCAGCCAGCGTAAAAATGGTTCCATGGTTTGGAAGCTGTTGCTGCTTTTATCTGTAAGAACCGCACTTTGGATGTATATTTTAATGGGTGACAGAGATCCGGCCCGGATTACTCACTCTCTTTATTATATGGAATTTTGTATTTTAATGGCGATGACTTTCGTCGAAGGAAAAGCCTTAAAGACATGGAAAACTTTTCCGGCGGTAATCGGTGTCCTGATTTTAGTAACGGCGATCACCAACCTGCCGGGGATGATAACCTCGATGGATCAAAAGTCAGTCAGGCGTGAGGAAGTAAACCGTCCCTGGCAGGCGATGCAGGAATACTGCAGACAGCATCCGGACAATTATTATTTTGTTGATGTATATTCATCGGTGGATTATTCGGAAAAAATGTTTGCCGGGGTGGATAACCGCCTGGCTAATTACGATATTATGGGTGGCTGGGCCTGCAAAAGTCCTTTATACCAGAAGAAGATGGCGGCCTTTGAGATGCCGGTTATGGAAGAAGCACTGCTTTCTCTGGATAACACTTATATAATAGTGGATTTTGAATACGAATTGACATGGCTTAAGGAATACTATCGGGGGCATGGGCAGGAAATAGCTATTGAACAGGTAGGAAACATCGCAGATAAGATGGGAGTATACAGGATTTATGATGAAAGCAAAGAAGGATGAGTGGATAGAAGGTGAGCAGATCAGACTCCGGTTGATGACAGAGACCGATACCGATTTGATTGTAAGCTGGCGGAATCAGGAATATATCCGGAAGAATTTTATTTATCAGAAGCCTTTTACTGCTGCCGGGCATCATAAATGGATTCAGGAGATGATCGATACCGGTAAGGCGGTGCAGTTCATTATCTACGAAAAGAAAACCAACCGTCCCATTGGCAGTACCTATCTGCGGGATATTGATTATGAATATCAAAAGGCTGAATACGGGATTTTTATCGGTGAGGAAAGTGCCATCGGAAAGGGCTATGGGACGGAGGCAGCCCGACTTATGATTGCATATGCTTTTGATACTTTAGCATTGCATAAGGTGACGCTGCGGCTTCTGGTTGAGAACAAAGGAGCTTGGAAAAGCTATGAAAAAGCCGGATTTGTCAAAGAAGCTTATCTGCAGGACGAGGTAAAGATTGAGGGAGTCTATCGGGATATTATCCTGATGGCCAGGATTTGTGAGGAGAATGTGTAAATGAAACAATTAGTCAGTTTTATTATTCCCTGTTATCGCTCCATGGAAACTATCGGGGAAGTGGTAACAGAAGTGAAAAATGCCATGGCAGAGTTGTCGGAGTATGTTTATGAGATTATTCTGATAAATGATGCTTCTCCTGATGATACTTTTGTGGTGATTGAAAAGCTGTGTGAGGAAAATGATAATATAACCGGAATCAATCTGGCCAGGAACTTTGGCCAGCATGCGGCTCTAATGGCCGGTTTTCATCAGGCTAAGGGTGAGATTGTGGTGTGCATGGATGACGATGGGCAGACACCGGCATCAGAGGTTCATAAACTACTGCAGGGGATTAGTGATGGTGCAGACGTAGTGTATGCAAGATACAATCATAAACAACACTCGGGGATTCGGAATCTGGGCAGCCGGGTCAATGACCTGATGACCAGAGTAATGTTGGGAAAGCCCAAAAAACTTTATCTGTCCAGCTATTTTGCGGCAAAAAAGTTCGTAGTGGACGAAATGAAACGCTATCAGGGAGCCTATCCCTATGTGATTGGGTTAGTGCTGCGAACCACTAAGAATATTATTAACGTGGATATCGAACATCGGGAAAGAAAAAACGGTGCTTCGGGATATACCATCGGGAAACTTCTGGCCCTGTGGTTCAACGGATTCACAGCGTTTAGTGTTAAGCCCCTCAGGGTAGCCACGGTAATCGGTGCCATAAGTGCCATTGCCGGCTTTTTGTATGCGATTTATACAGTAATTAAGAAAATATTTATCCAGCCCCCTGAACTGGTAACCGGTTTCAGTGCATTAATGTCTTCTATAATGTTCATCGGCGGTATGCTGATGCTGATGTTAGGACTGGTAGGTGAATACATTGGAAGAATGTATATTTCCATGAACAATTCCCCGCAATATGTTATCCGTGAAATTGTAACCAAAGGTGATAAGGATTCATGAAAGAAAAAGCAGTAAATTTCAAACATCATATATGTCTATGGACAATTGCCGCCCTGCTGGCTCTGGCAGGGTGTATTTGTATGCCCCGAATGTTACCCCTGGCTGATCAGGAGCTGATCTTTACCAACAGTATTTTTTCGGTGGCGGTGTTTGGAGTTCTACTTTCTTTGCTTCATCGGGCGTTAGATAGACTTTTACCCGGGGAAAAAAGAAAGTGGCTGATAGCAGGATTATTTTCTTTTTTGTTTTCTATTTGTATGATCTTCGGGGCCAGTCTGGAAGAGGCTGAAAATGTAATGTTTACGGATGCCTCTATGTGGATGGCGATTGTGGTATGCAGTGTGATCATGACTTTGCTGGTGAGTCTGGCCTGGGAAGTTATAAAAAATATGAAAATTACAACCGGTCTGGCAAGAGCCGGTAAATGGGATGAAATTTCTGATTTGAGACAGATGCTTTATATGGCGGGATTTATATTACTATGCTGGTTGCCGGTATTTTTGGCGGTATACCCGGGTTTTTTCGTCTATGATGCTCAGGAAGAATATATGCAGGTAGTAACCAGAAATTTCTCCAACCATCATCCGCTGATTCATGTGCTGCTGCTGGGGGGAATCATTCAGGCAGGATATAAGATCAGCGGTTCGGTCAATCTGGGGATTGCCTGCTATACCATTTTTCAGATGGTAATTCTGGCAGGAATATTTTCCTATGGAATTACTTATATGAAGCAAAAAAAAGTGTCTTTGCGGGTGCGAATGATTGCGTTGGCATATTTTGGATTTTTCCCTGTAATTGTGATGTTTTCACTATGTTCGGCTAAAGACGGATTATTTACCGGGATGCTTTTGCTATTATTTTTGATGATCAAGGAGTTATGTGGTGAACCGGAGACACTGCTTTCTTCTAAAGGAAAACTACTGCTGTTTATAGTGGGGGCAGTTGGGGTGATGATGCTTCGTCATAACGGGAAGTATGCATTTTGGGTGTTTGCCTTAGTTTTGTTGCTGTACTGCAGGGAACAGCGAAAAAAGGTATTTTTTTTAACAGCAGTCAGTGTTGGCATCTATCTGGTTCTTAGCAGCGGATTAAGCGTTATCTTTGGTGCGGAGAGGGGGGGTCAGCAGGAAATGCTTACCGTGCCGATTCAGCAGGTGGCCAGAGTATATACAAGCGAACAGGAAACCTTAAATCAGGAAGAACTGGATGATTTATATGATTTCCTTCCGGAGGAGGCCCTGAAACGCTACACCCCGAAAGTATCAGACAGCGTGAAGATTGAGTTTAACAACGAAGCTTTCCGAAGTGACCCGATGAAGTTTCTGAAACTATGGGGAAAATGGGGGATCAGCCATCCCTTTACCTACCTTAACGCCTGGCTGATGACTTCCTATGGCTTCTGGTATCCGGATACAGTTATCGATGTATATCGGGGAAATACCGTGTTTACTTATACTTATGAAGACAGCTCCTATTTTGGCTATGAGGTAGAGGAGCCGGGCAGCCGGGAAAGTAAGATTTCCTGGCTGGCAGAAGGTTATCGCAGGCTGTCTCTGGAGGTTACCCAGCAGAAGATACCGGTAATATCCATGCTCTTTTCCCCAGGCTTTTTATTCTGGGTGATGATGTTTGTGGCTGGGTACTTATGGGAACAAAAAAAATACAGGCAGCTGATTCCTTATCTGCTGCCCATATTGATCTGGATGACGGTGATATTGGGTCCTACCTATCTGGTTAGATATGTGGTATTTTTATGGGCGTTGCTGCCCTTTATGATTATAAGTCTTTTTGACCGCAGTGACGGCCAATGATATACCGGGGTCTGGCTTTGATTTCTTCATAAATACGGGAAAGATAGTGACCAATGATTCCCAAACTGATCATAATCAGGCTGCCAACGATTAATTGAATCAGAATAACGGTAGTAAATCCTTCCTGGGCCGTACCGTTAAAGAAGCGGCACAGGGATTGGATGCCTAAAATAGCAGCAAAGATGAACATTACCCAGCCGATAAAAGAAACCAGGTGCAGGGGGGCACCGGAAAAAGACGTGATATTCCGGATAGCATATTTAGTTAAAGACAGGGCTGACCATTTGGAACTGCCCGCAGTGCGCTCCTGAACTTCAAAGGGAACGGAGATGGTTTTAAAACCGATCCAGGCGGATAAGGCCCGGAAAAAAGGCGTCCGCTCCGGCATTTCCAGTAAAGAATCAATGGCCCGGCGGTCCAATAGCTTATAGTCTGAGGCTTTGGACATGTCCAGTTTAGTGGCATGACTGATAAACAGATAAAACAAATTGGCACTTACGGTATGGAGAGGATTTTCTTTTCCTCTGGTAGATTTAACACCTTCGACCACCTCATAGCCCTGCTCCCAAAGCCGGTACATTTCTACCAGTACTTCCGGGGGATGCTGCAGGTCACAATCCATAACTGCCGCGCAGGCACCGGAAGCAGCTCCCAAACCGGCAAAAATAGCCGATTCCTTGCCGAAGTTTCGGGAAAAGGATAAACCGCGGACTTCCGTATGGCTGGCAGCAAGTGCTTCTATTTTTTGATAGGTTGCATCAGCAGAGCCATCATCGATAAAAATCAGTTCAAAAGGGATGGCGGCATGATCTAAAATGTCTTTAACAGTATGAAAAGTGGTTTCAACCATGTCCTGCTCATTGAAAGCGGGAATGATAACCGATAAGGTATCCATATCTAATTCTCCATTCAAAAATCAGTATTTTTCACCAGTATACCACTTTTTGAATTATTGTGATATAATATGTTCATAATTTTTACGTTTTGAATTTAGATAACTGAGATAAAGAAAGGATATATAAGGACATGAAAATAGCAGTAGCAGGAACCGGATATGTAGGATTAGTGGCAGGTGTTTGTTTTGCCGAGAAAGGATATGATGTAACCTGCGTAGATGTGGATGAAAAGAAGATTGCCATCATGAAGCAGGGCATTTCCCCCATATATGAAGAAGGTCTGGAAGAATTGATGCAGAAGAACAATGCCAATGGTAATCTGCATTTTACAACTGATTATAAAGAGGCTTACCGTCTGGCAGATGCTATTTTTATCGGGGTGGGTACTCCGGAACTTCCTGATGGAAGTGCTAATCTGAGCTATATTGCCGGTGTTTCCAGGCAGATTGCGGAAACTGTGGAAAAGGACTGTCTGGTAGTGGTAAAATCCACCGTACCGGTGGGAACCAACGATAAAGTAGAACAGTTTATCAAGGATTTTTTGGTTCATGATGTGAAAGTGGAAGTTGCTTCCAATCCGGAATTTTTAGCCCAGGGCACGGCGGTACATGATACCTTGCATGCCGCCCGGATTATTATCGGAACCGAAAGCATAGAAGCAGAAGAACTGTTGATGAAGATATACAAACCTTTTGGTATTCCCATTGTATCGGTAAAACGCCGTTCTGCAGAAATGATCAAATATGCCTGTAATGATTTTCTGGCATTAAAGATTTCTTATATGAATGATATCTCCAATCTTTGTGAATTGGTAGGAGCTGACATTACCGATGTGGCCAGGGGTATGAGTTATGATGAACGAATCGGTTCCCGGTTTTTGAATGCCGGCATCGGATTCGGCGGCAGCTGTTTCCCCAAAGACACCAAGGCATTAAAGTATCTGGCCCGGAAAAACGGATATCAGTTGAAAACAGTGGAAGCCTGTGTGGATGTTAATATTAAACAAAAAACCCGTTTATTTGAAAAGGCACAGGAGAGAATGATTACATTTGATGGCTTACGGGTGGCGGTCCTGGGACTGGCCTTTAAAGCCGGAACGGATGACATGCGCGAAGCCCCGGCGATTGACAATCTGAACCTTTTATTAGAGCAGGGAGCACAGGTATTTGCTTATGATCCCAAGGCAATAGAGCGGGCACAGATGCAATTTCCGGAAGGTAAGCTGAAACAGGGTAGTATTACTTACGTGGATAGTCCTGAAAAAGCATTGACAGCAGCTAATATCTGCTTTGTATTTACCGAATGGCCTGAAATTAGAGCAGTGACACCTGCGACTTATAAACAAAGTATGCATACTCCGCTGGTTTATGATGGTAGAAATCTATATAAGCCGGAAGAAATGGCATCAGCCGGTGTAGAATATTACAGTATGGGCAGATAAACGGAGTGTGTCCTAATACGAGACGAGTTGAGGTGAAAAACATAATAAAATAAATGTGTCATGAAACATTAAAGCGGGAGGACAAGATGGCACGGATTATTGATTATGAACAAAACAACATCGTAGGTGATAGTGTTAGGAAAGTAAGAGTGGAAAAGAAAATGAGCCAGAAAGAGTTGTCCGATAGATTGGAAACTTATGCAATATATATTTGCCGTGGTTCTATTTCCAGAATCGAAAGCCATGAAAGAACAGTGACGGATTTTGAATTGAAGGCACTTGCCGAAGTCCTGGGTGTTTCGATATATGATTTGTTCGATAAGAAGTAACATAATACAATTAGCCCCTTTTATGGTAGCAGATATCATAAAAGGGGCTATTTTTATGAAGAAATATCCAAATAATGTTAGGAAAGTCGCGCAAAAAGTCTTAAATTGAGACAATACTATTGACAATTCATACTAAAATAATTAATAATTGGAAAAAAATACCAATTTGCATAGGACAAAAGTCATATTAGTTAAAAAGGTGAATTATATGATTAGAATAGCAATTTGTGATGATGAAAAAAGAATTACGGATAAAATAGAAAGTTTGTTGGAGAGGAACCTGAAAGAAAATCACATTGTAAGTAAGGCAGTTGATGTTTACAACTCCAGTCAGAATTTACTTTCTTATATCAATGAAAAGAACGAGTATGACTTGATTTATCTGGATATTGAGATGCCGGAGATGGATGGAATCGCGTTAGCACAAAAGATTAGAGAAAATAACCGGGAAGTTATTTTTATCTATATTTCAAGTTATGAAAATTATTTTGTGCAACTGTTTCCGGTTATGCCTTTTCGCTTTCTAAAAAAACCAGTTGATGAAAACCAGTTTGCTATAGATTTTGTAGCTGCTTTTGAAGAGATAAACCGTAAGGATTATTATTTTCATTATGATTATAGAGGGGTCCGCTATCGCATTCCGACAAAAGATATTATATATTTCGAGAGCTTTGGGCGTAATGTTTATGTTGTAACCAAAAGCAAAAAGTCTCGCTATTTAGGTAAATTAGGTGATGTGGAAAAACAGCTTGCGGAACAGAAGGCTCAATTCTTACGTATCCATCAATCTTATTTGATCAATGCCAGTTTGATGGAAGTTATGAATTATGATTATATTACTATGTGTAACGGAGAAAGATTGAGGATCAGCCAAGAGCGGAGAAAGCAAATTAGGGAACTGTATTTCGGAATGGAGAAATGAGATGGAGATTACATTAAAAGAAATAATTGATTTGGCAGTATCTATAGTCTGGGTACCGATAGTTGTAGATTACTATAATACTTTTTTAACGAATAAGGGTAAGAACGGAAAGCTGATTTCTAGCATTGCATGGGGCTTATATTGGTTGTGTGATAATTTATTTATACAGAATGTAGTTGATTCAATGTTGGAAAGGGCAATTGTATCAATAGTTTTATGGGCTGCAATTGGAGTGATTTTTTATCAGAATAAGTTAAAAACAGTTATGCTTGTTACAGCATCTTTTTATTGTATAACAGCTATTGCAGAAAGCATAGTAGGATTTTTAACTATACTTTTTGGAATACAATTAAATGATTATGTTTTGTCAGCATGGATTATTTCAAAAATAATTCTCGTGATGATAATTCAAATAATTAAGATAAACCATAAAGGCAAAATGAGTGGAGAAGTTACATTGTCATACTGGTTGATGTCATTGCTAATACCTATTGGAAGTATGCTAATTATTTATATTATTACAGAATTAAATATGCAATTAGTAAGCGTGCATTTTTCTGTTATGTCCTCATTGGCACTACTAATAACGTTATTACTTAATATATTTATTTTTAGTGTTTATGATAAACTTCAAAAAGAAGCGGTTATTCGCCAGAATAATATTATGTATGAACAACAGGCAAAGATGTATAAATTACAAAGTGAAGAACGTGAAGCAGCGTGGTTAGAAAGCAGAAAATTGCATCATGATTTTAAGAATCATCTGGTATGCCTGAATGGGTTTAATCAGGAGCAGCATTATGAAGAGATGAGAGATTACCTTCGTGGATTGATTGATGACTATACGTTAAATTATTGGAAGAATAAAAGCGGCAATATGATTATTGACTCTTTGCTTGGCTATAAAATGAGTAAGGCAGAAAATGATAATATTACTCTTAGCAGCGAGTTTATGGTGCCTAATCATATGCCTTTCGAAGATGGGGATTTGTGTGTTGTTATGGGAAATGCCCTTGATAATGCCATTGAGGCAGTAAGGAATTTAGACGAAGAACATCGAAGTATTGATTTGAAAATGAAATTTGAACGAAATGTATTAACTATAAAATTATCCAATCCTTATCTGGGGGAAATCAAGAGCAATGCTGAGGGAAAGTTGTTAACAATTAAATTGGACAAAAACCGGCATGGAATAGGACTTGCCTCAATTGAGGAAGCTGTAAAACGATACGATGGTATGATGAAAATAGAAACCAAGGATTATATGTTCAAGCTTATGATTGCTATGTATGGCAAGGAAGAATTATATGTAAACCAAAATGACTAATAAAAACGTTTTAATTTATGAAATATTACTGACAGAAGCGGGATTTTGACACTTGTGTATATTTTCAGCAGAATTATGTTACCCTCCTACGTGGATAAAACATACAAGGAGGAAATCACAGTGATGGAAAAAAGAATTGCCCGTTCTCTGGCACGCACCGGTGAAGCAGTTGCAAAAATATCTAATAGTATTGGATGTTGTGCAATGTTATTACACGAACCGAAAATGCCGGATGCCATGCAAAAGAAAAACGCTGATAAAGAATCATGGAAAAAGTAGCCATTCGGTTGGCTGACTATCTGGTCCGTACAGAAACGGTCCAGGATGAGAACAAGGAAATCTATGCCTACGGATTTCAAGTTGGTTTGGAATTAATAGTTGCGGTATTAACAATTATTATTTGTGCAGTCGTTATGGGAATGCCGGTAGAATGTGCTGTATTATTGGCAGTATTCTTTGCTGTTAGGGGAACAGCAGGCGGTGTTCATATGAATTCTTTTTTATCTTGTTATTTTTGCTCAGTGGTATTGGTGGTGCTGGCGTTGGCAGCCGTCAAATACTTGGATATAAAAATTTATGTTATAGCAGTCATTAGTATTTTGTCTCTCGTCATAATAAAGTGTCTTTCGCCTGTAGAGAACGATAATAGGCCGGTATGCGATTGGGAGCGTGAGGTGTTCGCCAGAAGGCTGAACATTACAATTGCAGTACTGATTGTTCTGGAAAGCATTTTATACATGACCGGTAACGGTCATTGGCTATGGTGTATGGCAGTGGGAGAAATGCTAAACGTACTGGCATTAACATGGGGAAAAATAAGGTACCGCAAAGGGCGGTAATGGTTATAGGTATACATTTAATCTTTTTTCGATTTCAGTGCAGCATGCTGAATATTGCGGATTGATTAAATGTATATTTTTTTGTGACTATTCAGAGCCAAGCAGATTTATGTAAAGAGACCGAGCAAGCTTGCTTGCAGAGGACTCTTTTCACATATCTATTTGGCGAGAAGCCATCATGAGCAAAAGTAAAGCTCTGAAAGAGCGATTTTGCGAATGGGGCTCTGAATAGTTACAATTTTTAAGTATTGGATTTGATAATTGAAGGTAACTATGGTATAATTACCCATGATTTTGAGGATTATGTTAAAATTGGGAGCATTAAATGAAAAAGATTATCTATAAGAGTAAAGCAATACAAGCAGTAATTATAATTGTCGCAGCATGTGCGCTTCTGTCATTGTTTCCTTTTCGGGTATGGCATGAGACGGTAACATCTTCGATTCCTCAGCAAACCGGAGAAGTGATTGGACCTATTGATGATAACAGGATGCTGACCCAGGGATTTGCGGCCCAGTATGACCATATGGGAAGTGTGAGAATCTATCTGGGGGCAGAAACTACCGGAGAATCTTTCTATTTCCGGATGTTGGATAGTGCCAATTGCGGGATGTTTGAAGAGACGGTGATGATTGATCAGGATAACCTTCCCGGTTTTTATGAAATATTGGTGGATGTAGACTTAACAGTGGGTGAGATGTATTTTTTTATTGTACAGGGGAAAACCCCAAGCGGAAAGCCGGATGGCGGCATTGTATCTAATATCTACGCAGGCAGTGAATTTATTCCCATGACCGATTATCCTAATGCCGGTGTTATGTATTACATGGATAGTTCCCTGGAAGGGTTGAATCTGGTAGCTGATTACAATTATTCGGTACCTTTGCGAAAAGACAAGGTGGCCTTGTTTGGGGCAGTTATTTTGGCCTTGGCAGCAGCGATGCTGTTTGCAGTAAACTACTATTATAAAAAGCGACAGGCAAAGGACAAGCTGATTACAGTTGAAAGAGCATTTAAATTTGTTATGAACCCCTTGGCAGCGGTGCTTATATTAGCGGGGTTAATTGCAACAGTAACGGGTGCCTTTGGCAGTTTTGTTTTAGATAATACATTTTTCTTCATAAGCATCATTTTACTTGGTGGGATTCTGTTTTATGGGATCAATCATAATCGGGATGGCCAGGCAGCCATTATTAGTAAAGATATTTTAAGAGAAAAATGGCCTGATTTTTTACAATCGATTTTTATTGCCGGAATACTTGCGGCTTGCTGCGAGTATATGTGCGGCTTATATGATATCCATCACACCATTGCGGAGCGGAAAGAAGTGATTTTCTTTGCGCTGGCGATTATAGTGATGTTTAGCAAGAAGGAAATATGGAAAATTTATAATCTTGTATATGTAATTTTAGCCGGGATATATGGTTATAACTACTATACAGGCTTAATGACTGATGAGCTTAGAGCAAATGAACTGGATGCACAAGCTTTGCCCCTGACAGTGTGGGCAGGTATATTAGCCGGATTTGTGATTTTGAATGTGATTATCAATACAGTAAAGAAAATCATCAGTAGGGAAATGAAGCGGCCGGCATATTTGTATGGTGGTTTGATTGCATTATTCTTTATATTGATTATTGTTTTTCGTAACGGACGTTGGTGGACAGTTGCTTTGGCAGTTTCCTTTACACTGTTCTTCCTGCAATATGGTGGATGGAAGAAGACGGATATTCTGACCAATATTTGCCGGGGTATTGCCCTGCATTTTATCTGGTCTACCGGCTATGCTTTGTTACACCGTCCTTTTGTCACATACCGGACGGCGAGATATACTCACATTTTCCATACGGTAACCATCACGGCGACTTATCTTACTATGGTGGAATGTGCGGCGTTGGTTATATTACTGACAAAATTAAAGAAGAGCCATAAGCTGAAAGATATTTGGAAGGAAAGCGTATTTTTTGGTGTAGTGACATCCTACATGCTGTTTACAATGGCCCGAACAGGCTTTTTTGCAGTAGCAGTTACTGCACTTTTTGCAGTAGTGATTATGGCCGCCGGAAAGGGCCGGGAGAAGATCAGAAACATCCTGGTTTCAATGGGAATCATGATTCTGTCGGCGATTATTTGTTTTCCGGTTACGTTTTTTGTGCAAAGGACAGTTCCGGCATTGGTGAGCGAACCGGAGCTTTATGAATTTGAGTCTTACCCGGATGATATTTTAAGGGGACGTAAAGTAAACTCAGTGGAGTTCATGCGTGTGGGCCGGTTTGTTGATGTATTTGCGGAGAAGATATTCGGAATACCGGAAGGTACCTTTGATATTTACGGGGAAATAAAAGAGTTCGAAGAAACGCATATTATCGTATCGGAAGTATATGTAGAGCTATGGGAAGCCGAAGCAATGGGTGTGGAAACGGAGCAGGCGGTTACTGCGGAACAAGATCAGGTGGTTGAAGCTGAAGCTGATGTGCCGGAAGCAGACTATACCAATGGCCGAACCGACATCTTCCGTTCCTATATCGAGCAGTTGAACATGACCGGACATGAGGAGATGGGTGCACTGCTGAAAGACGGCTCTATTGCAACACATGCACACAATATTTACCTGCAGTTTGCATATGACCATGGTATCTTTATGGGCGTCTTGTTTGTGCTGGTGGGATTAGCAACTTTTATTCAAAGCTGTATATATTATTTCAGAAATCGGGACAATGAAAGTTATGCGGCATTGCCGGTAATCGTAACAGTAGCCGTAGCGGTAGAAGGGCTGGTAGAGTGGGTGTTCCACTTCAGCAATCCTTCCGGTTTGATTTTGATGCTGATTATTGCGCCTTTGATTTTTAACAGCAAAAAGGGCAGGAATTTATGAAAAAAGAAAAAATACCTTTCAATTATAAACTGCTATATCGCAGAACCGCACTGATTATTTATGATATTATCAGTGTGGTTTGTGCCGGTTATCTGGCTATTTTGATGCGCTATGAGTTTGAGTTTTCACAAATTCCCCGCTATTTTTTGGATCCCATAACCAGATTTTTGCCGATTAATATCGTATTGACTTTGTTTGTACTTTATCTGTTTAAGATGTATCATAGCCTATGGGCTTTTGCCGGGGAGACTGAGTTACAGAATGTGGTGGTTTCCTGTGTGATTTCGGCGGTAATCAATGGGGTCGGATTGCAGTTCTTTCGTGAGGAAGGCAAAGCGGTACCGGACAGTTACTATTTTCTGTATGCATTTATACTGATTACTTTTGTTTTTATCAGCCGGTTTTCGTACCGGTTTTTCAGAAGCCTGAAGCATAGGAAGCAAAATAAGAAGAACAGTATATCGGTTATGGTAATCGGCGCCGGTGAAGCGGCTAATCTGATTGTAAAAGAAATCGTCAACAGTAATTTCAGTACCATGGTCATTCGCTGTATTATTGATGATGACCAGGGGAAATGGGGACGTTTTATTCAGGGAATTAAAGTGGTTGGCGGCAGGGACAAGATTATCGAGTGTGCCGATATTTACAGCATTGATGAAATCATTGTGGCCATGCCATCTATTTCCCGAACGGAAATGACAGAGATTCTGGATATTTGTAAGGAAACCAGCTGCAAGCTGCGTGCCCTTCCCGGAGTGTACCAGTTGGTAAACGGTGAAGTGAGCATCAGCAAGCTGCGGGATGTGGAAGTAGAAGATTTACTGGGCAGAGAGCCGGTGGAAATCGACTTGGATTCGATCTTGGGTTATGTAAAAGGACAGAAGGTTCTGGTTACCGGCGGCGGCGGTTCCATCGGCAGCGAGCTTTGTCGGCAGATTGCCACCCATAAGCCTTCGGAGCTGATTATTGTTGATATTTATGAAAACAGTGTATATGATGTGCAGCAGGAGCTGATTAACGAGTATCCCAAGCTGAAGCTGACGGTGCTGATCGCATCGGTTCGGAACACCAATCGGGTGAACTGGATATTTGAGCATTATAAGCCGGATATTGTGTACCATGCGGCAGCGCATAAGCATGTACCGCTGATGGAGACAAGTCCAAATGAAGCGGTCAAGAACAATGTTTTAGGGACTTTTAAAACAGCTATGGCAGCGGCCATGAACGGCACTAAGCGGTTCGTGATGATTTCTACCGATAAAGCGGTAAATCCCACTAATATTATGGGGGCCAGCAAGCGGATTTGTGAGATGATCATCCAGACTTTTAACAAACATTATGATACGGAATTTGTAGCGGTTCGTTTCGGCAATGTACTGGGCAGCAACGGCAGTGTCATTCCTCTTTTTAAAAAGCAGATATCAGCCGGCGGGCCGGTTACGGTAACCCACCCGGATATTATTCGTTACTTCATGACCATTTCCGAAGCGGTTTCGCTGGTTTTACAGGCCGGTGCTTATGCCAAAGGCGGTGAAATCTTTGTATTGGATATGGGTAAGCCGGTGAAGATTTTGGATCTGGCCAAGAACCTGATCCGATTGTCGGGATACCGGGTTGGAGAAGATATCAAAATCGAGTTTACCGGACTGCGTCCCGGGGAAAAATTATATGAAGAGCTGCTGATGGAAGAAGAAGGCATGAAGGAAACGGCCAATAAGCTGATTTATGTGGGAAAACCCATTGATATAGATGAAATGAAGTTTTTTGTTCAGTTGAAAAATCTGAAGGAAGCTTCCAAAAGCGAAACCGAAGATATCCGGCCCATGATTAAAGAAATGGTACCGACTTATCATTATCAGGAGGAATCACCGTTATGAAAAAGAAAATATATTTATCCTCTCCCACCATGCATGGTAAGGAGCAGGAATTTGTAAAAGAGGCATTTGACACTAACTGGGTGGCACCTCTTGGACCAAACGTAAACAATTTTGAAAAGGAACTGGCAGAGTATGTGAAAATCGGACATGCGGCGGCGCTTGACTCCGGCACAGCAGCTATTCATCTGGCGCTGCGTTTACTGGGAGTGGAGCAGGGAGATATCGTATTTGCCTCCTCCCTGACATTCAGTGCATCCTGCAATCCTATTATGTATGAGAAAGCAACACCGGTATTCATAGATGCGGAACCCGATACCTGGAATATGTCACCTGAGGCTTTGCGGCGGGCATTTGAAAAGTATCCCAATCCCAAAGCGGTGATTGTGGTACATCTTTACGGAACCCCGGCTAAGCTGGATGAGATTATGGCGATTTGTGCCGAATACAATGTACCGATTATCGAGGATGCGGCGGAGTCGTTGTCTTCTACTTACAAGGGAAAGGCCACAGGTACCTTTGGCAGAATGGGTATATTCTCTTTTAACGGCAATAAGATTATCACCACCTCCGGTGGTGGAATGCTGGTTTCGGAGGAAGAAGAATTAATTAACAAAGCCCGCTTTTTGTCTACCCAGGCCAGGGATCCCGCCAGACATTATCAACATTCCCAGATTGGCTATAACTACCGGATGAGCAATATTACAGCTGGTATCGGCAGAGGACAATTGATGTATCTGGATGAGCATAAAGCGAAGAAGCAGGCCATTTATAAACAATATCAGGAGGCTTTTAAGGATATTCCGGAAATCACCATGAATCCTCTGAATAAGGATGGTGATGCTAATAACTGGCTGTCCTGTATGACGATAGCAAAGGATTGTCAGGTGACGCCGGATATGATTATGGATGCTTTGGAGGAAGAAAACATTGAATCCCGGCCGATTTGGAAACCTATGCATATGCAGCCGGTGTTTGCGGACTATGACTTTTTTTCTCACGTGGGTGGAGAAAGAGCTGTGGCGGAAGGGATATTTGAAAGAGGATTGTGCCTGCCCAGTGATATTAAGAATACGGAAGAAGATATGGAACTGATTATTTCGATTGTGAAGGAATGCTTAAAATCTTGATACGCATAGGCGGTTCACCTTGGTTAATAGTTACAGGTCAGATAAGCAACCATTATCCTTGGTTAGGGGGACGGTTGCTTTTCTGATGTCAAATTCTTGACAGAAACTGCCAGAAATGGGAAAATAGACGTAGTTGTGCAGGGAACAGTGAGGAAAGGACGATATTATGAGCGAGAAGTATCAACCGCCGTTTACAGCTACTAATAAAATCATGCATCTTCCATTATGAGTTTGAGTTTATTCATCCATTTGCTGACGGCAACGGAAGAATGGGGCGGATGTGGCATACATTGATATTGTCAAAGTGGAAAGAATTTTTTTTATGGCTGCCAATTGAAACATTGATTTACGAACGGCAGAGTGAATACTATCAGGCACTGAATGATGCAAATACATTAGGTGAATCTACTTCTTTTGTAGAATTTACGCTTCAGATAATCAAAGATGCTTTAATAGAACTGATAAATAATTATAAAGAAAAAGATGTCGGAATAAATGTCGGAATAAATATATTGGAATTAATAAAGAGTACCCCAACACTTACCGCCAAAGAAATGGCATTGTGTTTGAATATTTCACAGCGGCAGACGGAAAGATTGTTAGCAGAAATGAAAAAGCAAGGTAAGATACAGCGAATGGGAGCCGGAAAGAACGGCTACTGGAAGGTGGAAATGTAGATGTATGCGAGATTTTTTAAACGTTTATTTGATTTTATAGCCGCTCTTTTGGGCATCATTATGTTATCACCGATTTATCTGGTTTTGATAGTTATGGTTAGAGTAAAGCTGGGCAGTCCGGTCTTTTTTAAACAGGAACGTCCAGGAAAGAATGAAAAAATTTTTAAACTTTGTAAATTTCGTACTATGACTGATGCTAAAGATGAAAAAGGACAGTTACTTCCTGATGCGGTACGATTGACTAAATTCGGTAAGCTGCTGCGTACCACCAGCTTGGACGAGCTGCCTGAGTTAATAAACATTCTAAAGGGAGACATGAGCTTTATCGGGCCCAGACCGTTGCTGGTTTCTTATCTGCCCTACTACTCGGAAAAGGAAAAACTGCGGCATACGGTGCGCCCGGGACTTACCGGATTGGCCCAGGTCAGTGGCAGGAATTTTATTGACTGGGACGCCCGCATAGCCAAGGATGTGGAATATGTGGAACACCTTACGATGGGAATGGATATCAAGGTAATCTGGAAAACGGTACAGACCGTGCTGGGGCATAGTGACGAGGTGGCCGAAGATACCAATGCGGCGGAAGGCAATTTTGCCGAGATTCGCAAAGAAAGATTAGAAAGAACGGGAAGGCTGGAATTATGAATATACTGATATTGAGTGCCGGTACGCGCAACAAGATTGTACAATATTTTAAAGAAACAGTGGGGGGGAATGGCAGAGTTATTGCAACAGACTGCTCTAATCTGGCACCGGCTGTATATGATGCGGATAAATTCTATTTGGTTCCCAGAATGACAGATCCGGGCTACGTGGAGTGCATTCTGGACATCTGCATAAAAGAAAAAATTGACGGTGTGTTTTCGTTGATCGATCCTGAGCTAAGTCTTTTGGCCAGGGAAAGGGACCGTTTTCTGGAGATAGGGACTACTCCCATAGTTTCACCTCCGGAAATTGTGGATATTTGTTTTGATAAATATAAGATGTATGAGCTTCTTCGGGAAAAAGGGATTCCCACCGGAAAGTGTTACGTGAGCAAAGAGGATTTTTATCAGGCTATAGCGGCAGGAGAAATCACCTACCCGGTTTTTGTTAAGCCGGTTAGAGGCAGTGCCAGCATTAATATCAATAAGGTGACATCTAAAGATGAAATAGAAGTGCTGTTCGGGTTATATGATGATCTGATGATTCAGGAATTTATGGATGGAACGGAATACGGCGCAGACGTTTATATTGATATGATTTCCGGCAAATGTACGTCTATATTCATAAAGAAAAAGATAAAGATGCGGGCAGGAGAGACTGATAAATCAATCTCTTTTCATGACCATTTCCTGTTCGACTTAATTAAAAATTATGTAGAATCCTGTGGCTTTTGTGGTATGATAGATATTGATATATTTAATATAAATGGAAAATATTACATTTCAGAGGTAAATCCCCGCTTTGGCGGTGGTTATCCTCACGCCTATGCCTGTGGGGTTAATATGCCCGATCAGGTACTTGAGAATCTTGCAGGTCGGGAAAATCCCGTAACCATCGGAAATTATAAGGCCGGAATCAGTATGATGAAATATAATGAAATAGCCATTAAGGACATGAATGATACGGAGATAATATGCTGACAATATTAATTTTAGCCAATTCTTCTGCGGGCTTATATGATTTTCGGGGTGAGTTTTTGGAGCGCCTGCTGCAAAAGCATAAACTGGTAGTCAGCCTGCCCGACACAGTGAAGGCTAAAGAACTGGAAGAGTTGGGGTGCGAACTTGTATACACCCCCATCAATCGCCGGGGAGTCAACCCCATAGAGGATTTCAAGCTTCTTCGTGCATACAATAAGCTGATGAAAAAGATAAAACCGGCACTGGTTTTGACTTATACCATTAAGCCGAACATTTACGGCGGACTTTGCTGTAGACTTAGAAAAATCCCATATATGACCACCATTACCGGCTTGGGAAGCACCTTTAACAATAAAGGTTTTTTGTTAAAAATGGTAGCATTCCTTTATCGGATTGGAATCAAGGGGGCCGCATGCGTGTTCTTTCAGAATACGGAAAATAAAGAAATCTTGGAAAAGTATCACATTCAGGGGCAAAGCAGCAGGCTGGTCAGCGGTTCGGGTGTTAATTTAAAAAAACATCGCATGGAGCCCTATCCGATGGATGATGAATTTCGCTTTCTGTATGTGGGGCGGGTGATGAAGGAAAAGGGTATTAATGAATTTCTGGAGGCAGCCGAGACCTTACATAATGATAAGATTCATTTTCAAATCGTTGGATATTGTGATGAAGATTATCAGGAGCGGCTGGATAATATGGAAGTTCGGGGGATCATTGTACAGCTGGGATTTCAAACCCAGATTCATGATTTCCTGGCCCAGGCCAGTGCGGTGGTGCTGCCCACATATCATGAAGGAATGTCCAATGTATTGATGGAAGCTTCTTCTACCGGGCGTCCGGTACTGGCGACGGACATCAGCGGATGCCGGGAGGTATTTACGGAAGGCCAGACCGGATTGGGCTTTAAACCCGGGGACAGCGCTGATTTGATCAGAGCCATCAGACAATTTATGGAAATCCCGGTGGCCGAACGGGCTCTGATGGGACGAAAAGCCAGAGAAAAAATGGGGAAAGAGTTTGACAGAGAGCGTGTGGCGGATGCCTACATGGAAGAAATAGAAAAAGTAATCGGAAGGACAGAGGAAGCATGAATTTATATGAGAAAATAGTAGCCGGTGAGGAAAAAATATCTTTGGTTGGGCTGGGTTATGTGGGAATGCCCATAGCTGTAGCTTTTGCCAAAAAGATAAAGGTAGTGGGTTTTGATCTGAACCAAAGCAAGATTGCGTTATATCAGTCAGGCATCGATCCTACCAAAGAAGTAGGGGATGAGGTGATTCAAAATACTACCGTAGAGTTTACCGCCGATCCGTTAAAATTGCGGGAAGCAAAATTTCACATTGTAGCGGTTCCGACCCCGGTTAATGATGACCACACACCTGATCTGTCACCGGTAGAAGGTGCCAGCAAATTACTGGGTCAAAATCTGACAAGGGGATCCATCGTGGTATTTGAATCCACTG
The DNA here is from genome assembly GCA_031556725.1 of Lachnospiraceae bacterium. Taxonomy (GTDB): domain Bacteria; phylum Bacillota; class Clostridia; order Lachnospirales; family Lachnospiraceae; genus UBA935. The sequence goes on along the minus strand of JAVBSL010000010.1, from coordinate 152,835 downwards.
TTTACCCCGGCGTAACTGAGGATATATGTGTACCTATTCTGGAAAAAGAATCCGGCTTGCAATGCGGTGTTGATTTTAAGATCGGTTATTCTCCGGAAAGAATCAATCCCGGTGATAAAGTGCATCGTCTGGAAACTATCGTAAAAATTGTTTCGGGCATGGATGAAGAGTCCTTGGATACCATTGCCAGAGTCTATGAATTGGTGGTGGAAGCCGGAGTGCATCGTGCCGAATCCATTAAAGTGGCAGAAGCCGCCAAAGTTATTGAAAACAGTCAGCGTGACATCAATATTGCTTTTATGAATGAGCTGTCAATTATCTTTAATAAAATGGGAATTGATACCAAGGCGGTACTGGAAGCCGCCGGAACCAAGTGGAATTTCCTGAAGTTTTTCCCTGGCCTGGTAGGAGGGCACTGCATTGGTGTGGATCCTTATTATCTGACTTATAAAGCGGAAGAGCTGGGCTATCATTCCCAGGTTATTCTGGCCGGCCGCCGGATCAATGACGATATGGGAAAATATGTGGCGGAAAATCTGGTTAAGAATCTGATTAAAGCGGATATCCAGGTAAAACATGCCAATGTAGCAATCTTAGGATTCACTTTTAAAGAAAATTGTCCCGATACCAGAAATACTAAGGTGATCGATATTTATAATGAGCTGGCCGAATACGGTATCCGCCCGCTGGTGGTAGATCCGGCTGCTGATGCCCAGGAAGCAAAGCACCTGTATGGTATTGATTTTGTTTCCATGGAAGACATAAAGGATATGGATGCTGTTATTGTGGCGGTAGCTCATGAGCAATTTATGGATTTAGATAAAGAAAAGATAAGCGGATTTTTTAACGGCAGTAATGCGAAAAAAGTGCTTTTGGATTTGAAAGGCTTATTTGACAGAAAAGAATACAGCACCAAAGATTATCGTTACTGGAGGCTATAAGATGGGATATCAGGAATTGGTTTTTGACAAAGAAAGTGTATTTTTAGTAACAGGAGGAGCCGGTTTTATCGGCTCTAATCTCTGTGAAGCGATTTTAAATATGGGTTATACCGTGCGGTGTCTGGACAACCTGTCAACCGGTAAGTACGAGAACATCAAGCCCTTTATCGGCAGAGCAGGATTTACCTTTATAGAAGGCGATATCCGGGATCTGGATACCTGTATGAGTGCAACGGATGGTGTGAATTATGTGCTCAATCAGGCGGCCTGGGGCAGTGTTCCCAGAAGCATTGAAATGCCCCTTTTATATGAAGGCATTAATATTATGGGAACCTTGAATATGATGGAGGCATCCAGACAGAACGGGGTAAAGAAGTTTGTTTATGCTTCCAGCTCATCGGTATATGGTGATCATCAGGTTTTGCCCAAAAAAGAAGGACAGGAAGGCAAGCTGCTTTCTCCTTATGCGCTAACCAAAAAGGTAGATGAGGAGTATGGCAGATTATATAAGGTTTTATATGGATTGGATACCTATGGTCTGCGTTATTTTAACGTATTTGGCAGACGCCAGGACCCTGCCGGTGCGTATGCGGCAGTAATCCCCAAATTTATTAAGATGCTGTTAAACGATGAAGTCCCCACCATTAACGGTGACGGCAAGCAGTCCCGGGACTTTACTTATATTGACAATGTAATCGAAGCCAATCTGCGGGCCTGTCTGGCATCTTCGGAAGCCGGTGGAGAAGCCTTTAATATCGGTGCCGGCGGAAGAGAGTATTTGATTGATGTTTATCATAATTTATGCAAGGCATTGGGTAAAGATGTAGAACCCATTTTCGGTCCGGACCGGAAGGGTGATATTAAGGACTCCAATGCGGATATTTCCAAGGCAAGGGAATTGCTGGGATATGATCCGGATTACGATTTTGCCAAAGGAATTGCACTGGCCATCGACTGGTACAAGGAAAACCTGTAGGAGAAAGCTTATGCGGTATAAAGTAGTAGTATTTGGTGTAAAGGATACTTCGGAAAATATAGTGGAATTTATTCAAAACCAAATATGTCCGGTGGATCTGGTGATTACCATCAGCAAAGAGGTGACTGAAAAGAATCAGGTGTCCGGCTATAAGGGCTTGTCGGTATTGACGGATAAATACGGCATTCCGGTATTTGAAGCGGACAGTTATTTTCTGACGGATGAAAAGACTCAGGAATTTATGCGGGAAAATAAGTTTGAAATAGGCATTTCCATGGGCTGGCAGAGACTGATGCCAAAGTCGGTGCTGGATTGTTTCGAATATGGTGTCTACGGGTTTCATGGTAATAGTGGTTATCTGCCTTTTGGCCGCGGCCGTTCACCGCTTAATTGGTCGATTATACTGGGGGATACCCGGTTTAATCTGAATCTGTTTCGTTATGATGAAAAAGCCGATAGTCCTAATGTATTTGCCACAGAGATGTTTTCCATAACGCCTCATGATGACATTCGGACGGCTCAGTACAAAAATATGATATGCTCCAAGAACTTAATTCGTAAGCTGATACGGGCATATGAAGAAAAAAACATTGTGATCAGAACGGAATCAAAGGATTTCGACTCCTGGTATAATAAACGAACAGCAGCAGATGGGAAAATTGATTTCCACCAAAGAACCAGAGAAATATATAATCTGATTCGCGGCGTAGCTGCCCCATTCCCCGGAGCCTATGCGTTGCTGGGGGAGGAAAAGGTGATTATATGGGAAGCTCATCCCTTTGACGAGATGATGGATTTTTCCGGATATGCGCCAGGCGAAGTGGTGGATATATTTGATGGGAAGCTTGTGATACGGACAGTAGACGGCTCATTGCTGATAGACAAATATGAAAGTGAAAAAGAGGTCGTTGTGGGAGATATATTGGTATGAAAATAGCGATCAGAATGGATGATATTGCACCTGATATGGACTGGAAACGCTTTGAGGAATTCAAAGCACTTCTGGACTGTTATCAGGTGAAGCCGCTTATTGGGGTGGTACCGGATAATTGGGATGAAAATTTGAAGCAAAATGAAGATGGCTATGAACATCCTGAATTTTGGCAATACATGAGAGAATTACAGTCTGGGGGCTGGGTAATTGCCATGCATGGCTACCGCCATATATATACCACAAAAAAGGGTGGGTTGTTTCCCTTAAATAATTTTTCGGAATTTGCCGGACTGGATTATGAAACCCAGAAAACCATGATTGCAGATGGAAAGAGAATCTTACAGGAAAAGGGAATCAGTACGGATATTTTCATGGCACCGGCTCATTCGTATGATAAAAACACTCTGAAAGCATTGAAGGATACCGGCTTTAACCGGCTTACCGATGGCTTTGGGAAAGGTGCTTATAAATGGCAGGGAATGATCTTTCACCCTATTTCTTTTAAATTGAGCAGCAGTTTAAAAAAGAGGGAAGGCACTACAACAATGGTCATTCATGCCAATACCATGGATGATAACGATATCCGGCGATGCCGGGAATATTTAGCTGATCCCGGAGAGACTCAGTGGATTTCCTATCAGGAGTATTTAGAACAGGAACCGGAAAACAGAGGGATTGGCGGCAGAATTACAGAATACTGGCAGGCTAAAATAAAGTTTTGGTTAGTAAAGCTGAGAGGATGAAGGTTATGTCAGAACCCATTCGTATTTTACACGTATTCGGAACCTTGTACAGAGGTGGAGCAGAAAGCCGCATTATGGATTTATACCGGCATATGGACCGGGAAAAGGTCCAATTTGACTTTCTGGTACACACGGGAGCGGAAGGACATTTTGAAAAAGAGATAGGCGAATTGGGAGGACGGGTTTACCGTGTTCCCCGTTTTCGGATTATCAATTATGTTTCCTATTGCCGGGCTTTTAAAACTTTTTTTGCGGAGCATCCTGAATTTCGGGCGGTACAGGGACATATGACCAGTACGGCGGCTATTTATCTGCCCATTGCTAAAAAGGCGGGGATCAGCATTACCATTGCTCATGCCAGAAGTGCCGGAGTGGATAGCGGCTTAAAAGGAAAGATTACCCGGTGGATGAGGAGAAATCTTTGGCAGAAAGCGGATTATCTGTTTGCCTGTTCGATGCTGGCCGGAAAGGCGGTTTTTGGTGAGAAAGCGTTCGAGCTGGGATTGGTTTATTATATTCCCAATGCTATTGAAGCATTACTCTATCGCTTTGATCAGGAAAAACGAGAAGCACTGCGGGAAAAACTGAAACTTACGGATAAATTTGTAGTTGGTCATGTGGGACGTTTTCATTATGCCAAAAACCATGAATATTTAGTTGCGGTATTTGCTGAGATTTTAAAACAAAAAACGAATGCTCTCTTGCTGCTGTTGGGAGACGGGTCCGGAATGGAAAACGTTAAGATCCAGGCCAGGGAGCTTGGAATTTTAGAAAAAATAATGTTTATGGGGAATGTTGAGAATCCTCAGGATTATTATCAGGTTATGGATTATTTCGTTTTTCCGTCCCGGTTTGAGGGTCTTCCCGGTACGGTCATAGAAGCCCAGGCAGCAGGCGTAAAGTGCCTGATTTCCGATGCAATAGCCTCGGAAGTGATGATTTCCCCGCTGGTACAGGCAGATAGTATCGGAAAAAATCCGGCAGAATGGGCAGATCAAGTAGTTAAAAGCTGTGATTATGAAAGAAAGGATATGTATGAAACCATTGTAAAAAGTGGATTTGATATAAAAGCGCAGGCCGAAAGGATGCTGCGGTTTTATCAAAGCGGAAATAAGGAGGAACTGGGATGAAGAAAAAGATGATGCTCCTTGTTCCGATGCTTCATCAGGGCGGTTTCGAGCGGGTATGTGTGACTACTGCAAGATTACTTGCCCCTTATTATGATGTTACCATTGTGGTTTTTAACTCAGCCAATATTGCCTATGATGTTACCGGGCTTCAGATTTTGGATATCGGAATAGGGGTAAAAAAGGGTAAACTGGCTAAAATCCTTAATATCGTTAAACGTACCCTTAAGGTCAGAAAGCTGAAAAAGGAGATGCAGCCGGTAGTTGCCTACAGCTTTGGCCCTACCGCCAATATGGTAAATGCCTTTTCTAAAACCAAAACAACCAAGGTATGGCTGGGACTTCGCAACTATACCGATATAGAAGAAAAGGTGAAAATCAGACTCTTTGTCCGGTTGGCTGATTTAATAATCTGCTGTTCCAAAAGTATTGAGGAAGAACTGCAAACAAGGTTTCATTATGATAAAACCACCACCCTTTATAACTTATATGATGTAGATGCAATTATAAAAGAAGCAGAGGAAAAAGAACCGGAACTGCCTTGGGAGGATGAAGGAACATACCTTGTGTCCATGGGCAGGGATGCCGACCAGAAAGGCTTTTGGCATATGCTGAAGGTGTTTGCCAGGGTACGGGAAAAAGTATCCGGCGTGCGGCTGATCATTCTTGGTGCCGGAAGCTTTGCTGAGTATCGTCAGCTGGCAGAGGAACTGGGAATTGCAGATGATGTTTATTTTGCAGGTATGCAGACAGAACCCTATCAGTATTTGAAGAAAGGCTCGGTTTATCTGCTTACTTCCTCCAATGAAGGATTTCCCAATGCACTGGTGGAAGGGATGGCACTGGGTTTGGCAGCAGTGAGCGTGGACTGTAAGACCGGTCCGGGAGAAATATTACTGGCAGAATGCCGTCCTGCAAAAGAATCGGTTATTTGGGGCGAATACGGAGTTTTGTTACCGGTGTTAAGTGCCCGTAAGGATCTGGATGCAGCTCATATTACAGCGGAAGAAGAGGAAATGGCGAGGGTGGTTATAAAACTGCTATCCGATCGGGAGCTGCTTGGGAAATATCAGGAAGCGGCCAAAGAAAGAGCCGGGATATTCACCTACAACAGTTACGTGGAACAAATGCTGGCATTACTGAACGAAATATAAGTTTACTTTTTAGCAGATACCGGATAGGAGAAAATAGAACAATGTTTAAACGTTATAATAAGACAATTTTTTATGTTAGTATTGCCATCGCATTTTTTATGATATTTTTCTATAATATTCTGACACCCTATTTGTCAGATGATATTGTTTATAAAATGGATGTTGAGCGTGCCAATTCTTTTTGGGATTTAATAAAGCAGCAATATAGTGAGTATCTTAGTAACAGTGGTAGAATTATCGGGCAGTTTAATATCAGGCTTTCCCTGGTAAATGATAAAATATTTTTTAATATAGTCAATAGTTTTATGTTTATTGCTTTATCAATATTAATTTACATTAATATTGATAGCCGGAAAAAGTACGATACCTGTCTCTATGTTATTATCGTATGTATGATATGGCGTTACAGCGTGGAATTCGGACAAACAATATTGTGGATATGCGGAGCTTGCAATTATTTATGGGGGAGTGTTATTATTTTAGGTTTTATAACATTTTACCGAAATAAGTTAGAAAAAAGCGACTCTGCTTATGGAGTCAGAACAGCTATCATATGTTTTATTTTTGGGGTTATCGCTGGTTGGTGTAACGAAAATACTTCCGGCGGAGGGCTTTTGCTACTCTTTATGTTTACTCTAATTGCATGTATTAAGCGTTATAAAGCTAAAATAAAGATGATTTCACCTTATATGATAACTGCTCACCTGGGGATGATCTGCGGACTGTCAGGAATGTTACTTGCACCCGGAATCACCAAAAGAGCGGCCGCTATGGACGATAACTATACCGGAATGGTTGCCTATTTATCAAGATTTTACAAGTGCTGTATGCAAATACAGGGGCTGTTTATGGAACTGCTGATAATTTTTGTGATAACTACCATAATTGCGATTATTTATCGAAAAAAAAGAGAATCGGTAATGACTAACAGTATGCCGTTTCTTTTGGCGATGATAGCAACAGCATTTGCTCTGATCATGGCGCCGCCGCCTATGAGCAGGGCCTATTTTGGTGCAGGTGTATTTTTAATAATAGCCTGTCTGCAGAGTTTGATTTATGCTTTGGATGAAAAGGTTGATTTGCATAATGCCATAAAATATAGTATTACGGCCATTTTGGTAATCTGGCTCTTTTTTGTTTATGTTGAAAATTTGGTGAATTTGGGAAGAATATTTAGAGAGGAAAACGAACGTATCGAATTGATTCAGGAAGCTGTTCGAAATGAGGAAGAGATTGTTGTTATACCGCAATACCGACCGGCATTTAATAATAAATATAGTGTTGCCCATGATTCGGATATGACAGAAGATCCCAAATATTGGATTAATCATTATTATGAAAGTTACTATAATATTGGTACCATTATTGCGATTCCGCGTGATGAATGGAATGAACGGTATGAATGATCGGGAGGGTATGAAATCTATGAAGGAAAGGGATTCTAAGTTCGAACTATTAAGAATTCTGTCTATGTATATGATTGTCTTTATACATGCCAATATGTATCTTGGGCGGTTTTGCGAAGGAGCAACGCGCGTTTTTTTCAACGGATTTGTGAATGGTATCTGTAACATTGGAGTAACCTGCTTTTTGCTGATTTCCGGTTATTTTGGAATTACGTTCAATCGAAATAAACTGATCAAGATGGAATGCATGATGATTTCCTATTCATTCTTGGAATTGTTATTGCTTTATCTTGTTTTTCCGGAACAAATACAGGGCGGGGAACTGCTGGAAGCTGTTGTTAAGGCCTGTTTCCCGATTATTTCCCGAAAATATTGGTTTTACTCCTGTTATGTTTGCTTATGCCTTCTCAGTAAATGGATTGATAAATTTGTAGATGGGTTGGAGCAAAAAGAGTTTCAAAAATTTTTACTGACCATTATAGTGCTGTTTAGTGTTCTTCCAACTGTTTTTTATTTTGAAATTGTACCGGATAATGGTAAGGGACTGGTGCAAATGATAATGATATACTTAATTGGCCGATACATTAAGATGTATGGAGATGTACAGATTCCAAAAGGAAAGGCGATATTAGCTTTTAGCATTTTGTGGCTTATCAACGGTATTTCTCACGAAATCCCCATACAAATTGGCGGAATTTATCACCATTTGTGCAAGGATAACAGTACTACCAATATTATAATGGCAGTTCTGTTATTCTATTTGTTTAAAGAAATCCGGTTAAAGGCATCATGGATCAATAAATTGTCAGCTTACATATTTGCAGTTTTTGCACTAAATAATTCATTGGTAAATATAGTAATGCACATAATAGATAAAGCTGGGATCCCGGTAATGGGATTTGGCGGGTTTGGGCTTTTGGCAATGCTCGTTTTATTTGTTTTTATGGCTTGTATTGCAATTGGTATGGTGATGAATATGGTGATGCGTCCATTTCTTGTGCGTGTCCAGAGAATGTGCTATAATAATAAAATTGAAGATTTATAAACTATTAAATCTGATGGAGTATAAGAAATATGAGAAAAATACTGTTTCATTTAAATTGCCTGGAACAAGGCGGAGCGGAACGGGTTGTATCCAATCTGGCCAATCAATTTGCCGGTGAAAAATATGAAGTGATCGTAGCCACTGAGTGGCAGGGAGAAAATGAATTTTCGCTAGATCCGCGTGTTCGCCGAATTCATGCCGGTCTTACCCCGGCTGATGAGAAAAAGAACCGTGCCGTAAAGGTTCTGCTGCGGGCAAAGTATTTAAGACAAGTGATAAAAAGAGAAGCTCCCGATATCGTTATTGCATTTGCCCATAAGGCGATTTACCGGGCATTAGCAGCAACCATAGGATTGAAAACACCCGTTATCATATCTGTTCGAACCGATCCGGTAGGGCATTATGATACCCTTGCCGATAAAATTCTGATCCCCGTGTTATATCCGGGGGCTGCCGGGTGTGTATTCCAGACCGAAGGGCAGCGCGACTTTTTTCCCATGTATGTCCGGAAAAAGTCCAGGATTATTTTGAATCCGATTAATCCGAAATACATCGGTATGGAAAGACCGGCCGTCCGAACGAAGGAAGTAGTACACTCAGGACGTTTAGTGGACTTTAAAAACCAACCGTTATTAATAAATGCATTTATTAAGGTGCATGAAAAGCACTCCGATTATACCTTGAAAATATACGGAGGCGATTCCTTTGATGGTACCAAAGAGATATTGGAAGATATTATTGATAAGAACAATGCCGGTGAATATGTAAAACTGATGGGAGCCAGCGACACCCTGGAGAGAGATCTGGTGAACGGAGCATTATATGCCTTTACCTCTGACTGGGAGGGACTTCCTAATGCGTTACTGGAAGCAATGGCACTTGGCCTTCCAATCGTTGCTACCGATTGCCCCTGCGGCGGTCCCCGTACTGTAATGACAGATGGGGTGAATGGATTACTGATTCCGATTATGAATGAAGGGGCGTTGGTGGAAGCTATGTGCAGATTGATCGAGAATCCGGAATTTGCGGAAAGTTTGGGTGAGCAGGCCGGAAAAATAAGCGAAAAGGCCAATGGACAGGCTGTCATCGCACAATGGCGTGATTATATAAATGAATTAATAGATTGAGAGGTAGCATATGTTTTCATTTAAAGATTATAAGGAAATCATCAGAATTATTAAATCCACCGGACGGCATGCCGACTACAAAAAAGCCCTGCATATGGATAAATTTATTATTTCCAGACACGATGTGGAGTATAGTGTGGACCGCGCTCATGCCCTCTCCCGGGTAGAAGAAAGTCTGGATTTTACCGCCAACTACTTTTTCCAGTGGACGAATAATTCCTACAATATTCTTTCCCGCAGAAATATGGATATGATCAAAGATATGCATGAACGGGGGCACAATATCGGTTTGCATTTTGCTCTGAACGGCTTAACGGATATGGAAATGATTAAAAAGCAGATTGTTCGGGAAATGAATATTCTCAGTGAAATGTTTGGGTTCGAAATCGATCAGTTTTCCATCCATCGACCCTCCAAGGATGTGCTGCGTGCCAACATTAAATTGCCGGGCATTATCAATGCTTATCAGGATGACTTTTTTTCTTTTGAGGAAAGAGTTTCCGAGGAGGCGAAGCTCCCGGTAAAATATATGTCCGATGCAAATCACATCTGGAGATACGGATATCCGGATGAAGTAAATATTAAAGAACATGATAAAGTTCAAATTTTAACCCATCCCTTTGCCTGGACCAAAAAGGGTTATGATAATTTTGATAATTATAAAACTTTAGTGAAAGAAAAGTACATTGAACTGGTGGAAAGTGTTGATAATGAATGCAAGGATTTTGGAGAATACCGGGAGTACTTTGAAGAAAAGAGTGCAGGAATAGGAGAATAGCCAATGTGCGGTATATGCGGTTTTATATCCAGACAGGACATTAGCCTAGAGCAGTTGAAGGGTATGAATGATACTATGTATCATCGGGGGCCGGATGACAGCGGCGAAGAAATACATCCGTGGAAGAGTGGCTATCATGTGGGCTTAGCCCAAAGAAGGCTTTCCATTCTGGATCTTTCCAAGTTGGGTCATCAGCCTATGCATTCGGCGGACAAAAGAGTCAGCGTAGTGTATAACGGTGAGATTTATAATTTTTTAGAGTTAAAAAAAGAACTGTCAGACTATCCCTTTCGTTCCAATTGTGACACAGAGGTAATCATTGCCGCATACTTGAAATGGGGAATTGATTGTATACACAAATTTAACGGCATGTTTGCCATTGCCTTATGGGACAAAAAAACAGAAGATTTCTATTTAGTACGTGACAGAGTGGGTAAAAAGCCCCTTTACTATCAAACGGAAGATGGAAATCTTTATTTTGCGTCTGAACTAAAGCCATTGATGGCCCGGCCTGATTGTAAAAAAGTGATCAGAAAGGAAGTATTATCCCGCTATTTATTTCAGCAGTATATCTGCCATCCGGACAGCATTTTTGAAAATGTCTATAAACTGGAACCGGGGGCGATTTTACACCTTTCTTTAAATAGTGATGGCTTATCCCGGATAAAAACCTGGAAATATTGGGACATTGCAAAGGTATACCATGAGATGCAGAAAAATCCGGTGGAGGATTACGCCCAGGCCAAAAGCGAATTGAAAGAGCTGCTGAAAAAGGCGGTGTCATCCCGGATGATTGCCGACGTACCCTTAGGGGCATTCTTAAGCGGCGGATATGATTCCTCCTTAATGACAGCTATGGCCGCCGAAAGTGCATCTGCACCGGTGAAGACCTTCTCCATCGGTTTCCATGAAGAAAATTATAATGAGGCAAAATATGCAAAGGAAGTAGCCAGCTATTTAGGCACCAACCATACAGAATTATATATTTCCGAAACGGAAATGTTTGATCTGGTAGAAAGCATTTCACAGTATTACGATGAACCCTTTGCCGACTCCTCCCAGATCCCCACCATGCTGGTCTCGCAGCTGGCCGGAAAAGATGTCACTGTGGCCTTGTCGGGAGATGGGGGAGACGAACTTTTTTGCGGTTATAATATTTATGAGATTGTAAAGCAGGCACAACTTTTGGATCTGCCGGGGGGAATTATTCATGGGCTTTATAGTTTACCTGGGGTACGAAAGCTAAAGCTGGGTGAAAAACTTCCTTTCCGTGTACGTGTAGTAGCAGAAAACCGCAATAAGGAAACGCAGGCTCAGTTTGGCGCCGGAAGCTATATTCCCATGGCCAATAATATGGTACAGCCTGGCGGGCAGGCACCGATGTTAAATTGCAATTATCCCGTGGAAGGCCGATATCAGGTGAAAAATTGGCAGATCCGCCGGATGCTGCTGGATATGGATACCTATCTGCCGGGAGACATTTTGTGTAAGGTAGACCGGGCTTCAATGAAATATTCTCTGGAATCCCGCTGTCCGATTTTGGACCGGGACGTAATGGAGTATTCCTTCCGGATCGATCACAGCTTTAAGTACAATAAGGGTATTAAGAAGAGAATATTAAAGGATATTGCTTATGATTACATCCCCAGAGAATTGCTGGAGCGTCCCAAGGTAGGTTTTAGCGTACCGCTGGACAAATGGCTGAGGGGGCCTTTACGGGAACAGCTTCTGGATATGAGTAATCGTGATTTTTTGAAAAAGCAGGGAATCTTTCATGCGGATTATACAGCAGATATGATTGAGAAATATATTCGGACCGGTGATAGCGGTCCGACTACCGGTGCTAATTACTCTAAATTGACGTGGTCCTTTTTTGCTTTTCAGAAATGGTACCAACGTTATATGTGAAGGGAGAGACTTATGCATGTGGCAATGTTGATCGGCGCCTTGACAAAAGGCGGCTCTGAACGGGTTATGGTCAATCTTACCGATTATTTAATCAAAAACGGCCATCAGGTAACGGTGGTGACCCAATATCAGAAAGAAAATGAGTACTCTTTGAATAAATCGGCAAAAAGAATAATTTCCGATATTACAGCGGAAGAAACCGGCAGGAGCCGAGTGGTGAATTTTTACCGGAGATTTATGAAGCTGCGGAAAATCTGGAAAAAGGAAAAACCGGATGTGATTTTATCTTTTATCGGGAAAAATAATATGATGGCAATCCTTACGTCACGTTTTCTGCCGGTATCTGTAGCAGTAGCGGTGAGGGGGGCACCGGAAGCGGAATATTATACCGGATGGATGCGTAAAGCGGCAAAATATTTATTCCGTTATGCCGACGTAGTTATTTTACAAACGGAAGCCAGCCGTAATTTTTTCCCGGAAGCAGTTTGTAAAAAAGTAGCAGTATTAAAAAATCCCATGAATCCGGTATTCTTTCGGCCAAGGTTTCAGGGGGAACGGGAGAAAACAATTGTGGCTGTTGGCAGGGTTGACGAGAACAAGAACCATCAAATGCTGATTGAAGCTTTTGCCGGGATGGCCGATGAATTTCCTGATTACAACGTAATTATCTATGGAGAAGGAGAATTACGGGAAACACTTCAGAAAGAAGTGGAAAAAATAGGACTGGAAGAACGTATCTTTTTACCCGGCAGTACGGATGCTGTTGCAGATAAAATATATAAATCACGAGTGTTTGTTTTATCATCAGACACGGAAGGGGTGCCCAATACTTTGATCGAAGCGATGCTTATGGGGCTTACGGTAGTGGCTACAGACTGTCCCTGCGGTGGTCCGGCCGAGCTGATTGAACATCAAAAAAATGGATGCTTAATTCCGGTGCGAGATGTGTCGAAAATGAAGGATAACCTGCATTTCTTGTTAAAAAACTTGCAAAAGGCCGATTTTATGGGTGAGGAAGCAACCAAATTACAGGTGGAATATAATCCCGAAACCATAGGAAAAGACTGGGAAAATCTCTTTAATTCAATGATTTTAAAAATGAAAGTGTGAAAGTGGGCTATGACACTAAGAGAATATATAAAAGTGGTAATATTTTTATCGTTGTTTGGTCTGATTTTGATCTCATTGACTTATATACTCAGAACCAACGGAGAAGTAAAAGACATATTTACCGGATTTTATGCTGAGGATAAAAATTCCATAGATGTTGTGATCATCGGATCCAGTCCGGTGTACCCATTTTATGCGGCACCGCAGCTGTGGGGAGAGTATGGTATCACCAGTTATCCATTATCCAGCCATGTACAGCGGCCCAGTGCAGCACTTCCGCTTTTAAAGGAAGCATATAAGACCCAATCGCCGGAAGTGGTGGTTTTCGAAATGCGGATGTATACCATGGAAGACGGAGATATGGAAGTTAATATGGCATACGCCAGGGGGGTCACCGATAATTTAAAGTATTCCTTAAATCGAAATTATGCAATAAAGCGGTTGGTTCCGGATAAAAAAGAACGTTATACCTACTATTTTGATATATTTAAATATCATTCTAACTGGAAAACCATTATTTTACCGGAGCAGATTGCCTGTATTATTTATGAAAAGAAAAATCCCTTAAAGGGATATGTGATAAAAGATCAAGTAGGACCCCTTGAGACGGATCGGATTCCCCATTGCAGCCATATTACCGACAGTATGCCTATTCCGGCAGAGCAGGAAGAACGGCTGCTGGAGCTGCTGGGATATTTGAAGGAGCAGAAACAGGAAGCACTTTTTATTGTTTCCCCTTACCGGATTGAGCCGGAGGAGCAGCAGATGTATAATTATATGGCGGGCATCGTTGCGGATGAGGGTTATAACTTTATTAATTTTAATAATTATTATGAAGAAATCGGGATTGACTTTACCACAGATTATTATGATTTCGGCGGTCATGCGAATACTTTGGGAGCAACCAAGTGTACCGCCTTTTTGGGAAAAATACTGGATTCTGAATTTACAATAGCTGATAAAAGAAAAAAGGGACAGTCCTTTAAAGCTTATCGCTCCTGGGAAGAAGCTTATGCCCGGTTTCAGGTGGAAAAGGAAGCGGCCATCAGCAAGATAGAGGAGTCCATTGCAAACGGAACTTTTGTGAAGCGTTAGGAGAAATTATGTGTGGAATAGCAGGATTTTGTAATTTCAAAGGTGACAGGGATGACATTCGAAAAAATATCAGCCGGATGAATGAGCGTATGCTTCACCGGGGACCGGATGCCGGCGGTGTGTGGATATCGGAGCAGGAGGATGTGGTACTCGGTCATCGCCGTTTATCCATCGTGGACCTGACAGAAGGCGGTGCCCAGCCCATGGAGTCTCACAGCGGCCGGTATGTGATTGCCTTTAACGGTGAAATCTATAATTATAAAAAAATAGCCCACCGGCTTTTGCAAGAGAAACGGGTTGTGCAGTTTCGCAGCACCTCGGATACGGAAATATTATTGGAAGCCATAGAAGCCTATGGGCTCACAGAGACACTTTCTATGTGCAAGGGAATGTTTGCCATTGCCCTGTATGATAAAAAGGAGCGAGTGTTATTTCTGGCCAGAGACCGGGTGGGGGAAAAACCGCTGTATTACGGAATGGTAAACGATGCCTTTGTTTTTGCTTCAGATATCAGATCCATTGCGGCTTTGGAAGGTTTTCGGAATCCCATTGACACCGGCGTTCTGGATTTATATTTTATTCATGGTTATATTCCGGCACCCTATTCTATTTATCAGAATATATTTAAGCTGGAAGCGGGGAATGTTTTGGAAATAAAGGCGCCTTTTAGCAGCTATTGTATATCCGCATATTGGTCCATGAAGCAGGCGGCCCTGGCCGGACAAAAAAACCTGTTTAAAGGCAGCAGAGAAGAAGCAGCCGATGAGCTGGAACGTTTATTGAAAGATTCCATTAAAGAACAGATGGTGGCAGATGTTCCGGTAGGCGCATTTTTATCGGCCGGAATCGACAGCAGCACTGTTGTGGCACTGATGCAGTCACTGGATGCGGGCAAGGTAAAAAGCTTTACTATCGGTATGGAAGAAAAGGAATATAATGAAGCGGTTTATGCTAAGGAAATAGCCGCTCGCCTGGGAACAGAGCATACAGAGCTTTATATAACCGAACAGGATGCTAAGGCAGTTATTCCGAAACTGGGATATATGTTTGGTGAACCCTTTGCCGATTCCTCGCAGATTCCCACTTATCTGGTAAGCAAGATGACCAGAGAACATGTGACAGTATCTTTAAGCGGAGATGGCGGGGATGAGTTGTTCTGCGGCTATACTTCTTACGCTTCGGTAGAACGGATCTGGAATAAAATGAAGGCGGTTCCTTATTGGATCAGAAAGCCGGTGAGTGACCTGGTAATCCATAGTCCTTTAGCAAAAAAGCCGATTTACCGGATTAAAGGCAAGCTGCTGGGAGCAAAAGGGCCGTCGGAGTTGTATATTGATTCACGGGAGACCGATCCATTGTTTAAACAGATCAGTTTAAATCATGATAACAGGCCTTATAAATATAGTGAACTGGATCCCCATTTTCTGGACGAAACCAACCATAATATCATGCTGATGGACATGCTGATGTATCATCCCGATGATATACTGGTTAAGGTGGATCGGACGGCGATGGCAGTTTCTTTGGAAACCAGGGTTCCCATGTTGGATAAAGATGTGGTAGAATTTGCATGGAGCCTTCCGATTGAGTATAAACGAGAAGGAAACGTAGGCAAGCAGGTATTGCGGGATGTGCTGTATCGGTATGTGCCCAGGGAAATGATGGAGCGGCCCAAAAAAGGCTTCAGTATTCCGGTGGAAAAGTGGCTGCGCCAGACCGAACTGAGGGAATGGGCAGAGATGCTGATTGATAAAACGACTTTGAAACAGCAGGGTATCTTAAATCCGGAAGTTGTATGGCAGATTTGGAACGACTTTATCGAAAAAGGTGAATGGCGCATACAAATCTGGTATATCCTAATGTTTCAGGAATGGATGACAGGGAGTGATCACTTATGGTAATAATCAGAATGTCCGGCGGACTGGGAAATCAGATGTTTCAATACGCATTGTATATGAAATTGCGTTCCCAGGGAAAAACCGTAAAATTTGATGATATTAACGAATACAGGCATGATAATGCCAGACCGATTATGCTGTCGGTCTTTGGCATCGACTATCCCCGTGCTGCATGGGAGGAGATTATTGCCATTACCGATGGATCATTAAAGCTGACTCATCGTATCAGACGTAAGCTTTTTGGCCGGAGAACCTTGGAAATAAAAGAAAAAGACTGCAACTATGACCCTAATTTACTGGAGCATGATCCGGCCTATCTGACCGGTTGGTTTCAATCGGAGAAATACTTTAAGGATATTGAAGCAGAAGTTCGAAAGACCTTTACGTTTCCCGAGCGGAGCACCATGCATCTGCCGGCAGACTTAGAGACACATATCGGAACCTATCAATATATGATTGAACATAGCGAAGCCATCAGCGTGCATATCAGGCGGGGGGATTATCTTCTGTCAGATGATTTGTATGGCGGCATCTGTACCGATGCTTATTATGAGACAGCCATTGCCTATCTGAAGACCAGATATCCTGGCGGGGTATTTTATGTGTTCAGCAATGACTTAAAATGGGCTAAGAATTGGCTGGAGACCAGATACAGAAAACCAGACGAGGAAGAACTGCCGGAGCAATTCTGCATTATCGAAGAAACCACCGAACACACAGGGTACCTGGATATGATGCTGATGAGCAAATGTAAACATCATATTTTGGCCAATAGCAGCTTTAGCTGGTGGGCAGCCTGGATCAATAATTATCAGGAAAAATGTATTGTTGCTCCCGAAAAATGGTTCAATAATCAAGAGTGTAAAGATATTCATACCAAGGGAATGATTAAAGTATCACCTGAAGGGAAATTAGTATGAATAAAGTGGAATTGATTTCGGTAATTGTAGCTGCCTATAATATCGAAGATTACCTTGAAAAATGCATCGAAAGTTTACTGAAACAAAGCTATACCGAACTGGAGATTATTATTGTGGATGATGGATCCACAGATGCTACCGGAAGGATTTGCGATTCTTATGCGGAAAAATATGATAATATCAAAGTGATCCATAAGAAAAACGGTGGCCTTTCGGATGCCCGGAATGCCGGACTTGCCATAGCCGAAGGCGGTTATATTGGCTATGTGGACGGAGATGATTTTGTTGAGCCGGATATGTATCGGGCGATGTGGCAGGCTTGTCAGGAGAGCGGTGCAGAGATTGCCATATGTGCCTATCGGCAGATTGGCCGGGGGGCTATGGAGATGCATCCCACAAATAAGCAAGTGGTACTGTTCGGAGAAGAAGCATTGGATATCTATATATGCGGTCATGAACAATATCATATATATAATTCGGTTTGGAGCAAACTATTTGCGCGAAGGGTAATAGAGAAAATCAGCTTTCCGGTGGGACGCAAATCAGAAGATATTATATATACCACAAAGGCCATGGTAAAAGCACAGAAATGCGTTTTTTTAGATACCCCCTATTACAATTATGTGATAGACAGGGAAGGCAGCATTATGAATAGCGGACTGATGGAAAGACGCTTTCAGGATGAGATTCCTTTCAGCAGGGAACAGATCGCATATTTTGAAGAGGTGGGAATGGGAAAACTGGCAGAGAAAGCGGCTTACCATTTTTACCGGAAAATGCTCTTTTACTATATTGACTTTCAGGATCGACGCATGAAAGAGGCAGCAGATAAATTAATTCGTATGCTGCAATCCGAAAAAAGACAAATTATCGAGATCTATCAAAAAGAATATGTTGCTATGGGCGACCGGGTTCGGATGAAGATGGCACTGAGAACTCCCAAACTTTATTATTATACGGTAAAAGTGTATGACAAAGTAATCATACCGTTACGACAAAGGAAATGACAATGAAAAAAACGGATTTATTTCATAAAATAGGATATGTTTTTGATAAAAAGCAGAAAAGACAGTTGGTGGTTTTAGGTATTTTGATTTTTATTGCCGGAATTTTGGAAACCCTGGGTGTCAGTGCCATGATACCGGTGGTACAGGCCATTACGGCACCGGATGTTTTACAGGGATATATTGATAAATATGATTTTTTACAGAATATCTGTCATATTCTTCATATTGAAAGTGCCGGTCAGATTACCATCGCGTTGCTGGTGACTTTGATGGCTATTTATGTGATTAAAAACACCTATATTTTGTATCTTACCTACCGGCAGAATACATTTATTACCCAGAACCGAAATAAAATGATCGGCCGTGTTATGGGTGAATTTTTAAACCGTCCTTACGAGCAATATTTGGGAGCTGATATACCGACAGTTTTCCGGCTTACCGATAGTGATATACCACAGACCTTTTCCCTGATTCTGGCCATGCTGCAGCTGGCAGCGGAAGTGGTGGTATGTGTATTGATTTTTATTGTACTGGTATCCCAGAACGTGGCAATGACTTTCTTTATTATTGCGGTGTTCGGAATCCTGACGCTGCTGATTTTAAAGGTATTAAAACCGCAACTAAATAAGATCGGTAAAAAGAACCAGTCCATCCAGTCGCGGATTGCCAAGTGGCGGATTCAGGCTATTTATGGATTGAAGGACGTTAAGGTATTGAATCGGGAGGAATTTTTCGTCAGAAATTATTATGAAACCGGTAAAATCGGTGCCAATGTGGCCAGAAATTATGCGGTTCTCAATAATATTCCCAGGTTGTTGATCGAAACGGTATTTATTATCAGCGTACTGGCATTTATTGCGGTATATATCAGTGGGGGCGGTGATATGACAGCAATGTTCACAACGGTGGCCACCTTTGCGGTTGCCGCAATGCGGGTGCTGCCCAGTGTCAACCGGATCAATACTTATATTACGGAGATTGCCTATACCCAGCCCAGTCTGGACTTTGTTTATCAGAACCTGCAGGAAGGCATGAAGACCGATGCGGAGCTGGCCAGGAGAAAAGCCGAAAGCCAGACGGAAAAGCTGCAATTACAGGATAAAATTGCCTTAAACCATATCAGCTTTCATTATCCCGACAGCGATAAAAACATCTTCACCGATGCCGGAATGGAGATTCCCAAAGGGAAATCAGTGGGTATTATCGGAACCTCCGGAGCGGGCAAATCAACCATTGTGGATATTTTGCTGGGATTGCTTCATGCCCAACAGGGTGAGATTACTTGTGACGGAATTAATATTTTTAAGAATTATGAGTCCTGGCTGGCACAGGTGGGATACATTCCTCAAACTATTTACCTGATTGATGAATCTATTCGGGATAACATTGCCTTTGGCATCGATCAGGATAAAATTGATGAGAAAAGAATCTGGGAAGTACTGGCGGAAGCCCAGCTGAAGGAATTTGTGGAAGAACTGCCGGAAGGACTTGATACCACTATCGGTGACCGCGGAGTCAGATTGTCAGGCGGACAAAGACAGCGCATCGGCATTGCCAGAGCACTTTATCATAATCCGGAGATATTGGTTTTTGATGAGGCAACTTCGGCCTTGGATAACGAGACGGAAAAGGCAGTTATGGATGCAATCAACAGTTTTCATGGTAAAAAAACCATGGTTATTATTGCCCACAGATTAAATACTATTGCCAAATGTGATATGATTTATAAGGTAGAAGAAGAAAAGCTGGTAGTAACTACTATTTAGCACGAGGAAAGAAAATGATCGGAACGGAATTATTAAAAGGCCAGGGCCTGGGAAATCAATTGTTTTGCTATATAACCACCAGATGTATTGCCAGGGAACAAGGATATGATTTTGCGATTCTGGGCGAAGAAACCGTAGCTAATAATATCCATAGCAGCTGCGGCATGTATTTTATGAATCTGGATTATGGAAAGAAAGCGGAGAAAGATGATTTCGGGCAAGTATATAACGAAAAAGAGAACCGGATTTACCTGGGGAATTCCAGACATGATTTGACCCATGGATGTTATATTACCGGTACGGATACCGATATGCAGAATATTGCTGATGGGACATTACTGTCCGGCAATATGCAGGCAGAGGATTATTATCTGAAATATAAGTCCGATATCAGAGAATGGCTGAAGGTAAAACCGGAATATGATACCATGGAATACAGCCGGGAGAATTTGTGTATCCTTCATTTAAGATGCAGCGATTATCTTGACTGTCCGGAACTATATTTGAGAAAAAAATACTGGCTTGACGGCATGAAAAATATGAGAAAAATAAATCCCCAAATGGAATTTATGATCATCACCAATGACGTTAAGGAAGCAGGCAAAATACTGCCAGGAGTTCCCGCATATAATTTTGATCTGGCAAAGGACTATTCCATCTTGAAGAATGCCGGATACTTGCTGTTATCCAATTCGTCGTTTGCTTATTTTCCGGCATTTACAAGTACTACGGTAAAATATATTATTGCCCCCAAGTATTGGGCACGGCATAATGTCTCCAACGGTTATTGGGCTTCGGAACAGAATATATATCAGGGGTGGCACTATCAGGATCGGAAAGGCAAGATATTCAGTGATGATGAGTGCCGGCAGGAATTAGAAAGGTATAAGCAAAACAGCACCGAATATAAAAAAATAAATCAAAAGCCGGCAGGCTTTTCACTGATACTGAAACAAATAAAGAGCAAACTCCTTTTCGGCAAGCATTATTGTTTAAGAATGCTGCGCGGTATTTGGAGAAAAATAAAGCTGAGGTTAGCGTGATATGGAAAAGCTACATTTACCCCAGGTAACTTTAGTGGCGATGACCAGCGTAAAGTTATACGAGACCATTAAGGCATTGCAATACAGTATGCAGGGGATTGAGTTTGGTGAGGTAGTCTTGATTACCCACAGAAGGCCCCTCTTTTTACCTGCGGGTATTACGTATAAGCATACCTCCAGGCTTACGGAAATCGATCATTTTAATTATAAAATAGCCTATGAGTTGGGAGACTATATTGCAACACCCTATGCTTTGCTGGTTCATTATGACGGTTTCGTGGTGCATCCCGAAAGCTGGCGGGAAGAATTTTTGAAATATGATTATATCGGTTCCCCATGGCCGGTACCGGCCAGGGAGCATTGCTACTGGGATATAGACGGTAATCTGTGCCGGGTAGGAAACAGTGTTTCTTTAAGAAGCAAAAGCTTGTTGGATTTTCCCAAGCAAGTGAATTTAAAATGGGAGCCTTCCAAGGATGGAAGCTATAATGAGGATATTTTTCTCTGCTGTATGAATAAGCATTTAATAGAAGCTGCGGGGATGAAGATAGCACCTTTGGAGGTGGCAAAATATTTCGGACATGAGCATCCATTAGCCGAGACGGAAGGAATAGAACCTTTTGTATTTCATAAATGGTGGGGACAGAATGCGGACTACCCCCGCTTTGAAAATCCTCTTACAAAGAGGTGGCTTATGTGTAAAGCAATAATGAGAAAACTATTATTTTGGAGAAACATTAAGAGGTAATTATGGTATACGATTGCATCCCTTTTTTTAATGAGTTGGATATTTTGCGTCTGCGTCTGCATATTTTAGATCCGTATGTAGACCGATTCGTAATTGAAGAAGCTACGGTGACTTTTTCAGGGGAGCCCAAAGAACTCTGTTTTGAAAAGAATAAGGAATTATTCAGTGAGTTTTTACACAAGATTGATTATATCGTTGTAGATGATTCGCCGGTTGATATTGCCACCCATTTAAGAGATAAATTTCAAAAAAATAAGCTGATGGAGGGATTAAGGGATGCCACCGATGAGGACATCATTATCCTAAGTGACGTAGACGAAATTCCCAATCCGGTTCAGCTGGAAAAGATTATCAGGAATTTTGAAGGGGATAAGATATATCATCTGGCTCAGCGAATGTTTTATTGCTTTATGAACATGGAAGAAGTTTCCGGTAAATTATTGTCGGTTACGGGAGAATTTGCCGGTATAGAACAGAAGCAATGGCTTGGTACCAAGATTTTTTCCAAAAGAAATATTCCGGGCACGGGGATTATCGATATCAGAGAAGCAGATACCAATAAGAGCAATAGTATCCGTGTGGAAAACGGTGGCTGGCATTTTGGCTATATGGGCGGCAAGGGCGAGAAGGACGCTTCCAAACGTATCGGTGTGAAAACACAGGCAGCGGCTCATCAGGAGTACAATAATCCGGATACATTAGCGGAAGCTGTAGACAAGTTGATATTGGGAAAGGATATTTTCGGCAGGGATGCAGAATTTATCAGGGTGGAAATAGATGAAAGCTATCCGGAATATTTAAGGGAGCATCAGGCGGAATATGACTATTTAATTATGCCAACCATCGGAAAAGGGCAGGCTGAGTATACCAAAGCGGCCATCAAGGTGAAACGATTTTTTCGAAAAGCACTGCGGAAATCAGGGCGTATTTGTGATAAAGTGATGGAATATATCGGCAGGAAAAGACTGGCAGCTGCAGCAGTGGCTGGTTTTGTGTTAAGCCTTATTCCGGAAATTTATCTGGCTTTTATAAACCGGGCATCGGGAGACGACTATTGTTATTCGGTGAATACCCGAAGTGCCTGGGTGGACACTCATTCTTTGATTGAAGTATGCAAAGGAATCGGGCACACAATCCGGGAATTTTATTACGGGTGGCAGGGAACCTGGTTTTCGATTACCTTGTTTACCTTGCAGCCGGAGGTGTTCAGTGAAAAAGCATATTTTCTGGTGACACTGGTGACGATGGGAATATGGGTACTGGTTACAACGGTGGTTCTTCGCTATTTTCTGGTAAAGAAAGCAGGATTTGAAGAAGGTTTATTTTGGATTATCAATGTTTTGTTTTTGATGATCAATATGCAGTTTATACCGGGAATTAAGGCATCCATGTTCTGGTATAACGGAATTATTCATTACATGCTGCCCTATACCATGTGTCTTTTGCTGCTTTTATTTTTGGCAAAATATGTTGAACGTTATTATTGGCGGGATCTGGGTGTGATATTTATTCTGCTCACACTGTTGGGAGGTTCTAATTATCAAGCCGCATTATTCGGATTGATGGTAACGATTTTCTTTTTGGGAACCGCTTATTGGAAGGATAAAAAGATAAAGATATTTTGGCTGGGCATTCCGCTGATAAGTGAGATGATCGGCCTGGTGATCAGCATGAAGGCACCCGGCAATAAAGTACGGGCGGGCGCGGACTTTGGATTTAGTATAGGTAAGACTGCAGAGGTCATTGCGGTATCCTTTAGGGATGGTATATGCCAGATTGGTAATTATCTGGTAGAGAAACCCATTGCGATGGTTCTTTTACTGCTATTGCTTCCGGTTTTGGTTTGGATGGGATGGCAGAATGGGAACCGAAAAAAACAGTGTCCCTATCCGGGATTATTTGCAATCATCACTTTTTGCATTTATTGTGCCATGCAGGCACCGGAGAACTATGCCGGCACGGAAGTATCCAGTGGTGTGGCAAACATGAACTATCAGATTTTTCTTTTAATGATACTGGCAGATGTGGTGTATCTTGGCGGCTGGTTAACCAACCGGGGAGAGGAGAAAAACCCCCACAAGGCAAACCGTTTGTTGCTGCCGGCAGTGGGAATCTGTCTGCTGCTCATGGTATTTTGGAAAGGCAACCTGAAAGACACCACCGTATGGATTTGCACCGACTACATTTTGTCGGGACAAGCCGGCGACTATAAAGAGCAAATGGAATTACAGACGGCAATCATGCTGGATGAGAATGTGAAAGATGCTGTTATTCCGTTTATTAACGATATCCAGGGACCACTAATGCATATGCCGGCAACCGCGGATCCGGAAGCCTGGACCAATAGAATGATGCGGGATTTTTACCGAAAAGGCAGTGTTGTGGCGATGGACAGAGTGGAGTGGACAAATAAATATGGAGATACTTGGAAAAAATAAAGAAAAAATAGCTTCAATTTTATTTTATACGGCATTGTCGATAGAATTGCTGATCGTGCTGATTGATAAGAGTGCACTTATGAATCCCTGGGAAGGGCAGTTATTTCGTGTTACTTTTGTACTGTTTGTCCTTAAAGTATGCTTAACGAAATACTCCTTCAGGGAATGGCTGTGGATGGCAGGTTTTGGCTTGCTGGGTCTGGCAGTGTATTATTGCACCGGTGAGAATATCATTCTTCGAATAGTGGTTTTTGTGGCGGCTATGAAGGGGATGGAACTGAAAAAAGTATTAAAATATGTATTTTGGATGACTCTGGCCGGTTCATTACTGATTATAATACTGGCTTGTACAGGTGTTTTGGGAACGGTCAGTATTTCCCAGGTATTTCGTAAGGATGTTCTTGAAACTCGGTATTGCTTTGGCATGGGGCATCCCAATGCCTTTCACTGCATGTTTTTGATGTTGGTTTTGCTGTTTATGTATTCATATCGGGAACGGTTAAATACGGTTATTCTGGCAGGACTGTTTATCGGTAATCTGGTTTTATTTTACTTTACTGATTCCAAAACCGGCGGCGGCATGACGGCAATCGCAATTGTTATGACGTTTCTATTGTATAAGGGAGTGAAACTGCAGGAAAAACGCTGGGTATATCTATTGGGAATTCTCGTATTTGCCGGGTGCATCGGGATATCTGTCTGGGCAGCCAAATATACGGAACAGGTGTGGAATAACCCGTTACTTATGAAAATGGATACCCTGCTTTCCGGGCGGATGGTGAACTTATATTGGAATAATGCCCAGCATGCGGGGGCATTGGTTACATGGACACTATTTTCTGACCCCAGTCATTTGAATTACTATTTTGACATGGGATGGGTTCGGATGTTTTACTGGTATGGAATCATACCGGGAGTTGTATTTACCGTGATGCACATCCTGCTGATAAAAGAGTGTTACCGGAAAAGAGACTATATGGGATTGATAATGATTGTGACACTGGCTGGATATACCATAGTCGAAGCTCATATTATATCAGAATATATGGCCCGAAACTATATATTGTTTTTGTTTGGCGGGTATGCAAGTGCGATGCTTAGTGCCGAAGGAGAAAAGGAAGAGCAATGAATCAAAAAAACAAAGTAATGGAAGTTTATGGTTTGTGGTTTGCAGATCTGGTTTGTATCGGAGTGTCTTTTATATTATCTACGTATCTTCGCTTTGGCAATTTCAAGGATATGGGAGATAAGGAGATACATTTTCAGGCGTGCCTGATCTTTTTACTGTTTTGCACCATTTACAGTTTTTTTATTGACTGGAACCGGAATTTTGTTAAGCGAACATGGATAAAGGAAGTCTGGGCAATCCTGCAGTATAGCATCATTATGCTTCTGGTAGTGGAAGCTGTTCTGTATTTCCTGAAATGGGCGGATGCATTTTCCCGATTGGTAATGGGAATTTTCTGTATCGTGAACACGATTCTTACTTTTTTAGTTCATATGGCCATCAAGAAAATGCTGCGCATCCATTATTCGTCGGATAAAACGGTAATCAAGGTTATGGTGGTGACCCAGAGTAACATGCTGGAGAGTACTCTGGACCGTTTGAAAACAGAACTGGATATTCACTATCAAATCACAGCCCTTGTTTGTCTGGACAAGGATATGTCCGGGCAGGAGATCCGGGGGATTCCGATCGTATCCGATCAGGAAAAGCTGCTGGAAGTTTCAACCCAGATGGCCCTTGACGAAGTGTTCATCAATACACCGGAGCTGCCTCAGCGAAAAATTAAACAGTTGATTAACGGTTTTGACGAAATGGGCATAAACTGTCATTATAGCCTGGAATTACCGGGAGCGGAATCCAATCGCAGCAAGATCGATACCTTTGCCAACTACACGGTAATTACATATACCCGTTTTCAAAGCAGTTACAAAAGACTGCTTATTAAGCGTTGCATGGATGTTGTTGGGGGTTTTGTCGGGGTTTTGATAACACTGCTGTTTTTTCCCTTTGTTGCAATAGCCATTAAGATAGAGTCCAAAGGGCCTGTCCTTTTTTCTCAAATCAGGATCGGCCGTAATGGAAGGCGTTTTAAAATTTATAAATTCCGTTCCATGTATCAGGATGCGGAAGAACGAAAAAAGGAACTGCAAAGCCGGAATGAAATTCAGGGTCTGATGTTTAAGATGGAAAATGATCCCCGTATTACCAAAGTAGGAAAGTTCATTCGGAAAACCAGTATTGATGAGCTGCCGCAGTTCTTAAACGTGCTGAAGGGGGATATGAGCCTGGTGGGGACAAGACCTCCCACAGCGGATGAATTTGAAAAATACAACCAATATTATCGCCGCAGGCTCAGCATGACACCCGGTCTTACCGGAATGTGGCAGGTAAGCGGCAGAAGTGAAATAGAAGATTTTGATGATGTGGTAAAGTACGATTTGAAATATATTGACAGTTGGTCCTTGTCATTGGATATTAAGATACTGTTCCGCACATTAGCGGTAGTGTTTACCGGAAAGGGTTCCAAATGAGAGTGGTAATGATTGGCGCCGACCGGAGTGTTCATGGCGGTGTTTCGGCAGTAGTGAATAATTACTATAAGGCCGGGCTGGATAAAAAGGTCACACTTACGTATATCGGCACCATGGTAGACGGAAGCAGGATACGTAAGCTTCTGCGGGCGATCAGGGCTTACCTGTATTTTTTGACGCGGTTACCGGGTATGGACATCCTTCATGTAAATATGGCGGCCGATGCCAGTTTTTACCGCAAACGGATTTTTATTGAAACGGCAGCTTGTTTTAAGAAAAAAATAGTAATCCATGAGCACGGCGGGGATTTTCAGACTTTTTACTATGAAAAGTCTGGTCCGTCAAAGCAAAAGAAGATTAAAAAAACATTGAACAAGGCAGACGTTTTTGTAGTGCTTTCACGGCAGTGGGCTGATTTTTTCACACCACTGGTAGAAAACGAAAAGATTGTCATACTGGAGAATGCAGTGCCGATTCCCGTCAAAGGGAAAGAAGACTATAATAACCGAAATCTGCTGTTTCTGGGGCGGCTTTGCAAGGAAAAAGGAATCGGTGAATTACTGGATGTATTGCCGGAGGTGGCAGCAAGCTTTCCTGATGTAAAATTGTATCTGGGTGGTATCTGGGCTGATGCACCATTAAAAGAAAAGGCAGAGCAGTCCGGCCCGGCGGTAGAATATCTGGGTTGGCTGGGAGAAGCAGAAAAGCAGCGTTATATGAAAAAGTGCAGTATTTTTGTATTACCTACTTATTTCGAAGGACAGCCGGTATCACTGTTAGAGGCAATGGCGGAAGGAATGGCCATTTTGACCACAGAGGTAGGCGGAATCCCCCAGATGCTGCAAAATGAGACAAATGCGTTGTTGATTCCTCCGAAATCCCAAGAGTCCCTGGCGGAAGGATTGAAAAAATTATTAAGTGATGAAGAACTGCGCAGAAGGTATGGTGAAGAAGCCAGAAAAAGAGCAGTGGAGCAGTATGATATTGTTAGAAGTGTCGACAAATTATGTGCCCTATACAACCGCATGACAATGTGAAAAGGATGGTTACTCCATGAAAAAGGAGACAGTCAGTATTATAGTACCGGTTTATAATATGGTTTTATATTTGGATAGATGTGTACAGAGCCTTAAGCGGCAGTCTTATCAGGATATTGAGATTATTTTGGTAAATGATGGTTCCACCGATCAAAGCGGACCCATGTGTGATGAATATGCGAAGATGGACGAGCGGATTCAGGTAGTCCACAAGCCAAATGGCGGATTGATATCAGCTTGGAAGGCCGGTGTGACCGCCAGCAGTGGGAAATATCTATGCTTTGTAGACAGTGATGACTGGATTGAACTTTGTATGATCGAAGATATGGCAGGGTGTCTCAACTTTACAGCCGGTGAGATAGTCTGCTGTAATCATATCATTGACCGGACCGGCGGAGGTACCCGTGAGAAACATGGGCTGGAGCCGGGAACCTATGAAGGAAAAGAATTGCAGAAGCTTTTTGCCGGTTTATTAGGCAATGAATGCCGAAAAGTTACCATGTCAAGGTGCATGAAATTAATTTCCCGGGAACTGATAGAAAATAATCTGATATTTTGTAACGAAAAGCTGAAGATGGGAGAGGATGTTACGATTATCCTGCCGGCACTGTTAGACAGCAAGCGTCTGGTAATTATGGAGGATGCATATTACTATCATTATTTTTACAATAACGCATCCATGGTTCACGCTTATGATAAAGGGCTATATGAAAATATCTGCCTGCTGCAGGAAACCATCCTTACTGTTTTTAAGCAGAAGGTCAGACAGAATGAGTTGGCGGTTTCGGACCGTGAAATAGCGGAGCAATGTGGCCGGGAACATTTATTTTTGCTGATGCTGGTGTTGAAAAACGAAGCCAGGGGAAACCGGCAGGGAAAAACATATTTGCAGAATATCAAAAAAGTGTGCAAGGCTGAGGACACACCGGGATTGCTTAAGAAATATCCCATTCGGGTAAGGAAAAAAGCAAATAAGTTACTTTATCTGGTACTGAAGTATCCCACCGGATTAACGATCAGACTGCTGCGGATCGCAATGAATGTTTTCTATGGAGGGCAGTAACAGTGGAACAGGGAAAACAAAATACGATCAGTGTAATTGTTCCGGTATATAATGGGCAGGATTATATTGTGCCATGTATAGAGAGCATTGTGTCACAGCAAGTCACCGATCTGCAGATTATTATTATTAATGACGGTTCATTAGATAATACGGCACAGATTTGTGAGAAGCTGCAGAAAGAATATAGCAATATTCAAGTTATAACAATGGAAGATTTGGGTGTTTCGGCGGCACGAAATGCCGGACTGGACAAAGCTGATGGTGATTATATTACTTTTGTGGATGCTGATGACCGGCTGTTGCCCGGAACCCTTCTCAGATTGCGGAAGTTGGCATTGCAAACCGACAGTGACATTGTAGGCTGCGGCTTTGCAGAATGGTCAGAGGAAGCAGACTGGGACAGACTGACGGCGGCCCAGGAAAAGACAGATGTAAAGGAAATTTCCTATACCGGACCGGAATTTATTGATAAGGGTATTTTAAACCGTGACACCCGTTGCTGGAGCAAGCTTTACAAAAGAGACAGCATTGCCCATATCCGGTTTGAAGAGGGTATGACCATTGGGGAAGATATGCTCTTTTTATTAGCAGCAGCAAGCGGTGTCGGGAAGATCACTATATCGGATTTTCCGGGCTATGGTTACTTTCAAAATCCGGGGGGAGCCATGAAGCGGGATTTTAAGGATAGCTATATGGACCAGATTACCTGCTGGAAGCTGGCTGCCGAACGAATTGAAAGAATCCGTCCTGACTTAAAATATAAAGTGACGGGTATTGTGATGATCTCAGTTATGCTTACAGTAGGGAAGATTGCAGAACTGCCCGGAGATATGCAGGCACAGCATCGGGACAAACTGCAGGTTTGCCGTCAGCAGTTAAAGGAAGCAAAGAAGGTACCCGGAGCCTTTGCCGGACTTGAGAGAGGATACCGGATTAAGGTAAAAGTGTTTGAAATTTTTCCGGGATTTTATGTAAAAGCTTATCATTGCTGGAAAAACGGGAAAGGACGTAAATAGTTGAGTAAAATAATTTTTTATATGCATGCCGGCAGCGGCAATCACGGATGTGAAGCGATCGTTAACAGTGTCTGCCGGATGCTGAACAGCCCGGTGGCGGTCATCACCAATAGTGTGGAGGAGGATAATACATATTCCCTGAAGGGAATGTGTCAGCTGATTCCGGAACGTAAATTTGCAGAGCATAAAATAGCACATATTTTATATTACCTGTATCGCAAGGTTACCGGTGATGGGGAAAGCTTCATCCGCTACCGGTATGGCAGGGTATTTGGCAGGGAAATGTCTCCGCTGGCAGTTTCTATTGGCGGTGACAACTATTGTTATGATATAATGGTAAAAGATTTAATGCTGGCGAATCATGCGTTTAATCAAAAAGGTACCAGAACGATACTTCTGGGCTGCTCTATCGAACCGGAATTGCTGAACAATCCGGCTATTGTGGAAGACATGAACCGTTACCATACGATCATTACCAGAGAATCCATTACCTATGAAGCACTGAGAACCGTTTTAAAGAATACAACAGCTTTGCATCTTTACCCGGATCCGGCATTTACCCTGGGGATAAAAGAGCTGCCGCTGCCGCAAGGATTTGTGGAAGGCAATACGGCAGGCGTCAATATCAGCCCCATGATTCAGGATAATGAAAAGGAAGCCGGAGTCACCATGGCCGGATATCGTGCTTTAATACAATACATCATTGATACCACGGATATGAGTGTTGCTTTAATACCTCATGTGGTGTGGGAGCGGAACGATGATCGAAAACCGCTAAAAGAGCTTTATGACACTTTTGCCCATACCGGCCGGGTGGTTTTGATCTCCGATTGCTCGTGCGAAGAGCTAAAAGGCTTCATATCCAGGTGCCGGATGTTTATCGGAGCCAGAACCCATGCAACTATTGCGGCGTACTCCAGCCTGGTTCCAACTCTGGTAGTGGGGTATTCGGTAAAAGCCAGAGGGATTGCCAAAGATTTGTTCGGCACGGATGAGCATTATGTGATTCCGGTACAGACCCTTAAAAGTGAGGAAGATTTAATCAAAGCCTTTCATTGGCTACAGCAGGAAGAGGAAAAGATGCGCATGCAGCTTGCCTCAGTCATGCCGGAATATTGTAACAGAGCATTACAAACAGGGAAAGAAGTAGAGAAACTATGGGCAGAGTTAAATTAGCAGCCAGAAATATTGCATTTGGATATATCGGTAATATTGTGACCGGGCTCTTGGGCTTTGTACTGCGAACGGTATTTCTCAAGCATTTGGGGGATGACCTGAACGGAATCAATACTTTATATACCGATATCCTGTCAGTGTTGTCGATGGCTGAACTGGGCATCGGAACAGCAC
Organism: Lachnospiraceae bacterium; assembly: GCA_031556725.1. Lineage (GTDB taxonomy): Bacteria > Bacillota > Clostridia > Lachnospirales > Lachnospiraceae > UBA935. Next base: position 121,667 of record JAVBSL010000010.1, on the reverse strand, counting down.
TTAATTACAGTCTTTATGCACCGGCAGCAAGAAAAGATTACGAGAAGATTAAATCTTACATGCGGCTTTACAAAAAAGCCTACATCATTATTGGCTGTAGTATTGCGGTAATCGGCGTGGTGATTTCTCCATTTTTGCCGTATTTGGTAACGCTGCCCGAAGGAGCGGATATAGCGGTCAGGGATTTGACTCTGTATTATTTTATCTTTTTGTTTAATACGGTAAGCACTTATTTTGTGGCATATAAATACAGCCTGGTGAATGCGGAACAGAAGAATTATATTCAGACCAATGTGATTACCATCACCAAGATGATTACCGTTGGCGTTCAGATTTTAGTTATTTTGCTGACACATAATTTTTATTGGTTTTTATTGTCGGCAGCGGCTATCGAACTGATACAGAAAATCTTTGTGAGTATATATTTGAATCGGTTGTATCCTTATCTTAAGGAAAAAGAGGTGCAAAAGCTTTCGAAGGAAGAGACTGGTGCGGTGGTAACCAAAACCAAAGCCCTGATGCTTCATAAAATTGGGGATGTGGCCAGATTACAAACCGACAGCATGATTATTTCCGGCTTTATCAATGTTACCGTTGGCGGATTTGTCGGAAATTATAATATCATTATTTCCTTTGTATCTAACTTTGTTAACGTGATCTTTAATTCGGTTATGTCCAGTTTTGGCAATTTGATTGCCACGGAGTCTAAGGAAAAGCAGTACCATATGTTCCAGGTATATCGTTTTTTTGCCTGCTGGATATACGGGTTTTCCGCAATCGGTTTTTGTGCGCTGCTGACACCCTTGGTTAGCCTGTTGTGGGGAGAAGAGAGAATACTGGAAACAGCAGTTGTGGCCTGTATTTTAATTGATTATTATTTTAAAGGTGACCGGATTGTATTATCTAATTTTAAGACAGCGGCCGGTGTTTTTGAACAGGATCGTTATCTGCCGCTGATACAGGGCGCAGTGAATCTGATTATTTCCATCGCACTGGTACAAAGGATGGGTCTGGTGGGTGTATTTATCGGAACGGTAATATCCGGTCTGATTGCTAATGCGGTACGGCCGTTTATTATATATCAGGTTTGTTTTGAACGGAAAGCAACCGGATATTTTATTGATTTGCTGAAATATCTGACAGTGATGGCAGTTACGTTAGTATTATGTATGGCGGCAAAAAGCTGGCTAATGCCCGAAGTTACTATTGTACGGTTTGGCGTGACGGCAGTGGTCATCAGCATTATTTTTAACGGTATATTTATTGCATTGTTTCGAAAAAGTGAAGAATTTAAGTATGTATGGAATATTTTTATGGGAAAAATAACAGCAGGGAGGAAATAATAATGAATGCGAAAGAGATGGTTTTTGAAGCGCTTTATGAATTAGAGCATTATCCGAAAAGAAATATCGGGTGGTATATAAAGAGAACCCTTAAACTGCTGACAGGACGCTATGCAGAGCCTTTGGATAAAATCAACTGGCCCACGGGATTGTTAGCCAATGCCCTGATCGCTTATTATAAAAACAATCTGAATACCGAGGAATCTCTTGTGATTATGAGGGCACTTAAAAAGTACTTTGATAAGTGGGTAAACGGACGCCGCAAACTATATTACATGGATGATGTTTTATGCGGCATGGCGTTGATAGAACTGCAACAGATTACAGGCGATGAACGGTATAAAGAGGCACTGGATGATATGGTGAAATATTTATACACTCATGAAACCGATGCAGAGGGTACGCTTCCTTATCGCCCGGCCCAGAAGAACGGTCATATTTATGCGGACGGTATCGGGATGATTTGCCCATTTTTGTGTAAGTACGGAAGTACATATGGAGATTCCAATGCGATTAATCTGGCGGTTAAGCAGATTCAGAATTATATAAACCATGGCATGGATGAAAAAACCGGTCTGCCCTATCATGGATATGAGTATCGAAGCCGGATGAAATATGGGATAATCGGCTGGGGCCGGGCAACCGGCTGGCTGATGATGGGAATGGTAGACAGTCTGATTTATATGGATAAGGAATCGGCAGCATATGATATTATAAAACAGGCATTTCGGCATGTTGTGGACAAGGTGGAAGCGTATCAGCTGGAAAGCGGAATGTATGCCTGGCAATTAGGGGCGAAAGAAGGACCGGTGGACTCTTCGGCCACAGCGATGATCTTATATGCCATAGCAAGAGGGTTGGAGCACGACATTCTGATTGGTATTCACCGTTCCCGCATGCAGCGCGGACAGGAGGCTCTGAAAGGCATGATTAAAGAGGGGAAGGTTTATGATTGTCTGGCGGAGTGCGAGGGTTTCTGTATCTATCCGCAGAAATACGATGCATATCCATGGTCATTGGGACCCACACTTTCACTGGCCACAATAGCACAAAAGAGCGATAAGTAAGAGGAGAAAAGGCGAATGATTATTATACAGGTTGCCGGAGGATTGGGAAATCAATTACAGCAATATGCACTATATTGCAAATTTGTCCGCCGTGGTAAGGAAGCAAGACTGGATGTTTCGTGGTTTACCGATGAAAACAAACAGAATGGTGTACTCGCCAAAAGGAAGCTGGAGCTGGATTATTTTGACCGGTTGATTTACGAAACATGTACGGAAGATGAGAAGGTGAAATTAATCGGTTCAGAAAAATTGTCCGGAAAAATTCGCAGAAAACTGCTTCCCTTTACTATTCATTGGTTTAAAGAGACGAAAATATTCCATCCGGAGCTTTTGGATCTTGAGGATATGTATATAAGCGGTTACTATGCCTGCGAAAAATATTATGCAGATATTTTATACGATTTACGAGAGAGAATTCAGTTTCCGCCAAGTACGAATCCAAAGAATCAGGAAACAGCAGTGGAAATGCAGCGTACAGAATCAGTCAGTGTGCATATCCGGCGCGGTGACTACCTTGATGAAGAAAACAAAAAATTATTTGGCGGGATATGTACCGATGCTTACTATGCCTGTGCAATGAAACATATCAGTGACTTATACCCGGAAGCACATTTTTATTTATTCTCGGATGATGCAGCGTTCGTAAGGGAACGCTATAAGGGTGAAAAGTATACGGTGATAGACTGGAATCAGGGTGAAGACAGTTTTTACGATATATGGCTGATGAGTAATTGTAAGCATAACATTTGTGCCAATTCGACCTTCAGTTTTTGGGGGGCAAGATTAAACGGAAATGAAAAGAAGACGATGATAAGACCTGCCATTCATAAAAATACCCAGGTATTTGATGCGGATACTATGCATGACTTGTGGAAGGATTGGGTGCTTATGGATAAAAATGGTGAGATCAGGTAAAGGATTGTCTTTTTAAAATTATTCGGTTATACTGATTACATGTCTTGGGTAAAATAGGAAAATAATAATGAGAAGCAAAAAGAGAAAAGAAAAAGGTGAATATAAAATTGCCATGATTGGGCAGAAACGTATTCCTTCCCGTGAAGGAGGGGTGGAAGTCGTTGTCAATGAATTGTCTACCCGTCTTGTAAGTCAGGGATATCAGGTTGATGCCTATAATCGTTCAGGCTATCATGTTTCCGGAGAAAAATTTACAGACAAACCGGGGAGATATACCAACGGGATTCGGATTATAGTAGTGCCAACCTTTAAGAATGGCAAACTAAATGCCATTGTGTATTCTTTTTTGGCAACAGTTTGTGCATTGTTTCGGCGATATGATGTGATTCATTACCATGCGGAGGGTCCCTGTTCCATGCTTTGGCTGCCCAAGCTCTTTGGAATACGGGTGATTGCCACTATCCATGGTTTGGACTGGCAGCGTGCCAAATGGGGGAATTTCGCATCCAGGGTCTTGCGATTCGGTGAAAAAATGGCCGCCAAATATGCGGATGAAGTAATTGTCTTATCCCAAAATGTTAAGGACTACTTTAGTAAAGAATATAATCGTGAAACAGTATTTATTCCTAACGGCATCGATAAACCGGAAAGGAAGGAAGTCAGAGAGATACGAAAGGAATATGGACTGGAAAAGGATGGATATATTCTCTTTCTTGCCAGATTAGTACCGGAAAAAGGACTCCATTATCTGATTGAAGCTTTTATGCAGCTGGACACTGATAAAAAATTGGTGATAGCCGGCGGAAGCAGTCATTCTTTTGAGTATATGAATACAATTACAAAAATGTCAGAAAAAGATGACCGGATTATAATGACCAATTTCGTACATGACAGAATATTGGAAGAATTATATTCCAATGCCTATGTATTTGTTCTTCCCAGCGATGTGGAGGGAATGGCCATCAGTCTGCTGGAAGCCATGAGCTATGGTAATTGCTGTCTGGTCAGTGACATCCAGGAAAATATCGAAGTAGTTGAGGAATATGCTGTTTCCTTTAAAAAAAGCGATGTAGCAGACTTAACAGAAAAATTAAAAGGTTTGCTGGCTGATAACGAGGTGGTAAAGCAGTATAAAGAGAAGGCATCAGATTATATATGTCATAAATATAACTGGGAAAGTGTAGTAGAAGCAACCTTGCAATTATATAAAGGAAAATGAAAACCTATGGTTGTTTGAAAAACAAGCATAGCGTTTTTCGTTATGAGGATTTGATGTGAAAATACTGATTGTAAATAAATTTTTATATCTGAACGGCGGTTCCGAGACCTATATCCTGAAAATAGGCGAACAATTAAAAGCATCCGGTCATGATGTGCAATTTTTCGGTATGGAGCATGACCGGATGATTATGAAAAATAATCTGAATGTGTATACTTCTAATATGGATTTCCATACCGGTAAACTTGATAAGCTGATTTATCCCTTTAAAATCATATATTCGTATGAAGCGAGAAAAAAAATCAGACAGGTCTTAGAAAGCTTTAAGCCGGATGTGGTGCATTTGAATAATTTCAACTTTCAACTGACGCCATCTATTATCTATGAAATACGTGCATTTGAAAAAAAATGCAATCAACCTGTGAAAATAATATATACAGCTCACGATAGCCAGTTGGTCTGCCCCAATCACCTGATGCAGCAATACCTGTCAGGCGTTAAATGCCGAAAATGTGCGGAGGGCAATGTATGGAATTGCGCACGCTTTAAGTGCATCCATGGCTCCCGGGTTAAGAGTATCCTGGGAAGTCTGGAAGGATTTTTATATCGTATTTTGCGAACTTATGATAAAATAGACGTGATAATCAGCCCCAGTATGTTTCTGAAGGAAGTTTTAGACAGTCAGCCGGTGCTGGCAAAGAAGACAAGAGTCCTTTGCAACTTTGTTGAAGAAAAAACCATTTCCCAGGTGCTGCGAAAAACGGATTATTTTTCGAAAGACTATATTATTTATTTTGGCAGATACTCTGAGGAAAAGGGAATCAGAAATTTGATTGAGATATGTAAAGAATTACCGGAGATTCCTTTTGTGTTTGCCGGAAGCGGACCGCTGGAAAAAGAGTTGGAAGGAATCCCCAATATAAAAAATCTCGGATTTTTAACCGGCGAAGAATTGTACCAACAGATAGCAAATGCCAGATTCAGCCTGTTTACTTCGGAATGTTATGAGAATTGTCCATTTACCGTAATGGAGTCCCAGATGTGCCAAACACCGATTATTGCGGCCAATATTGGGGGAGCACCGGAATTGATACAGAATGGAAAAACAGGAGAATTATACGAAAGCGGCAATAAAGAAGAGCTGAAAGAAAAGATAATCAGCTTATGGAAAGACAGCGAAAAGACAAGGGAATATGCAGAGAATTGCAAAACGGTGAAATTTGATTCCGTAAAAGAATATTGTGATAAGTTAATGATGATTTATAAGGAGCACGATTGTTAAAATGAAAAAACGTAGATTATATGGAACGGTGATAGTGACTTACCGGTGTAACGCAAGATGTAATATGTGTGATTGTTTTAAAGATCCCACCAAACCGGAAGAAGAAATTACCTTAGAAGACATTAAGAAGCTGCCGGAGATGGCATTTACCAATATAACCGGCGGCGAGCCTTTTGTCAGAAGGGATATTCCGGAAATTGTCGAGGAACTGTATAAAAAAACAGATCGGATCGTGATTTCCACAAATGGCTATTTTACGGACAGGATTATTGAGCTGTGCAAGAAATTCCCGAAAGTGGGAATTCGCATAAGCATCGAAGGGCTGCAGGAAACCAATGATAAGATCAGAGGAATTCCCGATGGCTTTAACCGGGGATACAATACCCTGAAGACGCTGGTAGAGATGGGACATCCGGATGTCGGCTTCGGTATGACCGTACAGGACATGAACAGTGAGGATCTGGTGCCCTTGTACCGGATATCCGATGAATTGGGGATGGAATTTGCCACAGCCACCCTGCATAATTCTTTTTATTTTAGAAAAACCGACAATAAAATAGATAATAAACGTAAAGTGGCGGAGAACTTTGAAAAGTTGATTAATGAACTGCTGAAAAGCAAGTCACCCAAAAAATGGTTCAGGGCTTATTTTAACCATGGGCTGATTAACTATATTTACGGCAATAAGCGTCTGCTTCCCTGCGACATGTCCCAGGATGCCTTTTTCATTGATCCCTTCTGTGATGTGATTCCCTGCAATGGGATGGAGAAGAAGGCGGTGATGGGCAATCTGCGGGAACAGTCATGGGAAGAATTGTGGAATTCCGAACAAGCCAGACAGGTCAGGGAGTGTACCAAGCACTGTGACCGGAACTGCTGGATGATCGGCAGTGCATCACCGGCCATGCATAAGTATATCTGGGTACCCGGCTGGTGGGTGGTGAAACACAAAATTCTTAAGGGCGGCAAGTATAGCCTGAGGGAAAATAAATTTATTTCTTCATAAACAGGAGAATTACAGCATGAAAAAGAACATTATCTTACAGTATCTGTTCTTCCTTTTCCTGCTGCCGGCGGATATTTTGTTTCTCTTTTCCGGCAACAGAGAAATCATTAAGGAAGATATAAAGCGTTTACTGGCAGAAACCCCTTATAAAAAGGCGGGTATTCTTGCCCTTAATTATCTCTTGATGATTGACAGGCCCTTTCGAAACATTTTTTATTTTCGGGCAGGGCACTCTCTGATTCTGAAAAATGTAAGCCGTTTATTTATCAGGCCTTTGGCAACCGTTGAAATAGTAGGAGAAATCGGAGCCGGTTTTCGCATTTCTCATAATTACGGGATGATCCATCCCTGGCGGGCGGGAAATAATCTAACGGTTAATCAGGGGGTAACAATCGGTAAAGGGAAGGCTTCCGTGCAGGAGCCGGAGCGGGTTTATCCCATTATCGGCGATAACGTCAGTATTTACTCCAATGCAGTGGTATTTGGTGGTATTACAATCGGCAGCAATGTGGAGATTGGGGCCGGAGCGGTGGTAAATAAAGATATTCCCGATAATTGTACAGTGGTGGGGAATCCTTTTCGGATCATTCCCCGATAACAGCGAAAGGCATGATTATTAATATGAGAGTAGTACACATGGACTCGGGGCTGGGAAACCAGATGCTGGATTATGCAGAGTATATGGCAATAAAAAAGAGGAACCCCGATGGAGAATTATATTTGGAAAATTTAATTTATGAACTTCCACAGGTACCGGGGATGTTTTCCATGTGGAACGGTTATGAATTAAAGCGGATTTTCGGCATAGAGGTTCCCAATATTAAAGAAATATTCAGCGAAGAAGCCTGGCAGCGGATTTTAGCCAAAGTGGAAGAAAGTAAATTTTGGGATGAAAACTGGAACTATGCTCCCTATATTGTACAAGCCCTGGCGGATGAAGGGGTAAATTTAGAGAATCTGCGCAAAAGCAGCCTTGATACGACTCCGCCGACACTTAAGAAACGCCTGCGGGGGCAATTGACCCTTTTCTTTCAAACCAGATTAGGTTATAATGTAAAAAGATTTTTCAGGAAAATTTTAGAAAAAAAACTGATTGCCAAAATGACAGCCGAATATGATATCTATAGAAAATATCCGGATAATGTCTTTATCGGACATTCTTTTGCATTTAAGTATAAAGGTTTTGCGATTGATAAAATGGAGGCGGAAATCAGGGAAGCCTTTCGGTTTCCGGAGATCGTGGATGAGAAAAATCTGGCGGCACTTGAGCTGATACGCAGTGTGAACGCCGTATCAATCCATGCCAGAAGGAGTGATTTGCTGTTTTTGAACGGATACTGCTTTAAGTATGGCTTTTTTAAACGGTCAGTGGCTTACATTAAGAAGCATGTGGAAAATCCGGTTTTCTTTTTCTTTTGCGATGAAAAGAGTGTGGGCTGGTGTGAGGAAAACGAGAGAACATTCGGCCTGGATTTTAAACAGGACGAAGTTCATTTTATCAATTGGAATCAGGGTCAGGAAAGTTTTCGGGATATGCAGTTGATGGCAGAGTGCAAACACAATATTTTTACGGAAAGTACCTTTGGGTTCTGGGGGGCTTACCTGAATAAGAATCCCGGGAAGATAACCTGTGCTCCGGATGTTACGATATTTGCAACCCATACATTTTAACGAGGAGATTGATTTGAAGAGCGCAAAACAGGTTTTGCAGAATATTACATGGCTAAATGAGGCATATACAAAGTTTAAGTGGCGTTCCAGAAAAGTATCTTATGGGAATGAAAATCCCGATAAGACCTTTTTTGTTATTAGACGGGCAACCTGTAAGGTGGGATTATTTTCTTATGTGATGACCAATATGGGACAAGTGGAATATGCTATCAGGAAAGGCTATATTCCGGTAATCGATATGCAAAATAATAAGAATACTTATTTAACGGATGAGCAGGTGGGAAAGATCAACGCCTGGGAGTTTTTTTTTAGACAGCCCGGTGGATATTCCTTAGAAGATATTAAAAAAAGTAAAAATATTATATTGAATAATGCTATTATCAGTGAGCAAAATGAGTATCCCACCGAGGTGATTACTCGGGATGAGGAAGATTTAAAACGGTGGCATAAGGTCTTTGCCCAATATTTAAAAGTGAATGAAGATATAGAAAAAGATATTAATGAGCAGTATGATACAATGTTTGAGGGAAAACGGGTGCTGGGTGTGCTATCCAGAGGAACGGACTATATCAGTGTCCGGCCGAAGAACCACCCCGTCCAGCCGGATGTCGGGGAAATGATCATAAAAGTACAGGACGTAGCAGAAGAGAAGTCCTGTGACTATATTTATATGGCCACGGAAGATGAAGCAGTATATCAGGAGTTTAAGAAGGCATTTGGTAATCGTTTAAAAACAACGAAAGCCAGACGGGTGAGTCAGACAGGAACGAAAAATATCAATGATGTTTTAAACGGTGAAGCGGAGGACCTTTTCCGGCAGGGGAAGGAATATCTGGGAAATATCCTGTTGTTGGCCAAATGTAATTGTCTGGTGGCAGGAAGTGCAGGCGGTACCTACGGAGCGCTTTTGATGAGTAAAGGTTACGAATACCGATACATTTATGATCTGGGCGTATACTAAACAGAAAAGAGAGTGAAGATGCAGATATTAAAAAAATTAAACTATATTTTTGAAAAGAAACAGAAGATTCAGTTGTTGATCTTGTTTTTTGTTATTTTGATAGGTACGGCTCTGGAGCTCATGGGTGTTACGATTATCCTGCCTTTTATCAATGGGATCATGGATCCGGAATATGTTTATCAGACCGACTATTTGATTGCGATAAATAATATCTTTCATTTTAAAGATTATAACCAGTTTATGGCTTTTCTGGGAATTGCAATTATCATTGTATATATTGTCAAAAATGTTTATATTTCCGTGATGTATTATCAACAATACAGGTTTACCTTTAACAATCAGCGTAAAATGGCTTATCGTATGCTGGATTGCTATATGCGGCAGCCATATTACTTTCATCGGACCCATAATAGTTCGGAATTGATACGTAATGTAAACTCCGACACCGTAATGATGTTTCATGCTATTTTAGCGGTATTGCAATTATTGACGGAAGTCTTAGTGTGTATAGTATTAGGCGCTTTTTTGTTTATCATGGATAAAAGTATAACCATTGGTATATGCGTATTTTTGGGAGGATTTGCAGTTGTTTTTGCCAAGGGGTTTAAAAGATATCTGGAAAATATCGGACAGAAGGATCGAAAGTATAATGCCGAAATCGTAAAATGGCTGCAGCAGTCATTTGGCGGAATCAAAGAAACGAAGGTTTCTGGACGGGAAGAATTTTTTTTGAATCAGTTTGACCATAACTATGGTATTTTTGCCGAGTGTGAGCGGAAGTACCGGTTCATGCAGGTGGCGCCGCGCCCAATCATGGAGGCAGTCTGTATCGGCGGACTGATGCTGGTGGTTGTTTTGAAGCTGTTGAATGGTACCACAAGTGAATATTTTGTGACTACAATTTCTGTTTTTGCGATTGCGGCTTTTCGGGTACTGCCTTCTTTTAACCGCATTACTAATTATTTAAGCGTAATCATGTTCAATTACCCGGCCTTAGATGCAGTATATCAGGATTTGAAGGAAATCGAAGCGTTGCAGGCAACGTATAAAGTAGAAGATTATGATGTGACACCGCTGAAACTGAATGAGGCCATCAGGGTGAAGGATATGACGTTTGTTTATCCGGATGGGGATTTGGCAGTACTGGAGCATATCAATCTGACTATTTCCCGTAAACAATCGGTTGCTTTTATTGGTCCGTCCGGAGCCGGTAAGACCACTTTGGCAGACATCATCCTGGGAGCTTTGGAGCCCACATCCGGTACAGTTTACGCAGATGAGAAGGATATCTTTCAGAATATGACATCATGGCATAAATCGTTAGGGTATATTCCCCAGTCTATTTACCTGATGGATGATACGGTTAAGAATAATGTGGCATTTGGAATCCCGGTTGAGGAAATTGATGATGCTAAGCTGTGGAAGGCTTTGGAACAAGCCCAGCTAAAGGAATTTATTCAGTCACTGGATAAAGGCCTGGAAACATTGATAGGAGAAAGCGGAGTCCGGTTATCGGGTGGTCAAAGACAGCGGATCGGAATTGCCAGAGCATTATATAACGATCCGGAAGTTTTGGTATTGGATGAAGCAACATCGGCACTTGACTCGGAGACAGAGACTGCTGTAATGGAAGCAATAGAAGCGTTATCCGGCAATAAGACGCTGATTATTATCGCACATCGCATCAGTACCATTCAAAACTGTGATATAGTCTACGAGGTAAAAGAAGGTAAGGTCGTAGAGGCAAAGAAGCCCAAGGCCTGATAGGAGAAGGTATGAGTGAACAGATTCCTAAAATCATTCATTACGGATGGTTTGGCGGAAAAGAAAAATCCAAGTTTATCAAAAAGTGTATTGCCTCCTGGAAAAAATATTTGCCGGATTATGAAATCAGGGAGTGGAACGAAAGCAACTTTGATATACAGGCCCATCCTTTTGCCAGAGAAGCTTATGCAGCCGGTAAATTTGCCTTTGTCAGCGATTATCTGCGGGCTTATGTGATGACTCAGGTGGGCGGCATTTATTTTGACACCGATATCGAAGTGCGTTGTGATTTTACGGACAAACTTGCCGGAGCATCCTTTGTGATTGCCTTTGAGCGGCCGGACACCCTGATGACGGGGTTTATGGCTGGTGTTAAGGACAATATTCTGATGAAAGAATTTCTGGCATACTATGACAGCATCAGCTTTTATGATGAAAAGGGGAATATGCGTCTGACACCCAATACAGACCTGCTGGCAGAACTGGCAGGAAAGTTCGGCTTTGAACATACCGGTGAATATCAGGAACTGACCGGAAATATCCGGATATATCCCAATGAAATTTTCGGCGGGTATAATGTATATGATATGATTTATACAATTACCGAAAATACGGTATTAGTACACCATTACACGGCATCCTGGCGGACTTTTTGGGAAGAGATACCGGTAAAAAGTAAAAAATTGTTTTTAAAAATTTTTGGCGTGGAAAGCTTTCGCTTTATGCGGAAGATTAAGCATAAGATTTTAAGGAAATAGGAGAGCACCCTGTGAGGATACTGATTGTCAGAACCTTTCCCGATATTCTTAAACTGGATATGTACAATGTGCAGGAAATCGGTTTGGCCAAATCCCTGATTATGGCGGGACATATTTGTGATATTGTGTTTTACCATGGAAAGAATCCTGATTGGACACAGGAAGTGGATTTTGTTGATACCGAAAGCGGAAACCAGTACTCTTTTAAGATATACTGGCTGCATGGTTATAATTTTGTCAAAAATGGTTTCATGCCTTCAGTAAAAAAAATCATTCCGGAATATGATGTGATCCAGGTTGATGAGTATGATTTGATTTACAGTTGGATGCTGTATACCGGAATGATCAGACCCACCGTGATTTATCATGGACTATATTACAGTACTTATACCAAGGGCTATAATCTGAAATGTAAGATATTCGATCAGGTATTTCTGCGTTGGCGCAAGCATGACCATGTGGTGGCACTGACCAAAAGTGAGATGGCCAGTGATTTTCTGAGAGGGAAAGGTTTTAAGAAGGTATATACCGCAGGAGTTGGAATCGATAAAGATAACTTTTTAAACCGTGGGAATCAACCGGATGAGTGCCGCCTGCCTGCGGATCACGATAAAATCAGACTTCTATATGTGGGCAAGATTGAAGAACGACGCAACAGCTTGTTTTTGCTGGATATTTTGGCGAAATTAAGAGAGTACAATAATAACCTTGAACTTGTAGTGGTGGGAACGGGTGAAGCAGAATACCTGAAGGCATTTATGGAAAAGGGCAGGACGTTCATCCGGGAGGGCAGCCTGATTTATTTTAAAGAAGCCAGGCAGACCGAATTGGCTATGATGTACGCGCGGTGTGACTTATTTGTATTTCCCAGCAACTATGAAATATTTGGAATGGTTTTGCTAGAGGCAATGTACTTTGGCTTACCGGTGGTGAGTAGCTTAAATGGCGGTTCCAGTGTACTGATTGCATCGGGAGAAAATGGCGTTATTGTAGAGTGCTTTGAAGCGGAGGAATGGAGTACGGCTATTGCCGGGCTTTTACAGGATAAAGAAAAACAGAAAATTATGCGGGAAAAGGCAGCAGTAACGATTAAAGAGAATTTTTTGTGGAACCGGCTGGCAGATCGGTTTTTGGAATGCTATCAGTATGCAATAGATAATTTCGGGCAGGAGAAAAGATAAATGGATTACAGCACAAAGATTAAAAAGTGGAAGGCTTATGAAAAGCGCTGGAAGCTGCGGGATTTTTATTTTCATAAAGTACTCAGGCAGCATATCTTTGAAAAGTACTTTCACTATGACATCGCCATGCCTCACTATGCCCATCAGTGGCTGTTGGGAAAGGCTCGGACCAATCGATGGATTGTTGATAAAATTAAAAGTGGCGAACCGTTTATGGCAGCGCGGTTTGGCTGTACGGAGCTTTCCGTGATGACCAGTGTTTTAAAGAACCGAATTTGCGGGGAATCCATTGAGAACCGGGAACGGTTCGAAAAATGGTTTGGCCGATTAAGCGAAGGTGCGGGTTTTTTTCCGCCAGATGAGAATCTGGCAGAAAAGTATACCGATTTGATGCTGGAGGCATGTGGTCAGGTGGATTTACTGGCGATGTGGCACCTCCATATGGAAGACTATGTGATTACCGAGTATTTACCGAATGCCAGGCTGACTTTTCTTTACCGGATCGAACCATGGCGCACGAAAAATCCCTGGTCTGCAGCATTAAAGGGAAAAAGAGTATTGGTAATCCATCCATTTGATGAATCTATCCGGTCACAGTATCAGCGTCGTGAGAAAATATTTCCCGGAACCGAAGTATTGCCGGAATTTACGCTTCTGACTCAGAAAGCGGTGCAGACCATTGCCGGAGAGCGGGATGAACGTTTTGAGGATTGGTTCGGGGCTTTGGATTATATGTATGAAGAGGCGATGAAGACGGATTTCGATATTGCTATTATTGGATGCGGAGCCTATGGTTTTCCTTTGGCCGCTAAAATTAAGGCTAGCGGGAAGCAGGCTATTCATCTGGGGGGAGCCACTCAGATCTTTTTTGGAATCAAGGGGAAAAGATGGGTGGAAAGTCCCATGGTTAAGATTGATTTTAATGATGCCTGGGTATATCCGGGAGAAACGGAGACTCCGGGACATCATAAAAACGTAGAAGAAGGCTGTTATTGGAAATAGGAGGAACGAACGGAAATGATGACTCCGGAAGAGGCATATAAGAGGGTATACGGCAAACTGAGTGTGCAGGTTAAGATAACCTTTATTTCAACGGTGTTGATTGGGTTTCTTGCACATTTTTATATGCTGACCAATAAAATACCCAATCATGATGATATCAGAACTTCTTACAGCTATGGGTGGGGGATGCCGGTGGGACGGTGGATGCTGACGATATTGGGGCATATTGCCGACGCCTTTCAGATGAGTTACAGCCTGCCTTTGTTTAATGGTGTAATCAGTATTTTACTATTGGCAGCGGCGGCATGTATACTGGTGGAAATGTTTGAGATGAAAAGTAAGGTGTGCTGTATATTAGCGGGAGGGCTTATGGTTTCCTTTCCGGTAATTGCCCATACCCTTTTCTTTATGTTTACAGTAGCTTACTATACATTTGCCATTTTATTGATTGTTTTGGCGGCTTTTGTAGCCAGAAGGTATAAATATGGATATCTGACAGCAATTTTGTTTGCGGCCATGTCGATGGGGATTTATCAGGCTTATTTTCCGCTGATGGCAGCTCTCCTGCTGATGGGACTCATTATTGATTGCTTTTATGGTAAGGAAGAATTTAAGGTGATTCTGATACGGGCAGTTAAATATTTGGGGAGTCTATCCGGAGGGATGGGCCTTTACCTGATAATGACCAATGTGCTGACTCGTATTTCAGGTAACAGCCTGTCAGAGTTTCACAGCTACAACAGCATGGGAGCCCTGGACTTGAAGACCCTGCCTGACCGACTGGCCAGAATGTATGGAAATATGGTGAGTCTGATTACCAATAATGAGCTGGAAATTGCCTATTCATGGAACATTCGTGCTACGATTGCCGGCTTATTTGCGTTATGCTTGTTTTTACTGATAAAGCAGTTGGTAAAGGGAATAAAAGGAAAAAGATATCTGCCGCTGCTTTTGGGAAGCGGGTGTGTAATCCTGATGCCGGCAGCAGTGTGGGCAATCTATATTATGTGTCCGGATATGGAAGAGGTATACTCCCTGATGATTTATCCGGCAGTAAGTCTGGTTCTCTTTCCGCTACTGCTTCTGGGCACGGAAAGTAAAGAAAAGAGCGGAAGGATATCGGGAGTGGCACAGTGGGCAGGGGTTTTGCTCAGCACAGCACTGCTTATATTCTATTGCCACTATGACAATGTTCAGTATGTCAGCATGCAGGCAGCTTTTATGCAGGCCAACAGTTATTTTACGACAATGATTACCCAGATTAAAAGCCAGGAGGGTTATCAGAAAGATTTCCCGGTGGTATTTATCGGAAAAGAGATTGAAGACGCTTCTTACTATCAGAACTGGCATTATGATAATTTTGTATTGACGAATATTAAGGATGAAAATCTCTTAAATGTATATTCCAGGGACTTCATGCTTAAAGAATACATGGGATTTGCGCCGGTTATCCTGAAAACCGATGAAACATTGCTGCAGGATCAGGAAATAGACGCAATGCCCTGTTATCCCGCCGACGGATCGATAAAAATCCGGGATGGCATCGTGGTGGTCAAGCTTTCTGATAAGCAGGAGGAAGACTGATGAAGCTTCTGAGAATACTTCGGAAAGCCAGAAAACTGGGATTTCGATTGGGGATACTGAAACTGATTGGATATGAAGCTGTTTTTACTTGTGCCTGCCGGAAAAGGAGTAGCATTGAGGACTGGGAGAGTCCTTTTACCCCCATGGAGCCCGATGCCCGCTGCTGGTATGCTGATCCGTTGCTCTGTCGGCACCAGGATCAGGAATATGTCTTTATGGAAGCGGTGGATGAAAAAACCAAACTGGGAGGAATTGCCTGTGCCGCAGTAAATGACGGAAAATGGGGCGAAATACGGTCAGTTATCTGTGAAGATTTTCATATGTCATTTCCGATGATTTTTAATTTTAAAGACAGGCTATATATGATTCCTGAGACTGAGATGGCAGAAGCGGTGATTCTGTATGAGTGTATGGAGTTCCCTTTTATATGGGAAAAACGAGCCATATTGTTAGAGGGAATGAGAATTGTAGACTCCATTGTTACTGAAGTTGAGGGTGATGAAATCAAGATTCTGGCTTCAATGTATGATTCGGAAAATGATTTTTATACCAAATTTATTCGGTATAGTATATATGAGCAGGAAGACAGCTTTACAGCCAGACTGACAGTCGAAGAGGAGGATTTTAGCCTGGAATCCCGCAATGCCGGTTATTTGCTTGGAGGAAATCCGCGGGTGCTGCCGGTACAGACCAGTACTCAGGCAGTATATGGCTATTCTTTGAAGTTTTATGAATGGAATGATGAGAGAAGAGAAAGGCTGCTCAAAGAGGTATGTCCTGCCGGGATACATCTGACCGGCAGAAAAATGGGGAAACTCATCGGTGTCCACACATACAGTCAGACAGATAGGAATGAAGTGATAGATATCCAGTATTTGCGGTTTAATCCTCGCAAATGGATAGAGAGAATAAGAGCAAAGGGCGAAAAATAGTGGAAAAACGAACACCTGTTATGCTGGAGGAAGTGCTTTACTATATTGGTGCAGCGATTTTACTGGGAACCAAGGGAATCGGGTTGGGAGAAGAAACGATCCTTTTTAGAATATGCTTTATGGCAGGCTGCCTCTTAATCGGTTGCAAGGTACTTTTAAACAGCTATACTATAAAAGAAATATTAGTTATGGCCGGATTGGGGATATGGGGGATATATACCTTTTTTTCCACGGGTTCACTGGGGATGCTTATTTATATCGTACTGATTGCCGGGATGAAAAATGTTTCCCTTTTGAGATTATTTAAGGTAGAAGCAGTCCTATGGGCAGTATGTGTATTTATAACTGTTACATGGGCGATATTCGGAAATCGTAAGGGAGTAGTTCTGGTCCACGAAAAATTTGGTCTGGGCCCCATTTTACGAGAAAGCTTAGGTTACACACATCCTAACGTATTGCAGATTACTTACGTAGTATTAATGGCATTTGTGCTATATAGCTGTAATAAAAAGGGCAAGGAATTATTAAAGGTAATGTTTGTATTGTTTGTATTAGATTGTTTTATCTTTATGCATTCCCTAAGTGTTACCGGACTGCTCATGTCATTATTATATTTGTTTGTTCACTATTACTTAATAAGCAGACAAAGAATAGGGAAAGCAGAAAAGGCGGGAATAAGCATTTTGCCATTTTTATGTGTGGTTATATCTATTATTTTGCCATTGCTGGGTGGGGATGGACGAGTATTTCAGATCATAAATAAGGTGTTTAACAGCCGCTTGTTGGCAATCAGAGTTTTTTTCTATCATCAAGGATTCAGCTTATTTGGTGCGACCTCTGACTTAAAGGGATTTGCGTTGGATAATTCTTTTGCATCAGCCCTAATCGGCTATGGAGTTATATTTTTCTGTATTATCATAGTAACCTATTATTTATTATTGCGATTCTGTCTTAAAAAGGATATGCGGGCAGAAATGGCGATTATTTGTGCATTTTTAATCGGGGGCATATCAGAACCCTTTTTGTTTAATGCGTCAGTGAAGAATATAACAGTGTTTTTTATTGGTTATTATATGTATAGTGCATTGAAAAAAACCGATTCAAGAGACACGATACTTAATAAAAATATTTTGTTTTTATCAAAATGGAATATACCGGTAATAAGTGAGAAGAAGGCGGGATTCTCTGTTATTAAGTTTAGTTTTACTATCGGTTGCGCTGCCTGTGTCGTAACAGCAGTCATAATGCTTGTGTTATTCGTAAAACCGGGGAAAATAGTAGATCAGGTATATGTTAATCAAACATTATGCGATTGCGATGGTGAATTAGTTTCCAGCAGCAATATCGGGCAAGCCAATACGATACTGTGTATAGGAGACCGAACAGCAGGGGATATGTTCTATTACTTTACTAATGAAAACAGTAATTTAATAAAAATAATGAATTATGTATATAAAATCAGTATTATCTTCTATTTCATGGGGAGTATACTATTGTTTGTTTTTCTATACAACAGACAGAAACACATAGAGGAACGGAAGTAATGGGAGAAAGACGGAAGACTCAAAACAGCATATATTTGATATATACCGTTTTGTTTGCCGGCATTTGGTGTGTTATTGCGTTGCCTTTCTTTTTACGTGGAAATGGGTTAATAGGTGAAGCTGACAGCTTTAACCAAAGTTTCCCGGTATATATATATATCGGGGACTATATAAGAGAATTACTACGAGGAAATTTTATACAATTTGATTTCCGGCTGGGACTAGGGGATGATGTATTTGCCGCCTTGAACTGGCATGGATTCGGTGATGTTCTGCAAATAACCGCAGCACTGGTACCGGCAAGATATGCAGAGCCGGCATATACAGTTACCATGTTATTAAAATACTATCTGTGCGGATTAGCCTTTCTGATCTATATCAGGAAATATGCTGAGCAGAGTCTATTTCGCGTGGCAGGGGCACTTCTATATGCGTTTTGCATATTTGGCTTGATCTGGGGATTGAACTGCTGGATGTTCTTAAACCCGATGTTTACGCTGCCGCTTATTCTGCACGGAATTGATGAAATTCTGGAAAATAAGGACCGATTGTCAAAATGGCTGATGATTGGGCTGTTCGTGCAATCAATGAATGGTTTTTATTTCCTATACATGGAAATCATTATAACAATTATTTATTTTTTAGTGGTTACAGTTATCCGAAAGAAAAAAAGTATCTTTGCTTATGGCTTAAGCGTGATGCTTCAGGGTGTTTTGGGAGTAAGCTTGGGAGGTGTTTTTTTGCTCCCTTCGATCATAGGCTTTTTTAACAGCAGCAGGACCGATCAAAGACAGATTTTTGATTCATTTTGGCAGTTGTTTTTCTACGAGGATTATCATTATTATCTGACAAGCCTGAGTCATATGCTGATTCCTGATGCATATGGATCAATTATTACGATTCCCATTGTTATGCTGGCCGGAGTAATATTATATTTTACCGGTTCGAGGTCTCATGGGGAATTTAAATTTCTATTTGGCGGCCTGGGGATTATGTTCTTCCTTCCGGTAATGGGAAGTATCATGAATGGTTTTTCCTACAGTGTTGACAGATGGTATTTTGCGGTGCTACTGTTTGGAATTACCGGTACGGTACTGGCAATGCAGACAGAAAAAGAGTTTTCGTTAAGAAACAGATATTTATTTTGGGGAATTGCCTTTTTAACGATATTGATAAATGTGGCAAGAAGTGAGTGGAATCCGGGGATATTGATACGAACGGCAATATTTGCTGTTTTAATTGGCCTACTTCCTTTTATCTGGAATAGAAAAGAAAAGCGAGAGATATGGCTATTGGCATACGTGACAATAACCATTATAATAAACGGGCTGTTTTTGTTTGGACCCAAGGTATTGGGAGGATCGGGCTACAGTGCCGGATTTAAGCCCTATGATGCGGCCTGCTCCGAGATGGCCGAAAGTATGGACGGAATAGAAAAAGAAGAAGATTTTAATCGAATGGATATATATGATTCTTCCCTTTCCTCATCTTTGGTAATGGATTATTACGGCACTACTGAATATTTCAGTACATTGAATGGCAGGGTATCAGAATTTTATCGGGAGCTTTTCATTTCCCCCGGAGTTCGGTCGGCCACGTGGATATTAAAGGGGCTGGATGGACGACGAGAACTGGAGTCCTTATTATCGGTATCCCAGTATATGGACTTCAAGGCGGATGAGAATGGCCAGAGAACAGCTGCTATATTAAAAAATGATGATTCGCTGCCGTTTGGATTTACGTATGACAGATGGATCAGCAGAGAACGCTTTGATCAGTTAAATCCCATGGAAAAACAAAGCATTATGCTGGAATGTGCTGTGCTGGAAACTCCGTCAGAAACGATTGCCGAGAAAAAGGACATTGCAAGAAACGCTGACCAACAGGTAGCATGCCGGCTTGAATGGATAGATATAGACCGCAGGTTACGCATTTGGCTGGAGGATTTTGAAGAGAAAAGCGGAGAACTCTATATTAAGCTGAGCGATTTTGTTCTCAATAATGAAGGCGTCCAGGATCTAGCGGTGGGAAATAAAAGCCTGCAGATTAGAAACAGAGATGATGATTACTACATGGGGTCGGATGAATTCTGGGTAAATGTCTCAGAAATAAAACAGGCAGATAATAAGTACTATTTTGATATTTTCTCTTTGGGAGAAAAAAAGTATTCTCTGGGAAAGGTTCAAGTATTTCAGCATACCATCAATAAGCAGGGGCTTATGGATAGAAGTCAAAATGAACTGACAGATTTAAAAGTTGAGAATAATAAAATCTGTGGTAAAATAAATGTGGAAAAGCCGGAATTGTTATTTTTATCCATTCCGTATAGTAAGGGATGGTCGGCAACTATGGATGGACAGGAAGTAGAGATTATTAAGGCAAATATTGCATTTGCGTCCATAGAACTGAAACCGGGAATGCATGAAATATGCTTCACTTATAATAGCCCGGGCTTAAAAGCGGGAATTGGTCTGTCGGTGATATCACTGGCGGTGCTGCTGGTATGGCGGTGGCAGGAAATAAGGAGAAGAAGGCGGGAACCAGCATGAACAATATGAAAGATATGATTAAGAGATTATCCGGATTACCAAAAGAAAAAAACAGAGAGTTCAGGGTTTATTCGATAATCTGTCTGATTTTTTTTCTGACCTTTTTAATGATGACCATGGCGGGATTAAAAGGGAAGGTACTGAGTCAGGCTACGCATCTGGAAAATCGGGATGAGGAGAAGTTTGTCACTAATCTGACAACGGGTATGACAATCGAACAATATTTTACTTCTCCTCATGACTTTGATTATGTAACAGTTAGCTGTACCAACCATGATATGTTTGTACCCGGAAAATTAGGTATTCAGGTCCTGGATGTGGTGGATAATATTGCAAGTGCTTATATAGAGATAGATAATGCGGATATAAATTATCAGGAGCCGTTGAAAATACCAATGTATGAAACCGGAAAAAAGGATGTAGTATACGAAATCAGCATCCTGGCAGTAGGAACGGAAAAAGATAAAGGGCTGGGGTTCTATGGCTATATACCTGAGAACTCGGTAATCACCGCAGCGGTAGACGAAATCATAGGCGATTATGCTTTGAGTGTGGGGACGCATACAAATACGGATTATTTTAAGAATTTAGCAACGGTAGTGTTTCTGATTTTGTTTCTGGGATTGATTATACTGGTTGGGGTCTTACTATATAATGAAGCTAAGCCTGAGCATATGTTTCTGGCATTGGCAGTACCCATGGCAGTTGCCCTCCTGTGCTTTATGTCAGTAAATATGGTCCATGACGGTGATGCTCATTTTCCCCGTGCTTATCATTATGCCAACATGATTTTGGGAATCCGAGATGACGATGCAGACAGAGAAATTACTATGCGTAAGGAGGATGTGCGCATCGTATCCGGCAGGAAATATATTAATAGCCAAAGTGCACAGAATATGTGGCATTTGTCAGATGAATGGAGTTGGTTTGCAGAGGATAAAACATTGGTATCCGGGATTGCCTGCAGATCGGCAGGAACCACCAATATCATAGAATATCTGCCCAGCGTGATTGGAATTGTGTTTGCCAGAATCATCGGACTGGGAGCGGGACCGATGATTCTTCTGACAAAGATCTTATCATTTATTTTCTATACACTGGGCGCTTATTATGCAATTAAAATTATTCCGGTGGGCCGACATCTGCTGGTGTTTGCCGCGGCTTTGCCGATGGCACTGCAGCAAGCTACAGGCATTACCTATGATAATGTCACCCTGACGGTTTTGTTTTTATTCCTGGCATATGCACTGCGCTTATATTTTGATTCATTTGAACAAAAACAATGGGTTATATTCACGATACTGTGCCTGCTGCTTGGGTGCTGCAAGGGTGGTATTTATACACCGATGCTGATTTTCCTGCTGTTTATCCCCCGGGAACGGATGGGAGACTTAATGAAGAAGGCATTATACATTACGGTAACGATACTGCTGGTCATGACGGTTACACTGATTAATTACAGTTCTGTTATTGTAGAATATATCAATAACGACCGGGTGGTGGTGGAAGAGGTGGCAGTGGCAGCGATTGTCAACCTAAGCAACAGGGATGTATTTGATACAGCCGGTATAGACGCATATGTGGATGAATACGAAGATGAGTACGAGGATACGTATATAGAAGGGTATGATGAAGAAATAGAAGTGTCGCAGGTGATTCTTGATAATAGCCAGCAAACACCCTACGGAATTAGTTTTGCCTTCAAAAACCCAGGGCTTTTTATCCAACTTTTGGCAAACACGCTGATGGAGAAGGGGGATGAATATGTCAAGAGCATGTTGGGGAATGGCGTAGCCTGGGCAGTGGAAAAGCTGCCGGCCTGGTCTTATATAATGTTTCTTCTTTTGCTAGTGCTGGCTAAAAATGGGATAGGAGAAAGTGACTACCGGATTGACGGCAAATTACGGGCAGGAATACTGGTATCCACCCTGCTGGTATATCTGGTCTATCATGTGCTGTTTCTGGTTGAAACACCGATGCAATACGATTATATTTGGGGAATACAGGGCCGTTATTTTATTCCGCAGATTGTTTTGCTTTTATTAGCATTTAGAAATAACCGTTATGAACAGGAAAGCGGAACAGAGAAGATGCTCTATCTGGGATATTACTTCGAACTTATGCTGTTTATGCTTGCTTATCTGCAGATTTTTATGACTCAGACTTATCTTTGATAAAAGGCTATAAAGCTGTACGCCTTTACAGCATAGAAGAAATAGGGTAGAATGATGAGAATATATTGAAAGTGCTACCAAGGAGGCGTCATGCAGTGTTTAATTATTATACCGGCTTATAATGAGGCGGAAAGTATAGAACGAGTGGTGGACAACCTGATTGAAAACTATCCTCAGTATGATTATGTGGTAATTAACGATGGTTCCAGTGATACAACCAGAAAGATTTGCCGGAACCGCGGCTATCAGTTAATGGACCTGCCGGTGAACCTGGGACTGGCCGGTGCGATACAGGCCGGGATGCGGTATGCCAATTATTATCAGTATGAATATGTGCTGCAAATCGATGGCGACGGACAGCATGATCCGGCCTATATAGAAGCTATGATGCAGAAGATGCGGGAAACAGATGCGGATATTGTGATTGGTTCCCGTTTTAAAACGAAAAGGAAACCGTTCAGTATGCGGATGCTGGGAAGCCACATTATTACCGCGACGATCTGGCTGACCACCGGTGGAAAATATATCTCTGACGTAACCAGCGGTATGCGGTTATTTAACAAGCAAATGATCAAGCGGTTTGGCTATTCACTGAATTACAGTCCGGAGCCGGATACGCTGGCATATCTTCTGAACTGCGGAATTCGTATTGAGGAGGTTCAGGTGGAAATGCAGGAGCGTCAGGCCGGGACAAGTTATCTGAACCTTGGAAGGTCGGTTAATTATATGCTTCACCGCTTATTTGCAATATTGATATTTCAATGGGTAAGAAAGCGAGGATAAAATATGACAACAGGGTTGAGAATAATATTGTTGATTATGGCGTTAGTAAGCGCTTTTTGGATATTAGTTAAAATCCGCAAAAATAACCTGAAGATGGATGATGCTATTTACTGGGTTTTAATGGCGGTTTTATTGGCTTTTTTGGGGATATTCCCTACTGCGGCTATGACTATGGCAAGAATTCTAGGGATACAGTCTCCCGCAAATTTCATATATTTGATGATATTTGTTTTATTGTTTGAAAAAGTTCTAACCATGTCAATTTTACATTCTCAGTTGGAAGATAAATATCAGACGATGGCAGTAGAGCTGGCACTTAGAAATGAAGCATTAGAGAAGATGGTAATGGAACTACAGGAACAAAACGAGGAAAAGGGAAAAGAAGAACGTGAATAAAGTTTCATTAATATTAACAAGCTTTAATTGTAAAGTCAATATTAAGCGAACACTGGATAGCATCGAAGCCCAGGATTACCCGGATATTGAAGTAATTATAATTGATGGCGGATCCACAGACGGAACAGTAGACTGCGTGAAACAATACGCAGAGGAAACCAGATTTCAGTGTAAATGGATATCTGAAAAAGACAATGGCCTTTATGATGCCATGAATAAAGGATATAAGCTTTCGAGTGGTGATATTATTGCTTTTTTTAATGATTTGTTTTTAGCTGAGGATGTTGTCTCGCTGGTGGTAAAAACGATAGAAGAAAAAGGAGTCGATGGAGCCCATGGGGATCTGATTTATGCCACTGATGAAAGCGTGAGACGCTATTGGAAGATGGGAGAAGGCAGGATTCGCCGAGGTTGGATGCCGGGACATCCCACTTTATACTTGAAGCGGAAGATCTATGAAGAGTATGGAGTATATGATGCAAGCTATAAATGTTCCGCAGATTATGAATTCATGGTACGGATATTAAAAGATGAAAAAGTTAAGCTGGCTTATATCCCCCAGACGCTTGTGAGAATGTACTATGGCGGAACAAGCACAGAGAGCCTGAACAGTTACATTCTGTCACTCAGAGAGGCTCACCGGGGGTTAGTGCAAAACCATATAAAAGGGGCATATTGGATTGATTTTCTGCGAACGATTAAAGTGCTTATGCAATTTGCCAGAGCAAGAAGCTATCAGCAGAACAGGTCGTGACTATGATAAAAGATATTTGTTTTCTAATCTTACATTATAATACAATAGCGGAAACGATGCGATGTGTACAATCTATTAAAGCATTGGACGAGCAGGAAAGAATCAGGATTGTAATAGTCGATAATGCTTCGCCCAATCAAAGCGGAAAAGAGCTGGAGCAGTTATTTGATAAAGATGATGCGGTGGTTGTATTACAGCAGACCACCAATACTGGTTTTTCCAGAGGAAATAATGCAGGATATCAATATATAAAAGAAAACGAGAATCCATTATTTTTGATTGTAGCTAATAATGATATTGAATTTCCCCAAAAGGATTTTATTGCCAGGATAGAAGGTACCTACCGGCAAAATCATTTCTCGTTGATGGGACCGGATATTTACAATCCGATCAAAAAGATACATCAGAGTCCGCTAGGAGAAACAGCAGCAACCCAGCAGCAGGTAAGTCGAAGCATCAGATTAAACCGAATTGCTTTAAAATATTATGCACTTTCATATCCGCTTATGGAACTTTATTTTAGCCGAAATGGAAAGAAGAGTGTGCAGGGATACGAAAAACTTCGGCATGATGTGTGCCTGACCGGAGCCTGTTTGATTTATTCTAAGGACTTTACAGATGGAGCAGACCGGATTTTCCCCATTGAAACAGAGTTTTACTATGAAGAAAACCTACTTTATATATGGTGTATGCGTCACCGGAAAAAAATGATTTACCAACCCGACATAGAGGTGCTGCATATGGAAGGAAGGGCAACGAAAAGCCTGACAGGCAGTAGAAGAGAACTGATACGTCGTAAGATGAAGCTGATTATTGCAGCAGCTGAGATATATAGAAACTATTTATCTGAAGAGTAAGGGCGGATGATGGGAATGAAATTAGTGCAAATTAATACGGTGTGCAACGGCGGCACCGGAAAAATTATGCAGGCAATCCAAATAGAAGCGGAAAAGGCCGGATTTGAAACAATCTCGTTTGTGGGCAGACGACAGGTATATCAATCGCCAAGATGTGAAAGATACGGTGGATTCTTCTCCTTTTGGACACATGTATTTATTAATACAGTATTTGATAAGCAGGGATATGGTTCTTATTTCAGTACCAGAAAGATCATAAAAAGATTACGGCAAGAGCAGCCGGATATAATCCATTTGCATAATTTGCATGGTTATTATCTGAATCTGCCCTTGCTATTTCAATATCTGGGAAATGAGTTTCAGGGAAAGATTTTCTGGACGTTTCATGACTGCTGGCCATTTACAGGACATTGCGCTCATTTTGTAAAGGCCGGTTGTGATAAGTGGAAAAAAGAATGTTTTGATTGCCCTAATAAAAAACAATATCCAATCAGCTGGTTTTTTGATTCCTCCAAATCGAATTATTACGTTAAAAAAAGGTGGTTTAGCAATCTGAAAAATCTATCGATTATTGTTCCTTCTAATTGGATGAAAGAAATGGTGGAACAGTCATTTATGAGGGACTATCCCCTTTATATTATCTCCAATGGAATTGATTTATCGATTTTCAGGAAGAGAGAAGATACGCTGATTAGAGAAAAGTACCGGATACCGGAGGAGAAAAAGATATTATTGGGTGTTGCGGCTAACTGGATGTTAGATAAGGGACTTAAGGACTTTATTAATTTATCAGAAGTTATTCCAGCAGAATATGTCATTGTGTTGGTAGGTCTTTCGGCTAAACAAATCCGGAAGATGCCGAAGAATATAATTGGAATTAAGAGAACCGAAGATATGAATGAACTGGCGGAAATATACTCGGCGGCACATATTTTTATTAATCCCTCAGAAGAAGAGTCATTTTCACTGGTGACAGTAGAAGCGATGGCATGCGGAACTCCGGTAATTGTACGGGACACAAGTGCTGTACGGGAACTGGTGAATGACAAGAATGGGATAATAATGGGTCAACATGAAAGTGAAGATTACCGCAGAGCAATCAAAATGATAGAGGAAAGGGGAATCGAAGCAAACTTAGTGGTAATGGAAGGCCAGAAGCATTCCGTTGATAAAATGACTAAAAAAGTAGTGGAATTATACCAAAAATAGGATGAAATACCATCTGTAAGAATCAATTGAAAATAGCCTTAATATATGCTATACTTGACAAGATGAAAATGGAGGTACAGTGATGTTTATTAACTATATCGCGGAAAAAAAGTATAAGGTAACATTTTTAGCAGCAATTTTTAGTGGAATTATAGCACATGGTTTTATGTTAACAAACAAAATTTCTTTTCATGATGATATAGGTACTTTGTTTAGTGTAGGAGGCGGACGTACATCAGGAAGATGGTTTTTGGAAGTTATTTATGAGATGCTGAGTAAGAGTGTTGGAAAGTATAGTATGCCTTTGTGGGGGGGAGGAATATCAATACTGTTTATAGCATTAATGGCATGTATAATAATTGATATTTTGAAAATCGATGAGTTGATTAGCTGTATGGTCGCAGGAGCTATATTTGTAACATTTCCTGTAATTACTTCAACATTTTATTTTATGTTTAATGCGGGCTGCTTTTTCTTTGCACTGTTTTTATGTGTATTGGCTGTATGGTTGGTGGAAAAATGCAATATTTGGATTGGTGGTATAGGGGGAATCATTTGTATTACACTGTCTTTAGGTATTTATCAAGCTTATTTCGGTGTAGGAATAGTGCTTGTTCTTTTTATATTGCTTCGGGAATGCCAGATAAATGACAATCCAAAAAAGATAATAAATATAATTATGAAGCATGGCATGGTTCAGGTATTGGGTATGGTTTCGTATATTATTTGTTTAAAGATTTCTCTTCGCGGGTACAGTGGAGAACTGACAGCGTATCAGGGTATCGATACAATAGGAAAGATATCTGTAGGGGATATTATTAAAAGAGCAGGCTATGCCTATAGTAATTTTGGCAAGTTTATTTCAGGTAATACAGGAGACGTATTAGGCGGAACTGCTTTAAACATGGTGGTCAGTGTTTTAAGTATTGCTATTCTTTTTAATTTACTATATATTTTTATTAAAATTAAGTCTATATTAATTAAACTTATTTATCTGGGAATAGTACTAGTGATACCGTTAGGTATGAATATAATATATCCCATGACAACTGAAACTACTTACATATATTCACTAATGAGGTATCCCCTTGTTTTTATTTGGATATTATCACTATATTTATTAGAGCTGAATAAAGAGCATGCAAAAGGAATAAAGTTCAAAATAGTTAAGGGGGTCATACTGGCTGGTACAATAATTAGTTTTGTGTATTTTACATATATTGCGAATGTGGCGTATATGAAGTCGGCGTTTCTGCAGGAACAGACGATTTCGTATTATACAACATTAATTACGCAAATAAAAAGCAGTGATGGGTATAAAGACGATTATCCGGTTGTATACGTAGGTGCAGGCAATGTTACAGATTTGACCATAACAACAAATGATAGATATAAAGTAAATATTCTTTGGATAGTTAGAGAGGATTTAGAGAGTTGGATTAATGATTACGCATATGTGGAGTTTATGCGTTATCATTGTGGATTTTCACCAGTTATAATATCTGAGGCTGAAATAGAAGACTGGAGTGAAATCAATCAAATGCCAACATATCCAGATTGTGGTTCAATTAAAATTATAGACGAAAAAGTGATAGTAAAACTTGGAGAAAATAGTAGATAAAGGAAATGTAGTGATGAAAACAATTTATTTGGTTTTGCCTTGTTTTAACGAAGAAGAATGTATAGAAAATAGTGCGATAGAACTAGCAAAATTAATGCATGAAATGCAGGAGAGTAAAATCGTTACGCCTTTAAGTAAAGTGTATTTTGTTAATGATGGTTCTACGGATATCACATGGAAACTGCTGGAAAGGATATGTGCTGCAGACGAAATATTTTGTGCAATTAGCCTTGCGCGCAATAGTGGACACCAGAACGCACTGATTGCAGGTATGCTGGAAGTAAAAGATATGTGTGATGCGGTAATAACACTGGATGCAGATTTGCAGCATGATATAAATGCAATTCCACATTTTATCGAAAGGTTTGAGCAAGGATATGAAATTGTTTACGGAGTAAGGAAAAGCAGAGCAGGAGGAGGGTTTCTTAAAGGTGCCTCAGGAAACGCTTTTTATGATATTATGCAATTATCTGGGGCAAAGGTAATAAAGAATCATGCAGATTATAGATTGATGAGTTCAAAGGCATTAAATGCATTAGATAAATATGAAGAAGTAAATTTATACCTTAGGGGGATTATCCCTTTAATTGGTTTTAATAACACGATTTTAGAGTATGAAGAGAAACCGCGACTGGCTGGTACATCGAAATATTCATTAAGGAAAATGTTGCGGCTCGCAACAGACGGTATAACGTCATTTTCTGTTCGGCCTCTTCAAATGATCGCTGCATGTGGGATTTTTTTCTTTGGTTTAAGCGTTGTTATGCTTTTATATGCTCTTATTGTGTTTTTACAAAAGGGAACAGTGTCGGGTTGGACAAGTATAGTAGCACCAGTATGGTTGCTAGGTGGAATTCAGTTACTTAGCCTTGGAATTGTTGGAGAATATATAGGAAAAATATATATGGAAACAAAGCATAGACCGAGGTATGAAGTTGATAAAAGAATTATACATAAAAAATAACAGACATGGTTATAATGCGTGAGGAAGTAACGTGTGAAAGAGTTGAAGTGGATTGGCATAGAAAAAGATTATGAGAAATTAAAAAGAGCAGCAGGCAAATTGTTTAAGAAGGGCTTATTTGAAAAGACATTAAGACTGATATATCTGCTTGCTGGTCTTATGTACACCGTTAATCAAAAATTTTATGATGATAAATTGGAAGAAGTATTAATAGAAATGGGTCGCAATATTGCTGGAGAAAGGAAACCATACCAAAGTAAAAAAAATCACGTTATTTTTTTTGACGGATTTGGTAATGAAGATCGTGGGTTGATGCTAATCTATGTGAAGGCCCTATTGGAGTTGGGTTATGATATCAGTTATATCACTCGTTATGAAAAAGCAGAGACGATTCCCAGGCTACGCGGGGAATTAGGAGATCGAATCATTTATTTAAAACAACGAAAGTATTTGGATCAGATTAAAGAGTTAATTTCGATTATTGACGAGTGTGGAGCAGAGCACGCATTTCTCTATATTACACCGGATGATGTGGTTGCAGTAAGTGCTTTTTCTCAATATCAAGGTAAGATAAAACGCTATTTGATTAATCTTACAGATCACGCCTTTTGGCTGGGCAGGAATGCGGCCGATATCTTTGTGGAATTTCGAAATTACGGTGCCGATATTTCCTTTCAGGAAAGAAAGATAAACAAGGAACAACTTGTGGTACTACCTTTTTATCCACAGATTCCAGAGGTCGTGTTCAAAGGATTTCCATTTGATGAGAAGGGAAAGAAAGTTATCTATTCTGGTGGTTTTTTGTATAAGACATTTGGTGAGGGGAACCTATATTACCAAATTGTAGAGTTTATTTTGAAAGCGGATAAGGATACTATTTTCTATTATACAGGTGCAGGGGATACAACAGAAATTAACAAATTGATGGTAAAATATCCTCAAAGGGTGTATTATGATGTAGAACGTTCGGACTTCTATGAAATTATGCAGAGATGTTATTTTTATCTATCTACTTATCCATACTTTGGTGGAATGATGACACAATACGCTGTGGCAGCCGGGAAGTTACCTATTACGTTGGGGGGCGAAGAGGTAATTGGCGAACAGACAGCAGATGGCGGAAAAGATATCTGGTATTTTAAGGACGCAGATGTATTGTGCCAGGAGATAGCCAGATTGCTGGAAAATCCGAGATATTTGGAAGAAAGGGAAAAATGTGTATTAAAAGGAATTAGCAATCCGGAGGTATTTCGAAGACAGTTGCAGAAAATTATGACTGATTCGAAGAGTGAACGTCCAGTCGAGTGGGAAGAACGTAATGTAGAGAAAATGCGCCGGATTACATTAGAACGGATGACGAAAGGAGAATATAACGGTTTGTTTTGCCGAAAAGGTGTTTTTTTTGCACTACCATATGTGCCAATTAGATTTACAAAAGGATTATTTTATAATATTGTGAGAAGTGGGAGAAAAGTGTAACATGGAGATAAAAAAGATTTTTTTTGATATAAAAGGAGATGACAGGGGAGAGCTTGTGGCCATAGAAGAATACAAAAACTTACCTTTTGAAATCAAGCGAGTTTACTATTTGGCGAATACTCTGCCAAATGTGGTGCGCGGGCATCATGCACATAAATATTTAAAACAGGTGTTGATTTGCGTAAATGGCTCTTGTAAGATTGGGCTGGATGATGGAACGGATAAAGTGGAAGTCTTGTTAGATAAAATAAATGAAGGGTTGGTAATCGAATCCAATATTTGGCGGACTATGTACGATTTTTCTGAAGGAACGGTATTGTTGGTTCTGGCATCAGAATTATATGATGAAAGGGATTATATCAGAGACTATAATCGGTTTCTGGAATACATAAAGGAGCAAGGATAATGAAAGAGATGAATATTCCTTATTTAAAGTTAGAAACGGTACATGACCCCATAAAGAAAGAACTACGGGACAAGTTTACCGAGGTTTTAGACAAAGAATGGTTTATTCAGGGTGAAGAATGCGCGATTTTTGAAAAAAACTTTGCTCAGTTCTGCGGTGCAAAGCATTGTATTGGTGTGGGAAATGGCTTAGATGCAATCCGAGTGATATTAGAGGCTTATGATATTGGTGCCGGTGATGAAGTAATCGTTCCGGCAAATACTTTTATTGCAACGGTATTAGCCGTAAGCTATGTAGGGGCAACACCGGTGTTGGTGGATGCTGATCGGGAAAGTTATAACATTGACGTTGATAGGATTGAAGAAAAAATTACCAGCAAGACCAAAGCTATTATAGCGGTTCATCTGTATGGAAGAACGGCTCAGATGGATAGAATATTAGCACTGGCAGGAAAATATGGATTGAAAGTAATTGAAGATGCGGCACAAGCCCATGGAGCGGAGTACCAGGGAAAAAGAACCGGAAACATGGGTGATGCGGCGGCATTCAGCTTTTACCCAGGGAAAAACTTGGGAGCACTAGGTGACGGCGGGGCAGTAACAACCAATGACAAGGATCTTGCGGACAAGATTCGGGCTTTATGTAATTATGGCTCTTTTGAGAAGTATAATCATCAGTTCAAAGGATGTAATTCCCGTTTAGATGAAATACAAGCGGCTTTATTAGACATTAAGTTAAGCAAACTGACAGAGTGCAATGAACAAAGAAAACAGATTGCGCAGGTTTTTAATAAGGGAATAAAAAATGATAAGTTTGTACTGCCGGTAGTAAAAGCAGGAGAAGAAAACAGTCATGTATTTCATATCTATCCACTATTGTGTGAGGATAGGCAGCAATTGATAGACTACTTGAAAGGGAAAGGGATTGCATCAAACGTTCATTATCCGATTCCAATTCCCCAGCAAGATGCATACCTGGAGTTTGACTGGGATATGATGGATTATCCAGTGACAGAAATGATTTGCCGATGCGAGGTAAGCATTCCATTATATCCAGGAATGATAACGGAAGAGGTAAACTATATTGTGGATGTACTGAATGCTTATTAGATAATGGTGGTGATATTAATTATGCGTTTTGTGAATGATATTAAAAAATATTTTGATTATATGGTCTATGCAGCAAAAGCCGAATTGAAGTCTGAAATCAGTAACTCATATTTGGATTGGTTATGGTGGATTTTGGAACCTTTTTGTTTTATGCTTATATATGTAATTATTTTTGCAGGAGTGTTTAAAGCAACTGAACAGTATTTTCCCATATTTATTTTTTCGGGCAATACTATGTGGACCTTTTTCAGTAAATGTATCTCCGGCAGCGTGAAAATTATCAAAGATAATGAAACAACGATTACAAAGGTATATATTCCCAAGTTCATACTTCTGTTGAGCGATATGCTGGTGAATGGTTATAAAATGTGTATCTCATTTGGAATCGTAGCGGCGATGCTGATTTTTTTTCGGGTTCCGATAACATGGAATGTTATTTTAATAATACCGATTATTATGATTCTTTTTTTATTTACATTTGGTTTGGGATGCGTTGTAATGCATGCGGGCGTTTTTGTAGCAGATTTATCATATATCGTTGCAATTTTACTGAACATGTTGATGTTTTTTACCGGTATCTTTTATTCAATGGACCGGTTTCCCGTACCTTTTGATCGGATTCTGAGTACTGCTAATCCGGTTGCTTTTCTGATGATATCCATGCGAAAGGTCCTGATGTATAGTCAGTCGCCTGACTTTAAATTATTGTTGGTTTGGTTTGTGATTTCAGTATTGCTTTGCTGGTGTGGAGTTAAAACGATATATAAGAATGAAAATAATTATGTTAAGGTGATGTAATGAGTGAATACGCGATCGAAGTAGAAAATTTATGTGTGAACTACAAAACGCTGGGAGATTATTCTATTAGAAATATTATCCGCCAAAAAAAGATAAAAAATAGAGAGTTTCAGGCAGTAAAGGATGTTAGTTTTAAAGTAGAAAAGGGTGGAATTCTAGGAATAATCGGGAAAAACGGCAGCGGAAAGTCTACGACTTTACGAGCAATTGCCGGAATCTTTTCGGCAGATTCAGGTACAATTAACATTAAGAATAATAGTATATCACTGCTGTCTATCGGTGTGGGGTTCAAGCCGGAATTAAGCGGTCGCGAAAATGTAATCCTGTCGGGTATGTTGCTGGGGTTTACAAAACAACAGATCAATGAAAAAATGGAAGGCATTATAGAGTTTTCTGAATTAGGAGAATTTATTGACAAGCCGGTAAGGACTTATTCCAGTGGTATGTACTCCAAACTGGCATTTTCAATCACAGCTAATTTAGAAACAGAGATTATCTTGATTGATGAAGTACTTAGTGTCGGGGATGAAAAATTTGCAAAAAAGAGTTATGGATTTATGAAAAGAATGATTAGAAATGAAGAGCGAACGGTTGTATTTGTCTCTCACAATATTAATACTCTTCGTGAATTGTGTACACAGATTATGTGGATGCATGAAGGAAGAATTATGGAAATCGGTGATGTGAATCAGATTCTTGACAAATATGTTCAATTTATGAAATAGAGGGAGCAGATACATGTTTTTTGCACGATGGGTGACTGGCTTAGCATTTATAGTTGGAAAAACTTTCAAGATATTAAGCATTCCGTTTAAAGCAGTCATATATAGTATAATGTGGTTGTTTAAGTGTCTCCATAAAGAGAAAAAGCCTAAAAAGCCTAAAAAGCCTAAAAAGCCTAAAAAGCCTAAAAAGCCTAAAAAAGCGAAAAAGATACGTAAGCAGAGTAAATTTGAAATTTTATGCTGGACCTGTTTTAATTGGATGCATAGTATTGTAAGGGCAATAATAAGGAAAATATTTGCAGGCTTGCATTTTGTTTTTTGGAAAATGCATGCGGCTTTTCGATTTATCTATTGGAAAGGATATGCTTCAGTACGATTTGTGAGAAGTAAATTACAGAATGTTTCTTCATTAATGCAGGAAAAAATGTATTCTGTATTATCTAAGTATACGTATGTGGATTTGTTTTTATTAAGTGTACGTATTTTTTATGGGTCAAACAAAGGAATAAAGTTATGTAGAATTGTAGGCATTAAGAATTATTGTACTTTGTGGAGGCAAAAATATAGAGTGTTGGAAGAACCAAAGGAGAGGCTGGTTTGTAAACCGCTATTTTACGAAAAGGCTGAAGAGGAAGTAAAGTTTTTTCAATCACCGGAAATATATTTGGCTGAACTGGGAGATGTTAGTATTATAGGAAGCAGTGATATTATACTTGCAAAAGATAAAATGCTTCACGATGTAATGTACCATGATGAAGAAAAGCGGATTGATATCAGGTATGCGGCTTTACGCAAAGTGCTTCATAATTATGCCGTAATAGAAGTGGAAGAGGAAATAAAGAAATATGATAGGGGCATTAATTTAATAAGTGCGGCATCCTTTAATTATTATCATTTATTGATAGAAAATCTTTCACAGTTAACTTTTGTGGATCAATATGAAGAATACAGGGAATATCCCGTTTTTTTGGATGAAATAGTGTATGCTGTTCCTCAGTTTAAGGAAGCATTTGAAAGAATCAATGTATATCAACACCCGGTGATTATAGTAAAGAAGGATCAGTGCTGCCGGGTAAAGAAAATGGTAAGTGTTTCTCAGAATGTATGGATGCCAATCAATTTATATAATAGAGACGATATTCGAATGGGAGATTTTATGATTGCCGAGTCGGTGCTGACTAATCTCAGGGAAAAGATTGGGGTATATACACAAGGGGAAGCATACCGTAAATGTTTCGTCTCACGGAAAAATACAAAGACGGTCAGGCTTAAAAATGAAGAAGAAATCAGGTCAATCTTTGAAGAAAATGGTTTTGAGATTATATATACGGAAGAAATGTCTTTTGCCCAGCAGGTGGAGTGTTTTGGACAATGCAAATGTGTAGTGGCCGCCTCCGGCGCAGCACTAACCAATATTATATTTTGCCGGCCGGGAACAGAGATTGTTTGTATCATACCGGAGTACCATAGATTCTATATGTACTCTACTATTGCAAAGATATTAGGAATGAAGTGTACATTTCTAGCAGCAGACATTATCGAAAAGACACCCTATCCCGCAGCAGATTTGTTTTGGCTAGATAATGAATATGCAAAAAGATTTATAAACAAACATATATTTTAAAGGAGACAGCAAATGAAAAAAGGAAAAAATGTTACCATTGGTGAGCGATGTGATATTGCTGATAGTGTAGTAATTATGGACGATGTTACAATAGGAAACGATGTTATCATTCATGAGTATGTAGTGATTTATCCGCACACGATTATTAAAGATGGAGTAGAGATTTACGATCATTGTGTTTTATCAAAAGAACCTAAAGCACCCGGTTGCAATTCAAGAGCAATCAATACTAATTTAGGCGATACCATTATCGGAGAAAATTGTATATTATCACCCGGATGCGTGGTTTATCATAGTGTGGAGATTGGTAATAATACTTTACTGGGAGATTATTGCTCTATTCGTGAAGAATGTAAAGTGGGTTCTTATTGCCTTGTTAGTAGAAATGTAAGCGTAAATTATAATACCGTTATCGGAAATCACACCAAGATTTTAGATAATACGCATATTACCGGTGATATGAAGATAGGAAATAAGGTATTTATCAGTGCTTTAGTATCTACAACTAATGATAACACAATAGGCAGGAAAGAAGATAGTGTTGATCATATAGGAGGGCCTGTGATAGAGGATTATGCTTCTATAGGCGCAGGTGCAAATATATTGCCGAATGTAACAGTTGGATATAACAGTATTGTAGGAGCAGGCGCAGTAGTTACTAAAGATGTTCCCAGCGGTATGGTGGTTATGGGGATGCCGGCAAGGGTCGTTAGAGAGGTTGATTGAATATTATGAAAACATTGATAATAGTTAACAATGATCTGAAAAACGACACAAGAGTTAAGCGGCATATAGCGGCAATTGCTGAATGCGCGGAAAACGTACAGGTATTATCAAGGCCGATACCGGACTTTGAAACTAGCATGTATAATGAAAAAATAAACTATAATTTTTTTGAGTATGCTGCAAGAGAATATCCAATTACAGTACAGTTAAGAGAATCGCTAAATAAATGGGGGATTTTAGATCAAATCAAGGAATGCTTTTCACTTATCATGAGTGATAATTATTATGATCCAAGTATAATTGAAGTGTATCAGCAAAAATTAAGCGAAGAAGTGAAACGTAGGGGATTTATGGAGATTTACAATAGGGTAAATGAACCGATGGAGGACTCGAAGGCGTTAAGCTATTTACTTTTTTTTATGGAGAAAAGTGTTCAATTTGCAGAGTGTGCATCTAAGATTGAAGCGGATGTGGTTGTGTGTAATGATATAGATACACTATTGTGTGGTGTAGTTCATAAGCTGATATGGAATAGTCGGCTTGTTTATGATATGCACGATATTTATGAGGATAATGCACCGGGAACGTTTCCTCATATGTATCGCAAGATGTTGGCACTTTTTAATGATACATTTATTAAATATACAGATATAGTTATGGGAATCAGTGTAAGTGAGATGATTTGGGTCAAAAATAATTATAAAGTATCATGCCCCTGCATACCAATGCTAAACTGCTCGGCGACAATGCCTATAAAGGGAAAGCAAAAGGATTTTGGCGGGGAAAAATTGAAAATTTATTATCATGGTATTAGCCACAAATCCAGAGGACTTTGGGAAATTATGGAGGCAGTACTGTCCTTTAAAGAATTTGAATTGGTGCTTCGATGCCTTCCGTCTGAAAATCTGGAGCAAATCAAGCAATGGGTAATAGAAAACGGGTATACGGAAAAGGTCCATTTTTTAGCTCCGGTGGAACCGGATGAAATAGCGGAAGCTGCACATAGTGCTGGAGATATCGGAATTCATATGGTGCAATCGGATAAGTGTCTGAACTGGCAGTTTGCCTTAACCAATAAATTCATTGAATATTCTAAAGCAGGATTGCCGATTATTACCTCCTATACGCAGGAGCAGGGGAGATTGGTAAAAAAGTATCGTAATGGATTTATCCTGAAAGAAAACGATGTGGAGAGTATAAAGAAGGCTTTGAAAATGGTTTTATCGAAAAGAAAGCGTTTACGGAGTTATGCGGAAGGCTCAATAAAGCTTGCGGAAACAGAATTTGACTGGAACAAATATAAGCTGATTTTACAAGCCATTATTTTAAACAATCAAAAGGTAATAGAAGAAAATAAAATTACGAGGTAAAATACATGAGATATGCTATTATAGGTTGCGGTCGTATTTCGATGAACCATATTGTAGCGGCCAAAAATAATCAATTAGAAATAGTGTCGCTGTGTGATTTGCTGCCGAAGAACGTAAAGGACAAAATAGTTAAATTTGATTTACCGGATACCGTGCAGATATATGTGGATTATCAGGAGATGCTTGAAAAGGAAAAGCCAGAACTGGTGTCGATATGTACGGAGAGCGGAAAGCATGCTGAAATCGCAGTAGACTGTATACAGGCAGGCTGTCATTTGATTATTGAAAAGCCAATTGCGTTATCTTTGGAAGATGCCGATAAAATCATCAATATGGCGAAGGAATATAAAGTAAAAGTGTGTGCCTGCCACCAAAACAGGTTCAATAAATCTATTCAGAAGATTAGAGAAGCAATTGATAAAAACCGATTCGGACGTTTGCTGTACGGAACTGCACACATACGTTGGACAAGGGATTTTGAATACTATCATCGGGCACCGTGGAGAGGAACATGGGAACAGGATGGTGGAGCATTGATGAATCAATGTATTCACGACATTGATTTGCTTAGATGGATGATGGGTGATGATATTGTAGAAGTAGTAGGGATGACTGACCGGTTGCTCCATGACTACATTGAAGCGGAGGATTTAGGGATTGCCCTGATTCGGTTTGCTAATGGAAGTTATGGTATAATAGAAGGAACAACCGATGTATATCCTAAAAATTTAGAGGAAACACTATATATTTTTGGTGAAAAAGGTACTGTTAAAGCAGGTGGGGAGGCTGTTAACCTTATTGAAGAATGGCGTTTCTCAGACTATTTAGACGAACCGGAAAAGGTAAAGGCGGAATGCTGTGAAAATCCTCCCAATGTATATGGATTTGGTCATACCAAGCTGTATAAGGATGTTGTGGATGCCATTAGGGAAGATCGTGAACCATATGTGAATGCCGAAGCAGGAAAAAGGGCTTTGGAGTTGGTGCTGGCAATTTACCAATCCGCTCATACGGGCACAACTGTGAAATTGCCCATGGAGAAGGGTTCAACTACTGATTTTACAGGAAGGTTTGGATGAGCAGGTGATGATAGGAGTATTAACATATAATGTGCCACATCAAAAAACATATGATGTGTTGAGTCTATTGAAGGCCAAAGGCTATAAGGACGTTATTATATATGGACGGGATTTATACTATCAGAAGAAATATGCTCCCCTGTTGGAGCACAGACCCGAGCTGACGCAAGCCATTCCACCGGATATATTATGCAGAAATCTGGAATACTCTTTTGTCAGATGTGAGAGCGAAAAGCAATATGGAGAAATTATGCTGCCTCATGGAAGTGTGGTTTTGTATTGCGGAGCGGGGATATTACCGGCTGAAATAATTGAAAAATATAGAATTGTTAATGCACATCCCGGCTATATTCCAATCGTACGAGGACTAGACTCTTTAAAATGGGCAATTTTGGAAGGAAAACCCATAGGTGTCTCAACACATCTCATTGGTGAGGAAGTGGATGCCGGATATTTAATTGAAAGAAAAACGGTTAAAATAAAAGAAAATGATACTTTCCATGCACTGGCATATAGGATATATTGGACGGAAATCAATATGCTGATAGAGGCGATTGAAAAGGTTGATAATGTATGTGAATATGTAGAACCGGGAGTACATGTTTTACATAAAAGAATGCCTCACGAATTGGAAAAAACTTTACTAGCTAAGTTTGAAGAACGAAAAAGGGAAGATAACAGGGATGGAATTTATTGATTTAAAAACACAATACGAATATTTGAAACCGCAGATAGATGAAAGAATCGAGCGGGTTCTCAAAAAAGGAAGTTATATTCTGGGTGAAGAAGTGCAGGAACTGGAAAAAATGTTGGCAGATTATGTTGGGGTTAAAAACGTAATTACCTGTTCTGACGGAACGGCAGCATTGCAGTTAATATATATGGCTTATGGAATCGGCCCAGGTGATGCTGTTTTTTGCCCTGATATGACGTTTATTGCATCAATCGAACCGGCATGCTTATTAGGTGCAACACCCGTCTTTTGCGAAATTGACAGCAAAAGCTATAATCTGTGTCCGGAAGGTCTGGAAAGACAGATTAAAAATGTTATTCGGGAGGGAAGATTACATCCCAAAGCAATTTTGGCAGTTGATTTTGTTGGAAACCCTGCAAACTATAGAGCAATTCAGGATATTGCAAAGCGATATGAGATTTTACTGATTGAAGATGCGGCACAAGGGATGGGGGCATCTGCTTCAGGGAAAAAATGCGGTTCTTTCGGAGATATTGCGGCAACCTCCTTTTTTCCATCTAAACCATTAGGCTGTTACGGCGACGGTGGTGCGGTGTTTACCAATAGCGATGAGATAACCACTCTGTTAAAGTCTTATAGGGTTCATGGGCAGGGAAAAGATAAATATGACAATGTTAGGATTGGAATCAACTCTCGGCTGGATACAATTCAGGCGGCGATTTTGTTGGAAAAATTGAAAGCATTGGATGAAGAAATAGAGAAAAGACAGAAAATTGCAAAGAGGTATGATGATGCATTGATAGGACATATTACAGTACCAAATATTGAGGAAGGCTGTTTGTCTTCTTATGCACAGTATGTCTTGATGGCAGAAGGCAAAGAGCAACGGGCTTATATATTGCAAAAATTGAAAAATGATGGTGTGCCGACTATTTTATATTATCCAACACCCATGCATTTATTACCGGTATTTCAAGGAATAAATTGTTACGGAGAAAAATATATTAATACCATTTTTTATAGTGAATGTTCATTTGGGGTACCTTTTTCACCTTATTTAGCGGAAGAAGATCAGGACAAGGTAATAGCAGGCATTATCAGCGCATGTATGAAGCGGTGACATATAATGATTAAGGTTAATAGAGGATAAAAAATTGAAGTTGAGAGAAAAGTAGTGAAGTTAAAACAAGCCGTAAGAATAACCGGGTTTTTTATTGGTATATGTATTTTCTTTATAGTAGCGATTATGGCTCCTCCCATAGGAGATGATTTTGCGCAAGCATTGTGGCATAACAAAGCGCCAAGGTTTTTATCGATTTTATTTTGTCATGGCAGTATTATTATGGAAGAGTAAGCAGCTTTTTGGCCGACGCATCTATGGGATATTTTAGGATTGTGTGGTATTTAATAAGCCCACTGACATATATACTGATTATGGTAATTGCCAAAATAAGTACAACTCAGAATGGGCTACTTGGGTATAAATTTGATGCCATCCTTTATATAAATAATAAGCATAATGAGGAATTTTAGGATGAACAATAGTGTATTGCATTGGTTGGATAATACGGCAGAGAAAATGTCGGAAAAAATCGCAATTTGGGATGAACAGGGAAGCATAACCTATGGCTATTATAGAAAGAAGAGTCAGGCCATTGCTCGTGAGATTATCGTTATAAAAGATAGTAAAGGGTTTGAAAGAAGATCTCCAGTCGTTGTGTACATGGAAAAAGGGCTTGAGATACTTGTTTCGTTTATGGGAGTAGCTTATAGTGGAAGCTTTTATTCTCCTATTGATGTGGATATGCCTCTTCCTAGAGTACAAAAAATTCTGGAAGTATTGAAGCCACAGATTGTCA
This sequence comes from Lachnospiraceae bacterium, assembly GCA_031556725.1. GTDB lineage: Bacteria > Bacillota > Clostridia > Lachnospirales > Lachnospiraceae > UBA935. Next base: position 80,262 of record JAVBSL010000010.1, on the reverse strand, counting down.
TTACAACCAGTGAGTTGCATACTAACTTCGAAGTATTTGGTTATACGGGAGATTATATTTTTTATGATGCGGTCACGCCAATGGCAGATGATGCGAAAATTGTAGAAGAGCAGGCGAGAAAAATTATAGATACAGATCTTTTGTATGTGCTCTTTACCTCTGGATCCACAGGGATACCAAAGGGTGTATCCATTACTCACAGGGCAGTTATTGATTATATTGATTGGGTTACGCAAACTTTTGAGATTTCTTCAGAGGATTCCTTTGGAAATCAGGCACCTTTCTATTTTGACAACTCAATTCTTGATATTTTTTCTTGCTTAAAGACAGGGGCAACCTTGTATATTATTCCTAAAAAGCTGTTCTTTCAGCCGGTTCCACTTCTTGAATTTATCAAGGAGAACCGAATCAACACAATCTTTTGGGTACCATCTGCTTTAATTGTCATTTCAAAGCTAAAGGCATTCAGAAATGTTGATTTGTCAGATACCCTTAAGAGAGTTCTGTTTTGTGGAGAAGTTATGCCAAATAAACAGATGAACATCTGGAGAAAATTTCTCCCGGATGTGATGTATGCTAATTTATATGGACCTACAGAGATTACAGATGCTTGCACCTATTACATAGTTGATAGGGAATTTTCCGATGATGAGCCATTGCCTATCGGTATTCCTATGAGCAACACGGAAATTCTCGTATTGAATGATAAGGATGAGCTTGTTCAGGGTGATGAAGTTGGTGAATTATGTGTTAGAGGTACCTCTCTTGCAATGGGATATTATAATAACCCTGAAAAAACACAAGCTGCTTTTGTACAGAATCCTTTAAACAAAGCTGTGCCTGAAGTTATATACAGGACTGGCGATTTGGTCAAGTATAATGAATATGGTGAGATTATCTATCTTTCCCGTAAGGATTTCCAGATTAAGCATCTGGGCCATAGAATTGAGTTAGGAGAGATTGAAACAGCAGTATCCTCTTTAGAGGAGATTACCTTGTGCTGCTGCCTCTATGATGAGAAAAGGCAAAAGATTGTTTTGTTTATAGATGTGGATTTAAACAGGGAAACCATCAAAGAGCGAATTAAATCATTGATTCCGGAGTATATGATTCCTGGTAAGGTTGTTTACCTGGAAAATATGCCGATAAATGCCAATGGTAAGATAGATAGAGTGAAACTTAAGGAGGTCCTTTAGCAGTGAATACGACAAATTACAAAAGTGTGGTTGTAATAGGCTATGGCGTATTGACGGAAAAAGTGTTGCAATTGGTACGTAGTTATGCCAATGTATATAAATATCAAGTAGAATATATTGAGCACAAGATTCATGAAATTAATGCTGCCCAAAAATATGTGGATGCGGATGCCAGAGATAGTTTCAGGAGTGAATATAAGAACGATCTGATAGCGCAGTTAAGCAAGTCAGACGAAAAGACATTGATTATAAGTACAAGCAATAACTACATGTTCTCTTCGAAGCTAATAAATAATGAAAATATTACAATAATTAATTTTCACAATGCTTTGCTGCCTGCTTACCCGGGAAGAAATGCACCTTGCTGGGCAATTTACGCCGGGGAAGACAAGACTGGAATTACATGGCACTATGTGACATCGGATATTAGCACAGGTAAAGTGATCAGCCAAAAGGAGTGCGAAATCACTAAGGATACAAAGTCCTGTGAATTAGTTGCAAAATTAATGGGTATTGCATTTGAAGCATTCGAAGATATATATATTGGCGTGCTAACAGACTCGGCGAAGACAAGAACTCTGAAAATCTCAAAGGATCAAAGATATTATAAGAGTTACGAAATTCCCGGAGAGGGATGCTTCAGTCTGGAGGATGATCCGGAGGATATTTATAGATTGCTGCGTTCAATAGATTATGGGAAAACCAATGTTCTTCCCTATGCACGAACGGTTCATAATAATAAATTAATCTATATTAAGCAATACAAAATTGTGGACAAGTTTGATGAGGGAAATGTATCCGGTGCAATATATCTTCCATATGGTGAAGAGCATATGTTGATGTTGAAATATGAAGTGTCATCCTTAGAAAATTTAGGGAGGGGAGTTAATGACTTGGATTACTTATATGAGATCATTGGCAATTTGAAATCGGTAAAACGAAGACTGGATACAAACCTTTATTATTCGGATCATGACCTGGCGAAATTTATTTCCGTGGGTAAATTATTTTATGAATATAAAGCTGATAAGTATTTGAACCTGATTATCTTTGAAAGGGACTTCGCCAGATTATATTTTTATATTGCCGACTTGGAGAAGTACGAAGTGCCAGAACTTCAATGCAAGATAGTATGTGACTATTTTTATACAAAGGAAACGGAAAACACGCAAAAAGTTGTGAATTTACTTACAGGTAAAGGACTGCAGAAATATGCTGTATTTAACAAGTGGTCTAAAAGTGGTCTGCCCCAAATAAATAAAGAAAAGAATGCGGATATAATAATTTCAAAACAAGTTATCCCAGAGGGATTTTTTGAAGCCATAAAAGATTGCTTTGATATTTACACAGATATTTTACCGGAAGAAAAAGACGCAAATGATTACCTTGCGGGGAAAATATGTTATAGCGCAAATTTTAAATCTTCAAAGCAATTAGCTGGTGGTCTTGTAGTTACCGCAAAAGGTGACACATTTACTGAAGAATTTTTGTTTGTGCTTCCTAGTGCCAGGGGCCTTGGCATAACAAATGATTTATACCGGTTTTATTATGAGGATATACAAGCTCAGGCACCCCAGTTTTATGGATGGATACAAACAGGTAATCGTGCACCGGAAAGAATGCTTGAAAATTATGAATATAAAAAAACGTCATCACAAAAAATAACATTTATGAAAGGATTTTGAGAAAATGGAAGAGAAAATTTTAGAACTTTTAGCTGAGGTTAATGAGGATATTCCAGCATATGAAGGAGATAATCTCTTTGATGCCGGATTATTAGATTCGCTGCAGGCAGTAGATTTAGTTGCAGAATTAGAAGATGCTTTTGACATAGAAATTAATGCCAAGTATGTTGTAGAAGATAATTTTAAGACTAAGGATTCAATTATCGCTCTTGTTAAAAAAATAATAGAGGGATAAACATAATTCTTTATAAATGAGGGCGGTAGTCCATTATGAGCTTAATATCATTAAGATTTTTCGTTTTTGCAATTATAACATTAGTTGTTTATTTCATATTACCTAAAAAGTATAGGTGGATTGTTTTACTGTTTGCAAGTCTGTATTTTTATCTTGAGGTGGGTAAGCGAGCATTGCTAACTTTGATATTAGCGGCGATGTTTACTTTTTTTGCGGGCATTTTCATTGAAAAATCTCCGGTAGAAGCAAAGAAAAGGAGAGTGTTCTTTTCGGTGGCAACAATTGTTGTTATTGGCTGGCTGACGCTTACTAAAATATCGACATATTGTGGTTGGGACTATCGTTTTTTAGTAGTCCCATTGGGAACTTCTTATATTACATTTTCATTAATCAGTTACCTGGTAGATATTTATTGGGAAAAAGACACAGCAGATAAGAACTTCTTTAAATTTTTACTGTATGTATTATTTTTTCCTAAGATTTCACAAGGACCAATTACAAGACATGAGGTGCTGTCTAACAAAATGTATGAAGGCGGAACCTTATCATATGATAATTTATGCTTTGGAAGTCAGAGAATGATTTATGGCTATTTTAAGAAAATCGTTTTGGCTGATCGAGCGGCAATGCTTACAAATACTGTTTTCACAGATATATCTCAGTTTTCCGGTAGTATAATAGTTGTTGCTTCGATTTTGGCCGCATTAGAACTCTATTGTGATTTTTCAGGCTATATGGATATTGTTTTGGGATATACTCAAATGCTTGGCTTAGAAATGGATGAAAACTTTAAGCATCCTTTTTTTTCAAAGAGTGCGGCAGAGTTTTGGCGAAGGTGGCATATTACGTTAGGTTCCTGGTTTAAGGATTATGTATATACTCCAATAGTAATGTCTCAACCTGTAAAGAAAATAGGCAGATGGAGCAGAAAAAATATAGGTAAACGATTTGGAAATTCGCTTATGAAGGTAATTGCCCTATCAGCAGTTTGGATGTTAACAGGGTTATGGCATGGAACCGGCATAAACTATATTTTATGGGGGGCTATGTGGGGAGTTATTATTATATTTTCAACTATTTTTGAAGATGAAATAAAGAAGGTGAACAAATTATTGCATATAAACACAGATGCCTCATCGTGGAAATTGTTTCAAATGATCCGTACATCTGTAATTTTTTGTACAGGGATATTGATTGCAAGATTAACAAGTTTATATCAAATCAAGGATGCTGCACGATTGATTTTAGGGCATTTTCGCTTTGTAAATCTTATTGACGGAACATTATTTAATTTGGGACTTGATAAGATTAATTTTAATATTATGGCCCTTGGATTTTTATTGATTCTTGTAATTAGCATACTTCAAGAACAAAAGAGTGTTCGTACGCGAATCTCAGAATTAAATGCTCCAATACGCTGGTTTATTTATGCTTTTGGCATTTCATTGGTAATTTTTTTAGGAATATATGGGGAGGGATATACGACTGCTGGATTTGCGTATACACATTTTTAAATGAAAAAGGAAACTCTAAAAAAATATATTAAAAGAGTGGTTGCAATTTTGTCTACCTGTTCTATATTTGTATGTATTTGGTTGGCATTAAGCTATTTGGCTGTGGATAATACAAGTAGCTATACGCGTATCATGATGCGAGAATTCTACAATCAAGAAAATATAGATGTCTTATTTTGTGGTGCGTCTTTGTGCTACCGTTCTTTTGATACGGAAATATTAGATAAGGGATTGGGTGCCAATACGTTTAATTCAGGATCGTCTTCTCAAGATATAGATGTTTCTTATTACATAATTAAAGAAGCCTTAATGAATTATGACGTTAAACAAATTTATTTGGAACTTAGTCCCATCATTGCTATGAATACAGGTATTGAGGAACGTACTCTTTCTAATATGCTTTCGGCTTATATAATAGCCGACTATATAAAGCCCACGATTACGAAGGGTGAATTTATTGTATCAAGGCCGGATTATTTAATTGAAAGTGTATTGCCAGCCAGACGTAACTGGGACAAACTGTTTGATAAAGATTATATTGCGACTAATTTGCAGCGAAAAAATAACGATGTCTATAGAAACTATCAATATGATTTTTTGCATTATGATACAGAATGGTATGCTGGAAAGGGATATGTTGAAAGTAGTTATCGGGTAGAAGATGGTTATTTTGACGATAGATATGGTAAAAATATAATTAGTTTAGATAAGATATCTGATGATTGGTATCAATACTTAAATAAAATTGTTAAAGTTTGTAAGAATGAAGATGTAGAACTTACACTAGTATGCACTCCGTTTTCAGAATATTTGATAAACATTTATGGGGAGGGTTACATTTCATATCATAATATGGTTCAAGAAATAGCGGATGATGCAGGAATAATATTTTGGGATTTTAACTTATTGAAAGAAGAGAGTATAGCGTTTACAGCTAACCAGTTCAAGGATTCGGCACATTTAAATATGTATGGTGCACAGGCTTTCTCTGAATTATTTGCTAAGTTGGTTTCCCAGGAACTTTCTTTTGATGAGATAAGCTACAAAAATATTAATGATAAATTGGAAGGTTTAGAACCTTCAGTTTTAGGCATAATTCGAGAAGAGAGTACCATTTCGATAGTTGCTTCGCATCCAGAGAATCTTGAATTTGTAGTAAGTGCTATTCCGGAAGAAGGAGAGGAATACTATATAGAAGATTTTGCCCCCAATTTACTAATAAATATTTCTCCTGATGAAACGGGTATATTACATATTATTTGCACAGTTAAAGGTAGTAGTGAAAGTGCTAAGGAGTATTTTTACGCATATTAATAGTTTGGAATTTTAAGTTTAACAGGTTTTCACAATTGTGTAGATATGATATAATGCAAAATGTATTAGAGAACAATTACTTCAGGGTAAAAGGATAGTAATCTGATGGATAGCAGCATCCAATTAACCACCTGCAGTATTCTGGGAACCAACATAGCAGTAACCAATATGCAGCAGAGTGTAAAACAACTAACAGAAAACAGAAAAGCATATATCGGGCAATACATCTGTATATCTAATGTGCATACCACGGTAATGGCTTATGAAGACCCCGGATATCAAAACATCCAGAATCAGGCCGCCATGGCTTTGCCCGATGGGAAACCCTTATCACTGGTAAGCCGTATGCGAGGATACCGGCAGGCCGCCAGAGTGGCCGGTCCTGATTTGATGCAGGAAATTCTTTCTTTAAGTGTGGATCGAGGCGATTCCCACTATTTTTACGGAAGCACCCCCGAGACACTGGTAGCCTTACGCAAACAAATCGAACAACAATACCCCGGTATTCACATAGCGGGTATGTTTTCGCCTCCTTTTCGCCCCCTTTCCGAAGAAGAAGATGCAGAGATTGTCGAACAAATCAGAGAGTCCGGTGCCGATTACATCTGGGTGGGCTTAGGTGCACCAAAACAGGAAAAGTGGATGTATGAGCATAAAGATTGTTTTAACGGTATTATGCTGGGTGTGGGAGCAGCCTTTGATTTTCATGCCGGAACGGTGAAAAGAGCTCCGCGATGGATGCAGGAATGGTGTCTGGAATGGTTATATCGTTTATCCCAAGATCCCAAAAGACTTTATAAAAGATACTTTTTTACCAATATTAAGTTTATGTGGCTGATTTTAACTGGGAGATAGTACAATGAATATAAATAAAGAATGTGTAATAACAAATAAAACCTATCTTGTTACCGGCGCCGCCGGTTTCATCGGCTTCTGGCTTGCCAAAAGCTTATTAGAAAAGAACATCCAGGTAATCGGCTTTGACAATATGAATGACTACTACGATATATCCCTGAAAGAAAGCAGACTGTCTATTCTGCAGCAGTTCCCCGGTTTTACCTATATAAAAGGAGACTTGGCAGATAAAGAAGAATTGGAACAGGTATTCCAGCGTTACTCCCCCCAGATTGTTGTTAATCTGGCAGCCCAGGCGGGGGTGCGCTACAGCATCACCAATCCCGATTCCTATATCCAGTCTAACATTCAGGGATTTTTTCATATCCTGGAATGTTGCCGTAAATACCCGGTAGAACATCTGGTATTTGCCTCATCCAGCTCTGTTTACGGGGAAAATAAAAAAGTACCGTTTTCTACCGAAGATCAGGTGGACGAGCCGGTAAGTTTATATGCGGCAACCAAGAAGTCCAACGAACTGATGGCTCATGCATACAGCAAGCTGTACAAGATACCCGTTACAGGCCTGCGTTTCTTCACTGTATATGGGCCCATGGGAAGACCGGATATGGCTTATTACAAGTTTGCAGAGAAAATCATGTCCGGCGAACCGATCCAGATTTATAACAATGGAGATATGTATAGAGATTTTACCTATATTGATGATATCATTGATGGAATCGAACGTATTTTATCCAATCCGCCCCGGGAAAATGAGCAGGGAGTTTCCTATAAAATATATAATATCGGCAATAATAAACCGGAAAAACTGATGGATTTTATTGAAACGTTAGAACAGAAGCTGGGAAAAAAAGCAGTAAAGGAGTTTCTGCCCATGCAGCCGGGAGACGTGCCGCGGACCTATGCCGATATCAGTGATATTGTGAATGATTTTGGATTTTGTCCAGGCACACCTGTGGAAGAAGGAATAGCCAAGTTTGTAGATTGGTATTTAACTTATCGGAAAGAAGATTAGGAAGATGGATATTGTAAGTATTGTAACATGTGGCATTTCCATGCTGATTGTTTGCTATATGCTTTATTTAGAATTTTGGGTATCACGTAAAAAGACCGTAGATAATCTGCAGGAGTCTACCGGAGCATTTAAAATAATACAGCAAAATCATAAAATAGTATTTTGGCTGCTGCTGATCTTAGCGGTAGTACTTAGAGTATGGAAATTGGGAATTATTCCGGGTGGTCTTAATCAGGACAGCGCATTATCAGCATTGGATGCACAGGCATTAATAAAGTATGGGACTGATCGGCTGGGAATGAGATACCCGGTTCACTTTACGGCTTGGACTTATAGCCAGCAAAGTGCCATGTTAGATTATCTGCTGGTTCCGGTATTTGCTCTATTTGGTGTATCGCAAGCGACCATGGCGATTCCCTCACTGGTGGTCAGCATAGTGGGAATGCTTGTTTTTTATAAGTTAATAAAGGAAATTTGGGGAGAGATGCCGGCCCTGTTGGCATTCTTTATTGTATGTTTTAATCCGTGGCATTTTATCCAAAGCAGATGGTCATTGGATGCGAACTTATTTCCTCACTTTTTTATAATGGGATTATTTTTGCTTATTAAAGGCTTAAAACAGACGAAGTTTATATTTATTTCCATGGTTATTTTCGGGCTGAGTCACTACTGTTATGGTGTTTCACTATATACGGTGCCGGTGTTTCTGTTATTATTTTGTATTTATTTGTTTTATAAGAAAGTTATAAGTGTTAAAACCGTTATAATATCAATCTTAATCTATCTGGTGGTTTCACTGCCATTTTTTCTGGCCATGGTATTCAGTGCATTAGGTCTTCCGGAAATTACAACCCCGTTAATAACAATTCCCTCATTTACAAAGAGCATAAGGGGAGGAGACCTTCTGTTTTTTTCGGAACATCCGTGGAGGACCTTAAAAGAAAATGCGGAAGCTTTATTTTCTCTGGTCGTTTTGCAAAAGTCAGATCATTATTGGAATGCAGTACCTACCTTCGGTACGGTATATCGCTGCATGATTCCCTTTTCTTTTTTAGGAGTATATTATTTAGTTAAGCTGATTAAGAGGGAAGAGAATTCTGTTCAAAGGGCAAAATATATCGGAATCGCAATATATGGAGCAGTGGCTTTTGTATCAGGATTTATTACAATGATCGTAAATACCTGGCGGATAAATATTTTTCACTATATGCATATGTGCCTTGTTTTATTCGGACTGCTTTTCGTATGGGAAAAGTCTAAAAGGCTTTTTTCAACAGCAATATTATTATTGCTTTGTATGAATGTATTGTTTATTGCCACATACTTTACTTCTTTTGCCAAGGCGTGGAGTGGCCCTGAATGCTATAGCTATCATTTGAAAGGTGCGCTTGAGTATATTGCGGATAAGGAATGTGATGTTTATTATATTACTACCGACACACAATATGATGGAAGTGCTGATGTAAGTGAGATATATACAATGTTCGTCCACGATTTAGATGCTTTATACTGTCAGGGAAAAACAAACCAGTCAAATGATCGGAATTATTTTCCCTACAAAGTTCAATACCAATATATAAAGGCCGGTGACTTAGACAATATTGATGTAAATAAGAAGGCAATATATTTGATCAATTATTATGATAGAGATTTATTTCCGAAGGAATACTTTCACGAAGAAGCGTTTGATCCTTACTTTGTGGAGATACCCCTTGCGATTTATGAGTAAATTGTAGGAGACAAACGAATGAGTTTAGCAAGGAAGAATAAATATGAATATTTCATTGCCGGGATCATTATTTTACTTGCCTGTTTTTTTAGAGTATTTCGGCTTGGAATAGTGCCGGGAGCGATTAACCAGGATTCGGCGATGTCGGCAATAGATGCGAAAGCCCTATTGACGCTAGGGACAGATCACTTTGGAATAAAGTGGCCGGTGCATATGAAGGCCTGGGGTTATGGGCAGCAGAGTGCTTTGCTTGATTATATACTGATTCCGTTCTTTAAAGTGGGCGGTATTTCGGATTTTACATTGCATCTTCCCATGGTATTAATCAGTATGATTGGAATGATATTTCTATATCTTACAGCAAGAGATTTATTTGGCAAAAGAGTTGGATTAATCGTGCTGATTATTACAAGCTTTAATCCATGGCATTTTGCCCAGAGCAGATGGGCTCTGGATGCCAACTTATTCCCGCACGTATTTATGATCGGATTTTATTTTTTGCAAAAGGGACTGCGAAAAAGCCGTTACTTATATATTTCCATGATTTTCTTTGCCCTATGTCATTACAGCTATGGAATCTCGTTATATACAGTACCGGTTTTTCTGCTGATTTCCGGTGGGTGGCTGCTGATAAACAAGCAGATAAAGTGGAAACAATTATTGTTGTCTGCTGCTGTTTATGCGGGAGTTTCCCTGCCGCTTTTTATTACAATGTTTATCAATACATTTAAGCTTCAAACAATTGAAACACCGATTATTACTATGCCTTATTTTGCGGAAAGCGTTCGCTCTCAAGATATCTTGTTTTTTGCGGATAATAAATGGGAGCAGTTAATTATTAACAGTAAAGCAGTCATTAATTTGATTCTGCGGCAAAAATTAGATATCCTTTGGGATGGAATTCCGCAATACGGTACAATGTTCTTATGTATGATACCATTTTTTGCGCTGGGGATTTATGCATTCATAGCGGTTTTGCGTAGGGAAAAGGATATTGGGAAAAAGAGCGGATATGTTTTGGTGAGCATTTACGCATTGGTGGCATTATTCTCCGGGTTTATTACGAAGGAGGTAAATGTAAATCGGATTAATTTGTTTCACTATGCCCAAATTATCTTCATTGCCTTTGGTATCTACTGGATCTACCAGCATTCCAAATGGGCTTACGGTGCAGTGATAGGGCTGCTTACTTTACTAAGTGTCATTTATGTGAGAGAATATTTTACGGATTATGCGGAAAGTTTTGACAGTTGGGAGACATTTAGCTATAATTTTACGCAGGCACTGCGTGATACAGCACAGCATGAATGTGAAGTATATTATATAACTCCCGGTTCACAAACTCAGTCTTCGATAGATGTCAGTGAGATAGACACTGTTTATATTCATGATTTGGATAGCGCATATTTTATGGAAAAAACCAATTGGTCAGGGGGAAAAGAACTGAATCCTTATTGTGAGCAATATCAATATGTGCGTGCATCCGATCTGGAGATAAATGCAGAACTGGATGCGGTTTATTTGATAAATATGGAAGATATTCCACTATTTTCGGAAGAGCTGTTTCACATAGAGCAATATAAGCAATTTTGTGTTGTAATTCCTTTAAAATATTATGGAGGTAAAAACCTTGGAAGAGAAAATTCATCAAATAATTGATCAATATTTGTTTCACATCGGCATCATTATACTAATTGGAGCATCAGCTGTAATCCGTTATCATGTTGCGCCGATTTGTGTGCTGTCGGCGGACTATAATGATTGTATTGTCCCCTGGTTTGAATATTACCAGGCCAATGGTCTGGCAGGCCTGGCCGAGCAGGTGGGAGATTATTACGTTCCTTATAATTTATTTCTGGCATTGATCTCTTATTTGCCATGGAAGCCCTGGGTAATGGTTTCGCTGGTTTCCTGCTTATGTGATTATATTTCTGCTTTTTATATTTATAAAATTGTAAACATGATTTTAAAAGATCATGGATATAAAGCGATTATTGCCGGTGTAGTTTCGCTTTTCCTTCCGATTACTTTTTTGAACAGCGGCTTGTGGAAGCAATGTGACAGTATCTATGTATGCTTTATGATCATTACCCTTTACTATGTATTAAAGGAAAAATACCGGACTTCATTGATTTTCCTGGGAATTGCTTTTTGCTTTAAGCTGCAGGCGGTTTTTCTTTTCCCGTTATTTGTGATATTATATATAGGGCGAAAAAAGAACTTAAGTATCATTCATTTTTTTGCCATACCGTTAATGTACCTGATAGCCGGGATACCGGCAGTACTGGCAGGACGAAGAATTACCAATGTATATGGAACCTATTATCGCCAAATGAATCATAAGGGATATGATGCCATGACCATAAACTTTCCCAATTTATATGGATTTGGGCTAAGTGACTATCCGGCATTAAGTATGCCATTTACGGTAATTACCATGTGTATTTTTATATTCTTTGCAATCTTTTTGCAAGGTTATATAAAAAGATTAAGCCGCAGCAATATTGTCTATATCGCATTATGGTGTATTTGGACCTGTACGATGTTTTTACCGGGGATGCATGAGCGTTATAACTATGCAGTGGTGCTGTTAGCTACCGCGTTCTATCTGGCAACAGACTGGAAAAAACTGTGGATTGCCGTTACTTTGAATTTAATATCAATCGTGCTTTACAGTAATTATTTGTTTGTACAGGGAAATGTTTCATTTACCGTTTTGACGATTTTCCATATGATTGCTTACGGATATGCAACTTATGACTTGGTAAACAAGATAAAGGAAACACAAAATGAAGAAGTATGACAGAATTGTGATAGGAGCCGGCTTATATGGGCTATATGCGGCGCTTTACTGCGGGAAGCGGGGAGAGCGCGTATTAGTGTTGGAAAAGGATATGGATTCTTTCGGCAGAGCCACTTACATCAATCAGGCCAGGGTGCATATGGGATATCACTATCCCCGAAGCTTAACCACAGCAGTGAAGTCAGCCGATTACTTTAATCGTTTTGTTGAGGATTTTGGATTTTGTATACATCAGGATTTTGAGCAGGTTTATGCCATATCACAGGAATTCTCATGGACCAGCGGCGTGCAGTTTAAAGAATTTTGCCGGGCCGCCAATATACCCTGTGAGGAGATTCCGGTTGGACGTTATTTCAAAGAAGGTATGTGCGAGGGAGCTTATTTAACCAGGGAATATACTTATGACGCGAAAATACTGCAGAATTATTATAGAGAACAGCTTTCTGATTTGGATAATGTGAGTCTTGCCTTTGGCGTGGACATTACAAAGATAATCAAAGGTGAAAAAGAGTATGATGTAATATTATCCGGCGGTGAGACGGTTTCCTCGGCATTTATTTTAAACGCCACATATGCCTCAACCAATCAGGTATTGTCTAAGCTGGAAGGTGTTAAGGCGGAACCTTTTGATATCAAATATGAATTATGTGAAATTATTTTATGCCAGCCTTCTGAATGTTTAAAAGAGGTGGGACTGACAATTATGGATGGTCCTTTTTTCTCGATTATGCCCTTTGGAAAAACCGGCTATCATTCGCTGACATCAGTGACGTTTACGCCCCATGTGACCTCTTACGAGGGACTGCCGAAGTTTAAGTGTCAGAGTGGCGTTGACTGCAGCCCGGAACAACTGCTTAACTGCAATACCTGCCAAAATAAGCCGGATTCCGCCTGGCCTTACATGTCTCATCTGGCAGATAAATATATGAAGAACGAGTACGCTTATCAATACGTGGATTCACTTTTTTCCATGAAGCCCATCTTAAAATCCTCGGAGGTGGATGATTCGCGTCCAACGGCAATCAAGACAGCATCAACCAATCCTACCTTTGTCAGTGTATTATCGGGAAAGATTAATACGGTTTATGATTTGGATGATTATTTACAGGGAGTGTAAGGATGAACAAAGAAAATAAATTTATTTCATTAGTAGTTTATATGCATAATGATGAGAATCGGATAGAAGGTTTTTTGGATGCTGTGGTATTATTTTGCGCGGAGCATTTTAGTAAATATGAGCTGATCTGCGTTGATGACGGCTGTACAGACGAAACTGTTGAGCGGTTAAAGGCGTATCTGGAAGGAAAAGCCATCGGCGCGGCAACCGCCGTTATTCACATGAGTTATTATCAGGGATTGGAAACGTCGATGAATGCCGGGCGGGATTTATCGATTGGGGATATCGTATATGAATTTGATGAGGTACGTGTCGCATATGAACCGGAACTGCTGCTAACCTTATATCAAAGACTGCTTCAGGGATATGATATCGTATCGGCGGGATGCCGGGACAGGAATCGTTTTACTTCCAGATTGTTTTATGCATTATATAACCGGACCAGCCGGGCAAAAGGCAAGATCGGTCCGGAAACATTTCGGATTATTTCCCGCCGTGCCATTAACCGGGTGAAGTCAATCGGTCAGTTCATCCCTTACCGCAAGGCAGTATACCGGAATTGCGGGCTGAAAACAGATATGATTTACTATAAAGCAGCTTTTTCGGAAAAGAATAAAAGGAAAAAAGGAAAAAGATTAGAGCGGACAAGCCTGGCACTTGATTCTTTTATTTATTTTACCAATGCAATCGAGCGGGCGGCTCTGATCCTCAGCTGTTTGTTTTTGGTAATTACATTAGCAGTGGCTTTTTATATTATACTTGATTTTTTCAATACCCAAAGCAAGCCCATCGAAGGGTGGGTATCCACCATGGGATTTATGGCCTTTGGCTTTATGGGTGTGTTTAGTCTGCTGACGATTATATTGAAATTCCTGTCGGTTATGCTGAACCTGATTTTTAAGAATCAGCGATATTTAATTGAAAATATAGAGAAAATAAATGATAAGTAGTACCGAAGGGAAGAAGGATATGAGTATCACAATTTTATTTCCGGTATTGAATGAGCGGCTGCGTTTAGCAAAGGGCATTGAAACCACAGTTGATTTTATGAGGGAAAACAGCAAAATTCCATATCAGATTCTAATAATGGATAATGGGTCTGAAGATGAGACCCCCGAAATCGGAAGGGCCCTCAGTGAAAAATATGAAGAAGTAAAGTATGTAAGCGTAGGAGCTAAGGGTGTAGGTGTTGCCTTTCGTAAGGGAATCGAGTTAAATGAAAGTGATATTGTCGGCTATATGGATATAGATTTATCTACCGATATCAAATATTTAGGACAGGCCATGGATATTTTTGAGAGCCATCCGGAGATTGCATATATTAACGGAACCCGTTTCAGTAAAGAGTCGGAAACCAGAGGCCGGAAATGGTATCGCCAAATAACCTCACAGGGCTTGCTTATTTTACTGAAGGGCATTTTGAAAATGCAGTCAACTGATGCCCTCTGTGGCTTTACTTTTTTAAGAAAACAAACGGCCCGGCAATTGGTAGCCCAATCCGGAAATGATAACGGCTGGTTCTATACGGTTGAATTTTTGCTCAGAGCGGAACGAACCGGGATAAAAATACTGGATCTGCCGGTTGAGTGGGAAGACGAACCGAATACAACCGTAAAAATGTGGAAGACGATAACAAATTATACTTCGCAGATATGGCGTTTATATAGAGTGTTTCGGAATGAAGACAGGCAGAAGGGGTAAAGGCTGAAGAAATGGTAGAGCTGATAAAAAAATACCAAGGATTTGCGAACCGATACTTTATAAATTTTATTATTTTAATTGTAACCTGGGGAGGAATGCTCCGCAGAAGTTTCAATTGTGATACATTGTGGCATATGGTGGACCTGGAAGGAGATATCTTCACCCAAATCGAAGATGCCCGTTATTTGTGCTCGCTTACGGATTTTTTATTAAGTAAACTGGGCGTAAGTACTACCGATCATACCGGAATTACTATTTTGGTCAGTCTATTGATACTGGCGGCGGCCACCTGTATTATCCAGAGCATATTCGAAGAGTATTTGCCCAATGATTCGTGGTACTTCAAAGCAGGATTTTATGCCATCACGAATCTTATTTTTGTGAATGTTCTCTTTGCGGAACCGCTGATGTTTTGCGAGTGTGCGTTGGCCTTTGCACTGGCCTATTTTCTGGGAGCATTGAGTGTATATTCTTTTAAGAAGAAACGATATGTAGCAAGCTTCGTTATCATGTTGTGTGCGGTTTGCTATTATCAGACGGCGGCGGTATTTGGGCTTATCTTAGTCAGCGGTTTTATATATTTTGAGAATGGGAAAATTATTACTAAAAAAGTAATTATTGCGGAGATCATCGGCGGTGTGTGTACCATGGTGCCGGCGATGATCAATATGTTCAGCAGCAATGTGCTGGTGTGGTTAGGTGTGATTCCGGAGCTGCGAAAGACCCCCGGGGTAAGTGGATTCGGGGATAAGTTAAATGCGATTGCAGGGAATTTTACAGCAATACTGCGGGACGGAATGACACTGTTACCTTTTAGATGGTTAACCCTGTTGATTTATGCAATTGCGATCTTGCTGATATGCCGGAATACAGTAATCCGGAACAAGGGGCAGTTGGTATATTCGGCCTTACTGATTGCGGCTGTAAATATAATGATTTATATTATTCCGTTTATGAGTGCAGCGGTACTCTGCTATCCCAGATTGGTGTTTGTTTTTTATACAGCCATGAGTATCACGTTGCTGGCAGCACTTTCAGAAGCCAATGATGTCCTTGGAAAAGTATTTTCGGTGATTATTATCGGCTATGTGCTGATCCACATGGTACGGGCGCAAATGATTGTAAGTGAACATATGTTAAGCAATCAACTGGATATTCTTTATGCCAATGCGGTTTATCACGAGATTCTGGAATATCAGGGAGAGACAGGGATTATCGTGGAAAATTTGGCAGTAGTGAAGGACATCGATGCCCCGGTGCATTATGAAGAGGTAGATTATGCAGTAGAGCAGATTAACGAGCGGGCTCTTGGCGTGGTTACGGCTACTTTGATGAATATTGTTACGGATGGTCATTTTAACCGGGTGGATATGGATGAAGCTGTATATGAGGAGTTTTTTAAGGATAAAGACTGGAAGTATTTTAATCCGGAGGAACAACTGATTATTATAGGTGATACGGCATATTGGGTGATTTTTTAAGAAACGGAGACGGAGATTGATGCTTAAGAGAATTGATTTAACCAGGGATTATCAAAAACATAAAGAAGAATATTTGAAAGCCATTCAGGCGGTATGTGAAGAAACTGCTTTTTCCGGCGGTCCTTTTGCGGATCGCTTTGATGAGGAATTTGCCCGCTACTGCGAGGTGCCTTATGCTGCCGGAGTGAATAACGGAACTTCTGCTTTGCAGTGTGCAATGCTTGCGTTAGGGATCGGTACCGGGGACGAAGTGATTGTACCGGCTAATACTTATATTGCCAGTGCCTGGGGGGTTTCCTATACCGGAGCAATTCCGGTATTTGTGGATTGCACAGCGGATACATGGGAAATTGACCCGGATCGAATCGAGGAAAAAATAACAGCGAGAACGAAGGCTATTATCGGAGTTCATCTATATGGTCAGCCCTTTGAGTACAACAAAGTGAAGGCTATTGCAGACAAGTATAATTTGTTTGTTGTGGAAGACTGTGCCCAGGCTCACGGTGCACGATATGAAGGAAAAAAAGTGGGTGGCTTGGGAGACATGGGGTGTTTCAGCTTTTACCCCGGGAAAAATTTGTATGCGTTTGGTGAGGGCGGCAGTGTAACGGCTCATAAAAAGGAATATATCGATTATATAAATGTTCTTAAAAACCAGGGCTGTAAGACCCGTTATTACCATGATGTGGTGGGATATAATATGCGCCTGGAGGGGTTACAGGGGGCAGTGCTTAGCGTAAGTCTTAACTATCTGCCTGAATGGACCGGAAGAAGACAGGAGATCGGTGAGATGTACTTACAGGGAATCACGAATCCGGTATTTACCATGCAGACCCATCCGGACAATACCGATCCGGTTTTTCATCTGTTTGTGGTAACGGTGAAACGGCCGGATGAGTTTATCGATTACATGGAAAAGCTGGGGATCGAGTGTAATAAGCATTATCCGGTGCCCTGCCATTTACAAAAGGCATATGCGGAGTTAGGATATAAAGCGGGCGACTGCCCCAATGCGGAATATCTGGCCAGTCATTGCGTTACTCTGCCGCTGTTTCCGGAAATGACGGACGACGAGGTAGAGATGGTAATCAGGGCATGTAATAATTATCAAGAAAATTAACAGGACGGATTTAATTTATGAAAAAATGGCTTACACCCAAATCAATGAGTATCCTATTAACAATTATATATGTGGGCAGTCTGATTCCGCTATTTTTGATTGCGCGGTACAATTATCCAAGCGCAGATGACTATTCCATCGGTGAAACCTGCAGGCATGCATGGGTATCCAGCCACAATGTTTTTGCGGTAATTTGGCAGGCGGTGCTGATGGCAGTGGATGATTATTTTAATTGGATGGGTTATTTTTCTTCCATCTTTTTTATGTCTGTTCACCCGGGCGTTTTTGGAGAGCAATGGTATAGTCTGACTACCTGGATTATGGTGGGGATGCTTAGTTTTTCAACCATCTACCTGTTTCATGCGATTATGGTGAAGGCGTTGAAAATGGATAAGTATCGTTGCCACTGTATCAGCATGATTGTACTCTTCGTGATGATTCAGTGCATGGTTGGCCGGGTGGAAGCTTTTTACTGGTTTTGCGGAGCGGTAAATTATATTTTCTTGCACAGTGCCGGGATGTTTATGCTGGGTGCGCTGATTTCCGCTGTTTATGACGCAAAACGAGGAAAGAAGATTTGGGATTTAGTCATTGCTTCCGTCATGGGGATATGGGCAGGTGCCGGTAATTACATGACAGCATTGATTATTTGTATTGTGCTGGTGGTTGCAACCGGATTTATGGTATATCAAAAGACTTGGAAAAAATATAAAATGCTTTTTATTCCGATGGGATGCTATCTGCTGGCGTTTATGGCCAGTGCATTTGCTCCGGGGAATAATGTGCGGGCTGACGGAGCGTCAGGAATGAACCCGGTTAAAGCGATTATGGTATCGTTCTATTACGTATTTGATCTGGCTCTTTCGGAGTGGACTAACTGGGTGGTAGTTTTGATGGTAATTGTATTGATTCCGCTGTTCTGGAAAGCAACGGCACAGGCCACATTTACCTTCCGCTATCCCTTGGTTGTGGTAGCCTTCAGTTTTTGTGTGCTGGCAGCAACAGTAACACCTCCCATATTTGCAGTGGGCAATATTATGGCCGGAAGGCTGCAGGCATTGATGTATATTATGTATATATTGCTGCTTGCTTTAAATGTCGGATATGTTGTCGGATGGGCACAGAAGCGATTGAGTTTTAAAACGGAAAACAAGCTTAATATGATGATGGTGGTAGGCGCATGTTCGCTGCTGTTTGTGTTTGGTTCATTGCTTACGGTCATAGCCGAACCCCATTATTTTACCTGTTCATCGGCAGTTACCGATTTGCGGAACGGAAGTGCTAAGGCATATGGTGATGCACTTAAGGAGCGTGCGGCAATCCTGAAGGCAGCAGAGGAAGATGCGGAGCTGGTGTTTGAAGCATTGCCGGCACAGCCCAGGCTGCTCTACTTTGACGACATTACAAAAGAAAAAGATGATTGGGAAAACAGGGCGGTATCAAGATACTATAACGTGCGCTCGGTAGCTTTAAAATAAGAATAGGAATCCGGAAAGCTGAATCACTTGGCTTTCCGGATTTTTAGTTTATGAATGAAAAAACAGAAAGGTGAATAAAATAATTATGGAAGAAGTTATTAAGGAATTATTAAGGTTAACAGAATAAAATTTAATATTGCAGGAAGAGCCACATATTTTATTTTTTTTGTGGTAGTATAACCATTATAGAGTAACAGCTGGGAGGAAGCAGAATGAAAAGAAAAATTGTCGTTGCAGTAATTATAGTATTTACTTTAGCATTTAACATACTGGGATGCAGTCCCAGGCAGGATGTGGATGAAGGTCAAAATACCAATGGTGAAAACATTATTATCACAGAAACAGGAGAAGTGATGGAAAAAGAGATGGCGGAAACTGAGGAAGCCAGCCCTTCTCCAAGTGTAGTTACTTTGGATGTTCCGTTGCAGGAACCGCCGGAGGAACAGGTCATTACAGAGCATGATCAGGCAAACGAAGTGGATCCCAATGACCTGCAAATTGTTTTCCTGGGAGACAGTATTTTAGACAACCATCGAGATGGCACGGGTATTGCCTATCTGGTAGGTGTGGCATGTGATGCGAATGTATATAATTTGTCCATTGGCGGGACCAGCGCATCTCTTGAAGTGGGAGAACCACAGGAGCACAGCAAATGGACATCCAAAAGTCTGGTAGGCCTTACACTGATGTTGGCAGGATATGTCAATACGGATCCTATTGAGGGAACCCGAGCAAAGGAGATTTTCGAAACGGTAGATCCGGGCAATACGGATTATTTTGTAGTGGAATATGGTCTTAATGATTTCTTCCGCGCAGTTCCGCTGAGCAGTTCGAATCCCCTGGATATGACCACATATGTGGGCGCACTGCGGGTTGCGGTATCTAATCTGCAGGAGGTGGCACCGGATGCTACGATCATCTTATGCTCTCCCCATTATTCCCGGTTTTTCCATGATGGTGTTATGGTCGGAGATGGAAATGTTCTTAACAACGGCTACGGAACATTATTTGATTATAAAGGAACCTGTGAGTACGTAGCTAATTCTACAGGATCTGTGTTTATGGATGCCTATCTGGATTTGGGAATTAATGGATACACAGCCGAAGACTATCTGGAAGACGGCGTCCACCTGACCGGAGCGGGAAGAAAATTATATGCCGATTACCTATCGAATATAATACTGAAATACGAGGAGACAAAAAACAATTGATTTTTAATTCCGTTCAATTTTTAATTTTTTTTCCAATAGTATTATTAATCAATTTTTTACTTCCGGTCAAAGTGAGATGGATCGGTCTGTTGATTTCCAGCTATTACTTTTATATGTCATGGAATCCTTATTACCTGCTCATACTTCTGGCGGTAACAATGATCACGTATCTTGGCGGTCTACTGATTGTATGGACGAAGCGGCCGCAGATACGGAAGCTGTGGGTGGCTTTGAACTTCGGACTGACATTAGCTATTATGGTAATTTTTAGGTATCCTCATTTTGTCCTTCCTGTCGGAATTTCCTTTTATACATTGCAAGCCCTTACTTATACGATGGATGTATATCGCGGGGAGACAGAGGTAGAAAAGAACTTCGCCAAATATGCATTGTTTGTTTCTTTTTTTCCCCAGATATCATCCGGCCCTATTGAACGGGCCAAAAATTTTCTGGTTCAAATCAGGGAACCGCATTACTATGAGTATAATCGTGTAAAAAATGGCTTGCTGCTGATGACGTGGGGATTTTTTAAGAAGATGGTCATTGCTGACCGGATTGCGATTTTGGTCAATAATGTCTACGACAATTACCCAAATTATGGCGGTCCGGAAATTATTGTTGCAACGATATTTTTTGCCTTTCAGGTATATACGGACTTTTCTTCCTATTCTGACATTGCCAGGGGTGCAGCCCTGATTTTGGGATATGATATTACCGAAAATTTTAAGCAGCCGTATTTTGCCACGTCTATCAGAGAATTTTGGCAAAGGTGGCACATATCCTTAAGTACATGGTTTCGGGATTACCTGTATATTCCGCTGGGCGGTAACCGTCATGGTAAATTAATAAAATACCGTAATATTATGCTGACTTTTCTGGCCAGTGGATTATGGCATGGGACAAACTGGAATTATCTTATCTGGGGCGGTGTTCATGGTGCCTGCCAGGTGCTGGGTGAGCTGTTAAGGCCCATAAAAGAACGGTTTTATCAAAAATATAATGTGCGGACCACACCTTTCTCGTTTAGATTAAGTAAGGGAATTATTACATTTATTATAGTGGATTTTGCATGGATATTTTTCCGCGCCAACAGTGCCGGGGATGCTTTTGCAATAATAAAAAGGATGTGTACGGTATGGAATCTTAAAACATTTTTGGGTGGCGGCATTTTTTCATTGGGGCTGGAAGCAAAAAGTTTTATCCTGGTTATTATTTTGCTGATTGTTTTGTTATTAACTGATTATATAAATAAGGAAGGCAATTTATTGGACAAGCTGGCAGATCAAAATGTGATTTTCCGGTGGATTGTGTATTTTTGTTTGATTTTGGGAATCCTGTTTACAGGAGTCTATGGTGGGGACAGTATTCAAAGTGAATTTATATATTCGCAATTTTAAACAGGAGGAAGAGGCATGAAGGAAAGAATAAAGATAGTATTCAAATTATCACTGGTGATATTTTCTTTAAGCTTTTTATTGTTCAAAGTTATTATGCCTCAGTACCGGACCACCTATACCGGAGCAGTTGTGGACAAATATGAAAGACTTCAGGAAATACAGGAACCTAAAATAATTTTAGTAGGCGGTTCCAACGTAGCTTTTGGAGTAGATTCTCTTAAATTAGAAGATGCCTTTGGCATGCCGGTGGTCAATATGGGACTAAATGCCGGATTGGGACAAGCATTTCACTCCGAACTGATAAAAGAAGAAATAAGCGAAGGTGATATCGTAATTATCATGCCGGAGGATTATGGAGAACAGACTACCGATATCAAAAATTATCCATTGGCATGGACAGCTTTGGAAGATAATCTGCAGCTATGGTCTGTTCTGAAAACGCAGGATTATTTGGAAATGGTGAAGGCTTTTCCCACATATTTCAGCCGTGCCAAAGAAAAATTTTTATGGGGAACAGACGCCCCGAACGATGAAAGAGATTGTTATCAGGCAGAGGCCTTTAACGATCATGGTGATGTAGTATATCCAAAAACAGAGTGCATCATGTCAGAAGGCGATTATGATGATTTTGCACATATTAAGTTGTCGGAAGAAATGAAAGATTACTGGAATGAATTGAACGAATATATAAAGGAAAAAGACGCTGTCTTATATATGAGCTGCCCGCCCGTGCTGGATGAAATATTAAGTTCGGATATGGGGAAATTACAGGAGGATTTAGACACGGAATTGGACTGTCCGATGATATCCGATCTGAGCGACTACACTTATCCCCTTGCATATTTTTATGATTCTTCGGTTCATTTAAATGATATCGGAAAAGAAGTACGTACAGAGCAATTAATTGAAGATTTAAGAGAAGTAATGTAAAGATTCTCTCCTAGTGCCAAATTTGGTAATAATTTTTGCTGGAATTGCGCTAAAATAGCAATGATACCAAATTCGGAAGGCAAGACCTTCGGTACGGCCTGCAATGAATAAGCAGGCAGAATAGGAGAGAAGATGAATGCACAAGACATGCTAATTGAACGTATTAACAATTTATGTAAAGAAAGGCGGTTATCTTACTATGCACTGGCCTATAAGTCTGCAGTTCCCCTGACGACGCTTATGCATATTCTCGATAAATCAACGAAAAATCCGGGAGTCCTGACCATCGGTAAACTTTGTGATGGATTTGACATTACCCTGAAGGAATTTTTCGATTCTGGTGAATTTGACGGAATTGAAAAGGAAGAATAAAAGGAAAACTGTTAAGATGTTATAAGGGATTAAAAGAGAAGGTGACGAAATTTTGCTGATGTGTTATAATTCCATTATCATAATAGACGTGATAGGAGGAAAGCTCTATGACAAAGGCAGAAGTTCTTAAAAAAGAGATTTTGTCTCAGTATAAAAGTGTGCGGCAGTTTGCAATGGAAATCGGAATTCCATACAGTACGTTGGTTACCACTTTGGAACGGGGAGTTGAAGGAATGGCTTACGGAACAGTGATAAAGATGTGCGATAAATTAAGTTTAAACCCGGTTGATTTTTCTTCGTTGGAAGAAGGACGGGATCTGGGGGAAAAAATATTGGAAAATAAAGTGTTGCAATCATACGTTATGTTGAATAAAAAGGGCCGTACAAAGATTTTGGAAATGATGAGTGACTATTCCCAATTGGAGAAGTATCGGGAAGTGTAATGAATAGTGGAGGGAAATGATGGGAGAGCAGCATTACGATTACCTTATAGTAGGTGCCGGATTATTCGGCGCAGTCTTTGCCCATGAGATGAAGAAAAAAGGTAAATCCTGTCTGGTAATCGAAAAGAAAGATCATATGGCGGGAAATATATATACGTATGATGTTCGCGGTATTCAGGTTCATAAATACGGTGCCCATATTTTCCATACATCCAATCAAAAAATATGGAATTATGTAAACCAATTTGCCGAGTTTAACCACTATATCAATGCTCCGGTTGCGATTTGCAAGGGCGAGTTATACAACTTACCTTTTAACATGAACACCTTCCATAAATTATGGGGAGTGAAAACCCCTGAGGAAGCCAAAAGAAAAATTACAGAACAGATAGCCGGATTGCAGATTGCAGATCCGGCTAATCTTGAGGAACAGGCATTATCATTGGTCGGAACGGACGTATACGAAAAGCTGGTGAAAGGCTATACCGAGAAACAGTGGGGAAGAGCCTGCACAGAGCTGCCGGCCTTTATTATAAAGCGCCTGCCCTTACGTTTTACTTATGATAATAATTATTTTAACGATCCCTATCAGGGTATACCCAAAGGCGGTTATACTCAGATTATTGCTGAAATGCTTCAGGATATTCCGGTACGAATGGGTATGGAATACAAAGCATTTATTGCCAAACAGCAGGGGATTACCTTTGGAAAAACCGTTTACACCGGTATGATCGATGAATTCTTCGATTATTCATTAGGTCATCTGGAATATCGCTCTCTGCGCTTCGAAACAGAGGATTTACCGGAATGTGACAACTGGCAGGGCAATGCGGTAGTGAACTATACTGAGCGGGAAGTTCCTTATACCAGAATCATTGAGCATAAGCATTTTGAATTTGGGCAAGGTGATGGGACGGTAGTTACCAGAGAGTATCCGGAGAACTGGCAGGAAGGTTCAGAACCCTATTATCCGATTAATGATGACCGGAATACGGCACTTTTTGAACGATATAAGGAATTGGCAGACACGCGAAAAGATATTTTATTTGGCGGTCGGTTAGGGCAGTACCGCTATTATGATATGGATAAAGTAATTGAAGCGGCATTAGATATGGTAGATAAAGAAAGCTTATAATAAATTTAAAAATAAGTTGTAAAAAACAATTGACCGTGGTATATTATAACATAATACTTTGAATATCAAATAATTATATATTAAAAGTATTTGGAAATCAAATATATTTGCGATTCATAAGGAGGACGAATCATGAATTGGAACGATGCATTAAAAGATTTGGACGAGAGAAGAGAAAAGGCCCTGCTGGGCGGCGGATTAAATAAAATTGATAAACAGCATCAGGCCGGTAAAATGACAGCCAGGGAGAGAATAGAGGTATTGCTGGATAAGGGCACTTTTGTGGAGGTGGATGGATTTATTGAGTCCCGAATCGATGACTTTGATCTGGATAAGCGGCGGGCAGCCGGTGATGGAGTAGTAACCGGTTACGGTGAGGTAAATGGCCGGATGGTTTTTGTGGCCAGTGAAGATTTCACGGTAATCGGTGGAACGTTAGGGGAATATCATTCCATTAAAATCTGTCATATTCAGGACATGGCCATGCAGATGCGGGCACCCCTGATCTGTATTAATGATAGTGGCGGTGCACGTATTGAAGAAGGGATATCATCTCTGAGCGGATACAGCGGGATGTTTTTACGTCACACCAAAGCATCGGGAATGATTCCCCAGATTGCGATTATTTTAGGGCCATGCTCGGGAGGTGCCTGTTATGCACCGGCAATTTGTGACTTTATCTTTATGGTAAAGGATATTTCCAAGATGTTCATTACCGGACCCAATGTGGTCAAGACAGTTATAAATGAAGAAGTATCCCCGGAAGAACTGGGTGGAGCTAAGGTACATGCAGAAAAAAGCGGTGTTTCGCACTTCACATATGATACGGAAGGCGAGTGCCTGATGGGAGTCCGCAAGCTGCTGACTTACCTGCCCGGTAATTTTGAAGAAAAAGCTCCGGTGGTTAAGGACAGTAATAAGCAGTCGATGGTGTTTAATGTCAATAAAGTACTTTCCAAGATCGGACCCTTGGGTAAAAATATTTTAGCCAATAATGAAAAGGAAAAAGCCAATCGCATTAAAAGCATTGTACCGGATAATTCGCGACATGCCTATGACGTAAAAGAAGTGATTGACTGTATCGCCGATGACAGCAGCTTTTTTGAAGTGCAAAAAGAATTTGCCGCCAATGCAGTGGTAGGCTTTGGAAGAATGGACGGCGAAGTGGTTGGATTTGTGGCCAATCAGCCGGCGGCCATGGGTGGTTCACTGGATTATCACGCTTCCGATAAGATAGCCCGTTTTATTCGTTTTTGCGATTGTTTTAACCTGCCCCTTATTACGTTAGTGGATGTACCGGCGTTTTTGCCCGGTACGGCGCAGGAGCACAATGGTATTATCCGCCACGGTGCCAAAGTGCTGTATGCCTACTCGGAAGCCACGGTACCGAAAATATCATTGATAATGCGAAAAGCATACGGTGGTGCCTATATTGCCATGAATTCTAAGGAAATGGGAGCAGACATGGTGTTTGCATGGCCGATTGCCGAGATCGCCGTGATGGGGGCGGAAGGTGCGGTAAATATTGCATTTAAAAGGAAGATTAAAGCCGCGGAAGATCCGGAAGCGATGCGTGAGCAATGTAAGAAGGAATATGAAGACCGTTTCCTAAACCCATATGTGGCAGCCAGCAGGGGGTTCGTTAATGAAGTGATCAAACCGGAGGAGTCCAGAGCCCGGTTATTGAAAGCACTAAAAGGATTAAAAAGCAAAAAGATAGAAGCACCTAAAAAGAAACATGGAAACATTCCCTTATAGGGGGTGTTTCCATGTTTTAACAATAGCTATTGAACATCATGCCGCTGTAGGCACTGGTTATATAGGGATTGGCAAAATTGTGTCCCGGATTTTTATAAGCAATAATTTTCTTATCTACATATTCCATGGGATTTAAGGATACCTGATTAGTCTTGCGCAATACCGCATTGGTAAAATCCTTTACAGCAGCCAGGCGGTCAGAACTTTCACCGGAAACAGCTTCATTCAGTTTATCGCTGTCTTCAAGATGAATCTGCCCGTCTTCCCGAACCTGCAGTCCTAAAGAAGACATTTGTTCTTTATATAGATTGGCAATTCCTTTCATATCGCTTAAAATACGATTGCTTTTAGGATATGCATCTGTATAAGCCGAAGAAGTGCTGACAAAGGAATTGTAACCATTAATCAAACTGTTAATATTTTCATTTAAAGATTCCATGTCTGTCTTTAATCCGATATGAACCGGTTCGCTGTCATCTTTACTGACTCCATGCAGATTAAGCTCATACATCTTACTGACCGTAAAATGATTGGAAAGGGCAACACGCTCATCGCCGTTTAATATAAATTCGGCATTGGAAGCATTTTGGGCAACCGTGTTTAAACCAAAATAAGAAACGGCGCCGGCTGTTTTGCTTGTTTTATCATCGCTGACAGAGAAGAGCTGTTCCTTCTCGGCAGGTAATCCCGTAGCATTAGAAGTAAGACGTAAAGCGGAGTTGCCTTTATCATCACTGATTACATCAGCGGTAAGACCGATATCGGCATTGTTGAACAATCTTGCTAAGCGGTTTTGAATATCGGAGTTTGTTTCACCGTCATTTATATTAAACTGAAACTCATAATTTAAATCAGCAATATTAATATCGAAGGAATAGGAATCAGAAGGAAGCGCTGTTCGTCCAACTGCAGGAAGGAAACTACCCTGATTAATCTGTTGGGTAGCCAGACTGCTTACGGATATATCGAAGGGCGGAATTTCCTCCTCTTCGTTATAGCTTCCAACGAATGACGCAGTAACAACATTTTTATCGGTAGAGTACGCTATCTTCTTATTTAATGTTTCGGCTTCATCCAAGCCGCCCAAAGAGGCAATTGTATTACGTAATTGCTGGGCATTTTCTTTAATGCCGATGGCAAACTCCTGGGTTTCTTTTGTATTATTCATAAGAAACAGAGGGGAATCTTTATTCAGTTTGACAATGGAATTATATACACTGCGAAGCTCACTCTTCTTGTGCGCATCATATTGTGACGGACGCATAGACGAATAAGTGGTCAGATAGTGATTATAGACGGTATCCAATGCTGCATTATATGACATAACCGGGCCCCTCCTTTCTTCCGTGAATAATTCGAACAAGTTAAAAAGAAAACTTGTTTGAACAAAAATCACAATGCCTCATATCCGTTGAAGCATTAACGTGATTCTATAAAAGGGCAGAATTACCTACTTTGATACGTAAATCATACCATAAAACGGCGGAAAAGGCAAGTGAAGCACAAGCAAAACGTAAAATAAATGTTAAATAAAGTGAAAAACCAATTGACTAATGGCTGCTCAGTGTGTTATAGTTATCAAACAAAAAGATTTAGGTCTTTTTTTTATGCTTAAAAATCTTAAAAATATGGAATTGATATTCCGATGAAAGAAGAGGTTGGAGGAACGGTTATGCGTACAAAGATTACATTGGCATGTACAGAGTGCAAACAGCGCAACTACAATACAACAAAAGACAAAAAGGCCCATCCGGACAGAATGGAAACCAAGAAATATTGTAGATTTTGCAAGACCCATACGATGCATAAGGAAACTAAATAATAGATGGTAAGGTTTACCGGAAGGAGCATGGTTAAATTATGGGAGAAGTAGTAAAAACTGATAAGGCACCCAAGAAAAATTTCTGGAAGGGTGTAAAGGCTGAATTCAGAAAGATTACCTGGCCGGACAAAGAGTCACTTATCAAGCAATCGGTAGCGGTTGTTTGTATTTCTATTGTATTGGGAGTTATTATTGCCGTGCTGGATTTCTTTTTACAGTATGGTGTGGATTTCTTAACAAAACTATAGAGTGAGGGTGATAAAGTGGCAGATGCAAATTGGTATGTAGTGCATACTTATTCAGGGTATGAAAATAAAGTAAAAGCCAATATCGAGAAAACAATCGAGAACCGACACCTGGAAGAAGAAATCCTTGAAGTCCGCGTGCCTATGCAGGACGTAGTGGAAGTGAAGAACGGTGCTAAAAAAACCGTTCAGAAGAAAATGTTTCCGGGTTATGTGCTGGTTAATATGATCATGAACGATGACACCTGGTATGTTGTAAGAAACACCAGAGGTGTAACGGGATTTGTCGGACCGGGAAGCAAACCGGTTCCGCTTTCAGAGGCGGAGATGAAACCGCTGGGAATCAAAACCGAGAGTGTTTCGGTTGATTTTGCGGAAGGTGATGCTATTGCAGTAGTCGCCGGTGTTTGGAAGGATACCGTGGGTATTGTCCAGAGAATCGATTTTGGCAAACAGACAGCAACGATCAACGTAGAGCTTTTTGGCAGGGAGACCCCTGTAGAGATCAGTTTTGCGGAAGTTCGGAAAATGTATTAATATTAGTATGATATTAATGAGAATCTTCGGGTTCGTATTTAATATAGTGGGAGCAAAATAGTTTGCGCCTAACCACATTTTATTTAGGAGGTGCCATTATGGCAAAGAAAGTAGAAGGATATATCAAGTTACAAATCCCTGCTGGTAAAGCTACACCAGCGCCCCCTGTTGGTCCTGCACTTGGACAGCATGGTGTTAATATCGTTGAATTTACCAAACAGTTCAACGCCAGAACAGCCGATAAGGGTGATACCATTATCCCGGTTGTCATTACAGTATATGCAGACAGAAGTTTTAGTTTCGTGACCAAAACTCCCCCCACTGCAGTGCTTCTTAAGAAAGCCTGTAACCTGAAATCAGGTTCCGCAGTGCCTAATAAGAACAAAGTTGCAACTATTTCCAAAGCGAAGCTTCAAGAGATCGCCGAACTGAAAATGCCTGATTTGAATGCTGCAAGTGTAGAAGCTGCTATGAGCATGGTTGCCGGTACCGCAAGAAGCATGGGCATTACAGTAGAAGAATAGGAGGGACGATAATGAAACACGGAAAAAAATATAACGAGGTGGCAAAACAGGTAGACCGCGCTGCTTTGTACGAACCCTCAGAAGCAATTGCACTGGCTAAAAAGACCGCAATTGCCAAGTTTGATGAAACAATTGAACTTCATATCAGAACCGGATGTGACGGACGTCATGCTGAACAGCAGATTCGTGGTGCGGTAGTACTGCCTAACGGAACCGGTAAAACTGTAAAAGTATTGGTTTTTGCCAAAGGTGATAAAGTAAATGAAGCGGAAGCAGCCGGAGCTGATCATGTTGGCGGCGAAGAATTGATTCCCAGAATCCAGAATGATGGATGGCTGGATTTTGACGTGGTAGTAGCAACTCCTGATATGATGGGTGTTGTGGGACGTCTCGGTAAAGTATTGGGTCCTAAAGGCCTGATGCCTAACCCGAAAGCCGGAACGGTAACCATGGACGTGGCTAAGGCGATTGCTGATATCAAAGCCGGTAAGATTGAATACAGACTGGATAAATCCAACATTATTCATGTGCCCATCGGAAAAGCTTCTTTTGTGGAAGAAAAATTACAGGAAAACTTCAACGCAATCATGGAAGCAATCGTAAAAGCAAAACCTTCAGCATTAAAGGGACAGTATTTGAGAAGCATTACTCTTTCATCTACAATGGGCCCCGGCGTAAAAGTAAGTGTAGCCAAGTTTTAGTAATAAAGCTGTTTTAATTAGAACAAGATCAAGGAAGTCATCCGTCGCAAAGGGTGGCTTCTTTTTTTGATATGTGATATGATTTAAGAATGAAAAAAAGAAAAAAACGAAGACATAACAAAATGAAATTCATATTGGTATTTGCCATTACTTTGACCATTGTTTTGTTAGGTGGCCTGTCGGGAATGATTGCCTATAGATATATGGTATATGAGAGCAGCGATGATGAGCAAAACGAAAGTCTGATGGAATTTGTTGCCACAGAGGTCATTTCCGGGGAACCCATGACCGAGCGCGAAGTTACGGGTAAGGAGGAAACGGAAAAAGCTAAGTATGCAGAGATTTTGAATGATCGGGTATATATGGAAGAAAATCGGATTTATGTGAGGAAACCGGCGGTGAACGGAGAAGTGAAGCTGTGCTTTGCCGGAGATATTCTTTTTGATAAAGAGTACGCCGTTATGGCTACGGCCAGACAACGCGGCGGCACGGTGGAGCAGGCGTTTTCGGCAGACCTTTTGGAGCGGATGAGGTCGGCGGATGTGATGATGGTAAATAATGAATTTCCTTATACGGATCGCGGGAGTGCAATCGAGGAGAAACAATTTACCTTTAGGGCTAATCCGGCCACAGCGGCATGGCTTGATGATATGGGAGTTGACATTGTTTCACTGGCCAATAACCATGCTTTTGATTTTGGTGAAGTGGGGCTGCTTGATACTTTGGACACCTTGAAAAATGTGGATATGCCTTATGTGGGTGCAGGGCAAGACCTGGCAGAAGCATCGGCGCCGGTATACTTTATTGTGGGAGATATGAAGATTGCCTTTGTGTCGGCGACACAAATAGAACGGCTGGACAATCCTGATACCAGAGGTGCAACGGAAGCCCGGTCCGGTGTATTCCGATGCTGGAATCCGGAGAAGTTATGCGAAGTGGTGAGCACTGCTAAAGAAAATAGTGATTTCGTAGTGGTATATATTCATTGGGGGACGGAAAATGTCATTGATCCGGATTGGGCTCAGCTTGATCAGGCGCCGAAGATAGCGGAAGCCGGCGCAGACCTTATTATCGGTGATCACCCTCATTGTCTGCAAGGGATTACCTATTGCGGTCAGGTGCCGGTTATCTATAGTTTGGGGAATTTTTGGTTCAGTTCTAAAACGATAGATACGGGAATGGTGGAAGTGGTACTGGATGAGCAGGGGATTAAAACGATCAGGTTTGTTCCTGCACTGCAGAAGGACTGTACAACTTCGTTGCTTTACGGAGCTGAAAAGGATCGGGTTTTGCAATCTGTGAGGGAAATGTCAACCGGGATACAAATTGATAATGATGGTTTTATACAAAAATAGTGTATTTGAGGCTTGACAGAGATATGGAAACTGTGGTAATTTAAAAAAGGTCGTTTGACCTGCCGAAGACAGTAGGCGCTCAATCCATCAACAAGTTGAATGGATGGCGTAAGGTAAAGATACCGCCTACCGAGGGAAAGAGTTATGAGTATGACTTTATGCCTTTCTGTCTTCAGAGAGGCTTTTTTGTTCGGCAAAGAATCTATAAGGAGGTAAAACAAGTGGCAAAAGTTGAATTAAAACAACCTATCATTGATGAAATTTCAGCTAATATCAAAGAAGCACAGTCAGTTGTTCTGGTAGATTATCGTGGTCTTACCGTAGAACAGGATACCAACCTGCGCAGACAGCTTCGTGAAGCGGGAATTACTTACAAAGTTTACAAAAACACAATGATGAATTTTGCATTCAAAGGAACAGCATTTGAAGCATTGCTTCCCTATTTGGAAGGCCCCAGTGCAATTGCTATTTCCACCGAGGATGCAACAGCACCGGCAAGAGTACTTTGCAAGTTTGCTAAAGATGCTCCCAAGCTGGAAGTAAAAGGCGGTGTGGTGGAAGGTATTGCTTACGATGCAGCAGGCGTTGCTGAAGTAGCTAAGATCCCTTCAAGAGACGAATTGATCTCCAAATTACTTGGAAGCTTACAGTCTCCGATTACCAACTTCGCTCGTGTCATGAATCAATTGGCGGAAAAAGGCGGCGCTGGCGATTGTGCAGCACCTGAAGCTCCCGTTGCAGAGGCGGTAGAAGAAGCGCCCGCAGCACCTGTGGAAGAAACAGCAGAAGCTTCAGCAGCAGAAGTTGTAGAAGAAGCAGCACCGGCAGCAGAAGCAGTAGAAGAAGCACCCGCAGCTCCCGCAGAGGAAGCAGCACCGGCTGAAGAGGCAGCTCCCGCAGAGGAAGCGTCTGAAACAGCAGAATAAAGAAAACAATTATAAATTAAATTAACGGAGGTAAAATTAAAATGGCAAAATTAACAGCTCAGGAACTTATTGATGCTATCAAAGAGTTAACAGTATTAGAATTAAATGATTTAGTAAAAGCTTGTGAAGAAGAATTCGGTGTATCCGCAGCAGCCGGCGTTGCAGTTGTAGCAGCAGGCCCCGCAGTGGAAGCAGAAGAAAAAACCGAATTTGATGTAGAACTTACCGAAGTAGGTCCTAACAAGGTTAAAGTAATCAAAGTAGTACGTGAAGCTACCGGCCTTGGCTTGAAAGAAGCAAAAGACCTGGTTGATACCGCTCCTAAGATGGTAAAAGAAGCTGCATCTAAAGCAGAAGCTGAAGACATTAAGGGAAAACTTGAAGCCGAAGGTGCTAAAGTTACATTAAAGTAATTCAGAGAGATAAAGGGGCAGAAACATGCTTGCATGAATTCTGCCTCTTTTTTGTATAATTAAAAAAATAATTGTTGACGCGTACTCACTGTTGTAGTAGAATGGATAATGCACTATTGTGGTGTGGTATGCTTTTTTTTGAGTAAAAACCGTAAAGAATAGTTGCAAAATCATAAAGAACGGGGTGAAATGTCAATGGAAAAGAACAGAATACGTCCCATTGCCGCGGGCAAGAACATACGTATGAGTTATTCACGACAAAAAGAAGTGCTGGAGATGCCCAACCTGATCGAGGTTCAGAAGGATTCCTACAATTGGTTTCTGAAAGAGGGTCTGAAGGAAGTCTTTGACGATATATCTCCTGTAGCAGATTACAGCGGACACTTGAGTTTGGAATTTGTGGACTTTGAGTTGTGTAAAGACGATGTGAAGTATTCTATTGAAAAGTGTAAGGAAAGAGATGCAACCTATGCAGCTCCTTTGAAAGTAAAGGTCAGACTTTATAACAAAGAGAAGGAAGAAATCAGTGAACATGAGATTTTCATGGGTGATCTTCCCCTTATGACAGAGACGGGAACGTTTGTAATTAACGGTGCAGAGCGTGTTATCGTAAGTCAGCTGGTACGTTCTCCCGGTATCTACTATGCAATCGGACACGATAAGATTGGTAAAAGACTGTTTTCTTCTACCGTAATTCCTAATCGTGGTGCATGGCTGGAATACGAAACCGACTCCAATGATATTTTTTATGTACGTGTAGACCGAACCAGAAAAGTTCCGATTACCGTCCTTCTTCGGGCAATTGGTCTGGGAACCAATGACGAGATACGGGAACTGTTTGGTGATGAACCGAAGATTGAAGCAAGTTTTTCCAAAGACATTTCTGAAAATTATCAGGAAGGTCTCTTAGAGTTATATAAAAAAATCCGTCCCGGTGAGCCTTTAAGTGTGGAAAGTGCGGAAAGCTTAATCAACTCGATGTTTTTTGACCCCCGCAGATATGATTTGGCAAAAGTAGGCAGATATAAATTTAATAAAAAACTGGCTCTCAGAAACAGAATCAGGCATATGATTCTGGCTGAAGACGTAGTAGATATGACTACCGGTGAGCTGTTGGCAGCAGCCGGAACTACCGTTACGGCAGAGCTTGCCGATACAATCCAGAATGCAGCTGTCAGAGGCGTAATGGTTCAAACAGAAGAAAAGAATGTCAAGGTTCTTTCCAATATGATGGTAGATTTGCGTCATCATGTGGATTGCAATCCCAAAGACTTCGGCATCTCCGAATTGGTTTACTATCCGGTTCTGGAACAGATCCTGGAAGAGTTTCGCGACAATCCGGAAGGACTTGGCGAAGCCTTAAAGAAAAATGTTCACGAATTGGTACCGAAACATGTCACGAAGGAAGACATTATTGCTTCTATTAATTATAATATCCATTTGGAATATGGTGTCGGAAATGATGACGACATCGATCATTTGGGTAACAGACGTATCAGAGCGGTAGGGGAACTTTTACAGAACCAGTACCGGATCGGTTTATCAAGGTTGGAGAGAGTGGTTCGTGAGCGAATGACTACTCATGATGCAGAAGAAGTTTCTCCCCAGGTATTGATCAATATTAAACCTGTACAGGCTGCCGTTAAGGAGTTCTTTGGATCCTCCCAGCTGTCACAGTTTATGGATCAGAACAACCCGTTAGGCGAGCTGACCCATAAGAGACGTTTGTCAGCCCTGGGTCCGGGCGGTTTGTCCCGTGACAGAGCCGGATTTGAGGTTCGTGACGTACATTATTCCCATTACGGAAGAATGTGCCCCATTGAAACCCCGGAAGGTCCTAACATTGGTTTGATCAACTCACTGGCATCTTATGCCAGAATTAACGAATATGGTTTTATTGAAGCGCCTTATCGGAAAATCGATAAAACAGACCCGGAAAACCCGGTGGTTACTGAGCAGGTAGAATACATGACTGCAGATGAAGAAGATAACTACCATGTAGCCCAGGCTAATGAAGCGTTGGATGAAAAAGGACATTTTGTCAAAAACAATGTATCCGGCCGTTACCTGGATGAAACCTCGGAATATCCGAAACAGATGTATGATTACATGGATGTATCACCTAAAATGGTATTTTCCGTAGCAACCGCATTGATTCCTTTCCTGGAAAATGACGATGCTAACCGCGCGCTGATGGGTTCCAACATGCAGCGTCAGGCGGTACCGTTGTTGAAGACCGAAGCTCCTGTTGTGGGTACCGGTATGGAACCGAAAGCAGCAGTTGACTCCGGTGTTTGTGAAGTTGCCAGAAAAGCGGGAACGGTTACCTATGTATCCTCTAGTTTGATTAAGATGACTTACGATGATGGTGAAAAAGACGAATACCATTTGAGTAAATTTACCAGAAGTAATCAGAGCAACTGTTACAATCAAAAGCCCATTGTGGTGAAAGGCGATCATATTGCCCAGGGACAGGTTATTGCAGATGGTCCCTCCACTGCTGAAGGTGAGCTGGCACTTGGCAAGAATCCTTTGATCGGATTCATGACCTGGGAAGGCTACAATTATGAAGATGCTGTTCTGCTCAGTGAAAGACTGGTGCAGGAAGATGTATATACTTCTGTTCATATTGAAGAATATGAGGCAGAAGCCCGTGATACCAAGCTGGGACCGGAAGAAATTACCAGAGACGTTCCCGGTGTTGGTGATGATGCATTAAAAGATCTGGATGAAGACGGTGTTATCCGGATCGGTGCGGAAGTTCGTGCCGGTGACATCCTGGTTGGTAAAGTAACCCCTAAGGGAGAAACGGAATTAACCGCGGAAGAAAGACTGCTGCGTGCTATTTTTGGTGAAAAAGCCCGCGAAGTACGTGATACTTCCCTGAAAGTACCTCATGGTGAATATGGTATCGTTGTAGATGCCAAAGTATTTACCAGAGAAAACGGCGATGAACTTTCACCCGGTGTAAATCAGGCAGTGCGTATTTATATTGCCCAGAAGAGAAAAATCTCGGTTGGTGATAAAATGGCCGGTCGCCATGGTAACAAGGGTGTAGTTTCCCGTGTGCTTCCGGTGGAGGATATGCCTTATCTGCCTAACGGACGTCCGCTGGACATCGTATTAAATCCTTTGGGTGTACCTTCCCGTATGAACATCGGACAGGTATTGGAAATCCATTTATCACTGGCTGCCAAGGCACTTGGTTTTAACGTGGCAACACCGGTATTTGACGGTGCCAACGAAATGGATATTATGGATACACTGGATCTGGCCAATGACTATGTGAACCTGTCATGGGAAGATTTTGAAAAGAAATATAAAGCAGCACTCCTTCCGGAGGTTATGAAATATTTATCTCAAAATAGAGAGCATAGAGAATTATGGAAGGGCGTACCGATTTCCCGAGACGGAAAGGTAAGATTGCGCGATGGCCGTACCGGCGAATATTTTGACAGTGCGGTTACCATCGGACACATGCATTACCTGAAACTTCATCATCTGGTTGATGATAAGATCCATGCCCGTTCCACCGGTCCTTACTCGCTGGTAACCCAGCAGCCTTTGGGCGGTAAAGCTCAGTTCGGCGGACAGAGATTCGGAGAGATGGAAGTTTGGGCACTGGAAGCCTATGGTGCATCCTATACCCTTCAGGAAATCCTGACCGTAAAATCGGATGATGTGGTTGGACGTGTTAAAACTTACGAAGCCATTATTAAAGGTGATAACATTCCTGAGCCGGGTGTTCCTGAATCTTTCAAGGTATTGCTGAAGGAATTACAGTCTCTTGGTTTGGATGTAAAAGTATTGCGTGACGATCATACGGAAGTGGAAATCATGGAGACCATTGATTATGGTGATACGGATTACCGGTATGAAATCGAAGGCAACAGCCCCAATTACGAATATGAAAAGGAATCCTTAGCTTCCATGGGATATCAGAAGCAAGAGTTTGACGGCGATAGCGGCGAACTGGTCAATGCTGATGAAGAAGATCTGGAAGATGCGGATGATCTTGAAGACTTGGATATCGAATTGGAAGAAGTTTTTGAAGAAAACTGAAAGGAGTACTGTAATGTCAGAAACAAAGCAGGAAATATATCAACCAATGACATTTGATGCCATCAAGATTGGGTTGGCATCACCTGAAAAAATCAGAGACTGGTCAAGGGGTGAAGTACTGAAACCGGAAACCATCAATTACAGAACCTTAAAACCGGAAAAAGACGGTCTGTTCTGTGAAAAGATTTTTGGCCCCAGTAAGGATTGGGAGTGTCATTGCGGTAAATATAAGAAAATCAGATATAAAGGTGTTGTCTGCGACCGCTGCGGTGTGGAAGTAACCAAAGCAACGGTACGTAGAGAACGGATGGGACATATTGAACTGGCAGCGCCGGTATCCCATATTTGGTATTTTAAAGGTATTCCCAGCCGGATGGGACTGATCTTGGATCTGTCTCCCAGAGTTTTGGAGAAGGTATTGTATTTTGCTTCTTATATTGTTTTGGATCGGGGTGAATCCAGTTTAGAGTACAAACAGGTTTTGTCCGAGAAGGAATATCAGGAGTCAAGAGAAACCTGGGGCACCAAATTCCGTGTGGGTATGGGTGCCGAAGCAATCAAGGAATTATTGCAGGCAATTGATCTGGAAGGCGAAGCAGTAGAACTGAAAGATGGCTTGAAAGAGTCTACCGGTCAGAAACGAGCCAGAATTATCAAAAGAATGGAAGTAGTGGAAGCCTTCAGAGAGTCCGGCAATCAGCCTGAGTGGATGATTATGGATGCTATTCCGGTTATTCCTCCCGATTTGCGTCCTATGGTACAGTTGGATGGCGGACGTTTTGCAACTTCCGATTTAAATGATTTATACCGCAGGATCATCAACCGTAATAACCGTTTGAAGAGACTGCTTGAATTAGGTGCACCGGATATCATCGTTCGTAATGAAAAGCGAATGCTGCAGGAAGCGGTAGATGCTTTGATTGATAACGGACGGCGAGGCCGGCCGGTAACCGGACCCGGTAACCGTGCATTGAAATCCTTATCCGATATGCTGAAAGGTAAATCCGGACGTTTTCGTCAGAACCTTTTGGGAAAACGTGTTGACTATTCAGGACGTTCAGTTATTGTTGTAGGACCCGAATTAAAGATTTATCAGTGCGGTCTGCCCAAAGAAATGGCGATCGAACTGTTCAAACCCTTCGTTATGAAGGAACTGGTGGGAAGAGGTATTTCCCAGAATATTAAGAATGCTAAAAAATTAGTAGAGAGATTGGACGGACAGGTATGGGACGTTCTGGAAGAAGTAATCAAGGAACATCCGGTTATGCTGAACCGTGCCCCTACCCTGCATAGATTGGGTATTCAGGCTTTTGAGCCGATTTTGGTAGAGGGTAAGGCAATTAAGCTGCATCCGTTGGTATGTACTGCATTTAATGCTGACTTTGACGGTGACCAGATGGCTGTGCATCTTCCCTTGTCGGTAGAGGCCCAGGCAGAATGCCGTTTTCTGCTGCTGTCACCCAATAACCTTTTGAAACCTTCCGACGGTGGACCGGTAGCGGTTCCTTCACAGGATATGGTTTTGGGTATTTACTACCTGACTCAGGAAAGACCGGGTGCAAAAGGCGAAGGAAAGTATTATAAAAACGTTAACGAAGCTATATTGGCATATGAAAACGGTGAATGTACTTTGCATTCCCGGATCAAAGTAAAAATAATCAAGAAAAATGCCGCCGGCGAAGAAGTAAGTGGCATTGTAGAATCAACCCTGGGACGTTTCCTGTTTAATGAAATTCTGCCGCAGGATTTGGAATTTGTGGATCGAAGTGTTCCGGAAAATCTACTTTTACCGGAGATTGATTTCCATGTTGGCAAGAAGCAGCTAAAACAGATTTTGGAAAAAGTAATCAATACCCATGGCGCTTCTGTTACCGCAGAAGTACTGGATTTAATCAAAGCTACCGGATATAAATATTCCACCAAAGCAGCTATGACGGTTTCCATTTCCGATATGACTGTACCGGAACAGAAACAGCAGATGTTAGAAGAAGCACAGGCTACCGTTGACCGGATTTCCCAGAATTTCCGCCGCGGTTTGATTACCGAAGAAGAAAGATATCGTGCGGTAGTAGAAACCTGGAATGAAACCGATAAGGAACTGACCCAGGTGCTGTTAGATGGTCTGGATGCTTATAATAACATCTTTATGATGGCTGACTCCGGAGCCCGTGGTTCCAATCAGCAGATTAAACAGCTGGCCGGTATGCGTGGTTTGATGGCTGATACCACCGGTAGAACCATTGAATTGCCGATTAAGTCTAACTTCCGTGAAGGTTTGGACGTACTGGAATACTTTATGTCGGCCCATGGTGCCCGTAAAGGTTTGTCTGATACCGCTCTGCGTACAGCAGACTCCGGTTACCTGACCAGACGTATGGTTGATGTTTCACAGGAGCTGATTATCCGTGAAGTAGACTGTATGGAAGGTGCAAACGAGATTCCCGGCATGAGAGTAAAAGCTTTTATGGACGGAAAAGA
Source organism: Lachnospiraceae bacterium (assembly GCA_031556725.1). Taxonomy (GTDB): domain Bacteria; phylum Bacillota; class Clostridia; order Lachnospirales; family Lachnospiraceae; genus UBA935. The sequence goes on along the minus strand of JAVBSL010000010.1, from coordinate 40,710 downwards.
AACCATCGAAGGTTTGAAAGACAGAATTACAGGAAGATATACCTGTGAAGATATTTATGACAACGAAGGCAATATGATTGTGAAACATAATCATATGATTACCCCCAGCCGTGCTTCCAAGATTATGAGCAAAGGCGTAAATGAGAAGGGTGAACCTATTGAAGAGGTTAAGATCCGTACCATTCTGACCTGTCGTTCTCATAGCGGTATCTGTGCAAAATGTTACGGTGCCAATATGGCAACCGGCGAAGCGGTGCAGGTAGGTGAAGCAGTTGGTATCATTGCAGCACAGTCTATCGGTGAACCCGGTACGCAGCTGACCATGCGTACTTTCCATACCGGTGGTGTGGCAGGTGACGATATTACCCAGGGTCTTCCCCGTGTTGAAGAACTTTTTGAAGCAAGAAAGCCGAAAGGACTGGCAATTATTGCTGAGTTCGGCGGTGTTGCAACCATTAAAGATACGAAGAAAAAGCGTGAAATTGTTATTACGAATGACGAAACCGGTGAATCCAAGACTTATCTGATTCCCTACGGTTCCCGGATTGCCATTATGGATGGTACCGTTATGGAAGCCGGTGATGAGCTGACCGAAGGTAGTGTTAATCCCCACGACTTATTGAAAATCAAAGGTGTCCGTGCGGTTCAGGATTACATGATTCGTGAGGTTCAGAGAGTATACCGTTTGCAAGGTGTTGATATCAGCGATAAGCATATTGAAGTAATCGTTCGCCAGATGTTAAAGAAAATCCGGATTGAAACTAACGGTGATTCCGAGTTCCTGCCCGGTACATTGATTGATATCCTGGATTATGAAGATACTAATGCAAAATTACAGGAGGAAGGCCTCGAACCGGCCGACGGCAAGCAGGTTATGCTGGGAATTACCAAAGCAGCACTGGCTACCAACTCCTTCCTTTCGGCAGCATCCTTCCAGGAGACCACTAAGGTTTTGACGGAAGCAGCCATTAAAGGTAAAGTAGATCCGCTGATCGGTTTGAAAGAAAACGTAATCATCGGTAAGCTGATACCGGCCGGAACAGGCATGAAGCGGTATCGTAATACCATGTTAAATACGGATCATACGCTGAAAAGTATCATGGAAGTGAAAGAAGAGATCGAAGAGATTGAAGAGGTTGTCATTGATATGGACGAGGATGATGAAATAGACGATATCAGATTTGACGTGGAAATGATAAATCTTGAGGAAGAAGAAGACTTTTTGGATGAAATTGATGAGGTTTTAGAAGAAGAGGCTTTGGACGAAGAATAGTATCTAAAACTCCGCACACTCTATATATGGTATGTGCGGAGTTTTTTATTGTATGTCATGTGCAAAATCACTGTAAAACCCGCCTTTTTCAAGTAAAATTTGGGTGAAAACGTATTGACAAGGGAAAAAACAACACGTATACTAATTTAGTGTGCAATTTTGCATACGCAAACTATTATAGTAGGAGGTGAAACAGAATGCCAACATTTAACCAGTTAGTAAGAAAAGGACGTCAAACATCCGTAAAGAAGTCTACGGCCCCGGCTCTGCAGAAGGGATATAACTCACTTCACAAGAAGCACACCGATACTTCTTCTCCTCAAAAGAGAGGTGTTTGTACTGCTGTTAAGACAGCTACGCCTAAAAAGCCTAACTCGGCTCTGAGAAAAATTGCCAGAGTTCGTCTTTCCAACGGAATCGAAGTAACAAGCTACATTCCCGGTGAAGGCCACAACCTGCAGGAACATAGTGTTGTTCTGATCAGAGGCGGTAGGGTAAAAGACTTACCCGGTACAAGATACCATGTTATCAGAGGTACCCTTGATACTGCGGGAGTTGCTAACAGAAAGCAGGCTCGTTCCAAATATGGAGCAAAGAGACCTAAAGCTGGAAAGACCGGAAAATAATATAGAAACTAATTCGGTGTTGGAATTCTGTTTTTAATACAGGCTTACCGCACGAACACATTTGTGAATAATTAGGATCTAACATGTGAGTACCGGAGAATTATTAATTTTAATAAGGAGGGAAGAAACGTGCCACGTAAAGGACATATTCAAAAAAGAGACGTATTAGCAGATCCTTTATACAATAACAAGGTGGTTACCAAACTAATCAATAACATTATGTTAGATGGTAAGAAGGGTGTAGCCCAGAAGATTGTATACGGAGCATTTGCTACTGTGGAAGAGAAAGCCGGCAAACCGGCACTTGACGTATTTGAGGAGGCAATGAATAATATCATGCCTGTTCTGGAAGTAAAGGCAAGACGTATCGGCGGTGCTACCTATCAGGTACCCATCGAGGTCAGAGCTGAAAGACGTCAGGCTTTGGCTCTTCGTTGGCTGACCCTGTATTCTCGTAAAAGAGGCGAGAAAACCATGCAGGACAGACTGGCAAACGAAATCATGGATGCTGCCAATAGTACCGGCGCATCAGTTAAGAAAAAAGAAGACATGCACAAAATGGCAGAAGCAAACAAAGCATTTGCTCACTATCGTTTCTAAGACGATTGCCTATACTAATATAAGGAGGAAAAACCTTTGGCTGGAAGAGAATATCCACTAGAAAGAACCAGGAACATTGGTATTATGGCTCATATTGATGCCGGTAAGACCACCCTTTCTGAGCGTATCTTATTCTATACCGGTGTTAATTATAAGATCGGTGATACGCATGAAGGCACTGCTACCATGGACTGGATGGAACAGGAGCAGGAAAGAGGCATTACCATTACATCAGCCGCTACCACATGTCACTGGACAATGCAAGAACATGCCAAGGCTAAACCGGGTGCTCTGGAGCATCGTATTAATATTATTGATACTCCCGGACACGTTGATTTTACTGTAGAAGTAGAGCGTTCGCTGCGTGTACTCGATGGTGCTGTCGGCGTATTTTGTGCAAAAGGCGGTGTTGAACCGCAATCAGAAAATGTATGGCGTCAGGCTGACACCTACAACGTACCAAGAATGGCATTTATTAACAAAATGGACATTTTAGGAGCAAACTTCTACGGAGCCGTAGAGCAGATTAAAACAAGACTGGGCAAGAATACCATTATGCTTCAGATACCCATTGGTAAAGAGGATACTTTTAAAGGTATTATTGACCTGTTTGAAATGAAAGCTTATATCTATAATGATGACAAGGGTGAAGACATTACATTTACAGATATTCCTGATGATATGAAGGAGGATGCTGAACTGTATCACGCTGAGTTGGTCGAAAAAGTATGTGAGCTGGATGATGACTTAATGATGATGTTCCTTGAGGATCAGGAACCTTCAGTAGAAGAAATGAAGGCCGCACTGCGGAAAGCTACCTGTGAATGCAGAGCAATTCCCGTTTGCTGTGGATCGGCATACCGTAACAGAGGTGTTCAGAAGCTTCTGGACGCAGTTCTGGAATTTATGCCGGCTCCCACCGACATTCCCTCTATTAAAGGTGTGGATATGGATGGTAATGAAGTGGAAAGACATTCTTCCGATGAAGAACCTTTCTCAGCATTGGCATTCAAAATTATGACCGACCCCTTTGTAGGTAAACTGGCATTCTTCAGAGTTTACTCAGGAACAGTTAATTCAGGGTCTTATATATTAAACGCAACAAAAGGCAAAAAGGAACGTGTGGGACGTATCCTGCAGATGCACGCAAATAAGCGAGAAGAAATCGATAAGGTTTATTCCGGAGATATTGCAGCAGCAGTTGGATTTAAACTGACCACCACCGGTGACACCATTTGTGACGAACAGCATCCGGTAATTCTGGAGTCCATGGAATTCCCTGAACCCGTTATCGAGCTGGCAATCGAACCCAAGACCAAAGCAGGTCAGGGCAAGATGGGAGAGGCACTTGCTAAATTAGCAGAAGAAGATCCGACCTTTAGAGCACACACCAATACCGAAACCGGTCAGGTTATTATTGCCGGTATGGGCGAGCTCCATTTGGAAATCATTGTTGACAGACTTTTAAGAGAATTCAAGGTAGAGGCCAACGTAGGCGCACCTCAGGTTGCTTACAAAGAAGCCATTACCAAAGAAGTGGAAGTTGACAGCAAATATGCAAAACAGTCCGGCGGTCGTGGACAGTACGGTCACTGTAAAGTTAGATTTGCACCTATGGATGCTAATGGTGAGGAACTCTTCAAATTTGAATCCAGCGTAGTGGGTGGTGCGATCCCTAAAGAATACATCGCTCCTGTTGGCGCCGGTATTGAAGAAGCTACGAAAGCCGGTATTTTGGGCGGATTCCCTGTTGTTGGTGTTTATGCTAACGTATACGATGGTTCCTACCATGAGGTTGACTCCTCGGAAATGGCATTCCATATTGCCGGTTCCCTGGCATTTAAGGAAGCTATGCAGAAGGCTGCACCGGTACTGCTTGAGCCGATTATGAAGGTAGAAGTTACCATGCCTGAAGACTATATGGGTGATGTAATCGGTGACATCAACTCCCGTCGTGGACGTATCGAAGGTATGGACGATATCGGCGGTGGTAAACTGGTAAGAGGATATGTACCCCTTTCCGAAATGTTTGGATATGCAACCGACCTTCGTTCAAAAACTCAGGGCCGCGGAAACTACTCCATGTTCTTTGAAAAATACGAACAGGTACCGAAGAGTGTACAAGAAAAGGTACTGGCAGCTAAATCGAAATAGAGATATTGACCTTTTCTCGAAAAGGTACTGGCAGCAAGATCCAAGTAGGATTTACTAATGCAATAAATAAGGCTTGAAAATATTGGAATTATTTAATATAATCAAAGATAGCCGAGTAAATTTATAAAAACAAAAAAATAATACTTTTTAATTCATTAAAGGAGGACTTTAGAAATGGCTAAAGCTAAATTTGAAAGAACCAAACCCCATTGTAATATTGGTACCATCGGTCACGTAGATCATGGTAAAACCACTTTAACAGCTGCTATTACCAAGACCCTGAATGCAAGACTGGGAACCGGTGAAGCTGTTGCTTTCGACAAGATCGATAAAGCACCCGAAGAAAGAGAAAGAGGTATCACCATCTCTACTTCTCACGTTGACTATGAATCCAACAAGAGACATTACGCTCACGTTGACTGCCCAGGACATGCTGACTACGTTAAGAACATGATCACCGGTGCTGCTCAGATGGATGGCGCTATCCTTGTTGTTGCTGCTACTGACGGTGTTATGGCTCAGACCAAAGAGCATATCTTACTGTCTCGTCAGGTAGGCGTTCCTTATATCGTAGTATTCATGAACAAATGCGATATGGTTGATGACGCTGAATTACTTGAATTAGTTGAAATGGAAATCAGAGATTTATTATCTGAATATGACTTCCCCGGCGATGACACCCCTGTTATTCAGGGTTCCGCATTGAAGGCTCTGGAAGATCCCGCTTGTTCTTGGGGCGATAAGATCCTTGAGTTGATGGATGCAGTTGATGAGTGGATTCCCGATCCTCAGCGTGATACTGACAAACCTTTCCTGATGCCTGTAGAAGACGTATTCTCCATTACCGGACGTGGTACTGTTGCTACCGGTAGAGTAGAAGCTGGTATTCTCCGCGTACAGGACGAAGTTGAAATCGTTGGTATCAAAGAAGAAACCAGAAAAGTTGTTGTAACCGGTATTGAAATGTTCCGTAAACTGCTTGACGATGCTCAGGCTGGTGATAACATCGGTGCACTGCTTCGTGGTGTTAACAGAACTGATATTGAAAGAGGACAGGTTCTGGCTAAACCCGGTTCTATCAAATGTCATACAAAATTTACCGCTCAGGTATACGTATTGACTAAAGATGAAGGTGGACGTCATACTCCTTTCTTCAACAACTACAGACCTCAGTTCTACTTCAGAACAACTGACGTTACCGGCATCTGTGACCTGCCTGCAGGAACCGAAATGTGTATGCCTGGTGATAACGTAGAAATGACCATCGAACTGATTCATCCTATCGCTATGGATCAGGGTCTTACCTTCGCTATCCGTGAAGGTGGACGTACCGTTGGTTCAGGCCGTGTTGCTACAATCATTGAGTAATCTGCGCGATGGCAATGAGCCATGCATGAATAAATAGGGAAATACCCGGGGAGAGCTTGCTCTCATCCGGGTATTTTTCTATTTATTCATATAGGGCGAAGCCCGTGAACGAGCGGCTTCGCCGCGAGTGTCATGGCTCTGTTATGGCAGCAAAAAACTTGCATTTCTATTTCTTATGTGTTATATTTCTTATTATCAAGTCGAAAGGATAATACTATGAACATATTTTTACTGAACAGCTTAAGACGCAGAGAAGAAAGAAGTAAGTCCGTGTAGCCATTACCTTCCGCATGGCTGCAGGGAATGTACTTCCTGTTTCTGTGCGGTTGCTGTTTACATATGTTATAGATGCAGAACCGTAATAGATTTAGCATAAGCTAATTCCGTTGCGGCTCTTTTTTTATCCATCGGCGCCATCAAAAAGAAAGAGGTGAATGTGTAATGGAAATAAGAAAAATTGAGGAAATGTCTTTAAATGCCCATCCGGCATTGAACACGATGTATTTGGATGGTTGGTATTTGCGTTTTTCGGAAGGGTATACAAAACGTGCAAATTCTGTCAATGTATTAAGTAACCCGGATTTACCGGTTGAAGAAAAAATAGCAAAATGCGAATCTCTATATGCTAAAAAAAATCTGCCAACTGTATTTAAAATCACGCCATTGTCACAAACGTTAGATAGCGTGTTAGAAAAGCAGGGATACGCGCTTGCGGATAAGACAAATTTAATGACGCTAGATACACTTCCGCAAAGCGATAAAAAACTGAAAGCGGTGGTAAACGAAGGGATAACGGAAGAATGGCAAAAGACCTATTTTCATCTTAATAATGTTAATGTATTATCCGTCACAACAGCAAAGAAAATACAAAGTAATATTATATGTCAGACATTGTGTGCTACACTATTTTGCGGTGAAGAAGCGGTGGCCTGCGGATTATGCGTGATCGAACACAATTATGCCGGTTTATACGATATCGTAGTAGCTAAGAAATGCAGAAGAAAAGGATATGGGCGGGAAATCTGTCTGTCATTATTAAGCCGGGCAAGGGAGTGTGGAGCGATCAAGGCATATCTTCAGGTGGTTGATGAAAATGAAGCCGCCAAGGAACTATATAAAGGCATAGGTTTTAGGGACAAGTATTCGTATTGGTATCGCATATTGACACCTGTTTTTTAAGAAAACCTAATATTTCCTTATTAAAGGAGACAAAATTATTATTTGCAATAAAATGATTCCCGTCGATAAATACAAGTTTTGCATTTGTAATGGATTCGGCAATTAGTCGAGAATGACGTTCTGTTATCATATCTTTGGTACCCGCAATCACAAGCGTTTCTGCTGTGATTGCGGATAATTCGCTTAATGAAATATGAGGTTCATTTACCATAAGCCCCAGCATTTCAGCATTTTTTCTGGCATCTTTACTTCTTGAAGCAAAAAGCGTTGCGATTCTGTAGCCGGTTTCAATGGGTATTTGTATGTGTCGCTTTACTCCTGCCGGATTTAAGTTTCCACCATTAAGAATTAACTTCTCAACTCTTTGCGGATAGGCTATTGAAAAATACATAGCAATATTAGCACCGTCTGAAAATCCCAAAATATTTGCTTTTTCCACAGCAATTCTATCCATAAATCCAGCCAGGTCCTCTGCAAACTGCCTGATCGTAAAAGGGGCATCCCCCCGCGGCGTTTTTCCGTGTCCTCTCGTATCAAGTGCGATAACACGATAATAATTTGATAATTCTTCCAGCTGATTTATAAAATAGCCACAATCCTCACCGTTACCGTGAAGCAGTATCAGTGGTTCGCCAGAGCCTTTTTTAATATAATAATGACTAATATCCATACCGGTCCTCCATCAATATATCTCATTTTATCATACGAATTTCTATGCAACAAGAGCTGTAAAGTACAATTAGATACAAGACCGACCGTTGTCCTGTTTGCGATGGTATAATGTCTAATTATAGTGGCATGAAGAGTAGAACATACGGAAAAGAAAGAGAGGTATCAGGATGAGCCAATATAAAGTTAAGGATACAACAGTAGACTATGAATGCATTGGTACGGGAGTACCGGTTTTGCTTTTACATGGTTGGGGACTGGACCGGAGAATTATGTCAGGGTGTTTCGAGTCTGTTTTTTGTAGCAATAAGCAATCATACAGACGAATATATCTTGACTTACCGGGAATGGGAAAATCGATTGCAGGTGAGCATATCAGAACCTCTGATGATATTTTGGCTGTCCTGTATGCTTTTGTAAAAGAAGTTGTAGGAGAAGACTTTATTCTCGCTGGTGAATCTTATGGAGGATACCTGGCGAGAGGGTTTGTTAATCGATACCCACAAATGATAAAAGCATTAATTTTGCTGTGCCCGCTAGTATATCCCGGTAATCGTAAGGGAAGAGTAGAACCATTGCAAATTTTTAGAAGAGACGACGCTTTTTTAAAGACACTTACTAAGGCGCAATTTGACAGTTTCACATATATGAATGTAGTATTAACAAAATCCGTATGGGAATTATATCAAAAAGATATATTACCGGCAATTGTGGAGCAAAATAAGCATTTTTTGGATGAAGTTTTAAAAGGTGCATTTTCTTTTAATGCAGATGATTTGTCTGCTCCCTTTACAAATCCCTGTTTGATTATTGTTGGCAAGCAGGATACGGAAGTGGGATATAAAGACCAATTTGAACTGATTAATAATTATCCTAATGCAACTTATTGTGCAATTAATGGAGCCGGACATAATTTGCAAATTGAAAGGCCGATCTTGTTTGGAAATATTGTAAATCAATGGTTAACGGAAACTTGTTTGTACATATAAACAGATTTGTGTAAAATATAAAGGTTATAAAACTATGGAAAAGGAACAAATAGTTTAGTGAATTCAGATAGTAAAGCAAGAAATTACATCGTCTCACAGCTGTGAAGAAGCACTTGCTGCCAACAACTCTTTCAACCGTGTCAATACCTGTTGCGCAAGTTATTGATTCGATAATATTGGGTAATTTTGTGGGAAATGTGGGACTTGGTGCGGCGAGTATGGTCTTACCGATATTTTTACTGTATGTGTCTCTGAGCAACAATGATGATATAAATCAGACGTTTGCATTGATAAATGAATTTTGTCAAAATAACAACATCGAAACATATAAAATTAACCTGATAGTTAGCGGAGGCTATTTTTGACATATAAAAGGGCACAAAAAATCAGATTTTTAAAATGAAAAAATAAGCATAGTGCAATAAGAAAAAAAAGAATAAAGAAAAATATGTACAATAAAAAACTGTAAATTTAAGCAAAATGATGCAAAGTGACAAATAGAAAGCAAAAACGGTAAAGTAAATAGCAATAAACGTACTGCGAAAAATGAGCAGGAATTGTACACTAATTATTATGCGGAACATAAATAAGAAAGTGTTCCGGCAACATAAAAAAGGAGGAAAAGAAATGAAAAAGCTAATTGTAACATTGTTGTGTGTCAGTATGGTTGCTACATTACTGACAGGATGTGGCGGAAGTAGCAATAACGCATCAGCAGGTGCTGCTACAACCGAAACAAAGACTGAGGAAAAACCTGCAGCAGATACCACAAAAACAGAAACCGCAACTGCAGGCGGCCCCAAAGTAATCAACGTATGGTCTTTTACAGATGAAGTTCCCAAAATGATTGACAAGTACAAAGAACTGCATCCGGAATTTGACTATGAAATTAAGACCACAATCATTGCTACCACTGATGGAGCATATCAGCCGGCTCTTGATCAGGCATTACAGGGTGGCGGTGCAGATGCACCCGACATCTACTGTGCAGAAGCAGCATTTATCCTGAAATACAGCCAGGGAGATGCATCTTCTTTCGCAGCACCTTATGCTGATTTAGGTATCGACATTGATAATGCAATCAAAGAATCTGACATTGCTAAATATTCCGTTGAAATCGGAACCAATGGCAATGGCGACGTTGTTGGTCTTGGATACCAGGCTACAGGCGGAACATTTATTTACAGACGTTCTATCGCTAAAGATGTATGGGGAACCGATGATCCGAAGGAAGTTGGAGCTAAGATCGGTGCAGCTTCAGGAAACTGGGATCAGTTCTATAAAGCAGCAGCAGAATTGAAAGCAAAAGGCTACGGTATTGTATCCGGCGACGGCGATATCTGGCATGCAGTTGAAAACAGTTCCGATAAGGGCTGGATCGTAGACGGCGCTCTGACAATTGATCCTAAGAGAGAAGCTTTCTTAGATCTGTCTAAAGAATTAAAAGACAATGGTTACCACAATGATACTCAGGACTGGACAGATGCATGGTATGCAGATATGAAGGGTGAAGGAGCACAGGGTGTTTTAGGTTTCTTCGGTCCTGCATGGCTAATCAACTATGTAATGGCTGGTAACTCTGGTGGTACAGCAATTGGCGAAGGTACTTTCGGCGATTGGGCTGCTTGTGAATCTCCTGTTGGATTCTTCTGGGGTGGTACATGGTTACTTGCAAACAAAGACTCTCAGGTAAAAGAAGCTGTTGGTGATATCATCGAGTGGATTACATTAGATTCTTCTGATACAGGTCTTCAGTATATGTGGGCTAACGGCACCTTTAATGGTGAAGGCGGAACCAAGGACTGTGTTGGTAGCGGTACTGTAATGGCTAAGTCCAATGGCGAAATTGATTTCCTTGGCGGACAGAATATGTTTGATATATTTGTACCCGCTAACCAGTTTGCTAACGGCAAGAACCTGACTCAGTATGATGAAACCATCAATACTTACTGGAGAGACCAGGTACGTGAATATACGGCTGGTAATAAATCCAGAGAACAGGCAATCACTGACTTTAAGCAAAAGGTTGCAGATAACTTGGATGTTATTGTAGATTAATGATTATGTAAGTAAAAAATATGGGCGGCGGAGAACTCCTCCGCCGCCTCATTTTGTAAAAAAGCTGGAGGTGTAGTATGAAGCGAAAAGGCAACAGCTATGCAATATATGGATATTTATTTTGTGCACCCTTTTTTATCGCATTTTTGATTTTTTCACTTTATCCGATTATATTTACCGCAGTATTGGGATTTACTGATTTTAAAGGAATTGGAATGACAGAGTTTCATTTTTTGGAGGAACCTTTTACGAATTTTAAAAATATTCTTAAAAATCCTTCTTTTCAAGTTGCATTTAAAAATACCATTGGTATTTGGTTTGTGAATTTTGTACCTCAAATACTTCTGGCTCTTTTGTTAACCGCATGGTTCACGGATACACGCCGTAAAATCAAAGGAGAGGGACTGTTTAAGGTTTTGTTTTATATGCCGAATATTATAACGGCAGCAACAATTGCTATTTTATTTAATGCCCTGTTTGGATATCCGATGGGGCCGGTAAATGATTTGTTTAAAACATTTGGATGGGCAGATCAGTCGGTAAATTTCCTGGTAAATAAAACTGTTGCCAGAGGAGTTGTGGCTTTTATACAGTTCTGGATGTGGTATGGTTATACGATGATTATTTTGATATCGGGAGTACTGGGAATCAGTCCGGATATTTTTGAGGCGGCAGAGATGGATGGTGCCAATAGATGGCAGACGTTCTTTTATGTTACAATTCCCAATCTGAAAACTATTTTGTTGTTTACTCTGGTAACCAGTATGATTGGTGGACTGCAAATGTTCGATATTCCCAAGCTGTTTTTAGCGGGGGGACCGGATAATGGAACTTTAACCACCGGTGTCTTTATTTATAATCAGGCATTTAGCGGAAGCTATCTGTACAATCGGGCATCCGCCGCCAGTATGATTATGTTTGTCATTATTTGTACAGCTTCCATAGCGATGTTCTATGTGATGAGAGATAAGGATGAAGTACTGCTTAGAAAGCAGATGAAGATGCAGGAGAAGGAATATCGCAGGAAACAAAAGATGAATAGGGGAGGAAAATAGAATGAACAAAAAAAGGACATCTCCTATCTTGACGATAGTTACGTATGTAGTATGTATTTTTTTAGTAATTTTAAGCGTTTTACCGTTTTGGATTATGCTTATGAATGCGACCAGATCAACTAACGAAATACAGCAGCATGCAATCAGCTTTTTGCCATCTACTTATACGATGAACAATTTAAAGATTTTGCTGGGCAAAAGTTTTAATCCTATGCAAGGGTTTGCCAATTCGTTCTTTGTTTCAATTTGTACGACGGCTTGCGCGGTTTATTTTTCAACTTTAACAGCGTATGGTCTGGTAGTTTACAACTGGCGATTCAAAACGCCTTTCTTCAGCTTTATTATGGCGATTATGATGATTCCGGCACAGGTTACGATGATTGGTTTTTACCAGATGGTATACCGTATCCACATGACCAATAACTTTGCAATGCTGATATTGCCGGCGATTGCGTCACCAGCTATGGTATTTTTTATGCGGCAGTATATGGTGCCGACACTGTCAATGGAAATTATCCAATCAGCGCGAATAGATGGTGCAAGAGAGTTTTATATATTTAATAAAATTGCGATGCCGATTATGAAACCGGCTCTGGCTACCCAGGCTATCTTCTGCTTTGTAAATAGCTGGAATAATCTGTTTACCCCATTGGTTCTGCTGACTGACCAAAAAAAGTATACCATGCCGATTATGGTCAGCTTATTGAAGGGGGATATCTATCGAACTGAGTATGGCTGCGTTTATCTGGGTTTATCACTAACGGTACTGCCTCTGATTGTCGTATATTTGTTTTTATCTAAATATATTATTGCAGGTGTAGCATTAGGAAGTGTAAAGGGATAAAAAGTGATTAATCATTAGGATCAATCACCGGGATAATTATTTGGCAAGTTCTGTTGCTTAAATAAATTCCGGTATTGATTAGGAGAACAGCTGTTATATTTTCTGAAACAGCGGCTAAATGAAGTGGTATTGTTAAATCCCGTTTGGAAAGCAATATCTGTAACGGAAAGATTTGTGGATAACAGTGATTGGGCAACCTGTATTCTCTTATGGTTTAAATATTCATGAAAAGTTGTATTGGTGTGAATTTTAAACAATCTTGAAAAATGAAATTTAGAAAAGCCCACGTAAGAAGCGACTTCTTCCAGCGTTAAATTTGATGCATAATGAGAATCAATGTAAAGCAGCAGGTTAGTGAATTTTTCATAATACACCTGCTGCTTTCCATATTGATACATATCATTGGAGGAAAGCATACGATACTGATTTTGTCCCAGAATAGTTAAGATATTCATAAACAATGCATAAGTGGAGAATTCCCACAAAATATCATTGGAAAAATAAATCTTATTTATCTCCATAAATTTAGAATAAATGACATCATAAATATCCGGAAAAAGGAGTCTGTTGATAACAAAAGGAGTCATTAAAATGGGATCAAGAGCTTTGGTATCATGAAAACCGGACAACAGGCTAATGTTAACCAGATAGATGAAGCGGTACCCTTGATTTTGTGAATAAATTTCATGCGGTGCATGGCAGGGGATAATCAGGATATCCCCGACATTGAGAACAAATTGTTTTTCAGAAACTACTACGGTATACATATTTTCAATGGGAATAATAATTTCCAGAGCATTATGGTAATGAAGATCATATCCTTCCGCCTGGTTATTATACCAAATACGAAAATGTGAATCTTGAGTGTATGATACATCTTCCAGGTGGTCATTTACGGTTCTTTCATATTGTTCATTTGTTGGCTGAGCATAGAGTGCCGGTATAAAATTATTAGATTCCCTCATAATAATCGCTCCTTGTATAACTAGTCTAATTGCGGCAAAATATGTTAATAATTTCGCAATTAACGTAATGAAGATATTTGCCTAATTGTTGTAAAATGTAATTATGAAATGAAGATATCATTCATTTATTAAATCCCTATGAGGAAGGAACTGCAACGCCGGTATGCAGTTCCTTCTTATATTTCTTAGAGTTTGAACATATCGACGATTCCTTTCAGAACCTTTACATTTTCAACAGTGTCACCGGACAGATTATGATTATCACTGGCTTTCTGCACTACATCGGAAGTTTTATCAGCAATATCATTGATGCCGATGGTGGATTCGGAAATTGTTGTACGGATGCCGCCCAGGCCGGCTGCTACTTCCTGGATGGAGAGCGTCAGGTGGCCGGTGTCAGTGGAAATGGCGTTCATGCTGTCTTTGAACACACCGGCATCCTGTAGGTACTGGTCACCAATCTGACTGAATTGACTGTAATCGGCAAGAACTGTTTCTTCCAGGAATACAGAGGTGGTTTCCAGGCTGCTGGCCATATTACTGACGGCGTCATTGATGTCTGTGATGATGGAATTAATGTCTGCTACCGTTTCCAAAGAACGATGAGCCAGATTACTGATTTCAGAAGCAACTACAGCAAAGCCGCGGCCAGCGTTGCCTGCTCTGGCGGCCTCAATGCTGGCATTGAGAGAGAGCAAATTAGTCTGGTCGGAAATGTCTTTAATAGCATCGGTTAATTCATTAATCCGAGAAACAGACTTCACACCTAAAATTGCCAATTCGGATTTATCTTTGATTTGATGATACATATCAGTAGTTCTTTGCATAGCCTGAGCAGTTACTGCCTGCAGCGCATTGGCTCTCTGGGTTACTTCTTCTGATAATTGATTACCGGCTATTGCCTGTTGATTGATATCTTCGGACTCGCTCTGCATAGTCACCATATGATTATTAATCGTATTGGTAATAGAGGCGGTTTCCTCCATGCCGGCGGCCATTTGTAAGGTCGTAGAAGAGTTGGCACTGCACATTTCATGAATTTGATTGCTGGAGAATTCCAATTTTTCCATATTGAATTCTATGCTTTGATTGGCTTGCTCAATCTGGTTAACAACATCTCGCAAACTGGCGCACATTTCCTGTACAGCCCGGCTGATTTGTCCGGTCTCATCACGCCGGCGGCATAGTTTTTCCAAAAGGGTGGAAGAGGATAAATTCAGCTTTGCGGCATCATTAATAATGGAGGTTACCTGTTCAAGCGGCTTATTGATGCGTCTTACGACAAGGTTGGTTACAGCTGTAGCAACAATGATAATCAAGACTGTAATCAGGATTGAACGCAGTATCAAGTCACTGACAGGGGCCATCAATTCATCACCGTCTGCACACATGATTACTACCCCGCGTCGGGCAGTGATGTAGTAACTGGCATATTTTGTGCTGCCGTCTTCGTCAATGTACTCAGTAGTAAGATTATCCGGAACAATACCCTTATTAATACCAGCCATTAATTCGGTGATAATGGGAATATTATTGGGTTTGCCAATTTTGGTCGGATCACTATGATAAACAGTAATGCCGCTTTTATTAAGCATGAAGCAGTAGGAAGAAGCAACGTCATCGACCTTTGCATCCTGAAGGATTTGGGTATATTCTTCAGTGGTAAGGGCTCCACGGGCGTCAAGGTTTGCATCAGTTTCTTTACTTTCTACAATTTTACCATAGGAAGTGGCAAGATTTAGCATTTTCCCTAAGGCGGAATCGACCATAAGATCTTTAGTAACACTGATTAAATTGAATAAGGTAAAAGATACAGAGATTATGACACATGAAATAACCAGTATATTGACCTTGGATTTAAATGAATATAATCTGTTAAATATTTTGGGGACATTTCTTTTATTCGTTACTTTTGTGTTTGCTTTCTGTTTTGGCAGGGCTTTTGATTTGATCTTCATTTTCATCTTCATAGTACGACCTCCATCTTACGACTCGTCAGCAAGTTTAATGGTAATGTTATCAACATAAATGTCTGTGGTATCTTCTGTTTCAAAGTAAAGTTCGATTGCGATCACGTCATCGGGGACAAGATATGTACCCTCAAAAAGTACCCAGTCACCGCTACTGGTATCGTTAACTACCAGATTGGGCCATACACCGTCAATATTAGCGGATATTTTAGCGGTAGGTGAAGCAGTTTTTACATAGGCACTGAATGTAATGGTGTGACCTTTAAAATTAGTAATATCAATCATGCCGCCATTCCAGTTTTCTTTGCGATTGTAGATCAGAAGACTGTGCTCACCGTTTTGGGATTCATCTGTTACCACTTTAAGCGAAGCATCACCGCGAGGAACGGCCAGATGAGATGAGCCTTCAAAATCTTCTTCGATAGGGCTTAAATCCGCTTCCGGAAGGGAGGGTGCTTCTAAAGATTCACCGGTAATTGCATAAGTTACACCGTAGAAGGCTGGTTTGGCACTTAAGTCCCCGCGGAAGAGTAAAGGTTTGTCGTTGGATTTCCAGGATAAAGTATCGGTTAAGCCCCAGAAGGAGACGCTTTCAAGGGGAATTCCCGCTTTTTTTGCTTCTATAAAAGTGCTAAATAAATTTTGATGATAAGCACCCTGGTCGTACTCGGCAGCTGGGGTATTGGGCATTACGATATCCAATTCGGTTACGTGAATGACAACGTTCAGCTGATTAGCATATTTTTCAAGGGCTTTGATAAATAGTTCCGGTTTAACGGAAGTGCTGATATGTCCCTGCATCCCGACCCCATCCAGATTACCGGCAGCAGCAATGGGTTCCAACACTTCAATAATATATCCCTGCTTGAGACCCTGATACGAATTATAATCATTATAAAATAGTTCTATGTCTGCGGGAGCATATTTTCTGGCAAAAGCAAAAGCCTGCTCAATATAGTCATCTCCGATGGTCTGACGCCACAGGGAGTCCCTTAAGCCGCCATTATCGGCAATGGCTTCGTTAACAATATCCCATGCCGAAAAGAGTCCGGGGTAGTTGGTATCGGCCCAAGCAAAGACATCTTTTATATAGTTTTCCATACGGGTAAGCATTAATGTCCGATCAGCCAACTCCCCGTTGATATCATAATCCTTGTAGAAAATCCAGTTAGGCGTCTGGCTGTGCCAAATAAGAGTATGCCCGCGTATGGTCATGCCTTGTGAAGCGGCCCAATCCAACTCTGCTTTAGCGGTGGTGAAATCCAGGACGAGCTGAGAGCGGTTGGCATCTAAGTCAGCAAGAGTAGCCTCTTTATCGATAATACTTTCCGGCTTTAGATTATTTTCAAGAGTGATACTATCAAATTGAGAACATACCAGTGATGAAAAATTTTCATTAGAAACAATGGCCGGGTTTATAGCCACGCCCATATGAAAATAGTCTTCATAAAGATTCTTTAAGGAGGGATAAGCGGAGATGTCAACGGAAGCGGGAGCGGCAATGGCATCAGGAGCAATATAAGTACCATCGATTTCCGCAGTAAAGTTATCTAAGAAGATATCATCTAGAGTATCTCCTTCTATATAGATTATAATATTTTCGGCATTGCCGGGAACATCATAAGCGCCGTTGGCGGTTATGAAAGAATCTGAGCCGGTTGCGACACTGACAATCCAATTGTAGGTGGTGTTGCCATCCACATCATATTGAATGGATATTCTGGTAGCAGGACCGGCGCTTTTGATAGCAGCATTTACTTTGATGCTGTTACCCCGAAAAGCATCTGCTTCAAAGTTGACACCATTCCAGGAATCTGTTCGGTTGCTGATTTTTAAAGCATTGGAATTATTAACACCATCAGGAATTATCTCCAGGACAGTGTCGCCTCTGGGAATAGCAAGATGTGAGTCCCCTTCAAAATTTTCGTTAATGGCAGGAATACCTGAGACACTTTCTGAAACCGGAGCAACTTCCGTAACCAAAGTATCTTCCGAACTTAAAGTGCCCTCTGAAGCAGAATTCTGTGATGAACATCCGGTCATACAGCCAAGCAATAAAAAAATGGCGGTACGACAAAAACATTGTTGCAGCGCATTACGTTTCATAAGAAACCTCCCTTATATTCATATATAATTTTATAAACCCCTAACTACATTTTAACAATGAAGGCTACTAAAAGCTTAACAAAAATTGCTAAGTAACAGACGAAACTTGCTATTAATTGCGCGATTTTCGATATATATTGCTACGAAGAAATAATGTGTTATAATATTTCAAATGTTGAAGGGAGAAAATGATGATTCATAGGATAACAAATACAGAAAAGGTAAAACATATTTTTGGCGATTGGCAGGAAACCGTGATTTGGTCTTGTTTGCAGCAGGTTATGGGAAGTATATATGCGGATGATCCAAAGTATCCCATGGCGGCCATGGCTGTTTTAGGAGACTTCTGCTATTTTGCAGGAACGCCTAAGCGGGAGCTGGTACAATATAAGCCCGTTGATACCCAACAGGATTTTATTATTATGGTTCCATCCAATGACGAGTGGGGAAGTCTGATTGAGACTTGCTATGGGGAGCGGTCCAGGAAAGTGATGCGTTATGCAATAAGAAAAGGCGGCGAAGACTTTAAACAGGAAAAGTTAGAACAGATTGTGGCATCTTTAGACTCTGCATACTCTTTGCAGCTGATTGATGAGAATATTTATAATTATTGCCTTGCCAATGCCTGGAGCAAAGATTTTGTGGCTAACTATTCTGATTATCAGAAGTATGCGAAACTGGGGCTGGGAGTTGCGATATTAAAGGACGGAGAACCGGTTTCCGGAGCTTCATCCTATTCTTCCTATCGTGGCGGGATTGAGATAGAGATTGGCACAAAGGAAGCGTACCGCCGACAGGGACTGGCTTATGCTTGTGGAGCCGGATTAATCTTAGAATGCTTAAAGCGGAATTTATATCCCAGTTGGGATGCTCAGAACAAGTGGTCAGTAGGATTGGCAGAAAAGCTGGGATATCATTATGAGCATGACTATCCGGCATATGAAATTACGGACTATTGAACCTAGTACATCGTTTCCTAAGTAATGAAATCTTATAACTATTCTTGGTATTTATTTATATGGTGCCGCCCTTTATAATGATAGTAACAGCAGCTGTTATAAAATTTTATAAAAGAAAGGGCGGTACTATATGAATCATACATCAAACCAATTAACCGATTGGGCAATTAATAAAATTAAAAAAGAATATCCGGAGGATATTGCACTGCTTGTGGCCGTGGAAGGACATGAGGTCAACAATGACGGTCACGGCCTTTGCTTTGACTATTTCGTTCCGGCAACCGAACGGGGTTATGAGCTAAGTCAGACCTTTATCCTGGAGGGCATCGGTCATGACCTTTATCCCCGCTCATGGGAACGGACGGAACAAACCGCAGACCTGAATGACCGGGTAACTCTTTGTCTGGGAAATGCCAAGATCCTTTACAGTCGGACGCCGGCTGATACGGAGCGGTTCGAGGGCAAAGGTGTATTATAAACAGCGTAATGAAGAGATTCACTATAAATATACTAAGGGCGTAAGCCTGGAACAATTATCCGAGGAATATGCCCTTAGTATAGAAACTATTCGTAAAATAGTATATTGCTAACAGTGTTTATGCTGGTTTTTTGACTTTAAGATTAGACTTTGCCATAAACATTATCGCAGTGGTGCAGACGGCAATAAAATCAGCTACAGGTTCGGCAAGGAATACCGCCATAACCTGATCGGTAAAGAACAGGGGCAATATAAAAATCAGCGGAATCAGCAGAAATACTTTTCGCAACAAAGCCAGAAAAACCGAGACTTTGGAATTACCCAGCGCAATAAAGGTCTGCTGACAGACAATCTGGATGCTAAAGAGAAGCGAAACAGCCATATAGATACGAAGGGCCCAAATCGAGTAGGACATCAGATCGGGATCAACAGTAAAGATGCCAACCAAAACCTTGGGTATAAACATAGCGGCCAGCCAGACAACAGTAGAATATATTATGGCTGTGCGCAGCAGGAGGCGGAAAGCTTTTCTGACCCGTTCGGTATTCTCGGCACCAAAGTTATAACTGATTAGCGGCTGTGCACCCTGGGTCAAGCCCATCAGGGGCAAAATGGAAAACTGCATAATTGTTGCTAAAATGGTCATGGCACCGACGGCAATGTCTCCACCGTATTTTAACAGGGAAGCATTAAAGCAAACCGATATGATACTTTCGGTAAATTGCATGATAAAAGGTGCCAGACCGAGGGAAAGGCATGGCAGGAAAACACGAGGACTTGGAATCAGGTTCTCTTTTTTTATTTTTAAAATAGTCTTTTTACCGGTTAAAAACCAAATAACATAAAGTGCGGATACACCCTGCGAAATGATAGTAGCCAGTGCGGCTCCCCGTACCCCCATGCCAAAGCCAAAGATAAAGATGGGATCTAAAATAATGTTTAAAACAGCACCAATCAGTACCGTATACATACTGTTCTTGGAAAATCCCTGAGCGGTTACAAAAACATTTAATCCCAAAGCAAGCTGAACAAAAATCGTACCGCAGGTATAAATCTGCATATAGGAGTAGGCATATTCAATGGTGTTATCGCTGGCCCCAAACAGCATCAGGAAAGGACGTGAAAAGTATAGGAAAAAGGCAGTCAGGATAATACTGATAACAATTAATAAGAAGGTACAGTTTCCTAAGATTTTTTCGGCATCTTCTTTTTTATCTTGACCCATGGCAATAGATGCCAGGGGCGCTCCTCCCATTCCGGCTAATGCGGCAAAGGCGGAGATAATCAGGATAATGGGCATACATACCCCCAAACCGGTCAAAGCCTGAGCACCGGTGCCGGGAATCCGTCCCACATAAATCCGGTCAACCATGTTGTATAAAACATTTACCAACTGAGCGGCAACCGCGGGAAGAGCTAAACGAAATAGATGTTTACCGATACTGCCGCTGCCAAGGTCATAGTTACTGTTATTTTCTGTCATAAACATTACCTTCTTTGCTATTTATTTAACAAACATAATATTATCTCTCAACTAATAATTTGTCAAATATTAGGATTATTGCAATAAATAAACATTATTGTGATGTTTCTGATATTCAATTAATTCATCAGAAAAGCCATGTATGGAAAAGAGAATAAAGTGGTTTTTTCGATTCTCCAGATTCCAGTTCACGGAATTGCTTTTTTCAATAAGTTGTTGAAGAACATTTAAGCCAACTTTACCTTTCCAATATTTACATTCGCCAAAAACAATTAATTTTTCTTCCTCATGAATTCCGACAATATCGATTTCAATATCCTTATCCCAGTATCTTCCGACTTTGGTAAGGTTAAAAGTGGGCGAGGCTAACAATTGTTTCCGGCAAATATCTTCGTAAGCGTAACTCACATGGCTGTCAATAAAGTTTGAGGTTATTTTATTCATAACATATGCTTTATTACCTATTTCCAGTTGGTCTTTATATGGATAGACAAAGCGAAACCAAAAGCGCAAATAATTATCATGGATTTGGTAAATTCCTTTTTTACTCTTTTCCGGATGTGTTTCAGTAACCGGAACTTCACGATACAAAATATCTAAATCAATCAATGTTTTTAAATAATATGTTAATGTGCTCTGGGATGTTTCAAGGCGTGCTGCAATTTCTCCGATACGATGTGCACCATCGGCAATGGTACGGATGATGGAGAAATAGGTTCCGACATCCTTTACTTCACTCTTTAGCAGAAATTCCGGCTCGCTATATAAGAATAGATTGCTGTCTAAAATCGTATTTTCAATGGCTTCATAGATATCCTTTTGGTCTCGAAAAAGTTCGATATATTTAGGGACTCCTCCGGTAACGGCGTATCTTTCAACTAATTCTTCGTAAGTTTTTTCCGGCATAAATGCATTATAAAAAGAAAAAGGAATATGTTTTAGCTTAATTTGTCCGGTTCGCCGACCATAAAGCGGGCTGCTATAACTTAGAGTCTGAGATTCCATCATGGTAATAAGAGAACCGCAGAGAATAACCATAGTATTTGATTTTTTCAGGTAAGTATCCCAAATCCGCTGAAAGATTGATGGAAAGGCTTCATTTTCTTTGCCAAGGTACTGAAATTCATCAATAAGAATTAAAGGCTTTTTTTTCTTTTCCAATATATATTTAAAGATATCTTCCCATTCAGGAAATGTTATATCATAACTTGTATTTGTGTATTCTAATACAAGAGAAGTAAAGTGTTTTTTATTCATTTTTTCTGACTCTTCTGTAGCTAAAAAATAAATACCGTCCTTTTCTTCCATAAACTTTGATATCATGGTAGTTTTACCGGTTCGCCTTCGACCATACACGATAACCAGGGAAGATTCCGGCTTGTTATATTCACTATTTAAAAATTGCAATTCATTCTTGCGATCAATGAAATTGTTCATAAGCGCCTCCGAAAATAATATAGTATGAAATATAATAGTCTGTACTATAATATCACTCTTGACAGTAAAATGAAAGAGGAAATATGCCGGGCATTTTTACTAAAATTATATTCTTCTTTTTGTTTTATTTTTCCATATTATCAAATGAATTATTTTGGTAATATATAGATAAGGAAACTAAATACACAAAAGCAGTTTCCAAACAATAAAAAGAGGTAGTAAATGATGAAAGAAAAGATTCTGGCAGCAGCAGTTGATGCTTTTAATGAAAAGGGGTTGAAGTTTACCATGGATGATTTGGCTAAACGTTTATCCATGAGCAAAAAAACTTTATATACGGTATTTGAAGATAAGCAGGAATTGTTTTTTGCCATGGTTGATTATTGTTTTGGAGCCATTAAAGATGCCGAAAGGAAGGTGTTGGAAGACGAAAACCTGGATATTATCGAAAAAATCCAGAAACTGATCGTAGTCCTTCCCGAGCAATACAAAGAAATTAACTTACGGCAGGTATATCTGCTTCGGGAAAAATACCCTAAGGTTTATAAAAAGGTGGAAAAGCGGCTGGAAAATGATTGGGAACCGACCTTTGCCCTGTTAAATCGGGCCATTGCCGAACAGCGGATCAGGCCCATCAATGTATATATATTTAAAACCATGGTGGAGGGAACCATTGAACAGTTTTTTCAAAAGTCGGTATTGGTGGATCAGGATATCAGTTATGAGCAGGCAATGGATGAAATGGCATCTATTTTAGTGAAAGGGATTTGCGTATGAAACCGGAAAAAAGATTATATTGGAATCAGGACTGGGAATTTACGAAGCGTTGGAATCAGGGAACCGAAAAACTGGAGTTGGCCGGGGAGGAAGGCTGCCTAGTGGAGTTTCCCCACAGCAATGCAGAGTTGCCCTACCACTATTTTGACGAGTCGGAATATTCTTTTATCAGCGGATATCGAAAGAAGTTTACTGCTGATTTGGCGTGGGAAGGAAAAGAAGTACTGATGACCATCGAAGCAGCTGCGCATGTCATAGAGGTTTTTCTTAATGGTGAGAAGCTGGGCCGGCATGAGGGCGGGTATACCGCCTATACGTTATCGCTGACGGAAGGCTTGCGGCTGGGGCAGGAAAATGAATTGATACTGCAGGTAGACAGTCGGGAGGAACTTAACATTCCGCCGTTTGGAAATGTGATTGATTATATGACTTATGGCGGCGTTTACCGTAATGTATATCTGGAAATCAAAGAAAAGATTTGGATTGCAGATGTATATGCCAGAGCGACTCCCATGGAACAGGAGACCGAAGGACTTTACCGGGGCCGGGTGGAAAGTACGATAACCTTGGGCAATGGTGAAATCGGTGATATTCCGGAAGGTTATACCATCAGGCAGAAGCTGACTGACGGGCTGAATGGAGAAACCACACAGAAGGTTGCTGCAAGAGAGAATGAACTGGAGCTGATGGCTTCCGGAATCCGGTTATGGGCAGTGGAGACACCTTGTCTTTATAGGCTGCGAACCACCTTGTATTGCAGCGATATACTTATGGATGAGAGGGAGACGGTGATTGGTTTCCGTACAGCGGAATTTAAAGCAGACGGTTTTTACTTAAATGGCATAAAAATAAAGATTCGCGGATTGAATCGGCATCAAAGTTATCCATACGTGGGATATGCCATGCCGGAAGGAATGCAGGCGGAAGATGTCCTTATCCTGAAAAGGGAACTGAAGGTGAATGCTGTGCGAACTTCCCATTATCCGCAAAGTCATGCTTTTCTCGATGCCTGTGACCGGCTGGGATTGCTGGTGTTTACGGAAATACCCGGGTGGCAGCATATCGGTGATGAGGCATGGAAAGAGGTTGCCTTAAGGCAGACCGAGGAAATGGTATTACAGTACCGGAATCACCCTTCTATTATTTTATGGGGAGTGCGGATCAATGAGTCTCAGGACGATGATGAGTTCTATGGGCGGACCAATGCCATTGCCCATCGGCTTGATCCGACCCGTCCTACCGGCGGGGTACGGTTTATAAAAAAGAGTAATTTACTGGAAGACGTGTATACCTATAATGATTTTGTCCATACCGGCAAAAATCAGGGGGCTGACCCTAAGAAAGAAGTGACTTCCGATGTGTCAAAAGCCTATCTGATCAGTGAATATAATGGCCATATGTTTCCCACCAAACCCTTTGATGATGAAGCCCACCGAACGGAACATGCCCTGCGTCATGCCCGGGTAATGGATGCCTACTATGGGGAAGAAGATATTGCCGGCGGGTTTGGCTGGTGCATGTTTGACTACAATACCCATAAGGATTTCGGCAGCGGCGATGCCATCTGTTATCACGGAGTAATGGATATGTTCCGTAACCCCAAGCAGGCAGCATTCATATACGCCAGTCAGGCAGAGGAAGAGCCGATCCTGGAGATCAGTTCGGCAATGAATATCGGTGAGTATCCGGGCGGAGCCATCGGAGCGGTATATGCTTATACCAATGCCGATGCAGTCCGGGTATATAAGAATGACAAGTTTGTAAAGGAGTTTTATCCCGACCGGAAGGAGTTTCCGCATTTACCCCATCCCCCCATCAGAATGGATGATTTTGTGGGAGAACTGATGGAAAAGGAAGAAGGCTATAGTAAAAAAAATGCGGAGGCTATAAAAGAGGTATTGTTTGCGGTAGCAAAGTATGGTCAGAACAGCTTGCCTTTGTCTTATAAACTGAAAATGCTTAAGCTGATGATATTCCAGGGAATGACCTTTGAGGATGGCATGCGGCTGTTTTACCAATATATTGGAAACTGGGGTGACACGGTGACGACCTACCGGTTCGAGGCAGTGAAGGATGGTCAGACGGTAAAAAGTATGATAAAAGAACCGGTGACGAAGAAAGTTCTTCAGGCTATCCCGGGATCTCGGTACTTGCACAACGGAAATACTTATGAAGCAGTATCTGTCCGGTTGCGGATGACCGATCAAAATGGCAACCTGCTGCCCTATTATCAGGAACCACTTAAGCTATCGGTACAAGGACCGGTCAGATTGATCGGGCCGGATATCATCAGTCTGAAAGGTGGAATGGGCGGAACCTACCTGCGGACCACGGGAGAAAGTGGAGAAGCAGTGCTATTTATAGAAGGAAATGATATAGAATCCATAAAAATTCCCTTTACGGTGGAATAGAGAAAAGGAGAGAAAGCGAGTGAATGCAAAAACAAAAGTTTCTTACGGAATCGGTGCAGTTGGGAAAGATATGGTATATGCCTTTGTATCCGGGTTTTTAATGTATTATTTCAATACGGTATTGGGGATCAGCGCAACTTTTATTGGGATTTTATTTATGGCCGCCAGAGTTTTTGATGCTTTGAATGATCCGCTGATGGGAGTTGTGGTGGAGAAGACCAGAACGCCTATGGGAAAATTCCGTCCATGGCTGTTAATCGGTACGATAACCAATGCGGTGGTGCTGATTTTAATGTTCTCGGTTCCCGGAAGGTTTACCGGAAACAGTTTGCTGGTATATGTTTCTATAGCGTATATTTTATGGGGAGTTACCTACACTATCATGGATATTCCTTACTGGTCCATGATTCCGGCCATTACCGAAGCAGGTAAAGATCGGGAAGGGATATCGGTAATCGCCAGAAGCTGTGCCGGAGTTGGTTTTGCCATTCCTACGGCTTTGACTATGGTACTGGTACCGCTATTGGGCAATGGAGAAGAGCGAAAAGGCTTTGCCTATTTGTCGATTGGAATTGCAGTCTTTTTCATAGCTGCCATCAGCATTACGGTTATGAATGTTAAGGAGACCGTAGCGGTTAATCAGAAGAGCCCGCGGATCAGCGAAATGTTTAAGTCCCTGATACATAATGATCAGGCTTTGATCGTGGTAATTGCCATTGTTATATTTAATGCTTCCTTGTATCTGACACAACAGCTTGCCCTTTATTTCTTTAAGTATGATATCGGTAATGCCGGCTTGTTCGGAGTTTTCGGAACGGTAGGCGGAGCTGCCCAGATTTTATCCATGATGTGCTTACCTCTTTTGCGGAAAAAGTTTGAATGTAAAAAAATATTGTTTGGAGCCATCTGTTTCACCTTGTGCGGATATGCAATGCTGTTTGTGTTGGGAACATTGGGAATTACCAATCTGATACTTTTGTGTCTTGCCGCCATTATTATTTTTATCGGCTTTGGATTAGCTACGGTGCTGACCACCATTTTCCTGGCGGACAGTGTGGATTACGGTGAATGGAAAAACGGCAGCCGTAACGAAAGCGTTATCTTTTCCCTGCAAACCTTCGTGGTGAAGCTGGCAAGTGCATTTTCGGTATTGATTGCCGGTGTTGGTCTGGATGTGATCGGTCTGAATACGGAAGCGGCAGTGCAAAGTGTGGGAACCCTGACCGGTCTCAGGATAATCATGGTGGTAGTGCCCATGGCCGGTTTGATATGCTGTGTGATCTTTTTTATGAAAAAATATAAACTTAATGAAGCGAAGATGAAAGAGATTTCTGCGAAACTGCAGAGCAGATGAGAAAGAAGGGGTAAAAGAATGAAAAAACTTTTTGTTTTAAATACCAGAAACAGTTCCTATATTTTTGCGGCATCCGCCTCCGGGCATCTTTTGCACCTGCATTATGGGCGGCCGGTGAGCTTTCCGGGAGTGCTGCCTGATTGTCCGGCTGCAATACTGGATTTGACGCAGGATGATGAAGTGTGCCGGGAAGCAGCAGTGCTGTTTGAGAAAAAAGAATTTGCACCGGGGAACGGTCTGGTTTATGCCGGGGAATATCCACAGCTGTGTCTGGAGGATGAGTGCCTGGAAGTATCTTTTTACGGAAAAGGTGATATCAGGGAGCCTTTTGCGGAGATTGCCTATGGAAATGGCAGCAGGACCAGTGACTTTTTATTTGAATCGGCAGAGGTAATGCCGGAGCAGGAAAAACTGGCGACAATGCCTCAGGCAGCAGGAAGTAAAGATGACGTGACGCAGTTAAGAGTGGTGCTGCGGGAGCGGTATCATTCCCTGAAACTGGTTTTGTTATATAGTGTGTTTGCGGAGTGTGATACGATTGTCAGAAGTGCAGTGCTGATCAATGAGGGGGAGGAAGCGGTGCAGATTGAACGGCTGATGAGCTTACAGCTGGATTTTGACCGAACCGGGCTTCGTTTCAGCCATTTTACCGGAGCATGGGCGAGAGAAATGAGCCGTCATGACCATATCTGCGACAGCGGCCTGTTTGTTAACCGAACCATGGCTGGAGTCAGCAGTAACCGGGCCAATCCTTTTGTCATGATCAGTGATCCGGATACCACCGAAAGCAGTGGCGAATGTTATGGTTTTCATCTGCTGTACAGCGGCAATCATTATGAGGCATTGGAAACCGGTCCTTATGAAAAAAGCCGGCTGGTGAGCGGTATTAATCCCCACGGTTTTTCCTGGGAACTGAAGCCGGGTGAGCGTTTTGAAAGTCCGGAAGGGACGATGACCTTCTGCGCAGAGGGCTTTGGCGGATTAAGTCATCACATTCATGATTTTATCAGAAAGCATATTGTCCGGGGCTATTGGCAGGAGAAGGAACGGCCGGTTTTGATTAACAGTTGGGAAGCCAATTACTTTAAATTTGATGAAGGCAAGCTTTTAAAGCTGGCAAAACGTGCCAAAGAAGTGGGAATAGAGTTATTTGTCATGGACGATGGATGGTTCGGAAAACGGACAGATGACACGTCTTCCCTGGGAGATTGGGAACCTGACACGAAGAAGCTTCCCGGCGGAATTGGGCGGTTGGCCGGTAAAATCAATGCGTTGGGAATGGAATTCGGTATCTGGGTAGAGCCGGAGATGGTAAATGTAGACAGTGACTGTTACCGGAAGCATCCTGACTGGGCAGTGCAGATTCCGGGTCAGGAGCACAGTGAGGGTCGTAATCAGCGGATTTTGGATCTGACCCGGGCGGAGGTTAGGGAATATATTATTGAGGCTATGACGAAGGTGTTTTCGGCAGGTAATGTTGCTTATGTGAAATGGGATATGAATCGGATTTTTTCTGATGCATATTCCGTAGCATTACCACCTGAAAGACAGGGCGAATTTTACCATCGGTATGTTTGCGGGCTTTATGAGATTATGGGTGCTTTGGTAGAGCGTTTTCCGAAGATTCTTTTTGAGGGCTGTGCCTCCGGCGGCAACCGGTTTGATCCGGGGATTCTTTGCTATATGCCGCAGATCTGGGCAAGTGATAATACGGATGCTTATTGCCGGGCGAAGATTCAGCAGGGATATAGCTTCGGTTATCCGCCCAGTGTGGTAGGAGCTCACGTTTCCGGCTGTCCCAATCATCAGACCTTGCGAAATACCCCATTGGCAACTCGTTTCAATGTGGCAGCCTTTGGGCTGTTGGGGTATGAGCTGAATCTTTGCGAACTGCCGGACAAGGAAATAGAAGAAATCAAAGGACAGGTTTTATTATATAAGCAATGGCGGGAAGTAGTCGGCACAGGAGATTTTTATCGTCTGTCAGAGGATGGCGATGGCAAAGTGGAATATTGCTGGATGATAACCGATAAAGCAAAGAAAAGGGCTATCTATGGGGTAATTACAGGAGTAAACCCGGAAGCTGGGCGGATTTATCGTAAGTTAAGATTCCGGGGACTGGCAGAGGATACAAGGTATCAGGTTTCCTCGCTTTCCAAACCCATTGATATTAAGATCTTTGGAGGTTTGGTTAATATGATAGCGCCCATTCATATCAAAAAGGATTCCCTGGTGCACAATCTGGTGGCACGTTATGTGAAGATGACGGAGGCTGGGGAGAGTTATATCACCTGCGGCAGAAACTTAAATCATTGCGGTTTGAAGCTGAATCAGGCATATGGGGGCACCGGATTTAATGAGCAGACTCGGATTGAAAGGGATTTTACATCGAAACTTTATTTTATTGAAGAGTGTGAGAGAATATTTTGAATGATTTGGCTCAGGAACTTAAGAACACATAATTTGATAAAAAGTGGGCATCATATTTAAGATTAA
This sequence comes from Lachnospiraceae bacterium, assembly GCA_031556725.1. Lineage (GTDB taxonomy): Bacteria > Bacillota > Clostridia > Lachnospirales > Lachnospiraceae > UBA935. The sequence goes on along the minus strand of JAVBSL010000010.1, from coordinate 11,459 downwards.
TTAAGAGGAAGTATTTACACTTGTAGATATATCCTCTTTTTCTTTTTGAAGGAGGAGTCCTGTGGACAACAAAAACACATCTAATAAGCTGATTAATGAAAAATCACCTTATCTGCTGCAGCATGCTTATAACCCTGTGGATTGGTATCCCTGGGGAGAGGAAGCCTTTGCAAAAGCCAGAGCGGAAGATAAACCGGTGTTTCTTTCCATTGGCTATTCTACATGCCACTGTTGCCATGTTCGCCATAGTAGACAAATGAAAACAGCATAAATTCAATACTTACACGTTAGAGACGTTCAGAAATGAGCGTCTTTTTGTTGCAAAAAAGGAGAAAAGTTATGACAACACGTAATAGAAACAAAGGCATCTACTTCATGGTGTCAGATGAAGAATATGCACAAATCCAAGAGAGAATGTCGAAAGCAGAGATAAACAATTTAAGGGCATATCTACTGAAAATGGCCATAGATGGATATATAGTTCAGCTTGATCTTTCCGATGTCAGTAAGTTAGTACCCCTGCTTGGAAATGCAACAAATAATCTGAATCAGATTGCCAAAAGAGCAAACGAAAATGGCAATATATACGAAGATGATATTGCTGAAATGCAGACACAGATTAACGATGTTTGGGACAAGACAAATGGTATTTTGAAATCACTAGCAAAGTTTTAGTTTTTTGAAAGGGGCTCTCGTATGGCAACAACAAGACTTATTCCAATGCATATTGGAAAAGGAAAGACAATTTCTGCGTCAATCAGTGACCGCACCGATTATGCTATAAATCCAAACAAGACTAACGATGGAGAGTTCATATCTTCATATGAGTGCAATCCAAGAACCGTTGATGCCGAATTTCTTTTGGCAAAACGACAATACAGTCACATCAGTGGTAGAAATCAGAACAAACGGGATGTACTTGCATATCAGATACGCCAGAGCTTCAGGCCAGGCGAGGTTACACCCGAACAAGCAAATAAAATCGGTTATGAACTAGCATTAGCATTTACAAAAGGCAAGCATCAATTTATAGTAGCAACTCACGTTGACAAAGCCCATATTCATAGCCACATAATTTTCAACTCAACAACAATAGACGGCACCCGTAAATTCAATAATTTTTCATTTTCAGGTTATGCCCTCAGATGTCTGAGTGACAGAATCTGTTTAGAACATGGGCTTTCAATAATAGAAAATCCAAAACAAAGCAAAGGTCATTATGGCAAATGGCTGGGAGACAAAAAACTGCTTTCATGGCAAGAAAAATTAAAACTTTCAATAGACGAGGCTCTGGAATCAAAACCAAAAGATTTTTCAGAGTTTCTCAATATCATGCTAGAATCGGGATACGAGGTTAAACGGAGCAAGTACTTGTCATTCTGTGCCAAAGAGCAAAAACGATTTACAAGACTTAAATCGTTAGGAGAAGATTACTCGGAAGATGCAATTTTAGCGTGTATACAGGGCAAGAAACGGTCGATTTCAATATCAAAAGCAAATGAAGCCAAAGTTAATCTGCTAGTGGATATTGAGAACAGTATCAAGGCGAAAAATAGTGTTGGATATGAGCGATGGGCAAAAGTTTTCAATTTGAAACAAGCTGCTCAGACGCTCATATTTTTACAAGAAAGCGGCATTAGTGACTACGATGATTTAGTAGAGAAAACTGTACAGACCTCGAAAGATTTTATGGATAGATCAAACTCTATAAAGGTTTATGACAGTCGCATGAAAGAAATAAACGAGCTTCAAAAACACATATCAAATTACAGCCGAACAAAAGATGTCTACGCTAAATACAGGGAGTCTGGTTATAGTGAGAAATTTTATAGTCAACATGAAGGTGATATACTAATTCATCAAGCTGCAAAGAAATTTTTTGATGTAGCAGGGCTAGAAAAATTACCAACAATCAAGAAATTACAGACAGAATATGCAACACTGTCGGCTGAGCAAAAAAAATTGTATTCGGAGTATAATGTTGCCAGAGAAAAAATGAAATCTCTTGCAACTGTCAAGGCGAATGCCGATCTTATTTTGAGTGTTGACACGTCAAAGGTCTCAAAGAAAATTGAGCGGTAGCTATTTCAAAAAGCAGTGCCGTAGGCGCTTAAAGGACGGTGCCAAGTGGGCACAGTCCTAGAGGGTCAGGGACGCATCCCTGCAAGCATTTTCACAAAACGACCGTAAGGGAGTTTGTGAAAAATCGGTTTTGCATATGCAAAACCACAGCTTGCCAATAGTGTTTTCACAGAATTGCAAAGGCAAAGCGATTTCAAATATATCGTCAATATCGTTGAAAAATATGGCGCTTAATGTTAGAATATAAACAATAAGTAAACAAAGCAGGAGGCAATTAAATGGCAGCAGTTAATAATACAGCATCAATAGGATTTGAACAACAAATATGGGCAGCGGCAGATATTCTGCGTGGTAACATGGACGCGGGGGAGTACAAGCATGTCGTCCTTGGCCTAATTTTTCTAAAATATATTTCGGATAAGTTTGATGAACGGTATAAGGAATTACTTGAGGATGACGACGATGTCGAGGACAAGGATGCTTATGCTGAAAAAAATATATTTTATGTCCCGCCAGTTGCCCGTTGGAATGTGATTTCAGAGTGGGCACACAAAACTGGAAAAATAGCAGATGATAACGGAAAAGAAGAATATTTCGACATCGGTGGTATTATTGACCGTGCTATGCGCGCCATTGAAAAAGAGAATAAGCGGTTGAAAGATATTCTACCGAAAAACTACGCTCGCAATGAGCTTGACAAACGTCGTCTCGGTGATGTGGTTGACCTGTTTACAAATATTCAGATGATTGAACACGGATCAGATAAAGACATCTTAGGGCGCACTTATGAATATTGTCTTTCCAAGTTTGCCGAACAAGAAGGCAAGCGAGCTGGCGAGTTTTTTACACCATCATGTGTGGTGCGGACACTCGTTGAAGTTTTGCAGCCATTCACGGGGAGGGTATACGACCCTTGCTGTGGATCGGGCGGTATGTTTGTGCAGTCCACTGATTTTGTAAATAATCATTCAGGTAACATAGGAGACCTCTCTGTCTATGGTCAAGATTCTAACCCGACCACGCGCAAGATGGCATTGATGAATCTTGCTATTCGTGGTATTGAGGCAGATTTGGGCGGATACAATGCTGATACGTTCCACAATGACTTGCATCCAACGCTGAAAGCTGACTTCATACTTGCTAATCCGCCATTCAACCTCTCAGATTGGAACGATGGTAGCCTGAATGATGATCAGCGGTGGCGTTACGGCTTACCTCCATCTGGCAATGCCAACTTTGCATGGCTTCAACACATGATCTTCCACCTTGCCCCAAATGGCAAGATTGGCATGGTGCTCGCCAATGGCTCTTTGTCCTCTCAAAGTGGCGGTGAAGGTGACATTCGTCGCAAAATTGTAGAGGATGACCTTGTAGAAGGCATCATAGCAATGCCTACGCAATTATTCTATACTACACAAATTCCTGTTTCGCTTTGGTTTATCAATCGCAACAAGAAGCAAAAAGGCAAAACACTGTTTATAGACGCTCGCAAAATGGGTACTATGCGCAATCGTCGATTGAGGGAGCTGTTCTATAAAAACGAAGATGGAAGCGATGGAGATATACTGAAAATTGCTGCTACATTTCAGGCATTTAACGACGGGACGCTTGAGGACGTGAAAGGCTTTTGTGCCATTGTTGCCACCGAGGAAATCGCCAAGCAGGATTACATACTAACGCCAGGACGCTACGTTGGCATCGAAGAACAAGAAGACGATGGCGAGCCTTTTGATGATAAAATGACACGTCTAACGAGTGAACTTTCTGTGATGTTCAAGCGTTCCCACGAACTCGAGGATGAAATTCGCAAAAGACTGGGGGCGATTGGTTTTGACATTTGATAATTCAGAAATCATCATCTATCAGACTGAGAATGGTCAAACCAAGATTGATGTAAGAATGGAAGATGAAACTGTTTGGCTTTCGCAGATGCAGATGGTGGAACTGTTCCAAACTACAAAGCAGAATATCAGCTTGCATATCAATAACGCTTTTGCTGAAGGTGAAATAGAGCCGTCGGCAACTGTCAAGGAATACTTGACAGTTCAAAATGAAGGTGGGCGCGAGGTCGCGCGAAGTGTTAAGCACTACAATCTTGATGTAATTATTTCTGTCGGCTATCGTGTAAAATCATTGCGTGGTACACAATTTCGTCGTTGGGCATTAGAAGTCCTCAAAGAATATCTCAAAAAAGGCTTTGCAATGAACGATGACTTACTCAAAAAAGCAGGTGGAGGAAATTACTGGTACGAACTGTTGGAGCGAATCCGTGATATTCGTTCCAGTGAAAAGGTTTTTTATAGGCAGGTACTTGATCTTTATGCCACAAGCATAGATTATGACCCACGCACTTCCGAATCGACTGAATTTTTCAAAATCGTACAAAATAAAATGCACTTTGCCGCACATGGCCACACAGCCGCTGAGATAGTCTCTGGGCGCGCTAACGCCGAGTTGCCTTTTATGGGCTTGACTTCTTTTTCTGGTGAGCATCCGACCAAAGCGGAAGTCGGAAATGCAAAAAACTATTTGGCAGAGGAAGAACTCGCCACGCTGAACCGTATGGTATCTGCTTTTTTTGACCTTGCAGAGCTTCGGGCGATGCAGCATCAACCCATGTATATGCGTGACTGGGTTTTGGAATTGGACGACTTCGCCAAACGATATGGTAAGGGCATTTTGCCTAGTGCAGGTACGGTTAGTCACCAAGCCGCACTTGAAAAAGCAGAAGCCGAGTATAAGAAATATCGACAAAAAACTGTTGAAGATTTATCGCCCACCGAGCGGGATTTTCTTGATAGTATTAAGAAAACGCAAAAACTGGTGGAGGGGAAGAAGGCAAAGAAGAATGGGGGTGATGGGAAGTGAGTAAGTGGAACGCGATGCAATTGTCCGAGTTCATACAGTTTAAGAACGGGAAAAAACGTCCGGCCGGAACGGGTAGCATCCCCGTATATGGTGGTAATGGTGTTCTTGATTATGCTGATACTTCGAATCAAGAAAATAGCATTGTAATCGGCCGTGTCGGCGCATATTGCGGAAGCGTCTATTATGAACCCTGTCATCATTGGGTGTCTGATAATGCCATTTCCGCTATAAACAAAAGCAACTCAGACATTGTCTATGACTACTATTTGCTAAAAAGTCTGAATTTGAATCATAGGCACATTGGAACAAGTCAACCGTTGTTGACGCAAGAAATTTTAAACTCAATAATTGTTGATTTACCCTCGCTCCCCACGCAACGCACTATCGCCGCCATCCTCTCTTCCCTCGACGACAAAATCGCCAACAACAATGCGATAAATCATAATTTAGAGCAGATGGCACAGACGATTTTCAAGAGTTGGTTTGTGGACTTTGAGCCGTCTAAGCCATTCACTGAAGTTGTGCAAGTCTTGGGCGGAGGCACTCCAAAAACAACTACTGCTGAATTTTGGGACGGCTCTATTCCGTTTTTTACGCCTAAGGACACACAGGGGCTTTATGTGCTGTCTACCGAAAAGAATTTGACCGAAGAGGGACTGAATAACTGCAATAGCCGTCTCTATCCCCAAAGCACGGTCTTTGTCACGGCACGCGGTACAGTCGGAAAGCTCGCTATAGCAGGCGTTCCTATGGCAATGAATCAATCCTGTTATGCCCTTATAGGTAATGGCGGGTACGGTCAGCATTTTGTATACAACCTAGCCTTGGAAGTGACTGAGCATCTTAAGCATAAAGCAAGCGGGGCTGTGTTTGACGCCATTGTTACCAGAGATTTTGAAAGTGAGATAGTTGCTGCACCACCAATTGAAGCTGTGAACGAGTTTGAAAATACGGTTAAGCCTATTTATGAAACCATCCTAACTAATGTGAACGAATCCGATCGCCTTGCTGATCTGCGAGACACTCTCTTACCCCGACTTATGAGTGGCGAATTAATGCCAAGCGGAGGGCTTCATGAAAACTGAGAATGATGTTCTTCGAGATGAACTTATTGAAAAGGTCCAAGTGCTAATGCGGATTTGCAGAGATACTTGCGGATTTATTAATGAGTTTAAAAATCTTGTTAAAGGTGAGTATTTTAAAGAGATATCAGAGGCCCCTTGCTTTTACAGGGCAATTACTCAAGCATTCACGTTGTCTATTTATGTAAATATTTCAAAACTATACGAACCTAAATACAATAAGGACAAAAAAACCTTACGTCCTGCCACCCCTTTTAGCATTAGGTATTTGATTAACGATCCAGATAAGAAAGTTGAGAATCTTTGTGGAAATAGCGTTGGTATAGGGCGATACCAGAAAATGCTTGCTAAATTTGAATGTACTATAGTAAAAGCCAACAACATGAGAAATAAATTGATGGCGCATACTGACGAAGGAGCTATTCTGTCTCAGTCCGAAGTTGAAAGTCAAAACAAATTGCTTTTCGACGAAGCTCAAAAGTTGATTTCGTTTAGCTATGGATTTTTACATCAGTTGGTGGATAGTCTTGACATGTCACGTGATGCTGGATTTCAAGTGGAAGAAACTTTTAGTCTTATTCCTACAAACCATAACGATATTAATACATTGTTGGATAAAGTCCGCCAATATAATAATCTAGGAAGCGAGGTGCCCCATGTCCTACACCAAAGCTAACTATGAAAACATTCGTCTTGCAGAAATTCGTGATTCTCTGTTGACTCATCTGATGTCTAGCAGGACAGTTTTGAACGGTGGTGTAAATAATGTGTAAGAAAAAACAAAAAAAGACCCTGAAATGGACAATTACAAGCCCAACTCGCTTTGCCTTTATGATTGTAAAGGCGATTTGGTTTGTGCTTATCCTAATTCCATCAAGCATTTATTGCTTAAATAATTGGAGTAGTTGTCTAGACTTTACTTCTTTGAATGGAAATAATATTATTTTTGTTGTTTGGATATTTTTGGTTCTCTTTCCAGTGCTGCCCGGAATTAAGATTTCAGCTTTTGGCATCGACTTGGAACTTGAAAAAGATGAAACGCAAGAGATGATCGAACTAGCTGATAAAACTGTCGCAGAAGGAGTTATAGAGAGTGCTCAAAACAAGTCGGCTGAAGCTATGAAAGCGGGATTGCTAACATTAGCTAATGCCATACATTTGGCAACTCGGGAGGAGGAAAGTCATGAATGATTTTGATTTAATCAAGTCCATAGTTGATAAAGGGATATCCATGATGAAAAACGATCTTTCCGAACAAGAGTTGAGCGTATGGATTGATTATGCACGAAGCATGTTGAAAATAACGCATACCCCAAAGATGCAAGCAGTAGAACGAGGATTCTTGCAGGTGCTTGTATCTATTAACACGCAATCATTACTCCCTTACCAAAAACTCAACACCTATATAAAGTTCTTCTTAGAAACCCTGAAATAGGAGGTATCCCATGTCCTACACCGAAGCAAACTATGAAAACGCCGTTATAGAACTTTTCCACGACACATTGGGCTACAATTATATATATGCCCCTGACTTGACTCGCGATTTTTCCGACCCTCTTTATGCAGACGAGCTACTGCCCGCGCTACGTAGAGTCAACCCGAAATTACCAGAAGTTGCACTAACCGAGGCGATTTATAAACTATGCAACTTCGAGGGGGGCACGTTCTATCAGAAGAACGTCCAGTTTATGGACTATCTCCAGAACGGCGTGTCGGTTAACTACTTTGACAAAGGTGAGCAACGGTCGGCATTGGTGTCTCTTGTGGACTATGAAAATATAGAGCAAAATACATTTACTGTAGCTAACCAGTGGACAATCATGGAGAACAGTGAAAAACGACCCGACATTATAGTATTTTTGAATGGCCTACCTGTGGTAATTTTTGAGCTGAAATCGCCCTCTCGAGAAGAAACTGATGCTTCCGAAGCATTTCTGCAACTACGAAACTATATGCACGAGATACCGTCGCTGTTCATTTATAACGCCTTTCTGGTAATGAGCGACCTCGCCGTCTCAAAGGCAGGAACAATCACAGCAGGTGAAGATCGATTTATGGAATGGAAAACCAAAGACGGCACTTATGAAAACACGCAGTACGCTCAGTTCGACACATTCATTGAGGGAATGTTTGATAAAGCACGACTACTTGATATAATCAAGAATTTTATTTGTTTTTCTGGTGATGCAAAAATTCTTGGCGCATACCATCAATATTTTGCCGTAAAAAAAGCTGTCGCATCCACCGCAAACGCTACGATAACTGATGGTAAAGGTGGCGTATTCTGGCATACCCAAGGCAGCGGCAAGTCACTGTCAATGGTGTTCTTTGCCCATTTACTGCAAGAGAGTTTAAACTCGCCAACAATTGTTGTACTCACAGATCGCAACGACCTTGATGACCAGCTCTTTGGGCAGTTTGCCAAGTGTTCTTCTTTTCTGCGCCAGGCCCCGCAGCAGGCAGAGAGCCGTATTCATCTTAAAGAGCTGCTTGCAGGACGGCAAGCTAATGGAATCATCTTCACCACAATGCAAAAATTTGAGGAATCTTCTGATGCCCTCTCTGACCGTCGAAACATAATCGTCATGGCAGACGAAGCCCATCGAGGACAGTACGGCTTAGAAGAAAAAGTAGACGCAAAAACAGGTCGCGTGATTCTAGGAACAGCTCGAATTATTCGCGACAGTCTACCAAATGCAACTTACATAGGATTTACAGGAACGCCTATTTCCGCTAAAGACCGCTCCACCATTGAGGTGTTCGGTAATTACATTGACATCTATGATATGACCCAAGCTGTAGAGGACGGTGCAACACGTCCTGTTTATTATGAGAGCCGTGTTATTCATTTGAAATTGGATGAAGATGTACTGCGACTCATTGATGCAGAATATGACATTATGGCGCAGAATGCAGACGAATACGCAATAGAAAAAAGTAAGAAAGAACTCGGAAAAATGGAGTCCATACTCGGTGCCGAACAGACAATTACTGCTTTGTGCGAGGATATTATCAAACACTATGAGGAAAACCGCCAGTACGAGCTCACAGGCAAGGCAATGATAGTCGCCTACTCTCGAGCCATCGCAATGGGCATTTATCGAAAACTAATTGAAATGCGCCCTGAATGGGCAGAAAAGACAGGGGTTGTGATGACCGAGAGCAACAAAGACCCTGAAGACTGGCGTGGAATCATCGGGAATAAGCGACACCGTGACGAAATGGCGAAGCGTTTCAAAGATAATGACGACTCCCTCAAAATTGCCATCGTTGTGGATATGTGGCTGACAGGTTTTGATGTGCCGTCACTTGCGACGATGTATGTCTACAAGCCAATGGCAGGACACAATCTTATGCAGGCAATTGCTCGTGTCAATCGTGTTTATAAAGATAAAGAAGGTGGCTTAGTGGTAGATTATGTTGGAATTGCTCCAGCGTTAAAGCAAGCTATGAACGACTATACAGGCCGAGACAAAAACAACTATGGTGATACTGATATTGCCAAAACCGCTTTGCCGAAATTCGTCGAGAAATTGGAAGTCTGTCGCAGTTTGGTCTATGACTTCAATTATTCAGCCTTTATGACAACCGATAGTGACCTTGTTCGTGCAAAGACCATTTCAGGAGGTGTGAACTTTTTGTCAGGCGTAGATAAAGAATCGCAACGGGAAGCCTTCATTAAAGAAGCCATGCTACTCCGTCAGGCATTGTCTCTTTGCCGCTCTTTGTTAAATGCTGACCAAAGGTTTGAGGCCGCATATTTTGAGGCTGTACGGACGCTGCTTACTCGTATTACTGGAACTGGCAAACAGCTTTCTCTAAAAGAAATCAATGCCCATATCAATGAGCTTTTGAAGGCGAGCATTCATAGCGAAGGGGTCATAAATCTATTCTCCGATGTGGACACAGGCTTCTCGTTATTTGACCCGAAGTTTCTTGATGAGATTTCTAAGATGAAAGAACGTAATCTTGCCGTTGAAATTCTCAAAAAACTACTCGCCGAGCAAGTGTCCCTTTATCGTCGAACAAACCTTGTCAAGAGTGAAAAATTCTCAGATATGCTCTCACGTGCGATGAAAGCATATCTCAATGGCATGCTTTCTAATGAAGAAGTTATCGCCGAACTGATGAAGATGGCAAAGGATATGGCCTCTGCCAAAGCTGAGGGCGATGCTATGGGTCTTTCAGACAAGGAATTGGCTTTCTACGATGCACTAACCCGTCCTGAGGCAGTGAAAGATGTTTATCAGAATGATGATCTTGTAGCACTGACTCGAGAACTTGCCGAAATGCTCCGCAAAAATAGAACCATCGACTGGCAAAAGAAAGAATCTGCCCGTGCTGGCATGCGCCGTATGGTCAAGAAGTTGTTGAAAAAGTATAAATATCCACCAGAAGGTGTAGAAGATGCTATTGCTACTATTATCGGGCAGTGTGAGATGTGGACGGATAATTAGTGATTGATAGAGCCAAAATGATGAGAATGTATAAATTGAATTGTCGTGACACTGTCACGACAATTTGAAAAACAATTGAAAAATCAATGCGTACAGCGTTTTTCAGGACAAATGTTTTGTGTGTAAAAATTTGAGTCAAAACCCATATTTTACATCTTCCTATTCTTAACCCTTTTCATCTTTGACGACTTACCAAGAGCCTTACCCAAAACCAAAATTTCCTCATCTGTAAGCTTTTTAGTATCAAGTCCAAGCTGCTTTGCCCAAAACGCCATATGGCTTCGCCCAGTGGCTAAATCATCCTTTTCAGACTTATACAAATCATATTGTTCCTTTATATCTTTAACGATGTCTAGCTGCTCATCAGCTTTGGCATCTTTTTTGTGTGCTTCAAAAATATCCTGCAATACAGATGTAAAACGGTTAGCAATCCGATACAGCAAATACTCATCTTCTTCAACGATCGCCTCTTGCAAAAATGCTATAATCTCGTCATTATCAGCAACAGCATAGTTCGTTTTGATTGCATTTTCAGCAAATTTTAACATTGTGTTCATAGCTGTCATTTGCGGAAGAACCTTTCGGTCAACATAGACTTCTATCGCTATAAGCAACTGCTGGAAATCCTCATGGGACAGCAATTCCCCAATCAAAAGGTTATTCAACTTTTTGCTCTTCAAAACCTCTATAGCACTGTCTGGGAGCGATAATGCATCAATTTCAACATTTCTAAACTGCTTATTATTAGTCAAACCAAACAAATAATCTGTAGAAACCTCATAAAATACTGCAAGGGTTGCAAGGTCATGGTAGCCAACTCTTATCTCATCATGTTAATGCTTAATTCCTTTAACCAAAAGCTACCGTACTTGCCTGTCCGGTAGTTGCCGTATATAATGTCCATGATACTCTATGGAAGGACATAAGAAAGGCACTCCCTTTGATGAATACGTGCTCCAACACATATTCG
>JAVBSL010000030.1:0-138225 GCA_031556725.1 Lachnospiraceae bacterium | reverse complement strand
GTTTAGCAATACCTATTTTAAAGCATAGCTTCCACTATGTCTATTTCTCGTACCAAAAATTTTCTTCTTTTCTCCAAAACTACCAATATTTAGTTTTCAATCTGCGTTGGAATTAGATTATTCTAATTCCGAGAACTTATGATATATACTCATAAAAACTAAATCCATTCATTTAGTGTAATAACTTGCCTAATGCAGTAGCTGTTCATACAAGGAAACTTTTATATAACTATAACTTATATCATATAGAAAACGGGAAGCTAAGGATAATTTTTTTGAAAAAATATTGTTTATTGCATTCTTACAGCTAATATTCTTCAAAAATAAAAATTGAATGCTGTAATAAAATCAAAACTTGTGTAACCTTTTATCAACAAGTCTACCATTAGAATCATAGATAAAATCCATTTGGATATGGTCCTTTGAGCTACCAGGTACTTTCTCAACCAACTTTAGAATGTATCCACCATTTTGCATTTCAATTTCTTTTACTAAAGTATTGTTATCCAAATAATAGTCAGAAAGTCTACCCTCCCTAACTGCCCTGTCAAGCTGTTCCTTTGTTAGTGAGTTTGGATTGAATTCTCCCATGCTCGTATTCCTCCTTTTTAATTTTGAGATTTGTCATTACTATATTCTTAACTTCCCAGTATTCACCCCATATGAACCTTTTTCACTATAAATTTATTATTTTACTTTGCCTTTCGTTATAAAATTCCTTCATACTATATCCCTATAAGTTTTTATAGTTCATTAAACTTTTGAAGTTTTTGGGCTATTTTAGAACTATCACGCAAAAGATTCTTTACCTCTTCCTCCGTATATTCCTTTGTTCTTATACTCGAATGAACCACCTGATTTCTATAATTCAATAACTTCTTTATGGTTATTACATCACTTTCATTGAGAAGCTTTATCTCAGATAAATGTTTTATCATCCCCTCTAAAGAGGAATCTATATCTGGTGGTGTTAATTGTATTAGCCTTGCTTCAATTATCTTCCATTGATTAACAATTTCATAACTAAAGTATTTTGAGATATCACTTTTTTTGTATGTTCTAATAGGTAAAATTTTCATAAATACTGGCAAAGTAAATCCTATAAAACCAAGGAAAATATACGCAAGAGCTAGCTGAGATTCTATATCAAAGTAAGGAGTTCTAATAACTTCTCGATAAATCAAAAAAAACATTCCAAGTATTATGCAAAACACGCTGAAAATACTCGTAAATGCAGAAATCTTGTCTCGCCTTTCCTTCCTCTTATCAGTTGATAATTTTTCCTTGGATAATAAATCATACCTCAATAGTTCTGGTAAATTAACCTGACTAATATCATATTCCTTGCTTTCAAATAATATTTTCTCAATCAACATATCTTTATATTCTTCACCCAATTCATAAATCACTTTTTCAATTTTAGAGTTTTCTATTTTATATTTCATTATATTTACCTCTCATAATTATCTGCAAATAAAGTTGCTATAAAACAGCCCGTCGAGACTACCGACAGCGCAATACAGAGTAACATTTGATTTGTATCTGTTTTAAATGTCTCAGTATCAAACAACCCTCCTGCCACCAATGCGGTTATCCAAGTAATTATTTGACATATTATATACCACGCACCATGTTTTCGTGATGGGTTAGTTTTAGATTTCATAACGGCTTGTTTAACATGACTGGGCGTTATAACGGACTGCGCATCTGCATTACTATACGCTTCTACTCTTTCCGCTTCGCCTATGATTACAAGTGTATAGTTTTCTACATTCATCTTTAGTTCGTCTTTTGCACCGTCTGTAAAACATTTAACTTTATTATCATCAATACTAAATTTAACTTCCACAAAGAATCTACCTCCTATATATTTCTTTTTATCTTTACCTTTATTTGTTTTACTTTAAACTCATACCACATCAAAAATAGCAATAATGACTTTACATACTAATATAGAAAGTAATTCCTATTGTTAAAATTTTGAATAATAAAACTCCACATGAAAATCATACAAATTTTCACATGGAGTTAATTCCATCTACATTCCTTTGTATAATTCCCCAATTAATTATATATTATCATATTTTTCTAGAATTTCAATAACATTATTGGTTTTTTTTGACAAAAAAATGGTTTTTACACTAACTTCAGTCTTTATTTTTTTATTTTCACTGATGTCAATCAGTTCTGTCTTTAAAGTCTATTTTTTGCATCGCCTCATCTAAAACTATCAAGTTTTTACATTAGCTTTTGATTCCAAATAGACTATAACTTATACCATGATTGTTTACCTTATAGGTTAAGCCTTGCCAATCTTATTTATTTTTTCTTAATACTAGAAATATTACATTTCAAATTTATTTGAAATATGCCCGGCGCAATTTAACTCTTTATGTGCAGCAACAAAAACATACTTTTTCTCCTTATCAATAAAAACTTCAAAAAGGCAAGGTCCCTATATAGATGCCTTGCCTTTCTCTTACTCTATCAACCATATAAATAGTGCCTTTTCCTGTGTCTTAAAACCATTCGTATTCGTTACATCTTTATGTACGGTTGATTTTGATATCCCAAACTGCTTTGCCGTCTGCCGTACAGTCGCGTTATTGTCAATAATATAATTAGCGATATTCATTGCTCGCTCTTCAATATAATCCTTCAAAAAAGTCCCTCATCATACATTTTTTACATTGTATGATTGGATATGAAAGAATATGCTTTCCTTTCAAGTATATTCGTGTGAAAATCAGACATACTTACCTTATCAAATAAAATAAGGAGCTGCAAAAATATGATAGAACCGGATACTATAAAACTATTGAGAGAATGTGATGCAGGGATAAAAATGGGTGTCACATCAATTGACGATGTTTTAAAATATGTCTCTGACGAAGATTTCAAACAAAGCTTAAATAATTGTAAAAAAGAACATGAAAAATTAGAAGAAAAAATACAGGCTTTACTGCATGAATTTCACGATGAAGGCAAAGATCCTAATCCCATGGCAAAAGGAATGTCCTGGATAAAAACAAATATGAAGCTGACCCTGAATGAATCAGATCACACAATCGCAGATTTGATAACAGACGGGTGCAATATGGGTGTAAAGTCACTTAGCGAATATCTAAATCAATACAAAGCTGCCGACGAAGAATCAAAAGACATTACCAAACGGCTGATTAACATTGAAGAAAAACTTGCTCTGGATATCCGCCGGTTTCTTTAATTACACCATTACCGCTCCCCCGCTCACCGGAATACAAACTCCGGTAATAAAGGACGAAAGGTCCGAAGCCAAAAACAGCACCGTATTTGCGATTTCCTGATCCGTTCCCCTTCTCCGGAGGGGAACACCGGCAGTATATTCCGGTGCTTCTTCGGTATGGTTCTTTCTGTCATTATCACTGATCGTCCAACCGGGAGCCACCTGATTAACAGTAATTCCGGCAGGTCCCACCTCCTTCGCCAGCACCCGGTATAACCCATCCATTCCCCGTTTAGCCGATGCATAGGCCCCGGAGTTGGCATTACATAAAGCGGAGCACTCGGTATTAATGCCGATAAAGCGCCCCCGTTCTTTTTCCTGCATATCTGGTAAAAAAGCCTTGGCCATCAGAACGTTTTGTTTTACACAGGCATCATACTGACCTTGAAAGTCCTCCAGCTCCTGTTCCAGAATTGATGTCCAGGCGTATTGTATTACCGCATTATTCACCACGATTTCCGGTACGCCCAATGCATCTTTAACCTTATCCCGCATCCGGTTGACACTTTCCTGCTGGGTAATATCCGCCGCAACTGCAACAGCCCGCCTCCCCATGGCTTTGATTTCATCCACCAGACTGTTAGCCATGTCTGCATTCTTTAAATAATGCACCGCTATATCCGCTCCACCTGAAGCAAGGGTTCTGCAAATTACCCTTCCCAGTTGTCCTGAAGCACCTGTCACTATTGCTGTCTTTCCACTCAAATCAATCGTTACCATAATTTTTCTCCTTTTAAACTTTACCAAACGAACACACTCTACCCCTTAATACATATCCTAACTTAAGATAGCAGCCATTGGAAGCATTATAATCCGTATCTGCATAAAGCACCGGCAATAATCCTCTTTCCTTGATAATATTCGTTACCAGATAAACCAGATTTTCACCATACCCTTTCCGACGCTCACTTGGCTTAGTGTACACCAACCCTAACCGGGCCATTTTATCGTCTGCATTAAAAGAGCACATTGCCACGTTCTTTCCCTGGCTGTTTTTCCAAAGATAGAAATCACCGCCTTCCAGCAGCACTTCCGCATGGCTGCGGCACTCCTCTTTTTCCTCCTTATCGATTCCGATTTCCTGCTTAAACTCCCAGATAAAATCTGCCATATCCGGCAAATCCGCTTTCACCGGAAGAGTCATCTCCCCGTCCGGTTCCTTTGCAGGCCTTATCGTGTCCCGGCAGTCATATACACTCATATTCATTGTAATATCAATTTTAAAACCTTCTTCCTTTCCATGCTTGATGTAATATTCAGCGGCTTTATATTTCGTATTGAATCCATATCCTTCATCAAACGAAAATTCCTGTTTTACTATTTTCCAGGTATGTTCCAGCTCTTCCTCCGACACGTCATCCGGCACCCATATCCATACCGGATAAGGTGCACAAGAATGACAAATCAGGAATCTTTCGTGGTCGGTTATCACCAATCTGCTTTTTTGATTAACTATGTTCTCCAGAACACTGAAAGTCAACTCGTCTGCCTTAAGAAGTCCCGTATCTACTATATTCTCACCATATTCATATCGTTTTGTTTCCATTATCCTTCTTCCCTTCAAATAAATATTCCTTTGCTTCAAAATGAGTTTTCCCATCCATGCTGTCATAACCTGAATCCTTAGCATAATAAAATCCGGCTTTTTCCATAACTCTGCCCGAATTGGGGTTTTCCTTTGCATGATAAGAAAATAATCGCTCCTGATGCAGTTCCTCCACTGCAAACTTTAGAATCCTTTTCACCGCTTCCGTGGTGTAGCCCTGATTCCAACAGGATTTCATAGTATTATATCCTACCACGAACATCTCTCGATCTTCTCTATAGTATATCCCGCCGCTGCCGATCAGCATATGGTCCGACTGTCTTTCAAATCCCCAATCGTAAGCAGAATCCAACTCCAGATGTTCCTCTGTTTCTCGCAGCCATTCCCGTGTAACCTCAATGTTTTCATGAACTGACCATGACATAAAGCGGGCCACTTCCGGATCATGGCTCCAATTGCGGTAAATTTCTTCCGTATCGGCCACATTCAAAGGTCTCAAAATAAGTCTTTCTGTTACTAATATCGGTGTTTTCATAAGCTACTCCTTTCGCAAAATATCTAAACTGTGATTAGTTGCCCCAATCAAATCCGCTCTTTCACAAATGGACAAATGATACTGCATCCAGACATGAAATACTTCATCACTCATCCCATCGATTACCGCTCTCATATACTGAGTTGCTCCGTCTGCCGCAACCAGGCATATCCGTTCTGTGCCCAGGTCTTCGGTCAGTTTCCTTATTTCTTCCGTTCTGACCATTGAAAACAAATCCCGTGGTTCCGATATACAGTGAAAATCTTGGGATATTTTGTTTTTAGCCATATACTCCATAATATTATTTTGTGCAAAGCAATATTGAATCATAGACGCTTCATTCATACAGTATGCTGTCAGAATATATCCACCCTTTTTGGTCACTCGCACTGCTTCCCACAGAGCCTGCTTTTTATCCCTTTCCTCAATAAGATGATACATCGGTCCTAATACCAGTGTCATATCAAATGTTTCATCCGCATAATACGATAAATCCAATGCATTGCCCTGTCTGGTTTCAATCCTGTCCGTTTCCAGTATCTTGGACCTTAAAATAACCAGATTATGCTCAATCAATTCCACCGCATCTACCTGATATCCCTCATGGGACAAAGCTACCGAATATCTTCCCGTTCCGGCTCCCACTTCCAAAATCCGGTATCGTTCCTTGTCAGCATCTCCCACCAAATCATGAATATATTTCATAGTAGTAATATACTCAACCTGTCCATGGCGGTAAAGCAGCCTGCCTTCTTCTTCGTATTGATTGTAATACTGCTGCAGATAATTTGTTTCCACTTTTTCTCCTCCTTCTCAACTGCAAAAAACCGGTGTCTGTATGCATCTAGACACCGGTTACCATCAAATATAAAAAAATAATTTATATTATTTATTCCCCTTTGCTTCGGGGATAGGTGTCTGTATGCGATATGGGTATCATTAGTTCTACGTCAATAAAGCCGGGGGCAAAAATATCATCCCAGCTAATAGAAGGCATATTGTTTACGGTTTTTACTAATTTACCAGCCATCTATCCTACTCCTAATCATACGTCACAGACATCCTGTAAGTTGTTTTATATTATTATCCTTTTCCCTGATAATGTCAACCCTTTTATCCAGACTACTCACTTTTTAAAAATTTTATCTAAAATCAATACATTAGCCGAATAGGCCGGTGCCGTATATATAAAATTCTGATCCGCCCCCGTTTTGATATACTCTTTGTCACATATATTTTGAGGACCTTCAAAGCTGTTCCCCTGGGTTTTCTCTCCCGTCATAACAAGCGCGCGGTACTCATCCCCTACCATGCAATCCAAAGTAAGCTCCACCGCTTCCTCCTGATCACTCATATTGACCATTTTAACAATAACTTCCGCATCTGTATCCGTGACAACAGTGCTGAGCAGCGGGAAAGACGGCAGTTCCACATCATGAAGGATCTCTCCGTTCAAATACAGCTTCAGTTTGTTGTTCTCATAGCAATAACCAACCTTCTGAAATTCATTGTCTGAAAAAACAACATTCTCTGCGCTTGCCAGGATAGCAGGCCCCGGATACACCTGATCTTCCAGAGTACTTACACCATTCTTTATCTTCCACAAAAGCGGCTTGATATTCTCTGCATTCCATTCTTCCGGCGGATTAGTCTCGTCACTGATGTATACCGCCTTGGGGATAGGTGATGCAAAAATCCCCATTTCAAAGGAATCCTCTGCCGGTTTTACCTCAACCTCAAATGTTCCTTCCTTTTCTTCCCCCTGGCCAAAGATATGCACTTCTCCCGATAAACAGCGGCTCACAGATACCTTTTCATTATTCCAGAAAGCATTTTTAAATTGCAGCCCCGATTTCCCAAACAAAGCTGCCATCCCTTTCATCGGCCGGTAGATCCGGCTCGTCTGCTCCGAAAATTCAACCACATGATTTCCCCGGTTATTTCCAAACATTTTCCATACATAGTAACTGGGAATTGCATAACTTTCTTCATTATTAAACCGAATCAAATTGGGAAACCATGCATTATAATTTACATTTTCCAAAAGCGGAGCGTAAGATACTAAGGTGACAATATCCTGATTTTTTTCTACTCCGGTAAAATATGCTGCCTCGCCCAAAGCTCCATATAATTCCCCTACATAGCCTCTGACCACCGATACTTCACCCAAAAATATCTCCGGTCCCTGTCTGTTGTAATCATCAAACATATGGGTATGCTCAGCAAAATACTCGGCAGTATCGTAGTAATGTTCATCCACTATATCAGCCGGAAGACCCTTCTCTTCCAAATGAGAATTGGCGATACACTTAATATGAGGATAGCTTGCCTTAATCATTTCATAGCATTTTAAATAGCGTTCTTCATATGCCTCACCCCAATTTTCGTTGCCTATCTCAACATAATTTAACTTAAATGGTTCCGGATGTCCCATTTTTGCTCGAAGACTTCCCCATTTTGTGTCCGCTGATCCCATGGCATATTCCAATGCATCCATCGTATCCTGAAGCATCCCGGTAAGTTCTTCACCTTCCATCAGCACTTCTTTCCTGCCCTGACAAGTCATTCCGCAGTTAAATACATATAAGGGCTCCATATCCAGATCTTCACAAAATTGCAGATATTCATGAAATCCGATGCCGTTATAACTGCGGTAATGCCACATTAACTGATGGCTGGGGCGCTCCCATACTGCCCCTACCGTGTTTTTAAATCTCATTGCCGTGGATAGGGTAAATCCCTCTACAATGCATCCTCCCGGAAAACGGAAGAACTTTGGCTTAAGTGCTTCCAATTTTTCAGCTATATCTTGTCTAAAACCATGCCCCTTAAAAGTTTTTTCCGGCATTAGTGAAATAAAACCGATCGTTACCTCTGCCCCCTCATCAGAATGTATTTCCAATATACCATCTGACACAGTCTGGGCTGCAGTAAAGTCAACACAGTATTTCTGATAATCACCCTGAACCGTTATTTCCCCAATATGCTGCCTGTTTTCTTCCGTTTCCTTATCAGCACTTTTGATTGCTAATGACAACCTAACCGGTTTATCAGACTTGGCAAACATATAAAACTGATAGCCACATCCTTTTTTTTGCGGTATCCCGCAGAAACCCGTATTAAAAATGTATCCACCCTGTCCAAAGCGGATATCCAAAGCCGCTTCCCTGCCGGCGTTTAAAGTATCTTCCATATTTAGTGTCATAGCGGCATTTTGTGTATACCAGGCCGGTATGGGAGTATAGGGGGTATTATTTTCCCTTATCCATCTGGAAAGTCCTTCCCCATGATTAAATTCATCCTTCCATCCGGAATTACTGGTAAAGGAATAGCCATCATCATCGGCAACTGTTCCTTTCGGAGGAATAGAATCCTCAAAGCTTCTGTTTCTGATCAATTCCGGATAGAGTCCTCCATCTATTGCCCGGTTGATATCTTCAAGAAAAATACCGTATAGATTTTCTGCGGTTTTAAATCTTTTCCGCTTTGTTGCTATATTAATTTTGCTCATTTTTCATAACACCTTTCCTGTCTATCGTATTCACCGAAAGCCGTTCCATCACTTTACACGGCACCTTTATAACATCGTTCCCGTTCTCTTCCACTGTTTCGGATTCCAAACCTTTCAGCATAATTTCTGCTGCCACTTTTCCGATTCCCCGTAACTGGATCTCGTTGGTTGTCAATCTCGGATTAAGATAATTTGCAAAAATCCGGTTGTCATACCCAACCACCGATAAGTCCTTGCCTATTTCTATTTTCTGTTCATAGGCATAGTCATAGACGCCTCCCGCCATAGCATCACTCATGCAAAATACCGCTGTAATATCCTCCTTCAACAGCGTCCCGGCAGCAAGGTAGCCTGAATTTCTCTGCCAGTCGCCATAGCATACCCACGCCGGATTATAGGGAATCCCCGCCTCGAACATGGCCTTCTGATAGCCTAACAGACGGCACTTTGTATGATGGTTATCTGCCACACCGGCAATGACTCCGATTTTTCTATGTCCTCTGGAAATCAAGTATTTCGTCATATCATACCCACCGGTTTCATCATCAATAATAACCGATGGATATTTCCGGTCCTTTGAAATTCCGTATGCTATTACCGTGGGAATCGAAAAGTCCGCCGGAAAGCAATCGATTACACGGCAATGGCCTGCCACATAAATAACACCGTCCACCCTGATCGATAGAGCCTCCTGCATAATCGGTTTCAATACCGAGTTTAACTTTTCACAATCATTGTACCAGGTATCCTGCCATTTATCGTATAACCGCATATTCATCAAAATCGTCCGGTAATCATTGTCATCACAATATGCCATGATTTCTTCAACAATCGGACTGGTACTGAACTCATTCAAGTCTTCTGTTATGATACTGATTATCCGCTTATTCTGTTTACGCATACTCTGAGCAAAGTAATTAGGCTGATACCCGGATTCCTTGACAAAATCCAATACCCTTTGTCTCGTTTCTTCCCCTACATTTGATTTGCCATTAAGTATATTGGAAACCGTGCTGGGTGAAACATTACAAACTTGCGCTATCTTCTTAACTGTCACCATAACTTTAACCCCTTGTTTTCTTATGTATTACCATATTAGTCATTATATGTCCTTGAATTTAAGATAGTCAATAAGGAATCTGATGAACCCTTCCTTCGCTCCCTTTGCAGGTTTTACTCCCTGACTCTCAAAAATCATTTCCCATGGTTCCTCCTGACAATAAGGCTTCCACACCGGTAATGTCGATCCATCTGCATCGTATCCGTTAGGATTTCCGCTCTTGATAAAGTTACACAGGTAATTACACATTTGCCTTGCCAGATCATAGTGACGCCCGACAAACGGCCGCCAGCATTTCGCCAGTGTTTCAAAGAAAAACCATAAGTCTACAGAGTGAAAAGTGCCCGGATCATCCCATCCCGGAATATCCGCATCAAATCGATAGTAAAAACAATCCTCCGCAAACCCATTCTCGAGGTTTTGTTCAAACAAAGCCTTGACCGTACATTCAATTCCGTTTACAGACGCATAATTTCCTTCTCCGTCCTTATGCCATGCTTCCTCATATGCCAGGAATTCTTCTGCTTTTTCTCCCATTAACCGTTCCGCTTCCCGGCGATATTCCTCTTCGGTTCCCGCAACAATAAAATTGGGGAATTCATCACCGGTATTTCCGGCCATCACCTGTACCGGGGCATGTTTTCCTTCTCTAAACAAACTGATGGGATCACCCGGACAAAATTTTCCGTCTATTATAAGGGCCATCCGGGGATGATCTTTCACATACTCGGCATACCTGTCTCTAATGTAAAAAGCATCCAGTCCTCTGGCTTCTTCCATATTGGATGCTCCCAAAAAGCGAATAAAGTCCGCACCGTTTTTTTCCGCTGTTTTTAAATCTTTCGGTATCATAAACTCATCGTCCTGATATGGACTTCGGATCAGTCCGCTCATCACCACTGCCTTTTGAAATAAACCGAAATTATCCGGGCAGGTCATTTGTGCCGCAACGCTCATGCCTCCGGCGGACTGCCCGGCAATGGTAATGTTTTCCGGATCACCGCCAAATGCTGCAATATTGCGAACAACCCATTTTAAACCCGCCTGCTGATCCAAATGACCAAAATTTGCCGGTGCCTCCGGCTGAGAACCAGTCAACTCCGGATGGGCTAAAAAACCAAAAACATTCAGGCGGTAGTTTACCGTCACCACCACCACCTTGCGCCTGGCAATCCGCTCACCATCAAATTCCATCTCAGCGGTGTAGCCCCATTGAAATCCTCCTCCAAAAAACCAGACCAAAACGGGTAATTTTTCATCAGTCTTTTTAGCCCCGGTCCAAACATTCAAGTAAAGACAGTCTTCATCCATGGAGATTTCCGAATCAACATTCCACTCCCGACAATAAATATCATCACCGATTGCGGGGGTGTCCTGTACCGATATGGGCGCATATCTGACAGCTTGCAGGACCCCGTCCCAATTTTTGCACGGCTGCGGTGCCCGCCACCGATTCTTTCCCACTGGGGGTGCCGCAAAAGGAATTCCCTTAAATGATGTGATTCGCGGGTCAGCCGCCGGCAGGCCCTGCACCAATCCGTTTTCCGTTTCAACCATTCTAAGCATCTGATTACTCCCTCTAAGCACTAAATAGTAAAAGCAAATGACCGGAACTCAGCAGTTCCATTTCCTCTGAATGTAAAATAAATTGCATGTATCCCATCAGCAAGGCTGATATCCGCGGTATAGTTTTCCCATATATTGGAAAACTCCACCTTTATTTCTGCAAGTATCTCCCCATCCCATTTATTTCTGACTTCAAAAACACCATCCGCATACCCTCTGACTGCTATTCCGATTCTTTTAACTCCTTTACAGTCAAAATACTTAAACCCGGCTGTGGCAGAGTCTTTGATATTGGTTATATAACCCTGGCTGCGATCATCATCACTGCCCGCCTGGGTAATTTTCGGATACTTATCTCCCCCCACACAAACCGCCGATTCCTCCGTAAATAAGTTGCAGGCCAGGTATCCCGGATATTCTCCCACTCCCGGCAGCGGTCCGCTGTTTAACCCGCAGGAAGTGATTTCCACCTGGGGAATACTGCCATCGGTTAAAAAGTGAATCTCCTCCGCACAGCCCTGTCTGCTGTACCAGGTACCGTTGGTATGCCGATGGTAAAAGATATACCATTTATCCTTAATCTCCACAATACTCCCATGATTATTGGCACCATATGCCATGGGCATCTGTGAAGGTTTGTAGCTGTCAATATGCAAGTCACAGTTGCTGACTATCACGCCCCCATAGCGGAACCCACTGACCGGATTATCGCTTGTAGCATAACATAGTTCATGCATTGCCTGAGAGGAATATATAAAATAATAGATGTCCCCTCTCTTTCTGATGGATGGTGCTTCAAAAAACGCATACCCTTCAAAATCGGTTCCCCCACTATACTCTGACCCCGGTACCACCAAAACCGGTGCCTCCTTAATGGTCAGCATATCCTTTTCAAGTACCGTAACCATGGCACCTGTCCTGGATTTATCTCCGGGTCCGCAAAATCCCGTATACAGATAAGTCACTTCTCCTTCGGTCAGTACCCCTGGGTCAAACTGCGGCTCATCTCCGCCTTTTTCGCCCAATCTGATTCCGTCAGCATAGTGAACATAACCGTAAAATTGATATCGTCCGGCCGGGGTATCACAAACCGCCACCGAAACCACCGATACATGATCCAGCACATAGTACAGATAATACCTGCCATCTGCGCCTACTGTTACATCCGGTGCGTATAAACACATTTTTCCCTCTCGGTTCAGGGGATCTTCTGTCTTCAGGTATATGACTCCCTCATAGCGCCAATCACCCGGATCATCAACCGGAGCCGACCAGCACACATAATCGCCCAGACAAAATACATGTCCGTTGAAAAAATCATGCGAACCGTAAATATACACTCTGTCACCGAATACGTAAGGTTCCCCGTCAGGAATATATTCCCATGACGGCAAATAGGGATTAAATGCTTTGCTTGTCATAATAAATCCTTTCTTTTTACCAAAATCTGCCCGGAAAATTAAGCATTTTCCGGGCAGTTCCACATGCTTACAATTTAACTACTTTACAGCATTTTTGGCATCTAATTCAATCTGATGTTTTTCTTTATCAAAAGCAACTAAATCCTGTAAACCGAAGCCATCCATTTGGGTCGACATTTCATCCCACATTGCTTCAAATTCTTTATCACTGCCTGCAAAAATCATTCTCCAGGAGTAGTCACACAGGGTATCATTACACTGATTACGGATAACAGAGATATCCGAACTGTCACTGGGCAGTGTCACACTGACATTAGGGCTTACCAGCAGGACATTGTTTTTCTTCATATAATCTACCGGTTCCGGTGCCCCGAATTTTGCACTCCATTCCTCTTTCATCTGAGTCATTGTTGCTTCTTTATAGGTACTCCAATATTCAAAAGCGTATTGTTCTCCGTTGTTGGGGTTTGTGCTGTGTGAATCCACGATCCACTGGTTAATTGCATTGTTTCCATCCTGATAGCCGCCGCCGCCGAATTCTTCAGGTACCGGCAGATTATCCATCAATGCGTTGTCATTTATCCGTGTCAGCCTTCCATCATCGCCTACCGTATAGTTGAATCCTTCAATACCATCATGCTGGATAAGAAGGCTCTCGGGACTTGCATACCAATCTAAGAACTCCATAATCCGATCATACTTCTCGCCCTCAACCTGAGAACCAACCGCAAATACCCGGCCGCTGCCATAGTAAGTATCGGATTCGGCATAATAAACCTGATCTTTGACCGGAATAAATATAAATGCAGTTCCGTCAGTTAATCTCTCCTGCGTGTTCCAGAAACCTACCTGCCAGCTATACCACATAAGGTATACCTGACCTGCGGACATCTTGGCACAGGCTGCATTCCAGTCTTGTGTGCCGGAGTCGGGATCAACCAATCCTCTTGCATATGCATTATTTAAGAACTTTAACATCTTATAATAAGAAGCCGATTTATCGGTGATGGGGGTAAAGGTACCATCCGGTTTTAAGATAACCGAGCCTTTTATCTTTTCACCATACCATGTGGTCAGCTGAACAACATTGGCAATACCCAGCATGCCGTCGCCGCCATCCCAATCTTTCCAAAGAGAAAACGGATAGGCCGGATCGCCGTCTGCATTAACCGGATTTTCTTTCATTATATCTCCCAGAACATCCAAAAGCCCATCTAAATCCGAAATATCAGGGCAGCCCAGCTTTGAGTAAAGATCCCAGCGCAGAAGCGGGCTGGAGTAAATAACATCCTGGGAATAGGATGTCGGCGAAGTATTGGTCATTTGGGCCGGAATACCGTAAGTAACCCCGGCTTCGTTATCCGGCAGTCCATTGTTAAATACATCAATCTGTTTCTTATATTCCATTAAATTGGAGCAATCAGTAATTTCCTTACTGATGTCCTTTACTAATCCTGCCTTTACACAATCCGCAAAATCAGTTCCCTCAAGCAGCAATATATCGCCCAGATTTCCGGTGCTGGCTCTGGTTTGATAAATCGCATTTCCTGCCACCTGCGGAGCAATAATATTCAGCTCCATATTAAAGCGGTCCTTTACCACTTTCTGAAACCACCCGCTTTGCATTCCCTGGTAGTTTGCTGCCACATCATAAATCTCAATGGTCAAAGTATCACCGGCGGCCTCTGTTTCCGCTGCCTCCTTGGTATCACTGGTTTTACTACTGCTCTGTGTCTCTTGTGCTGCTTGTTCGCCCTGCGCCTGACCACCGCATCCGGTAATGGATGTGATCATCAACGCAGTAGCGAGCAGCAACGATGCTAACTTTTTCACTTTCATTTTAAACCCTCCTTCTTATTCATGTCAATTCCATCTATAATAACCGGTGCCTTTACCGCTTATTATCCTTTCACCGCTCCAATCATAATTCCTTTGGTAAAATACCTCTGAAAGAACGGATAAACCAAAACAATCGGTGTTACTACCACGATTGTGACCGTCATCCGAATTGACGTTGCCGTTTGCGCATGGGCGAGACTGGCTGCCATATTGGCGGCGGAAGTACTGTTATTTACCAATGCCTTCAGAGAACTGGCCTGATTGATATACTGATACAGGATAAACTGAAGGGTATACAGTTTACTGTCTGTTACTAAAAGCAGCGTATCCTGAAAAGAGTTCCACTGGGCAACCGCCGCAAAAATCGCCACTGTAGCCAATATAGGCTTAATTACCGGCACAATAATCTTAAAAAATATCATCAGTGTACCGGCTCCGTCAATCTCGGCGGCATCCTGCAGTTCCTTGGGAATAGATTCCACAAATGTCTTACAGAGAATAATGTAAAAGGGCGAAACCGCTACCGGAAAAATGTATGCCCAAAAGTTATTTGTCAAATGTAAATTTCTCATGGTAATAAACCATGGAATAATTCCCGCATTAAAATACATTGTTGCCGCAACAAACCGGTACCAGAACTTTCTTTTCCATAACGTTTCCCTGGTAAACATATATCCGAGAAATGCGGCTATTATAACGGTTATCAAGGTCCCGATAATGGTTCTGGCCAAAGATATTTTTAAAGCTGAAAACAAATCCGGTATCTGCATTACCTGCTGGTAGTTGTTAAAATGAATTTCCTTGGGCCAAAATAAAACCTTACCTCTTTCGCTTAGATTATTGGCACTGATTGTATTGATAAATATGTAATAAAACGGATACGCACAGACAAAAGCAAATATGGAATATACTATGTACGTAATCGTTCCGATCACTTTATCTTCCGTGGTGCTTTTATATTTTATTTGATTCTTCTTACGCATTTCTATTACTCCTCCACTCAGATAAATCCTTCCCCGCGAATAAGCTTGGAAATTTTATTTGTAAAGCAAAGCAGCACGACACTGACCACGCTCTTCAATATGCTGATTGCCGTAGACAGGGAATATCCTCCGCTGCCCATTGCCAAATTGTATACATATAAATCCAGCACCTGAATGCTTTCTTTGTTAAATGCATTCTGGAATACAAAATACTGTTCCATGCCATTGGAGAGGAAATTGGCCAAATTAAGCATTACCAGAACAAAGTAAGTGGGCAAAATACTGGGGATCGTAATGTGCCATATGATCTGCATTCTGGATGCTCCGTCTACCCTGGCAGCTTCATTAAGCTCCTCATCAATTCCCGTAATCGCCGCAATATACATAATCGCTGCCCAGCCGGCGTTTTTCCAGGTTAACCAAAGCCACATCTTAAACCATATGTGTTCCGAGGACTGCAGAAATAACTGCGGTGTATCTATCACTCCCAGGTTAAGAAGGACGGAATTTACCACTCCATTACTGTTTAAAATGCAATAGGCAATGGAATATACCAGTACCCAGCTGATAAAGTTCGGAAGCGTAGTAACAGTCTGCACAAACTTTTTAAATTTTTCATTTCTGATTTCATTAAGAAAAACTGCAAAGATCATCGGAAACCAGGAAAACAAAAGACTTAGCCCGCTCATTGCAAAGGTATTTCTGAGCACTTTCAGAATCTGCATAATCTTAACCGGATTTTCCACCATTGATTTAAACCATTTCAGTCCCGCAAAAGAGTCCATTGTTAGCGGAAACGGCGGCTTATAATCAAAAAATGCGTATACCCAGCCATATAAAGGATAATAAGAAAAAACTGCTACCAGAATCAGGAAAGGGAGAATATACAGAAACTCCTTGAATGCTCTTATCTGTTTTCTATTTGCTAATGTTTTCATATACACCGCCTTTAGTAAATCGTTTTACTTATTTATTTGAATATAAATCATATTTCATATATTTGTCAATATTATTTTTTGTTTATCCGTCACATTTGTCATATATGCTATATTTGCCTTTTGTTTATCGTACAATATGCACTAGGTGTATCGTTTTACCTTTTTCAGGTTTTTATAATTAGTTTCAACAAAAAAAAGAGCTGCGTACTAATTATTTAGCACAACAGCCCTGATCACGTGGCAATATAAGTTCTAGAGCAGTTTAAAAAGCACACTCCAAGGTTTAAAACCCGCATCGTAATAGGGAAAAATGAGATTATCAGTTTTAAGCTTTTCCATCGTAAATCTACTTCCGCTGCTGACAGTGTAGCTTGATGTAAGAGTAAGTCTTTCTGCCTGGGTAACATGCGCATACAAACTCTGCTGCGGGTGTAGTCCAAGTGACTCAAGATATTCCAAAAGACCAGGTTGATCCAGCACTATCCCCTCTTCTGTCAATTGCACAAATTTTTCTGCACCTTCAAGACTCAAGAAAGTTTCGTCATTCTCCAGAAATATGTTAACCTCCATCCGTTCTGTAACGATTGGTTTTACAAATCCGGCAAATCCTGTCCCAAATAAAATAATCACAAAACTCACCGCAAACAGAAAGGGTTTCCGGCTTCCGGAAAATGGTTTTATACAGGCGGCAATGCGCTCATATATACTGCCTGTTTCTGCTGCGATTCCAGGCAGGGGGTAATCCATATTTTTTTGTGCCTCATTTAAAAGCAGTGATGCATATTTCTTGCCAGAATAGCTTTGTATTACACGTTCATCACATAAAAGTTCCCTGTCCTGACGTATAAGCCGCACCGCCTTATGCACATGAGGACAGAACCAGAATACACACTGAATAACCTGCAGAAACCGAAAAATCCAGGGGTCGTGCTGAGCAATATGCCGGTGTTCATGAGCAAGCAGCATTTCCTGTTGTTCGCTTGTGTATATACTCTCGAAATCCGGCGGCAGATAAATATGTGATTTACCTTTATATAAGTAGGCTGCACATCCGCTTAGACAATTTCTTTTTATTAGCCTGAGGGTACGCTTTCTTCCAATACTCATATGAATTGCAAAGAAAATAACTCCTGCCGGCCAAATATAATTCCAGATGTGGATTAAGCGTTCTAAAACAAGTTTTGCCCCCTCCGGGGCGGTAAAATTCTGCATAATAATAATTGCGCTATGCTCAAATGGCAGTATCAGCAAAGGTATGCAAAGTGCCCACAGCCATGAACGCAAAGTGGGTGCAAGCCCTTTCCTTGCACGCGTAATCACAATAATCAAAACCAAAAGGGCAATTCCGGCAAATAAGATTCTGCTCGCAAGCAATCCCATAATAGTAGGCAAACCGTAGAATGTACTATACCATAGTTGTTGTAAAAATCTCACAGTGCCTCCTCCCTTTTGGCATTGAGCAAAGCTGTCAGCTCTTCGATCTGTTCCCCGGTCAAGTCATTATCCCCGATAAACCGCGCAAGCATTTCGCTAATATCTCCTTTATAGTAGAGCGAAACAAAATCCCGGTTTTCCTTGTCAATGCACTCGTTTTCGCTGACCTTAGGACTGTAATGATATATACGGCTATCATGCTCATCAACCTTATAATTCACAAAACCTTTCACCACAAGCCGCTGCAGAAGGGTTTTAATCGTGCGGGGACTGCGGTTTTTTTCATTTTTTACCCGGGCAACTATTTCCGCAGAAGTAAGCGGTCCTGTACTTTCCCAAAGGGTTTGCATAACGCACCATTCAGAATCCGAAATATTAATATGCATAAGTTCTCTCCTTTGCAGATATTTGAAGAATATAATTATTGTTAGTATAACATGATACCAGGGTCAAAAGGTCATGCGTTTCATGCCTGCATGAAAAAACATGACTTTGGGACCCGCAAAACATGAGGAAGTAGCCCAAACAGGGCGAATTTCGAATGTTTTAGGATTGTGGGAGCATGAAATGCGGAGCAATCCGTGGTATCACAGGGTCAAAATACCTTTTGACCCTTACATCATAGCATAAAATTATATTTGATTACAAATGTAATTATTTTTTAATAATACTCTAAAGTTTACGTTGTATTCTGTCGATACACACATTGACTACATGTGTAATTAAATTATATTTCTACCGGATCGCGAGGTGAAAAAATTTATGGCAATTAAAATCGGAAACAGTTGGGTATCGGAGGACGCTTATGCCCACGCTAAGGCAAAAGCAAGCGGTAATGGCAAGGCTTTGAACTCTATGTCGGAAAAGTATCCCGATATGAATTTCAGCACAGATACCAGACCGTATAAAGCCGCCGGCAATAATAACATTGCAATCGCACCAAACATATTGAGGCAGATGCAAAATAATCCCGAAAAGGCGCTGGAATATGACGCCTTGGCTTATGACTGTGCACAAATCAGCAAAAAACTGCCGGCAATGTTTGCAGGTAAAGGGCTTAACTTAAAAGCCCATGGGTTCATTATTGAGCCGGGCGGCGGCTTAAGCTCATGGAGTATTACCGAAGGTTCCGGCATAAAGCAAAAACAAGCCACACCGCTTCATAAGAAGGATAAAAACAACTGGATTTCATCAATTCTTCAGCAAAAATAAGCAATAACGCAAAAAAAGAGACGAGAGTTCAAGTTCTCGTCTCTTGGATACGGTAGAATTTTCTTACCTCTGTTGATTGATTGGCCCAATGCCTTCTTTTCTGACATTATGCTGTTGATTTTGGTTTTCAGGCTTTACACTTTGGGTCACACTATTAAACTCATTCAAGCTCTTCTGTCTGTTCTTTTGTTCTGTTTTCTTATTATTTTTCATCTAAAACACTGCTCCTTCCAAAGCCTTTAGACTTTGTCGCCTCTGTAACAGTGTTCCCATACTTTTAATAATTATTTAAAATACACTCCCCACTGCATACAGCTTTTCATACAGGTCCGTCCGGAATTCCTTATCCCACGGATACAGACTGTTTACCACCACCCCATAGCTATTTTTATGGGCCGTGGCATGAATGTACTTCCCATCACCCATATAAATCGCCACATGACCGGGAAAGTACAGTAAATCCCCTTTATCCATCATATGATTGGGAATTTTTTTGATGGGATATCCCTCTTTGATCCGGGAATCCCGAAAAATAAATATTCCATTTTCAAAATAACTCATAAAAGCAAGCCCCGAGCAGTCAAGTCCCAAAGGGGTTTTTCCTCCCCAACGATACTGAACCCCCATATAAGCCATGGCACTGTTTACTATTTTCCTGCGAAATTCTATATCCTGCGAGAACACTTCCCGTTCCGGTTTTTCCGGCCGCTCCCGCTCTTTCAGCATAACGCCCTGCACATAACCGACATTTCCGTTATTCAGAATAATTTCAACCCAGCCGTCCTCACTGAAAAAAGAATCCGAAACTCTTACATAACTGCCGCGATATAATGTAATAAGTACCTTGCCCTGAACCTTGGGCATACTCAGGATATCAACAAAATTCCGGTTAACATACCGCATCGGAATATGTTCGGGAAGCCCTTGCTTTCTGGTATATACCACCATATCCTCTCTTCGTACATATCCTGTATATCCATATTCCGTAATTACCTTCAGGCAAACACCGGTTTCCTCCATAATCCGGCAAGTCCACCCATATAACAGTTCATCAGCAACGCCGGCTACTGCTTCCAGCCGACCCTCACAAAATTCCCGGGTCTCATAAAGTGATACAATCGGTTTATTGCATACTCCAAACCGCATACCATTCTCCTAAAGTATTTCTTCTTTTACCATATGCTCTTTTTTGATAATCGTTCGGCGTTTCCCGCAAAGTACAACGATACCTGTCACTACACCGGCAACCGTCAGCACTCCGGAGACGCTTAATATCACCCACATAAAATATAAGCCGATTTCTTCATAAGGACTGGGCTGGGGCAGCAAATCCATGGTTTCCTGCAATATCTCTCCTGTCACTCCCGGCTCAAAAATATCCCTCAAACCGCATAGCTTGACGGCTTCTTCATAGCTCACTGTGTAAGGCAGCTTGGCCACTTTCATATAACTGTCCAGTGCCTGCTCCCTGTCCGTTTGCGCAATGGTAAATAAATCCAATGCCGATAGTGCCGATACTACATAGCTGACACAGTATAGCGGAGATTGGTAGATATGAGGAACCTGCACCCAACTATAAAACTCTTCATTATCACCAGCAAATCCAAACCCATATTCCCGATCCAACCGGGCATAAAGACGGTTCATCTCCTGAACGGACATATCCGGATTCCGATAAACCGTCATTTCAAACTCGGATATCATGGCCTGATAAAAAATACCGGTTTGCATCATATCACCTATTTGCATCACATTAAATGCCTGTCCGGCTTTTTCCCCAAACAGCTCATCGGTATATTCATAAAACAACATTTGCAAACCCTGAGATTGAATCTCACAAACATCCAAATCATCATCTCCATACAGCGCCGGTGTTTCCTTACAAAACGCACCGTAGAAATGACCGAATTCATGAACCATCACCCCATAGTCATAGTAGCTCTCATTTGGATTATAAAAAACATATGCTTCCCCAAAAAAACGTAAATCTGTAGTAAAGCCTACCTCCCCCTTGCTGCTGCTCGGATCGATGTCCACAAGCTCATGAGTACGCATATAGTCATATGTCTGCTGCATGTCATTATCAATTCTTCCCATGTAAGGTTCAAGGGCATCTAATATCTTTTCGGAACTACTGTCAATTTTCTCCAGCTCCTCGTAATCCAGACCACCATATATTGCTTCCAGATCTTCGTTAACAAACCTGGCATACTGCTTGATTTCATCAAACAATATATCTACATCCTCGGCCGAGTATTCTCTTCCATATACCTCTTTCATGGCAAAATCCAGATAATTATCGTATCCATTAATCTCTGCCTGCTCGATATTAAGTGCTATCAACTCCTGATAAATCCCTGACAGCGCTTCATTCTTTACCCGCTGCAATTCATCAAAAGCCTTCAGCCTGATTTCATAATCTGCATCACTGGTATACACATTATCAAAATTCCATTCTACTCCGTCAATGATCACCGAATATTCCTGTATGTACAACTTGTCATACTCCTGAACCAAACTGGCCTTCCGCTCCTCCAACTGCTTTTCCCGATCAGTCATCTTCTGATAATCAAGAAATTCTTCCTGAATTTTTTCAGGGATTATCCGGCTCAAACAATCTTTATATGGCGACCTTAATGCATCACCCATAACCACCAAAATTTTATCTGTCAAGTCCAAATAATCCTTATAAGCCTTTTCTTCCCTGGCCATATAACTGTCATTCTCTACATCACCATAACGAAAAATCATAGCAGCCGCATAGCAAGTCTCCAGTAGATTCACATCCTCAATGAACTGCTGATACAGTTCCAGTACTTCCTGCTCCTGATCAGCCTTGTCATACTCCTCTGCCTCTTTGACCAGCTCCGCCATTCTTTCAATACGACCGTCAATGATCTCATAGTCATAATCTACGTCCTTCATCTGGGTCCAGGTTTTGCCGGAATGTTCCTTTTCTGCCGCTGCTGCCGGTAAGATACTGCCCACCAACACCATCAGGCTACATAAAAGTGCCGCTTTTTTCTGCCACTTTTTAATCTTCATTTTCTAGTTCACCTCATACACGTATAAGCTGTAGGGGGAATCATATTGGCTTCCCTGCATTTCCATCTTCAGCTCCACACCTGCTTCTTTCTCATTTGTAAAAAGTACTCTGGAAAAAATATACCGGCCGCCTAAAGCCTTAAAGGCCTCCTTATTTATATACAAAACATCCTCGGTAACCGGTGGATTCTTAACCGCACTGATTGCCGACAGATATTCCCCGGAATAAAGATTTACCCTGGCACCCCACTCATCAAAATACGTTTTGCTGGCCGGCATCCTCTCCAGTGCCGGTGCAATGACCTTTCGGAAAGCATCTTTATATTCCTGGGAATAAAATCCCAAATACCCGTCCAAACCGGCAATCCCGTTGTATTCCAATACCGCCGGATAAAATCCGTAGGCTGCCGTCCACTCTCCCTGATAGTCAATCTCCTTTTTTGCCGCTTCAAACAGTTCTTCCGAGTAGAACTCCTGAAAGCTAAGCTGATCGGATGCCTTCCCTTTCATGATCTCAAAGGTCTTATAGTAGCAGGTATGATATAAATCATTATACCTTGTTCCCGACAACATAACAACTGCAATACTTGCCAGTGTCAGAAGATTGGCATATCCCTTCCACCATTTCTTCTCCCCGTCGTACAGCCTTTTTAACACCAGAAAGAACGACGCATACCATACAAAGGGACTGAAAAACACCGTCCGGTTAAACTGCCATCCGGTTAAGGGTGGGCAAATAGTTTCCACCACCATCCGAAATCCCTCCCAGTAATACAATCCGTAAACAACACTGTTAAAAACCAATATCAGGGCTAGTAGATTATAGATATCATGAAAAATTCCTTTTACATTTTTTTGTCTGATGTAGGAAATATTTAATACCAGAAAATAAATCACACACACCGGAAGCACCAGCCAGGTATGCACACTCTCTGCATGAAACATCCCTTCTTTCCAGACTGACCAGATCTCTTTCACTATTTCACTAAAGGAATAGGAACCCGCCACCATGGTGGAGCGGATAGAGACCGTATCACTGAAAAGCATCTGTCCAAAAAGGCGATATTCGCAGCCCACACAGCCCGCTACCAAGACCATTACAGCAATAATCAGTTGCCAGCATATTTTCTTATTCTTAATGCTGAGCCAGATAACCGCCACTACTAAATATGCCAGAATAAACAATCCAAAGTAAGAAAAGTAGGATAGCAGCGGGTAGAAAAGCAGTGCCGCATACCATTTCCCCGCTTTTTTTATGGTTTCTTCCAGATAAATCCGCCTTAGCAGGAAAACAACCAACGGAATCGACGCAAAGGGAATTCCAAAATTAGGAAACAGATTTAAAATACCATAGGTAAAACCCACCAGACAAATCAAAGGACGATAGGTCTGATCGTTTTCTCCAAACCAGTCTTTTGCCAGCAGATACCAGGAACCTGTTGCAATTATAATTTTTAATATATATCCCGTAACATAAGCAGCATATGCCGGCATTATCATATACAGCATGGTGTATAAGGAGAACTCCGCCGGCAGATTATCTCTGCTGATACCACCTAAAAAGGGAACCTCTGCGCCCCTGGCCCAAAATGTTCCCGTGTCCTTCATCATCTGGTACTGGGGAATAAATAAGTCCAGATTATCATGGACCGCAATATAACTTCCCTCACCAAAAATTACAAAAACCCCTGCTGCAAATACCAAAAACAACCCCATCAAAATCAAATACCAGTACGTCTTTACTATTTTCATTGCTTAGCTCCTACATGCTTATTTACCAGATTGTAACGATATTCAAAATCCCGGCGGTTCTTAAGAGCCATATTGGATAATATCAATCCCGCAAAAAAAGATTGAATTGCTGCCATCATCACAAAGCCGCACACGATCAAAGTAGGGAACTTCATTACCAGTCCCGTCTCCCAATATTCTACAAATACCGGAATAAAAAAGCCTACCGAAAACAATGCCAGCAAACATGCAAACATGGTAAAAAACCCTAACGGCTTATAATCTTTGTAAAGACTCATTATGGTTTTCAACACCTTAATGCCATCCGCATAGGTATTTAACTTGGATTCACTGCCTTCCGGACGGTCACGATAATCCACGATCACATTATCAATCTGCATATTGTTATAAACCGCATGAATGGTCATCTCGGTTTCGATTTCAAACCCCTTGGACAGTACCGGAAAGGTCTTAACAAACCCATAGCTAAAAGCCCGGAAACCGGTCATAATGTCCTTAATTTCACAGCCGAATAAGCGATTGATGGTGTTTCGTACCAGACTGTTCCCCATATTGTGAAAAGGTCTTTTGTTTTCGGTAAAATAAGTGGAAGAAAGCCTGTCCCCCACTACCATATCGGCATTATAGCTTAACACCCTGTCCGCCATCCGGGCAGCATATTCCATAGGATATGTGTCGTCACCATCCACCATAATATAACACTCCGCTTCTACTTCCCGAAACATCCGGCGGATCACATTACCTTTTCCCTGCATGTATTCCCTGCGGATTACCGCTCCAGCGGCCTGAGCAAGCTCTACGGTACGGTCCTTGGAATTATTATCATATACATAAATCGTTGCCTCGGGCAGAGCCGTTTTTGCATCCGCAACCACCTTGGCAATCGTTTTTTCTTCGTTATAACATGGTATCAATACTGCTATTTTGTCCATTCCAGACCCTACCTTCGTCAATTAGTAATATTATGCCTATTTTAACAGATTTTACTATATCCGTCTATTCTTTTCCCTTGCAATGTATTATAATAGCAATGTATTACAATACATTACATAGATTATAAGAAAGGCTTGGACATTATTAATATGATTAGATTTATACTCGTAGCAACTTTTGTGGTATTGTTTTTGATTTTCAGCATTCCCCTTCTCATCATCGAATGGATTATCGGGCAATTCAATATGGATATAAAAAACCGCAGTTCCCTGGCCATTGTCAATTGGGCCTTCCGCGTCTGCTTATGGCTGGCCGGCACTGCCGTTACTGTTTTAGGGAAAGAAAATGTTCCTCTGGATACTGCCGTTTTATATGTAGGCAACCATCGCAGCTATTTTGATATTCTGCTGACCTATGTCCGGGTTCCCCGTCCTACCGGCTATGTTGCCAAGAAGGAAATGCTTCGCTATCCTTTATTAAAAAACTGGATGAAAAACCTCCATTGTCTCTTTTTGGACCGGGATAATATCAAGGAGGGCTTGAAAACCATTCTCACCGGCATTGATAAAGTGAAAAACGGCATCTCCATCTGCATTTTCCCCGAAGGTACCCGCAATAAAGTAAATGATACTTTTTTACCCTTTCATGACGGCAGCTTCAAGATTGCTGAAAAATCCGGCTGTCCCATCATTCCCATGAGCATTAACAATTCTGCTGCCATTTTTGAAGATCATCTGCCGAAAATAAAAAAAGCACATGTTGTCATCGAGTACGGCAAGCCTATCCTGCTTGACCAGCTTTCCAAGGAGGAAAAGAAACGCATCGGTGAACATGTGCAAAAAATCATTGCTGATACTTATTTTAAAAACAAAGAGCTGGTCTGAAATTCCGTTACCAGTGTTTCAAAAGCCATTCCGTGAGAGGCTTTAAAAAGAACCGTGTCTTCCGGCTTTAAGATGCCGTTTGCTTTTTCCAGAAAGCTTTGCTTGTCAGAAAAATAGTGAACGGCGTTTCTATTTACCATCTCTTTAGCCGCCTGATACATATGCTCCGAAAGCTTGCCGATGCAGATCAGCACATCCGTTCCCAGGCTCATGGCATACCGGCCGATTTCTTCATGCATGGAGGCTTCTCCTTCTCCCAGTTCAAACATATCCCCCAGTACCGCTACTTTTCTAAAGGGCGCCAATTGCAGTAAATCCAGGGCTGCCTTCATGGATACCGGATTGGCATTATAACAATCATCAATAAGAATACCTGCCGGCAATTTGATCACATTACTTCTGCCCCCGACTGCCTGCAGATGACCGATTCCTTTTATCATCTCTTCTTTTTTTACACCTAAGAGACTGCCCACACATACTGCTGCCAAAGCATTATATATCATATGCTCACCGGGCAAAGGAATCTCTACTGTAAAAGAATCATCCTCCACATGAATAACCGCTTTACTGCCAAGAAGTCCTCTGTTTTCAATTTTCTCCGCATACACCCGGTTAGCCGGACCGATACCAAAACAAAAAGGCTTTTTCCCCTTCACTTTGTCAACAGCAGCAAGCATATCATCATCACCGTTCACACAGACAAAACCATCTTCCTTCATATAATCAAATATCTCTGTTTTCGCTTTTAAAATGCCTTCTCTGCTGCCCAGATTTTCCAAATGGCATTGTCCGATATTGGTAAGGACGCAAATATCCGGCTGCGCTATGGCCGATAACCGGTGCATCTCGCCAAAATCACTGATCCCCATTTCCAGTACCGCTGCCTGATGTTCTTCCCGGATGCGTAATACTGTCAGGGGCAACCCTACTTCGTTATTATAGTTTCCTTCGGTTTTAAGAACCCGGTATTTTTCCCCAAGTACTGCCCCGATGAATTCCTTGGTACTGGTCTTTCCCACACTGCCGGTAATACCCACCACCGGAATGGATAACTGCTGCCGGTAAAAAGCCGCAATATCCTTCAGTGCCTGAAAAGAATCCTCCACCAGGATATAAGGAATATCCGCTTCCGGTACTTCCTCGCAGACCACGGCCGCTGCTCCTTTTGCTGCTACCTGGGGAATAAAACTATGTCCATCGACCTTTTCGCCTTTGGTTGCAATAAAAAGATTTCCTTCCTGAATCAAACGGGAATCTAACACTACTCCCGTAACTGTTTCTTCTGTTGTGCTGCCTTTTAGCTCACTTCCGCAGGCCTTTGCAATGTTAAGCAACGTCATATTCTTCATAAGGAACTCTTCTCCTGTTATTTATTATAATGATAAAGCCGATGCCATAATCTTTTCACAAAGCTGGGCAAAGGAAATCCCCACTGCTGCCGCTTCCTGAGGCAACAGAGAAGTGGGTGTCATTCCCGGCAGAGTATTGGCTTCCAGGCAGAAAAGCTGACCTTTAGCATCCATCATAAAATCCATTCGGGCATAATTTTTAAGCCGCAGCACCTGGAATACCTTTTCTGCACATTGCTGCATTTCCCTGGTCTTTTCTTCGGAAAGGTCCGCCGGACAGGTTTCAATGGCACTGCCCGCCTGATACTTATTCTTATAATCATAAAATCCCTGCAAAGGAGCAATTTCAATCACCGGAAGGGCTTCTCCCGCCATCACTCCTACCGAAAACTCCCGGCCCTGTATATATTGTTCCACAATTACTTCATCCTCATAGCAGAAAGCCTCTGCCAGTGCTTTTTCATATTCCGCCTTATTTTGAGCAATATAGACCCCTACGCTGGAACCGCCGCTATTTACTTTAACGATACAGGGATACGCAACCTGTTCTTTTGCGATCTCACCTTTTTTCAAACTGATACCGGCAGGTGTTGGTATTCCATGATACCGAAACAGCTCCTTGGCCAGCCCTTTATCCATGGCCAGTGCCGAACTGACAAAATCAGTTCCTGTATAAGTAACTCCCATCAGGTCAAAGCAGGCCTGGATCTTGCCATTTTCACCGCTTTCCCCATGCAAAGCCATAAATACCACATCAGCGGTTTGGCAAAGGGCAATTACATTTGGACCGAAAAAGTTCTTGCCGCCATCCGCACGCATTGCCTTGATTGCTTCAATATCGGGATTTTCCACCCCGACAGCCTTAATTTCTTTCGCCCAGTCTTCTTCTTTTTCAAAAACATCCTTCAGGGATTCATTCAAAGCAGTTTCATATCCCAGATATACATCCACCAAAATAGCCTGATGTCCGTTTTCCTTAAGAGCCCTGTATATCATCGTTCCCGAGCTTAAAGAAACATCCCGTTCCGGGCTGATTCCTCCTGCAAGTACCACTATATTCATCTTAACAACCTGCCTTTCCTGTTATACAATCATATCATAACGAAATAATTACTGTTTCACCATTACATTCTATGCTTCCCACTTTGTAAAAGATGCTAATCCAATGCATCGGCGCTGTTTCCTATTTCGCTTAGC
The DNA here is from genome assembly GCA_031556725.1 of Lachnospiraceae bacterium. Taxonomy (GTDB): domain Bacteria; phylum Bacillota; class Clostridia; order Lachnospirales; family Lachnospiraceae; genus UBA935. The sequence continues at coordinate 109,755 of JAVBSL010000030.1, read as the reverse complement.
ATGAAAATAAATTTACTGTCCGATTCCATTTGGTTCATGATTCCCAGTTTAATATCAATATCCTTATAGTTTTTAGCACCAACACCATCAATATAGCTGATGCCCATGGAATTTCTGCCCATAAAATAATGCAGATGATTTTCTATTACGGTTCCATACTCATGGTTTTTGATAATGTGATTCACGACGGATAAGTAAAACATATTATCCAAAAGCTCACCGTTATTATCCTGTTCCCGGTTTCCGGCAGTGAGATATTGGGATTGTCTGGCATCCGCAGATATTTCTTCTGCCTTCAGCATAATTGTTTTCATAATATCACTGCATAATTTCTTATCTACTCTCATCTTAGTTGATAAGTATGTGATGCAACCGGTCATGATGGTCTCATTCATGTCTTCTTTATAATTGCTGTTATTCAAATACTGCGTAATCACACTATGATAAGATTGATATCCGGCAGCCCGGTACATTTCGGTGGCGGCCAGAAAGTAAAGCTCCGCAACCCGGTCATCATAATTTTTTTCCAGATAGCGCCATGCCCTGTCAGCGGCTTTTAAGCATTCGGTGGCATATCCCGTGTCATAGCTCTGATAAATATAGCCGAAATTTGCCATTGTCGCACAATACGCAGCTGTGGCCTCCAGGGATACCGGTTCCACAAAAGCAGTGTAGGATGTCATATTCCCCTGTTCCCCTTCCGGCTGATATACCGTTACCCCGGAATAAACTCCGCCGGTTTTGGCATCCTGCATTTTAAGCAGCCAATCGGTTTCATAATGAATCTCATCCAGTAAATCCGGAATCTGGTTCCCGCTTTCCGGTATATCTATATCATCTTTAAAAACTTCTCCGTTCAACTCATATGCCAGCAGCATGGTGTCCATCACATCACAAGCCTTAACTATATCCTTAGAGCCGCTTTCATCCTGATGCCAGCCGCCGGATACATCCAAAGCGACTGTGGCATCCTCCCGCATGGGAACCTTTTGGGTATGGCAGGCACTATGGGCATAGCTCCCGGCATATTCTTCTGTTAAAGTAACCCCGCACCGGTTGTAATAATACTGTTTACAGGCATCGGTAAAAACAGAGTCATAGAGCCCCTCGCCAACGGTGAAAAAATAGGAGCGCCCTACCACGTTTGCCTCCACATAATATTTTCCCGACTGCCTCACTTCCGAAAAAACTCCATAACTATTATATTCGTCCGTATATGTATTGTATCCGCGGTCTTCCACTTCGCCTTCGAATACCACCTTTCCAGTCTCCGCACTGACTATCCGGAAAGTATCCGGTATGTTTTCCCCCCGGAATACCGCAATCTTCTTGCTGTCCGGCAAATAACCCATCTCGTTAACCAGGATATTGGGAACGCTGATGGGCACTTCATAATTTAAATCTGCCTCATCCAGCAGACTTTCTATTTGGTTTTCCGGTGATTCGGCCGGGTCAGCCTTCGACAAAAAATCAAGACCGCTGCACCCTGTCAAAATGAATATACAATAAAGAGGAATGATTACCTGCCACTTTTTCACGATGATCCCTTTCGGTAAATAGAACGTTTATCTTCTCACACATTATAGCTGTTTTTCCATTCCTTGTCTATATATGCAATTTGTCCATCGATAATGGTACACATGGTTTTTGTCATTACTTCCAGCGGATTTCCGTTAAAAATTGCAATATCGGCGTCCTTCCCCACCGCCAGACTTCCCACCCGCTCCGATACATTACAGATTTCAGCCGGATAAATGGTAATTGATTTCAATGCTTCTTCATAATCCAGCCCGGCTTTTACAGCTAAACCGGCACATATGGGCAGGGATTGGATCAGCGTCACCGGATGATCGGTGGTAATAGCTGTCTTTACCCCTGCCCGGTTTAAGATTCCAACCGTTTTAAAAGCCATATTCTGTACTTCTATCTTATTCCGGCTGGACAGATCCGGCCCCACAATCGCCGGAAATCCTTCTTCCGCAAGCTGTTCGGCAATCAGATGTCCTTCACTGCAATGATCCAGAGTCATGTCAAGACCAAACTCCTTGGCAATCCGGATGGCGGTAAAAATGTCATCGGCACGATGAGCATGGGCCTTCAAGGGGATTTGTTTTTCAAAAACCGGCAGCCAGCATTCATAACGAAAATCTTCTTCACACTTTCCGGCGTTTCGCTGTTCCCAGTAATTTTCGGCTTTCACCAATTCTTCTCTGAGCATTCCGGCAATAGCCATCCGGGTCACCGGTGATTTGCTTTGATCCGCATAGTTAACCTTGGGGTTTTCACCGAATGCCACCTTCATGGCCGCCGGTTCCAGCACGATCAGTTGATCCACACACCGTCCCCATGTTTTCAGGAAAGCAAACTGTCCGCCTACCACATTGGCACTTCCCGGACCGATCATTGCCGAAGTGATTCCTGCCCGCACCGCTTCGCCGAATGACGCATCCATGGTGTTGATGGCATCAATTCCTCTAAGCCAGGGAGTTATGGGGTTGACATTTTCATTGCAGTCATCCCCTTCCATTCCCTTCTTTTCTTCCGTAATACCCATATGACAATGGGCTTCAATCAGGCCTGGCAGGACAATACAGCCTTCCGCCTGCAAAACTTCCGCTCCTTCGGGAATATAAAAAGGGCAGTTCTGCTCCATAGGCCCTAATTCCCGGATTTTTCCTTCGGCAATACACAAATATCCTTTTTCCCATACTTGTCCTGCCATTGTCCAAATCTTTCCGCCTATAATACAAAGCATACTGCCACTTTCCTCTCTTAATTCAGTTTGGTCATGGGATTAACCGGCTCGCCGTCTTTGGTTAATTTAAAATATACGTTGGTTCCCTCTACACTATAATACTTCGTGGGTGCTGCCACCTCGGCAATGATATCTCCGGCAGAAACATAGCTGCCTTCCGATACCAGAATATTGGTCAGCTGTCCGTATGTCAGTTCATACCCATTTCCCAGTTCCATTAAAATAGCGTTTCCGATTTGCGGATCTTCAAAAACGTGGGTTACCTTTCCCGCTGCTGCTGCCGAAATGATTCCGCCTTCATTTGCCTGAATAATAATTGCCGGATTATATTTGTACTGCTGCAAGGTGGGAAAATAAATTGTCTTATCCATACTATAGTTAATCAGTACATTACCCACGATAGGCCAAACCAGATTATCGCCCTCTTTAAAAGTCAGGGCCGCCTGTGTCGAAGTGGAAATTGCCGGAATATTTTCCTGAACCTCTGCTTCCGGTTCCGCTGCCATAACCGCTTCACCAACATTCAAATTATCGGATGCTATCTGGGCAAATATCTCTGCCTGACCAATCTGTTCCTTTACTGAATCCGGAATTTGAACGGCCGGCTGATAATTTTCCGGTTGATTGTTTTCCACCTGTCTGGAGTTGGCTTCCTGGAAGTAAGGATCGATATCCAGATCATCGGAAGGTATCACTTGCTCGGTGGTGTTTTCGGCCAATTGAGTTTCTTTTATTTCTTCCGCTTTCACTGCTGCATTATTTTCAATGGCACTGAAATCCACTACATAACCATCGTTGTTCTTCTTATTTATGTCTCGCACATATACACCGGTCACTGTCAATGCAGCCAGGACAAATACCGATGTAGCCGCCATAATCCAGCGTTCTTTTATCAGACCGCCTCTATTTCGCTTTGGATATTTTCTCATTTTGATTCCTCCATATACATTGTTTGCTACATGGATAGTTTTGCCCTTTTTTTGTACTTTATTCAAATTTTGACAATTGTGTATCCGGAAAAAAATATTCTAAGATTTCTATGTAATCGGATTCTCCTTTTGCCATCTCATTTGCTGCAAATTGACTCATTCCCAGCCCGTGCCCAACTCCTTTTACGGTAAAATTAATCTTCTGATTTTCTTCCTCAATCTGGAAACATGCTGAGTCCAACCGCCATATTGTCCGGCACTCCTCACCGCTTAAAACATTGTTTTCATATGTTATGCGGGTGACATAACCACTGGTGTCCCGGTTTACCGTCATTTTATTTAAGTCAAATTCACCTTCCAGGGGTTTTCCTGCTGCCTTTTCCCAGGCCTCTATAAACTCACTTTTCTCCATAGATACCTTTCCGCTATACTTTTCTGCCAGAAAGTCCCTGCCGCAAATAACCGATACCAGATAAGGATATTCTTCCTGTCCCAGTACTTCCGCGCCTTGTCTGGTTTGACCATTGCTGACTGCAAAGTAAGGAGCTTTGGCCGGTTTCCCCTGATAAGTCAGATATACCCCTGCTGTGGAATATACAGCTTCCGCAAATGCATCGGTGATTTTCCCATGACCATATTCCTCATCCTGCAGCGTCAGCTCACCCTTCGCCACCCCATTCTTCGCCCACAACTGCTCCACAACTGCTGTCCGGATTAAAACCGCCTGGGCTTTCAGTGCCTCCGGTTCATATTCCTTGCTGATGGCCCGGGACAACTTATCCGTCAAATATATTTCCAGGGGGATTTTTTCACTGCCCGCCGCTGTAATATTTTCAATAAAAATATCTCCCTGGCCCGACCATCCAATCGTTTCCTGATCCTCTCCCCCGATATTATGAAATAATGTCGTAATAATATAGGGCAATAAAAAAAGAAACAAAAGAACCGTACCTAAATACCTGACGAAAGTACTTGATACGATTCTTGTGTTTTTGACGTTTTGGAAGACTCTTGTTTTTTTCATAGGACACCTCTACCTTATTGTATGTAATGATGCCCTCTCTCTATTCAATTTTTTGTATATTGATTTAGCTGACATTATCATATTTGACAACATCTACGTGCTGTACGCTGCCTACCGCACCGCTTTCATACAGGAATACCCCGCTGTTTCGAATCAAACCTTTGGCGGCATTGCTGTCATTGGTCAGGGTGAAATCCGTATTTGCATTGGTCAGGCAGATAGCTCCCAGGCCTTTTTCGGAAAGGCCGTACAGCTGGCTGTTTCCATCCTCATCCATTACCCAGATTTTCAGTTTCTCCCAGATCTCATCGTTTTCGTCAATCCAGCCGTTGCCATCGGAATCATATTTTGCCAGATCAGCAAAACCGTTTCCTGATTTGGTTCCAAACAGCTCACTGCCGTCATTGATCATGCCATCGCCGTTTAAATCCAGGGCCAGATATCCGCTGCCGGCGCGCAGGCGGGAAATATTATCCAGCTCACCGTCACCGTCGATATCGAACATAAAGGTCTGGTCGGACAGATCGGCAATATTCCCATCCAGATTAATGACTAACGGGTCACAGGCGTTGAACGCAACCGACATATAGTTTTCCTGATAATACGCTTGAAAACTACGGCTCATCTGCATGTTCAGATTAAAATCGATTTCTCTGCCGTCGGCACATTTTACCGTTCCCTGAGTACTGAAGGAAGTGGTTTCGGTTTCGCTGTAGCTAAATATCCGTTCAGCCTCAAGCACCCGCACATTATTCATCGGAAAGGCAATCAGCTCCCTGGAACTAAACATATTTTCCTGGCTGCTTCCCGTGTCGGTGCTGCCCAAACCTCCTCCCATATCACCGTTTCTCTGCCCGATAGGATCACGAAATAATGCCTGGAACAAAAAAGCGATACACTGCTGTCTGATGGTTGCTAATTGGCTTAATTGGCTGCGTGAACTCACACTGCCGACTGCGCTGATACGTGAAGAAAATCCATTCATCTTAGCACGCATTTCTTCCATCCGTTCGGTTAACGAATTGGCATAACTGTCTTCGCTCTGGTTTTCCTTATTGGTTTCCTTGGCAGCATCTTCTCCGTTGCTGCCGACAGTTTGTTTTCCTAATGCCAATTGACCGCTGGTGATGGAAAATTTAAAAGATTGTGTTGTTGTAGAAGTATAACTTCTGGCGGACTCCATTCCTATTGTACTGGAATCAATTCGCAATATTAACCCCCTTGTTGCGGTATCACCATTTGCCGGGCTGCGCAGCCCTGCTCTCCCTCCCTGGTCCCATCAGACTAAAATCTGAAACAAAAACGGATGGCACACTTAGAATATCCTTTCTTCCTTGTGTCCATCCGTGGTTTACCGTTTTCTATTCAACGGTATTCATATTGGCCGATATGAATTACCGTTGTAACTTATATATCGGTATGTTTTGTTAAAACTTTAGTCTACTCTGTTATAATTGATCAAACAGCCTTTGAGGATAATCTGCCGTTCTTCATCGGTAAGTTCACCTAATTTAAGAATAAACTCAACTAAGCCGTTTTCCTTTACCGCATAAGCCTTAATGTTATCGTTTTTCTCTTCTACCGCCGCTTTGATACCGGGAATAAAGAGATAATCCAAATTACCGAAGGGCAAGTCTCCCTCTTCAATAATGAAAGGAAGCATACCCCAGTTAATCAGATTGGAGCGGTATCTCTTGGTGGCATAATCATTGGCAATATTCGCCCATCCGCCTAAAACCTTCTGGCAGGATGCCGCCTGTTCTCTGGCTGAACCATCGCCCGGCTTTACTGCAAAAATGGTAGAACCGATTCCGGTATTCTCTGCTGTTACCTGTGAGAATTGTGTCTTGATACATGACAGAACCGGTGCCAGCTCGGCTAATGCGCGCTCTGGTTTTTCACCTGCTTCACGAGCTTTCTCGGCAGTCTGCACTTCCTTCGCCCGGCCTACGTAGGCAGGATCTTTTCTGGACAGGGTAAACTCTGCCAGCCCCAAAGGATTGGAACGGTAGGAAGAAGTTTCCCCGGAAGGAATCAATTCATCGGTAGTGGTAACCGGATCATGAATCTCGGAAACTACTTTTAAAAGCAGATTATCGGTTAAGGCTACCATGGCCGGCCAGTCTTTGATATTGGGTCCGAACTGAATCTCCATATCGGGATCAGCGATGCCTTTCGAATCAAATACCCGGTTGGCGTAAATGTTACTGTCAAAATGATATTGATAAGGGGAAATGGTTCCCTCAAATTCGGTTGCCGGTGTCAGGCGTCCCTGGTTGGCTGCCGTTGCGGCAATGGAACGGGCATCCATCAAGGCCACCGAAGATATCTGTCCGTTCTGCAGCTTTGAACCTTCCCGGTTAGGGAAGTTTCTGGTGGAATGGCGGATACTGAAGGCATCATTAGCCGGTGTATCGCCAGCCCCAAAGCAGGGACCGCAGAACGCCGTCTTTAAGATTGCTCCCGTTTCCATAATGGTTGCTGCACAGCCATTTTTAATCAATTCCATATAAATCGGCGTAGAAGCCGGATATACACTTAAGGTAAAGCCGTCGGCTCCGATATAAGAACCCTTCAGGATTTCCGAAGCTTCACAAATATTTTCAAAACCACCGCCGGCACAGCCCGCGATAATTCCCTGATCCACATAAAACTTTCCGTTCCGCACCTTGCTCTGCAGGGAATAGGGCACTGCCCCGTCCAGACTGACTGCCGCACGCTGCTCTACATCATGAAGAATATCCGCTAAATTGGCATTTACTTCTTCAATAGTATAAGTATTGCTGGGATGGAACGGCATGGCAATCATGGGCTTAATCGCACTCAGATCCACCGTAATCACCCCATCATAATAAGTAACTGCGCCCGGTGCCAACTCTTTATACTCCTCCAAACGGCCATGAATATCATAAAATTCCTTGATGGTATCATCTGTGGCCCAAATGGAAGAAAGACACGTAGTCTCGGTGGTCATAACATCGATACCGATCCGGAAGTCCGCACTCAAGTTTGCCACCCCGGGACCTGCAAATTCCATCACTTTATTTTTCACATAACCGTTGCCGAAAACCGCACCGATAATGGCTAATGCCACATCCTGAGGACCTACCCCCTTAGCGGGAGCACCGGTGAGATATACCAGTACCACGCCCGGCATATTAATGTCATAGGTTTGCTCCAATAGCTGTTTTACCAGCTCCGGTCCGCCTTCTCCCATAGCCATGGTTCCCAGTGCACCATAGCGGGTATGAGAGTCACTTCCCAAAATCATCTTACCGCCGCCGGCCATCATTTCTCTGGCATACTGATGGATAACCGCCTGATGAGGGGGCACATAAACACCACCGTATTTTTTTGCACAGGACAGACCAAACATATGGTCATCCTCATTAATGGTACCGCCTACCGCACACAGGGAGTTGTGACAGTTGGTCAGGACATAGGGAATGGGGAACTTCGTTAATCCTGATGCCCTTGCTGTCTGGATGATTCCCACGAAGGTTATGTCATGAGAGGTCAATTTATCAAATTTAACTTTTAATTTATCCATATTTCCGGAGGTATTATGCTCCTTAAGAATACCATATGCAATCGTATTCCTCGCTGCTGTTTCTTTGGTGATTTCTTTTCCTGTTTTGGCTTTTACAGCCTGCAATGCCTCCTGGTTATCCGGTATTACTTCTGTACCATTGACAAGGAAAGCGCCGCTGTTCAGTAATGTTACCATTATGTTCTCCTCCTGTACTTTATCTCCTGCCTGCTATCGCAATCACTCAGGCGCACTCCTGTCGCCAGGGAGAGCACTGAACTTCTGCAAAAGGCAGGTCACTAACTTCTTATTATAGAGTAAAAGGAAGTCCCGTGCAATGCCTAATTATTGTCTATAACGCCGATCCGCTGAATGCCAATCATCATCTCTAAGATGCCAATTTTCACCAGGCTATTGTTTCGTCTTTTTTTTCGTGTTACTATATATACGCGGTATGGCTGTTTACAGGGCAGCTGCCGGAATCCTCATACTTTTTGCACGGAAAGCGGAAAAGTAAAGGTGTGGAATTGTTGAAATTGCGGGAGAGGAATTTAATATGAACCTGGGGCAGACAAGAAAAAAACACATACATACCAGCAAGGCCGAAAAGTGGCAGCGCCTTGATAAACTGGTAAAGTGGATTCCCCTCGCGTATCCTCTTGTTATGTTTGCGTTACTTTTGCTCGGTACGTCAAAGGATTTGTTCGCTGCCGGTGTGATGCCTTTGGATTTTGTGTGGCTGTTGGTAGTATATGTTTTAATGAATACCGTTATCTCTGTTCCGCTTATGTTCATTTGCCGGGCAGTCAGCAAAACGGCCAAAAAAGCCGCAAGACAAAATGCCACCTTCAAAGTGACTGAGGACTTCGATTATTACCGCGAAAATTTATCCGATATTTCCCCCACCACAATAAGTCTGTTGGTGGATTTACAAATAGAACCGGCTAAGGATATCGCGGCAACCATCCTTCACCTTACGCTGATCGGAGTATTGTCACCGGACGGTGCAATAATAGACCGCAACGTAAGGGGGCTTAATGAAAGCGACAGAATATTACTGGATGCTTTAGAGCAGGATCACCTGTCAAAACATGATTTAAATAAATGGAAAAATGCCGTCATGAGCGAAACGCTCCAGAGCGGATATATTGAAAGGAAACAGCCGAAATCGGCTGGAAGGGGTTGTCTTTTCGGTATCCTGCAGTTTATCGGACTGCTCGTGTTGATTTATTGTATCGGAGTATATTCACCTTTGACGGGATGGATAGACAGCTTGATCGAGCAGCTTGAAGCTATACCGGAGGTAGCACAGGGTAATTCAGCGGAAAACTTACAATACATATTGATAGAGCCGCTGTTTATGATGCAGGTTATATTTACGATAGTGCTTATGGGTTTACTAATCATGTACTGGGTAGCTCTGCCTATTATCACCATTATACGGACTATTACAGCAGGTACCCATGAGATGCCCTACAACCGAACACCTGAGGGTGAAGTCCTGACAGAACGCATTGCCGGGATAAAAAACTTCCTGCGGGATTTTTCCAATCTGTCGCAGGCTCAAAAGGCACAGCTTATTCTATGGGATGATTTTTTGGTGTATGCCGTGGTGCTGGAAGAAAATCGCTTGATAGTGAACGAACTGCTGCATATGAAGGGCTTGACTTACCGCGAGATCACATTTACATAAGGAGAACTGGAAAATGGGTAAAAACCAAAAACATATAATCACAGGTAAGGTTGCACAGTGGCGCCGGCGTGACCGGCGTGCAATATGGATAATTCCGCTGAGTCTTGGTATGCTGCTGAGCCTTACCCCGATCATTATGGAGAACTCTGAAATAACAGCTACTCCAATATTGCCGATACCTTTGATGTGGTATATGGCTTCAGTGCTTGGACTGGTGATTTACTTCACTATCAGCAGGAACTCCAGAAAAACCATCACCCAAAATGCAACCTTCAACGTGACTGAGGATATCGATTACTACCGTGAAAAATTATCCGGCCTTTCACCTGCAACCATCAGTATGCTGATGGACTTGGAAATAGAGCCGGATAAGGATATCACCGCATCGCTCCTGCGGTTTACACTACTCGGCATCCTTTCACCGGATGGAGAGGTCCAGAGCACCCCCGGGCCTAGGCCTAGTTTGACCGAAAGTGACAGGTTATTATTACGGGCAGCCCAGCGAGGCAGCATGACTATAAAAGAGAAGCTTGAGTGGAAGAGTAAGGCTGAGGATGAATGTGTTAACGGGGAGTATTTTGAACGACGGACGCAGATGGAAATCACGAAATCCAAGGGTAACGGCTATCTCATTGCTTTCCTTAGATTTGCCTTGATGTCGATAATCGTTCAACTTCTAATTCATGTGTTTCATTTCGACGATGCTTTTAACTTCTTCACGGCAATGGCGGAGGAAGGGGCAGCTATCAGCAGTGCTGATCCGATACTGCTTATAAAGACATTTATACTTATTAATGTCCTTCTTGCCTCTATAATATGGCCGTATTCCACACAGTTTCGCTCGCTTGCGATACATGACAATACAAAATCATTCAAGCGTACATTTAGCGGCCATGCTGCCGCGGAAAAAATCGCAGGAATGAAAAACTTCCTGCATGACTTTTCTAACCTTTCGGAAGCGGATAAAAATCAGCTGATTCTTTGGGACGATTTTCTGGTTTATGCCGTTGTTTTGGAGGAGAACAGTCAAATTGTTCAGGAACTGCTTCACAGGAAAAACCTTTCCCTAAAACTTTTAAGATTTTAAGACATGTGATTCACCCCTTAATCAAAACTAAAAAAACTATTGGAGGACAGAAAAATGGATGAATACATCGGTTATATTATTCTCGGTGCGGTTGCACTGCTTGTAATTATTATACTTGTCACATGCATTAAAACACGAAATGGGTTTGTAGTATTACGCAATCGTGTTCGTGATCAAGCCGCTCAAGTCGATGTCCAGCTCAAACGCCGCTATGACCTTATCCCAAACCTTATTGCTACAGTTAGGGAGCAGGCAGGTTTTGAGAAAAGCACTCTCGAAGCGGTAATAAATGCACGTGGAAGGGCTACACAGGGCGGAAATATATCTGAAACGCTCAAAGCCAACGATGAATTGACCGGAGCACTCCATCGTCTGTTGGCAGTTGCTGAAAACTATCCTACCTTGCAAGCCAACTCGGCGTTCATAAAATTGCAGGGTGAGCTATCCGAAACCGAGAATAAAATTGCATATGCAAGACAATTTTATAATGATACCATTCTGAAATATAATAATGCTATTCAAATATTTCCTGCCAGCGTGATTGCGAGGATGTGTGGTTTTTTGGAGCAGCCGTTCTTGTCTATTAAGGACGCGGAGCGAGAGAATGTACTCATAAGAGCAGATAGTTTTAAGTCATAACCGTGTCTTTCAACACTAATACCTCTTTAATGTCAATTTGTAGCGGTTTCAGTTAAGGTGAAACCGCTATTTTTTTGCGCAGCATGAACATGCATATTAGCGTATGTTAAATGTATCTGCCAACAACAGCCAGTTTGCCCGGAATAGCTGCATAATCTGCCAATAACCCATACCATTCAGATTGTATTCTTTAATCAGGTTGAACTTTTCTTTGACACTGCGCACATCTTCAAACCAGACCACATGGGCAATATCATTTTCCGTATAATAAAAGTAAGGGGACATGGCCACCTCATCAAACAGAATCTCAGCACCATGGTCAACCGCAATCTGCACCGCTTCCACATTGCCCACCGTAACTGCCTTGCTTTCACCTCTGACAAAAGGCAGGCTCCAGTCGTATCCGTAATTGGGAATGCCGAGATTGATTTTTTCCACAGGAATAACGCTAACCGCATATTCCACCACTTCCCGGACTTTGTTGATGGGGGCTACAGCCATGGGAGGCCCATAGGTATAACCCCACTCATACGTCATCAACAACACAGTATCTGCCGCTGCTCCCAGCAAAGCATAGTCCTTTCCCTCATATACCAAACCTTTTTGATCCGGTGATACTTTCGGTGCCAAATCCACCGACACGGTATATCCTTCCGGCGATACCGCCTGATTCACATCTGACACAAACTGGGCAAATGCCACCCGATCCTCAGCCCTGATAAATTCAAAGTCAATATCTACACCACCGAAATTCTTGTTCCGCATGGTTGTCAGAATTTGACTGATTAGATTTTGCTGCGCCTCCGGATTACTCAGTAATTCACTGATCAGATAATTGTTGAATAATCCCTTTTCATCTAAAGGGGTTAATACCAAAATTGGGATTACCCCATTCTCCCTGGCCAGACGAATCATCCATGTATCATCCCAGGCAGGCGGCAGCAAATCACCTTCAAGGGTAAATCCATAAGAAAAAACCGCCAATCCGGTTAAATACGGAAGCGTTTGTTCCAAAACCCAGCCGCTGATAAAAGGATAGGCAAACCCGCTTACCTCTACCGTTTTTTTCTCCGCTTCTTCGGCGGTCTCGGTGGGGATCAGAAGAGCCTGCCCCACTGCCAGCTGATAAGGAAAGGTAAGCTGATTGGCATAAGCAATTTCTGCCGTACCGACGCCAAATTGTGTGCCGATTGCATTTACACTGTCTCCCTGCTTTACTACATATATTTCCATAAAAAACACCTGTTTATAGTATCATATTCCACCAGAAGCCCATTATTTCCTGTAAAACAAAAAAACGGCCAGTAAACTGACCGTTTTCTTATTATCTCATTTATTTTGTTTTTAAAGTCACCCTATCTAAATGCCAGATTTCATCTACGTATTCCTGAATGGTACGGTCTGATGTAAACTTACCGGAGCATGCCACGTTAAGAATTGCACTCTTGGCCCAGCCTTTTTCATTGCGGTAAGCTTCTTCCACTTTCTTCTGGGCTTCCGCATATGCTTTGAAGTCCTTCAAAATAAAGTAGGTATCGGCTCTGCTGGTACTCTGGGTATTCAGTAACGAATTATATAAGCTACGGAATAAATCAGGATCACCGGGGGCATAAGTACCATTAATCAACTGCATCAGCACTTTTCTGATATCCGAATCATTATTAAAGATATCCATAGGATTGTAACCGCCAAAGTTTTCGAAGCGAATAACTTCGTCTGAACTTAAACCGAATATAAAAGCATTTTCTTCGCCCACTTCTTCCACGATTTCCACATTGGCTCCATCCATGGTTCCGATGGTCAATGCTCCGTTCAGCATAAACTTCATATTACCGGTTCCCGATGCTTCTTTACTGGCTGTTGAAATCTGCTCTGAAACATCTGCTGCGGCAAAAATCATTTCTGCATTGGATACACGATAGTTCTCAATAAATACTACCTTAATCTTACCGCCGATGGCCGGATCGTTATTAACCACATCACCCACAGCGTTGATTAATTTGATAGTCAGCTTGGCATTCTTATATCCGGCGGCTGCTTTAGCACCAAAGATAAAGGTTCTGGGATAGAAGTCCATATCCGGATGAGCCTTTATTTCATTATATAAGTGCATAACGTGGAGAATATTCAGCAGCTGACGCTTATACTCGTGCAATCTCTTTACCTGTACATCAAATATGGAACGGGGATCGATCACAACACCGTTATGCTCTAAAACATACTCTGCCAGACGCAGCTTGTTCTGATACTTAATATGCATGAACTCCTGCTGTGCCTTTTCATCATCGGCATAAATCTTTAATTTACTGATCTTCGGCAAGTCAACAATCCAGTCATCACCGATATGCGCCGTTACCCAATCAGCCAGCAGGGGATTGCCATGAAGCAGGAAACGCCGCTGGGTGATTCCGTTGGTCTTATTATTGAATTTTCCGGGCATTAACTCATAGAAATCTTTTAATTCCTGATTTTTTAATATTTCCGTATGCAGTCTTGCCACACCGTTTACCGAATAACCGGAGGCAATTGCCAAATGAGCCATTTTCACCTGACCATCATAAATAATCGCCATACTGCGAACTTTATCCTGATTGCCGGGATATTTCTTTTCAATCTGAGCAATAAATCTGCGGTTGATCTCTTCTATAATCTGATAAATTCTGGGCAATAACCGTGAAAATAATTCAATCGGCCATTTTTCCAGAGCTTCCGACATAATAGTATGATTGGTATAAGCACAGGTTTTGGTGGTTACTTCCCAGGCTTCATCCCATGTCAGATAATGATCGTCCATCAAAATCCGCATCAGCTCTGCAATTGCTACCGTAGGGTGGGTATCATTCAACTGGAAGGTTACCTTTTCATAAAACTTCCTGATATCATCATGGGTTCTCATATATTTGGCAACCGCTTCCTGAACCGATGCCGAAATAAAGAAGTACTGTTGTTTTAATCGAAGTTCCTTGCCCGCATAGTGATTGTCATTGGGATAAAGCACCTCAACAATATTTCTGGCAAGATTTTCCTGTTCTACCGCTTTGCGATAATCGCCTTTATCAAATGAATCCAGTTGGAAACATTCGGCGGGCTGTGCATCCCAGATACGAAGGGTATTTACAATGCCGTTGCCGTAGCCGACTATGGGCAAATCATAAGGAATGGCCTGTACTGACTGATAACCTTCCTGGACAAAGTTACTTCTGCCGCTTTCATCTACGTAAACATTGGTATATCCACCGAATTTTACTTCCTTAGCATATTCCGGTCTTCTTAATTCAAAAGGATTATTATCGGCTAACCAAACATCAGGAACTTCTATTTGATAGCCATCGCGGATTTCCTGTTTAAACATCCCGTAACGATAACGGATACCGCAGCCATATGCAGCATATCCCAAAGTGGCCAATGAATCCAGAAAACAGGCAGCCAAACGTCCCAGACCACCATTACCAAGAGCTGCATCCGGTTCCTGGTCTTCCACCAGATTCAAATCCAGTCCTAATTCATCCAGTGCATCCTTTACCGGCTTATAAGCCTGTAAATTAATAATATTATTGCCTAACGCACGACCCATCAGGAATTCCATGGATAAATAGTAAACCATCTTAGGATCCTGTTTTTCATACTCTTTCTGGGTATTTAACCAATGGTCAACGATTGCGTCCTTAATAGCGTATGATACTGCTTGAAAAATCTGTTGTTCTGTTGCCTCTTCCAACGTTTTTCGGTACAACGTCTTAACATTGTAAAGTACGCTTCTTTTAAACAAGTCCTTGTCAAAAGCAAACGCCGTCGGTGTTGATTTCTTTGCCATATAAATTTCTCCTTCACTCCTAAAGTGGTAACCACTAACAGAAAATATTATACTATACTCTTTTCCAAATCTCAAGTTATGATTGACAATCTTAGCAGATTTAGCGTATATTTCAGATAATACAAGGCGTTCTTTTATGCAATACCAATAGATTGGAGGAAACCCGATGATTATTAGAAAAATTAAACCCAGTGAAATAAAACGAACCGGTGAATTGTTTGCCATTGCCTTTGAATTCGGCTCAGATGAGACACGCAGCGCCGAAGAAATATATACCCAAGCCGCTACGAACCCCCTTTCCAGAGAAGATTTATGCTGGCAGGAACGTTGGGCAGCCTTTGAAGATGACGATACTACTATGATGAGTTTTTTTGTTGCCAAACCGATGCCGGTGCATTTTGACGGCAATCATTGCTCCATGACCGGTATCGGCGGTGTGGCCACCCTTCCCCAGTACCGGCGGCGGGGCGGTATCCGGGCTTGTTTTGAAGCAGCACTTCCCGATATGTATGATAACGGAATTGCTTTTTCTTATCTTTATCCCTTTTCCACTGCCTACTACCGTAAATTCGGATATGAAATGTGCTGTCAACAAATGAACTATCAAGTCAAACTGGAGTTCATTCCTTCCTATCCCGCCGCCGGCAGCTGCCAGCTTTGTGAACCGGGCAACATTTTAGCAGAAGATATCCGGAGCATCTACAGCTATTGGCAGAAACGCTATAATATGATGATTGAAAATGAAGATTTTGAATTTGCCTGGATTGCCAAAAGCAATCCCGTTAAAGATCAGATTTTCACCTATGTATATAAAGATCCCTCAGGCCTCCCCAAAGCCTTTGCCACCTTTGCTCCGGTTACGCAGGATGGCGAAAAAAATCTGGTATGCAGCCGCTTCTTCTTTACCGATGCAGAAGGCCTTCAGGGTATCCTTCTGTTAGCCAAAAGCTTCGCCAGCGACCACCACGCTATTGTCTTTGACCTTCCCACCGATCAGGATATCTCTCCCCTGCTGCCGGAATGGTCAATGGACGCTGTTAAACGGGAACTTTTTTTCCACGGCATGGCCAGAGTCATCCGCGTCGAAGACGTTTTACGCATGGCCCGCTACCAGGGCAGCGGTAAACTGGTAATCGACATTACCGACCCTTATATTCCCCAGAACAATAACCGCTTTCAAGTGGTCTTTACAGATGGAAAGGCCGAAGAAGTATCCATTACCGATGCTCAGCCGGATATTTCCCTTGGTATCGGTGATTTCTCACGGCTTATTATCGGCGCTTTCCATCCCGATATGCTTCCTTATTGCCCAGCTATCCGCCTCCACACCGATTGGAGCACCCTAAGCAAAGCCTTCTATCCCAAACCCTGCTACATCACTGAGTATTTCTAGATTAGTGGATGACGGACGCTTCTCGAAGGGTATAGCCACCAGGCTGATTGCGGAAAATCTGTATGTCCTTGCGGCAGAAACCTTGGCAGAAGCGGGCCCTGCAGTGGACGAGACACAGGGCTGCAACTATGGTCAGACGACATAATATTTCACAAGAGGATGTATTTAGCGAACACGGAACTGAGACTAAGCCAAAATGGAGTCCCTCTGGACGAGATTTTGGCTGCTTTAGGCTCAGAGAAGTGCCCGGAGCGCTACATCCGCTGTGAAATATTATGTCGCCTGACCATAGTTGCAGCCCGTCCTCCCCCCTACGCCCGCTTCTTCACAGCCTCCCCCCAATGCAAAAGGGCCCGGCCGAAGCCGAACCCTCTCGCAGAGTTAGAACAATATTTGATAAATGTTATTGAGCTGCCAAGAAATCATCTAACTGTTGCTGAGCTTCGTCAAGATATTTCTGCATTCCAGCTTCTTCCAATTTTGCAAGGAATTCAGGAAGTGCGGTTGCCGGGTCAACAGTTCCGGTGTTCAGTGCTAATGCGTATTCTGCAGTAACACTTGCAAGTGCTGCTTTTTCATTCTGTACATTTGCATCAACAAATGCGTATCCAAGGATTCCCAAAGGTTTTGCTGCTTTGTAGAAATCTGCGAATTCTGTTCTGAAGTTAGGTCCTTCTACGTCCTGAGGAGGTAAAAGACTTACGTTACCCATACCATTGGTCCAAGGTGAGTATACTGCACGCATATCGGTATCAAAAGTAATGGTTCCGTCTGCATTAGTTGTATAATGAGTTCCTTCAAGACCATAGTTCAGCATAGTCATCAGCTTAGCATCTGTATTTAACAGATTCAGTAACATCATAGCGCGTTCAGGATTTGCAGAGTTTTTGTTGATTGCGAACATTGCGCCCTGAGCTGCTGTTGTATCGGTATAAGCATCAGATGTAGGAACCATAGCTACGGTAATTCCACGAGCTGCACTCTGAGATAATTCATATCCAAGAGAGTTGGACTGGGTTCCAAGTAAGTAAGCTGCTTCGCCCTGTTTGGTGGTACGAACTGCGTTAGCCTGCTCTGCTAAGCCCATAGCGGGATCAATATATCCAGCTTCAAAGTATTCACGTGTTTTTTCAACAAATTTCTTGTATTCAGGAGTTGCATATTTGTTCTGAATTACGTTTCCGGCAGGACCTGCTTTGGTTACGTCCTTAGGATCAAAGTAGTAGGATAATACTGCTGCAGCATCAGCACCAACGATATCGCCGGTTACTAAGATAGTATTATTAACCATTCTTTCAAGTACTGCACCTTCTACTAACAGAGGGTAGAAATCTTTGCCTTCGCCTTCTTTAACAACTTTCATGATATCGCCGAAACCATAGTAATCGGTGTTCTTGATGTCGTCAAGAGTAAAGCCATATTTCTCAAGTAAGGTTACGTTAACATCCCAGCAGTTCTGGGTTGCGTAATCTTTAAGACCGGGGACTGCGTATACGCCCAGACCATCACTTCCGTTAATGGTTGCACCATTGGTTAACACTTCGGGAAGAATTCCCCAATAATCCTGGCCATATTTTTCAATCAGGTTATTGTTAGGATCATCCAGACGAAGCCATGCACCCTGTCTTGCGTATGCATTGTACTCGTCAGCACTCCAAGAGCAGGTAAAGTAGAGATCTACATTATCACCGCCGCTGATAGCAAGGGGCACTTTAGAGTCGAAGTCTGACCATGTACCCCAGATAGGTTCTAAAGTACAGTTCAATTTCTCTGTCAGATACTTGTTAACTTCTTCCATAACTGCTTTGTCATCTGTAACGTTACTTCCGTGGAACCACATTTTCAGGGTTACCGGATCAAGATCTGCTACATTAACTTCTTCTGCTGCTGCCGGATCTGCTGCAACCACTTCTGCTTCTGCTGCGGGAGCAGCTTCTGCTGCGGGAGCGGTTTCCGTTGCCGGAGCTTCTTTACTTCCACAGCCAAATAATGACATGGAAAGCATTGCTACTGATAATACTACTGGTAATACCTTTTTCATAAAAAATCCTCCTTATTAAGATTATGAAAGTTTATGTAAGCAGCGGCACTATGCCACTGTTCTTACCCTTTTACAGATCCGATGGTCAGACCTGAAATAATGAAACGCTGGAAGAATGGATACGCAAATGCGATGGGTACTACAATCAGTACTACCAAAGCCATTCTCAAGTTTTCCGTAGGTGCTTTGGCGGCCAGCTTGATGGCTTCCGCACCTAACATAGGAGCGTTTCTTGCTAAAAATTCGGTTTCCTTCTGCATCTTCATCAGCAGTAACTGCAAAGGAACATAATCTGCTTTCTGAACATATAACATTCCGATGAACCATTCGTTCCAATAGGCCAGCATATTTAACAATGCGATGGTAGCAATACCCGGTTTGGTAATCGGTACGATGATGCTTATTAAGGTTCGGTATTCACCGCTTCCGTCAATCGATGCCGATTCAATCAATTCCGTCGGTATAGAGCTTTGGAAGAAGGTTCTCATAACGATGATGTTAAACGGGTTTAGCAACATGGGGACGATTAATGCTGCATAATTATCTGTCAGTCCCAATAAGTTCTTACATACCATATAGGTGGGTGCCAGTCCGCCGCCGAATAACATGGTAAAAAAGCTGAAGAAGGTGAAAAATTTTCTGTATTTAAAATCCGGTCTGAATAAGGCGTATGAGTAAAGCACACACATTACAACACTGAGCAGGGTTCCCAAAATGGTAATATAGAAGCTGTTAAAGTAAGAACGCCATAACTGATACCCTAATGTTTTAATATAGCTATACGCTTCCAGCGAGAGAGACTTCGGGAAAAAAGTATATCCCACCTGACCGATACTTGCTGATGATGAAAACGATATAATGATTACAAATATGAATGGTATTACACACATTGCGCAGAACAAAGCCAAAATCAAATTAATAACTATTTCTGCCGGCAAACTTACACTGTTCAACTCGCGTTTTCTACGGGTTTTTGAACTCATTACTGAATTATCCATATCTTTCTCCTCCCTTAGAATAAGCTGCTGTCGGGTTCAACCCTGCGAACGATCGTATTGGTCGTCATGATACAGATAAATCCGACTACGTTCTGCAGTAACCCGCCTGCTGTTGCCATACCGCTGTTATTGGTAATTGCCAAGGTACGATATACAAAGGTATCGATAACTTCCGTAACAGGTATCAACGTACCCGATGCCATCGGCACACTCCAGAATAATCCGAAATCGGCATTGAAAATCTTACCTACGTTCATAATAAACAAAATAATAATCATAGTCTTCAGGTGCGGAAGAGTTATGTATTTCACCTGCTGCCACTTACTGGCACCGTCAATCGCTGCTGCCTCGTACTGTGATCCATCGATACCGGTAATTGCTGCCAGATAAAGAATGGTTGAGTATCCGATGTTTTTCCAAAGATAAGCAAACACTAATATGTACGGCCAAGGCTTCGTATTACTGTAGAAGTTGACCATCCCGGCCCCGGCATCCTGCATCATGTTGGTGATCATGCCTCTGGTGGGATCAATGAAACCTAACAGGAAGTAACTGACTACTACCCAGCTTAAGAAGTAGGGGAAGAACATCAGGGTCTGATAAGCTTTTGCTACAAACTTCTTAGTTACTTCATTCAGCATGATTGCAAATGCAACTGCTATTATCAAACTTGCCACAATGAAGATACTGTTATAAACCAATGTGTTTTTGATCATCAGGCCGGCTTTGGATCCCATAAAGAGGAACTTGAAGTTCTCCATGCCTACCCATTTGCCGTTCCAGATGTTTTCAATCATCTGCCAGGGTGTTCGCCCTGCGTATATCTTGTTTTCCTTAAAAGCCAGCATGATACCGAACATGGGTAAGTATCTTAGCAGTATCAGCCAAATTGCTCCGGGAGCTACCATCGTCAGGAGAAAAAAAGTTTTCTTTCTGCTGGAAGATCCCTGCGAGGATTTTTTTGTTGCGACCTTCGCTTTGGACATATTTAAACCTCCTCATTTATCAATTGCCGAAGTGATGTACAAATTAACCAATTATCACTTCCTGTTCCTAACCTCTATGAACATTTTACCTAACATTTTCATAATAGTCACGGCACCAGATTGTTCTTTTTTGTATAAATATGTGCACCTCATACAAAAAAAGTAAAAATAAAAAACAGTCTGTTTTCCCGGTAATATTCCAGGTCCACAGACTGTTCTATTTATTGAATCCAATTATTGTTTATATTTTTTCCACGCTGATGGTCATGCTCTCGCCGTTAATGTTCCACTCTTTAGTAACAGCATTACTGCCCATAACAACCTCTTCGGTACCGATTAAATCGGCCAATACCTTTTCGGCTATAGCAGCTTTATTCCGCTCCACAATATCGGTAACTTTAACATTGTTGCTTAATCTTACCTTAATATGATCCATTACCTCAAAGTCTGCTTCTTTACGCATGGTCTGAATCTTACTGATGACTTCATAGACAAAACCTTCTTCGACCAATGCTTCATTTAACATGGTATTCAGAACCACCGTCACGGTATTGTCTGCTTCCGTCACATAGCCTTCCTTCTGGCTCATTTCAATCAGCAGGTCTTCTTCGGCAAGAACCACCTCTGTTCCGTTTACATCAAATTTAACAGCACCTTCCGCTTTCAGCTCATCCATGGCCTGATTGCCATCCAGCCCGGCCAGTACCTTCTGGATACCGCCTAACTGTTTTCCGTATTTCGGTCCCACTGTCCGCAACTGGGGTTTAAAGGAATAGCTGGTAAATTCTCTTACGTCATCAGTGAAAATAACTTCTTTTACATTTAACTCTTCCTTAATAATGTCTACATAAAATTCATCCAATTTATGAGGTGCTTTCACGAACATAGAAGCAATGGGCTGACGGTTTTTGATATTAGCAGTATTCCGGCAAGCCCGGCCTTTTACAACAATATTTAAAACCTCATCCATGGACTCTTCCAATTGCTTATCGATAAAGGACTGATCCGCAACCGGGAAATCACACAAGTGAATGCTTTCCGGAGCCTTTGCAGAGGCTGAACATACCAGATTGCGGTAAATATCTTCGGTCATAAAAGGAATCATCGGAGCAGCACACTTACATACCGTTACCAAAGCGGTATATAAAGTCATGTAGGCATTGATCTTATCCTGTTCCATTCCCTTTGCCCAGAAGCGCTCTCTGCTTCTTCTGACATACCAGTTGCTCATTTCATCCACAAAGCCGTCCAATGCTCTGGCTGCTTCCGGAATCCGGTATTGATCCAGATTAGTATCCACCTCGGTAACTAAGGTATTTAACTTAGACAACAGCCACTTATCCATAACCGGCAGTTTGTCATACTCTAAAGTATATTTAGCCGCGTCAAAATCATCAATATTGGCATACAGCACAAAGAATGCATAGGTATTCCAAAGAGTACCCATAAATTTCCGCTGGCCTTCCATAACTGCCTTGCCATGGAAACGATTAGGCAGCCAAGGGGCTGAATTAATATAGAAATACCATCTGATAGCATCCGCACCATAGGTTTCCAAAGCATCAAAAGGATCTACCGCATTGCCTTTGGATTTGGACATTTTCTGTCCGTTTTCATCCTGCACATGACCCAATACAAGAACATTTTCGAAGGATGACTTATTAAACAGCAGGGTGGATTCCGCTAGCAGAGAGTAAAACCATCCTCTGGTCTGATCCACTGCTTCACAAATAAACTGAGCCGGGAACTGTGCTTCGAACAGTTCCTTATTTTCAAAAGGATAGTGATGCTGGGCAAAAGGCATGGCTCCGGAATCAAACCAGCAGTCAATTACCTCCGGTACGCGCTTCATCACGCCGCCGCACTTGGAACAGACACCGGTGATCTCATCAATATATGGCCGGTGAAGTTCTACTGTCCGGGCGGCCGGATTACCGCTTAATTTCTCCAATTCCTCACGGCTTCCCACTGATTCCATATGACCGCATTCACATTCCCATACATTCAAAGGGGTTCCCCAGTAACGGTTACGGGAGATGCTCCAATCCTGGATATTTTCCAGCCAGTCCCCGAAACGTCCCTTACCAATAGATTCGGGAATCCAGTTAATGGTATTGTTATTACGGATCAAATCCTCCTGTACGGCTGTCATCTTAATGAACCAGGATTCACGGGCATAATAAATCAAAGGAGTATCGCAGCGCCAGCAATGAGGATAGCTGTGTTCAAAGTTAGGTGCTGAGAACAACAGGCCTTTTTTCTCCAGATCGGTTAAGATCATGGGATCAGCTTTCTTACAGAAAACACCGGCATAGTCGGTTTCCGCTGTCATTTCCCCTTTGGCATCCACCAATTGTACAAAAGGCAAATCATATTTACGTCCCACCTTGGCATCATCTTCACCGAAAGCCGGGGCAATATGAACCACACCGGTACCGTCGCTTAACGTAACATAATCGTCACAGGTTACATACCAGGCTTTTTTATGCTGTTTTTCACAAATATCCCTGGCAAAATCAAAAAGCGGTTCGTATTCCTTGTATTCCAAATCTTTTCCGGTATATTCCTCCAGGACCTCGTAGCTCTTTTCTTCTTCATTACTGCCCAGTACTGAATCCAGAAGGGCTTTGGCCAGATAATAGGTCATCCCGTCGGCGGCTTTTACTTTGGCATATTTTTCTTTGGGATTCACACAAAGTCCTACATTAGAGGGCAAGGTCCAGGGGGTGGTGGTCCAGGCTAGGATATAAGCATCCTCATCCTTTACTTTAAAGCGGGCAACTGCCGAACGTTCCTTAACATCCTTATAACCCTGCGCCACCTCATGAGAAGAAAGAGGAGTGCCGCAGCGAGGACAGTAAGGTACGATCTTAAACCCTTTATATAGAAGATCTTTATCCCAGATCTGCTTCAAAGCCCACCATTCGGATTCGATAAAATCATCATGATAAGTTACATAAGGGTCATTCATATCAGCCCAGAAGCCCACCGTACCGGAAAAATCTTCCCACATACCTTTGTACTTCCAGACACTTTCCTTACATTTACTGATAAAGGGATCCAGTCCGTATTCTTCAATCTGCTCTTTGCCGTCCAGTCCCAGCAGCTTCTCCACTTCCAGTTCCACCGGCAGACCATGGGTATCCCAACCGGCTTTACGGGGTACCATATTACCCTTCATGGTCCGGTAACGGGGAACCATATCCTTGATTACACGGGTCAAAACGTGGCCGATATGCGGCTTTCCGTTAGCCGTGGGGGGACCGTCATAAAAAGTATAAGTGGGGCATCCTTCACGGATTTCCAAACTTTTTTCAAAAATCTGTTTTTCACTCCAGAATTTTTCAGTTTCTTTTTCCCGTTCCACAAAATTAAGATTAGTCGGCACTTTCTTATACATATTTTTTTCCTCCTGAAAATTAACATAATAAAACCCCATCCTGTAAAAGGACGAGGTTACACTTCTCGTTATACCACCTGTTACAACATACTCCCCGGCAATTCGGTTTCATATGGTTCCCGGTAACGGCGGAAAGCCGGCATCCCTTACTGACACATCCTGTAATGTGGGTTCTGTTCGCAGCTTGGAAGTGATCTTCGGTAATTGTTACTGATACCGGTCTTCCACCCTCACCGGCTCGCTGAAACGTTCTCAATTACGTACTGCCTTCGTCATTGCTTTTGTTATACTATTGAAGTTACACAAATATTCACTTTTTGTCAAGTTCAAATCTTCAAAAAAAGTTAGACTATTGCCCAAAGTTCATGTAGAATATGCTGTAGAGGGATTTTATATGAATGATAAAAAATGGATTGAAACAAATGGTGATTTTAAAATGCGGCTGCTGAACCAAAGCGATCTGGAGCAGTTTAATGCACTTCTTAACTATGCTTTTCAGGTTACTTCTTTGGATTTGCTGCGAACTGGCTGGGATGAGGATGAATTTAAGCATGCCAAACGGCCGATCCTGGATTATTCTTATGTAATTGGCTGGTTCTATAAAGAAAGACTGGCTTCCATGATCGTTGTTCATCCCATGAAGGTCAATATTCATGATAATGTTTACGATATGGGCGGGGTCACCGGTGTTGCCACCTATCCGGAATATGCCGGCCGGGGACTGATTCACTCGCTGATGAAAAAAGCTCTTTTATATATGTACGAAGAACAGCAGACCATTTCCTTTCTTTTCCCCTACTCCATTCCGCTTTACCGTAAAATGGGCTGGGAGATCATTTCCGACAAGATAACCTTTACGGTGAAGGATACACAGCTTCCCAAGGCCAGACCGGTGGATGGCATGGTGGAGAGGGTAAGCTTAGACTCGGAGGATTACCGCAACGTGCATACCTACTTTGCTCTGCAGCGGCATGGCTGTCTGATCAGAGATCCCCTGTCATGGGAAGAGTATATGCGGTGGGACAACGAAGATATGGTGGTGGCCGTCTATTTTAATAAAGAACATAAACCTCTGGGCTATGTCCTTTATTATATTTCCAATGACATTTTTTACATCAAAGAAATGGTCTATCTGAATATCGAAGCCAACTATGGCCTTTGGAATTATATCAGTGCCCATTTTTCCATGGTAACTCAGGTGCAGGGGGATAACTATTCCGGCGAGCCCATGGCTTATCTGTTTGAGGACAGTGAGATCATCGAAACCATTTCACCCTATTTTATGGCCCGCATCGTAGATGTTGCGTCTTTTATCAGGGAATACCCTTTTGCCCTGCAGCCGGAAGATTTCAAGCTCCATTTTCGGATTACCGATGAGATTGCCTCCTGGAATAATGGTGACTTCCTGATTTATTGGAAAGATGGGGAAACCTGCTGCGAAAAAGTAGAGAATAATCAATCCATTAATGTAGTGGAAACCGGTATTCAGACCTTAACCGCCTTACTAATGGGATATAAACGCCCTTCCTATCTTTATGAACATGAAAAAATAAAAACCGAATATTACATGCTTACCTGGCTGGAACGTTTGATTCCGGTTGAAAAGCCTTATTTTTCGGATTACTTTTAAGGAGAACATTTTATGGACAGACAAAATTTAACGCTACTTACCGATCTTTATGAACTTACTATGATGCAGGGCTATTTCAAACACAAAGACCGCAACGAAACAGTTATCTTCGATGCCTTTTACCGTACCAATCCCTGCAACGGCGGCTATGCTATTATGGCCGGACTGGAACAACTGATCAAATATGTTAAGGAACTTCATTTTTCACCGGAAGATATTGCCTATTTGCGCAGCTTATCCATTTTTGATGAAGATTTTTTAACCTATTTGCACGATTTTAGATTTTCCGGTGATATTTATGCCATTCCAGAAGGCTCGGTTATTTTTCCCAGAGAACCACTTGTAAAGGTCGTTGCTCCGATTATGGAAGCCCAATTAATCGAGACCGCCATTTTGAATATTATCAATCACCAAAGTCTGATTGCCACTAAGGCTGCCCGGGTCTGCTACGCGGCTAAGGGAGACGGGATTCTGGAGTTTGGTCTGCGCCGGGCACAGGGACCGGATGCGGGGATTTACGGTGCCAGAGCGGCGATGATCGGGGGCTGCGTGGGCACTTCCAATGTGCTGTGCGGCCAGTTGTTTGATGTACCGGTGAGAGGAACACATGCCCACAGCTGGATCATGAGTTTCCCTGATGAATATACTGCTTTTAAGACCTACGGCGAAATGTACCCTTCCGCCTGTATTCTGCTGGTAGATACTTATGATACGATTAAATCCGGAGTTCCCAATGCCATCCGGGTCTTTACCGAAATGCGTGAGGCAGGAATCAAGCTCTCCTATTACGGTATCCGGCTGGACAGCGGTGACCTTGCTTATCTTTCCAAAAAAGCCCGCAAGATGCTGGATGCCGCCGGTTTCCCCGATGCGGTCATTTCCGCTTCCAATGATCTGGATGAATATTTGATTGAAAGTTTAAAAGCCCAGGGTGCAACCATCACCTCCTGGGGGGTAGGCACCAATCTGATCACCTCCAAGGATAACCCGGCGTTCGGCGGTGTTTATAAATTAGCTGCCATTATGGATGAAAACGGAAATTTTGTTTCCAAAATTAAACTTTCAGAAAATTCAGAAAAAGTAACCAATCCGGGCAATAAGATCATCTACCGGATTTACGATAAAGAAAGCGGTAAGATCAAAGCTGATTTGATCTGCCTGGCGGAAGAATCCTTTGACGAAAATGCTCCCCTGCTGCTCTTTGATCCTAACGAGCCCTGGAAAAAAACCAAGTTGGCAGCCGGCAGCTATAAAATCAGGGAACTGATGATGCCGATCTTCCAACAAGGTGTTTGCTGCTATGAGTCTCCCAAGGTGATGGATATCCGAACTTATTGCCAAAAAGAACTGGATACCCTTTGGGATGAAACCAAGCGTTTTGTTAATCCCCATAGTGTATATGTGGATTTGTCCAAGAAGCTGTATGACACTAAAATCCAATTATTGGATGAAATGACCCAGATCTTTTTATAAGTAAATCAATTGCCGGCATTCCAATCGGCAGCCAGCTTGGCCATATAAGCGGCTGCCGGGACGATTGCCTCCGAATCCACCTGAAATTGCGGATGATGGATGGCATATCCCACCCCGGTACCAACTTTAACAAAACATCCCTTTATCTTTTCCAGATAAAGAGCAAAATCCTCTCCACCCATGGATTTCTCTTCCGGTACCACCGAAAATCCGGCTTCTATGGCACATTTCTTTGCCAACTCAGTAAGGACCGGGTCATTCACTGTAGGGGGCGGTCCGGGAATCCACTCCACTTCTGCCTCCCCGCCATAAGCTCTGGCAGTGTTTACCACTAGCTCCTCCAAGCGCTTTCTGATCAACGCCCATTCCTTTTTATCCATGCTTCTGGTTGTGCCCTCAATTACCGCTTCACCGGGAATCACATTCCAGGTATTTCCCGCTTCCACTCTGGTCACACTCACCACTGCCGGTGAAAAAGGATCAATATTCCGGCTGACAATGGTTTGCAAAGCCATAATCGCTGCCGCCATCATCACAATCGGATCGGTCCCGTCATCCGGATGACCGCCATGGCAGCCTACGCCCCGAAAGCGAACCACAAACTGATCAACTGCCGCCATTACACTGCCCTCGCTGATACCAATAGTACCCACCGGTTCATCGGCGCAGGCATGAAGACCAAATACCGCTTCCACATCCTCCATCACCCCGGTCTCTACTATTTTCGCTGCTCCAAGCGGAGCCTCCTCGGCCGGCTGAAAAATCACCTTCACACAACCGGATAGTTCTTCCCTTTTTTCCTGTAATAAAAGAGCCGCCCCCAAAATAACCGTCATATGAAAATCATGCCCGCAGGCGTGCATCTTCCCCTCATGAACCGACCGATAGGGCAGCGCAGTTTCCTCCTGAATCGGCAGGGCATCAATATCACACCGTATCGCCGATACCGGCCCCGGTTTACCCCCTTGGATAATCGCCACCACTCCTGTTTCTAAAGGCAAAGGCAAAATCTCAACCCCCTCAGCCTGTAACAGTTCTTTTATTTTCGCTGTTGTTTCATATTCTTCATAGGATAGTTCAGGGTATTTATGAAAATGATAAAATATCTCTTTTAAGTCCATTTTCCTTCCTCTCCTTATCTCTTGCCTGTGCTGGTAGGATCCAGCGCATCACGCAAGGCATCCCCAATAAAATTAATCGCTATAACCAGTACTACAATCAGCAGTCCCGGCGGAATCCACAACCATGGCTGTCTGGTCAGTACCGTTAAGGACTGCGCTCCATTCAGCATATTTCCCAAACTGGCCGTGGGAGGCTGAACCCCCATCCCCAAAAAACTAAGGGCTGCCTCATCCAGCATGGATAACGCCACTACACTTGTGGCATAAACCAAAATGGGAGCCACTGTATTGGGAAGGATTTCCGAAAATAAAATATGTCTTAATGGCATCCCTGCAATAATATTGCTTTTAACAAAATTAGTCTCCCGCAGACTTAAGACATTACCTCTTACCAGCCTGGCAATCCCCGGCCAGTCTACGAATCCGAGAATTAAAATAATACTCCATAGTCCCGGCTTAAAAATAGACGCCGCCACTAAAACCAACAAAATATATGGGAAGGACATGACCATATCGGTAAAACGCATGATAATCATATCCAGCACACCGCCGAAATACCCCGCAACCAGTCCCAATACCACGCCAATTACCGTAGAAATCAGTGTTGCCATAATTCCCACCAATAACGAAATACGCATGGCATACAGCAAACGGCTTAAAACATCCCGGCCAATCTGGTCGGTTCCCAGCCAAAATTCTTTGGTGGGAGCACCACTAAAAGTTCCTACAATGGCATCGGGATCATAGGGCGCCAATAGGGGAGCCAGTAAGGCGGCACCACCTAAAATAATTAAAACAACTAAGCTGACACCGGCCAGACGGTGATGACGAAATCGCCGCCAGACAGTCTGCCCATAGCTTTCACTTGTAATATCTCTTCTTTTCGCCATTTCTTCTCCTACCAGCATCAATACGAAATAGTCGGATCTACCAATGCATATAAAATATCCGTTATCAAATTACCAATCAAAACCACCACTGCCGACAGCAGGCATACTCCCATAATAACCGGATAGTCTCTGCTGGTAATGGCACTCATGGTCATCAGCCCTAAACCGGGCCAGGAAAAAACCTGTTCAATAATAACCGCTCCGCCAAACAAGACCGGTATCTCCATGCCGATTACTGTTACAATGGGTACCAATGCATTCCGCAGGGCATGCTTATTGATTACCAGAAAATGACCGATCCCCTTAGCCCTTGCCGTCCGCAGATAATCCTGCTGCAAAATCTCCAGCACCGCACTGCGGATATACCGGATATTGGTTCCCGCCATGGAAAAGGCCAGTACTGCCACCGGCATCACCATATGGGCCGCCACATCACCAAAACTGCCCCGGGTTCCCAAAGTAGACATTCCGCTGGAAGGCAGCCATCCTAATTGAACGGTAAATACATATATAAGCAAAAGCGACAGAAAAAAACTGGGGATACTGCTTCCCAGAAAAGAAACAGTCACCACTGCGTAGTCGCCCTTAGAATACTGGTGAATAGCACTATAGATACCTGCCGGCACTGCCAATAACAGGCTGACAATCAAGGAAACTCCCATTAATAGTAAGGTAGGACCGATATGATCGCCGATCATGGCGCTCACCGATTGATAATTTTTGATAGAATAACCCATATTTCCCTGCAGGAGCTGCCCCAGCCAGACAAAATACTGAATATAAAAAGGCTGATCCAAACCAAGTGCAATCCTTTTGGCTTCTACCGCGGCCTCCGACACCCTGGGTCCCTGAAGCATCTCCAGCGGGCTGCCAGCCATACACATGATGGCATAGTCGATAATAGTAATGCCAATCAGCACCGGAATTGCAATCAGAATTCGTTTTATAATGTATCTAGCCATTGATCCCGTTCCTTTCTTCCGCCAGGCCATCCCGGGCCACCACAACCGGGCATGCTGCCATATGACTGCTGCCTGCCGCCACCGTACTTAATTGTGGTTCCTTTTGCCTGCAGATATCAGTTGCATGAGGACACCTGGGGTGGAACCTGCACCCCGCAGGAGGATTGATTGCAGATGCCACTTCTCCCTGGAGTAAGGCCGCACCGCGTTCCGGCCGGTTAGGATCGGGGATCGGTGCTGCATTGCACAGCGCCTGGGTATAGGGATGTATGGGGTTACGAAATAGTTCTCCCGCATCGGCAATCTCCACAATTTTACCCAGATACATTACGGCAATCCGGGCACTGACATAGTTCACCGCACCCAAACCATGTCCGATAAACAGACAAGTCAAATGCAATTCCTTCTGCAATTGTCTTAGTAAATTCAAGATTTGCGCCTGAATAGATACGTCCAAAGCGCTCACTGGTTCGTCGCACACAACAAATTTGGGCTTTAAAGATAATGCTTTGGCAATACAGATACGCTGCCGTTGTCCGCCGGAAAATTCATGAGGATATCTTCCCAATGCACTTTTCGTTAAGCCTACCATATCCAAAATCCGTTCCATCTCTGCCCGAATATTGCCCTTATCAGCCAACCCATGATAAAGCATGGGCTGAGATAATATTTCATATATATGTTTTCTGGGATTTAAAGAAGAATAAGAATCCTGAAAAATCATCTGCTTTTCGGTTCGGGACGGATTGCCTTTATAACTGATTATACCGCCTGTAGGAGTTTCCAATCCCACAAGCTGCTTTCCGATGGTTGACTTTCCGCAGCCGGACTCTCCCACCAGACCCAGTGTTTCGCCTTCATAAATAGCAAAGCTCACCCCATCCACAGCCTTCACATGGCCGGTGGTGTGGGTCACGATGCCTCCCTTTAAGGGATAATATTTCTTCAAATCCTCTACTTCAATTAAAATTTCTTTCTCTTTCAATTCTTATTATCCTCTTAATACTCGGCAGCAATTTACAAAATGAGTTTTTCCGTATTCTATGCTCTTCTGCGGTTTGCTGCAATCTTCCTTCCGGTAAGCACAGCGGTCGGCAAACCGGCAGCCGGTAATATCATCATAATTTTCCGGCACGATCCCGGGAATGGACGTCAGCTTCCTGGTTGAATCATCCAAAATACTGGGAACTGTTTTCAGCAAGGCCTGGGTATAGGGATGTACCGGATGCTCAAAGATCTCCCTTACACCTGCTTCTTCCACAATCTGTCCGGCATACATCACCAACACCCGGTCAGCCATCTGCGCCACCAAACCGATATCATGGGTAATCAAAATCATCGACATGCCCATTTCTTTCTGCAGTTCCCTCAGCAATTGCATAATCTGTGCCTGAATGGTCACATCCAATGCTGTGGTGGGTTCATCGGCAATTAACAGTTTCGGGTTACAGGAAAGAGCCATAGCAATCATCGCCCGTTGACGCATACCGCCGGAAAGGGTATGGGGATATTTCTTCATTGTCGCTTCCGGATCAGGCATTCCTACTTTTTTTAACAACGCTATTGCCCTTCCTGCCGCATCCTTTTTATTTAGTTTTAAATGAGTTCTTATACTTTCGGTAATCTGATTGCCCACCGTAAAAACCGGATTTAAAGAGGTCAGCGGGTCTTGAAAAATCATCGTAATCCGGTTTCCTCTGTATTCATCCAGTTCTTTTTCGCTCATGGTCAAAAGATTCTTTCCATCAAACAGGACAGAGCCGTTAATAACAGCTCCGCCCCTGCCCAGTAATCCCATAATGGATAAAGAAGTAACACTCTTCCCGCAGCCTGATTCGCCCACAATGCAAACCACTTCTCCGGCGTCCACATGAAAACTTATATTGTCCACACTAACCGTTTCTCCGGCATCACCGGAAAAGGCTGTGGATAAATTCTTAACATCCAAAATCCGTGACATAGTTACCCCTATCTTACTTGATTTCCCATTTCTCTACCTGATTAAAGAAACCATATACGCTGGGAAGTGCATTAGACACCCGCTTATTGACTGCACCCTGCGCACTGATAATATACGCCGAAAACATGGGGACATCTTCCTGTACCTTTTTATTCACAGTGGAATAAAGTTCTTTGATTGCGGCTATATCGCTGGTAACCTGTGTTCCCTCCAATGCCGTATTAATCTCGTCATTAACATATCCGGTCCAGCTTCCTTCACCGCTTAACAACCATGATACATCCGGATGAGGATCTACCGGCGCATAAGTATACTGTACTGCCAGCATATCATAATCAGTACTTCCCGCTACCGACATCAGTGTTGTAAAGTCCATGGTCTGCACTTCAACCTTAACACCCACCTCAGCCCATTGAGCTGCCATTACCGATGCTGCATTGACAAATGTATTGTCACCGGAATTCACAAAGAAACGAAGCGTCTGTGAGCCATCCCAACCAGCTTCAGCCAAAAGTGCTTTCGCCTTTTCCGGATCATAGGCAAGGGGTGTAATGCTCTCATCAAAGAAGGGACCGGCTGAGGATAAAAATCCGTCTACAATCTCACCTTTGCCATTCATCAGCTCGCTTAATATTA
This sequence comes from Lachnospiraceae bacterium, assembly GCA_031556725.1. GTDB lineage: Bacteria > Bacillota > Clostridia > Lachnospirales > Lachnospiraceae > UBA935. The sequence goes on along the minus strand of JAVBSL010000030.1, from coordinate 76,795 downwards.
CCTCTCTGTCTATGGCATATACCAACGCCTGACGCACTCTTGCATCGGTTATATTCCGGGTCTGAATAAATACGGACTGGTTGGTAACCGGTGCCCCATATACTACTGTTACATTTTCCAATTCTTCAACACTGGCATAATCCTCTTGGGGAATTGCACTCATGGTGTGCTGGGTAATATCAATTTCACCTGATTTCAATCCGGCATACAGCTGACTGCCGTCCACAATCTTAATATTCAGTTTCTTAATTTTAGGTGCGCCCTTCCAGTAATTTTCATTGGCAGTATAGGAAATATAATGATCCGCATCATAATCCGTAACCATATAAGGCCCGCTTACCACATCAGGCTTGTTAAACCACTCTGCGGTAGACAATTCTGCTTCACTGTATTTTTCGATCACATGCTTTGGTAGAGTCATCAGATATCTGGCATAAGTATTTTGGAAAGTGGTCAGCGCCATAGGATATTTGGTGGTAAATTGAACGGTTTTTTCATCAATTACCTGAATTCCGGCAACACTGTCAGCACCTTCCTCCACAAAACCGTCATCACCTACTCCTTCAAAAGCATAATACATCATGGTCGGATTATTAATTACGGGACTGCTTAATCGCAGGGCTGTATAGGCCACGTCTTCGGCCGTTACCGGCTGCCCGTCGGACCATGTTGCTTTATCATTAATATGTACAACAAAATTGGTATTATCGGTAGTCGATATCGAATCTGCCAGCTGACCTTCAAAACTTAAATCCGTACTCAGTTCCATTAACGGTAAAAACATCAAACCGGTGGCATATTTATTGATCTCACCACCATCTATCAATAATGGATTGATTGATTTCAGGGTATCCGTCACACCTATATTTACTGTGTCAGCGGACGCATTTTTCCCTGATGAACAGCCTGCTAATACAGCTATCATCATCACGGCTAACAAAAAAACTAAATTTTTTCTTTTCATTTTACAACCTCACCTTTCAAAATCACACCACATTCCTACTAGTTCAATGGGAACAGTGTGGAAAGTATACTTCTTTCTAATATATTTGTCAATAGATTCTGTAAAAATACTATAACATATCATTGACAAATATGGCAATGCGAGTTATATTACAATCACTTTACTTAATATACTATATTATGACAGAAAAGGCATCACTGAAATGAAGAATTTGTTAATTTATCAAACTACCGAGTATGACTGCGGACCCATCACCTTGATTAATGGCATCCGCTATCTTTTTGAACGGGAATTAATTTACCCCGACATCATTAAATATATTATGCTTTATTCCCTGGACACCTATAACGAGGAGGGAGAATTGGGCAAAAAGGGGACTTCGGCTTCTGCCATGATGTTCTTGACCAACTGGCTGAATCAGTTTTCCCAAATAAAAAATTTTCCTCTTTCCTGTGAGTTTTTATCCGGGCAAAATGTAAACCTTACTCCCCACAGTAAGATTATCGGTGCTTTGCAGCAGGGAGGTGCTGTTTTATTACGATTATTTTTGGATGTGGGACATTATGTCCTTCTGACCGGTTTGGAAAACAATTATGTCTATCTATTCGATCCATATTATGAAGAAGATGATGACCCTACTTTAAGTGCGGAATACAGCGAAGAAGGAATTTTCTTTATAAACGGACAACCCAAACGGGCCAACCGCAAAATTACCCTGGAACGACTAAACCGTTTGACGACCGGTTTCTATGAAATCGGCCCCTACGAGTTGCGTGAAGCTGTTATTATGTTTAACAGCCAAACCCGCTTAACTCCTGATAAAACCATTGACTATTTCATATAATGCCTTGTTTATGCGCCGCAGCCTTGCTGGGGCGTTTTTTTATTTTTATTCTGCCTTTTTCGTAATCGCTAAATTGATTATTTTTCTATTATCTTTCGCAATCGTAACATAATCTATTTTGTCGCAAAATGTTTAAATTCTCTATTTTTTAATATAATTTGATAAATGTTCTATACTAAGGATGAGGTGATTTCATGATAGGTGAACGATTATATGATTTGCGCAAGGATGCCGGTTTGACTCAAGACGAGCTTGCTGATATCTTAAAGATCAACAAGCATTCCATATCTTCCTATGAACGTGAAAAAAGTGAACCCCCGGACATCATTAAGCTTCTGATTGCGGATTATTTTAATGTTTCCGTTGATTATTTATTGGGTCGTACCGACAACCCCAATTCCGTGGTTCCGGAGCACAATATTCTGCGGCTTCCGATGCAATTTCCCTTGGAGGCACTAAATGAACTAAAGGATTATATGGAATTTCTTGATTATAAACATAAAAAATGACATACCGCGTTAACCACGGCATGTCTTTTTTTCTATTGCTCCATCTGTCTGCCCAGAAAACCGGATGCCGACTGAATTAATTTCTGTTCCACCTCACCCATTTTGGCTTTTGCATCGCTTTCCAGCAAAACAACCGCTCCGATCACATCACCTTCACAAATAATTGGGCTAATGGCTTCATGCTCATACGCATTAGTAAGGTCATCGGTTACGGCAATAAAGTTCTTGTCACCCTGAGAGGCAATAACCACCTCCCGATTATTGATTTTTTCTTCCATTTCTTTGCTGAGTGCTTTTCCCATCAGATTTTTATATCCACCGGATACGGCAATAAACTGATCCCGGTCGGCAATCAATGCTGCATGTCCGGACACCTGTGCCAGGCTCTCCGCATACTGTTTGGCAAAGGTACTCATTTCGCCGATAGGTGAATATTTTTTTAAGATAATCTCACCTTCTCTGTCCGTAAATATCTCCAATGGATCACTTTCTCTGATCCGCAATGTCCTTCTGATCTCCTTGGGTATTACAATCCGACCTAAGTCGTCTATTCTTCGCACGATTCCTGTTGCTTTCATTATGTTTCCTCCAATTAACCTAATAGTAATTTTTTCTTGTGGTACTATTATTTGTTAATTATGAAAATTTATGTGCAAAAAAAATAAATATTTCATTCAAAAACTTTTCTCCTTTAAATCGACAAGAAGCTTATCCCACTCTTCCTGGTACTGCACATAATATTTGGGGCATTCCTTACCGCCTTCATCATAATGTCTGAGCACATCTTCCGGCTCCAGCTGATAGGTATCCAACAGCCAGTTCAAAAGCTTCAGCAGGGATTTATATGTGTCCCGAGTAAACTTGCCGTCTTCATCCAAATAGCAGCACTCAATGGAAATAGAATCTTCATTTCTGGTTTTTACCGCATAGGCAATTTCATCCAGCGGAATACATTGAATGATATCGCCGTCAAACCCGATAATAAAGTGGGCACTGGCCGAACGTTCTTCGGATTCTGCCAGACCTTCAAAATAGCTTCGGTTCTGCACTTCGTCTGTCCCCGGATTGGCCGTATAATGCACAAATATATTCTTTACTATGGTTAGCTTGTCCCCAGGCCGGGAATAGGTGTTGATAGTCAGAAAATCCTGTTGCAAATCAGGAACTTCCTTTTCGATATTGATTGCCCTGGTACTGATGGTTGCCTGTATCTGTTTACTTTTCAGATAATTTCCGGAAAAATAAATCAAAGCAAAAATTCCGGTCAAAAATGCCATCAAAATCAATGTCATACACATAATAATCAGTATCTTAATCATCTTCCGTTTTCGTCTGCGCTGTTTTCGGCGTTTGATTTCCGCCTTCGTCAGTGGTCTTCGGGGGTTTTTCGGTATATAGATATCCAGTTGTGTCACAGTATCTCCGCCTCTATCATTTGCTAACAGTGTTAACATTTAATCTGTCCTTATTACATTGTAAAGGCAGTGACATAAACTGTACATTAAGATTCCCTTAAAATTCCTTAAGATTCTTATAATCATAAATCAAATAAACTGAGCTGTCCGTCCCCATAATTTTGTTTATATGCATGGATAATATCTTCCATGTTATATAATATCTTATACTTTTCACATTCCTTTTGAAATATACTATACAACCGCCGGTGTTCCGGCACGCTGCATTGATAATTATTTCCATATCTTTTTCGATATTGATTAACCAAATCCTGTTCCGGAAACAGTTTCTGCAATTTTTCATAAAAATAAATTCTCTGATTCATTCTGAGGGTTACACCAAGCCCCGGATAAATAAATCTTACCCCACATTCCGCACCCTGACGGACAATACGTAAGATATTTTCCTCGCTGTCCTCTAAAAAAGGCAGCACCGGCATCAATAGGATTCCCGCCATAATCCCTGCGTTACTTAACTGATAAAGCATCTTAAAGCGTTCCGAAGAAGGCGGAGCACCGGGTTCCAGTTTTCCGGCCAGTGCATCATCAACTGTGGTAATAGTAATCTTAGCCAGCACCGGAGAGTGTTCTTTGATAGACTGCAGGATATCAATGTCCCGGGTGAGCAGTGTGCTTTTGGTGGCAATGGTAACACCGAATTCATAAGCATCGATCAGTTCCAGCGCATGTCTGGTCAGACACAACTCCTTTTCAAAGGGATTATACGGGTCGCTCATGGCTCCGGTTCCGATAACCCCTTTTTTTACCTTGCGGCGCAGATCGTTCCGAATGATTTCCAATGCATTTTCCTTGGTCCTCACCCGGTCAAAGTCCTCTACACCATAACAATCAGAACGGCTGTCACAGTAAATACAACCATGACAGCAGCCCTTGTAAATATTCATATTATAATCATTGCCAAACCAGGCGGTTGATTTGTTCTTGGTAATTATCGTTTTGGCCGGAATATATTCCATCATTCCTCCTTGTTCTCACTACTTATTCTGCAACAAAACGCCACAGCCGGTTGCGATCCTCTTCAGCAGCGTAATCAATCCCGATTCTTTTACTTTTCGAATATTCCGGCCGATAACCGTCATCCTCTATCCACAGTTCTTCGGAAGTCACCATATCCACGCCGTTTAAACTGCGGTCAATGCCCATTCCTTTGGTCGTTCTGCCGGGACCGACATATCCTTCCACACCCCTTATCAGCACCGCCTGGGGGAAACCTTCCGGTCCGGTTACCACATTAAAAAGGCTGTGGATACCGTAGCAAAGATACACATAGGCAAGGCCGCCTTTTTCATATAATATTTTAGTCCGCTCGGTCTTGCCTTTACTGGCATGACAGGCAGTATCTGTTTCACCGTAGTAACATTCGGTCTCGGTAATACGATAACGCAAAACTCCATCCTCCGTCCGCCGGCACAACCATTTTCCCAAAAGATCCGGTGCCAAATCGGTAGCCTGTCCGCTGTAATATTCCATTCCCAGTCGCATGATTTTCCCCGCTTTCCATTTCTTAATTACCGATATATTCCCGGTAGTCCCCTTCGCTGGCAAACAGCATATAAATTCCTTCTACCATCCCCATATATCCGTCGCTTACCGCATATCCCTTCATATCTGTTACCTCCTGTATCAGTCTGTCTGTTTCCTGTTCTGATATCAGAGTAACATTTTAGGTGTCCCATTAACCGGACTCAGAAAATAATTTTAATCTGTGTTCCGCGGTTTTCTTCGCTTTCTATTTCTAATTTGGCATCGTGCTTACTTAAGATATGCTTCACGATGGCAAGTCCCAGGCCGGTTCCGCCGGTTGACTTCGAGCGGCCCTTATCTACTCGGTAAAAGCGTTCAAATATCCGGGCCTGATGCTCCCTTGGAATACCGATTCCGTCATCCTTCACGGTAAGGATCGTCTTCCCGAAGCGATTCCATACAGTGACCTCCACCTTCCCGTTCTCTTTATTGTAACGAATGGCATTATCACAAAGATTAAAAATCAATTCTTCCATCATCTGCCTGGTGGAATAAACATATGCCGCTTCTCCCTGTATCCCGATTTCCACATGGTGCTTCTCGGCATTGATCTGCAGCATACTGACACAGGTTTCCGCAATATCATACAAATTGATCCGCTCAAAGACCTCTTCTTTTTCATCGGAATCCAATTCCGACAACCGGATAATATCGTTAATCAGAGTCAAAAGACGGTTGGCATTTTTGTGGATTTCTTTAGCAAACCGGGTGATATCTTCCCCCTCTACTACCATACCATTTTCTATCAGCTCCGCATAGCCGGATATGGAGGTCAGCGGCGTCTTTAATTCATGGGATACATTAGCCGTAAAATCCTGTCTGATCTTAACATTGGCCAGTAAGCTGTCATTTTGCTTCTGAATGGTATCAATCAGTGGCTGAAGCTCCTCATAAGTAACTGTGTTTTCCTGCTTTTCCAAATGTGCCGTTGCATCCTTAATCGGCTTAACCAGAGTATTGGTCAGCATCCTTGCTATGATAGCACAAACAGCAAAAATAATAACCATAATAAATCCGATACTGGGTAATGCGGCGGTAAAAATTTTAAGTATGCTGCCGGCGTCCTGGGATACCCGCAGTACGGTTTCATCCGCCATTTTCATGGCATAATAAAAGGTGCTCTGATCTCTGGTGGCCGATTTGCGGACCACCCACCCTTCGCCCTGTTCCAGTGCTTCTTTCACCTCCGGACGATCCCCATGGTTCTCCATCAGGTTCTCACTTCCGCCGGTATCGTAAAGAACTTCTCCCTGCCCGGAAATTATCGTCACCCGAAGTCCGTCCTGTTCCACGTTGATGGGTGTCTCTTTTAACTCCGTTATAAGATCTTCGCCATATGCCATCCGACAGATGACATGAGCCTGGATCCGCAGATCATCCACCACCTGATTAATAAACACCTGATAACAAATAGCTACCGTCAGCAATAGTGTGATTACAATTGCCAAAGTAGCTATCCCTAATAATTGAATATTGATCTTCTTTCTCATGTGTTAAAAATATACCCCACATTCCTCACTGTTTTAATCATCGAACCGGCTTCCTGCAGCTTTTGGCGCAGGGTTTTAATATGCATATCCAGTGTTCTGGATTCGCCTTCAAAATCGGTTCCCCAGACTTTTTCCAATATATCCTCACGGCCGGTTACGATTCCGGCATTGATCATTAACAGCTTAAGCAGTTCATACTCTTTGAACGTAAGTTCGCAAATCTGACCGTTCACCGTTACCTGGTGCTTTTCTTCGTCCAGACATACCGCACCGATGGTAATTACTTTTTCCGGTGAGATCTGGTTACTTCTTCGAAGCAGTGCTTTCACCCGGGAAATCAATTCCATAACGCCAAAGGGTTTGGTAATATAATCATCCGCACCGATATCCAAACCTTTTACCTTATCAATTTCAGTGCCCTTGGCCGTCACCATAATAATCGGTATATTCCCGGTGGCTTTTTGACTGCGGATTTTTCCCAGTATTTCCAAACCATCTGCATCTGGCAGCATGATATCCAGTAAAATAAGCTCCGGCTTTTCTTCCTCCATAGCCTGATAAAAATCTGCCGCCAGTTCAAACTCTTTTATGGTATATCCGGTATTCTTTAATGCAAAGCTTTCTATTTCCCGAATATTTTTATCATCTTCCAGTACATAAATAAGTGCCATCTGACAGCCCTGCCTTCTACAACTTATAATGTTTCTTTAACCGTTCCACTTCCATCTTAAATTCTTCATTATCTTTGCTTCTGATAAGATCCTGATATTCATGAGTATCAAAACTGTCTTCTTTTAATTGCAAAAGGCTCAATGCTATATTAGAGCAATGGTCTGATATCCTTTCATAATTAGTGGTAATATCGGAAAGGATAAAACCAAGTTCGATGGTGCATTTTCCTTTGCGCAATCGCTTGATATGATTCTTTTTAATTTCCACATTCAGATAATCTACTACTTCTTCCATGGGTTCAACCATCCCCGCCAGCCGCAGGTCTTCTTCCTGGAAGGCCAGAAACGTGGTATTGACTGCATCTCTGATTACATTGGCGAATACACCCAGTTCTTCAGCGGCCCACTTGGAAAAATGAACCTCTTTTTCATCCATCTCTTTGGTGGCTTCCATGATGTTTCGGGCATGATCCGAAATACGTTCAAAATCCCCGATACAGTGTAGCAGCACGGACAAGGTCTGACTGTCCTTACCGGACAAATGTTTACTGCTCAGTTTCACCATGTAGGTGCCCAGTTCGTCTTCATAATGATCGGCAATGTCTTCTAATTGGGCTACTCTCTGTGCTTTCTTCTTATCATAACCATCAAACAGCTCCATCGCCAAAAATAAAGATTCCTTAACATAATTGGCCATATCAATGGTAGCGGTCTTACATTGTTCCAGCGCATAGCTGGGGGTATTTAAGAACCGGACATCTAAAACACTGATTGCAATCTTATCGCTGTTTGCTTCCTCATCCTCAGCCGTATCCTTGATGGAAAAGCGTGCCAGCCGTTCCAGTTGTGCCGAAAAGGGCAGTAAAATAATTACCGCAAATACATTAAACAATGTATGGATTACCGCAATTCCAAAAGCATTGGCAGTGGCATCCATAAAGGCAAATTTGACAAAATAATTAATTGCGTAAAAACCAAACATAAAAACTACAGTAGATATCAGGTTAAAATACAAATGTACCAAGGCGGCACGTCTTGCATTCTTATTGGCTCCGATGGAAGACAGGAGAGCTGTCACACAGGTTCCGATATTTTGTCCCATAATAATCGGCAGTGCTGTGGAATATCCCACCGCTCCGGTAGCACATAAAGCCTGCAGGATACCGACTGATGCTGAAGAAGACTGAATAATCGCTGTTAATATCAAACCGGCCAGCATACCCAAAACAGGATTGGAAAACATCAATAATATATTGGTAAATTCCGGAACATTTGCCAAAGGCTTTACCGCACCGGACATGGTTTCCATACCAAACATTAAAACCGCAAAACCAATTAAAATAGTTCCTACGTCTTTTTGCTTGTCCCGCTTGGAAAACATCAAAAGAGCCACACCGATCACTGCCAATACCGGGGAAAAGGAAGATGGTTTCAGCAATTTAATAAAAAAATTATCGCCCTGGATACCGGAAAGACTAAGAAGCCAGGAGGTCACCGTAGTACCTACATTGGCTCCCATAATTACGCCCACTGCCTGGGATAATTTCATAATGCCGGAATTGACAAAACCAACCACCATTACCGTGGTGGCCGAGGAGGACTGGATCACCGCCGTAACGCCCGCCCCCAGCAAAACAGCCTTAATCTTACTGGAGGTCAGTTTTTCCAAAATCATCTCCAGCTTCCCGCCGGACAATTTGGCCAAACCTCCTCCCATAACATCCATTCCGTATAAGAAAAGCGCTAATCCGCCAACCATTGTCAATATACTGAAAATACTCATTTAATTACTCCTTGTTCTTTTATCATATGGGTAAGCATAAACGTACATGTAATATTCTACACTATGCATTGCCATTTGAACATAGGAAATTTAACGAATTTTTTACAATAATCTTACATCTTTCATATTACCGGTCTCCTGGAAGATTTCCCATTCACCGATATTTACTGCATGATCGCCGATTTTTTCCAGGTATTTTGTAAGCATGATAATGTCAATACATTCATCTGCATCCTTACCTTCATTCTTCAATAGGACGATTAGATCTTCTTTTACTTTGTTAAATAGTTCATCCACAATGTCATCTTCGGCGATTACTTCTTCCGCCGCTTCCATGTTTCTGCCGATGAAAGCTTCCACGGCATCGTGAACCATTTTTTTTGCTTCCCGGATCATCGGTTCAAGATGTCTGGAGTAAGCGGACAAATCTGTCATATTTAGCCGTAATATCAGTTCTGCCATATCCACTACATGATCGCCCACCCGCTCAATGTCCGTTACTACCTTCAGATTTGCCGTTACTACGCGTAAGTCACTGGCAATTGGCTGTTGTTTGGTAATCAGAAACAGGCATTGTGATTCAATCGCCCGCTGCATATCGCCAAACACCTTTTCGCTTCCGGCAATTTCCATTACCTCTTCTTTATTTTTATCTTCCAACGCTGCAAAGAGTTTTTCATAATTTTCTTCTACACTGTCTGCCATCTCTCTTAAGCTGTCGGACAGTTGTTCCAATTCTCTTTGAAAATTTGTTCTCGGTGACATAATTTCTTCCTCTCTCTTCTATTTAATCTGCAAGACTGCCTTCTGGTATCATCCGAATCTTCCGGTTATGTAGTCTTCGGTACGTTTATCCTGAGGACGGGAAAATATATTATCGGTGGTATTGAACTCTACCACCTCACCAACCAGGAAAAATGCCGTATGGTCTGATACTCTGGCTGCCTGCTGCATATTATGGGTTACTACTACAACCGTGTATTTCTTTTTCAGTTCTTCCATTAATTCTTCTATTTTCAAAGTGGAAATGGGATCCAGGGCCGAGGTGGGCTCATCCATCAAAAGCACTTCCGGTTCCACTGCCAATGCTCTGGCGATACACAGCCGCTGCTGCTGACCGCCGGATAAACCCAGGGCGGATTTCTTTAACCGGTCCTTTGTTTCCTCGAAAATGGCTGCTCCGCGCAGGGATTCTTCCACAATCTCATCTAGCTTAGCTTTATTCTTAATACCATGGATACGGGGACCGTAAGCAATATTATCATAGATGCTCATGGGAAAAGGATTGGGCTGCTGGAACACCATCCCGATTTTCTTGCGAAGCAGGGTCGTATCCACTCCCGGATCATAAATATCTTCGTTATCCAGTAACACCTTACCTTCTATTCTAACGCAGTCAATCAAGTCATTCATGCGGTTCAGGCTTTTTAAAAAAGTGGATTTTCCGCATCCGGAAGGTCCGATAAAAGCTGTTACGGCATTACTGGGAATATCCATATTGATATCCTTCAGTGCGTGATTATCTCCATAGTGCAGGTTCAGATTACGTGTTATGATTTTGCTGTTTTCCATAATTGTTCTGTTACTCCTTTGCATTTACATCAAATTTCTTTGCTAAATATTTGGTTAGACAATTGATACACAACACGATGATCAGCAGTACTACCGCAATACCAAACGCCACACCATACTCTGCCTTGGCCATGCTTAAATATAATTGAATGGTTAATGTTCCCCCTGATTCCAAAACCTTGGTAAACAATCCGCTGCCGCTCTTGGGTAATAAGTATCCGCTGCCGGCGGTAAACAAAAGAGCAGCCGATTCTCCCACAATTCGCCCAATGGCCAGAATGATACCGGTAATAATGCCCGGCATTGCCGAAGGAAGCAGGATGGTTCTGATCATATACCATTTGGTAGCTCCCATTCCCAAAGCGCCGCTTCTGTAACTGTCCGGTACTGTTTTCAGCGCTTCCTGAGTATTTCTCGTAATCAGGGGAAGCACCATCAAGGTCAAAGTCAGGGCACCCGTTAAGATAGAGTATCCCAGCCTCAGTACCGTACCAAAGAAAATCATACCGAATAACCCAAAAAGGATCGAGGGAATTCCGGAAAGTGTCTCGGTGGTAAATTCAATTGCTCTGACCAGTTTTCCCGGTTTGGCATACTCGTTTAAGTAAATTGCCGTTCCGATTCCGATGGGGGTTACAATCAGCAGGGTAATTACAATGATGTAAAGGGTATTCACAATATTTCCCAGGATACCCACCGTTCCTTTTAACGTACTGGTTACACTGGTAAGAAAGGTCCAGTTCACACTGCCGATGCCCTTAACGAAAACGTATGCAATAATTCCCACTAACAGCAATACGGAAATTGTGGCCGAAAAGTAAATCAAAATAGTCAGAAAGGTATCACTTAATCTGCTCTTTTTTTCCATAATACTAGGCATCTTCTTTTCCGCCTTTCTTTAAGATTTCGGTTAAACTTGTGTTAATAATCATAATGAAGGCAAACAGGATCAAACCGATGGTGAACAGCACCTGTCTGTGTACATCGCTGGCATATCCCATTTCACTTACGATGGCGGTTGTCAAGAATCTTACTGAGTTGAACGGCAGCGGCATATTTACCGAGCTGCCGGATACCAGAGTAATTGCCATAGCTTCACCGATCGCTCTGCCCACACCCAAAACAATTGCGGTGATGATCCCCGACTTTGCTGCCGGAATAATAATTTTAAAAATGGTCTGGATATGGGAAGCACCAAGTGCCAGGGAGGCTGATTTCAAATGAGGCGGTACGGCACGCATAGCCGATTCGCTAATGTTGATTACGGTAGGCAGGATCATAACTGCCAGCACCAGCACTGCCGAAAGCAGGTTGGAACCGCCGGTGAACTGATGGGTTTCAGAACCCTTGAACAAAGCCAGTTCCAGTTTATACATCAACGGGTTCAATACCATAAGCCCCAATAGCCCATAGATAACCGAAGGGATTCCGGCTAACAGCTCCACTGCCGGTTTTACCACTGCCACCAACTGTCTGGGAGCCACTTCTGCCAAAAACACCGCTGTCAGTAAACCGATCGGAACGCCGATCAACACTGCCAGGGTGGTTCCTACTATGGATGTCAGGATGACGTAGAGGATTCCGTAATGAGGTTCGGCAGCGGTAGGTTTCCACACCGTTCCGAAGACAATTTCCCTGATCCCCACCTTAAACAGGGCCGGGGTACCGTTGATAATCATATATATGGTAATAGAGGCAACGGCCACTATTGCGATAAAAGCACATATAGTAAAAATTACCTGTGCTGTTTTTTCCACTGTTGATTTATTTTTACTGTTTCCTTGAATTGAAAGGTTTTCCATACCGATTCTGTTTCCTTTTTTTCAAATTTAGCCGCGGGCGGTTTTGCCACCCGCAGCTTTGGGATTTTGATTAATCTACCGTGATAAGTCCTACTGCTTTAATAACTTCTTTGCCTTCCTCTGATGCAAGGTAGTCAAACAATGCTTTTACTGCGTCGCTCTGTTCGGAGATTTCTCCAACAGTTGCCATTACAAAAGGTCTGCTTAAGAAGTAGTCGCCTGCTTTGATGTTTTCAGGAGTTGCTTCTACGCCTTCCAGGGCCAGTGCTGCTACGGTGCTATCTACTGCATCCAGTGAAACATAACCGATTGCTCCGGGGGTTGCGGCAACCTTGGCGATTACTGCTCCGGTGCTGTCCAATTCACTTGCGTATGCACATGCATCTTCCACTTTTACGATTTCTTCAAATGCACCTCTGGTACCTGATCCGGCTTCACGTCCTACCACAACGATAGGTGCGTCACTTCCGCCCAGTTCTTTCCAGTTTTTGATGGTTCCGGTGTATACTCCTACCAACTGATCTTTTGTTAAGCCGGTAACTGTATTGGCGGGATCTACTACTACGGCAATACCGTCAATTGCTACTATATTTTCAATTGCACCGGCTTCTTTTTCACTGTCCTTTAAGGCTCTGGAAGAATTTCCGATATCAACGCTGCCGGCCAATACCGACTCAATACCTGCGGAAGATCCTGTGAATTCAGCATTTACGGTTACTGCCGGATATTTTTCCATAAAGCTCTCAGCCACTGCATTTGCAAGTTTTTCCATGGAAGTACTGCCTGCCATAGTAACGATGCCTTTTAAATCCGCAACCACTTCTGCGGGCTTTTCTTCAGTTGCCTCTACGGGTGCTGCCGGTGCTTCTGCCGTTTCGGCTGCGGGTACATCTGCGGTTTCGGTTACGGGCTTGGCACCACATCCCATCAATCCTGTCATTACCATTGTTACTGCACAAATCAGTGCTACGATTTTTGTTTTTTTCATATCTTTTCTCCTCAATTTTTTCTTTCCCTCAACACAAATAAAGTCTAGCACAAAGAAAAAAAGCATAATATCATAAAGGAGTAAGTTTTATGTAAAACCTTTGTAAAAAAGTTGCACATTTCCTTGCTATCCTTTAGAATGAATTTAACAATTAATTAAATATGGAGGATATTTTATGATGTGGACCAGATCAGAATTAAAAAGAAAAGCAAAAGAAGCTTTAAAAGTTAACTATTGGAAAGCCGTACTTGTCAGCCTTATTCTCGGCGTTGTTACCGGCGGTTCTTCCGGCAGTTCTTCCTTCAACAGCTATCGGAGTTTACAAGAGGAGGATGTTTTTTCTCATAGCCAAATGGATATCGAAACAGCACTGATTGTTATGGGTATCGTTTTAAGCATCGTTCTGGTTGCTCTTTTGATTGGATGGGCATTTAAAATCTTTGCCTGGTCTCCCCTGGAAGTAGGCTGTCAGCACTTCTTTGTTGATGCTCTGAAGAATTCCGGTGACCTGAATCAGTTAGGCTTTTCCTTTAAAAGCTATTACATGAACATAGTAAAAACACAATTTTTAAGATACTTATTTATCGGATTGTGGTCTCTCTTATTTATTGTTCCCGGCATTATCAAAGCTTACGAATACCGGATGATTCCCTATCTTCTTACCGAGAATCCTACCATGGACAGCAAAGAGGCCTTTAGACGCTCCAAAGAAATGATGATGAATGAAAAAGGAGATACTTTCATCTTAGATCTTTCCTTTATCGGATGGGGAATTTTATCTGCATTCACCTGCGGAATCCTGAGCCTCTTCTACGTAGGCCCCTACCGCAACCTGACCAACGCTGCTCTCTACGAAACCTTAAAACAAAAGAACAACGTAAAAATCGAACAAATCGATCCCAACAATCCATATCAAACCCGGTATTAAGTTAAAGCCAGGGTGTCGAGGGCTGTCTTGAAGGGTGTTGAAGGCGGCCCACCACCAGGGTAATCCGGTAAAAAATAACACATTTATTCTATTCAAATACTGTTTTGTCAAACATTTCAATGAGCCTTATACAAAATTCGTGTTCGCACAGGCGGCTCCACGAATTTAAGTCTCATTTCCATGACAAAAAGGTATTTTCACAGAATAAATGTGTTTATTTTTTTGCCGGATTACCCTGGCGGGGGGCCGCTTTATCTACGCTGTGTGACAGCCCTTTCAACGTTATGCGCTTTGCAATTTATAAGTATCCTTTTGCATTTGTCTGTATTCGAATGAACTTGGCTGAAGGACTGGCGGCGCACTCCGGCGATCGGTTTCCGACTGGAAACTTGACGCAATGGGTTCGGCGATTTATGAAGAATTTGTATTGATTTCTTATTGGCGGTTTTTATGACGTCAGCCTTAAATCAGCAACTGTTCGACGAGCCTGCGAGGAGTTTTGCTGATTTAAGGCTTGTCCCTAGTCATAAAAACTGCCAATTAGACAATCAAACAAATTCAAGTATGAGCAGAACCCACTGCGTCAAGTCCAGCCGGAAACCGATCGCCGGAGTGCGCCGCCAGTCCTTCTCACAACCTCCCCCCTACAACAAAAGCACCTGCATACTTTGCAACAGATCCTCCGTCAGGGCCAAAAGCATGGCTACATCTCTTTCGACCATGCCGCATTTTTTGTAGCGGAACAGGAAGAAGGGGGTGCCTTTATGGGTAAAGGTGAGTTTATCGTGTCGTTTTAGTAGTTCCGGGATTCCTTCAGCCTTAATTCTGGCATCTGGACGCAGGACGAACTGGATTTCACTGTTTTTTCCTTTTACATCGGTTATATAGAGGCTGTGGGCTTTGACGCGGATTAAGGCGATTCGCAGCAGATTGTCTACCGAGGTGGGTATTTCGCCGAAACGGTCGATCAGTTCTTCCTTCATATCATCGCATTCGCTTTGGTTCTCAATTCCGGCAATTCGCTTGTAAATATCCAACTTCTGGATTTCGTTGACAATATAGGAAGGGGGAATAAAGGCGTCAACATCCAAATCCACGGTAGTGTTAAAGTCTTCCACTGTGGAGATGCCTTTGAGACCCTTTACTGCTTCGTTGAGCATTTTACAATACAGATCATAGCCTACCGCTTCCATATGGCCATGCTGTTTTTGCCCAAGCAGATTACCGGCACCGCGGATCTCCAGATCCCGCATGGCGATTTTGAAGCCGCTGCCCAGATCGGTGAATTCTTTAATGGCGGCCAGACGTTTTTCGGCCACTTCTTTTAACATCTTATCCCGTTTATACATTAAGAAAGCATAGGCCGTCCGGTTGGAACGTCCTACCCGGCCCCGCAGCTGATAAAGCTGGGAAAGCCCCATATTATCTGAATCGTGGATGATCATGGTATTTACATTGGAAATATCCAGACCGGTTTCGATAATAGTGGTGGACACCAGTACATCGATTTCGCCATTGATGAAGTCATACATAATCCGTTCCAGTTCCCGCTCCTGCATCTGTCCGTGGGCAAAAGCCACGGTGGCTTCCGGAACCAGATTTTGAATGACCACTGCCACATCGGCAATATTGGCCACCCGGTTATATACGTAATAGACCTGACCGTTTCTGGCAAGTTCTCTGACAATGGCTTCTCTGACCATTTCTTCGTTATATTCCATTACATAGGTCTGGATCGGCATCCGGTCATTGGGGGCTTCCTCCAGCACGCTCATATCCCGGATTCCTATCAAACTCATATGAAGGGTTCGGGGGATCGGCGTGGCTGTCAAGGTAAGCACATCCACACTGTCCTTCATATGTTTGATCTTCTCTTTATGGGTTACCCCAAAACGTTGTTCCTCATCGATAATCAATAACCCTAAATCTTTATAATTTACGTCCTTTGATAAGACCCTATGGGTACCGATGACGATATCTACCTGGCCTTTCCGTAGGTCCTCCACTGTCCTTTTCTGTTCGGACGCCGTTCGAAACCGGGACAGTAAATCAATCCGCACCGGAAAATCCTTCATTCGCTGCATAAAAGTATTATAGTGCTGCTGGGCAAGGATAGTGGTAGGCACCAGATAAACCACCTGTTTTCCCTCCTGCACCGCTTTAAAGGCAGCCCGAATGGCAATCTCAGTTTTTCCGTATCCTACATCCCCGCAAATCAGGCGGTCCATGATTTTTGTACTTTCCATATCACCCTTGGTGGCAGTAATGGCCAGCAATTGGTCTTCGGTTTCCTCAAAGGGGAACATCTCTTCAAACTCACGCTGCCAAACGGTATCCTTACCGTATTGAAAGCCGCTTTTTTCCTGGCGGACAGCATACAAATCCACCAGATCCTTTGCCACTTCCCCCACCGCTTCCTTGACCTTAGTCTTGGTTTTGCTCCATTCTATCGATCCCAGCTTGTTTAGTTTGGGTTTCTTGGCATCCGCCGAAGCATATTTTTGAATCACATCCAGACCGGTGGCCAGAATATACAGATTGCCGCCGTCCCGGTACTCTATTTTAATATAGTCCTTTACGACCTTTTCAACTTCTACCTTTTCAATGCCTTTATAAACACCCAGCCCATGATTTTCATGAACTACATAGTCGCCAACCTTCAGCTCGGCAAAATCATTTATTTTCCGGCCTTCGTATTGCTTCTTTTTCTTTTCCGCCCCGAAAATATCACTTTCCGAAATAATCACAAACTTTAACATTGGGTATTCGAATCCCCGTAATACCCGGCCATAATATGTCATGATCTCTCCCGGCTGGATTTCCCGTTCCGAATCTTCCGTATAAAAAGCTGACAGTTCCTGTTCCCGCAGGTCCTCTGCCAGTCTGGCCGCTCTGGTCCGGGAACCGGAAAGCAGCAAGACCCGGTAGCCGTTCCGCTTAAATCTGGTTAAGTCCTTGACTAACGCCTCAAAGCTATTATTATAAGAAGAAATACCCTTCACTGTCAGATCTACCTTCTTATCTGCCTTCAAAATCGGGTTTTTCATATCCAATGCCGCTAAGGATACCACTCGCCTTCCCGACATCCTTGCGGTAATCATCTCCACGCTGAATAACAAGTCCGCCTGACCAGGCAGCAGATAGCCTTTTTCCAGCCGGTGCATCATACTTTCCCGAAATTCCAGTTCCACCGCCTGAGCATGCTCCTTCACCCGGGAAGGCTCATCAATATAGATACAGCTCTCTTCCTTATGAAATAAATCCAGAAAAGAAACCGTCTCTTCATAAAAATAACGAATATAGCTTTCTAAATTAACTGTGCCTTCCAGTTCAAGAGCTTCCTTCAGCTCCGCCACCTGCTGCTGAATACGATGGGCTTCTTCTGTATGAAACTCACCCCGCAGCTTTTTTACAAATTCCTCGCACTCTTTTTCTATTTTTTCCATGCCCAGTCGTTGCTGTTCTTTAGATAAAATCATCTCTGTGGCCGGATAAATGGCAATATCTGTGAGCTTTTCGATGGAACGCTGACTTAAGATATCAAAACTGCGGATGGACTCCACTTCATCTCCCCACAATTCAATTCGGTAGGGGTTTTCCTCAGTTAAATCAAAAACATCTACAATTCCGCCCCTGATGCTAAACTGCCCCGGTGCTTCCACCTGATAAGTTTTCTCATACCCCAGCTTCACCAGGCGCACTGCCAATGCCCGCTCCTCAATTACCGAGCCCTCTCCAAGCTGCACCACATTTTCCTGCAAATACTCAAGCGGCAATACCGGTGACATCAGACTGCTGAAGGTGGTTACCACCGTTAACGGCTCTCCTTCCATCATCCGGCGCAGGCAATGAATCCGCTCCTTGGTAAGCAGATTGCCGTGAATATCCGCCTGATAAAAGATCAGATCCTTGGCCGGAAACATCATCACATTGCGGTCATAGAACCGGTATTCCTCGTAGATTTCCTTCATCCTGATATCACTGAAAGTAACGATGATTTTATATGTAAAACCATCGTCAAGTCCATAAATCATATGCAATTTCTGAGATTCCACACACCCGGACACCGACAGACTCTTCCCCGGTTTCCGCAAAAGTGCCATCATCTCATCATATTCACCCAGCTCACGCAGGGGAGAAAGTAACGCTTTCATTCCTCGTCTATACTCCTGATCTTCTTATTATAAAGATTCATTGCTTTATCAATGCCGTCTTCCATAATACACTCAATGGCCGCTACCGCATTGCAGATGCTTTCATCCATAATCTTCTGCTCTGCTTTATCAAAATGTCCCAATACATAGCCTGCCAGATCATATCCTGACGGCTTATCCCCAACCCCCATCTTGATCCGCATGAACTCCTCATGGCCAAAATGTTGGATAATACTCTTCAAACCATTGTGTCCGCCGGCACTGCCTTTTTTCCGCATCCGGATTTGCCCCGGTTCCAGACTGACATCATCCGCCACTACAATCAGTTCTGCCTTTTCATCCACTTTATAATAATCTATGATTTCCCTGACACATTCACCACTCAGATTCATAAAAGTAAGGGGCTTCACCAAAAAAACCTTCTGACCATATACCGAGCCCTTCCCCATAATCCCCTTATGCTTAATCTCTTTTATTTTGATCCCATGCTTCTTAGCCAGTGCATCCACCACATCATAACCGATATTATGCCTGGTTCCCTCATACTGCCTGCCGGGATTACCCAGTCCTACCACTACAAACATAACTGCCTCCATACCCTCGTTTGTTCTGTCCTATACGTACTTTCCCATTGTACCAACATTTCCCTCCACTGCGCAAGTCTTTCCCGTAATTTAAAGCAATGTAACGAATATGACAAACTTGAATTATTTTCAGTTTTTATTTCATAATTCCTAATTTCCAATCTTCTTGACAAAATCAGATAATACCTAATAAAATCAATATCAAGATCCTGCGTTGCTCTTCGGGCAATTTCATTATTTTTAGCTGCTTTTCAATGTCATTTCAAAACATAGTGGGTGTCAAGTCGGGGTAGCGGACGGGGCGGCGGGGGGAGTAACAAACGGTTACGATCCAGATTCCGCCCCCGTCCGCTACCCCGACACTCCCCACACACTCCCCACACACTCCCCCACACGCAAAAACAGGACAGCTCTACGCTGTCCTGCCTGTTTTTCGTGCTACTCTTCCGGAAGAAGAAGTGCCTTTTCGTAGCTATCCAAAATAATATTCTGAATAGCTTCTCTGGTCTCTGAGTTGATCGGATGCGCAATGTCCCGGTATTCTCCGTCATTTGACTTTTTACTGGGCATTGCAATAAACATTCCTTTCTCGCCTTCAATTACCTTAATGTCGTGAATTACAAACACATCATCCAAGGTGATTGATACAACAGCTCTCATTTTTCCTTCTTTGGTAATTTTACGCACACGGACGTCTGTAATTTGCATGCGGTGCCCCCTTTTTGCAAGTTTTTAAATCACATATCTGTCATTTTTCTCAACTACTATCTTAATACCATCTTCCCCCTTGTGGTAAGAGTTGGCACGAATAGTGTCACGGCTTTCTACAATGCAATTTTCTATATGTGTATTATCCCCGATGTAAACATCGTTCAGGATAATGGAGTTCTTGATATAGCAGTTGTTGCCGATGTAGGATTTCTTGAAGATAACGGAATCTTCAACCGTTCCATTTACAATACAGCCGCTGGATATCAGGCTGTTTTTAATATGTGCACCCAGGTTATATTTGGCCGGCGGCAGATCATCCACCTTGGAATATACATCCGGATATTGACGGAAAAAGAAATCGCTGGTTTCCTGTTTTAAGAAATCCATATTGGTATTATAATAATCTTCTACCGTTGCTATATTGCTCCAATATTCTTTTAACTTATAGCCATAAATCCGCTTCATATTTTTGTAACGGATCAGGATATCTTTTACAAAATCGTAACGGTCTTCTTCCGCACACTTCTCAATCATCTCGATCAGCTGTCTTCTTCTCACCACATAGATGCCGCAGGAAACCGTATTGGTTTTGGCCACTACCGGCTTTTCTTCAAATTCTTCAATCCGGCTCTCTTCGTTCATCTTCAGGATTCCGTACCGGTCCACATTGTTCTCCGGTTCCATATCCTTGCAAACCACCGTAATATCTGCTTTCTTTGCAATGTGATATTCCAAAACCTTATTAAAATCCATCTTGTAGACACAGTCACCTGATGAAACCACTACATAAGGTTCATGGCTATTTTTCAAAAATGTCAGGTTCTGAGCTATCGCATCTGCTGTTCCCCGGTACCAGTAGCTGCTCTCCGCCGTTACTGCCGGTGTAAATACGAACAAACCGCCCTGTTTACGTCCAAAGTCCCACCACTTGGAGGAACTAAGATGTTCATTCAGGCTTCTGGCATTATACTGGGTAAATACCGCAACCTTCTGAATATGAGAATTGGACATATTACTAAGTGCAAAATCGATGCTTCTGTAACTTCCGGCAATAGGCATTGCACACACGGCACGCTTTTGTGAAAGTTCCCTCATCCTGTAATTATTGCCTCCCGCTAAAATAATACCGATTGCTCTCATTATTCATCACCTGCCTTAATTAATGTTTTTCCGCTTCCCAAGGAAGCGTTCTGGTAATCTTCTAATGTTGTCACACCGAATATTACGGAGTTCTTACCAACTGAAACGCCGTCGGGAAGGACACTCTTTTCCCCAACTGTTACGATGCCCTCACTATAAATGTGAGGATCTGTTTCATTGGGAACTTCTTCACCCACACCAAGCTTAACACCCGTTCCAATTGTTACATTTTCTGCTACAATTGCTTTATTCAATTCACAGTCCGCACCGATGTCCGTATAGTTCATAATAATGGAATCGCGGATTACCGTATTTTTACCAACGGTTACGCCACAGCCGATTACCGAGTTATATACTTTACCGTAAATCCGGCTTCCCTCACCCACAATGGTTCGCTCTACCCAGCTGCTGTCAGCAATATATTGCGGCGGTAAGATTTCACTCTTCGTATAAATCTTCCAATATTCTTCATAAAGGTTAAATTCCGGAACAATATCAATCAGCTCCATATTGGCTTGCCAATAGGACTCCAGCGTTCCCACATCTTTCCAATAACCGTTAAACTCATAGGCAAACAACGGAGCCTTTTTTCCATGACAATAGGGAATAATATGTTTACCGAAGTCCAATCCCGGCTGTTCCGCATTCGCCAGCAAAGCTTCTTTTAAAGTTTTCCAATTGAATATATAAATGCCCATAGATGCTAAATTACTGCGGGGATTTATCGGTTTTTCTTCAAAATCAGTAATTTGATTCTCGCTATCGGTTATCATAATGCCGAACCGCTTGGCCTCTTCCATGGGAACCGGCATAACCGCTATGGTCACTTCCGCTCCTTTTTCCTTATGGAAATCCAACATTACCTCGTAGTCCATCTTATATATATGATCCCCCGATAAGATCAATATGTACTCGGGGTTAAAGCTATCCATATAATCAATATTCTGATATATGGCATTCGCCGTGCCGGTGTACCATTCACTGTTAACACTCTTCTCGTAAGGTGGCAGAACCGTTACACCGCCGATATTTCGGTCCAAATCCCACGGGATCCCGATACCGATATGCGTATTTAATCTTAGGGGCTGATACTGGGTCAGTACGCCCACCGTATCTACTCCGGAATTGATGCAGTTGCTTAAAGGAAAATCAATAATCCTGTACTTTCCGCCAAAAGCCACTGCCGGTTTAGCAACTTTGGAAGTCAAAACGCCTAAACGGCTCCCCTGACCACCTGCTAACAACATGGCAATCATTTCTTTCTTAATCATGTCATCACCTCTTACCCGTCATATTTTATAAAAAAAATAAATCAATTTAAAACCGTATGCATAGTATATCATATGTTTATATAAAAGTGAATGATTTTTACTAAAAATTTACTCAAATCTTGTATAATTATGTAAGTTTTCTACAAATTTTTTTACCCTAACATCTACATTTAAACTATTCTTACTACATTTTGTATATAGTCACACTTTCTATCATACATTTTGTTCTATTTTTCCTCCCCCTCAAAAATGTTGTTGGTTTTTTTATCAATATATGCGTATAATGATTATGTACTTTTTTCCAAACGAATTAAATAATTGGAGGTTCTATTATGTATCAAATAAATTTCAAATGCCCCATCCATGTTTTCTTTAGTGGCATCGGCGGTATCAGTATGAGCGGATTGGCTGAAATTCTTCTGATGGAAGGCTTTACCGTATCCGGCTCGGACATAAAAGAGTCGGCTTTGACTCACTCACTAGCGGAGAAAGGTGCCAAAATTTACTACGGACAGCGGGCCGAAAACTTATCTGCGGATATCGATCTGGTTGTTTACACCAGTGCAATCCGCCCCGATAATCCCGAATATATGGCAATGCAGGAATTAGGGCTTGCCTCCCTTTCAAGAGCGGAACTGCTTGGACAGATTATGCAAAATTATAAGCTCCCTATTGCCATCAGCGGAACTCATGGCAAAACCTCAACCACCGGTATGGTTTCCGAAATCCTGCTTCGTGCCGACTTGGATCCCACCTTATCAATCGGCGGAATCCTGAATGCCATCGGCGGTAATATCCGAGTGGGCCAGTCCGATTACTTTGTAACCGAAGCTTGCGAGTATACCAATAGTTTTCTGAATTTTTCACCCAAAATAAGCATTATCCTTAATGTGGAAGCAGACCACCTGGATTTTTTTAAGGATCTCGATGATATTCGTAATTCATTTCACCGCTTTGCTGCTCTGCTGCCCTCAGACGGTACTTTGATTATCAATGGTGACATTGAAAATGTTGCCGACATCACCGACGGTTTATCTTGCCGCATAATCACCTACGGTTCTGACCCGTCCTTTGATTACAGTCCCGCCCATATTGTTTATGATAACCTAGCCAGAGCAACATTTACCCTGAATCGCAAAGGTGCTTCCCCGGAACAGTTCACCTTAGGCTCAAAAGGCGAGCACAATGTCTACAATTCCATTGCTGCCATTGCGCTGGCTGATATACTGGGAATTGAAGCGCAAGCTGTCCATCAGGCATTGAAAGCTTTCTCCGGTACCCAAAGGCGTTTTGAAGAAAAGGGCATTCGAAATGGAATTACTATAATAGATGATTATGCACATCATCCCACAGAAATTACTGCAACTTTAAAAACCGCGAGGAATTACCCACACAAAAAAGTCTGGTGTGTATTCCAACCTCATACTTATACCCGTACCAAAGCTTTTCTGAATGATTTTGCGGTTGCCCTGTCGCTGGCTGATAAAGTAATCCTGCCCGACATCTATGCTGCCAGAGAAAAGGATACCTTAGGAATCAGCTCAAAGGACTTACAGCTTGCCGTTCAAAATCAGGGGACCGATTGCTATTATTTCCCCACACCGGACAATTTTGAAGAAATCGAAAAATTTATTTTAAAAAATTGTGAGAAAAATGACCTGTTGATAACTATGGGTGCCGGAGACGTTGTAAAGGTTGGTGAAAACCTTTTAGTAAAATAGTTTTCCACAATATCCACATAATTTTACCGGTATACCACGATAAAATTATGTGGATATAAATTTGCCCAGGCAGAGTCATTTTACACAGTTTTTACATTTTCTTTTTCTTTTTATCCACGGTTTCCACATTGTCCACAATTTTCTCAAACCCAGTATTTTCAACGGTTTGAGCCAAATTGGCTATTTCTTTTTGGAAAAGGATATGCTATAATTTCATTTGCTTCGAATTATTTGAATTTATTAGAAAACAGGTGAATGAATGATGAGCCCTCTGACGATTTATCAGGACAATTATGATGACGCTACCGTTGTGTCCAATTTTTTTATTGACGAATACATGAAGGATGCCAACGATGCTCAGCTTAAAGTATATTT
This sequence comes from Lachnospiraceae bacterium, assembly GCA_031556725.1. Classification (GTDB taxonomy): domain Bacteria; phylum Bacillota; class Clostridia; order Lachnospirales; family Lachnospiraceae; genus UBA935. The sequence goes on along the minus strand of JAVBSL010000030.1, from coordinate 52,289 downwards.
ATATCTCATCCGAATGATGAGCGCACATAAAGTTACCAGCATTTCTGATATCGCGGACAAGTTTAATTATACCGAGAAGGATATTTTGCGTGCCTTAAAATATTGGGAAAAAAATAAACTTTTATCGATTGATTATGATGACGCCAAGAACCTGGTGGGCATTCATCTGCTTCAGGTGGGTTCCCGGCAAGATACAAAGGATATGACCATTTCTCCCATCATTACAACAGTTTCGGAAGCTATTGTGGAACCGCCCAAACCGACCATCGAGAAGCCCTCATATTCCTTAGATGATTTAAAAGCTTTTAAGGAGGCTGAAGAAACTTCTCAGCTTCTTTTTGTTGTGGAACAATACTTAGGGAAAACTTTAAGTCCATCAGAAATCAAGACAATTTTATTCTTTTCCGATGTCCTGCATTTTTCCATAGATTTGATTGATTATCTGATCCAATACTGTGTGGAACGTAATAAAAAAGATTTCCGTTATATTGAAAAAGTAGCGCTCAGTTGGGCTGAGGAAGGAATCATTACCCCGAAGCAGGCTGCCCGAACCGCCAAAAAATATGACAAAACCGTTTATGATATCATGAAAGCTCTGGGGAAAAGCAACAATCCTACCAAAGCCGAAGCCGACTATATCCTGCGCTGGAGCAGAGAGCTGGGCTTTGCCGCCGATATTATTTTTGAAGCCTGTGAGCGCACAGTTATGGCTACCGATAAGCATCGCTTTGAATACTGCAATACAATTTTGGTTAATTGGCATGCTCAAAACGTTCATCACAAAGCCGACATCAAACAATTAGATGCCCTTCATGCCCGTAACAAAGCAACAGAATTCCAGCCCAAAGTATCCACCGGGGCTGCCAAGTTCAATCAATTCAAACAAAACAGTTATGACTTTGAAGCTCTGGAAAAAGAAATATTAAGCAACTAAGGAGGCTGCCCGTGGGTTTAAGTAATTCGCAATATGATAGCATTATCCGCAGATATGAGGAAACACAAAACTACAACCGGCGATTGTTGCAGGAACGAATCGATTATGTATACAGTCATGTGGAAGGTTACAAAGAATTGGAATCTTCCATTGGCTCTATTTCCGTAGAGCATGGAAAGCGGCTTCTGGCCGGTGATGAAAATGCTTTAGCCGACTTAAAAAGTATCCTGAAGGATCTTTCTTCCATGAAAGAGCAGTTATTAATCTCGGCCGGTCTGTCAACCGACTATCTGGATCCTATCTATGATTGTGCGGACTGTAAAGATACCGGTTATATCGGCATTCACAAGTGCCATTGCTTTAAGCAGTCGATCATCACCCTGCTTTATGAACAATCCGGCATTGAAGATATGCTGGAACAGGAAAACTTTTCCACCCTTTCTTATGATTATTATGAAGGGGAAGATTTAACCCGCTTTCAAAATGCGGTAACAACATGTAAACAATTTGTAGAAACTTTTCATAATGACTATCAAAATCTTTTCTTTTATGGTACAGTTGGTACGGGAAAATCTTTTCTTTCCGGCTGCATCGCAAAAGCCCTCATTGAAAATGGACATTCTGTTATTTATTTCAGTGCTGCCGGACTCTTTGAAGCACTATCCCGCAATTCCTTTGATTACAAAAGTAAAGAAGATCTTCAAAGTATGTATGAAGACTTATATGGCTGTGATCTTTTGATTATTGATGACTTGGGAACCGAACTTACTACTAATTTTGTGGCTTCCCAACTTTTTTCTTGTCTGAACGAGCGGCATATGGCAAGAAAATCCACAATTATTTCTACTAATCTTTCATTGGAAGAATTACGTAATCGATATTCCGAACGGATTTTTTCCAGAATTACCAGCAATTATCAAGTTTGCAAGCTCACCGGACCAGACATCCGGATGCAAAATAAGAGATTACACAACAGAAAGTGAGGAGCTTTATTATGTCAAAGCGCGAGGAAAAACGAAATCTGGAGACCATCCCTGTGGGTTCTCTCGGTATCATTCCTTTGGAGGGCTGTAAGTCCCTTGGCGAAAAAGTTAACGGTTATCTTGTCGATTGGCGGACTGTCCGGGAAAGTGAACACAAAGACAGCCTGGCTTTTGCCGGATACCAGCGAGATTCCTATATATTAAAGGCTAAGGTACCCCGTTTCGGTACCGGTGAAGCCAAAGGCGTTATTCAGGAATCGGTAAGAGGTACCGACCTGTATCTGCTTGTGGATGTATGTAACTACAGCCTGACCTATTCTCTTTTTGGCAGTGAAAACCATATGTCCCCTGATGATCACTATCAGGATTTGAAGAGAATCATTGCCGCCGTAGGTGGAAAGGCCAGAAGAATTACTGTTTTCATGCCTTTTCTTTATGAAAGCAGACAACATAAACGCACTGCCCGTGAATCCCTTGACTGTGCTCTGGCGCTACAGGAAATGGTCCATATGGGCGTTGATAATATCATTACCTTTGATGCCCACGATCCCCGGGTACAAAATGCAATTCCCCTGCACGGCTTTGAAACCGTTCAGCCGGCTTACCAGTTTATCAAAGGCTTGCTGAAAAATGTAGCTGACTTAAAAATTGATTCCGGTCATATGATGGCCATCAGTCCCGATGAAGGCGGTATGAGCCGGGCGATCTATATAGCCAACGTGTTGGGATTGGATATGGGTATGTTCTATAAACGGCGTGACTACACCAAGATTGTAAATGGACGCAATCCCATCGTTGCTCATGAATTCCTGGGAACCGATGTGGAAGGCAAAGATATGATTATTATTGATGATATGATTTCTTCCGGTGAGAGTGCTCTTGAAGTTGCCACCGCCCTGAAGGAACGCAAAGCCGGCAAGATTTTTATCTGTGCCACCTTCGGTCTTTTTACCAATGGTCTGGATCGTTTTGATAAAGCTTACGAAAGCGGCATGATTGACCGGGTACTGACCACCAACCTGATTTATCAGACCCCCGAACTTTTGGAACGGGAATGGTATATTGATTGTGATATGAGCAAATATATTGCTTATCTGATCGATACCTTAAATCACGACGCTTCGATTAGTGACTTATTGAATCCCAATGAGCGCATCCAAAACGTAGTGGCCAGATATAAAGAGGGAATACCCATCAACTAAGTAGGGCATAATTTTATGAAATTTCTGGAACGTCATTTCAGCAGCAACCAGTTTACCTATAATAATATCTTTGGGATGCTGGGGCCTCTGATCCTGGATATGTTTTTTATCTATATTATTAATCTGCTGACTACTGCTATGATCAGCTCCTCCAGTCAGGAATCGGTCTCAGCAGTTAGTTTGGTTACCCCTTTATCGATGATGATCTACTCCGTATTCAATGCTATTGCTGCCGGCGGTACGGTGGTTGTAGCACAGTACAAAGGCCGTGGTGATGCTGCTAAGATGCGCCAGGCATCCGGACAGGTTATGTTGGCCACCAGTCTCTCAGCGGTTTTTTTTAATGCCCTGTTGATTGTTTTTGCTCACCCCCTGGTCTACTCTCTGTTTGGCTCGGCAGATATTGCGGTAAAAGAAAAGGCTGTCAGCTACCTGATCGGTGTGTCAGTTTCTTTTATGTTGCTCTCCTTCTATCTGGGGGCCTTCTCAGTGTTTCGCGGATATGGAGAAACAAAAACCTGCCTGAAATTAACAATGATCATTAATTTAGTTCATTTGTTTTTAAGTTTACTTTTTATAAATATTCTGCACCTGGATATCCTGGGAACGATTCTTTCTCTGCTGATAGCCCGCTTTATCGGCGGAAGCGCTGCGGTCTTTTTAATTTTGCGGCCTGGGAATCCCTTCCGTCTTTTCCTTAAAGATATTTTTCACCTGGACATTCCTATTTTAAGGTCGATTTTTAAAGTAGGGATTCCTTTTGCACTGGAGCAGGTTTTTTTCAATGGCGGAGGAATGCTTGTTCAAACGTATATTGTTTTACTTGGAACCGTCAGCGTTGCCGCCAATGCCATTGCCAGTTCGGCTTTTTCACTTTTATTTGCCGCCGGAATGGCCACCAGTACCCTGGCTGTCACTGTCATCGGCCAGTGTATCGGCGCCGGTGATACCGCTTTGGCTAAACGCTATGGAATGAAAATGGTCTGGCTGGGAACTTTTATTTCAATCATATCCCTGCTGGTTTTCATGCCGCTGATGCCGCTGGTACTAAAATTGTATCAGGCACCGGCCAATACATTGTCGCTGATTTATCAGTTGATTTGGATTGCCGTGATTCCAATGCCCTTCTTCTGGTCTATGTCTAATGTTATGCCGGCAGTGCTGCGTTCGGCCGGAGATGCCACCTTCAGTTCGGTGGTGTCACTGATTACCATGTGGATATTCCGCGTTGGTCTTGGCTATCTGGCCGCCATTCCCTTAGGATTGGGCGTACAGGGTGTATGGATCTGTATGGGAATTGAATGGGCTGCCCGAACAGTTATCTTTTATGTTCGGTATCGATCCGGCGTATGGCTAACCAAGAAGACCATCTAAAAATTCTTCACTATACCTGGTTTGCAAACATAACTTGACAGAACAATTGAAACACGCTAGAATAGCTATAATTTTATAATATAAAAACAAAGAAGAGGATTAATAAGAACATCAGGCTTTCAGAGAGTTACCGGCAGGTGTAAGGTAACAGCGCAGTGTTCCCAACTCACCTCGGAGTTCCCTGTACGAAATGCAAGTAGTACTGGGCGGTCCATCCCGTTATCGATTTTAAGTGCACCGGCTCGCTGATCCGGTGAAATAGAGTGGTACCACGGAAAAACAAGCCCTTTCGTCTCTAATACGAAATGGGCTTTTTTTGTTTGAAACAGGAGGAAATAAAAATGTCAGTACCTTACAACCACAAAGAAGTAGAGCAAAAATGGCAGGCCGTCTGGGATCGGGAAGAAGCTTTTAAGACTGTCAACGATTATTCTAAACCCAAATTTTACGCCCTGGTAGAATTCCCCTATCCCTCCGGCCAGGGACTTCATGTGGGTCATCCCCGACCTTATACTGCTCTGGATATTGTTGCCCGCAAACGCCGAATGCAGGGGTACAATGTCCTTTATCCCATGGGCTGGGATGCCTTTGGACTGCCCACCGAGAATTATGCCATCCAGAACCATATTCATCCCAAGATTGTCACCCGAAACAATGTCGCACGATTTAAAAGCCAATTGCATTCCTTAGGTTATTCCTTTGATTGGAACCGGGAGGTAAATACCACAGATCCCGAATACTATAAATGGACGCAATGGATTTTTCTGAAATTATTTAACGCCGGACTGGCATATAAAAGCGAAATGCCCATCAATTGGTGTACCTCCTGCAAGGTTGGCCTGGCCAATGAAGAAGTGGTGAACGGTGTCTGCGAACGCTGCGGTTCCGAAGTGGTACGCCGGGTCAAAAGCCAGTGGATGCTGAAAATAACCGAGTATGCCGGGAAACTGATTGATGATCTGGCTATGGTGGACTATATTGAACGTGTAAAGGTTTCCCAGAAAAACTGGATCGGCAGGTCCCTGGGTGCCGAAGTCAACTTCACCCTGACCGGTAAGGAAGATAAGCTGCGGGTATATACAACCAGACCAGATACTTTATTCGGTGCCACCTATATGGTTATCTCCCCTGAGCATCCTTTAGTAGATAAATATCAGACCGAACTGGAGAATTGGGATGAAATTGTTGCTTATCGGGAAGCTGCTGCCCAAAAATCAGATTTTGAACGTACGGAACTGATAAAGGATAAAACCGGTATCATGCTGGAAGGAATTACTGCAACCAATCCGGTAAATAACCGAGAAATACCCATCTGGATTTCCGACTACGTTTTAATGACCTATGGAACCGGTGCCATTATGGCTGTTCCTGCCCACGACGAACGGGATTGGGAATTTGCCAAAAAATTTCAAATGCTTATTGTGGAGGTTGTTGCCGGCAGCCCGGTCAATGTGGAAGAAGCCGCATTTACTGATGTAGAAACCGGAACACTGGTTAATTCCGACTTCTTAAACGGTCTTTCCGTAACTGAAGCTAAAAAGGTAATTGTTTCGTTTTTGGAAGAAAAAGGAATCGGTAGCAGCAAGACCAATTATAAATTACGCGACTGGGTATTTTCCCGGCAGCGTTATTGGGGTGAACCAATACCCATCGTTTCTTGTAGTAAATGTGGTTATGTTGCTTTAAATGAAAACGAGTTACCGTTGACCCTGCCGGAAGTAGAAAGTTATATGCCTACTGACACCGGTGAATCGCCCTTAGCTGCCATGACTGAATGGGTGAACACTACCTGCCCCTGCTGCGGTGGTACGGCAAAAAGGGAAACCGATACCATGCCCCAATGGGCAGGTTCTTCCTGGTATTTTTTGAGATATACCGATCCTGATAACAAGGAAGCTTTAGCCAGCCGTGAAGCTTTAGAATACTGGATGCCTGTAGATTGGTACAACGGCGGCATGGAACACACCACCCTGCACCTGCTTTACTCTCGGTTCTGGCACAAATTTCTTTATGACCAAAAGGTGGTTAACTGTCCGGAACCATATCAGAAACGAACCAGTCATGGAATGATCTTAGGCAACAATGGCGAAAAAATGTCAAAATCCAGAGGGAATGTGGTAAACCCTGATGATATTATCAATGAATATGGTGCGGATACTCTGAGAACCTATGAAATGTTCATTGGCGCTTTTGAGCTAAGTGCCTCCTGGTCGGAGGATGGCGTCAAGGGCTGCCGCCGCTTCCTTGAACGAGTCTGGAAGCTGCAGGATATCCTTACCCCCGGTGATGGCTACAGCACTGATCTGGAAACCCGGATGCATCAGACCATAAAAAAAATCAGCAATGATTTTGAAAACTTAAAATTTAATACTGCTATCGCTGCCATGATGGCTTTAATCAATGATTTTTATAAGAAAAATTCTGTCACCTTCGGAGAATATCGAACCCTGTTAATCTTGTTAAACCCGGTTGCCCCTCATATTACCGAGGAATTGTGGGATAATGCCGGTTTTTCAGGATATATTTACCAAACCCGCTGGCCGGAATATAATGAAGCAAAAACCATTGATTCAGTAATAGAAATCGCTGTTCAACTGAACGGAAAGATGAAAGCGACAATCTCTACGGAAAAGGATGAAGCAAAAGAAACGGTAATCCAAAAAGCCAAAGAAGCACTTGGCGATAAACTGGCAGGCAACATTATAAAGGAAGTTTACGTCCCGGGACGGATTGTGAATATTGTAATAAAGTAGTAGTACGCCAAGCAACTCCATGACTTGACAATTCTCCGCTTCCTGTTATACTAAATAAGGTCACAAACCCTATAAATAAAAGGATTTGCGACCAAATATCCGTGTGTTCGAAACCATCCACACGTAAAACAAAACTAGGAGAAAAATCTATGAAAAATCAAAACGTTCTATTTCTGACCCAGGCGGCTATGATTGCCGCTCTTTACGTCGTACTGACCTTCGTTGCCAATGCCTTCGGCCTTGCCAACTATGCTGTCCAGGTCCGCTTTTCCGAGGCCCTCACCATCCTGCCTTACTTCACCCCCGCTGCCATCCCCGGCTTAGCCGTGGGCTGCCTGTTAAGCAACATCCTAACCGGCTGTGCCCTGCCTGACATCATCTTCGGCAGCCTGGCCACCCTAATCGGCGCCATAATCACCTTTCTGCTTCGCCGAAACAAATGGCTTGCACCTGTCCCGCCAATAATAGCCAACGCTATCATTGTACCTTTCGTCTTACTTTATGCCTACGGCATCAGACCCCTCTGGTTCTCCTTCGTCACCGTCACCATCGGCGAAGTAATTTCCTGCGGCCTGCTGGGTATGATCCTGCTCTTTTCCCTGAGCAAATATCGCACCCAAATTTTTGGCGATTACTGGACAACGTAAGGTTTGGGGTGTTAAATCCCTGTGGGTAGAAGGTGTCGCTCACGCCCGTCAAATACAACAAAATTAAAATATAGCTCCTCCTTTTATGGTTAAGTAATTCCATAGGGAGGAGTTATTTTTATGAAAAAAATTATTGCATATTATGGTTTCAGGTATCATGGTGCTGACCATGCTAAGCGGTTGCGCAAACATACTGTCTTGTAATCAGAAAACGAAACATGTATAATCGGTATAAAGTATCTTTTTTGACGAAGGAATGTTTGCAAAATTGGAGGCGAGTATGAATAGAAAAAAGATTTTTTTAGTCTGGCTTATTATTATTGCTACGTTATTTGGAGGATGCCGATCGGTAAAAGGATCGGAAAGCGGACCGGATCCGGAAGCACAAGATGACGGAATAAAGTATGCCGCAGAATTTATTCCCTTTCAGGAATATAGCAATATAAGTGCTATGGCCGCAAGAGAAGGAGCTTTTTATTTTTCTGCACCGGTACCGGGTGAAACGGATATCCGGGGAATTTTTTTCTATACTGCAACAAATAAAGAAGGTGAAACACTGCTATGGCAGGCCGAAGCCGGAGAGACTGTTTTAAAAATAGCTATTGACACGTATGGCGGCGTCTGCTTTGTTTCTGCCATCAATTCATCAGCCGGCGACAGTCAGGAATTATTCTTAAAAAACCTGAATCAGGCCGGGGAGATAACAGGAAATTATAATATTTCCGATGCTTTGAACTTATCGGAAAGCATCGGAATTTCTTTTATGGAAACAGATGAAGAAGACAATATCTATCTGCAGGTGTCTTCATCTGACGAAAGCAGAACTTTCATTCTTGATAAAGCCGGAAATCTAATCGGTGATATTGATAATCTCGGACTGCCGGATGGAATGTGCCGAGGGAAGGATGGTAATATATATGCGGCTTACCGTACTCCGGGCGGATTAGGTTTTCAAAAAATAGATTATAATAAAAAGGTACCGGAAGAAACGGTGATGCAATTTGAACAGCCGCCGTCCCGGTTCTGCCTGGGAGAAGGGCTCGATCAGGCCGTTATGGTCAGCACCGGAGAAGCACTTTATGAGTATGATCCGGCCTCCGGCAGTCAAAGGAAGGTTTTAGATTGGGTCGATTACTATGTAAGTGGGGACGGTATCAGACTTGTTACTGCTGCCGGAGAGGACAGTATTTTGACTATATCCATTGATTTTTCAGATCCCGTACAGCCGGAAGCCGTTCTGTTAAAACCAATCGGCATTCAGGAAGAACCGGTGCCGGAAAAAAAGGTTCTGACTTATGGTGTAATGGGGGGGCAGTTGGATTCGGACGTTGAAACCAAAATCCTGGAGTTTAACCGGGACAGCGAAAAATATGAGATTAAAATCAAAAAATACGGTGATGGCAATCCGATCAATGGTGCCATAGAAACCAACCAGCAATTCCAGTTGGATATTATAACCGGAAACTGTCCTGATATAATAGCTTTGCCGATAGGACATTTTCAGCAGCTCGGCTTCAGTCCTTATTACTTGGGATTTCCGCTGGAACAGTATGCCGGTAAAGGAATATTTGAGGATCTGCACCCTTATATGGAGAGGGATGACGAACTAAAAAAAGAGGATTTTCTGGAAAACATTATCCATGGGTATGAAACAGAGGGCAAGCTGTATGCCATGCCGGCTAATTTTTTCCTGCTTACCCTCTCAGGAAAAAAGAGCGAGGTTGAAGATAAAACAAACTGGAACCTTGAGGAAATGATTGATTATGTGGATAACCACCCCCAAAAAGAGAAGGTCTTTTACTTTGGCACAAAAGAAGATGTACTAAATATTTGTCTGACAATCCAACTCAGTCAGTTGGTGGATTGGAATCGAGAAGATAATTTTTTTGACCGTGAGCTGCTAATTAAAATTTTAGAATTTGCCAACGGTTTTGAGGATATTAATGAGTATGAATTCTGTGACAAACGCGCCGAAGAACTCTGGCTGGACAACAGTTTGTTTGGTATAGGAAGCTTTCACAATATATATAATTTTCTGGCAGACGAGGTTACACTGGTCGGTTATCCCAGTAAGGACGGAAACGGAAGCCGCCTCATGACCAGGACTGCTCATGCAATCAGTTCCGACAGCACTCACAAGGATGTGGCTTGGGAATTTATCAGAACACTTTTAAAAGAAGATTTTCAAAAAGAAATTTGGGAATCCGATTTTAGCATTTTTCCCGTCAGAAAAGATGCTTTTGAGGAGTATTTTAAAAGTCTTGCCGAAGAATTACCTTTTTTTAACACCGGCACCATTGAAGTAGTTCCCCCTCCGCCGGAGCAGTGGGAGATGCTGAAAGAAACAATTCTTAACGTGGATACACCCTATAGCACAGATATCCAACTATATAATATTATCTGGGAAGAAGCTCAAAGCTATTTTACCGGGGCTAAGACAGTGGCGGAAGCTGTGGATATAATGGAAAACCGAATCAGCTTATATGTTAAGGAGACAAAATAAGATGGCTGATTCTTACAGATTGGCGCAACACTTGCTTTTCCAACTATCCTGCCTTACTTCATTGCCGCTAATGCAATTATCGTCCCCTTCGTTTTACTTTATGCCTACGGCATCAAGCCCCTCTGGTTCTCCTTCGTCACCGTCACCATCGGCGAAGTAATCTCCTGTGGCCTACTGGGTATGCTCCTCCTTTTTTCCCTGAGCAAATACCGCACCCGAATTTTTGGCAATTGCTAAACAACGTAAGGTTTGGGGTGTTAAATCCCTGTGGGTTGAGGGTACCGCTCGCAACTAGACCACACAAAACTATTGGCGGGGCGCAGGACGTATCGCTTATGCCCGTCAAATACAACAAAATATCGCAAGAGGATGCCTTAAGTGAACACGCAGATCAGACCAGGCTACAATGGAGTCCCTCTGGACGAGATTGTTGCCGTTTTGGGCTAATCGGAGTGCTTGGAACGCAGCATCCGTTGCGAATTTTGCTGTATTTGACGGGCTTAAACGATACGTCCTGCTCCTTGCCAATAACTTCGAGCAGCCGGGGCGTGAGCGACACCTTCTACACGCAGGGATTTAACACCCCAAACCGTATCCTTCCACCAAAAAAATCCCCCCAGAAAAGGGAGGATGCCAGGTAAATTGGAATTTACCTGGCATTTATTATGAAAAAGTTATTAATAGTATTATTAATACTGTTGTAAGCGGTTTAGTTGTTGTTGTATCTTATAAACTTATTATAGGGGATATAAATGTCTAAAGAATGATGAACTAATGAAATGTTTTTAAATTAAATATGAACAAATTATGAACGGGCCAGTACCAAAGTACTGGCCCGCTTAGATTGAAATTAAGCTTTGTTGATAGATCCGAAGATTTCCATCTTTTCTTTTACAGTTGCTTTAATTGCTTCAAAACCGGGAGCAAGAAGTTTACGAGGATCAAATCCTTTGCCTTCTAAGTCTTTGCCTGCTTCAATGTATTTACGGGTAGCAGCCGCAAAGGTCAGCTGGCACTCTGTATTAACATTAATCTTGGCAACGCCCAGAGAGATTGCTTTCTGGATCATCTCGGTAGAGATGCCGGTACCGCCATGAAGTACTAAGGGCATGTCCCCGGTTAATTTCTGGATAGCATCCAGGGTTTCAAAAGATAAACCAGCCCAGTTTGCAGGATATTTACCATGAATGTTACCAATACCTGCTGCCAGGAAGTCAATACCAAGATCAGCAATTGCTTTACACTCTGCGGGATCCGCACATTCACCTGCGCCTACTACGCCATCTTCTTCACCGCCGATAGAACCTACTTCGGCTTCGATGGAAATACCCTTTGCATGTGCTGCTGCAACCAACTCTGTGGTCTTAGCAACATTCTCATCGATAGGATAGTGAGAACCATCGAACATAACTGATGAGAATCCGGCTTCGATACATTTATAGCAGTGATCGTAGCTGCCGTGATCTAAGTGCAGAGCTACCGGAACGGTAATGTTCTGATCTTTGATCATATTGGAAACCATACCAACTACGGTATTATATCCACCCATGTACTTGCCTGCGCCTTCGGATACACCGAGGATAACAGGAGAGTTGTTTTCCTGCGCTGTTAACAGGACTGCTTTTGTCCACTCTAGGTTGTTGATGTTGAACTGTCCGACTGCATAATGGCCGGCTTTTGCTTTTTGAAGCATTTCGGTTGCTGAAACTAACATTTTATTCTACCTCCGTTAAATTTATAACATTTTCATCGCTACCTATTATAACCCATTCTTTCCAAAAAAGAAATAAGGAATATGAATTTTTATCGGTTTAATCACCAACTATTCCGGCTCCCCGGATTTCCAGGGCCTTTTTGGCGTTGGTAATGGTAACCTTGTTATGCTTTCCGCCAAACTCACCGTCCAATGTCCAGGGAATATCCTCCTGCGCTTCTATGATTAAATGCGACGTTTTAAAACAGTACATACACTCCGCATTGATATTGCGGTTAACAAATGCCGCCATCAGGGTATTTAATTCCCCTGCATTCTTCGGCATCTTAATCAGGGTAACTTCAAACTCGCCATCATCTAACTCTACATTTTTGCCGGTAATATTTTTAAATCCGCCAACCGAAGTTGAATTCGTAATCATTCCGAACAAAAAGTCTTCTTCTATTTCCAATTGATCACTAATTACCTTCACTCGATAGGACTTCATTGATGGCAGCCGTTTCATCCCCTCCAGAATATATGCCATGTGTCCCAGCATATTTTTCATATCCTGTCTGGTCTCATAAGAAACATCCGTAAATATGCCAAAGGCCGCAATATATACAAAGATATCATCATTGAAAATCCCAATGTCACAGGCAAACGTATCACCTATAACAATTCCCTCCGCCGCTTTAATCATATTCTTGGGAATCTGAAGGCTCTGGGCAAAATCGTTGGTGCTGCCGGCCGGCACATAACCAATCGGAATACTAAGATTGCACTGCATCATGCCGGTTACCACTTCATCCAGAGTACCGTCGCCGCCGCTGCAGACAATCAGATCAAAGCTCTCCGGCTGCACTTTTCTGACGGCTCGGATCGCATCCCCGGGAGCTTGAGTGGGGTAAGCTGTCACCTCATAACCGGCCTTGGCAAAAATGTCGACAATATCCAGCAGATTACTTCTGATTTGTGCCTTGCCGGCACGCGGATTATATATAAAAAGCATCTTCATCTTGACAACCTCCTATTAATGCAATTGTACCATCTTTTTCCTATTACGCAATATTTCGTTTCATAAGAATTTATTAAAAGATCATAAATTCAAAAAAGGCACTCCGCGAAGAATGCCTCTTTTTTAAAAATCCGATTATTTTTTTATGCCTGCAAATATTTTTCGATATCGGCTGCCGCTTCTGCCTCGTCACTGCCTTCGGTAACTATTGTTACGTTTTCACCGTTTGCAAGGCCCAGGCCCATCATTCCCATAATGCTCTTGGCATTTACTTTCTTGTCGCCGGAAACAATGTATACCGAACTCTCGTACTTGCTTGCCACCTGAACCAAAACCGCAATAGGCCTTGCCTCCAGACCGCTTTCCAGACCAACTACCATAGATTTTTCAACCATTTCTTCTCCTCCTTTACAAACCGGCCCTCAGGCTCGAAGTTTGTCAGCCAACTCACTTAATTTTCGTAACCTATGATTCACACCGGATTTGCCTACCGGCGGACTCAAATATCCCCCCAGTTCTTTCAATGAACTTTCCGGATACTCTAATCTTATTTCTGCCATCTCACGCAAGCCGTCCGGCAGGTTTTCAAAGCCATACTTTTCTTTTAAGACCGTTATATCCTCTATTTGTTTAGAAGCAGCTGTCACTGTCTTGGTAATGTTAGCTGCTTCACAATTAACCTGACGGTTAATGGAATTTCTTACTTCCTTTTCGATCCGTAGATTTTCCAGGTCCATCAAAGAAAGATGCGCTCCCATTATATTTAACAAATCAACAATTCCTGCGCCTTCCTTTAAATACACCACATAATACTTCTTCCGCTGTATGATCTTTGCATCCAGTGCAAAACCTTTCAGCATTTCCTGAAGCTGTTCAGCCTGTCTTTCGTCGTTGCAGACAAACTCTAAATGGTAGCTTTTCCGGGGATCACTCATGGAACCGGTGCAAATAAATGCCCCTCTGAGATATGCCCTTCTGCAGCAGGTGTTTTTTATTAAAAGGGAACTGACGCCGTCCTTTAAGTCATGTACCTGCTCAGTTCCCTCAAACAATCTGATTGCTTGAAGAATCTTAACGACATCCGTATCTATAATAAATGCTTTTCTCAATAAAGTAAAGTACTTTCTGCAAATAGCTTCATTTTCCGTCTGTAACTTAATCAACGCTTCCCCATTTTCCTGACGGGTAATATCGCTGCACAAATGGACAATCGCTGCCAATTCTGCCAATTGGCAGTGCCTTGCAGGCGGAACAATTGCCGCCAGTTCTTCTTTTACTTCTGAGGAAAAGGACATATGTCTACCTCCTCTTGTCGATATCTCTGTGGGAAATCTTCAAACCGTAATTTCCCTTGTCTTTCATCTGCTTGTACAGTTCATTGGCCAGCGTCACGCTGCGATGCTTACCGCCGGTACATCCAATCCCGATAATTAATTGATATTTTCCTTCTATAACGTAGCCGGGCACAAGAAAATTGACCATATCAGTCAATTTTTCCAAAAAAACCCCTGCCGCCTCATGCCCCATTACATAATCCCGTACTTCGGTATCATTACCGGTTTTATGCTTCAATTCATCAATGTAAAAGGGATTAGGTAAAAAACGTACATCAAATATTAAATCCGCATCCGCCAGAATACCATTTTTAAATCCGAAAGATACAATATTAACTATGAGACTATTATATTCTTCGTTTCTGACAAAAATACGGTCAATTTCTTCTTTTAACTCTCGCGTCAGCAAGTGTGACGTGTCAATCACATAATTCGATTTCTTCTTAATATCTTCTAAAATCGCTTTTTCCCGCAGTACTCCGTCTTCTACTCTTCCTTCCGGTGCAAGGGGATGCATTCTTCGGGATTCCTTATAACGATTCAGCAGAACACTCTCGCTGGCATCCATAAAAAGAATCTCATATTTATATCCTCTATCCTTAAGTTTTTCCAGAACTTTTTGTGCGTCCCCAAAAGGCTGGTCAACGCGTACATCCAGTCCCAAAGCCACTTTCGTAATTTCTCCGTTTTGGGTTCCGATCAACTCCACAAATTTATCAATCAAAGGAACCGGCAAATTGTCTACACAATAATAACCCACATCTTCCAGCATTTTCAATGCAGTACGTTTGCCGCCTCCGCTCATCCCGGTCACTATCACAAATCTCACAACCGTACCTCCTTCTGCGTCCTTCGTTAATTAAAAATCCCCCAAACAAATCACTTCCCGCTCCAATGTAACATCAAAACGATCATATACCCGATCCTGAACTTCTTTAATCACTTCCAATATATCCGCTGCCGTTGCACCACCTTTGTTGACCACAAACCCACAGTGCTTCTCTGACACGCAGGCACCGCCAATACTGAATCCACGCAAGCCGGCATCCATAATCAATTTCCCGGCATAATGGCCCCGGGGGCGTTTAAAAGTACTGCCGGCACTGGGATATTCCAGCGGCTGCTTTTCACGGCGCTGTATCGCCAGCTGCTCCATTTTGGTTTTAATCGTTTCCCGATCACCGGAGGACAACTCAAGAGTCACTTCCAGTACCACATAGGGCCGGTTCTTAACCACACTGGTACGATACCCGAATTCCATAAAATCGTGATCCAGTTCCATCAATTCACCGGCTTCGTTCATGATCAGGACGGAATGGGTAATCTGCCCGATTTCACCCTCATAGGCACCGGCATTCATCATCACCCCGCCGCCAATGGTTCCCGGAATACCGGAAGCAAATTCCAGACCGGTGAGGGAATGCTCCAGTGCACACTTGGCAACCTTTGACATAAGCGCACCGGACTGGGCTGTAACCATGTTTCCGTTAACCGTTATTTCGCTCATCCGGTCCCCTATGTGCAGTATTGCTCCCCGATAACCGTTGTCACTGACCAGCACATTGCTGCCATTTCCCAAAATAAAAAAGTCTATCTCAACCTTTTTCAAAAATGGAATCAGACGAATAAGCTGTTCTTTATTGCTAAGCTTAATAAACAGATCCGCTTCCCCGCCCACTCTGAAGGTTGTATGTTTGTTTAAGGGTTCGTTCTGCAGAATATCCTCCTGCGGAACAATCTGCTGTATATAATCATATATAGCCTTGTTTACCATTCTTACTTAACTCCCGCTATTTTTCATTATCCAGTACTAATTTGGCCGCACCATAAATACCGGCATCATTTTCCAATGTGGCTAAGGTAAACTTTACATCCTTGCAGCCTAAAAATACTGTCTTGTTATAATAGGGTACGATATAATCAAACAAAATATTCCCGGCTTTTGAAACTCCGCCGCCGATTACAAATGCTTCCGGATTGACCACGCCGGCAATAACGGAAAGGGCTTTCCCCAAATACTCGCCAAATTTTTCTGCCACTTCTTTGGCCAATGCATCTCCGGCTTTTACCGCATCAAATACCGATTTTGCTGAAATATTATGCCCTCTGAGACTGCTGGGTTGATCACTGGCACTTAACATCCGGTTAGCCAGTCTGGCAATTCCGGTTGCCGAAGTATACTGTTCCAGACATCCTTTACAGTTGCAGTTACAGCTTTCAGCTTCCTGATCCTCTACATGGATATGACCGATTTCACCGGCTGCTCCCTTGGCTCCGGTTACCATTTCGCCATCAGCGATAATACCGCCGCCTACGCCGGTTCCCAGTGTTACCATAACAATATTTTGATAGCCTTGCCCGCCGCCTTTCCACATTTCACCAAGGGCGGCTACATTAGCATCATTTCCGGCTTCTACGTGCATACCATCCAACAAACCGCTCATCACCTCCGGAATATTGAAGGTGCCCCATCCCAGATTTACGGCATTATATACGGTACCTTTTTTATCTACCGGTCCCGGTGTTCCGATTCCCACACCGGCTACTTCCTCTTGACCGATTCCTTTTACTGTCATTTTGGCTTTGATACTGGCGGCAATATCCGGCAGAATATGACTGCCTTTATCTGCTGTGTTAGTAGAGACTTCCCATTTATCCAACACATTTCCGGCCGTATCAAACAAGCCCATTTTGACTGAGGTTCCCCCCACGTCTACGCCGAATACATACTTGCTCATCTATCTTTCCTCCCTATTCGTCTTCCTCATCTTCTCTTTTACGTGACAGCGAATCCTGCACCCGGCGATACAATTCCTGCGCCGCATTATATCCCATCTTTTTCTGACGGTGATTTACGGCTGCGGACTCACAGATCAAGGCCACATTACGTCCCGGTCTGATAGGAATACTATGGCATACCACTTTATTTCCCAGGTACTCCGTAAATTCTTCTTCCAGGCCAAGCCGGTCATATTCCCGCTCTTTATTCCAATCCTCCAAACGGATCACCAGGTCGATACTCTGAGTATCCTTAACACTGGAAACACCGAACAGGGTCTTTATATCGACAATACCGATACCTCTAAGCTCAATAAAATGCTTGGTAATATCAGGCGCCGAGCCAATCAGGGTATCGTCACTTACCTTACGGATCTCCACCGCATCGTCGGTTACCAGACGGTGTCCCCGCTTAATCAGTTCCAGAGCCGCTTCCGATTTACCGATGCCGCTTTCGCCGGTGATCAATACACCTTCACCGAAAACGTCTACCAGTACTCCATGAACAGAAATACAAGGCGCCAGCTTCACATTCAGCCAGCGGATAATTTCTGCCATAAAAGAAGATGTGGCCTTCTTGGTCATCAACAGCGGTACTTGTTTTTCCACGGCAATCTTTAAAAACAAATCATCCGGCTGCAATTCCCGGCAAAAAACAATTACCGGAATATCACAGGATAATAGCTGGTTATATATTTCCTCTTTTCGTTCCGGGGAAAGTCCCTGCATATAGGTATACTCTACAAATCCGATAATCTGCAGACGGGTAGCCTCGTAATGCTCAAAATATCCTGCCAACTGTAAGGCCGGACGGTTGATATCCGGCTGTGTAATCTTTGTCTTGGAAATATCGATCTCCGGCGTCAGATTCGTGAGCTTCATTTTTTCAATAATTTTAACTAAACTTACACTTGCCATACTTTTACTCTCCTTTTTTAAGCCTTTAATATTGTATCATATAATATGTTTTATAACAATCATTCCTGAACTAAGTCTTTTCGAAAAAAAGTATATATTTCTTCCGCAGTGGTGCGGGTGATCTCCGGTAACGCAGAAAGCTCCTCCACGGTGGCCGCCTTCAATTCATCAATTGATTTGAAATGCCGCATCAATGCTTTTCGTCTGGCCGGTCCCACCCCCGGAATTTCATCCAGCACCGACTTCACCTGGGCCTTCCCGCGCAGGGAACGATGGTATTCGATGGCAAAACGGTGGGCTTCATCCTGAATTCTGGTTATCAGCTTAAAGCCTTCGCTGTTCCTGTCAATGGGGATTTCCGTATTGTTATAGTATAATCCTCTGGTTCGGTGATTGTCATCCTTCACCATCCCGCAGACCGGAATATCGATCTTAAGCTCTCTTAAAACCTCCAAAGCTATATTGACCTGTCCTTTACCGCCATCCATTAAAATCAAATCCGGAAATCTGGTAAAACTGTCAAATTCTTTTCCCAACTCTTTTTCTTCCATTCCATGCAAAAAGCGTCTGGCAAGAACCTCTTTCATACAGGCATAATCATCCGGGCCGGTTACTGACTTAATCTTAAACTTACGGTAATCGCTGCGCTTGGGTTTGCCCTTTTCATATACTACCATGGAACCTACATTGGCAAAACCACTGATATTGGAAATATCATAGGCTTCCATCCGTTCCGCCAGGGGCAGATCAAGCCACGCTGCCACTTCCTTTACCGCTCCGATAGTCCGGCCTTCTTCCCGTTTAATCCGTTCTTTGTCCTGGTTCAAGACCAACTGGGCATTCTTGGCTGCCAACTCCACCATTTTCTCTTTATCACCGATTTTCGGTACCTTGATATAAGTCCGGCTGCCCCGCTTTTTCGTCAGCCACTGTTCTAAAACTTCAATGTCCTCTATCTCTTCCTGGAGGATCAGCTCCCGGGGAATAAAGGGCGTTCCCGCATAAAACTGTTTGATAAAATCTAACAGAATCTGGCTGGTGCCGGTACCGGTCACATGCATCATATAAAAGTGCTCCCGGCCGATCAGCTTGCCCCCTCTGATAAAAAAGACCTGCACTACCGCATCATTTTCATCAGAAGCAAGTGCGATAATATCCTTGTCCTCACCATCGCTGTCGGTAATCTTTTGTTTGTGGGCAACAGCCTGTACACTTTTATACAGATCACGATATCTGATAGCATCTTCAAACTCCATATTTTCCGATGCCTCTTCCATTTTTTTCTTTAACTCTTTTAAAGTACTTTGATAATTTCCATTCAAAAAATCGATTGCTTCCCGGATTCTGCCCTGGTATTCCTCTTTGGATATGTTTCCCTGACAGGGTGCCGAACATTGCTTAATGTGAAAATTCAAGCAGGCTCTGTCATTCCCGATTTCCTTAGGCAGATTCCGATTGCAGGATCGCAGCTGGTACAGCTTATTAATCAATTCAATACTTTCTTTAACTGCTGCCGCTCCGGAATAAGGACCAAAATAGCGGGAACGGTCTTTTTTCATTTCTCTGGAAAATAGCACCCGGGGATACTCTTCTCCCATAGTCACCTTGATATACGGATAAGTTTTATCGTCCTTCAACATGGTATTATACCGGGGAGAATATTCTTTAATCAGATTGTTTTCCAGGACCAATGCTTCCAGTTCGGAATCGGTTACGATATATTCAAATCGGTTGATCAGGCTTACCATTTTATCAATCTGCGGTCCCCTGCCGACAATTTTACGAAAATAAGACCTGACACGACTGTGCAGGTTCACGGCTTTGCCCACATAAATGATAATGTCCTTTTCATCACGCATTATATAAACGCCGGGACATTTGGGCAATTTTTTCAGTTCTTCTTCAAAATCGAACATTCCTGTTTTCTCCAAAGCAAAAGATTCTTATACCATTATAGCATAAGAATCTTTAGTCTCAATCTTTATTTTCTTCTGATTGCTCTTCTCTTTGTTCCATTTCACTTTGAAGCGCATCCGCAAAATCTGACGGCATTCGGGAAAATCGTCCCCGGGGGGCAGTGCTTTCCGGAAATTTCTTTTCTTCCTTGGACGGTTCTTCCTTAACTGTCTCCGGCTCCTCCTTGGGAGCTATTTTCTCTTCCTTGAAAAAAGAATCATCCACCGTTGCTTCAAAGAAAGATCCCGGTTTTTCTTCTTTCTTTTCGGTCTCTTCCGGTTTACTTTCTTCTTCCGGTTCAGGTAAGCCCTTGGCTTCCCGATAGATCTTCATGAATTCCTTACCGCTGATGGTCTCTTTTGCGATCAAATGATCTGCCAGCTGGTCCATAATCTCCCGATTACCGGACAAAAGCTCTTTGGCCTCTTCGTAGCATTGTTTCAGGATTTCCATAACCTCTGTATCCACATCTGCCGCAGTCACATCGCTGCAGGTCAAGCGGGCACCGCCGCCTAAATATTCACTTTCTACCGTTGCCAGACCCATCAGTCCGAATTTCTTGCTCATACCGAACCGGGTAATCATATTCCGAACAATATTAGTAGCCTGTTCAATATCATTAGAGGCACCGGTAGTTACGGTTTCAAAGATCAATTCTTCCGCCGCCCGGCCGCCGAGCAATCCCACCAAACGGTCGTGAAGCTCCGCTTCGGTCTGTAAATATTTCTCCTCCTCCGGCACATGCATAACATATCCCAGCGCTCCCATGGTCCGGGGTACAATCGTAATCTTCTGTACCGGCTCGGAATTTTTCTGCAAAGCACTGACCAGCGCATGACCTACTTCATGATAAGATACGATCTTCCGCTCTTCCTTACTCATGATCCGGTCTTTCTTTTCTTTACCTACCAGCACCTGTTCCACAGCATCGAACAGATCCTTCTGGCATACGTATTCCCGCCCCCGCTGAACGGCATTGATGGCCGCTTCGTTGATCATATTGGCCAGGTCGGCACCCACGGCACCACTGGTTGCCAGCGCAATCGCATCAAAATCGACACTGTCATCCATCAGCACATCCTTGGCATGGACCTTCAAAATCTCCACTCGGCCTTTTAAATCCGGCTTATCTACGATAACACGCCGGTCAAACCGTCCCGGGCGAAGCAATGCTTTATCCAAAATCTCCGGACGGTTGGTCGCCCCCAGAACCAGGATACCTTTAGAAGTATCAAAACCATCCATTTCCGACAGCAATTGATTCAGGGTCTGCTCCCGTTCTTCATTGCCGCCGCCATATTTATTATCACGGCTGCGTCCGATGGCATCTATTTCATCTATAAATATAATACAGGGAGCATTCTTGGTGGCTTCTTTAAACAGATCACGTACACGGGAAGCACCCACACCTACATACATCTCGATAAAGTCCGAACCGGACAGGGAAAAGAAAGGCACATGAGCTTCTCCAGCCACTGCTTTGGCTAACAAAGTCTTACCGGTACCGGGAGGGCCTACCAAAAGAGCACCTTTGGGCAATTTTGCACCAATCTTGGAATAACGCCCCGGATTATGGAGGAAATCTACCACTTCCACCAGTGATTCCTTCGCCTCATCCTCGCCGGCTACATCTTTGAAAGTAATACCGGTTTCCTTCTGTACATATACTTTTGCATTGCTTTTACCGACACTCATGGGGCCGCCGCCCTTAGACATCTTGCGGAATAAAAAGCTTAGCAGGGCCCACATCAACAATAACGGCAGGACATAGGTCAGCACCAGGCTCAAAAGCCATTGGGAATTGTCTGCCACTTCTCCCTTTATTTCCACATCCTTATATTTCAGCAATCGCGCTGTCAAAGTGTCATCGTCTTCAACCTTACCCGTATAATAAGTTACTGTTGATCGTGAACCATATCCGTAATATAGAGAAGGCGTGCTTTCTTCTTCCTGAACAGGTGTAATGATAACCCTGTCTCCGCCGACTACTACCGAACTGATCTTGCCTTCCTCCAGCATCTGGATAAATTCTGTATAGGCAATTTCCTTCTCTACCTCTCCGGTCATCATCTTCATAAAGCTGCTCATCAAAATCAACGTAATCAGAGCTGCTACCAAAAACAAAACAATGCTTTGTTTCTTAGGACTGTCCCCGTTACCTCCGGGTCCTCCGCCATTATTATTACCACCGCCACGGTTACCGCCCGAACCGCCCGAATCGTATTCATTCAAATTGTCGTTTTCCATAATAGTTTTCCTCTCCATCGTAATTTGGGAAATTACGAACTCTGTCTTCTATTATAGAGACTGCTTTTTTGAAAAGCAATATTATAATTGTGAAATTAACACCATATATATAAAACTTTTCTAAATTATTTTGGTATAAAGAGTAGATTTTTGCTCGCTACCCTTGTATAATACTTCCATATTGGGAGGAAGAAGAGCAATGAAAACAGGATTTGATAATGATAAATATGTAAATATGCAATCCAAGCATATCTTAAAAAGAATAACGCAATTTGACAATAAACTGTATCTGGAATTCGGCGGCAAGCTCTTTGACGACTATCATGCTTCCCGTGTATTACCGGGCTTTATGCCGGACAGCAAGCTGAAAATGCTGCTGCTGCTAAAGGAACAGGCCGAAATTGTGATTGTCATCAGTGCCGATTCCATTGAAAAAAATAAAATCCGGGGCGATCTGGGTATTACTTACGATCAGGATCTGCTTCGTTTGATCGATGCCTTTAACGGTTTGGATTTATTTGTAGGCAGCGTAGTGATTACACAGTATAACGGACAGGCCGCTGCTGACAAGTTTCGGCAGAAGCTCTCCAATCTGAATATCAAGTCTTATCTTCATTATATTATCGAAGGATATCCCAGCAATATCGAACGCATCGTCAGCGATGCCGGATATGGCAAAAACGACTATATCGAAACCTCAAGACCATTGGTGGTTATCACTGCTCCCGGACCGGGGAGCGGCAAAATGGCAACCTGCCTTTCTCAGTTGTATCATGAACATAAACGGGGAATATCTGCCGGTTATGCCAAGTTTGAGACTTTTCCGATTTGGAATCTGCCTTTACGTCATCCGGTTAATGTTGCTTATGAAGCCGCTACCGCTGACTTAAATGATATTAATATGATCGACCCTTTTCATCTGGATGCTTACGGCGAAAAAACCATTAATTACAACCGCGATGTGGAAATCTTCCCGGTCTTAAGTTCCATGTTTGAAAAGATTTTAGGATACTGCCCTTATAAATCTCCTACCGACATGGGGGTTAATATGGCGGGAAATTGTATTATTGACGATGCCGTATGTCAGACTGCTGCCAGGCAGGAGATAATCAGACGCTATTATCAAGCCCTGTATGATGTAAAAAGAGATACCGGCAGCAAAGATGCCTTATATAAATTAGAACTTTTGATGAAGCAGGCTTCTATCACCGCCGAGGAAAGAAAAGTGATTTCCGCTTCCTTATTAAAGCAGGAGGTTACCGGACATCCGGCTGCTGCAATCGAGCTTCCGGGAGGTGACATTGTTACCGGTAAAACCTCGGATTTGCTGGGTGCAATGGCGGCCGCTTTGCTTAATTCGCTGAAGGTATTGGCAGGAATTGACCATGAACTTCATCTGGTCTCTCCTCAGGCCATTGAACCGATTCAGACTTTAAAGATTGATTATCTGGGCAGTGCCAATCCCAGACTACATACCGATGAAATATTAATTGCCCTTTCCACAAGTGCCGCTTCCGATCCGGCAGCAAGGCTGGCTTTGGAACAACTGCCGAAGCTGAGCGGATGCGAAGCACATTCGACGGTAATCCTGTCTTCCGTAGACGAAAAGATTTTGAAGCGGCTGGGGATTCATCTGACTTGTGAACCCACTTACGAAACAAAGCGGATGTATCACAAGCTTTAGGGCAGGGGGGGTGTTGAAAGAACAGGAAGCGGCCCAGGGAACACCCGCAACAAAGAAAGCTCTTACCCATTACAACGAAATACGCGCTCAGGAGAACTGCAATAAGCCCAGAGCAACAGGAATCTCGGCAGAGGCCTCTATTCCTGTTTGGTCTTATTTCCGTTGTCGCTTCATGTATTTCTTATTGTAATGGGTAAGGGCTTTCTTTGTTGCGGGTGTTCCCTGGGCGGCTTCCTGTTCTTATTCTACGTTGTGGAACCACGCCGGAACGTTAGATTGCATCAAAGACCTTGGTAGTCGAAGGGGGGGATGAAGCTTTCCTTTGCTGTTGGACTTTCTTGGATATAGGCATTTTTTATGTTTCGTTCAAAGCAAAAGTTTAGTAGTCGGTTGTATTCCCGTTTGGTTACGGGACGGGTTAGTTGTGGATATTGCTTTTTCAGTTCTCCTTGGAGAACTGGGGTGTATTGGTTCATGATGCTTAGGTAGACTTGGTTGCCGTAGGTTTCGTGGATGTATTGGATTACGTTTTTGGCGTTTTTTACGCTTCCGGGGAGGAGAAGGTGCCTTACGATGACACCTTTTTTCATTATTCCGCTTTGATCGAAGACTGCTTCGCCGGTTTGTGCTGCCATTTCCGCCAAGGCTTCTTTTGCTATCTGGGGATAGTCGGGAGCGGCTGAGTAGGCCGCAGCCAGCTCCGGGTCCATGTATTTGAAGTCGGTAAGGTAGATGTCGATATAGCCGGCCAACTTTTGCAGGGCTGCTTTTTTTTCGTAACCGCTGCAGTTGTAGACGATGGGGATGGTCAGTCCTTTTAGTTTGGCCCTGGCCAGGGCCGGAATGATTTCGGTGACATAGTGGCTGGGTGTTACCAGATTGATGTTGGCGGCACCTTGATTTTGGAGTTCCAGAAAAATTTCCGTTAAGCGTTCGGAAGTGACTTCTTTACCGATATTTCCGTTGGCAATTTCCCGATTTTGACAGTAGACGCATTTTAAGGCGCAGCCTGCAAAGAATACGGTTCCGGAGCCCTGGGTTCCGGAAATACAGGGCTCCTCCCACATATGCAAGGCTGCTCTGGCCAAGCGGATTTTATTGTCCATGCCACAGATGCCCACTTTTCCCCCTGCCCGGTGGGCACCGCAATCTCGGGGGCAGATATTGCATGGATTGGCTGTTATTGATTTCATTGCTTTTATCTCCTGTTCAAGATGACTTCTCCGTATCTGGTATTGGTAATACAGTCATATGCTCTTATTTTGATTGTATCAGGAATCTCGCTTCGGACAAAGTTATTTATTTGGATAAAGGTATTGTCATCAATTTTTTCCACAGAACCGATACCGGACAAGCCGCTTTCCCAGCATTCATCGTTTTCATCAAGATATTCAAACCACAAAATTTCTTCTATTAATTTAAGTTGTTCCGGTGTGGCATCCTCGGCAATGTGATAGGTTAGTTCTGTATAAATTCCTAATTCTGTGCGAATTAATTGGCTCTGTTCAATAATGAGTCCAACACCCGCGGCTTTTTCATTAGTTTCCGGAGCGAAAAGGGCAGTTTCTTCATTACTGTTATCCGTAACCTTAAAGTCAAAGGAATTTCTGATTATATCTTCAAAGTTTCCAACCCCATTTTCATCATATGAGAAAAAAGTTGTTTTACACGTTAATGACAGTTGTTTTGCGGTGTCAATATTCCCGCAGGTAAGCATAATCAGCATGGTACCATCCTCCTCGGAGGCAAAACGGGCTGAATGACTTAGCATTTCCTTTCCCATATAGATTCCGGCATTTACCGAGAGCATTGCTTTCCCCTGTTCCCTGGCATATTCGCCAACCGTTCCTTCTGTTACACCGGGCATGGACAGGTCGCTTACCGGAAAATCCGGCTCCGAATCGGTGGGAATCAGCAGATACTTCGTACTGTCAGCAGGTTTTGCGGCAATCACCGCGATGATGCTTTCACTGTCACACATTACCTCACGTACCGAAAAATTAACAAGTGCATCCAAATTGGCCGTTTCCTTTTGTGTGACTTCGGTTTGGATCAAAGGTATGGCTGTTTCCGGAATCTCTCTTCCGTATTGCCCGAAAAGGCTGATGATTCCCTGATAATTGTTCGCTGCAAATACTGTGGTCCCCAGTATCATCACTGCTGCGGCAGCGATTACTATTGCCCTTCTGACCGATCTTTTGGTTTTTCTTCTATTATAATATATTGTCTGTGAAGATTCTCCGGCCAGAATGGCTGCATAAGCCGCATCAGCCGCTTCTCGGACAACAGCCGGTATCTCTACCTGACCGGTTAATATTTTTTCACCGTTTTTATATTGATTCATATTAAACCTCCTATTACATTCCATATACTTTCTTCAGTTGCGTTCTGGCCCGGGAAAGCCTGGTGGTTACTGTATTCTTATTCAGTTTTAACAACTTTCCGATTTCGGTATTTTTCATCCAGACTGTTTAGGATCTGCTGCCATTCTGTTTCCGCATAGCCGGTTTCCACATATGGCTGCACATATTCTTCCGGTGCATCCGCATATCGCTGACGCTGGCGTAACACATCATTACACTTATTGATCAGAATACGGATCATCCAGGTTTTAAAATAACTGTCATTCTTCAAGGTCCCGATTTTTTCGTAGCAGCTCAAGATGGTCTCCTGGACCGCATCGGCCGCTTCTTCGTCATTTTGTAGATAGTTCCAGGCAATCTTATACATACATTGCATATGAAGTTCCATCAGCTCCACGAAGGCTTCCCCATCCTTTCGTTTTGCTCTTCTTATTAACTGTTCCATTTCCTTCCCTCTTATCTTCGTTAGAGTTTACTTCAGAACATGTTCTTTATTGTATACATCTATTAGACGTTTGGATAGCCAAAAATATTTCACTTAAATATAATCACAAAAAAACAGGCCTTAAATGCCCGTTCAATTTGATTTGCTTGCATATAAAAAGCAAATATGGGTATTATAAAAAATGCAACATTTGTTATAAAATGTTGCATTTTTTATTGTTTACAAATCATATATCGGATTACTTTTTTAAAACTTTATAGCAAATTTCAAAATTTTTGATTATAATTTTATTTTTTGAAATATCATATCCTTATCTTCCTGCTCAATGCTCAAATAACGTCTGGTAACATCAAACGAAGAATGATTATATATCTTCATCAACAAGACCGGTGATGCCCCCTGTTTCCATGCATGATAACCAAATGTTTTCCGCAAAGAATGACAACTTATGTGTGCATCAAACCCAACCGCTTCGGCTGCTTGCTTAATAATGCGAAAGGCCTGATAACGGCTTAGTGGCATACAATCTCCCTTTTGACTGCAAAAAAGTGGAGTATGAGGACAAACACTAATCAAAGTCGTACTCTTTCGATAAAGATGAAGGGCATTGGTAATATTGTCATTTATGGCAATACAATTCTGCTTTTTGGTCTTTTGCTCCGTCAAATCAATATGTTTTCTGACCCCTCTGCGTTTGAAATCATAAATATCTCCCCACCTCAAACTTAAAATGTCACCAATTCGCAGGGCTGTATTTAATCCTATAATAATCAAAAAATAATTTCTAAGATTAGGCTGCTCCGTTAAATAGTAATTTTTAAATTCTTTCAACCGTTTCGGATCCTTAATCGGTAATGTCGTGCTCATCTATACTCCTCCTTTTATGAAATGAATCATATGAACATTATAAGATGCAACACTTTATAACAAAAGTTGCATTCTCAAACGCAGGGCAGCGGCCCCAAAAGGATAAACAAGGAGGTTTCATATGCTAAGACTTACTGTCAGTACCGAAGAGTTTTTACAAATTGGCGATAACGTAAAGATTATATTCCTGGGCGGAACCAAAAATCATCTTCGCATCATGGTAGATGCCCCCAAAGATGTAAACATCGTCAGAAGCACCGTAATGGAAAAGAACATGTCCGAGGAACAGGCCAAGGAGGCCATCCCCAAATTTTATGCCCAGCCGGAAAACCCGGAGAAGTACCTGAAAAAGAAGGGTAATGTCATCATTACCAAAGGTAACGTTAACACCCGGTAATAATCTAAGCACAAAATGTTTTCAAGGGCCCGACAAACAAATGCTTAGTTATTATATACAACTTAATAGAAAACTAAAAACAAAACAACCCATGTAAACGGATTTGCAGGGACATACAAGGAGGTAACTTTATGGTAGTACAACACAATCTTACAGCAATGAACTCTAACAGAATGTTAGGACTGACAACAGCAGCTCAATCCCAATCAACCGAAAGACTGTCCAGCGGTTATAAAATTAACCGTGCCGCAGATGATGCAGCCGGACTGGCTATCTCAGAAAAAATGAGAAAACAAATCAGAGGTTTATCCCAGGCTTCTGCCAATGCACAGGATGGCATCAGTTCCGTGCAGACCGCTGAAGGAGCTCTGAATGAAGTTCAGGATATGCTGCAACGTATGAACGAATTAGCTGTAAAGGCATCAAACGGAACCAATTCCGAAAGTGACCGAAAATACATCCAGGATGAAATCGATCAGTTAGTCGTTGAAATCGATCGTGTTTCAACCACCACCAAATTCAATGAAACCTATTTGCTGAAAGGTGAAAACGCAGATGGTACGGCTGCAAAATTAACTTATGATACTGCCAAAACTAATCTTTCACTTGATGAATTTGATGATTATAGCGGAAAAGGGGCCTCAGCTCTTACAGCTGTTGCTGCCGCAGGTTTGGGAACAACTTATGCTACCGATGGAACAATTGATGGATTTTCATTTGATGTCGGTGCCACAACTTATAACTATTTTGACTTAAGTACTCTTACAAAACCTCTGGATGACGGCGGTAACGATGTGGAAATCTCTGCCGATGCCATAAAAGCATCTTATGAAAAAGCAAACGCCACTGAAAAGGCCTTTACAAACAAGGAAGATTTCCTTGCTGCTGTTAAAAATGCTCTGAATGAAACAGGCGGAGACGTCAAAAGTATTTCCTGGGGCAAAGATTCCGCTGATGCTGATGCTATCGTAGTAGAAACCTTTGCCGACCTGAACAATAACCTCGACATGAGTCTTCATGTTGGTGCCGATTCTTCAGGCGACAATAAAATCGAACTAAGTCTGGGCATGATGAGTGCCAGAGGTCTTGGTGTTAACGGGTTAAGAGTAGATGGTGATGATTACGGAAACGGTACAAAAGCTATTGACACCATTACCGAAGCCCTAAAGAGAGTATCCACACAACGTTCCGCCCTTGGTGCTGTTCAGAATCGTCTGGAGCATACCATTAACAACCTGGATAATATTGTTGAGAATACCACTGCCGCTGAATCCGCTATCCGCGATACCGATATGGCAACTGAAATGGTTAAATACTCTAACAATAATATTCTTTCTCAAGCCGGTCAGGCTATGTTAGCACAGGCTAACCAGTCCAACCAGGGTGTATTATCCTTACTTGGCTAATAACAATCAATTACTGACAACAAAGGTCCGTTGCCTTAGCGCAGCGGATCTTTTTCATTCATCTTTTTATTGACAATTAGTTACAGTAAGGTTAATCTAAATACATCACTTAATTTCAATTGTATCTTTCACGGTACATCAGGCGATTTCAGCCGCAAAGAGACGAACTGTATCCGTCCAGACTTTCAACAGGAAATTGGTAGATCATGACAATATAATATATTTAACACGGCAGTCGATAGGGCGTGCATCTCATTCTTTTCCGGTCTTGGGAAGGGGGTGGAGCTTATGTATGTAATGTGGAGCGACTTAATAGCTTTTGTTACTATGATAATCGCAATTATAGCTTTAACCATAAAAATACATAAAAAATAGCGTCTCTGTCTGAAGGAAAACGCCATTTTTTATATGCATTTCGCCGGAAACGGATAGGTGTACACTATCGTATCGGCTGTCTTGTTAAGTACATTATATCCATCATTTCTCCCAAAAGTCAATACCCTTTACCGAAAAATGCTCTTTAAATTTCTTCCTCACACTTATCTTTTTCCTCTTCCATCCGCCCGGCCACCGTCTGTAACTGTTTCAGCCGCTTGGGATAGTGCACCAGTGCTGCGGTTTTATTATAGAAGTAAAAAGAAGCCACCAATCCCTTATTCCACTTACCCAATTTATCTTTGGTAGTATGACGGTATCTGGCCCCGCCGTAATGGGTCTTCGGTTTGGATTTCAGATACTGTATCAATTCCGATTCACTGTTAATCTCTTCCGGAATCCTGGTATAACCCATGCCCACACATCCCACACTATGTGCATCACTGCCGGCAATCCCCGGTACATGATATTGAACCGCCAGACGTTTAGCTGACGTATTACTTTTGGTTGATTCACAGGCATTATAAATCTCTATAAAATCAAAACTTCTTAAGAGCTTATCCTTTTCCCCACGTAATCTAAACTTTGTATTATAAAAACTTAAAAACGGTTCCCCGCAAGGATGCGCCGGTCCCAATATACCGCCATAATAATGTACAATCTTAATCAATTTCTTTAAAGTAAGCCCACGGGTTTCCAGAATCGGTACTTCCACATTCTCCGGCATGATAACAATAAAATGCCCGTAGTCAAAGGTATCATACTCCATTCCCTTAAACACCTTAAAGTCCTGATGAAGCCTTCCCTTAACGTTCTCCCGCCAATACTCATAACCGCCATAGGAACCATGATCGGTCACCAGCATCCCGCCAAATCCCCGTTCCTTCAGCTTCTCAATATATTGAAGGATGGAAACATGTCCATCCACAGACCCTTCCTCGGTATGACAATGCATATCTATCTTCATCTCTGCCATCCCTTTCTGTTATTTTCGCAAAGTATTCTGCGAAGTTTTTCAATATAACATAAAAAAAGTTTCTTTGCGTGTTTATGATAGCATAAAATAACTTTCTATGCTACACTAATATGTGCTAAAGGAGGTTTTTTATGCAATATAGACAAGATAAAAAGGATCAGCCTATTTCCATTTTGGGATACGGCTGTATGCGGTTTACCCGAACCGGAAATAAAATTGATTTAGATAAAGCCGAAAAAGAATTGATGTACGCTATTGACAACGGTGTAAATTACTTGGATACCGCCTACATCTATTCCGGCAGTGAAGTTGCTGTAGGTGAGATTCTGGCCCGAAACAACTGCCGGGAAAAAGTATACCTGGCCACCAAGCTTCCGCACTATTTGACCAAATCCATTGAAGGCATGGAAAAGATTTTTCGTGAGCAGTTAAAAAGATTACAGACCGATTACATTGATTATTACCTGATGCACATGTTAAACGACGCAGAAACCTGGAACAGCCTGGTGAAGCTGGGAATTATCACCTGGATCCAAGAGAAAATAACATCTGGCCAGATTCGTAACATCGGTTTTTCCTTTCACGGCAACTCCGGTAATTTCATAAAACTGATCGATGCCTATGACTGGGATTTTTGCCAAATCCAATACAATTACCTGGACGAACATTCCCAAGCCGGTGTCAAAGGCTTACAATATGCCGCCGCCAAAAATCTTCCGGTAATTATCATGGAACCCCTGCGGGGCGGGCGTTTAGTTGACCTGCTCCCGGAAAAAGCCAAAGAACTCATAAAGCACGAAAAAAAAGGCCGTACTCCCGCCGAGTTAGCCTTCCGTTGGCTTTGGAACCAACCGGAAGTAACCTGTATCCTTTCCGGCATGAGCTCCATCCAGATGGTAGAAGAAAACATAAAAACAGCAAGCAACGTACAAGTCGGCGAATTTGACGACTACGACCGGGACCTGATTGAACAGGTAAAAGCCGAGATCAAACGCAACATCAAAGTCGGCTGTACCGGCTGCGGCTACTGCATGCCCTGTCCCAAAGGCGTAGACATCCCCGAATCTTTTCACTGCTATAACCTCATCTACTCCGAAAAGAAAGCCGGTGCCCGCCAGGAATACATGCAAACCACCGCCATGCGCAGAGACCAAAGCAGCGCCTCCCAATGCATCCAGTGCGGCAAATGCGAACAACACTGCCCCCAATCCATCCCCATTAGAGCCGAGCTCAAAAACGCCGCGAAGGAATTAGAACCCCTTACCTACAAAGTAATCAAATGGGCCGTCAAAACCTTCAAAATCTACTAAAATCAATCAAAAAATCAGCAACTGTCCGACGAACAACGTGAGGAGTTTTGCTGATTTTTGATTTGTTTTTAACAATAACATTTATCCGTTAGAAATCAATACAATTTTAAGTATGAGCCGAACTGATATATTGAGCTCCGGCTAGATATTCCTGCCTTGCGCCCTTGCTTTGCGCTCCTCCCCACTCACCTCGTTACCTTAACATTGCCGCTACTTGCCTTAGCCACGATCTCATACTCGGGATTACCACCAACTGTTCCGGTGGCACTGTTACCGCGCTTGTTATAGCTTAGCTTTTCATCAAATGTGGTATCGATATTGCCGCTGTTGGTATCCGCCCGGAAGGTAAATTCGCTGTCAGAAGGGACTTGGATCTTAATATTACCACTGCTGGTGCTGACATTAATATTATTCTTAAGCTCTATCACTTCAAGATGTGCATTTCCGCTGGAAATATTGATATCCGCACCGCCAATTGCTTCCAGCACCTTAACATTGCCGCTGCTGGCTCCGGCTGTTACAAAACCATCCGCCCGTTCAATAGTTATATTACCGCTATTGGCCTTGGCAGTGGTTTCCCCTGCCGCATATTCCACCCTGATATTACCGCTGCTGGTCTTTAACTGAATCGTCTCTGCCTGAATACTGTTCCAGGTAATATTGCCGCTTTTTGCTTCCAGTGAAAATTCCTTCCCGGCATATGCCAGCTCAGACCGGATATTACCGCTGGACACTGACGTTTGTATTTTCGAAATATATCCTGCGGGCAGGTATATCTCAATCCGGTCACCATCTCCAAACCAGCCAAATAATGACAGAGTTGTCTTTTTAGTTCCCTGCACGATTACTTTGTTGTCCGTCCGGGTAATCTCCGCCAGAACGTTTTTATTATCTATTTTATAATATTCTTTGATTACCAACTGGTTATTATTGCTTTCATAAAAATAAATATTATCCGAGTAAGTTGTAAGTTCTAACTCAGTTCCTTCAGCCACTTCCAGTTCTGTGGTATTACGCAGCGCGGCACTCCCGCCGATCATCATATAAGAGCCGGCCCCGCTGGGTGTAAGCAATACGATACAGGCACAAAGAACTGCCATCACCAATATAAAAACCACAGCCCCGATCCAAATCCCTTTATTATTCTTCATCTATGTCACCGTCTCTTTCTGCCTGTTCCTCCCGATGCCTTCTCATCAAACCCTGGATGTAAGCCACCATGGAATAATATAGCGGAATGGTCAGGAAAATCACCCAGGCAGGATGTGCACAATTGAAAATAATCACGGATATTAAAAACAATAAGGTTGCCAATACCGGATAAGCAAATATATGGGCGTTTCTTTTATATACCGCTTCCACAAAGGAATGCCAGATAGGAATCAGCAAAAACAACAGCCAGGCCGGATGCCACAAGCCATATACCCCTCCTATTATAAAGAAAGCCAGCGTAATCAACAACGTCATCGGAAACGTATGATAATGGTGATGACGCTTAAACCATTCCTTATCATATTTTTCTCCGTTTACATACACCCCTTCTTTATCAATATGTACATCCTGGTTGTTTTTAGGATCATCTACATGAATGCCATCCCAACCCACATGTACTTCACTACCGTCATTATCCTTTACATGGATGCCGCCAAGGCCAACATGGACATATTCACCGCTTCCATATCCGGATGCGCTTTGATTATCCTCTACACGCGGCTCTTCTACGGTCAGCGGACGCGGAATTTCATCTTCAGTAGAAAGCAGTTCATCTAAAGACACTCCGTATAATCTTGCCAGTAAAATAAGATTATCGGTATCCGGTGATGCCTCTGCCCGTTCCCACTTACTGACCGCCTGGCGGCTGATTCCCAATTTTTCGGCTAATGCTTCCTGAGAATAATTATTAGTCTTTCTCAAATTTACAAGTCTGTTTGCAATTTCAATATTCATATGATCTGATCTCCTCCGTCATTTGTTGCCCTCAGTATAGGGGAAACCGGCTCGGTTGCACTACCAATTCTAGTTTGAAATGCCGCAACCATTGGTTGCAACCTCGTATTTATGCCGTTTTATCCTTCTGTTCGGATATAGGTTATAAAATTATTGCCGTTCTCCTCCAGCCAGGCGGCAGAATCATTCCTTCCTTTTTTATAAGGTATTCCGGTCTGAGGATCTAAAACAACTATATTTAATTCATTAAATCCGATAATCAAAACCGCATTGCCGTCTTCCAGCGTAACGAGCACCGGGATATCTTGGTTTACATAATATAGAATGGCATCCAAACTGCATCCGCTTAAATCCAATATCTGAATATTGCTGATATTATTCTGCAGGATAGAAATAACATTTTCCCCCTGCCGCAACATATACTCAGCATTCCTTACAATACCCTCATATTCCATAATAATGTCCAGACAAACCGACAATGTGCTGCCGCTTTCAGTGATCGGACTTTCGGAAATAGCCATAATCTGGTTTTTCACACTTAGATTGCCTTTTTTCCATACATACTCGCCCTTGTTATTAATTACTACTCCCGAGAGATCATACGCAGCATTAACGGCCTTTCCTTCCGCAAGATAAATTCTCTCTATGCCGTTTTTACCGTATACATAATAACGGTTATTGTTCTGGCCATCTTCTTTGATGTTCATTTCCCGGCCACCCTCAAATAATACTTCCTTGGGTGTCAGTATCTTAATGGCCGAACTGTCTACCTCCTGCTTTATGGCAATCTGTACTAATTTCTCATACTTTTCAGTGACTACTACTTCAATCGCATTGCTGTTGCCCGCGGCTGTTACTTTATTGGTAATTTGTATATCTTCAGCAGGTTCATATCCGCCATCCTCTGTTTTACTTATCCGATGCAGTGTTATCTGATTATTTTCAATACTGCAATCCGTCACATACATGTCTTCCTGATGGTGTTCTTTCAATATAACACCTAATTCATTTTGTATTTTAATGGAATACATGGGAAAAATCGTATTTCCCAAATTATCCTTTACAATATCTTCCTGCTTTGCCAGTCCATAAATTAAATCCTCATCCATAAATCCCAGAGGCAGAATATATTCACCTGAGCCGGCCTTAATCTCAGTCTGATTTTCATCCTGGAGATTCATCAGAATCAATTTGGTTTCTCCATATACATCTCGAGAACTCTGCCACACCAGCATTTTATTACTTTCCGAAATACGGTAACTGCCTTCCTGCATTCCAGAAACAATCACATCTGCCTTTCTTCCTTCCAAATTAATAGAGTATACTTCATTATTCATCATCAAAAACAAACGTCCGTTTTTATTGAGGTAAACCATCTGTTCCATCTCTGCCATTAAAAGTTCCTGAGACTTTTGATAAGGAATATATATCATTTCTTCAACGGTATTTACCGTACTGTTATAGAAATATACCGATATTCCGACCCTTCCCTCATGACGTCCGCGATTCATATAACCATAAACCATGTAAACCACATTTCCAGCCTCATCCACATTCAGAATCCTGCTCCGGTGTCCATTATATACGGTTCGTTCATCTCCATTTTGCTCATCATAAAAACCAAATAACCGGACAAATTTCTTATCGGCTATATTATAGCTGTAAAGACAGTTTTCTGTTTCAAAAGCAAAAACATTCCCGCCATCACTCTCTGTCAAAGGCACCTGTTGGTTAGCGATACCCAATTGGATTTTGCTGTTTACAAACTCCTGCGGGCTGCCATGGAAAATTTGTTCCATAGTCCGCTCAAAGTCCAAAAGATACATTCGGTCGGGAGTATAGCGAATACGATAATACTCTTCCACTGCGTAATAAGTTTTTTCCGTTCCCTGTGCAATGGAAACAAAATATTTCATCCGGAAACTGCCCGTTTGCTTTTCCAGCTCCTTAATGTACAAAATAGGCTGTGACTCCTTCTTCACATTTAAATCACCCCAGGTCACCTGACTAAAGCTGCTGTGGATGGTAACCTTGCTAAAAGTTGTATTATCACCCTCAGCGTTCGGCTCTAAATACTGGGTTAATTCCCGAGCTTCTTCCTTATCAAATGTTTTTTCATGGAAATTAAACACATAATTAATTTTTTCTTCCACATGATAATCGGAAGAACTGAAGACGCGGGTATAGTAACGAATAGTTTTTCCCTTTCCTGTATCAACAAGAAGTACTAACGTATATTCTGTATCCGGCTCAATCAAATCCTTGATACTGATTGTCATATCTATTTTTCCCGATTTCTCTTCATACTCCGCCACTTCCGTGTTTTCAATTAAACGGGTGCCATCTAAATTTCTGACTTCAAAAGAAATTCCGCTAACAGTATTTCCATAGGGATCAATGCGGAAGCATAATTTTCTTCCCTCCCTCAGAGGTGTCAGACTCTCCCGCAAATAATTGCTCTCCATGGTTTCCGCATATCCCCTTAAGCAATTTACCTGCCGGCCTTCCATCATAATATAAACCAGAGGATAGGTTGCCGGCCCCATTTCCGCGGTCATGTCTGTATTTCCTTTATTATAAACGGCACTGATGATATAAAGGGATGCTATAAACACAATCACCAGAACGACACCTTTCAGTATTGTTTTCTTCATTATTCCTCCACGCACACAATCTATTTACTTTAGTAGTTTTTGCAAGGTTGTTTCAATGCCCCAAAACTCTGCAACTTGCCCTATTTCCTCATTTTTTTTCAAAGTATTTGAACTTTTACCCTTTATCGCCCGAATCAACAGGTTCTTGGGTGTATGCTCCATATCGATAAACTCCAGAATCTGCACTTCATACCCTTGTGCCTCCAACAGATTTGCTCTGAGGGCATCAGTTAGGAGAGCCGCCATCCGTTCTTTAATGACACCATATTTAAGAACCGGTGCCAGTTCTTCACACTTCATCTGCCGGTTTACCTCATGCTGGCAGCAAGGAACCGACAAAATAACTTCCGCATCCCATTTCACAGCTTTTTCCAGTGCGTAATCCGTAGCGGTATCACAAGCATGAAGGGTCACTACCATATCCGCCTTTTCCATGTCATTATATCCGGCAATATCGCCTTTAATAAAATGCAGAGCATCATATCCATACTTATCAGCCAATTCATTACAGTGCCGGATCACCTCTTCCTTCAAATCCAGGCCGATGACATCGATGGACAATTTCTGCATCTCATGCAGATAATAGTACAGGGCAAAGGTCAAGTAAGATTTCCCACACCCGAAATCAACAATACGAATGGTTCTGTCTTTAGGAAGTTTAGGCAGAATATCCCGGATAAATTCAAGATAGCGGTTTATTTGCTTGAACTTATCATATTTTGCCCTGATAATCTGTCCTTCTTTCGTCTGTACACCCAAATCCACCAAAAAAGAAACCGGTTTCCCTTCCTCCAGAATATATTTCTTAACACGATTATGGGATAAATCCGGTTTTAGATTTTCCTTGTTACTATCTTTTACACGACTTTTTTTAACAGTAATCTTTCCCTTTTTGCTAACCAGAATCGTTACCTGCCATTCTCTGGTACTGATTTCACATTGGCTGAATTCTTCCATTATAAGGGCTATCATATGTTCTATGGCTTCCTCTTTATTCCGGTTTTGGTGCAAAACCTGAGTGCCGGTATACATTGTTTCCTGAAACATCAGATTGTCCTTTACCATGATCGGTCTAATCTTTACCTTGCCGGCTTTCTGCCCCTTCTGTCTGGGACTACTGATAATAACCTGATACAGCTCCTTAGTGATGGTCAGATCCAGGACATCCTTAAGTTCATTCATAAGTAATTTTCCTTCTACTCAAAAAATATAGTCAATTCATGTAAAACATGACTTGACTATATTTTACCCACTTTATGCCAAAACCTCAACCTAAAAGTTTAAAATCCCTCTTCTTGGTCGATGTCTTCGTTTAAAAACTTCATTAAACAAAATAATCTGGATTAAATCTGCCGCCCATTCCCAGCGTTCCGGAGAACTATCCATATCGGGGTTGGCCTTCTCTTCCTCACGTTTGATGCGATCCAAAATGTCTCTGGATAGCTTAAATAACTGCCACCGATCGGGGTATTCATCATATATCATACTGCCTTCATAGTCAAGCCGGTCCAATATGTCTACTACTGTCTTCTGATATTTTTTGGCTTCCAGCGGATACATTTGCTGTAAGTATTCAAGATCTTTAATGGAATCTTCCTCTTCCTGATAGCCAATGGGCAACGGATATGTCATATAAAAGGGTAATATTCTGCGATTATACATAAGATGACTTCCTTACTTCTTTACCATTATCATATGCATTTACCCATGTTTTGACTTTAGTATTACAGCCCTTTTGCCAGCCTGGCTGCTTCTTTTGCATCCGCAGCCGTACACTCCTCTTTCGCATAACGGGCCTTTTCATAAATATGTATAAATGAAAGGGCAGTCTCCCCGCCATCTTCACCGAATAAGGCCAGACATTCCCTTGCCGTTCCGTAACGAAGCAGCCTTTCCCAATCCTGATCGGTTTTCTGCCTGCACTTTTTTCGCAATGTGACCAGAAAAATCTTCCGAATTTTTTCATCAGGGGTTTTAAACCACCCGCTGAGCCTGCCGGTATCATTGCTCTTCTTTTTTCGTTCCAGTTTCTCAATAATATCGCCGGACTCATCTTCTTGCGCCAATTTATCTTCCTTGCGATAAGCAAAAGCTCGTTTGATCAGCATAACAAGACCGTAGATAGCGGCACCGGCAAAAGCGATTGCCAGGGCAGTACCGATTACGGTCAGCAACATGTCGATAATTTGCGCTAACAGGCTGTTTCCGGTTACTGCCTTCGGCATCATATTAATTTGTTCCGAGGGCGGCAGTTCTTCCATCGGTGAATCCTTAAAAAGCGATGATATGAAATTAATAACATAAATAAAAAAAATCAAAACCGCCCGCATGATTCTTTTGATAAACTCACCCAATGCTTTGCCCAGGCTTCTGTCCGCAAACGCCGCCATCATTATCACACAAATTCCGGCAAACCCTCCCACAACCGCAAAATCCACTAAAAAAATAGACTTCATGGGAATATTACCCGTGGTTTTCCTGCTCATTTCCGTATAATGAAGAAAGTTGTCCATAAACAGACAGACAAAATACAAAAGCATAAATATAATCACTATTTGAATCAATGTCAGCTCTGTCCCTGCCACTCCCAATTTATCGTTAAACAACAGCAAAGCAACGCCCATTCCTACTGCCAGCGGCGGTGGAGCCGGGTGAATCCCATAATCAATCCGGTTAGGATCACTGAATAACGTAATACGAATATACAGGGAAACCATCACCTGTATCATTGCCACCAAAAAAAATACAAATTTTTGGCTTATGGAATCACCGTATCCGAATATTATCCATACAAACGGCAGCAAATGAATCAGCAAAAAGAGCCAGAACCGATGCACCCTGCAGCGGACCAGGTAGAAAAAAAGCGGCACTGCCACCGGTATCATAAACCGGAAAACATTAGGTTTTTCACCTGTGAAAGCGCTGAAAAAAGCAAGTTCTGCCATTACATAAAGCAAATAATTCATTACCTCGGCTATGCAGTTTTTAATATGCAAAATTTTTCTTTCCATCTACATTTCCCTATTTTCTATCCGGAACCAATCTGGTATGTTCTATCAGCTCATCTCTGATTTCCGCATTTTCGGCCTTTTTACAAGGGCAAATCCATATGAACCGCTGTTTGGGCAAGGAATTGCAAAGCAAGTCCTGAAATTCCTTATGTCCATCGGGGGAAATAAATACCCGCATCCGGTTGGTATTATTCATCAGGCGTTCTTCAAAACATTGCTCAAATACTTCTGTTTCCTGCCGTAAATCAATCCGAGCCAGCACTTTATAAATATGCTCCAACTGTCCTTTATCACGGTTATCTTCCATACATAATATATTTTTGCTTATACAATCTCTGGCGTTGGCATACAGATCCACCCCGATTCCCAGATTAAGAAACTCTCCGGCCAGATAAGCTGCGATGCTGATTGCTTTTTCCACCTGTTCCTCCTGCCGGATAATCCGGCGATCCTCCAGATTCATATAAATCTCAACCGTACTTACCGAAGTGTAATCATAAACATTTACCTTCAGCTCTCCCGTTTTGGCCGAAGCCTTCCAGTTCACTGCTTTCACTTCATCGGTGGGTGTATATTCTCTAATTCCCCGATAGGCGAAAGGATCTGTCTGTAAGTGCCTTTTGGATAAAACCTCTCCGCTTATTTCCTGTACCGCTGTCTGGAGCTCCTCCGTTTCATACAAAGCCGGAATTACATGGATCCACGTTTCCCCCTGACGGATATCCAACATCTCCCGGGTCAAAAACAGATCCGCTCCCACCAGATTAATTCCCCTAATGCCAAAATACCCCCGCTTAGTACAGCGGATTTCATGCCGCCTGGTAATTCTGCGAAAGGGCATCAGGGAAAACAAGTCATTCCGGTAGTACATATCGGTTACCACAGAGCTATCATCATCTGCAAATTTTAGATCTCCCGAGCACTGAAATTTGACCTTCAGTGCCGGCAGTGGGAGCCACTTTCGGTTTTCCACGATTTCTGTCAAAATAGTTTTTTCACCGGCGCGTACAGTCATATCATTAAAGGCGATCTTCACTTCCACCGACCGGTTCCATAGCTTTCTGTAAAAAACCATCTGCAGCCAGAATAACATTCCCGCTACGCCCCCTATTACTACCATTATCATGGCTTACATCCTCTCAAAATTTTCCGTAGGTGCCTGAACCTCTTTTAAAATTTCACTTATCTTATCTTCGGTATCCTTATTCTTCTGATATCCGTAAGCCAGCACCAGCCGATGTGCCAGAACCGGAACCGCCAGCCTCTTTACATCATCCGGGATACAATATTCCCGGCCCTGTAAAGCCGCATATACCTTGGCACTTCGAAGCAACGCCAGAGAAGCCCTGGGACTGACCCCCATAATAATCCCGGTGCTGCTTCTGGTGGCGGCCGCAATGTCCGCAATATACTCGCGAATAAGCGGATGGACAAATACCCGGTCCACACTTCTTTGCATTTCGTTGATCTCTTCACGGCTTACTACCGCCGGCAGTGTTTCCAAAGGATCTTCTCTTTCTTCAATATTAATGAATCGTTCTAAAATAGCCATTTCCTCTTTTTTATCCGGCAAACCACCGGAAAGCTTCATCATGAAACGATCCAACTGGGCTTCCGGAAGGGGATAGGTTCCTGCCGTTTCGATGGGATTTTGGGTGGCCATGACAAAAAACGGCCGGTCAAGCTCATGGCGCACTCCGTCAATGGTAACCTGTCTTTCTTCCATGCACTCCAGAAGCCCCGCCTGGGTTCTGGGAGTTGCCCGGTTGATTTCATCAGCCAATAATATATTGGTAAATACCGGTCCCATGCGCAGAATAAATTCATTTTCCTTCCGATTATATACATTAAGTCCTGTAATATCACTGGGCAGTAAGTCCGGAGTAAACTGAATCCTGGAAAAAGTGGCATCTATGGATGCCGCCAGAGTTTTGGCCAGTTTTGTTTTACCCGTTCCGGGTACGTCCTCCAGCAAGACATTTCCGCCGGCCAGCAATGCCGTCAGCAGTAACTGAATAGTTTCTTCCTTTCCCACGATTACCCGGGCTGTGTTTTCAATGATCTTTCTTCCTTTTTCCTGAATTTCCCTACCGTTCATAGCCTACTCCTTCTGCCAGAAGCATCTTCACGCGAATACGAAAATATTTCCACTTTCCGGCACCTTTTATTTTGCTTAATAATTGTTTCTTCTCCTGCCATACCGCTGCTATCATTTCTTCATCCACTCCGGCATTCCCATAATGTACCCTTTCAAAAACCGGAATAAACTGTAGAGGGATTTCCTCATCAGCCTGTAAAATACGCTTTCTTAATTCACTTACGGTTTCCCCCTGCTCCAGTCCGTATCCCATAAATCTCAAAATACGCAGATTACCTTTTACATGTTCATTCATTTTTTCTTCAGGGGTGTACCGCTTATACCGGTGCTTCCAAAGAAGGTGTTCCGACGCGATCAATAGCCCGCTGCCTGCCGCCACTGCCAAAATAACGATCAGTACCATTATGAACCACAGGCTCCCGGTACTTTCTCCGGAAGGATCCTCCTCCGACTCCGGAATCGCTGCCGGAGTAAACATCCCCATTGCTGCCGGCAATTCGTCCGGCTGATAGGCAGATATTTTATTTGAGTCCACGATAACCGGGTGGGCAGGTTTCCACGAAATATATCTGCCGCTTCCATAACCGGGAGTCGGCTCAAAAGGAATCCATCCTACCCCCTCGAAATAAACTTCCGGCCAGGCATGAGCCATGCTGCTGGTTACTGTAACTGTCTCTTCCCCCATTTTTTTAGCGGACACACAATAGCCTTGGACATAGCGGGCCGGTATTCCCAATTCCCGTACCATAATAACAAATGCAG
The DNA here is from genome assembly GCA_031556725.1 of Lachnospiraceae bacterium. Lineage (GTDB taxonomy): Bacteria > Bacillota > Clostridia > Lachnospirales > Lachnospiraceae > UBA935. The sequence goes on along the minus strand of JAVBSL010000030.1, from coordinate 9,654 downwards.
TGGCATAGTATGTACAATAACCTTCCCGGCTTTCCAACAGAAAATAATCCAAAAATTCCTCATTATCCGGTGTCATGCCGGGAGAAGTTACGTAGGTATATGAAATGCCGTTCTGCCCCAAAAGAGTCTGTTCAATTGCCCGGCATTTTTCATAATCACTCCTGCAGTTGGCTGTGATAGCTTCAATAAAATGCTGCACTTCTTCACTGACTTCATAAGTCTGTATATATTGTCTCTTGATTTTCTCCTGCCGTGCGATCAAATTTTCTTCCGTTATTCTTTCGCTTGGTATATCTGCTGAAAAGAAAAGTTTATAATCCTTTAATACATTCTCCGGATCGCCTTCATCATACCTGTACTTACTCTCTGCTTCAACCATCTCGCCGAAAACAGAATGTCCCAGATTCATCTGATAAAACAAGACCTCATAATTGGTTCCGAATCCCTGCTTTCTGGAAAATGTCCACTGACCTCCCTGCTCTTTTGGGTAACTGCTCCATTGATTCTTGGGAAGCACTTTTTTCGTTTTCTGCGGTGTAAACAGAAACTTGCTGTTCATACCGGTGTAATAGATCTCTGCCTTAGCCTGGAAAAGATAATCCTCAGTATTGGCCGGTGCATAACGCTTAACCGCATACATCGTTTCCAGCAAATCAAGAGTATGGTCATACTCTGTAGTTTCTTCTTTGGCTGTCCACTCTTCACCATTAAAAGTATCAAATACATTACCGGTCAGATAAATATTCATTTTCCGGCCCTGGGTTAAATTAAGCTCCATGACCTCTTTTTTATTATCATTAAGGCTGCCGCCAATCAGTCCTTTTTCAGAAAACCCGGTAAACTGCAAACCAAAATCACCCTTGCCGTCCCAAAGGCTTCCTGCCTTTTGCATCAAGCGTATTACCGTTTTCTCAGCACCCTTGTACCACTCTTTCACAATTCCCCATTCATAAGGATCCGCTTTTTCCGGCAATGTCATATTGCCCGCAAAGTAAAGCAGCAAAAAAGGCAGCAGATAAGCAATTATCCGCCGTCCATTTTCCTTTTTTTGAAAAAGCTCCACCATACATGACAGGATAAAAAGGACAATCAAACATACCGTTACCTTATGCAACTGTCCATGATTTATCATGCAGTACAGCAAATAAACCAGCAATCCAATGGCTGTCAATTCTTTTAAAAGGAAAAACCGTTCCATAATCAATGCATATAATAAAAATATTATACCCAAAAGACAAATATTGACAAATTCATAGCTGTTACTATCTGCCAATGTTGTTTCTTTGCCCCAGAGCCATCCCGTATATTCCTTTATCTGACTAAAAAACTTTTGCCATCCGCTAAAATAAATCCCGGAAATCAGCACCGCTGCAACTAACACCGTCGGTATTAATCTTTGCTTCCCACGGGTTAGAAAAAAGCACAAGAATACCCCTGCCGAACCCCCGCCGCCCAATAACAGCGGTACTATTTCCAAATTGGGTGCCGCAATGACCGAAACCAGTTGGGTTCCGATCCAGACCGACAGAATTATCATATAGCTTGTATAGATTCCGCTGGATGTTAGCTTTCCCTTCATTAAATAATCCCCTCAATCTCCTCTTCAGGCTTGATGGCTGTAATCTTCATCCGAACACCGCTTTGACGCACATATTCCGAGATGTCTTCCCTGGTTACCACATACACAATCACTGTTTTACCGGACAAAACCAGTTCTTCCGCTTTCGTATAAAGAGTTTCATCCATTCTTTGCACGATCATAAATAGTACTGTACTCTCCGAAAGAAGTCCTCTCCCGGAAGCTTCAAGGAAGAATTCATTAAATTTCTTTTCCTTTTGAAAATAAATGGTGCTCATTTCTTCATAGACCCGGTTAAATGAGTTGATTTCCGACATAACCCTTTTTTCAATTCCGGCGGCCTTCCATAATATTTCCGCTTCCATATTCTGACAGACAAAATGATACGCCAAAGCAATGGTAATTTCCAGAATCTTATTTTCGATGGGCAGATAGGTTACGATATCGGAAGACACTTTTTCAAAATCTGTCAGCAGCACAATCTTTTGTTTTACCGTTCCGACATCATTCCGAATCTTTAAGCTGCCGCTTTTTGCCGTGGACTTCCAATGAATTTTTTTTAAGCTATCGCCTCTGATATATTCGCGTACCGTCAAGTCCGCTTCATTCTTCTCTCTGGCGGCCTGACTTTGCATAAATACCTCCAGTTCCGGTATGCTTGCCAAAGTCTCCAGTTTTATGATTCGGGGCTTTACCAGTGCCTCAATACTGGACGGCATCCGATATTCAGCCCTAAATAGTCCCAAAAAATCTGCAATGATAATCTTATTTACCCCAACCTCATATTCCCCCCGGTACTTACAGGTAAGCTTGGTGCGAAATTCCAGCCTTTCCCCGGGAAATAACCGGAACTGCTGATTGTCAGGTACTTTTTCCACAAAGGAAAAATCCGCATATATTTTTACGGCAACACTGGTAAATACCGTCAATCCTTCATTTTTTAAAATAAAACTATAAGATACCGGCTCCCCGGCAACAATATTTCTTGTTTTAATTTCCTGATATACCCGAAAACGCAAATAAACATACAACAAATAAACCAGCGACAATACCGGAATCAAAAGTACTGCATAAAACAGGCTGTAGCTGATCACCCCACCGTATCTGCTGATGGCTATTAAGGATAAGACAAATAGTAATGCCAAACACAATCGTCTGATTCTCAATCTGTTTCCTCCCCCGGGTTATATTACAGAATTGGCACAGGTGCCTTTACGATAATACTTTTCAAAACTGCTGCGGCATCAGTCTGCTGCAGCTTGGCAGCCGGCGTCAGCACCAGCCGATGACCCAAAACAAAAGGTGCTACCCACTTAACATCATCCGGTATGCAAAAATCCCTTTCCTGCAGGTAAGCATGAGCCTGTGACGCACTGACCATTGCTAACGTTGCCCTGGGACTGGCACCTAAAACAAACCTTTCTTCCTCTCTGGTTAACCGGATCATGTCAGCGATATATCCTAACAGTTTTTCTTTTACCTGAACTGTTTTCACTTCTTTTCTGATTGCAATAATTTCCTCTGCCGTACAGACCGGCTGCAGTTTTTCTGCCGTCTTTTCTTCCAGAAATTGCACCGCCATCCGAACCTCTTCCTTCTTTTCGGGATAGCCGATACTTAACCGCATCATAAAGCGATCCATCTGGGCTTCCGGCAAAGGATAGGTTCCTAAAAATTCAATCGGGTTTTGGGTTGCAATAACCATAAAAGGCTGTGGTAACTGATGAACTACTCCATCTACCGTTACCTGTCCCTCTGCCATGGCTTCCAAAAGACTGGCCTGGGTTTTCGGGGATGTCCGGTTGATTTCATCAGCCAGCAGAATCTGGTTCATGACAACCCCTTCTTTAAATTCAAATTCTCCGGTTTTCATATTATAAATAGATACCCCTTCAATATCTCCCGGCAAAGTATCCGGCGTAAATTGAATCCGCCCGAAGCTGCATTTCATCACTCTGGCCATCAGGGCGGCCAACGTCGTTTTACCAACCCCCGGAACATCCTCAAGCAGCACGTGTCCGCCGGCCAGTAAAGCCGTCATCATCTGCTCCACTACTTCCTGCTTCCCTACAAAAACTCCATTAATTGCATCCTGCATCTGTTTCACTTTGTCATATTGATTCATGGTATTATCCTCCGCTGATAAACTATCCTCATTATACCATAGGACCATACATTTATGAAATCATTTTGCCCCCATATTCACGACTGTAAACGGAGCATCCTGGTAGGTAGTTAAGGCTATCTCTTCTTTTTCCAAGTGCTTCTTAAAATCATCATCCATTAAAAGCTTATATTCCCACACCCGCAGGCACCAGTTGGGATTGTTCTTAGCGTTGGGTGAGCTTATGAGTGAGGGGTGCATAAATACTTCGGAAACTCCTTCCGACAGGTCGGCGATGATGTTCTGATAGGCATTTTTCAATTTTTCATAACTTGTAATTATCTTATGACTTTGCGCCTGCGTGATCATATAATCAATAAGTCCGACGCCCAATGAATCGGCATAAGCCACAGCTTGCTCATGCCCTGCTATTAATGGTAAGGGAAGCGGTTTCATCGGAATAAAATTTGACAGACTGTTTATGTTGCGGGGGTAACGGAATGCAAGACCATAGCGGGCACAAAAATCAAGGGTTTCTTTTATAAAGGTAGCATCGAATGTGCCGTACAGACTTCCCATATGGGAGTCTGCATGGGAGAGGAAAACACCGGAATTCACTATGTATTTGTATTGCGCTTCCATTTCTTCTATAACCTCATTCGCCAGAGCATGTTTGTAAAATTCCTCCACAGTGGTGTAAAAATTGCCTTGATCATCCACCAGAGACGGGACTTTTTCAGGGGACAGCAGCGGCTGTGCACAAGAATCTGAAACCGTTGTTATATGAAGACCGATACGTATTTTGGGATTGCTCTTAACACGGTTAAGTGCATCCTTTGCACCTGGGAAGGATGCCATTATTGTTGTGGAACTTAATGGACCGTCATTGTTAAAAATATTCTCAATAGCTTGATTAGTAGCCAGGCACCCGCCGAAATCATCGGCATTAATGATCAGATAACGCATGATTATTCTCCTTCCATTATAGCAATTGCTTTGTCCGCCCAAGCCAGCCCGGCCTGGTAGTATGCTTCACTGTAAAGTTCGGTGATTTTCCAGTATTTTGTTTTTCGTTCATCAGCAACGACTTGTTCGTATTGGTTAACAGAATCAGAAACCATGTCAAGGGCTGCAAGCATTTCAGCGCAGGTTTGGCGGTATCTGCGCATCATCAAAAGTGCCTGCCCGTCGTCAATCTCACCGGCAAAAAATACCCGCATCAAAAACGCACTCCTAACCCGCATAGTGTCCATAATGTCTGCTTCCGGCTCCGACAGCCAGTTAATCAACTCTTCCTTTCCACTGGCCGTAAGAGAATAAACCCGTTTATTGGGCTTCTCATTTTGAATAACTCGTTCACTCGTCAGCCATCCACTATGTTCCATCGCATCAAGTTCACGATACACCTGACTGGTTTTGGCCTGCCAGAAAAAGTCAAGGGAAACACTAAAAGCCTTATCCAGTTCATACCCCGTCATCGGTCCATAATTCAATAACCCCAAAAGCCCATGTTTAAGTGACATATCCGATTACCTCCGCATTTATATTCTACAAGTTGAACATACCACTTGATGATTACTTTGTCAATCCCTTACATTTACAAATGGCGGACATAAAAAAAGAACTCCTTAGATCAACTCATCTCATTAACCTTCGGAAGTTCTTTTTATTCAATACCTTACTTAACAACGTGAATCCGCGCAGTTGCCCTGTGAAGTGCTGTTTCGGCGCGAGCCACATCGGTTTTCGAAGTTTTGCTCCTAAGCAGTTCCTCCGCACGTTCCTTTGCCGCTTCGGCTCTTTTTACATCTATTTCTTCCGGCCACTCTACGATTTCTGCCATAATAGTTACCTTATCCTGCAGTATTTCCGCAAAGCCGGCGTGTAATGCCGCTTTCTTACTTTCTTCCTCTTCGGAAATGGTAAGAATACCGGGACTGATAATTACCGTTAATGGAATATGGTTTTTTAATACCCCGATTTCACCCTCAGTGGTATTGAATTCCACCATGGATACCTGACCTTCATAAAAAACCCGGTCAGGAGTAATGATCTTAAGATCAAACAAATTTTTATCTGCCATCTATGTCTTGCCTCCTGCCGCAGCTTATTTCATACGAGCCAATACATCATCAATGCTGCCGGCATTTAAGAAATAGCTTTCCGGAACATTGTCATGCTTGCCTTCCAAAATTTCCTTGAAGCCACGAACAGTTTCACTGATTGGTACATACTTACCTTCCACACCGGTAAATTCTACTGCTACGAAGAACGGCTGTGACAAAAATCTTTGTATTTTTCTGGCTCTGGAAACTACCTGTTTATCCGCATCGGATAATTCATCCATACCCAAAATTGCAATAATATCCTGCAATTCTTTATATCTTTGCAAAATCTCCTGTACCCCCCTGGCTACCTGATAATGTTCTTCACCCACGATATTGGGATCCAAAACTCTGGAGGTAGATTCCAAAGGATCTACGGCAGGATAAATACCAAGCTCTACGATGGAACGGGATAAAACCGTCGTTGCATCCAAGTGGGCAAAGGTATTAGCCGGAGCCGGGTCAGTTAAGTCATCCGCCGGTACATAAACAGCCTGTACCGAAGTAATGGAACCGTTTTTCGTGGAGGTGATACGCTCCTGCAAAGCACCCATCTCGGTTTGCAAAGTAGGCTGATAACCTACCGCGGAAGGCATACGGCCAAGAAGTGCGGACACCTCCGAACCGGCCTGGGTAAAACGGAAAATATTATCAATAAATAACAGTACGTCCTTACCACCTTTATCACGGAAATACTCTGCCATTGTCAAACCAGCCAGTCCCACTCGCATTCTTGCTCCGGGGGGCTCATTCATCTGCCCGAAAACCATGGTGGTCTTTTCAATAACTCCCGATTCCGACATTTCGGTATAGAGATCGTTTCCTTCTCTGGTTCTTTCTCCTACTCCGGTAAATACGGAATAACCGCCATGTTCGGTAGCAATATTACGGATCAATTCCTGAATCAATACCGTTTTCCCTACTCCGGCACCACCGAATAATCCGATTTTACCACCCTTTTGATAGGGGCATAATAAATCAACTACTTTAATTCCGGTCTCCAGAAGTTCTACCTCCGTTGACTGTTCCATAAATTCCGGTGCCGGTCTGTGAATGGGCTCATACTCCACTTCGGTAGGCGCCGGTTTATTATCTATCGGCTGGCCCAAAACGTTAAAAATACGTCCTAACGTCTTTTCACCTACCGGAACGATAATGGGTGAACCGGTAGCAATTGCTTCCATCCCTCTTACCAAACCGTCTGTCGGGCCCATGGCAATACACCGCACCGTGTCATCACCAAGATGCTGCGATACCTCGACTACCAGTTCCTCTTCCCCTCTGGGAATCTTAACTGCTTCATTAATTTCCGGAAGGTTTCCCCCGGTAAATTTGATATCCAGTACGGCACCGATTATTTGCGTGACTTTTCCTGAGCCTTTGGTGCTTTTATTCAAATCTGCCATCTTTCCTGTATCCTTTCATTTTAGTTAATTGCTACTATGATATAGCCGCTATGATATAGCGTTGGCACCGGCAATAATCTCCGTCAGCTCCTGAGTAATGGAACCCTGACGAGCTCTATTATATAGAAGGGACAGATCATCGATCATTTCCTCCGCATTGCTGGTTGCCGAATCCATAGCCTGCATTCTGGCTCCGTTTTCACTGGCAACCGCTTCTACCATGCCGCCATATATAAGGCTGGTAATATACTTGGGAATCAGCAGTTCTAATGCTTCCTCCTCCTTCGGCTCAAAGTTCATCGGAACCTTATCTGTTTCTGCCTCTGTTCCCTGACCAGAGCCTTCAGGTAAATCCACCGGCAACAGCTTAAGCATCGTGGGAACATGTACCACGGTGTTCTTAAATGCAGTGTAAGCCAGATAAATCTCACTGACTTCACCTTTCACATATGCCTCCAACACTTCTTTTCCAAGGGCAAGGGCATCCGCATAAGCCGGTTCTTCAATTATATCTGAATAATCTGATTTTATTTTATATAGCCTTTGTAAAGCATCCCGACCCTTTTTACCTACATTATATATGAGCAGATCCTCTTTTTTCAGCTCTCCCTGTGTAATCAGTTTCACTACATTGGAATTATAGCCGCCTGCAAGCCCTCTGTTAGAGGTAATGACAATGACTGCTTTTTTAGGGGAATCGCCCTGCCGCAAATAAGGGTGATCGATATTGCCGGCTTTCGCCAACAGGGAAGTTACCGTTTCATACATGGATTTAAAATATGTCTGTGATTTTTCAGCCTGCTGCTTTGCCCGCTGTAATTTTACGGTGGCAACCAGCTTCATGGCCTTGGTAATCTGTTGGGTACTCGTGATACTTTGCTTACGCCTTTTTATGTCTCTCATTGAGGCCATAACATCACCATCCTAATCCTTTCCTGCCAAAGCTGTTCTTACTTAAAATTACTCTTGAATTCAGCAATCGCTTTTTTAAGAGCTTCCTCGGTTGCTTCGGAAATCACTTTTTCTGAAGCAATGTTTCCAGGTACTTCCGGATATTTGGTATCCAGAAATTCAAACAGCTCGGATTCAAAACGGGTAATGTCTGCTACCGGGACATCCAACAGGTACTTATTGGTTACCACATAAATAACAATAACCTGATACTGTACCGGTACCGGCTTATATTGGGGCTGCTTCAAAACTTCCTTGATTCTTTCGCCCTGAGCCAGTTTTTCTTTGGTATCGTCATCCAATTCGGAACCAAACTGGGCAAATGCTGCCAGTTCTCGATACTGTGCCAACTCCACACGAATGGGGGCTGCTATTTTCTTCATTGCTTTGATCTGCGCCGCACCACCTACACGGGATACGGAAAGACCGGCATTTACCGCCGGACGGAAACCGGCATTGAACATTTCTGTTTCCAGATAAATCTGGCCGTCAGTAATGGAAATAACATTAGTCGGTATATATGCCGATACGTCACCGGCCTGGGTTTCAATAATCGGTAAAGCCGTTAAAGAACCGCCGCCATACTCATCATTCATTCTGGCCGCCCGCTCCAAAAGTCTGGAATGCAAGTAAAATACATCCCCGGGATATGCTTCACGGCCTGGGGGACGTCTCAGCAGCAATGACAGAGTACGATAAGCTGCCGCATGCTTACTCAGGTCATCATAGATCACCAGAACATCTTCCCCTTTCTCCATCCATTCTTCGCCGATCGCGCAGCCTGCATAAGGAGCAATATACTGTAAGGGAGCCAATTCACTGGCGGCTGCCACAACTACTGTAGTATAGGCAAATGCGCCATGTGCTTCCAGGGTCTTAACGATATTGGCTACGGTAGATGCTTTCTGGCCGATGGCAACATAAATGCATTTTACTCCCTGGCCTTTTTGGTTAATAATGGTATCAATCGCAATCGCGGTTTTTCCGGTTTGACGATCACCGATAATCAGCTCACGCTGCCCTCTGCCAATGGGCACCATGGAGTCAATTGCCTTAATACCTGTCTGTAACGGAGTATCTACAGATTTTCTGGTGATAACTCCCGATGCTACTCTCTCTATCTGACGAAACTTGTCGGTCTGAACCGGACCCTTCCCATCAATGGGCTGTCCCAGTGCATTGACAACACGGCCAAGCATGGCATCCCCCACGGGTACTTCAACCACACGTCCGGTTGTTTTTACGGTATCGCCTTCATTAATATTCTTCTGGCTTCCCAGTAATACGGCACCTACGTTATCTTCTTCCAGGTTGAGTACCATACCATATACTTCACCGGGAAATTCCAGTAGTTCACCCTGCATGGCGTTTTCCAGTCCATGTACACGGGCAATTCCGTCTGCAACCTGAATGACCGTACCCACGTTGGACACTTCAAGTTCCGAAGCATATCTTTTAATCTGTTCTTTAATCACAGAACTGATTTCTTCCGGTCTTAAATTCATGAAT
>JAVBSL010000031.1:0-24982 GCA_031556725.1 Lachnospiraceae bacterium | reverse complement strand
GTTTAGCAATACCTATTTTAAAGCATAGCTTCCACTATGTCTATTTCTCGTACCAAAAATTTTCTTCTTTTCTCCAAAACTACCAATATTTAGTTTTCAATCTGCGTTGGAATTAGATTATTCTAATTCCGAGAACTTATGTCTTTAATCTTGGTCACTGAACCACTTCCGTTTGCACGTCTCATAAAATACAATCCTCCTGCTAAATAAATTTTATAAGACCTATAATCCATCTCAACATTTATTTCAAAAATTGAAATGTGCATATAGGGTAGTTGGAGGATGACTCAAGCATATCAAATAGAATGTCACCACATCAAAAATCCATATTAAAACTACAGCCGTCAAAAAAGGGATCTAGGTTACTTGGACACGATAAAATTATCAAATGCTCATCTTAAAACCCATTTTTGAGTGGTGCTTGTAAAAACGCACTATCTCACGCTACTCTGTGAAAGTGGTGCTTTCTATTTTACAGCCTTTTCCGGACTTTATAAAACCGGTGCTTTCTACTGGTACTTGCGTGGTACTTGTACGGGTCTTGTAGACACAAAAATAGGACTTCTCAAACCGAATCAACGACTTGAGAAGTCCCATAAAATCAAGGTTTTCTTAGAACTTGCCAGCTTTTGAGGCTTCTTCAATACCAACTGCAACAGCAACAGTCATACCAACCATCGGGTTGTTTCCTGCACCAATCAAGCCCATCATCTCCACATGAGCGGGAACTGATGACGATCCGGCGAACTGAGCGTCTGAATGCATACGACCCATGGTATCGGTCATACCGTAAGAAGCAGGACCGGCTGCCATGTTATCGGGATGCAGGGTACGTCCGGTACCGCCACCGGAAGCTACTGAAAAGTATTTCTTGCCCTGTTCCATACATTCTTTTTTATAGGTACCGGCAACGGGATGCTGGAATCTGGTGGGGTTGGTAGAGTTACCGGTAATGGAAACGTCTACTTTTTCCTTATGCATGATAGCAACGCCTTCGGTTACATCGTTAGCGCCGTAGCAGTTAACTTTTGCTCTTAAACCTTCGGAGTAAGATTTTCTGTAAACTTCTTTTACTTCACCGGTATAGTAATCCATCTCAGTCTCAACAAAGGTAAATCCGTTGATTCTGGAGATAACCTGCGCAGCATCTTTTCCAAGACCGTTCAGGATAACGCGTAAAGGTTTCTGACGAACTTTGTTTGCTTTCTCAGCGATACCGATAGCACCTTCTGCTGCTGCAAAAGATTCATGTCCAGCTAAGAATGCGAAGCATTCGGTTTCTTCTTCCAGTAACATTTTACCCAGGTTGCCATGTCCCAAACCAACCTTACGCTGATCTGCTACAGAACCGGGGATACAGAAAGCCTGAAGGCCTTCACCGATTGCAGCGGCTGCATCTGCTGCTTTTCTGCAATCTTTTTTGATTGCGATAGCTGCGCCTACAACATATGCCCATTTAGCATTTTCAAAACAGATGGGCTGAATGCTCTCAACCTGTGAATACACATCAAGTCCGGCATCTTTGGTAATTTTTTCAGCTTCTTCAATGGAAGAAATTCCATAGCTGCTTAATACTGCATTGATTTGATTAATACGTCTTTCATATGATTCAAATAAAGCCATTTTCTATTTCCTCCTTCTTCCTATTCATGTCTGGGATCGATAATCTTCACTGCATCAGCAACACGGCCGTACTGACCTTTCGCTTTTTCCCATGCGGTGTTGGCATCATCACCCTTTTTGATAAAGTCTGTCATCTTACCAAGACTTACGAACTGGTATCCGATAATCTGATCTTCTGCATCTAAAGCAATTCCGGTTACATAGCCTTCGGCCATTTCCAGATAACGGGGGCCTTTTTCCAAAGTTCCGTACATAGTGCCAACCTGGCTTCTGAGTCCCTTACCAAGATCTTCCAGACCTGCTCCGATAGGAAGTCCGTCTTCGGAAAACGCACTCTGGGTTCTTCCGTAAACGATCTGTAAGAATAATTCTCTCATTGCTGTATTGATTGCATCACAAACAAGGTCTGTGTTAAGTGCTTCAAGCAGTGTTCTGCCGGGAAGAATCTCAGCAGCCATTGCTGCGGAGTGAGTCATACCAGAGCATCCGATGGTCTCAACCAGTGCTTCCTGTACAATACCTTCCTTTACGTTCAGGGTCAGTTTACAAGCTCCCTGCTGCGGTGCACACCAGCCAACACCATGTGTCAGACCGGAAATGTCTTTAACTTCTTTTGCTTTTACCCATTTTGCTTCTTCAGGTATGGGAGCACAGCCATGGTTAACGCCCTGCGCTACCTTACACATTTCTTCTACTTCTTTAGAATAAATCATGTGAAATCTCCTTTCAAATATGTATTACAACGCCTTAACCATTTTCGCACACTTCCGACAAAAAATCCAGTACAATTTTAGTCAACTTTTTCAGCGATTTCCCCTTGTTTTTTGTAGATACTGTTCGCCGGGATATATCCTCTCACCATGGAGGTGGGATAGATGTTGGAATTACGCCCGATTACCGTTCCGGGATTGAGGACGCTGTTGCAGCCTACTTCCACATTATCTCCCAGCATGGCACCGAATTTCTTCAGACCGGTTTCGACACATTCTTCCTCGGCTTTCACCGCCACCAGGGTCTTGTCACTTTTAACATTTGAAGTGATGGAACCGGCACCCATATGGGCTTTAAAGCCTAAAATGCTGTCTCCCACATAATTATAATGGGGCACCTGTACCTTATTAAACAAAATTACATTCTTTAATTCGGTAGAATTTCCCACTACTGCGCCTTTCCCCACGATGGCATTGCCTCTGATAAAAGCACAATGACGGATTTCCGCCTCTTCATCAATGATTGCCGGGCCGTTTATGGATGCTGTTGGGGCAACCTTAGCTGATTTGGCAACCCAAACGTCCTCGCCAATCCGATCAAACAGTTCCGGTGAAAGGGTCTCACCTAATTCGATGACAAAGTCTTTAATCTTAGGAAGGATCTCCCACGGAAACTCCTCCGTCCGCAACAACGATGCCGCAATAGTTTCTTCCAGATTGTATAATTCTTTAATTTTAAATTGTTCCATAGCTTCTCCTCTCTCTACTACACCTTAGCGAAACTTCATGTCTTTTTGTAATTAACTGCCGCCTGATCAAAAAAATGATACAGATTATTCTGATTACCGGCCTGTTTCACCTGATTTGTCCTGCGGGAAACAAAATCATCCAGTTTCTTCATGTATTCTTCTTCGGAAATCGTTCCCTCCGCCACCATAGTCAGTCCTTTTTCCCAGCTTGCGGTAAGAGCCGGGTCTAACAATGGCCGGATGGAATTATTTACAATATCGTATATCATTTCCCCCATCAAAGTAGGCGTAATAATCTGGGTTTTCTTATTCAGTGACAGATACTTGATGGTTACTAATTTTTTCAGAATCTCTGCTCTGGTGGCTGATGTTCCGATACCGCTCCCCTTAATCTGGGCCCGGAGTTCCTCATCCTCAATAAACTGCCCGGCATTCTCCATGGTCAGGATCATGGTTCCTGAATTATATCGCTTGGGCGGTGAAGTTTCACCTTCTTTAATTTCCAGCTTTAATAACGGCAGCTCGGTTCCTTTTTTTAGGGCCGACAGCACTTGCATATATTCCATATCACAGCCGACTTCTTCCTCGCCTTCTTTGTCAGAATCACCTTTTTTTCGGCCGTAAGCATGGTTGCTGACTTTCAGGTAACCCTCTTCTGCCAGTACCTTAAAGTTAGCAAAAAACTTTTCTCCCTTATTATCCATAGTCAAACCGATCTTCTGATAAATAGCCGCCGGATAAAAAATGCTTAGAAATCTTCTGGCAATAATTTCATAGACCATCGCTGCCGTGGGATTCAGATTATTCAGATTATTTAATCCCTGACCGGTGGGAATAATGGCGTAATGATCAGTAATCTGCTTGTCATTTACATAGCGTGTTTTCGCCAGCCCTTTATATAATTCCTTTCCGATTACTTCACCGGCATATTCACCGCACGGGCTGTAATTGGTAAGTCCTTTGATATTTTTGTATATTTCCTTAGAAACTGCCGTGGAAAGTACTCTGGCATCGGTTCTGGGGTAAGTGGTCATCTTCTTTTCGTAAAGTTCCTGAACAATTCTCAGGGTTTCATCAGGATTCACTTTAAAATATTTTGCACAATCATTCTGCAGTTCCGCCAGGTTGTAAAGTAAAGGCGGATTTTTGGTTTCTTTTTTCTTTTCCATCTTTTCTACCACCAGGGGGGTAGTCTCCGGCTGAGACAAAAAGGTAATCAGCTCTTTTGCTGATGCCTCTTCTTTAAATCCATTTTCCTTATATAGTAGCGGTGAATTAAAATACCTGGTATTTTCTACTGCCTTCCACTCACCTTCACAGCTTCTGCCGCCGATTTCGGTCTGTGCCAGCACCCGGTAAAAAGGTGTTTTCACAAAGCTTCGGATTTCCCGTTCACGATTTACCACCATGCCAAGAACGCAGGTCATCACTCGTCCTACGGAAATTACCGCTTTATCTAATTTTAAGTAGGATTTAATAGAATTACCGTACTTAAGAGTCAGCACACGGGAAAAATTAATTCCCATCAAATAGTCTTCTTTGGCTCTTAAATAGGCTGCTGCACAAAGATTGTCGTATTCCGACAAGTCCTTTGCCTCTCTGATACCGCGGAGAATTTCCTCTTCGGTTTGAGAATCGATCCAAACCCGACGGCGGTTTTTTCCGGTGACACCGGATTGCTGTTCCACCAGCCGGTAGATGTACTCCCCCTCACGTCCGGAGTCAGTACACACATAAATCATATCTATATCTTTGCGGTTAAGCAGACCGCTGACAATGGTAAACTGCTTTTTCACATTTCCGATCACTTCATATTGAAACTTTTCCGGAATAAAAGGAATCGTATCCAGTGACCAGCGTTTATACTTCTCATCGTAAGCTTCCGGGTAACTCATGGTTACCAGATGTCCCACGCACCAGGTTACAATCGCTTCTTCCGACTCCATATAACCGTCTTTATTGCTCATATGTAATTGTAATGCCTTGGCAAATTCTCTGGCAACACTTGGTTTTTCTGCAATATATATACTTTTTCCCATTAAAACTCATCCACACCAATCAATTTAATGTTATGTTTCACCTTTGCCTCCAAATTCAGCTTTTCATCAAAACGTCCCACGGAAAATAAATAGATATAGTCCGGCTGTAATTTTGCTTTTTCCGCACAGAAGATGAGCCATTCGTAATCATCATAGGTCATCATCGGTTTATCCCAATTGCAAAGACCGATCAGGGTCTTTCCTTTTTCATCCTGGGCCACAATATCAATGGTTCCTACTTTCCCGACCCATTCTCCGCTCTGTTCATACACAAAGGGAAGCCGGTTTCTTTTATTCCATTGGTCCAGCTTCTGCATACATACCTTTTTAAAATACTCTGCCACATAGCCCTTGAAGGTGGGGGTTATATATTCCCGATAAAATTCCAATGGCATCATATGCTCCAAAGCACTGATATGGGGATAAAAATAGGTAAAATAAAAATCCACGAAATGATTACTGATCCGGTATATTCCCTTCTGGACATTTTCTTTTCCTTCTGCATCATAGGAAAACACCTTTTCAACCAGTTCCAATTCCATTAAATTTTTTAAGTAGACACTGATCTTGGCTCTGGAAAATTCCGTATGTAAATATAAATCATTGAGTTTGTGATTTCCTTCGGCAATTGCTGCCAGAATGGTATTATAAACTCCGGTTTCCCGCAGTTCTTCGGCCACAATGCGCTCCCCCTGTTTATAAAGAAAACAATTGGGGGACAATACGTTCCTGCACATGTTTTCCTTCATTCCCAGCTTATCGTCAAAGTACTGCCACATATCCGGGATGCCGCCCAGAACAGCATATGCTTCCACACATTCCTCTAACCGGAAGCCGGGAAACCTTTCAAACATATCCTGAAAAGTCAATTCTTTAATCTTCAAAAAACCGGAAAGTTCGTATGCTGCCTCCCCGATTTTTCCTACCATGCTGTTTTCAACCCAGCCGATGGATGAACTGCAAAGGATGACCATAATCTGACCATTGTTCCATTGTCCGTGAACAAACGCAACCAGTTCCTGCATAAAAGTCCGGCTGCTTTTGACAATATACTGGAAATCATCAATGATCATTACCCTTTTGGAATTCTGAGGGCCGGTAACTGCCTTGAAAATATCAGTAAAGGAAGGGTATTTTAGTACCTTAATTCCTTCTTTTCCAAGTTCTTTCCCCCATTGATAAAGCTGCTCCCGTTCGGAACAGGATCGGGCTTTATAGTAATAATTGGGTTTATCCTGTACGAACTGATTAATAATGGCTGTTTTACCAATTCCCCTTTGTCCGTACATTACTATGATCTGGCTTCCATTCCGGTCATAGTATGTATTCAAATATTTTAACTCCGAAGTACGTCCCACTACCATATCTTTTCCTCTGTATTACAACATCACCGAAAGCATCTTATCAATATCCTCAGGGGGCATCGGACGTCCCAAATAATATCCTTGTATGCATTCACACCCGATCGACTGTAAATATGCAAATTGTTCTTCAGTCTCTACCCCTTCCGCAATGGTTTCAAATCCCAGTTTTTTTACCATATAGATTATCGATTCGGTAATGATTCTGGTGTTTTCATCGGTCATAACGGTATCGATAAAGCTCTTATCAATCTTTAGGGTATCAATCGGCAATCCCTTTAAATAAGACAGGGAAGAAAATCCTGTTCCGAAATCATCTAACGATATCCGAACACCATATTCTCTCAAAATATGCAATTTCTCCGTTATCTCTTTAAAGTCGTCAATTAAAACACTTTCCGTTATTTCCAGTTCAATTTCATGGGGACTTACCTCATATTTACTAATGGTATTGATTACAGTATCGATAAAATCATTTCTGGCGTACTGAATTGCTGATATATTTAATGATAAAATCATTGGGTATTGATATCTTTTTCGCCATACCGAATAGGTTCTGATACTCTCCTCCATCACCCATGATCCAATCGGTATGATGGCCCCGTTTTTCTCAGCAATGGGAATGAAAGTTGCCGGGCTGATCATCTTTCCGTCATAATCCCGCCAGCGGATCAGCGTTTCCACCCCTCTCAGACGTTTTCCGTCAACGGTATACTGGGGCTGGAAATTGAGCATAAAATTCTGATTGAACACAGCTTCCTTCAGCTTATTTTCAATGGAAACATTTTGAAGGAAGTCATTTAGTATGGGGGCATCAAAATACTGTATCAAACCATGTCCCAGAGATTTAGCCTTGAACATGACGATTTCCGCACAATTGATTAGTTCCAGCGTTGTTCTTGCTGCCTCGGGATATTCTGCAACCCCCACACTTGTGCTAATGGTTAACTCTTGTCCGGTACTCAGATAAAAAGGCCACTGCAGACGGTCATGGATAGCTTTATAGATTGCTTCCACCGTTCTGTTACCGCATGGCTCATAAATCGCAATACAGTAAATATCCGCATTAAAATGAGAAACCACAACATTATCACTTTTAAATTCCGCAAGGAACTGACCAAATTGCTGGACAATCTCATCACCGACAATGATTCCCATTCCGTCATTTATTTTTCTGAAATCATCAATATCCACAAACATAACCGCAACAATATCATTTTCCGTTTCTGCTTTGCGGACAAAATCACCTAACAGCCTGACAAAATAATTGCGGTTGTAAAGTCCGGTCAGGACATCATAATAAGCCATATAAATCAATTCGTCATTTTGATTCTTAATCTTGGTAATGTTCTTAAAGCGAAGGACTTTGTCCGTTGGGTTTCCTGCTTCATTATATATAACACTTACTTCACATTCTACCCAGGTCTTTCCATCCTTCAGCTTTAACATTGCACTGTCTTTTTTCAAACCGGTTTTTTCCAGATACAGCAGCTCGCGAAGAGCCATTACATAGTTTTCATCCACATAATTAAACAAAATTGTAATGTCTTTACTTTCATTAATTTCAAAATCAAAAAAGAAATCCCAGTTTGCTAATGTGCGAATAGTATCAGTTTCCAAATTTTGATAAATAAAGGCACTTTCAGATGTATCGCAAATTAAACGATACATCTTTTCATCATTGCCTAACTTCTGATTGATTGCGTTCAGCAAATCCACCTGATAGCGCAGTTCATCCATGTTGCACCCCATACGTTAGTTTTATTTTTTAACAATATATCCCTGTGCTTTTAACAGCTCCGCACAAAGAACCGCACCGCCGGCGGCACCCCTTACTGTATTGTGAGATAATCCCACAAACTTATAATCATATACGGAGTCTTCTCTGATCCGCCCCACACTGATTCCCATGCCGTTTTCATAATCCACATCCAGATTTACCTGAGGACGGTTATCCTCTTCCAGATATTGAATAAACTGTTTCGGCGCACTGGGTAATTCCAGATCCTGTGGTACCCCTTTAAAGCTGCGCAGCTTTTCAATCAATTGTTCTTTGGTGGGTTTCTTGTTAAACTTTACAAATACTGCAGCCGTATGACCGTTTAATACCGGTACCCGGATACACTGGCAAGTAATCACCGGTGACTGTGCCGGTTCAATTACGCCGTCTTTGATCTCACCCCAGATACGCAAGGGTTCTTTTTCGCTTTTTTCCTCTTCTCCACCGATATAAGGGATGATATTCTCGATCATCTCCGGCCAGTCTTTAAACGTCTTGCCGGCTCCGGATATAGCCTGGTACGTAGCTGCCACTACTTCTACCGGCTCAAATTCTTTCCAGGCCGTTAGCACGGGGGCATAGCTCTGGATCGAACAATTGGGTTTTACTGCTACGAAACCTCTTTCCGTTCCCAGTCTCTTCCGCTGAAAATCAATCACTTTCATATGTTCGGGATTGATCTCCGGCACAACCATGGGAACATCCGGTGTCCATCTATGGGCCGAATTATTGGAAACTACCGGCGTTTCGGTTTTGGCATAATCTTCTTCGATCTTCTTGATTTCTTCTTTGGTCATATCTACCGCACTAAAGACAAAATCAACCTCTGATGCCACCTTTTCCACTTCATTAACGTTCATTACAACAATATTTTTCACAGCTTCCGGCATGGGGGTGGTCATTTTCCACCGGTCACCTACTGCTGCTTCATACGTCTGCCCTGCCGAACGGGGGCTGGCGGCGATAGTGGTTACTTCAAACCACGGATGATCTTCCAACAGGGAAATAAATCGTTGTCCAACCATACCCGTTCCGCCTAAAATTCCTACTCTTAATTTTTCACTCATAATACTTCTCTCCTCATCTTATATATTTATTCTTGGCTGCACCATCCTTTAACCAGTGATGATCCAGATACTCCTTATTGATATCGATAACCTCTTTCATTGCAACCTGCCCGGGTGCACCCAGC
Source organism: Lachnospiraceae bacterium (assembly GCA_031556725.1). Lineage (GTDB taxonomy): Bacteria > Bacillota > Clostridia > Lachnospirales > Lachnospiraceae > UBA935. Next base: position 15,528 of record JAVBSL010000031.1, on the reverse strand, counting down.
GTCAAGCGTTTTTCCACACAGGTCTTCAGGCTGACAGCCTCATAAATATCTTCTTCAAACACTTCGCTGATAGCTTTCAATTCTTCAATGGAAAGAGCATCGATGCAAGTATTTTTCTCAATACAATACAGTACCAGCCTGCCGATAATACCATGGGCATCCCGAAATGGCACGCCCCGGTTTACCAGATAATCCGCTGCATCGGTTGCGTTGGTAAAACCGTTCATGGCACTGACGGCCATAATCTCCGGATTGAACTTTATGGTTTTTAGCATACCGCTGAATAAAAACAAGCATTGCTTTACTGTATCTATAGCATCAAAGGTAACTTCCTTATCTTCCTGCATATCTTTATTATATGCCAGCGGAAGGCCTTTCATAGTAGTCAGGATAGACATCAGTGCACCATATACACGGCCGGTTTTTCCGCGTACCAGTTCCGCAATATCCGGATTTTTTTTCTGAGGCATAATACTGCTTCCGGTGGAAAAAGCATCATCAATCTCAATAAAACGATACTCATTGGAATTCCAGATAATGATTTCCTCACTGAAACGGCTTAAGTGCATCATAATGGTTGATAATGCCGCTAAAAATTCAATCACATAATCTCTATCGGATACGGAATCCATACTATTTAGTGTGGGTCCCTCAAATCCCATCAAGGCTGCCGTGTAACTGCGATCCAGAGGATAGGTGGTTCCTGCAAAAGCACCGGCTCCCAAAGGACAATAATTCGTCCGTTGATAGATATCCCGCAGTCTTTCGCCGTCTCGCTTGAACATTTCGAAATAGGCTCCCATATGATGGGCTACGGTGGTGGGCTGGGCTTTCTGTAAATGAGTAAATCCCGGCATAAAGGTATTGATATTATCTTCCATTAACTTCATCAAAGTTTCCAGAAGTTCATATATCTCTTCCGCAACATACAATATCTCTGAAAGTGTATATAATTTCATATCCAAAGCAACCTGATCATTACGGCTGCGGCCGGTATGAAGCTTTTTCCCGGTATCACCGATCCGTTCGATTAAATTGGCTTCCACAAAGCTGTGAATATCTTCATATTCATCAGAAATTTCCAGTTTACCGTTTTCCACATCTTCACGAATCCCAACAAGTCCCTTGACAATGGCATTTTTTTCATCGTCGGTTAATATCCCCTGCTTTTCCAGCATAACAACATGAGCAATACTGCCTTCTATATCCTGAGCAAAAAACCGTTTATCAAATGAAATCGAAGCATTAAAATCATACACCAGCTTGTCTGTTTCCTTGGTAAAACGTCCGCCCCATAACTGTGCCATACCAATATCCTCCATTTTATTAAATCTAAATTTGATGGTAACATACTTCAAAGCTCTTTTCAATCATTTTTACACACACAAATCCAATAAACTCATAAAATAACTATATAGAATGGAGGTTCATCATGCAGGAATCTATTTTAGAATGTAACGACATCAGTTTTTCATATCACAGCCTGACAGGGGAGACCGTCGCCCTTTCTCATATATCCTTTCAAATAAAAAAGGGGGAATTTCTCGCTATCGTCGGTCCCAGCGGCTGCGGCAATGCGATGGTACAGAAACGGAAACTTTTTCTTCCATTGCTGCCTATAGTTGTCCATCAAAAGACGGTAAATGGGGCGGTGCTTTTCATGCACCGCCCCTCTTAAATATATATGCGCAAGTTCGCCATCCCATATTACCTTCTCCACAATGCTTTTGAGAAAGTCTCTTTTTTCAATTACTGATAAATCCGGAAATAACTTTCTGAAATCAGAAAGTGTATCCGCTGTTTGATCCAGTTCCGCTTGCAGCATTGTATGTTCTGTACTATTTTCCGTTTCTTCTTTTATCTGCTGTTCTAACTGTCTGATCTCTATGTCCATCTGCTGTATTTCTTCATTAATGTATTCTGCGGATACGCTTTCTGCTCCCAACCTTTTCAATGATTCAATCAGATTTTTTATTTGCTCTTTCTTTCTGTCTCTCTCCTGTACCAACAACTGCTTCTCTGTAATGATTGTAGTATCGGAATTTTGAATTTTATTTTTGAGTTCTTCCAATAATGGTATTATTCCTTTATTCGGTTCGGCAAACTTTAATATTTCGTCACATACAGCACCGTCAAGTGTATTACCATGGATATTTCTCACCTGACAATTTTCTCCATGAGTATGATCCTTATAGGGACATAAATATGCAAACGTTCTTTCTCCTCTTTCATTCAACCGTGAAGCCGGATAATTCTTAGGACGCATCTGGTGTTCACAAGTACAATGCAGCATACCTGACAAAAGCGATATCTCATTTTTCACCTTTCGGAAACTATCACCTTTCTTCTTATTAATAATTAGTATCTTTTGAACCTTTATAAAATCCCTGCCGGATATAATCCCATTATGCTGCCCTTTGGATATAACCCATGTATCATGTTTTGTTGCCTGATTTTTGTATACACTGGAAGAAGTTTTTGCATACCCCATCAAACCGCTTGCTCCATCCAGTTCTTCCCGATCGATACAAACTTGGCAGCCCAAATCGTAAAAGTATTCATATGCTTCCTTATCTGCCATACAGTAAACCGGATTGGTTAGTATATCTCTGATGCCGGAAATGCTGTATTCCTTTCCATTTCTGGTCTTAATCTTATTTGTCAGAAAATATGATAGCACCTTATTCAATGATTGATTTTCAAGGAAATTATCAAAGATAAATTTTGCAGTTGCTATTTCGTCATTATCTATCTGTAGATAAAATGCAGTTTTTTTCTTTCCTCCCCCACTATCCTTTTCCTGCTTAACCGACTCAAAGCCTAACGGAGTATTGCCACCTAGCCATCTTCCGCTTCGAGCAAGCATAATCATATTATCCTTAACACGCTCCGCAATCTGTTCCCGTTCCATCTGCGCCAATACTCCTGAAAAGTATAACATAGCCTTTCCTATTGGCGTGGTTGTATCAAACTTTTCTTTAATACTGATAAATGATATTCCCCTGCGCTCCAACTGTTCCATCAAACCGGCTAAATCTGCCAGATTTCTGCCTAAACGGTCTAGCTTATAGCACACCAGATAATCAAATTTCCTTGCTTTCATATCCTGCATCATTTTTTGAAATTGTGGTCTTTTTGTATTTTTGCCGGAAAATCCCTCATCTTCATATTCGATGATTTCCGCCCCCTTTCCCCCTTCTATGAAACTTTCTATGTACTCTTTACACATGATAAGCTGATTTTCTACACTTTCCCCTTTTCCTGTCCATTTTGATTTTCTACTGTAAATTGCTATTAGCATATAGACTTCCTCCTGTTTGGTATTTTAAATAATAATTCCCTCATTCATTTCTATGTCTGTATAGCCTTTCCACATCCGTAAAACACTTAGTATTCTTCTGAAAGTTTGATATCTTTCAGAAACGTAAGTATCACTTCCAATGCAGAGCATACAATACAGACCAGTATCTTACTAATTAATTTTCCCATGTCATCCTCCCAATAATATTTAATCGTAAATATAATATATTATTGAAAAGAAACACAAAAGCACCCTGAATTATCTTATTTTAGATACCCAGAGTGCCTTTTATGTATTTTATTTATTTTTTATTCGCCTTGAAACAAATCGTGTTCTAATTCTTCTTTTGCACGTTCCAGCAAGATGCCAAGGGCTCGTAAATAATCTAAACGTTCTTTACTTGCATTGCCTTCTTTCTTAATCGCTTGTTCCACACTATTCATAACCCTAATTGTATCATCATGCAATTCACTACATTTTTGATGGGCTTGTTTCTCTTTCAAATGGCTTGCTATTCCGACACCACCCAATGCTAAAACTGTAATAGGTGCTGCTAATACAAATATCCCTGCTACCATACCACCGCCTAAAACTGCCCCTGCCGCTGATAATCCTGATGTAATACCTGCTGCTGAAAGCCCTACCATGCCTAGTCCATACAACGCTGAAAAAGTAATAACGCCACCAGTCCCCGCTCCCAAAGCAGCCGCTATGACTTCCGGTGGAATTGCACTTTCATTAATTGTTCTTGTTGGGTCTGCAACCGCTTCCGAGGCTTCATTCAATACCTTTACTATGGGTTGAAGTGATTTTAAGTCTTTAAAATATCTTTTCTCTTTTGCCATATTTTACCTCCATAACAGAACTTTTAATATCATAATACTACTTTTGCAGTACATTTGCAACCTGTACATTTGCACACGCAACTATATAGGTTGTTTATCGTGTCTTGTTTTGATATTAAACTGTATGAAGAGGTGACCAAATATGAATTTAAAACGAGATGAAGAATATAAAATGATTGGCCTAAATATATCATATTACAGAAAGCTAAAAGGACTAAGTCAATTAGAACTTGCTGAAGCTACCGGCATAAGCCGCACTCATTTGAGCAACATTGAAGCACCCAATATGCCTACATCAATGTCACTGGAAACTTTAATGGATATTGCTGATTCATTAGAAATACCCCTTGCTTCTCTTCTGACATTCAGGTGATGGGCTGATTCACGCTTTCATCAAATCCTTTTGTTTAAGTAATTCCTTTATTTTCTCTGCACCCTTTTTGGTATCTGCAATAATCTCTTGCGGTGTCATCTGAATATGCTTTAACGAGTTATATTCCCTTATTTTTCTGATATCTTCCACATCAAAACGTTCACTTACTCTTAAATTATCCATTATCATTGTCCTCCTCTTCTAATAAAACAGATGGTGGATATATCAGTAAATCCTTATATCCCTCCAATGTAGTTATGGTTTTTACGCCTCGTACTGTTCTCACATTCACAATATGCTTGAAATTCCATGATGTTATAATATCACATCCAGACAAAATCGCTGCTGCTATATGCTGACAATCATCAAAGCTTTTCTTTTTCAAAATACCGAAATCTATAAATTTTTCAGCCAGTTCAATTGTGTCTTCATCTGTGTCAACAATAGTATATTCTATTTCATTCATATAATTCAATAAAATATTCACCTTCTCTTCACTGCATCCGCTTATTTCATTTAATACAATATCTGAAATATACACTTCATAAACACCTTGTTTAATCAACTCCCAAAGTTGCTGTGTATCTTTCATTTTCTCCGGTGCATCTTCCTGATACAAATAACTGATTATGGATGTATCCAAATATACTTTTAATTTTCTCATTATTCACCCTTCTATATTCTTATTTACTCCCGTTCCTACAATTAATATTATACTAAAGATCCTGCGCAAGTTCAACGGGTAACACGTTCATTTATCCTACTATTTCTTGTTCTCATCCTAACACTCTTTGCTGTTGCCTCCACAAAGGCTATTAAATTCTCCATATCCGCCTGTCCTTCCGATATCATTTTTCCGTCAATAAAACTAACGGTATTAATGGCATAGTGAATATGAAGATTATCTGTATCATCGTGTATTCCATAAAGGACTTGATGGGCTTGTCCATAATAGTTGCCCACTTCCCATGCAATTCTTTCAACCTCTGCTATGGAACATTCATTCCTTCGGAAACTAACAACTACTTGCCTTACTTGCCGACGGCCTTCTTCATGTTTTCCCCATATTTGTTTTATTTTTTCAAATTCATAGTAGACCGCCTCTACATCATTCAGACTTACTCCATATCCGCCTACGGTTTCAGCTCCCCTTACAATATAGTAAAGCAGATTACTCATTGCCAATTTCGTCTTATACGGGTTGGGAACTATTTTAGTAACTGCCATAATTTACTTGCCTCCTCATTTATATTTTCCAGATTTATATCCGGGTTCTCTGCCAATAATTCTTGAATTGATGTCATCAGTATACATAGTTGTCCAGAAATATCCATAATGCTATTACTGTTAGATGAATTATCAATTTTATTCCGCATTAATTGGCTTAACGTCATATTATTCTTTTTAGCTTCATACTCTAATCTTTCTTTATCTTCATTTGTTGTTCTAATGGTTATAACCGTTTCCTTCATATACTTTTCTCCTATGTCTTTAATTTTTTCATTCTATTATTGGATAATGTTTTGCAAGTAACCGAATTTGTATTACATTTACTTTATTTTATTGTTTTATGCATTATATTTTATTACATTATCTATAATCATATCTAATATTTCCACCTTTTGCTCTGCCGATATATTTACTTTACTCATATAGTGGTCTATGCTTTCAACCCATCTTTCATTTATATTAGGTGTCAATTCAACCACCAGTTCCTCATCGTTCTCATTTTCAATTTTACAGTCCACAATATGTTTTCGCATTTTTTAACTTCCTTTCGTTCGCCTAACCTACCCTATGTTTGTTCAGCTTGTATTTATTCGGAAAGTTAATATAGGTATTTATTTTTACAATTACTTTATTTTCAAGGCTTTTACTGTTCTAATTTATTTATATTCTCATATTAATCTTTTCTTCTTATATCCTAAATGCTATAATTAAATATTATATGAATTAAATTTTGTTTTTCCTGACACATAATTAACTTCTTGACACATAGAGAAAGGGTTTTTATTATGAATAAAGCAAAAAATCAAACATTAGCAAGGATTAGGAAACATGATAAAAAAATGCAAAAAAATCAACAAATATATGTGCGAAATCAAAAATATCAAAGCAATGTCGAAATTTTAAAGTCTTACCTTGAAGAATGGAAGCTCATAGATAGTGATAATGCGTCAAAATTACTTCCTTTTATGGCTCATGACCTGCAATTCAATTTTTATCGTTACCTAAATAATAAACTTTACTATTTAGAAACTAATGAAAGTTTTGAATCTTATAAGGATTTTTTTGCCTTTTTAATCCAAAGATATCAACATATCAATCCTACTTATAGCTTAAATTTGGATTTTTCAAATTATGTTTATAAGAATATTTTTACATATATTAAGAATTGCTTAGTATATGCACCTAATCCTATAAATTCTTTTGAAAAACATTATTTGAAATATCCCCCCAAAACTATCCCTTTATTTATGAAAAATTCTCAAAACTTTATTTTTATTGATAATAATGTTTTTACATATAAAAGTAATTCGTTGGAAAATTGTAAATTTACATATATTTTTATGGATGAGACTTTCTTAACTTCACTTTTTCCAAATACAGAGATACCTCTGTCCTTTTTTCAATCTTTTCCAACCCATTTGAAAAAGGTGATATCTCCAAATAACTTTTTTAAATTCAGATCAATTCCATATTCCCCTTTATCATTTCATATCAAAAAAAATCTTGACACATATTCGGTACATCTCAATACACAAGAAGGAGTGTTTGAAGTTATACCCACTCCACTTAATTATATACAAAGTGAAAATCTGTTTTTTACAGTTAGCACCATTCAAAAACTTAAATTGCCTTTAACAGAACGTTTATTGAATTTTATCTATGATATTTCTTCCGGTTCTTTGGAATCATTAGATGAAATTAGTTCTATATTCTGTATGCTTGCTACTGATCACTATTATTCATTATCTTCATCACAACGAAAAATGTTTGTCATACATTCCGAAGAGGACACTTTAGACTTTTTTCAACAACTGCTTGATCGCTGTTCTTTTTCCTCTCCATCCTTTAATGAATTAAAGCTATTAAAGAAAAAAGAAAATATTTGTCGAATTTATTTATATCCCTTTCAACATACTCGCTATATCTTGACCCATCCATCCAAACGTGAAGAAACACCCGAACAAAAAGCCGTTCTCACTCGCTTGATAAAAGGGGAAAATATCGAGTTTACCAATAATATTTCACTACCGTTTTGTTTCCGTAATCAGCTTCCATTATTGTGTTTTGCTTCCCGTCAAAAGGAAATATCCTACCTGACAAAGCAATATCCAACAAAAGTTATTTTGCTCAATCTTAATCCCAATAAATTATTTACTCAATTTAATACATTGTCCGATCCGGAAATCCAGTCCTTATCCTTATTCCTTTCACTTTATGGTCTCTTTGAGCAAAGTCCGAAAAATGCTGTTTCCAAAAAGACAACAAAGGGGTCTTCCCTACGTACAGAAACCGAAATAATCAAAAAATTCACTTCTGATTTTTGTTATACTTCTCCCAATAGTTATCTTTATTTTGATGAGCTATACAGTTTCTATGAAAAATATTGCAAACATAATCATTATGGATTGCCATTGCCTTTCATTTCTTTTAATAAAATTATTAAGGAAAGATTTACATATAAAAGACCCCATAAAACTGCAAATGACAACAGATGGGCTTATGAAAATACCGCTTTTGATGAAACCACTTTTAATAATTATTTGTATACACCGCCTATTGTTTCGGAAGAAACCAAACTTGCTTTTCAACAAAAAATTTTAGAACAACAACGCAAAATTTGTATGGCATTAAATGAATGTCTTATTCTTTGAAACTTCCAGCAAAAAAGACAGGGGTTTTCCTGTCTTTTCACTTACTACATTATTTATCTTTCGTTATTCTCCATATGGGTTCTGGTATTCTTACAGCACCTCTTTCATACTGTTTATAGCTAACTAATGCAACATTCATACTTTCTGCAAATTCTCGTTGGCTCATTCCTGCTTTCTTTCTTCTGCCCTTTAAATACTCTCCCACATTAACAGTATCAATAAACCTATGATATTCATTACAGAAATGATATTGATCTACCTCAAAGTATTCCGCTAACCGTTTTAACGTTTCTACCTGCATGGATTTTTCCGGATAGTCTTCCCTTGTATAATCGAATATACAATCCCTGCTCACCCCTATATCCATTGCCAACTTCATCTGCGATATTTGCCCCATACAGAGTGCATACTTTATCCGATTACATATTTTATCCATATTGTAGCTTTCCACCGTATTCAAGCCTTTAACAACTTTTGCATGGAGAATAAACTGTCCATCTAAAGTTTCCGTTAGTGAGCCATCGGCAAATCAACTTTATTATCTATTATTGCCGGTTTACTCAAGCCGGCTTCGGGTGAAATCCGACTAACCGACAAAAAAAACACCCGGGTTGGTTATATGCTGCAGCAGGATCACTTGCTGGAATGGCGGACGATCAAAGAGAATGTTCTCTTGGGACCGGAAATCAATCATACGCTTACACCGGAAAAAGAGGAAGCTGCTCTCCAGCTCTTAAAAGACTACGGTCTTTATCGTTTCAAGGATAAAAAACCAAGTGAATTGTCAGGAGGAATGAAACAACGGGCAGCTTTGATCCGCACCATGGTCATGGACCCGGAACTATTGCTTCTGGATGAACCCTTCAGTGCACTGGATTATCAAACCCGTCTGACCGTCTCTGCCGATATCGGCAATATTATCCGCAAAGCCAATAAAACAGCTATTCTCGTCACCCACGATCTTTCGGAAGCCATCAGTCTGGCTGACCGCATCCTGATTCTTTCCAAACGTCCGGCAACAATTAAAAACAGTCTTGATATTACTCTTACTTTATTGGATAACAGCCCGCTGGCGGCTCGCAATGCCCCTGAGTTTAAAAATTACTTTTCATTATTATGGAAGGAGATTTCTGATGAATACAACAAATAAAAAAATACCGCTGACCGCCCAGCAGCTATATGTCAAAAGGCATCGTATGCGGCACCGGAGCATCACCTTCTTCCGCTTTCTGATCCTCTTCGCCTTTCTTTTTATCTGGGAATTTTCCGCCCGCATGAAATATATTGATTCCTTCTTCTTCAGCAGCCCTTCTCTTGTGGCAAAATGCTTTATCGGCATGATCCGGGATTTTTCTTTTTTTACCCATACCGGCATCACCCTGCTTGAAACACTGGTCAGCTTTCTGCTGGTCTTTCTTATTTGTATGCTGTGTGCCACCCTGCTTTGGTATTCCCAAACTCTTTCGGCCATTACCGAACCCTATCTGGTTATTTTGAACAGCTTGCCGAAATCGGCCTTGGCACCGCTTTTTATCGTCTGGCTGGGGACCGGCATCAATACTATTATTGTAGCCGGAATCTCGGTTGCACTTTTTGGTTCCATTATCAGCCTTTACACTGGTTTCAAGCAAGTGGACTCCGAAAAAATCAAGCTGATCACCACCTTAGGCGGCAACAAAAAGGATGCCTTTTTCAAGGTGGTCCTGCCGGCATCTGTTCCTACCATATTAAGTAATATGAAGGTAAATATCGGTCTTGCCCTGGTAGGGGTTATTATCGGTGAGTTCCTTGCTGCCCGCCGTGGACTGGGATACTTGATTATTTACGGTTCACAAGTCTTTCAACTAAATATGGTGATTACTTCAATTATCATTTTATGTTTTATTGCAATCGGGTTATATCAGTGCATACAATTTCTGGAGCATTTATATCTGAAAAAGGTTTAAAAAAAGAAATGGAGATTCCCGTTTAGGAAATCTCCGTTTCTTTTTTATTTTTTCGCTTCTTCACGCACTCTGTCAGCAAATATTCGATCTGTCCGTTGAGAGAACGGAAGTCATCCTCCGCCCAGGCATTGAGTTCCTGCCAAAGAGATGGCGATAAGCGAAGCGGTACTTGTTTTTTTGTATTCTCTTTATTTTCCAACCTGCTCCTCTCCATTCTTTGTTCTTAGCACTATCTTAATATAAAGAGCCGCTGTTGACAATAGGCTGGGCATCTTTATTTCCACACAGTACTACCAATAGATTACTTACCATTGCTGCTTTTCGCTCTTCATCCAGGTTCACGATGTTGCTGTCATTTAGTTTCGCAAGAGCCATTTCTACCATTCCCACAGCACCGTCAACGATCATTTGACGGGCATCTACGATCGCCGATGCCTGCTGTCTCTGGAGCATGGCGGCAGCAATTTCCTGTGCATATGATAAATGAGTTATGCGGGCTTCGGTAATTTCCAAACCGGCAACATTGACCTTTTCCTGAATCTCCTCTTTTAACCGCTGGGAAATCTCATCACTGCTTCCACGCAGGGATTTTTCATTGGAACCGTCGGTATTATCACCGGCACAGTCATAGGGATATAGTCTGACAATATTTCTCAGGGCCGAATCACATTGAATGGATAAAAACTCTTTATAGTTGTCTACATTAAAGACGGCTTTAGCGGTATTGGTCACCTTCCAGATCACAACGATTCCGATAACAATGGGATTGCCTAACTGGTCATTGATTTTTTGCTTATCATTGCTCAGCGTCATGGCCTTTAAGGAAATCTTCTTGTTCTTGATGACACTGCCCATTTCGATCTGCATCACGCCACCGGTGGTTGAAAGTTTGGCACCTTTCTCGGCAGCACCCACATTTCCGGTAGAGGCATTGGTATCAGCAGCCGGATTGATTGCTGTCACAAAGGGATTTACAAAAAAGTACCCTGCTCCTCTTAAAGTTCCGTAATATTTACCGAAGAACGTCAGTACCAGTGCTTCGTTGGGCCCCAAAATCTTTAGTCCTGCGAACAAAATCGGCCCAATCAGGCAGGAATATAATGTCGCTATAACAATCAATACAACTCCCAGTACCATATTGACCGTTCCGTTGGCCAGCCATATGATAGCCAATACCAAGACAATGACCGTTACGATCATCAGCAACAGATTCATTATCAATGCCGGCATACCGGCGGTGGCTTTCGCCTGTTTTTCTTCATAAATCATTTTATTTTCTGTCATGATCATTTCCTCCTAAAGAATAATGATGATATCAATTTGATATCATCATTATATCTTTTTTATTTTCAACTGTCAATATTTTTCCATATAATATTATAAATCATAATATTGTTCAAACTCAGCCGGATGAGGAATCTGTTCAATTTTCATGCATTCCTTACGCTTTCTTTCCATCCATATCTGAATCAATCGTTCAGGGAATACACCGCCCTTGATCAAATAAGCATGATCCTGTTCCAGCGCATCCAGTGCTTCGCTTAAGGATCTGGGCAAAGATTGGATATTAGCCTGCTGTTCTTTAGATAGCTCATATAGATTAAAATCATAAGGCCCCCAGTTATGTTCCCGGGGATCGATCTTATTTTCAATACCATCCAGTCCGGCCATCAGTATGGCAGCATAAGCATAGTAAGGATTGGCAGTGGCATCGGGACTGCGCAGTTCAAAACGTTTGGTTTCGGGAGATTTGGCATAGGCCGGTATCCTGATCACGGCACTTCGATTGGAAGTGGCATACCCGATTGTTACCGGTGCCTCATAACCGGGAACCAGTCTTTTAAAGGAATTCGTTGAGGGATTGGTAAAGGCGCATAAAGAGGAGGCATGTTTTAATAAGCCGCCGATAAAATAGTGGGCCGTTTCACTTAAACCGGAATATCCGTCCTTATCATAAAACAACGGTTGTCCGTCTTTTAACAAAAGCATATGTACATGCATACCGCTTCCGGCTTCCTGATAGATCGGTTTCGGCATAAAGGTTGCCGTTTTCCCCTCCTGCACAGCGGCATTCTTAATAATATATTTGGTAATCATGGTCTTATCGGCCATATCCACCATATCGCCTAATTCCACTTCAATCTCCATCTGTCCTGGGCCGCCCACCTCATGATGGTGATATTTCACCTTAATACCCCAGTCTTCCATCAGCAGGCACATCTTGCTGCGTAGATTATAGCCCACATCATGGGGTGCACTGATATGATAGCCGCCTTTATGATGTACCTGGAAACCGGCGTTGTTATCCATTCCGGTATTCCACTCCGCCTGTGCCGTATCAATAGAAAAGAAGGTCTGCTGAGGCAAAACATCATATGCCACATGATCCAGAAGATAGAATTCAAATTCCGGTCCGATCAGCATCCGGTCGGCAGCTCCTGATTGTTCCATATATTGAAGGGCACGCAATCCCACATTTCGGGGATATTGATCAAAAGGTGTGTTTTCTTCACTGCCAATAATACAGACATCACCACTCATGGACAGGGTTGGTATTTCTACAAAGGGGTCTATTACTGCGGTCTCCGGGTCGGGTATGAACACCATATCGCTTTTTTCGATCGGTGCAAATCCATAATTTGAACCATCAAACCCGATGCCATACTGAAAGATTTTTTCGTCAAACCGGTCTGCCGGAATGGTAATATGCCGCCATCTGCCATCCAGATCTATCATCTTAAAATCAATCATCACAATTCCCTGTTCGGCACACATTTTCTTAATGTCCATCTTTTCTTTCATGGTAATTATTTCCTCCGTAAATTATTTATTGGTCTATTATAACATAAACAATAAATAAAAAAGAAGCCGTTTCAACAAACAACCTCTTTTTATTTACTGTTTTCAATTATGATCTTTTAAATGCGCCCCCAGACGTTTGACACTTTGCACATTTTCATCAATCCTGATTTTAGTATCCTTATCCATACCAATGAAAGCAATTCCATGGGCATATTCTGTTCCGGTATGCTGAACCCGGCGTACTTCGCCCTGGGTTTTCACATTAAATTCCGAAAAAAATCCTTCTATAAACACATCAAACCAAAGAGTATCACCCTTCTGATATTCTTTTTCACTCTTTAGTAAAAGCCCTCCCGAGGACATATCCTCAATTTTTACCTTAACCCATTTTTTACCATCTTCACTAATCTTGGCAGTACAATGGAAATGGTCTCCCCTTTGGTAAACCCGTTTTTCATTTTGCTGCATATGATTCTCCTTTTGCAGGAACACTATTTTCGATTTGATAAAGAAAGTCGAAGCAATGCTCTTCTTAAAGCAGCCTGAGACCGCATGAATTCCGTTTCGCTCAAGTGCTGCTGAAGTCTCTCATCAGCACGTTTTCGGGCTTCTTCTGCGCGGCTGAACTCAATATCCTCCGGCCACTCGGCTGTATCAGCAATAATAGTGATCCGATCATGTCTGATCTGTGCATATCCGCCTATTATCGCTGCTTCTATTATACCATCTTCTGTCTCAATTTCAATAGGCACCATTTCCATATCTACCACCATTGATTTATGGCCCGGCAAAATACCCATTTTCCCAAGAGCGGAACAAATTACAAGGCTTTTCACTTCTCCTTCATAAAACAGCTTTTCCGGAGTGGAAATATTCAACATTAAACAATCAGACATTGTATTGCTCCCTTCCTTCCATCACAAGAACTGTGATTTATCAGGACTGTGATTCCTCAGCATCCCTGGCACTTTGATAAACTTCATCAATACTGCCTTTCATATAAAAATGGGTTTCGGAAATATGGTCCATTTTTCCTTCAATAATTTCTTTAAAGCCCCGGATGGTTTCTTTTAACGGTACATATTTGCCCTCATAGGAGCTATATGCTTCCGCCACGTAAAAAGGTTGTGATAAATATCTTTGGATTTTACGGGCCCGATATACAATCAGCTTATCTTCATCCGACAAGTCATCCATACCCAGGATGGCGATAATATCCTGCAATTCCTTATAACGCTGCAGGATTTCTTTCACCTGCTGGGCGATTTCGTAATGTTCTTCACCGACGATCTGCGGTGTCAGGATACGGGAGCTTGACTGCAGCGGGTCAACCGCCGGATAAATTCCCATTTCCACGATCGCTCTGGAAAGTGCGGTAGTGGCATCCAGATGGGCAAAGGTTGTGGCCGGCGCCGGATCGGTATAATCATCCGCCGGTACATAGACTGCCTGAACAGAGGTAATGGAACCGGTCTGGGTGGAGGTAATCCGCTCCTGCAGAGCGCCTACTTCATTGGCCAGGGTTGGCTGATATCCAACTGCCGAAGAGGTTCTGCCCATCAATGCTGAAACCTCTGAACCGGCTTGAATAAACCGGAAAATGTTGTCCACAAAGAACAGCACGTCCTGACCGGCTTTATCTCTAAAATATTCTGCCAGGGTAAGGCCGGTCAGACCTACTCGCATACGGGCTCCGGGGGGTTCATTCATCTGTCCGAAGACCAATGCGGTTTTTTCAATAACACCGGAATCGGTCATTTCATGAATCAGGTCATTTCCCTCACGGGAACGCTCTCCTACGCCGGTAAACACCGAGTAACCGCCATGCTCCGTGGCTATATTTCTGATTAATTCCAGGATTAAAACGGTTTTACCAACACCGGCTCCACCGAAAAGACCGATTTTGCCGCCTTTGGGATAAGGCGCCAGCAAATCGACTACCTTGATTCCGGTTTCCAGAATCTCTGTGGCCGGTTTTTGTTCGTCGAACCGCGGGGGACGGCGATGAATCGGAAGCATTTCTTCCGCTGAGATTTCTCCTCCGTCATCAAGAGGCTGCCCAATCACATCCATTACCCTGCCCAGGGTTGCTTTTCCCACCGGGACCATAATAGGTGCCTTGGTATCTACTGCCTTAGCTCCTCTGACCAATCCGTCTGAGGATGACATGGAGATACAGCGTACAGTATTATTACCCAGGTGTTGCATAACCTCCGTGACGATTTCCTTACCCTCAAACTGAATTTTAACCGCATGGTTAATCTCCGGAAGGCAATTTTCCTCGAACTTAATATCAATAACCGGACCGATAATTTGAACTACTTTTCCGATATTGTCTGACATAATAATTCTCCTAGCTTTACTCAGTGGGAATTCCACC
>JAVBSL010000002.1:0-85156 GCA_031556725.1 Lachnospiraceae bacterium | reverse complement strand
GTTTAGCAATACCTATTTTAAAGCATAGCTTCCACTATGTCTATTTCTCGTACCAAAAATTTTCTTCTTTTCTCCAAAACTACCAATATTTAGTTTTCAATCTGCGTTGGAATTAGATTATTCTAATTCCGAGAACTTATTATTATTTTTCTCGTTTTTTAAAAGGAATCCACAGCTCCACATACGTAATGTCGGAAGCACTTTGATAATACATCTCCGGGAAAAAGCCATCGGCAATTAAATCGTGCTCTCTCAGCCAAAACCTGGTATACCTCATCGCTTTACCCATACTAATTATCCTCTGATCGTGATTCTCTGCTTCAAAGCCACAAACTGTGTATTCCCGTACAGGCAGTTCCCAATCAGCAAAGTTATGATGACTTTCAACTTTTTCTACTTCCGCACCGACAAAATAACTGGAATAACCATCAGGCGCATCACCATGATATGAAACACCAATCAGGCGGCCTTTGGAAACATGCGGAATATCGGGAAGTTCCCTGAAAAATCTGTTCCAGATATCATCAACCATGTCGACACCAGTTCTTTCACCGACCATTTTACCGGATTTGAATGGATAATATCCTATCACACCAAGAAAATGAATCGGTTCCTCAAGCAATTTGCGGTTCATTTCCAGCACTAAGCCGTCACTGATTAGTGGCACACCTTCATCTATTACGATGTAACCAAGCAGTAAATCAGGTTTGTCAAAATTTTGTAACCCAACCGGTTTATTCCGGTACTGCGATGGGGTAATGCTATAGGTTTCCTTAAAGGCTCGTGTAAATGTTTCGTGACTGCCGAAACCATATTCCATTGCAATGTCGATAATGCGATTATTCTTATTGCGCAACAGGGCAACTGATTTGGCCAGACGGCGTAATTTAATATAATCCCGAACCGATGCTTTTACCAGTCGTGTAAATAATCGTTGAAAATAAAATGGTGAAAGTGCAGCAATTTTTGCCAATTCTTCGATTTGCATATCCTCGCCGATATGCTCCTCGATGTAATCCAGTGTTTTCTGTATGGCTTCCCATGCATGCATATGATTTCCTCTCTATAAAATGGTATATCACGGATGAGAAACAAATACTTGACCGTGTCTGCTCTTTTTCATAAATAACATTATGCATAAATCCCAACACAATACCGCTCCGCCTGTACATTAAACATTCGTGAAATGACCGCTTTCTGCCCTTCCCCACCGGACAGCATGGTGCCGTTATCAGCAAATTCTCTGGTCAATTAATAGACTTTATAATCCGCGATTACCCAGTCGTACTTTCGTAACTCCAGTTTCTTTCCACAGTATTCACAAATGCCTCCCTGCAGCAAGGATATGCTTCCGGCACATTCTGTACAGGTAAAGATGGTTCCGTCAGGAACTATCTGGGTTTTATTATTTTTATCCTTGATCAGAATCAAACCTATGGTTTCTTCCTTTTCTGTCAGTTTATCAGTTTTATCAATCAACAGCCGGAGTTTTACCTGTATTTCCGCCACCTGATTCCGGTCATCCACCCGGAAATCTCTGATCAAATAATCTTGCATACTGCAATCAACCACATCCCGGTATTGAGACAAAATCCCGGATAAATCCGTCTGACAAAACCCCTGTAAATCTTTCATGCTGTCTGCGTAATGGATGGATTTCAGCTTATAATCAAGTCCGCCAATAAACGCAAACGCAGAAAACTGTTCATCATATTTTCTCACCATCTCTGCCGCCTTCTTACGTTGTCCCTCCACATAGGAATCGCTAAACCCAACCGGAATGGCCACAATTGGATGGATTAATAAAATTCCCACTCCCAGAAATAACATTAGCACAAAAAGACCTGCAAAAAAAGATGCACCAAGAAAAATCTTCATCAGCAAGCATAATCCAATATTAATGCCGGTTCCAATGGCAAGCATTTTAAGGATAATATCACCGGTCTTCCGGTATACGGATCTTCTATAAGTATAAGCAATTACCTTTTCTTTGAAATCATCCAATCGAAATTTGGACCTGCAATACCGGCAGCCTTCCAGTAAATCCGCAGCAGTCTGCTGTGCTGCACAATTAGGACATATAATATAGGCTTCACTTTTTAGTGATTCTGTATAATGAATACGGCTTTCCAGATTTTTATGATATCTGTAAAGCAATTTTTGATTTCTTTCATATGTTTCATGAATAATTTCACTTATGACTACTTCGGTCAATGTGTTCTTCCCATCATTTTCCCAAAAAACTGCGTCACTGTTGGTTTGCATCTTATCCTGTCCTTCAAATCGGATACGATAAGTAATATCTTTCTTTTTCAGCCTTTTCTTCCGCAAATGCATACTATACCAAAATGACTGGGTATAGTTTTCGTTTTTTTCATCCCCTTCAAAAGATCGACTGTATTCCATCAGGAAACGCCGGCCTTTTTCCAACATTTCTTCTTTATCATGCATACGAAAAAAAGCATTCGTAAAGGCCTGTTTCATTTTATTCAGTTCTTCGCTCATCCAAAACCACCCTCTGGGGAATGACTTTTACCAAAACCAATCCCACCAATAATAATACCGGAAAGACAACAGCCGCCAAAATACCTCTCTTTAAGTCGCCGCCTAGCCGCTCTGCCACAAACCCTACAAGCGCCGGACCGCCTGCACATCCCAGGTCCCCTCCCAGTGCCAATAATGCGAACATGGCTGTTCCGCCGTTTCGGCAAAGCTTAGCTGCAATACTGAAGCTTCCCGGCCAGAGAATACCCACCGAAAAACCACATAAGGCACAGCCAATCAGATTAACTACCGGATTCCCCATCAAACTGGCAACAAAATAGGTTACGATACATAAGCAGCCACTGAATACCATGAATTTTTGCAATTGTATCTTTTCGCTGTACTTGGCATAAAACAACCGGGCACAACCCATACATACCGCAAAAGCACAGGGACCGGCCAAATCACCGACGGTTTTGCTGACACCCAATCCGGCTTCCGCAAACGCCGAGGCCCATTGACTCATGCCCTGCTCACTGGCTCCAGCGCAAACCATCAATAACATCAGTACCCAGAAAATCTTATTTTTAAATAATGCTTTTAATGACAAACCATCCTTTTCTTCTACCAATGTGTTGATAGGTACCTGGGTAAACATATAAAGATTGGCCAAGGGAAGCAATGCCCAGATACAGGCAAGTATTTTCCAATGCGAAATACCTGCTGTCACAAAGAATAATGTGGATGCCAGAACAACAAACACATGTCCCCAGCAATAAAAGGAATGCAGCAGACTCATGGTTGCTTCTTTGCGCTCAGTAGGGCAGGCTTCCACAATGGGGCTTACCAGCACCTCTAACAGCCCGCCGCCGATGGCATATAAGATAATAGCAACAATCAGTCCGGCAAATGCATTGGGCAGCAGATCCGGCAAAAAGGCCATACTGACTAATCCCACTGCGGCCATCAGATGAGCCAGTATCATGGATACCCGATACCCGATTTTATCTACCAGCCGGGTAGCAGCCAGATCCACCAACAGCTGTACCCCAAAGTTCAGGGTGACCAGCATGGCTATTTTATCCAGGGAAACCTGGTAGGATGTTTGAAAGGTAATAAATAAAAGCGGTGCAAAATTATTAATCACCGCTTGTATTATGTAGCCTGCAAAGCAGGCAATAATGGTACACTTATAATTTTTTTTAATTGAATTACTCATCGTAAGTCTCCTCGATCAAGTATTTGGATGGTAAATCATGAAGCAATACCAATTCCAGAAGATCTATTTCAATGGGCTTTTCCAAATAACCCTGAATACCAGCATCCAGAAAATCTGTTTTCAATTCCTCTTCCGCTCCGGAGGTCAGCACCACAATGGGGACTGTCTGATAATATTTTTCCGGGCGGCTTCTGATCGCCCTGATGGTTTCCAGACCATCCATACCGGGCATCAGGTAATCCATAAAAATCATATCATAAGTATACTCTTCCATTTTATTCAAACAGTCATAACCATCCACGGCTATATCTGTCTGTATTTCATAATTGTGTAAAAGTCCCTCTAAATGCGCACGGTTTACTTTGGTGTCATCAACAATCAGGACTTTGGAACCGGGGGCTTTGATCCGTTTTCCTTTTTTCCCGATTATTTGCGGAAGTTTAACCGCAAAAGTACTGCCAATACCATATGTACTGTCCACATCAATCGTGCCGTCCATCAGTGTTACCAATTGCTGGCAGATGGATAATCCTAGTCCGGCTCCTTCGATCTTTCGGCTGCTTTCATAATCAAATCGGACAAAACTATCGAAAAGCCTGCCCATATCTCTTTTTCTAATGCCAAATCCGGTGTCGGCAATCTTAAAAATCAACGTACCGTCTTTTTCATTGCCATTCCACTCAATTTGGAAGGTAATCTTTCCCTTTTCGGTATATTTTACCGCATTGGAAAGAATGTTAATGAGCACCTGACGAATTCGGAACTCATCTCCTAACAGCCATTCCGGTATCTTTTTATCTTTAATCAGAATAAAATCCACATCCTGATTAATAAGCTTAACCTTAATCATGTTTACAACTTCCTGGATCATATCCGATGTCCGGTAAGGCATCGGTACGATATGAAATTGCCCCGACTCCATTTTCGAATAATCCAAAATAGAATTGGTCATGGACAATAATATGTTACTGGAAAGGATAATGTTTTCAGCATATCCCGGTACATTCTCCGACGTTGGATCTTCCAATATCTTTTCGGACAGGCTGCAGACTGCATTCATGGGGGTTCGGATTTCATGCGACATGGCCGCTAAAAACATATTTTTTGATTGATTGGCCATCTCGACCTTTTCCAAATATTTATTAGCCTGTTTCACCAGCCAGAATATATTAAATAACCCCAATACATAGCAGCACACATAAAAAAAGTACAGCAAGACGGAAGGCATCGTTTCACTAATAATATTATAATGAAAAATTTCAAAAAAAATGAGAAAACCGGTAGTTATGCCCCCATATACAAGAACATACTTCCGGTTTAAAAACATCGTAATAATACATGCTGTAACAATAAAGATTAAAACAGAATAATGCAATGTATGCAAAATGTAGCCAATATAATGAGTCGACAGGATAACCGAGCCGAAAATAAAGGATACCACTTTCCATTCTGTCTGCCAAAAAAGAATACAGCCGCCTAACGTAATCGTATAAACAATTGCACACCAAAGCATTACCTGATCAAACTGCCGGTTACTGCAGCAAAACCAGGCATAAATAATATGTACTGCCAATACACTGAAATATTCTATCATTGTAATAAAAATTGCTTTTTTGTATTCAATCATACTATCTGGATTCTCCCATAAAAAACAAAGCAATAGTTCCGGGACCGGCATGTGCTCCAATAGTCGGTCCAATATTATTAATCATAAAATTATCAATGCCAAAACGTGTTCTGATTTCTTCGGCAACAAACTGTGCGTCTTCCAAAGCATCCCCATGACTGATAAACACAATATCATTTTGTGGTCTGAACCGGCCCATCTTTTGTTCCATATAATCAGTCAGAGCTATTAATGATTTTTTCCGGCCTCTCACTTTATTAATGGGAATCAGATGTCCTTCACTGTCCACATGTAATATGGGTTTAATACCGGCAATGGTTCCGATTACCGCAGTCGCCTTGCTTACCCGGCCGCCTCTGTATAGATGGTTCAGATCATCCACAGTAAACACATGGGTAAGATTCTGTACATGTGCTTCCAGCCATGCGGCAGTTTCCGCCAAGGTTTTTCCTTCCTTCTGCAGGGCCACTGCTTTGTGTACAAAAAGTCCTTCCCCCATAGATGCGCACAATGAGTCTATTACCTTAATCTGAACATCTTTGCGCTCCTCCATCATTTCATCAGCCACCAAAAATGCATTTTGACAGCTTCCGCTTAGTCCTGAAGAAAAAGAGATATAAAGTATTTCATTGCTTTCTTTTAGGAATTCTTCAAAATCCTCCCTAAATTGTTCCGGATTGATCTGGGAGGTGGTAGGCATTTTCCCCGATCGCATAATCGTATAGAATTCTTTCCAATCCAATTGTTTATCTTTGCCATATTGAACATCATCTAAGATATAATTATAATTCAGTAATCCCAGATTATTTTCTTTCATATAGTCTGACGGCAAATCCGCCGTGGTATTTGTTACAATTTTAAATGTACTCATAAATCCCTCCAAATCATCTTAAATATTTTAACACTCCCACCTGCAAAGTTCAATAGAAATTTACCTGGCTCCAGGAAGCCGACGGCGGAATAATCGATAACTTAACTTCCGTCCGTCAAAGGGAATCAATGGATAAAGATAGCTTCTGCCATCTACCATCTTATTCGTGCCAATCGTCAGTATCAAAATCAAAACAGCCGCCATAAATCCATACAGACCAAAGATAGCGGTCAGAAGCAGATTAAGTATCCGCATAAACTTAAAGGCATAGCCCAACTCATAACTGGCCTGTGTATAACTGGCAATAGCAACAAACGCCATATACAGCATGACCTCGGAATTAAACCAACCGCTTTTTACCGAAAATTCCCCCAACACCAAAGCTGCCATAATGCTTAGCGGCATATTTAACATGGTGGGGGTATTTACCGCGGCCAGCCGCAAACCATCAATGGCCAGCTCCAACAGTAAAAATTGCCAGATTAGGGGAACATTCACCGCTTCTTTTAACATAATAAACTGGAAAGATTCCGGTACCCACTGAGGATTTTGGGTAAGCAGCAAATAAAAAGGAGTCAGGAAATAGGTAATCAACGCAATAATAAATCTCGAAAGCCTTAAATATGTTCCGGTAATCGGAGGAAAATAATAGTCATCGGCTTCTTCCAGCATATCAAATATTGACGTTGGTGTAATCATGGCCGAAGGAGAATTATCTACCAAAATCACAATATTTCCTTCTAATATCTGCGCCGCCGCCGTGTCCGGGCGTTCGGTAAATTTGAACTTGGGAAAAGGATTAAACCATCTTTTTTTATAAATACATTCAGCCAGACTTTCCTGATTCATGGTCAGGGCGTCCGCTTTGATCTTACCGATCCGTTCCTTTAAAAACTGCAGAAAGTCATTATCGACTCTTTCATTCATATAACAAAGAACAATATCGGTCTTAGAGCTTACACCGGCCTGCAGGATTTCCATGGACAGATCGGTACTGCGGATCCTTCGGCGGATTAAGGCGGTATTGAACACAATGGTTTCCACAAAGCCATCCTTGGAACCGCGCAGAGCCTTATCTTTTTCCGGTTCAGACACCGATCTGGCGGGATAAGTCCGTGAATCGATCAGCAGGCATTTTTCATAGCCATCAATAAATAAGGCAAACACACCGGACAAAATAAAGGTGACAATGCTCTCCCACTCATCCAGCAAATCCACTTCCACATAAGACATCATCTCTTTGGACATTTCATGAACTGTTTTCGGCATTTCCTGTGGTGTGATCCGCAGAAAATCGGCAAGCAGCCGCTGCATCACTTCGTCCTTACAGAATCCGTCAATGAAATAAAGGCAGGCTTCTTTGCCACCAATTCGGATAACCCGGTAAATAATATCAAAGTTTTTATCAACATCCAGTTTTTTATTTAAATATCCCATTGTCTCATCCAAAGATGAGGTCATCCGTTCCTTAAATATCTGTTCCATAAAAAACTCCCTTCCGCATAAAACATTTTTAAACCAGTAGATTCAAAAATATCTTCTCCAGAAAGGAGTAATTTATACTATTTTGTGCCGGTGCTTCCGTGTCCGCCCCGGTCATCATGTCCCAGCACGGAAACTTCTTCAAATAACAGCTTGGGCTGGTTTTCCATAATCCGAAACTGGCAAATCCGGTCATTTACCGAAATATGAGTATCCCGCAGTGCATAAGCCGGCATAAACCACTGATCATTGTCCCCGCAGTAGGAACAGTCTACCACACCCTGATGATTTGTCTGAATAATACCGTAATTTTTAAAGGTTGAACTTCTGGGTACAATATGAGCTTCATAACCTTTTGGCAGTTCCATGGCTACTCCTAATGGAATTAATTTGAATTCTCCGGCCTGCAGATTCACGTCTGCCGCTGCCCGCAAATCTATCCAGTCAGACTTTCCATCGATATAGGTCAGCTTTTCAATCTGATCGGTAAAGTATTTAATTTTTATATTCATTCGTAATTACCGCAATACAGCACCGGAACGGCCTGGTCAGTCTGTTTCAATGATTTCTGCACATCAATAACCCGCTGGTTGCTGCTTCCTTTCCATAAAAGTTTGGCTTCCTTTTTAGCTGCTATAAATTCTCCGTCTACCAAAACGTCTACATACTGTAATAAAGCGTAGTGAAAAATATGCTCCCATGAATCACCGGTATAAAGCCAAATTGTCTTATTCGGATATTTTTCTTTTATTTCGGCCATCAGTCCGCGTACTTCCAGGCGGTTAGCTGCATGCAGCGGATCTCCGCCGGAAAAGGTGATTCCCGAAATATAAGAATGGTCCAACTGTTCAAAGATTTCCTTTTTGGCATCCTCATCAAAGGGCAGCCCGCCATCGGGATCCCAGGTCAAAGGATTATGGCACTCTTTACAGCAGTGAGAGCATCCGGCAACCCAAAGGACAACCCTTAATCCGTCGCCGTTTAACATGTCGTCTTTCGTAATGTTATGATACCTCATTCCTACATGCTCTTCCTTTCTGATATTTCTGCCATTTTAGCCTCATTCAGCCGGGTATCTCCATGTACCCGGGAATAAGACAGATAACCGTTCATCCGGTCTATTTTGGTCAAATTGGTGCTGCCGCACTTGGGGCAGACATCCATTTCCAGCTCCTGATGTCCGCAATCATCACAATAAGCAAGGGACAAATTCACCCCTTCATAAAAGCCCAGTTCCATAGCCCGGCGAATCAGCGTCTTAATTGCCTCAATATTATAATCAATCGGATATTTTACATATTGAATCTTTCCGCCGTTAGACAACTCCCAAAAACGATATTCCAAATCCTGCTTCTGAACCGGTGTAATGTCTTCCGATACATGACAGTGAAAACTGTTGGAAACATATTCACGGTCAGATACACCTTCAATAATGCCGTATTTTGCCCGGAATTGCTTTACCTGAAGACCGCAAAGACTTTCCGCAGGTGTTCCGTAGATAGCATACAGATTACCGTCCGCTTCTTTGAATTCATTAATCTTCTGATTAATATGTTCCAGAACATCGATGGCAAACTGACCATCCTCAACCAGCGATTTTCCGTTATATAATTCCTGCAGTTCGTTAAAAGCTGTGATACCAAAGCTGGCCGTAGCCGATTTTAAAATCGGTTTTATCTTATCCTGCAGCTTCAGGTTTCCGTTTAAAAAGCCGCCTTCACAATAAGCCAGCGGATTGGTGGATGCATGCATCTCACCAAGATATGCATAAGTCCGGATATGCAGATGACGAATCAAATTCAGGTAATAATCCAGCACTTCGTAAAAATCTTTGCTCTCCTGTCTGGATTTGGCCAAAATCATCGGCAAATGCAAAGATACCGCACCGATATTAAAGCGGCCTACAAAAATCGGTTCATCGTTATCATCTGCCGGATGCATACCGCCGTTTTTATACCAGGGAGATAAAAAGGCACGGCAGCCCATGGGGGAAATCACTTTATTGTACTGTTTATACATACTGGCTATATAACCTTTTCCGGTCAGACTCAGCCAATCGGGATACATGGTCTTGGCGGAACATTTCACACCAGCCTCAAATACATCTTCCAGGTCTTTTCCCGGTCCGTGAAGGTTCTCATCATATAAAAAGACAATTTTGGGGAAAAGAACCGGCTTCTTACAATCCTTTTTCCCTTGTCCGCGTCTTCTGACATTCAAAAGGGAGATGGTTGCCAATTTGGCAAAGCGGCTTTGTCCCAGTCCGGCCGTTACGGTAATAAAGGGATAATCGCCACGGCTGCTGGCAACGGTATTAAATTTGTATTCCCAGCCCTGAAAGCCCTGCTCATATTCCCGTACTACGTCGGCGTAAGCTTCAGCTTCGGCACTTTCCTGATCAATACCAAGACGAATATATTTTTGAACAGCTTTTTCATAAGTTTTTTCGGCATAGGGTTCCAGAATATTGTCCACTTCCGGCACAGTGAATCCACCGTATTGCTGGCTGGCAGCACTTAAAACGATATCACCGATTACGTCAAAAGCCACATCCAGACTCTTGGGCTCGTTATACCAGATATTCCCCATTTCAAAACCGCCGGACAAAACACTTGCCACATCAAACAGACAGCAGTTCATGGTATCTCTTCTGGCCGACATATCGTGAACGTAGATATAGCCGTCCCGACAGGCCTGAATCTCTTCTGTGGTCATAAAAAACTTCTGATACAGTTCTTTATTAAATTGATTAAAAATCAAACTGCGTTTGGTAGATACCAGGGCACTGTCGGTATTGGCATTTTCCTTATCGCCCACGTACATAATCGACTGACTCTTCTTATATACGTCATCCATCATCCGGACAAAATCCTGTTTGTAATTACGATAATCACGGTAACTCTTGGCAACAATGGGTTTTACATTTTCCAAAGCACTTTCAACGATGTTATGCATAATCGGAATCGGAATTTCATCCTGTTCCAGCTCATTCACTTTATCTACAACATATTGACAAATATGCTCTTTCTCATCCTCGGTAAATTTTGTTAAGGCGCGATAAGCACTTTTACCTACTGCGTCAATCACTTTCTGCACATTAAAAGCTTCCCGGCTGCCATCCTTTTTGATAACCATTATTTCGTGCTCCGGTATAAACTCTTTCCCTAAATCCATACGTATTTCTTCCTTTCCGCCCACTCATCTTCACAATATCTAGCGAACCCTTGCATTATCCCCCACCACATATTGTGGTAATTACTAGTATAAAATATCATTCCGGCAATGTCAACGCATTCCCCTGATAATATTACACAAAAAAAGAATGGTTATTTTGTATCAAATAACCATTCTAAACATTCTCCATGATTTTATTCCTGTTCTTCAATTACCGCAGCTTCCGCTAATTTATCTTTGGCATCTTTTGATTTGCGTAAATGGATTCCGATAAAAATAGCTGCCACCACCAACGCTACAATAAAAATAAATAGCAAAAAATAGGATAAAAAAGCATTTAAAAATAAAATAAGTTTGTCCATCTTAATAACCATGCCCTTTCAATATTCTTACATTTCTATGATATCACTTCATCCACACAATCGTCAAGCAAACCCTCTCCGTCTGCCGCCGATGTTGCCAATTTGTCACAACGTTCATTTTCCGGATGACCGTCATGCCCCTTTACCCAGATGAAATTCACTTGATGAGGTTCCTTTGCCTTTAATAAACGCTGCCATAAATCAATATTTTTCACCGGTTTATTGGTGCTGTTTTTCCAATTCTTTTTTAACCAGCCGTCTATCCAGTGTTGATTAAAGGCCTCAGTTAAATACTTGGAGTCGGAAGTCAGATCGACCACACAGGGTTTGGTCAAGGCTTCCAGACCAACGATTGCCGCCATTAATTCCATCCGGTTATTGGTAGTCTTCTTATAACCGCCGGAATACTCCCGCTCATGAAGCTCCCCTTTTCCATCAACATATTGTACAACCGTGCCGTATCCCCCCGGTCCATCCGGATTGCCCCTGGCTGATCCGTCGGTATAGATTGTTACTTTCATTTACTAAATCTCCTGCCATTTTCCGGTTTTCATAAATCCTTCTGCCAGATGTTCCGCATCTTCGATCAGAGCCGGATCGTAACCCATCGCTGCCAACAGTTTGATGGCATTTCTGGTGGTGGCCGGGCCCTTCATTATTTTATAGGGGAAGAAAATATCTCCCTCGTTAAACACTTCTTCAAAGTGATAATTCTCATAATCATTTTTCAATAACTTTGTCAGCTCAATATCATGTGTAGCTGCAAAGCAAATGCTGTTGCTGCCGTTCAGACTGCGTAATATCTGGGTAGAAGCAGCAATTCTTTCCACCGTATTGGTTCCCCGTAATACCTCATCTACGAAAACCAACACCGGTACGGTACTTTCTTTCTGCAGATCCATCAAACGTTTCATGGATTTGATTTCCACCATATAGTAACTGTCACCCTCCAAAACATCATCCCGCAGGGACATGGATGAGGCAATATAAAACATCCCCGTCCGATAGCTTTCGGCCATGCAGGTATGCACGGTTTGTGCCAGAATCGCATTGATTGCCACGGTTTTTAAGAAGGTGGATTTACCGGATGCATTGGAACCGGTCAGTAAAACACTTACACTGACATCAATATCATTTTTAATCGGGTGATTCAGCAGGGGATGATACATTTCGCGCCCTTCAATGCCTTTATCCGGTAAAAATAGCGGAACCGCATATCCCAGGTCTTCTGTCTGCGTCATACTTTCCCGCCATGCTCCGATGGCGATCATGGTTTCAATAGAGCCCGCAATGGTCAGGATCTTGTCTATTTCTGTGGTATGCAGACGAACCTGCGTCAGCATATTATTAAACTTAATCAAGTCCAAATGAAATCCCATCCGCAGATAGTCTAAAATAATCTCCAGCGGATTATTGGACGCACTCATTCTGGCGGAGGACATTAACAGATAGGACCCTCTTTTAAATTTTTGAAAAGCTTTTTTACATGCAACCATTTCAGCAATTTGCTCTTTTAAAAACGGGGTTTTTCTTTTTTCCATTGCATCAATACAATTTAACAATCGAAAAATATAGGCAAAGCTGGTAATATAAGGTTCAATATCTTTTTTTATCTTAAAATATGAGGTTAAATTAAACACCAAGGTTCCGATCATCAGGCAAATTCCCACCTGCACCGAAATAAATAAGATTGCAATGGAGGCTGCAAAAGCCCCCATTGCGATATAATGTCTAAAATTGCTTCTGGTGCCAAGCTCATCCAGATAATTTAAGTAATCATAAATGGAGTATTTCCCGGTTCGGCCCATCTTGGCAAAGATAAACTGCCATGCCACCCGTTCCTCTGTTGCCTGCCTGAAATCGGTAATGGTTTCTTCCCTTTGGTTAAGCACTGCCTGATCGGTCATGGGGGTTCGTAAGGTATGATACAAATACTCTTCTCCCGCTGAGGAATAGGTATAGTTCATACGCTTGAACAGTTCATCCATTTCCAGATCATTCCAGGTAATATCGTCAATCGAAAAGCCGGTTTGGTGTTTTTTAAAAAACTGAGCAATATTGGCATATTCTTCCGGTTTGTAATCTCTTTTGGGTAAGATTCCGTAATCTGTCCGTAATTTTCTTACAAAACGTTTTTCATTCTGCTTTTCCTGTATCCAGCCGGAAATCATGATGATTACGATAAACCCAAATGCAAACAGGGCAAATATTAAATACTCCATTAAAACTCCTTCTTTCTATAGGAAAATATATTTCAAAATAAACAAGACCGTCAAAATATACATGATAATACTGATTTTTTTCTCTTTTCTTTTTCCGCTGATCAGGTTGATCAAGGTCCAGGAGATGAAGCCAATGGCAATACCTTCGGAAATGCTGTATGCGAAAGGCATTGCTACCATACACAGAAATGCCGGAATGGCTTCTGTCATATCATCAAAATTAATTTTAACAACTGTTCCCATCATATAAAAGCCTACAACGATCAAAGCCGGAGCCGTTGCAAATGAAGGGATAGTAAGGAATAACGGTGAGAAAATAATTGCTAACAGGAACAACAAACCGGTAGTAACCGCTGTCAAACCGGTTCTTCCGCCTTCTGTTACGCCGGATGCACTTTCTACATAAGTAGTTGTGGTTGAGGTTCCGAAAACAGCACCGACACTGGTTGCAATCGCATCAGCCATCAAAGCACCTTTGATTCGCGGAAGTTTTCCATCTTTGTCCAGCATATCTGCTTTCGAAGCAACACCAACCAAAGTACCAATGGTATCAAACAAATCAACAAACAGGAACGCAAAGCATACCACAATAAAATCCAGGATATTAATCGAACTGAAATCAGCTTTGAACATCTGTCCAAAAGTATTCCCAAATGCCGAAAAATTAAAACTTACTATGGCATGGGGAATGGTTGAATAGAAACCGGCTTCCGGACTGGGAACATACAAACCGATCAATTCGCAAATAATACCCAGTATCCAGGTAATCAAAATACCAAATAAAATACCGCCCTTTACCTTCTTAATCAGAAGGACTGCCATTACCAGAACACCAATCAAGGCCAATACAGCAGTGATTCCCACACTACTAAATTCCGCTGAAGCAAATTTCTGATAGCTGACCATAGTGGCATCATCTTTAATAACTAATTTCGCATTCTGTAATCCGATAAATGCAATAAAAAGCCCGATACCCACACTCACCGCCGACTTAAGCGTCATCGGAATCGCATTAAAAATGGCCTCCCGGACACTGGTTAAAGACAGGATGATAAAAATCAAGCCTTCCACAAATACTGCCAATAAAGCAAGCTGCCAGGAATATCCCATAGCGCCTACTACGGTAAATGAAAAATAAGCATTAAGCCCCATACCGGGTGCCAGTGCAAAGGGGTAATTAGCTAAAAATGCCATCAGCATGGTTCCTACAAATGCTGCCAGGGCGGTTGCAATCAGTACTGCTGTCGCATCCATATTAGCACCATATTCATTGCTCAGTAAACTGGGGTTTACTGCAAGAATGTAAGCCATGGTCATAAATGTTGTAACACCGGCCATAACTTCTGTTTTTAGATCTGTTTTGTTCTCTTTGAGTTTAAATAGTTTTTCTAACATATTTCCCTCCATAAGTCCTTTCTTGGTTTCTTGGTTTTTTGTTTTATCTTTATTAGCTTCAGGCTTTTAGCTTATTTATGATTTCATTTGCCTTATCATAAATAGCCGAAACCTCTTCCGCTAAATAAAAATCACCTTTTTCGTACAGTATTCGTCCATGGATCATGGTCAATGCTATGTTTTGCTTGCTGCCGCTATACACAATGTTTTTCCCGATGTTATTCAGAGGCTGCATATTGGGCTGCTGTAAATCTATCATGATCATATCGGCCAGGGACCCGGGGATCAGTGCGACCGACTCGGTCAATCCCATACATTTCGCTCCGTTCACACAAGCCATCTTCAGTACTTCCATGGCATCTGCCGCTGCAGCATTCTTTTCCCGTACCTTAGCTAATGCTGTTACCAAAAACATCTCCCGGAACATGTCCAGACAATTATTGCTTGCCGGACCATCCGTTCCAATGGCAACCGGAATGCCTTTTTCCAGAAAAGTTTCAATGGGTGCAATACCGCTGGCCAGCTTCAGGTTAGATGCCGGATTGGTTACCGCATATAAGCCCCGCTTCTGAAATACATTAAGGTCCTCTTCACTCATATGTACACAATGATATCCGCCGCCGCCATAGTCGAACATTCCCAAGGAGTCCAGATACACCGCCGGAGTCATCCCGTTATGGCGTTCCCGACAGCCCTTCACCTCTTCTTCGGTTTCGGCCAGGTGGGTAAATACCGGTACTTTATACTGATGAGAAAGAGCTGCAATCTTCTTAAGCAATTCCTCCGAACAGGTATATTCTGCATGAAATCCCAGAATGTAGCTATTTAAAGAGTCTGTATGATTGAGTTTTTGAAACATCTCGTCAACCAATTCCGGAGACTGGCTGAAATTATTTACCGCTCCTACCTGTACACAGCGCATGCCCAGATCAGAACAGGCTCTGGCAACCTTTTCCGGAGTCAGGTACATATCAAAAACAGCGGTGATACCACTGGTCAGATATTCCAGGATAGCCAATTTGGTCAGGTGATAGATATCCTCCCCGGTCATTTTGGCTTCAATGGGAAACACCTGATTATTTAACCAGTCAGATAAAGGCAGATCATCTGCGTAGGAACGCAATAAGGTCATGCCGGAATGGGTATGGGCATCTTTAAACCCGGGCATCAGTAAATTGCCCTGACAGTCAATCTGCCTGTCCCACTTAATATCCTTCGGAAGGTCCTGACCATCTCCTACATATATAATCCGCTCATCCTGTGTTCCTATCTCGCCTTCAAAAATTCCACGTCCTTCTTCCATAGTCAGTATTCGGGCATTATAAAAACGATAATTCATATCCAATCTTCCCTTCTATGCCAATCTATGCCAAAGCTTCCGGTCCAAAACTTTCAGGTAATAACTCTGCCAAAGAATAACTTTGATACTCTTCCACGCTTTTGGCAATGATTACTGTGAATTCCTCCGGTTGGGAAAATTCTCTCATTACCTGCCTGCACATCCCGCAGGGATAGGCATATTGTGTCACAACATCCCCTTTGGGACTGCCCACGATGGCTATGGCTTTACATTTGTTACGGCCTTCACTGACTGCTTTAAAGATAGCGGTTCTTTCCGCACAAACAGTCGCTCCGTAGGAAGCATTTTCGATATTACAGCCGGTATATATCCGCTCATCGGCAGTCAGTACCGCTGCTCCTACGGCATAGCCGGAATAAGGTATATAAGCTTTTCTTCGAGCGTCTATTGCTGATTGAATTAATTCTCTTACAGGTATATTCGCTGTCATAGGCGTTCTCCGAAACCGAGGATAGACTGCGTTACCAGCTTCTTAAATAAGGGAGCCGCTGCGCTTGCCGCTTCCTGCACCTCAGCGTGGGTCAGCGGTGTTGGCGATAAACCGGCCGCAAGATTGCATACACAGGAAATTCCGCATACTTTCATGCCCATGTGATTGGCTGCAATGGCTTCCACAACCGTACTCATCCCTACCGCATCCACACCTAATCCACCAAGCATCCGGATTTCCGCCGGTGATTCAAAAGAAGGTCCGGTGAGCTGCGCATATACTCCTTCGATTAAGTTAATATTATTATTTATAGCCGCCTGGCGGATAATATCCTGTAACTCTTTTGGATATACGGTACTCATATCCGGGAAACGGGTTCCCAATTCATCCACATTAGCACCAATCAAAGGATTTTGGGCAAAGCAGGAAATGTGATCGGTAATCAGCATCAGATCACCGGCCTTGCAACCTGCTTTGATACCGCCGGAAGCATTGGTTAAAAACAGAATTTCCGCTCCCATCAATCCCATCAGACGAATGGGCAGCACCACATCACTGATGGGATAACCTTCGTAAAAGTGGACCCGGCCTTTCATACAAACTACCGGCACCGTACCTGCGTAACCGAAAATAAACCGACCGGCATGTCCCGGCACGGTAGATATGGGAAATCCATCAATTTCACTATAATCTAATTCGGCTTCGATTTGAAGAGTATCGGCATAATCGCCCAGACCGGATCCCAGGACTAAGGCAACCTTCGGTTTGAAATCCGCCTTTCCGATGCGGACCAGATAGTCATTCACACTTTTTTGACACTTTAAGACTTTTTCATAAATCGGATTCATAGTTCCTCCTTTAGAAAAAAAGAATATTTTTACAACCAGTTTTTAGTATAGCATATTTCTTCCAAAATAAAAACAAAAATGTTTGTAAGGGGATGCATATTTTTCACATCACCTTACAAACATTTTTCACCTTAAATAATAATGCAAACCATTCCGCCATTACTGTCATTGACAATCTTCTGCATGGTTTCCTGAAGCTTAAGCTGACTTTCTTCGCCAATCATGGAAACCTTTCCGGTAATACCGTCATTCACAAGCTGTTCCACCGTTTTGCCAAAGATATTGGTTTCCCAAATACCCTCTTCACTGGTATCGGCACTGGCAATATATTGAATCAGATCCTGGGCCTGCTCTTCGGTTCCCACAATAGGGGAAATTTCGGTTTCGATATTGGCCTTGATCATATGAATACTGGGACTTTCAGCTTTGATCTTAACCCCGAATTTGTTGCCGTGTTTGATGATCTCGGGACGTTCCAGACGAATCTCTTCACGATCAGGTGTTACCACACCGTATCCCTTCATCCGGACCGAATCAACCGCATGCAGAACCTTGACGTATTCTTTGCGCATCTTGGACAGTTCTTTCAAAACAGCCAGCAGATGATATTCACTCTTGATATCTTCGCCAATCAGATCACTTAACATTTCATAATAATATGTTTCATCCACTTCCAGGCGAACCTTAACGCAGCCGTCGGACATGCTGATATGATCTACCTTGCACTTTTTAATGTAATCACTTTCCAGATTGATACCGTCTGATACAACGCCTTTGATATTGCCAAGCTGTTTCATCAGTTCTTTAATCTGGCTAACGATATCCATTTTCATGGGATGGTTGCCAGGCAGCATTTCCACCCATTTGGGCATATAAAATTCAACCATGGTAAGGGGGAATTCATATAAAATGTTTTCCATAATGGAATGGATATCTTCTTTTTTCAGCTGTTCACAATTTACCGGTAAGGCAGTGACATTATATTTGTTTCTGATTTCATCGGCAAGTGTTTTGGTTTCCTCCGAATGGGGTTTCGTAGTATTTACCAGTACAATAAAGGGTTTATGTATTTTACGCAGTTCCTGAATGGTACGTTCTTCTGCTTCCCGATAGTTTTCTCTGGGAATGTCACCAAAGCTGCCATCACAGGTTATTACAACCCCGATGGTGGAGTGATCATTGATAACCTTTCTGGTGCCGATCTCAGCCGCTTCGGTAAAAGGGATTTCCTGAGCCGACCAGGGGGTTTTTACCATCCGCTCCATATCGTTTTCCATATGGCCGGTAGCCCCATCCACCATATAGCCGACGCAATCAATCAGCCTGACTTTAACATCCACATCCCCAGCCAGGGTAATCTTGGCTGCTTCTTTGGGAATAAACTTGGGTTCGGTAGTGGTAATGGTCTTTCCGCCCGAGCTTTGGGGCATTTCATCGGTTGCCCTTTCCTTCTCATATTCCTCACTCATATAAGGAAGTACCATCAGATCCATAAAGCGTTTTATAAAGGTGGATTTCCCTGTCCGTACCGGCCCCACCACACCAATATAAATTTCGCCGCCGCACCTGACCTGGATATCTTTATACAGGTCATAAGTACCGGTATTCATATTGTCCATAAAAAAACTCCTTCCGCGATTAACACAGTAATCATCATTTACTGGTTAAATATATGCGGAAGAAGTTCTGATAATGCTACCAGTTTTTCAAAGTGGCACCTTTTTCCCGTAACCATTTTCTGGCGGTTTTATAATCCGGACACAAACTCGCCACACAATTCCAAAATTCCGGTGAATGATTCATATACCGCAGGTGACACAATTCATGGATAACAAGATAGTCAGCAATAGCCTCCGGTGCGGAAATGATGTGCCAGTTAAAATTCAGGTTTCCTTTTGCCGAACAGCTTCCCCAGCGACTTTTCTGGTCTTTGATGCGGATATCGGCATATTTCACATTAAGCATTGCTGAAAATTGTTCTGCTTTAATGGTCAGGAGGGTTCTGGCCTGTTCTCTGTACCAATGTTCAAGAGCGGTTTTCCTTACCGCACTATCAGAATGTAATGCCACGGTCAGGACAATTCGGTCTGGGGTTATTTTGACATTGCTTCTTTTTCGGTCTTTTTCTTCTTTAACTTCAAGAATATATTCTTTTCCCATAAAAAGAAGAGAATCACCGGTAATAAATTCCCTTTCTTTTATCTGACTTTGTATCTCTTCCACCCGATGTAAGGTTTCCACAATCCAGTTTTCTTTCTGATATACATAACCTTCAATATCCCGGATTGAAACCCATAAGGGCGCTTTTACACTGATAGCTCCCTCTGGTTTTATTTGAATGGCAATGGATTTGCGCCGACTTTTAACCAGTTCATAGGAGTAAGCCGTTCCCTTTAAAATAATTGTCCTTACTGCCATCTTACAATGTAATCTTCCGGAAATTCTTTTTGCCTCGTTTTACCACCACGCCGTTACCGGCAAAGCTTTCCTTGGTAAACACTGCTTTAAAATCTTCCACTTTCTCACCATCTACAGCCACACCGCCCTGTTCTACAGCCCGTCTGCCTTCGGAACGGCTGGGTACCAGTTCGGCTTTGCAAAGCATGGAAATAATGTCTATTTCACCGTTTTCAAAATCCTCATCCTTTAAAACAGTGGTGGGCATATCGGCGGCATTTCCGGCAGAAAACAAGGCTCTTGCCCCTTCCTGTGCCTTAACTGCCTCATCTTCGCCATGAATCATCTTGGTCAATTCAAACGCCAGGATTTCTTTGGCCTGATTTAACTGACTGCCTTCCCAGCCATCCATTTCATCAATCTGCTCTAAAGGCAGGAAGGTCAGCATCCGAATACATTTCAAAACATCGGCATCGGTAACATTCCGCCAGTACTGATAAAACTCAAAAGGTGTGGTTTTGTCAGGGTCAAGCCAAACAGCACCTTTCTGGGTCTTGCCCATCTTCTTTCCTTCGGAATTAAGCAGTAAGGTAATGGTCATAGCATAGGCATCCTTACCTAACTTACGGCGGATCAGCTCGGTTCCCCCCAGCATATTGCTCCACTGGTCATCACCGCCAAACTGCATATTACATCCGTACTTCCGGTATAATTCATAAAAATCATAGCTTTGCATAATCATATAGTTAAATTCCAGAAAACTTAAGCCTTTTTCCATCCGCTGCTTATAACATTCGGCGGTAAGCATTCTGTTTACGCTGAAATGGGAACCAACTTCCCGCAACAGTTCAATATAATTCAGTTCCAGCAGCCAGTCCGCATTATTGACCATCATGGCTTTGCCTTCACCGAATTCGATAAATTTACTCATCTGCTGTCTGAAACACTCACAGTTATGTTCAATGGTTTCCGGAGTCATCATGGTCCGCATATCACTTCGTCCGGAAGGATCACCGATCATCCCGGTACCGCCGCCAATCAATGCAATGGGTTTATTACCTGCCATCTGCAGTCTTTTCATCAGGCACAATGCCATAAAATGGCCAACATGAAGGGAATCCGCAGTGGGATCGAAGCCAATATAAAAGGTTGCCTTGCCGTTGTTGATCAGCTCCTTAATTTCTTCCTCGTCGGTAAGCTGGGCTAACAGCCCTCTTGCCTTTAATTCGTCAAAAATAGTCATCTTTATTGCTCCTTTACTTATTTGTCATTAACGTCTGCATGGCTTTCTGTAAGCCCGCGACTGTCAGTTTATACATGGGTAGTAATCCCTTGATTGCTGTTTCAGCTTCCCGCCAGGGGGCGTTTCCCGGTGCCATCTTGGGGTTCATCCAGACGATTCTTTTATAATGGCGTTTCATCAGCTGCAGCCATTCCCAGCCGGATAAGCCACCATTTGGTCCTCTGTAGTTACCGGTGTCGGAGTACAATTCCTCCGGAGCCATAGCGGCATCTCCCACAATAATCACCTTATAATCGCTGTCCAGATTGCGAAACATCCATTCTGTATCGATCCAGTCGCCATTTTCACATTCCGGTGTTTTATATAGCTTGGAATAAATGCAGTTATGAAAATAATAACATTTCACTTCTTTATAATGATTGGACTTATGAACCGATTGAAACAGCTCATTTAATAATGAGGAATAGGGAATCATAGTGCCCCCCGAATCCATCAATAATAATAATTTTACAGAGTTTTTCCGGGGCCGCTCCATGACAATCTGGAGGCACCCACCGTTATTACAGGTTTTATCTACCGTTCCATCAATATCTAATTCGGTTTTCGGAATATCAAGTTTGGTAGAAAACTGCCGAAGCTTCCTAAGGGCCAGTTGAAACTGCCGGTTGTCTAACATCCGGTCATCCCGGAAATCCCTATATTTGTGTGCTCCCATTACCGCAAAAGCGGATTGATGACCGGTCACACCGCCGATCCGGATGCCACCCATATTACCGCCGGAATTGCCAAAGGAAGTTTTACCCATGGTCCCAATCCAGTAATTACCGCCGTTGTGCTCACTATCCTGCTCTTTTTGCCGTTCCTTAAGCTTATCTTCTACTTCTTCCTTATCAATAACCGAGCTTTCTTCCAGTTGGTTCAGCATATTCCGCTGTTCTTCCTCGGCCAGTGCTTTCAGGTCTTCCTTATCCAGCCACCGGAGCATTTCCCGGGAAATTATATTTTCCGACTGCACTCCCTTAAACTGTTCTTCAAAGGCCATATCAAACTTATCAAAGTCGGTCTCGCTTTTCACCAATATCATCCGGGCAACATAATAAAACTGTGTCAGACTGCTTCCGCACAGCCCTTTGTCCAGGGCTTCCTGTAAGGTAAGCCATTCATTTAAAGAAATATCCAGTCCCTTGGCTTTACAAGTATAAAAAAAATTACTAAACATATTCTATTATCTCACATTTTTTATAGCATCCAGATCTTCATCTTTTTTGACGATAACTCCCACAAAGGGCAGTTCCTTTTGCAGTCTTTCTGCTGAAATCCCGCCAATCTGCAAAGCATTGATCCAATCAATCAGTTCTGAAGTGCTGGGCTTCTTCCGCATATCACGAAGGCCTCTGATCTCATAAAATCTGGCCATGGCATTTTTTAACAGATTCTCTTCCACTTCCGGATAATGAGTCCGGACAATTTCCTCCATTAAAACAGCATCAGGGAAATCAATATAATGGAAAATGCAACGGCGCAGAAATGCATCCGGCAGTTCCTTTTCAGCGTTGGAGGTAATAATCACAATAGGACGCTGTTTCGCCTTCACAGTCCGCTTGGTCTCGTGAATATAAAACTCCATTTGATCCAGTTCCCATAAAAGGTCATTAGGAAATTCCAAATCCGCTTTATCAATTTCATCAATTAAAAGTACCACCTGTTCTTCGGAATCAAAAGCTTCACCCAGTTTTCCCAGCTTAATATAGCGGGCGATATCATCCACCCCATCCTCACCGAACTGTCCGTCATAAAGACGCTGGATGGTATCATAAACATACAATCCTTCCTGGGCTTTGGTGGTGGATTTAATATTCCAGATAAGCAGTTTTTTCCCCAGGGACTGTGCTACGGCTTCCGCCAACATCGTTTTGCCGGTTCCTGGTTCGCCCTTTATTAAAAGCGGCTTACTAAGTGCAATTGCAACATTAACGCTTGCCATCAGTTCTTCAGATGCCACATATTCCTTTGTACTGCCAAAGCTTTGCATATTCATCTTCTCTGATTTCCTTTCGGACTTTATTCTTCACTAAAAACCACTTTATTTCGTCCTGTTTCCTTTGCCCGATACAATGCCCGGTCTGCCCGTTCCAGAAAAGCTGACATGTCATCGTCTTTAGTGGGAATACTGCAGGCTACTCCGATACTAACAGTTGCCGAAGTAGGATTTCCATCTATATCCGGCACAATCATTTTTTCCATGCCGTTCCGTATTCTTTCGGCAATTAATAAAGCGCCTTTCAAAGGAGTGTTCGATAAAACCGCCACAAATTCTTCGCCACCGTAGCGAGCCGCAAAATCCGTTGCTCTTTTCAACGCGATTTTCAAAACTTTAGCTAATGATTTCAACATCTTGTCCCCTTGTAAATGGCCGTATGTATCATTATAAGTTTTAAATTTGTCCACATCAAGGATTAAAACACTAAGCGGTTCCTGTTCCCGTATTGCCCGGCTCCATTCCATTAACAGATGCTCATCAAAACCTCTGCGATTGGATATCTGAGTCAATCCATCCAGCTTACCAATCTGTTCAATAGCCCGCATCTGCTGCACGATTTTAATATGGGTGGCAACTCTGGCTTTTACAATGGCATGATTAAAAGGCCTGGTAATATAGTCTACCGCTCCCAATCTAAATCCTTTTTCTTCATCTTCATCACTTTTTAATCCAGTTATAAAAATAACGGGAATGTCCCTCATATCATCATTTCCCTTTAAAGCAACCAGTACCTCATAGCCGCTAATATCCGGCATAACGATATCCAGTAAAATCAAATCCGGCTTCTCCCCAGCAGCCTTTTCCAGTGCCTCCCTGCCTGTTTTGGCAATAATAATGGAGTATTCACTGTTCAGGATATGATTTAAAATTTCCAGATTAAAACGCGAATCATCTACAAGTAAAATCGTAAATTCCTCGTCCCTTATCATTTAATCCTCTGCTTTCTTATCCCTCATCATCAGTTCCCTAACGGCCTCGTCAGCCGCTTTCCCGTCAAATAAGATCTCGTTCACCTGCTCGATAATCGGCATCGAAACCTGATACTTATCTGCCAGAATTTTTCCCGCTTTCGCAGAATAGACCCCCTCAACTACCATTTGCACTTCTTCCATTGCATCTTTCATGGACTTCCCCTGTCCGATCAGAATTCCTGCCCGACGGTTTCTGGAATGCATGGAAGCACAGGTTACAATCAGATCACCGATTCCGGTAAGACCGTAAAAAGTCTCCGCATTACACCCCATAGCCACTCCCAGCCGGGCAATTTCGGCAATTCCTCTGGTAATCAACGCGGCTTTGGTATTATCTCCATAGCCCAGCCCATCGGCAATGCCGGCCGCCAGTGCCACAACATTTTTTAATGCGGCACCCAGCTCTATTCCCTGCACGTCTGTACTGATATAGACGCGAAACACTTCATTCATAAAGATATTTTGCAGATACTTAGCGGTTTCCGTATCTCTGGATCCCACCACAATGGTTGTGGGAATTCCCCGGCCAACCTCTTCCGCATGTGAAGGGCCGGATAATACTGCCGCCCGTGCCTGTGGTATTGCTTCTTCAATAATCCGTGACATGGTCATCAGAGTAGATTCTTCAATACCTTTGGAGACATTGATAATAATCTGTCCGTCCTCTACCAGGGAAGACATCTTTTCTGCGGTACTTCTCACATAAGGAGAAGCAACTGCCAGAACCAACAGCTCTTTCCCTTTTATCGCCTCTTCCAAATCCAGCGTAAAGGTCATATCCTCCGGTAATTTCACCCCGGGCAAAACGCTATGTTCACGATTGGTTTTAAGCATTTCGATTTCTTTTTCCAGGGCTGACCAGACGGTAATCCGATTGCCGTTGTTATACAACAACAGTGCAAGGGCTGTTCCCCAACTTCCTGCACCGATAATTCCGATATTAGGCATTTTCTTTTTCCCCTTCCTGCTTTGCTTTATTTTTACTGCTTAAGTAGGTCTTGCGCTCCACACCTTTCAGCAACCGGTCAATATTTTCCCGATGTTTATAAAAAGCCATTACGGCAAGGGCGCCGGCCACAATATACATCTCTATCAGATGAGCCTGCGACATCTCCGGAAAAACCCCGTTCTGTCCGCAAATGATTAATTCTGTCATAAAACCCACATATACCAGCAAAGAACCCAGTGATACATAGTGGGTTGTGAAAAATGTGCCAAAAAACAAAATCACACCTACCGGAAGAAACAATGGATGAAAGGACAGGATCAATCCAGCTGTAGCCGCAATTCCTTTCCCTCCTTTAAATCCCAGATAAAAGGGGAAATTGTGACCTAAAATAGCTCCCGCTGCTGTATAAATCTTCAACAGATAGATCATTTCCGGATGGCTCTTACCAAAAGCCAGGCTGCAGATAACAATTGCCAAAATACACTTCAGCACGTCTCCCGCAAAGACAATCAAACCGGCTTTGGTTCCCAGAACTCTAAGCGTATTGGTGGTTCCGGCGTTACCGCTGCCATGTTGTCTGATATCAAGACCATGCATCTTTCCGTATATATATGCTGTCTGAAACAGGCCGAAGGCATATCCGATCACTAAACAAATCAAACGTTCCATTACTGATTTTCCTTTCTTTCTCTGATAATAAATTTTAGCGGGGTTCCCACAAATCCAAAAGATTCCCTGATTTTATTTTCAATATATCTGGTATAAGAAAAATGCATAAGTTCTTTGTCATTCACAAAAATAACAAAGGTTGGCGGTTTAACGGCCACTTGGGTGATGTAATAAAGGCGCAGGCGCTTTCCTTTATCGGAAGGAGGCTGCTGCAAAGCCACGGCCTCACTCATAATTTCGTTCAGTACACCGGTGGACACCCTCATAGCATGGTTTTCGCTGACTATATCGATCAGCTCATAAAGCTTGGGTAAGCGTTGGCCGGTCACTGCCGAAATAAAGATCAATTCCGCATATTGCATATAAGAAAGAACGTCTCTGATCTTTTTGGTATATTCTTTTACTGAGCTGTTATCCTTTTCTACCGCATCCCACTTGTTTACGGCAATGATAACTGCTTTTCCGCGTTCATGGGCGATCCCGGCAATCTTGGCATCCTGCTCGGTAATCCCTTCCACCGCATCTACTACCAGAATCACGATATCAGCACGTTCTACCGCACTTACTGTCCGAACGATCATATACCGCTCCAGTTCTTCCTTAATCTTGTTCTTACGGCGTAAACCGGCGGTATCTATGAACACATATTCTTTGCCGTTATATTTTATGTCTGTATCAACGGCATCTCTGGTGGTTCCGGCAATATCCGAGACAATCAGCCGGTTTTCCCCAATCAGCCGGTTTATGATGGAAGATTTACCAACATTGGGTTTTCCTACAATGGCTACCCTGGTCCGCTCGTCTTCCTCATCGGCTTCTACGGATACCGTAAAATGAGAAATGACTTCATCCAGCATATCACCGATGCTCAGCCGGTTGGCTGCTGAAATAGCATGAGGTTCGCCGATTCCCAGATTATAAAATTCATAAACATCGGCCTGATATTTCTCGAAGCTGTCTACTTTATTCACAACCAGTACCACCGGTTTGGCGGAACGGCGAAGCATATCAGCCACCTTGGCATCGGCATCCACCAGACCTTGCTTCACATCGGTCATAAATATAATAACGTCGGCTGTATCAATGGCGATTTGGGCCTGTTCCCGCATCTGTGATAAAATAATATCTTTACTTTCAGGTTCAATCCCGCCTGTATCGATTAAGGTAAATGCTGTATTCAGCCAGGTCACATCGGCATAAATCCGATCCCTGGTAATTCCCGGAGTATCTTTTACAATGGAGATATCTTCTCCTGCAAGCGCATTGAAGAGGGTGGATTTTCCCACATTGGGTCTGCCTACCACTGCGACGATGGGCTTGGATGTTTTTTTACTCATAGTAAACCGTGCCTTTCAGTATTGCTTCTATAAAATTGCGTCCGCTTGATTTTACAATATCTATGGGAACTTGTAAAGCCCTTTCCAGTTCCGATACGGTAAAATCATCCAGAAATACCTCTTCTTCACTCCGCAGCACATTAACCGGTAAAAGCAGGCGGCTTCCTAACTTCTGACCCTCCAGCTGTGCCCTGATATCCTGTCCGGTAAGCAAGCCTGAAACCGTAATCTGTTCCCCAAAGAATTCATTGGTTATGGGATATACATATATCTTAAGTCCTTCATACCGCTCCATCAACTCTTCGGTCATCTGTTTTATAAAAGGATAGGCCAGTTTGCCGGTAGCCATGGAAAGCTCCGCATGAATATCCATCAACGGGAAATCCGGCAATGCCTCAGCAAACTCATCCAGCAAAAGCCGCATCATTCCCACCCCATTTTCCAATTGCAGATATCCGTCATAACAGGCGGCACCCGGTAACTCCTGTCCGGCCAGCATATACCATTCATCACTGGCATGGATAAAGTGCAAGTCCCATTTATCATACAGTTCCTTCTGCCACTTATGGATCAAAGTCAGTACCCGTTTGGCATCCTGGCTGTTAAAAGCCTCCAGAGTATATAAGCCTTCCCGGTGTTTGGAGAGTCCCACCGGTACCACCGAGACACTTTCCAAATATGGCAGATAAGCTGTTAAGTCCTTAATACTGCGTTCCAGTTCGGCACCGTCATTAATCCCCTTACAAAGTACAATCTGGCCGTTCATGGTAATCCCTGCTTCATAAAGCCGATCCACCTTTCGCAGGGCTTCTCCGGCAAAACGGTTATTTAACATCTTACAACGAAGTTCCGGATTGGTGGTCTGAAAGGAAATATTGATGGGTGAAAGCCGGTATTTGATAATCCGTTCCACATCCTTGTCCGACATATTGGTAAGGGTCACATAATTTCCCTGTAAAAAAGAAAGCCTTGAATCGTCGTCTTTAAAATATAAGGTTTCACGCATCCCCTTAGGCATCTGGTCGATAAAACAAAAAATACATTTATTATGACAGGAACGGTACTCGTCCATCAGTCCGTTTTCAAATTCCAGTCCGATATCTTCATTTTCTTCTTTGTCAATCTCCAAAAGCCACTGTTCCCCATCGGGCTTTTCAATCAGCAGCTCGATATACTCGTTCATAATCATATATTGGTAATCAAAAATGTCCTCCAAAACCTCGCCATCAATTGACAGCAGCTTATCCCCTGTTCGGATTTCCAGTTCTTCCGCAATACTGTCTTTAACAATCTTTTTAATTATATGTCCGGTTTCCATTTTTATCCGCCTTTATTATTCTGTTTTTGTTCTATATTTATTATATCTTTCATTCTACACGAAAAATCTTGACGCGTCACCCCCATGATGATATAAAATATAGATGACTACTAAAAATACATCATAAAAATAGATTGGAGTATTATGCCTAATTTACATGAACTGGAAGACTCTATTCCCGTTGCCCCCTTGAAGCTGATTGTCATGGAATCAGCCCAAACCTTAGGGAACAATGTGAATAATTATTTAGTAAACTTCAGAAAAAACATTGACCACCGCGCTAAAAGGGATCCGGCATTCCACGGATATGCTGAAGATTCCTTTATTTTAGAATCTCATTGTTTCCGTTTCGGAAGCGGTGAAGGGAAAGCTATGGTTAACGATTC
Organism: Lachnospiraceae bacterium; assembly: GCA_031556725.1. Taxonomy (GTDB): domain Bacteria; phylum Bacillota; class Clostridia; order Lachnospirales; family Lachnospiraceae; genus UBA935. Next base: position 56,371 of record JAVBSL010000002.1, on the reverse strand, counting down.
CATTCGCGGAAAAGACTTATTTATTCTGGTAGACGTCTGCAATCACAGTATTACATATAATATGAATGGTTACACAAATCACAAATCTCCTGATGATCATTATCAGGACTTAAAACGGGTAATTGCTGCTGCTACCGGCAAGGCCCACCGTGTCAATGTTATTATGCCTTTTCTTTATGAAGGCCGTCAGCACAAGCGGACCGGCCGGGAATCTTTGGACTGTGCCTATGCCATCGAAGAATTAACCAAAATGGGCGTAAACAACTTCATAACCTTTGATGCTCATGATCCCCGGGTGCAAAATTCCAGTCCCTTATGCGGATTTGATAATTTTACACCCCCTTATCAGTTTATCAGTTCGCTCCTGCGTACCGAGGAAGACCTTTTGGTGGATAAAGAGCATTTGATCGTTATCAGTCCCGACGAGGGTGCACTGGACCGGGCGGTATATTTTGCCAACGTTCTTGGCGTGGATACCGGTATGTTCTATAAACGCCGGGACTACTCCACGATTGTAAACGGAAAAAATCCCATTGTCGCCCATGAGTTTCTGGGTGATAATATCGACGGTAAGGATGTTATCATTATTGATGATATGATTTCTTCCGGCGGCAGCATGATCGATACCGCCAGAATCTTAAAGTCTAAAAATGCCAAACGTGTTTATATCTGCTGTACCTTCGGTCTTTTTACTGATGGACTTGCTCAATTTGATGAAGCCTATGAAAAATGCTACTTTGAAAAAATTGTTACCACGAACCTTACCTATCAGCTGCCCGGCCTGAAAGAACGGCCATATTATGTGGAAGCCGATATGAGTAAGTTTTTGGCCTCCATTATTGATTTTATGAACCATGACTCTTCCATGGGTAATGTCTACACACCCACCGATAAGATTCATGCGATTCTGGAAAAATATAATAATCGTGAAGAATTTCAGCTTCAGGTTGATTAAAAGTATCTTCTGAAACAGAAAACGGCCAGGAAGCGGTTGATAAATATCTCACTGCTCCTGACCATTATGACCTGATTTCTATAACAACGGGAAAGTCAGGCTCACCTTGAACAAATCGCCATCCATCATAATTTCAAACTGTCCGTTCTGAGCCTCGGTAAGACTCTTAGCAATAGACAGCCCTAATCCGCTTCCTTCGGTACTTCTGGACTCATCTCCGCGAATAAACCGTTCGGTTAATTCATCGGAAGAGATATTTAACGGTTGAGCGGAGATATTTTTAATGGATAATGCCACTTGCATAATCTCACCTTTTAATTCCCGAATATCGATATATACCCTGGTACCTTCCATCGCATATTTATAAATGTTGTTGAACAGATTCTCGATTACCCTCCATATTCTTCGGGAATCTGCTCTAATCAATAAATTGTTCCGTGAAGTCTTCACATTCACTTCTAAACGCTTCTGCTCAAATTTTTCGGAAAATTCACCGATTGTCTGATTTACCAACTCTACCAGATTAATGTTTTCCCACTGAAGAGAAACATTTCCGGAGGATATCTTGGAAGCTTCCACCAGATCGTCCGTCAGCTGTTTTAATCGTTGTGATTTACTGTCTAAAACTTCAATATATTCCTTCACCTTATCATTGGTAACATTCTCACGTTTAATCAGGTCAATATAATTAATGATCGAAGTCAAAGGTGTTTTGATATCATGGGATACGTTCGTAATCAAATCCGCTTTCATCCGTTCATCTTTCATACTGGTTTCCACTGCATCATGGATGCCATCGCCGATACTGTTTACGGCCTGAGCCAATACCAGTGTATCACCATGCAGATTTCTTTCATCCACTTTATGTTTTAAATCACCTTCTTTGATTCTTTTAATTCCCGCTACAATAGCCTCCCGTTCTTTCGCTGTTCGGTAAAGCAGAAGGCCAAGAACAATATCGATGGCAATAAAAATGATAACAATAATTATCGGCAACGCTTGATTACATGCCCAAGCCACCAGACAAAGCAAAAAGCAATGTATCAGGATTACTCCAAGAACAGGTAATCCAACCCGTTTTATTATTCCACCATGATCATAGGCATCTAGAGCAACACACCTGGCTGCAAAACAGGCTTTTCTTATCAGACTATCCTTCCATATCCGCCTGGCTTTTATTCTTCTGATAAAGCTATAATAAAAATAGGAAAAAATCATACTGCATAGTAATACCACGGCACTGCCTGTCGCAATAAACCCTGTTGAATAGTATATGTTTCTAAATATACTGCCTCCATAAACACCAAGGCAATAAACTGTACAACCAATTGCCAATGCTGTCATTATCAGCATAATTTCTGTTGGTATATGATCTTCACTACGTAATTGAATATATCTGTTTCCTTCTTCATCTTCCGCTCTGCCGGTCATCCAGGAAAGTACAAGTAAAAGTAACAAGTACAATAAAATGCAGGCAATAGCCGCCCCCACTAATTGAACATAATAAGGAACATATTTGGTAAATTCATTCCTTCCTTGATTGAAAATATCCGCTACCGGATATTTGGTATCTACACCAATCCAAATCTGCGTGTTTTCCGGATATGCATATTGATATCCTTTCACAATATATCTGATTGTATCTTCTTTAATCAGCGTGTTGGTGACAAATTCCATATCCGCAGGATTATAGTAGATATATTTACTGCAGTTTTCATAAAAAACATCTTCAATTTCCTGTATTGATTTCCCCTTCAGGTGCAGATTGCTGTATACTTCCGTCTTATCTCCCACCGTCTTCCTGATGCAGTAGCGGATGTTGGTATTCTCTGCATTGAAGCGGATTCCGTATTTCTCATAAATATCGTAATTAATTAAAAGATCCTTTGATGCGGATTGAATATTTTCACACAAGTCGTAATATTCAGACCATGAAGAAACATATTTTTCAATATTTTTATGTTCTATTGTTTGATAAAGATTAGTCAACAGCGTAGCGTTCACATCGTCTCTTATGGGCTCATCATCTGAGAGCAAAATATTTCCGGATACATCTTGTACATTGGTAACACTCTCAAAATCAGAATTTAAATAAGTCGCCGCATCACCGTTATATTGGTCTGATGAAATGTCAATACTGGTAACAGTGCGCATTCTGCTTAAAAAGTCATCTGCTTCTTTTCCTGTAAGATATACTTCTTTAAAATCAAATCCATGCTGTGCCCATTTGAGTAAATCTTCCAAATAGTATTTAGCTGTAATGTACTCCCTTGGTATTCCGTTATAACGATTTACAAAAGCTGTAACATCAATTTCCTTTTTCCCGTAAAACTGTCCATCCGCTTCCATCTGCCCGCGAATCGCACCAAAACAGATAATATCAGTAATGTTTTCACCCAGAATCTCGTTAAATAAACTGGAATCTTCATAAACAGTTACCTGTTTATCCTGATGAAGCTGATACTTCCGGATGCTGCCGTCTTCTGCATCTACCCACATAACTGATCCCCATGCAACATATAGTAACAATGCCGCTCCAGCGACAATTGCTACTTGCTGTAAGATGTGCAAAAACACCTTGGTTCCGGTGCGAAAAGTTTTATGTTTCTTTTTCATCCATTTCTCCTTATGCCTGTTTTTCCACTTTATATCCTACCCCCCAGACCACCTTCAAATAACGCGGTTCCTTTGGGTTAATTTCGATTTTCTCCCGAATGTGGCGAATATGTACCGCAACCGTATTATCCACACCGATTGCTTCTTCGTTCCAGATACTTTCATAAATTTGGTCAATGGAAAATACCCGCCCCTGATTTTTCACCAATAACAATAATATATTATACTCAATGGGCGTCATTTTCACACTCTCACCATCTACCGTAACTTCCTTAGTGTCATCATTGATACATAGTCCGCCGGCTATAAACAAGGCATTATTTTCCGTATTCAGATTTCCCAGACTGGTATAACGCCTTAGATTGGATTTCACCCTGGCTACTAATTCCAATGGATTAAAAGGTTTGGTTACATAATCGTCGGCACCGATATTCAAGCCTAATATTTTATCCGTATCTTCTGATTTGGCCGATAAGATAATGATTGGAATGCTGCTGTATTCTCTGATTTTTAAAGTTGCATGAATACCATCCATTTTAGGCATCATCACATCAATAATTAATAGCTTGATATCATTTTCTTTTAACGCTTTAATAGCTTCCTCGCCATCATATGCTTTGACCACCTGATAACCTTCCTGCATAAGATATATTTCGATTGCATCTACGATTTGTTTATCATCATCGCATACTAAAATGTTTGTCATCATTTTGCTTCCTCTCTCATATTTCTTTCATTTAAGCACATAATCTTTAAGTCAAATATAGGAAATTGTTTAATATTTTCTTAAGTTTCGTCATAAAGACACATAAATGCTCCTAAATTTCCTCTTTTTCCGCCGCTGGCCCGATGAGAAAACAAATACTCCGGATTACAGCATGTACACAAATCTGTCACCTGTAAATGTTCCGGCAAAACTCCCGCTTCCAACAAAATCATACGATTGGCCTGCCACAGATCCAATTGATACTTTCCCGGTATCTTCCCGGCCTTCAGCACCTGCTCTCCAAACTGTTCCGCCACATCTTCACTGACTTCATAGCAGTCCTGACAGATAGAAGGTCCGATGGCCGCATAAATATCTTCTGCGCAGGTTCCAAAAGCTTCCTTCATGGCCGCAATGGTTTTTGCCCCTATCTTTCCAACCGTTCCTTTCCAGCCCGAATGTGACAGTCCGATTGCTTTTCTTTTCACATCAACAAAATAAAGCGGAACACAATCCGCATAAAAGGTCGCTAAAATCAATCCCGGCACATCGGTAATCAATCCATCCACATCGGTATAGTCTCTTGGGCAGGTCACACCCTTCCCCCGGTCGGCTGCTGTCACCTGCCGGATATTAGTGGTATGGGTTTGATCTGTACACACAAAGTCTTCCGGACTACCATCCAAAACCGCGGCAATCCGCCGGAAATTTTCCTGCACAGCGGTTTCATCATCACCTCTGGTAAAGCTCACATTCATACTGCTCCAAATCCCCTTGCTGACGCCGCCCTTTCTTGTGGAAAATAAATGTTTCACCACGCCCGTGCTTTCCAGTAACGGAAACGTAAGGTATTCTACACCCTGCTTTTCATTCTGCTTTAAAATAGATTGGTTCATCTTCCTTTCCTTTCATCTTTGATGGTAAAAAGCATTTTGATACCATGTTATTTTCTCACCGCATATTCCGATTACATCATAGCGGATGGGCTGTTCTTCACCATACCGTTTGCACATCCGGTAGTAATCCGCCACCTTGCAGATTGTCCGCTGTTTGTTAAGACCCACCGCTTCGGCCGGATGTCCCTTGGCTGTATCACTGCGGTATTTCACCTCTATAAAAACAAGATATCCCTGATGGCTGCCGATAATATCTATCTCACCAAAACGACACCGATAATTTTTCGCTAATATCTGCACGCCTTGTTCTGTCAGCCACCGGGATGTTTTTTCTTCATATTCTGTTCCGGTTTTTCGTTTATTCATTTTCCTTCCCCTTGGTTTTACTACATTTTCGCTTTGATCTTATCCATGGCATCAACAAAAACAAGAATCTCCGCAACCACTTCATATAATTCGGGAGGAATCATATCGCCGATTTCCAAACGCGAAAGGGTATCCGCCAATTTATCATCCTTATGAATCGGCACAGCTGCTTCTTTCGCCTTTTCAATAATTTTCTCAGCAAGTATTCCCTTCCCCGAAGCAATGACTTTAGGAGCATCTTCATCCGGATTATAGGCTAATGCAATGGCCTGTTTGGGCTTTTGTCTGGGTTCATCCTTCATAGTAATCTCCATTCTGCCAACAACCTGCAAACTTTGGGCTGTAAGCACAAATTTGCGTGTGAAAATTTTATTTTCACACTAGGCTCTGGCATCAAATGACTGGCTTGCCAGTACGGAAATATTTTTGTTAGCATTAAGCATTTCTTCCATAGGCGTCTTTTCTCCCCCCTTAGGTATAAATTCACAGCTCATGGAATAACCCCGCTTATTTAACCGTTCATTTAAAATGTGAATATGATCGGCAATCAAATCAATGGTACTGTCATCCTGGAGATAAAATTTGGTGGAAACATTTTGTTTCTGCATTGCCACATAAACATCCACCGGTCCCAGGTGCTCCATATCCAAGTGCAGGAGGGCGCTGACATTGCCGTCTTCCTTCGCCAGATTTTTCTTATTGGTATATATATACAGCTCTCCGTGAGTATTTTCACCGTTCATTTTTAAGGGCAGTTGTACATAGGTAAACATTTGATTCAACTGATTGACAAAATTCAAATTATTAGACAGATTATTTACCGTATTGGCTAAGGGGGTATCTGCTTTGGCGGCTTGAGAAAGAGCCTGGGTCAACTTGGCTGTCTGATCATTTAACCGCCGGTACAGCTCTTCCACCTGCCGGTCACCGGCTACCTCTTCAGGCTTTAAAAGCCATTGCCGGCTGATCTCGTTTTTTAATACATCTCCGTACTCTTTACTGTTAAAGACCTGTGCCAATTTTTCATTATCAAAAGGTATCGACCGCTCGCTGATTTCTTTGGCAATTTCCTGTAGCAACGCCGTCTGGGTAAGGTTTCCGGCTGCTACTTGGTCAGTTAATTGCGCTGAAAAACCAGCCTCCTTCATCAGGCTCGCCAATTGGATCCGGCTCTCCCCGTTCATTTCCAGCGATACCGGCGTTTCTACCGCCTTAGCGGCATTCTGCGGGGCATCCGGTAAAACCTCTCCCGCTGGTGTTTTATTGGTATTGTTCAACACATTGGTCTCGGTTTCTTCCAGCAGGATTCCCGAAAGGTCAGTAAGCACACTCTGCGCTGCCTGTTCGTTTATGGGAACCGCTGCAGCCTGAATATTCCCTTCAGTTTGACCAGGTGTTACACTTTGAGATATATTTCCCTCAACAGCGGTTCCTTCTGCCGCCATAGCCGCTGCCCCGGCCCCTTCCGGATTCAATACTTCCGGCTTGGCAGTTCCGGCTTCGGTAAAAATAGACAGTACCTGTTTAAATAAGTCTACAGCTCCGGCGGTATCTCCGCTGTTCATCATCTGGGTAAAGGTATCTGTCAGCCCATCGGTGATTTCCAATACACTGGCACTGATCTGATGCTCATAATTCTTATAAGCCTCAAATTGGGCAATATTCTCCGGTGTCAGCGGTATTTGCAACCGATTCATCTGCGCCAGCGTTACCGGGTCGGCAGTGGGATTTAACGCCATTTCCCGGCCAAAAGATAATAGGGAGTTCTTGTCTACGGGAAGCCCCTCTTTCATCAAGGCCGAAACCATATTTAAATTCTTGTCAGAAGCCGGCATTCCGGCCGCCATTAAGGCTTTCAATGCATTGGGGTCCTTCCCCATATTTTCATAAAGAGGACTGAGCGCAAGCCTTGTGCCGGTATTGCTCTTTACTTCGAAAGTCATCATTTGTCCAACCGAAAGCTGCATTCCCTGATCCAATTTGGCATTCAGTAAACTGCCATTGTCCAAGGAAAGGACAATATCATTACCTTTCACCGAAATGATTTCGCCCTGAACCGATTGTCCGGCCTGGATGTTTCCGGTATTTACATGGCCGGATGCATTAGAAACAGTACCGGTTCCATTAGCAGAACCGGCTTTTGCCGAAGCAGCACTTTGATTTTGATACCCCTGCAAAGTTGACAGATTCAAGTAGTTTCCTCCATAAAATTCTTAATAAAGCTTCTTCTATGTATCGGGGTGGGTCCCAGCCTTCTTATCGCCTCGATATGACTTTGAGCACCATATCCTTTATTGGATGCAAAACCGTATTCCGGAAAAACGCTGTCATACTGCACCATCAGCCGGTCCCTGGTTACTTTGGCAATAATGCTGGCAGCGGCAATGGATACACTTTTGGCATCTCCTTTGATAATCGGTACTTGTTTACAGAGAATCCCCGGAATGGTAACAGCATCATTCAGCAACACATCCGGTGCTACTGCCAGTTGACCGATAGCAGCCCGCATGGCCTCATAAGTGGCCTGTAAAATGTTGATTTCATCAATCCGCTCCGGCGAAGCATAACCGATACCGGTGGCAACAGCCTGTTCCATAATAATCTCATATAACTCTTCTCTCTTATTTTCGGACAATTGCTTCGAATCATTTAGATATAATATCTGACTGTCCTCAGGCAGGATTACCGCTCCGGCTACTACCGGTCCGGCTAAGGGTCCCCTTCCCACTTCGTCGATACCGCAGATATACCCAAAAGAAGCATATTCCTTCTCATATTGCTTTAACTGTTCTGTTCGCAGAATCTCCTGTTCCATTGCTGCGATCTTTTTTTCCGCTTTTAAAACTAATGCCCGAACACCGCCCCGCTCATCACTTTTATACTGTTCTATAAAGGCAGGCAGCATCTGAATATCCGCTGCCTGCAATGTCTCTTTTATCTCGTTTATACTTTGCGCCATGTTAAATCATACTCCTTTTTACTGATGCTTGATAACTGACAGTTTTGACAATGGCCAAATCCGAACCCAGGCCTTACCGATTAAATCACTTTTTTTGATACTTCCCACCGCCGGGTCTCTGCTGTCCGAGCTGTTATTACGATTATCTCCCATAACAAAATATTCATCTTTATCTAACTTAACCGGTTCGTATGCCCGCCCCGGGTCTTTGATTATTTCCCGGCCATAGGACTCTTCCAGCAGCTCATCATTAATAAAAATATTTCCCGTCTTATCAATATATACCGTTTCCCCCGGAAGCCCGATTACCCGTTTGATGTAAAAAGTTTTTTCCGCATATCGATAGGGAAATACAACGATGTCAAAACGCTGCGGTTCCTTAAAACGATAACTGATCTTATCAACAATTAAATTATCACCATCCATTAAGGTATCATTCATAGAAGCACCGTTCACTTCGGTTCTGACACCGATAAACTTCACAATAAAAACCGAAATACAAAGAGCAATTAATATATAAATACTGGTTGACAATACTTCTTTCAAAACCGATTTCATTTTGTTTCGCTACCTTCTTCCTGTGGAAATTCCAAAGTAATACGGCCAATCCGACCGCTTCGGAAATCATCTGTCACGATGCCCGAGGCCCGATCCAGATGTAATTCTTCTCCGCGTAAATAACAATGTCTGCTGATACATATCTTGTTCAGCGCATCATAATCATCCGCCAAATCAGATATTTCATATCTTTTTTCCAGGGCTCCCGGATAATGTGCCCGCAAAAAATGGATAATATCTATCGAAAGCTGAGAAATGTCCAGAATTTCATCATTCATGGAACCAATCATCGCCAACCGCATACCAACGCTCTGATCATCAAATTTCGGCCATAATATTCCGGGTGTATCTAACAGCTCCAGGCTTTTATTTAATCGGATCCATTGCTTCCCTTTGGTAACACCGGGCTTGTTGCCGGTCTTAGTACATGCTTTTCCGGCAAAGGAATTAATAAAAGTAGATTTTCCCACATTGGGAATTCCAACTACCATAGCTCTTACCGGACGATTGATGATTCCCCGCTTACGATCCCGTTCAATCTTTTCCTTACAGGCTTCTTGCACAATCCCATGAATCGATTTGATACCGGTACCGTTTTTAGAATTGATTTCCAATACGTGAAAACCCTTAGCTGCAAAATATTCTGCCCATAATTTATTATATTTTGCATCTGCCAGGTCCGATTTGTTTAAAAGAATCAGCCGGGCTTTATTTTTACCCAACTCATCAATATCCGGATTGCGGCTGCTTAAGGGAATTCTGGCATCCACCAGCTCGATTACCAGATCTATTAATTTTATGTCCTCCTGCATCTGACGTTTTGCTTTCGTCATATGCCCGGGATACCATTGATAATTCATAATAACTCCTACTCTACCAAGCCGATTTTTTTATCACCTGTGGGCAACTCCAACCATGCTTTTCCGGCTATTACATCTCTATGTACCACTCCGATATTTCCCGAGCGGCTATCCTCGCTATTATTACGGTTATCACCCAGTACGAAAAATTCATCGCTATTCAAGGTTATCGGATTGCTTGCAATGCCTGCATCTTCCATTTTATCGTAACTTTCATCCTCTTCGGCGATTACACCGTTAATATATAAGTATCCGTCAATAATCTGGACTGTTTCACCGGGAACCCCCACCACGCGTTTTAGATAGTAATGTGAATTCTGATTACCGCTGGGCAAAAAGACCACCACATCTCCGCGATCCGGGGCAGCAAGCTTATAAATAAGACGATTGATCAGCACTTCCTGTCCATTATATAAAGCCGGTTCCATGGATACTCCGATAACACTGGTACGCATCCCCAACGCATATATCAATACAAATGCCAAAAATATGGTCACACATATATAAAAAATCATAGAGAAAATTTCTCTGATCAGCTGCGTACTGATTTTCTTTTTCTTCTGAATAAAGGTTAGTCCTTTTTTCTTAGCCATTTTCTTGTCCTTTGTAAATTCTCGGATTGTTTCAAATTATTTTAACACAATTCATCTCATAAGAAAAGGACAACTGTTAAACAATTGTCCCTGTGGTTTCTTATCTTACCAATTCTTTTACTTTGGCCTTCTTTCCTACGCGATCTCTTAAGTAGGTTAATTTGGCTCTTCTTACTTTACCTCTTCTAACTACCTCAACACGCTCTACGTTAGGGGAATGAAGGGGCCAGGTACGCTCTACACCGACACCGCCGGAAAGCTTTCTGACGGTAAAGGTTTCTCTGTTTCCGCCGCCCTGTTTCTTCAGTACGGTACCTTCGAAAATCTGGATTCTCTCACGGTTACCCTCTTTAATCTTACCATATACCTTTACGGTATCACCTACGTTAAATACAGGTACGTCCTGTCTTAACTGTTCTTGTTCGATTTCTCTGATAATATCGCTCATATCTGCCTCCTGTATGTTAAATCGGATGTTCTTAATACGTCTGTAACAGAGGACCATCTCTTTTCGCAACATTAGTACTATAGCACAGCATATCCGAAAAAGCAAGGATTATTTCGGGAATTTCATGATATCCAAAAAAATTATTTAAAATTGCTTCTTTTTCATAATTCGCATACTGGCTGCCATAGATATAGCTATTGCAATCCCCAATATTACTATGGCTGTTATTAATAAAACTAAAATATTAACTTCCATTATAAATTTATTTGAAATATTTATTATCTTCGCTATATCAATGTTCAATAATTCCATTGCCTTTTTTCCAAAACTTACCGCAAGAATTATTACAACAAAAAATCCCATCATTACCATTCTGCTACGATCTGCACCAAATTTCAGCAAAATCGGAAACATAATTGCCAGAACGATACTTAACATGAAAAAGACACCCAAGCAGGATCCCCACCACTCTCCCCACACAATTTCATTTTGAGCATACAAGCTGACAGCCAGGCCGGCACCTACTGATACAATCCAACCGACTAAGAGAGCTCCATACATAAATATATACTTTTCAACAGTATATATTTTTCTGGATATCGGCATGGTTAGTAAAAAAGCATTGCTATGGTCGTACTCATCATAGCTTAGTGATGTGATTGACATCACCCCACACATAACAGAAACATAAGCAATTGCCATAATACGATTTTCTTCATTGCCAAACAATAAAAGTATTCCTCCGATAATAAAAAGTATCACCAGCATCTGTTTATTTATAAAAGTCAGCTCTATGTCTTTTATCAGTAAACCTTTCATAATTTACCCCCTTGCTCTATTATTGTTATAAAGTCATCAATTCCACTTTTTTCCACCACTATCTGAGGATAATTATCCTGATAATATTGTTTGCAGTCAGTCAGGCACAAATAACCGAAGGATTCCTTCTTAACATATTCAATATGAGCCTTGTTCAAGGTCTGATACTCCTCATCACTTACCTTAAGCAGCCCATACTCATCCGTTAATGTATCTGTATCTTCATGAAGAACGATTTCACCTTTATGAATAATATAGATATCATCACAAAAACCTTCCAGATCACTGGATATGTGGGAACTGATTAAAATTGCCCGTCCTTCGGTTTTCATATATTCACGAAGCATATCCAACAGCTTTTCCCTGGCAATCACATCAAGTCCGGCTGTGGGTTCATCTAAAATCAGCAGTTTTGCTTCATGGCTGACCGCAATCAGCAGATTCAGTCTGGCCCGCATACCGGTGGAAAATTCTTTCAATTGCTTGTTCATCGGCAGCTTAAATAATTCACATTGCTCCACAAATTTCTTTTTGTCAAAACACTGATACATACTGCTCATGATCGGAATTATTTTCTTTATGGTCAGGTATCCGCTGAAGCTGTTTACTCCCAGCACAGCACTGATATCTTCCTTTTCCTTTAACGTAATCTGTTTATAATCCTTGCCAAACAGCTCTATTTCTCCTCCGTCTATATCGATCAAGTCAAAAATAGCCTTAAAAGTTGTGCTTTTCCCGGCGCCGTTAGCACCAACCAGACCGGTAACAAAACCAGGCTTTACTTCTAACGAACAGTTCATCTGAAAATCATTATAATTTTTCTGTACGTTCTTTAATTTCAGCATCACTTCATATCCTCCATAATTATTTCAAAAAGATCCCGGATTTCACCATCTTTCATTCCGCTGCTTCGGCCTTCCCGAATCGCCTCTTCTAATTTGGTTTCTACCTTTTTTTGCCGCTCCTCCATAGCCAATTCCGAATTAATATTAGCTATGAAGCTGCCTTTTCCGTGGACGGTTAAAACGAATCCTTCCTGCTCTAAGGCATCATAAGCTTTCTTTACGGTCAGTGCACTGATCCGCAAATCTGCTGACAAAGAACGAACTGAAGGCAGAGCCGTATCCGGCATAAGAGAACCATCTAAAACCATGGCTTTTATCTGATCCACAATCTGCTCATAAATAGGACGCATAGATGAATTGTTAACAATTATTCTCATATTGGGTATTCCTCCTATGTAATAAACAGTATATAACAGTTGATCACTGTTGTCAACTGTTATATACTGTTTATTACATATTAAATATTATGTTTTATATTATCCGCAATTTCCTGCGTGTATTCCCACTGCTTTTCTTTACAGCACCAGCCAAATTCGTCGCTGTCAAACCGGGGGAAAATGTGCATATGATAATGCCCGATATCATTGTATTTTCCGCCGTTCTGCATTACGCTGTATCCCGGTGGCTGATACGTTTTCTTGATTGCCCGGACAATCTGCCTTGACACATTCATTAAATGCCCCAACAGTTCCTCCGGTACATCATCCGCATCCAGATAGTGTTCCTTCGGTATCAGCAATGTATGCCCCTCATGTATCGGATCAATATCTAAAAGCGCCATTACCATGTCATCTTCATAAACAACACTGGGCTTTATCTCACCCTTTACGATTTTACAAAATTCACACATTATTTTCCGCCTCCCACTTTTGATACAAATCAGGTCTTCTTTCCTTCGTCCGCTGAATGGACTGTTCCAACCGCCACTTATCTACCTTAGCATGATCTCCTGACAACAAGATTTCCGGCACCCGCTTATCCCGCCAGACCTCCGGTCTGGAATACTGCGGATACTCCAGCAGATTATCCGCAAAGCTCTCTGTTTCTCCAGACTCAACATTCTTAAGCACTCCCGGCACCATCCGTGCAATGGCATCCACCATCACCATGGCCGGCAGCTCGCCCCCGGTAAGCACATAATCCCCAATCGACACATAATCGGTAACAATCTCTTCCAAAACTCTCTCATCCACGCCTTCATAATGACCACATAAAATCACCAGTTCTTCGCCGGCCGCAAATTCCTTCGCCATCCCCTGATCAAAAGTCCTCCCCTGGGGTGTCACATATACCACCCGCACCGATGCATCTTCCCGCATCCTACTCTTCACGTTCTGAAAAGCATCATAAATCGGCTGCGCCTGCATCAGCATCCCAGCCCCACCGCCATAAGGATAGTCATCCACCTTCTTATGTTTATCTTCCGTATAATCCCGGATATTCACCGCTTCCAGCGTAATAAATCCATTCCCGATTGCTCTGCCGATAATACTGGTATTCAACCCCTGCATCACCATCTCCGGAAATAAAGTCAAAATATGAAAATTCATTTATATACTATCCTTTCCCATCCTGTACCTTTATTTCATTATTAATCCAAAAGTCCATCCATCATATGAACTGTCATTTTCCTGTTCTCTACACTCACTTCCAAAATACATTCTTTAATTGCCGGAAGCAACACTTCCTTCCCATCTCCCATATCCACTACATACACATCATTGGCCCCCGTCTCAATCACATCTGTCAAAGTGCCCAGTACTTTGCCCTTCTCATCCATTACGGCAATCCCAATCAAATCAACAACAAAATACTCATCCTTGCGCAATTTCACCGCATTTTCTCTATTCACCCACAAACTTTTCCCCTTATACTTCTCCACATCATTCAAACTATCTATCCCCTTAAACTTCAAAATCGCAAACTGCTTAAAAAACTTAACCCCCTCAATCTCCAACTCCACCATATCTTTCCCCGTATCCAACATCACATTTTTTAATCCCTTAAACCTTTTCACATCATCCGTCGTAGGAAACACCTTAACCTCGCCCTTCACCCCATGCGTAGACGATATAATCCCCACCTGCAACCTCTCTTCCATCTCAACACCCTCACCTTTCTTCCCTAATCTTTTATCAGTCCCCTCTTCAATACATAATCAGCCAACAACTCGCTCCGCTTCGTTGATGTTCTGATTATGTATTGTTGGATAGCCTTGCCAACATCACCCTCAACACCCTTGAACCGGTATCTGACAAAAGGATAATTCCCAGAATGCACCGTTGTAAAAACAATTCAGATAATATGTCCGTCGATGGCAGACTTCAGTCTGACAGCGGCGAATATATTACCTGAATTGTTCTTTACTTCGGTGTGTGCGGGAATAGTCCTTCTGTCAGACACCGTCATAGTTTCCAGGGTGATGCTCCACAACCCCAACCTACATTATCTCAACATCAACCTTCTTATTTTCTTTGGTTGAGGCTGCTTTGATTACTGAACGGATAGCTTTGGCAATCCGTCCCTGTTTTCCGATTACTTTACCCATATCGGATGCAGCTACATGAAGTTCCAGGGTAATATGTTTACCTTCTTCCTTCTGGGTAACAGTTACCTCTTCCGGATGGTCCACAAGTGCTTTTGCAATTACTTCTACTAATTCCTTCATACCTACACCTCCAATAGTCTACCCAACAAGTTGTTATTTTTCGATGCCTGCCAACTTGAAAATCTTGCCGACTACTTCTGTAGGCTGTGCACCGTTAGATAACCATTTCTTAGCTAATTCTTCATTTACCTTAAAGGTACTGGGATTGGTATTAGGATCATATGTGCCGATTTCTTCAATAAATCTTCCGTCTCTGGGAGATCTTGAATCTGCTACGATGATTCTATAGAAAGGTGCCTTCTTCTGTCCCATTCTTTTCAATCTGATTTTAACTGCCATTTCTTTCACCTCCGAAATTAATTTTAAAATTTTATATAAAATTCCTAGAAAGGAAATTTCATACCGCCAAACATATTTCCCATACCACGGCCTTTTTTGCCGCCCATCAGACCCGGCATCTGCTTCATCATCTTCTGGGATTGTTCAAACTGCTTAACAAAACGGTTTACCACACTGATATCCACCCCTGATCCTCTGGCAATCCGTGCCTTTCGGCTGGGATTTAAGAGTTTGGGATTGCGCCGTTCCGCAATGGTCATACTTAACACAATTGCTTCCATATGGGCCATCTGCTTTTCATCTACCATGGACTCTATATCGCCCATCTGTTTACCCATCCCGGGCATCATCCCCAATAAACTGGATAATCCTCCCAGATTACGCATCTGTTTCATGCTTTCCAGATAATCTTCAAAGTCAAACTTACCTTTCTTCATCCGGGCAGCCATTTCGCGCTCTTTATCTTCGTCTATATCAATATTAGCCTGGGCCTTTTCAATCAGGGTCAGCACATCGCCCATACCTAAAATCCGATTAGCCATCCGATCGGGATAAAACTGCTCCAGATCCGATAATTTCTCACCCATACCAACAAACAGAATCGGTTTACCGGTTACTGCTTTTACCGAAAGTGCGGCACCACCTCTGGTGTCACCATCCATCTTGGAAAGAACCACCCCGTCAATGCCGATTTTCTCATTAAACTCGACCGCTACATTAACAGCATCCTGTCCGGTCATGGCATCTACTACCAAAAGGGTCTGATGCACATCCACGTTTTCTTTGATTTCCTGTAATTCGGCCATCATATCTTCATCAATATGAAGACGACCGGCGGTATCCAGTATAACCACGTTGTGTCCGTTCTTACGGGCATGTTCGATACTGGCTTTGGCAATATCCACGGGCTTATGATTATCTCCCATGGAAAAAACATCAACTTCCTGCTTCTCACCGTTTATCTGTAACTGCTTGATAGCCGCCGGACGATAGATATCACAGGCAACTAACAATGGTTTTTTCCCTTTTAACTTTACTTTACCGGCAATCTTTGCGGTGGTGGTGGTTTTACCGGCACCCTGGAGACCGCACATCATGATTACGGTTATGGCTTTCCCCGGCTGATACTCCACTTCTGTTGTTTCGGAACCCATCAGATTGACCATTTCTTCGTTAACAATCTTAATGACCATCTGTCCGGGATTCAGGCCGTTCATTACATCGGCGCCAACTGCCCGTTCCTCCACTGCTTTCACAAATTGCTTCACTACCTTGAAGTTAACGTCTGCTTCCAGCAAAGCCATCTTTACTTCTTTAAGGGCCAGCTTAACATCCTCTTCGGAAAGCCGTCCTTTGCTGCGTAAGCTTTTAAATACATTCTGTAGTTTGTCGGTTAAACTTTCAAACGCCATTATAATTCCTCTAATATGTCATCTGACAGCTGCTTCATCTGCCGGATCAATGCTTCCTTATCCGGGTTCTGTTCCTCTGCCAGTTTATGAATGCTTTCTACTTTTTCTTTAATCTTTATAAATTTGGTAATCAGATGCAATTTTTCTTCATAATCCTGCAAGGTATGATCACACCGCTTAATCAGATCATGAACACCCTGCCTGCTGATATTATACTCCGCTGCAATCTCACTTAAAGACAGGTCATGATAAACAAAATCTTCATATACACTCTTTTGATGTTCCGTCAGCAGTTCCCCGTAGAAATCATACAGCAAACCCTGTTCCACTATCTTTTCCATTATTTGTTCACCTAAATCACTCAGAAGAATGACCATGTCATTCTTCCGTATGAAGTTTTAGCTGTTCTTAGGCGGCGTTCTTTGACGCCTTAGAACTTCTCTTCATACTGCCACCTTTGCTATCATACTATACAGGAAAAACCCTGTCAAGTATTTTTTCTTGACAAGGTTTCTTTTAACTCCGAGGGTGCCGCACGGAGACGGCTTTTGAATGCCCGGTTAAAGGTGGAATAATCCTTAAAGCCGCATTCCAGACAGGCATTGGTGGCCGGAACGCCGTTAATAATCAGATCCTTTGCTTTTAAAATCCTTTTTTCCAAAATATATTGATGGATGGAATAACCGGTTTCTTCTTTAAATTTTCTCATCATATGGTACTTACTGATAAAAAAACACTCCGCCAGACTGTCCACGGTCAGGACTTCGCCCAAATGATTGTTGATGTATTGAACAATTTCAATTATTTTCTTATCAAATCGGGCATTGGCACCGAAAACAGCATTTTCTTCTTTCAGGCAAATACGATTCAAATTAATCATAAACTGCAGGAACAATACCTCTGAAAACAGCTCCCCTGCAAACGCCTCTTCTTCCCCACTCATTTCCAGTTGCTTAAGAATCGCCAGCAGTGCGTCACCATCCATAGCTCCTATTCTGGCCAGATTCTCAGACTTCTCCCCGGCAACTTCAAAGCAACGGCCAAGGTCTTCCCCCCAGCGAACACGATCCGTCAGGTATTGATCCGAGATATATAAAATATACCGCTCATAAGGCTTTGCAAAGTCTACCTCCGGCTTATGGATTTCACCTTTTCTGATTAGCAGGATATCGTAAGGTCTCAGCTCATATTCTTTGCCTTCCACATGATAATGTACTTTTCCCGACACCAGCCAGAGAACCTTATGAAAATCATGATAGTGCCAGTCAAAACTGCGCATACCACCATCATTTAAATGAAATAATTTAAAATTTTCCTGCAGATAACCGATTTTTTCCCATTCATTATTCATTCTGATCCACTCGTTTTAAGTCCTTCATGCAGACATTCAAATCAACATCCCCTTTGATTCCATCCACTTTTCCTTTGCTGGTATATTGCCAGACACTGTGCTCATAGGGAAAGTAAATCGGCGTTCTGAAAAAAGCAAACCATTTTTCATATTGCTCAAGCTGTTCCATATCTAACATCAATAGAAAAGTCCGCAAATTACCGTATATCATCGGTGTATATCCCGCCGCTTTAATACGTTCGCAAAAAGCAATGGTCACTTTTGTCCATTCTTCTTTGGTCATATCCTTAGTCCGGGGATTTTTGGTTTCAATGGCTTCCACATCCAATACCACCGGATAGGTAATGTCATAACCCTCAAGGTTTTCTAAAACGAAATCCGCTTCTTCTTCCGCTTCTGTTTCATTCAGCGCCTGGGTAAAGAAATATACACCGATATCAATCCCATTGGCTGCAGCCTCCTCCATATTCTGTTCATATGTAGTATCTAAAACTAAAGTTCCTTCTGACGAGCCTCTGATTCCCAACCGGATAAAAGCAAACTCCACATCATCTCCGGCTACTTTTTCCCAGTCAATATTGTCCTGATACCGGGAAACATCAATTCCCTTCCGTGACAGTACATTTCCGCTCTCGTCCTGATAAGTTAGAATCTCTTTATCATCCAGAATAAATAAATCTTTTTCATAACTGTGCTTTTTCAAAGTATCCGAAATCGGCAGGAAATAATAATTCCCTTCGGCAATAACCAGCAGTTCCTTTGTATAAAGGGCCCGCAAAATCGCCGAAAAGTCCTCCCCTTCAACCAACTGCTGTTTAATCAGTGTAAGCAGCTCTTCCGAAGCTTCTCCTGCGGCTTCTTCGGCTAAAGCCACCACCATTTCCTGCACTTCCTCTTCTGTGTAGGTTTTTTCCATTAACTCCGGTTCCAAAACAAGGGGTTCCGGCTCTTCCACTTGGGCCATCACCTCCTGATCCTGCTGCTTCAGCCGGTGATTATCTAGCAGTAAGAGCAAGCATCCGGTGAGTGCGCCTAAAGCAATTACACACAAGATTATATTTAATACCAGCGTACCGTTTCTTCTTTTCTTTTTTCTTTTTGGTCTGTTGAATTCTGTTTGTTCCATGAATTTTCCTTATGTTTTTTAATCTGTTATCAGTATATTATGGTTTTGGCTTCTATTCAACCATTTATCAAACCCATTTTTTGTAAAATCAGTAATGTACCATACAAAACCGGCTGATGGAGCATGTAAATCCATAAACTTTTCCGTCCGACAGTACCTAAACTTCGGTCCAATGCTTTATAAATCCGGTTTTCTCCAACTGCGTTAACCTTTTCACTCTGTCTGAACCACAAAACACCGCCAAAACATCCTGTCAGAAAGAGAAAAATCCAGGGCAGCACGGGAAAATAATCCGATGACATAAAGGCCGGCGAGGGAAAACCCGCCCAGAACAGATAATCCCGTTCATATGGCCAGGCCGGCATCCCATACACCCACAAACCGTGAATTCCGATCCAGCCGGCTGTTATATGTCTGATAAAGATAAATAGTAGCAAAGATCCGATAAACCCAAGCACCACCGGGATTTTTTTTAACAATGGCCACAATACCCACGTAATCAAAATCGCGCACCCCAGGAAATGAAGAATTCCAAATAAAATGAGTTCTTCCGGTATCACCAGTACCGTCACAATTGTTAAGATCATTCCGCAGCCAAACAATTTCAACCCATTTTTCCATGGTTTCCGGCTTAAGCGAAAGGACACCCCGGCAATCAGGATAAAGGTAAAGCATATCCATTGTTCCCATACAAAGCATTTACTGATACTGAACCAGCTGACAGAAACCCCAAATATATACACCATGTCATATAGCAGGTGATATAGCACCATATTCAGCACGGCAAGTCCTCTTAACATATCCAGAAAAAGGACTCTCTTATTAACCGATGGGTTTTGTTGCATCTGACAGCCACTCCTGTTCTTCTTCATTAAGATAATCTTTCATTACTTCATACAGCTTCCGGTGATATTCGTTTAACTGTTCCAGCTCACCGGCATTCATTTCCGCCACTTCGATTCCGTCTGTATCAATGGGCACCCAGGTTAGTGTTTCAAAGCCCAGAAACTGACCGTCGGCATTCTTGCTTACATCCTTTACCGCTAAAATATTTTCTATCCGGATACCATGGCTGCCCTCTTTATATACCCCCGGCTCATTTGACAAAAGCATCCCGGGAACCAAAACTGTTTCTGCAATATCTTTATTATAGCTCCAGCGAATGTTTTGCGGACCCTCATGGACATTCAGCATATAACCGATTCCATGTCCGGTGCCGCATTTATAATCTATTTTCATCTGCCACAGCGGCTCCCTGGCCAGAATATCCAGATTTCGGCCGGTACAGCCATGTAAGAACACCGCCTGACTAAGGCTCAGCATACCTTTTACCACTGCTGTATATTGTTTCTTGATTTCCGTACATATTTCCCCTAATACAATAGTTCTGGTTACATCAGTGGTACCGCCCCAGTACTGTCCGCCGGAGTCTACCAGTAAAAGTCCTTCCGGCTCAATGGCACTGCACTGTTCCTCCTTGGCCCCATAGTGCATCATGGCGGCATTTTCCCCATAAGCACATATGGTTTCAAAAGATAATTCAAGAAAACCGGGGATTTTTGCTCTTAATCCATCCAGATATGCGGCCGCCTGTATTTCAGTAAGGGGATTCTCTTTCGTTTTTTCCTTAATCCATTTAATAAACCGGATTACCGCTGCGCTGTCCTGACGATAGCATTCCCTTATCTGCTTAAGTTCCACAGGGTTTTTAACTGCTTTTAAAGATTCCGTAGGATTTTCTTTGATAACCGGCAGATTCTTCCGCTCAATCAACTTGTATAAAGAATAATTACATTTGTCGCTATCTATCAGAACTTTTTTATCCTTCAGATTTTGCAGCCACCGGTAAATTTTTTCATACTCACAAATAGTCACCTGCTCCTTCAATAAATCATTACGGCAGGCTTCGGTCAGGGCTTTCTCCTGAACAAAAAGAAGTGCCTGCTCCTGGTCAATGTATCCATAGGACAGTGCCACCGGATTACAGGGAATATCACCGCCTCTGATATTAAACAGCCACATCAGATCATCCAGCTTGGTCAGCAATAAAGCTTCTGCGTCTTCTTCCTTAAGTACGGATCGGACTTCTTCCACTTTATCAAGACAGGATTTTCCGCTCCATTCAAGAGGCAGGCTCCAAATCGACTGACAGGGTAAGTCCGGACGGTTTGTCCATATCCTCCCGATCAAATCCTGATCATACTTAATCGCAACATTTTGCTTTTGTAATTCCCTTTCATACTGTTCACCCATTTTTGCACTGATACATCTTCCGTCAAAAGCCAGGGTCTGTCCTGATTTCATTTCCTGCTGCAAGTATTCCTTTATGGTGGGAACCCCTTCCGTCTGCATTCGGAAAAGCCGGATACCGCTCCCCTTTAACTCCCGCTCTGCCTGGATAAAGTACCGGCCATCGGTCCACAGACCGGCTTCCTCCATTGTTACCACCAAAGTACCAGCCGAGCCGGTAAATCCCGATAAATATTCTCTTGCTTTAAAAGCCTCGCAAACATACTCCGAACCATGGAAGTCATTGGTGGGGACCAAATATGCATGGATTCCTTCTTTTATCATCTCCTGCCGCAGCAGATTTATTTTTTCAGTGTTCATCTTATTTTCATGCCCCTTTCAGGCTTTTATTTTCTATTCTAGTATGGTTTTTGATAAAAATCCAGTATAAGAATAAAATATAAACAAATTGTTAATTATTTATTTTTTTTTATATCTACTTGTCTGTTGAGTAAAAATTGTGTTATTATTATAATACTTTTTTGACATTATAAGAAGGGAGTGTACAATAATGGATCAAAATATGTTTTCTCGGGTTACCCCCGAAATTGTTCGTCTTACCAAGTTGAGCGAACAGGCCAACTTAATCGACCCCGATCTTTTTACCAAATATGATGTAAAAAGAGGATTACGTGATATTAACGGCAAAGGAGTCCTTGCCGGTCTTACTAACATTTCGGACGTTCGTGCTACCGCTACTGTAAACGGAGAATCCGTACCTGCTGACGGAAAGCTTTTTTACCGTGGCTATGATGTGGAGGATCTGGTCAACGGTTTTTCCAAAGAGAACCGCTTCGGCTTTGAAGAAATCACCTATCTTTTGTTATTTGATAAATTACCTGATGCAAAAGAGCTTGCTGACTTTCGTGAGATACTTGCCGGTTACCGCAGTCTGCCCACCAGCTTCGTCCGGGATATCATTATGAAGGCACCCAGCAGTGATATGATGAATACCCTGGCCCGCAGTGTCCTGACCTTGTATTCATACGATGACCGGGCTGATGACACTTCGTTAACCAACGTTCTTCGTCAAAGCCTGCAATTGATCAGTTTATTTCCCCTGCTTTCGATTTACGGTTATCAGGCCTACTGTCATTATCATGACGGTAAAAGTTTATTTATTCACCAACCCCGCCCGGAACTGTCCACCGCTGAGAATATTCTTCACATCCTGCGTCCTGACAGCTCTTATACCCCTTTGGAGGCTAAGCTTCTTGATATTGCACTGGTTCTTCATATGGAACACGGCGGCGGTAACAACTCTTCCTTTACCACCCATGTGGTAACCTCCTCTTTAACCGATACTTACTCGGTTATTGCAGCGGCAATCGGTTCTTTGAAAGGTCCCAGACACGGCGGCGCTAACATCAAAGTGGTTCAGATGTTTGAAGAACTGAAGAAAGAGGTTGGTGACTGGAAGGATGAAGAGGAAATCACTGCTTACCTGCGCCGGCTTTTACATAAAGATGCTTTTGATCATTCCGGTTTGATTTACGGTGTCGGCCATGCAATTTATTCCAAATCCGACCCTCGTGCCGAAATTTTCCGTTCTTTCGTGGGAACTCTTTCTGAAGAAAAAGGGTTGAGAAGCGAATTTGATTTATATTCTCTGGTGGAACGTTTAGGTCCTAAAGTGATTGCCGAAGAACGACAGATGTACAAAGGTGTCAGCTCCAATGTCGATTTTTACTCCGGTTTTGCTTATCACATGCTGGGACTTCCGATGGAACTTTATACTCCGATTTTTGCGATTGCCCGGATTAGCGGCTGGTGTGCTCACCGTATGGAAGAACTTACTAATAACGGCAAGATTATCCGTCCGGCTTATAAGCCCATCTGTCCCGAAAAGCCTTATATTAATATGACTGACCGTACCTAGCAAAACATAAGCTCCCCATTTAGGGGAGCTTATTTACTGATTGAATATCATAAGTAACTATGTAGTCCGGATTACTTTTCTTTTTCTGATACTTACTCAAAATACGCTCGATTACTCTTTTACCGTTTTCCAGGCTGGCATCCATTAATATCGCAACATACTGAGTGGCACTGAACTTGGTTGCCACATCCCCACGCCTTAACGAAGCCGTTATCGCTTCTTCTAACTCCAGCATGGTTTCTTCCAGTCTCATTTCCGACTCTTCGTCGTTTTGACCGTCCGAAACGCTGAACAACACAATTTGTACGTCCTGCTTGGATCGTTCCACACACCGGGCCACAAAACGATATATTCTCTTAAACCCGCCATACTCTACCCGATAAGCTCCATTGCTACTGTCGCTTTCCTGAATCAGCATTTGCAAATGCATCAAATCAATTAAATTATTTTCACTGTTAATATCCTGAATGCTGTTAGTGGATTCATGGAAAAAATGATATCCTCTTTTTCCGTTTTGCTTTACAAAATACAAGGCTTTATCCGCATTATTATAAAGGGTCCGGAAATCTTTTCCATCCTCCGGTTTCATTGCAATACCAATGGATACCGAGATTTTGGATTCTTCATCAAAATCTAATATTCTGTTAATTTCAAATTCAATAGTAGCGATTAGGTTTCTGGCAATTTCTCTTATCTTTGTTTCGGTATAATTGTTTTTCAAAAAAACTACAAACTCATCTCCGCCGATCCGGCAGACACTGTTGTCCGTTCCGGCACATTCCCGCAATGTTTTGGCAAATGCTACTAAAACATTATCACCCATTAGATGTCCGAAATTATCATTGACAAGTTTAAAGTTATCCATGTCCAGAAGCATAAAAACACCTCTTCCGTCCATATGATTCTTTTCCACATATTCTTCCATGTAGCGGCGGTTCCATAAGGTTGTCAGGCTATCTTTATTGGCAATGATCTCCAGCTTTTTCTTGGTTTCATCCATTTCCATGGCCTTGGCAATTCTGCTCAGTAAGATATCAGGATCAAAAGGCTTGCGGATATAATCCATTGCACCCATTTCAAGTCCCTTGGCTTCACTCTCCATGTCACTTTCCGCTGTCAGAAAAATAATCGGAATATCTTTATACTCATCATCTTTCTTCATTATCTCCAGCAGTTCATATCCGTCCATGTCCGGCATATTGATATCCAGTAAAATCATGTCCGGTTTGGTATGTTCCAAAAACTCCAATGCTTTTACCCCTGATTTGGCTGTGGATAATTTATACTTCTTTTTCAAAACCTCCGTAGCACATTTCAAGTTGGTGGTCACGTCGTCAATCATTAAAATATGTTTCATGGGTCCCCCCCGTTTATCCCGCTGGCTGAGTTACTCTTTAAATCCCAAGAAAATCCAATACTACCTGTTTCATATCTGCCACTTCACATTCTTTGGTGTGAAGAATCGGTGCGGTTCTTATTTCATCAATCGCTGCCGGCACTGTTACCTGCGAAAGCTCCGACAAATAATCAACCAGTTGAAAATCATCCTTGTCATTTACGGAAGAATCAATGGCCTCTACCACACTTCTGCCGAATTTATAAGGACTGGCTGTGGATACAATTACCGCCGGTTTATCGTCCTTAGTATGCTTCTTATATTTTTCATAAACACAGGATGCAACTGCCGTATGGGTATCAATGACATATCCCGTCTGTTCATATAATTCTTTGATAGCTGCTGCTGTTTCTGCTTCGGTAGCATAATTACCATAGAAATCTTTCAGTCCCTGCTTCATCTCTTCCGTAATATGATAGTTTCCTTCTTGATTCAGAGCCTTCATAAAGGCTTTATTCTGTTCCGCATCGTTGCCGGCCAAATAATAAATCAAGCGTTCCAGATTACTGGAAATCAGAATATCCATAGAAGGAGATGAAGTTAAAATAAATTCTCTCTTACGATCATATGCACCGGTTTCAAAAAAATCATACAGCACTTTATTGTCATTAGATGCACAAATCAGTTTATCAATGGGCAGTCCCATCTGTTTGGCATAAAAAGCTGCCAAAATATTACCGAAATTACCGGTGGGTACCACCACATTTATCAAATCTCCGCTTTGGATCCGTTCTTCCGCCAGAAGTTTAACATAAGCATATACGTAATATACAATTTGGGGCACCAGACGGCCGATATTAATGGAATTGGCCGAAGAAAACTGAAAACCCTTACTTTCCATGCGGGAGGCAAGCTCCTTATCGCCAAAAATATTCTTCACACCGGTTTGCGCATCATCAAAATTACCATGGATGCCCACTACATATGTATTATCTCCTTTTTGGGTAAGCATTTGTTTCTCCTGGATCGGGCTTACTCCGTTTTTCGGATAAAATACCACAATCCGGGTTCCTTCCACATCGGCAAACCCTGACAAGGCCGCTTTGCCGGTATCGCCTGAGGTTGCTGTCAAAATAACGATTTCACCCTTTACCTGATTTTTCTTTGCGGAAGTCGTCAGTAAATGGGGCAGAATCGACAGCGCCATATCTTTAAAAGCAATGGTCGCACCATGAAATAGTTCTAAATAGTAAGCACCACCGGCTTCCGCCATGGGTGCAATCTCTTCGGTATCAAACTTATTATCATAAGCTTTCACAATACAGCTTTTCAGCTCGTCCTCTGTGAAATCATCAAAATATAATTTCATTACCTCATAAGCCACTTCCTGATAGGTCATTTGAGCTAACTCTTCTAAGCTTTTATCTAACGCCGGAATTTGATCCGGCACAAATAACCCGCCATCATCGGACAACCCTTTTAGTATGGCTTGTGATGAAGTAACCGGATGTCCCGTACTTCTTGTGCTGTTAAAATGGATTTTCATCATCTTCTTGACTCCTAAAACATTTTTGTATAATTATAGTAGATAATTATAGCACATCCTTTTCCTATCCGCAATTAAAATCAATTAATAAAAAAATTCATGACCACCATAAGAGAACAGCTTGGTAAGATGATTGTCGAACCATTTCATCTTCTCCGGATTGGCATATTTTCTGGCCGCAAAGTACAGGGCACCTTCCGTAACGTCCTCCCCGGCCAATACTTTATCCACTGCTTCAATCGTCTCGTCACTGATCTTAACCGAATAATAACGGCCATTGGCCACCGGCGAAAACTGGCACGTCCCATTTTGCGCTTGAAAAACAACAGCTTTCACAGTATCGGGAAACTTGTCGCTTTTCACCCGATTTAAAACCACCCCCGCTACCAGCATCCGGCCTTTTTCATCCTGGTTTCCGGCTTCTGCTTCAACAATTCTTACAAGAACTTCATACTCCTCTTTGGGTAATTCCATGCTTGTCTGCTCCAGAACATTATATTCCACAACCCGTTGTCCCGAGGAAGCACTTTTCAGCATACCGAAAAAGCTGTCCCTGCTGATAGCATCTACCGCATTATCTGCTTGTGTTTGAACAAATTGCAGCCGAAACGCCGGTGTCGATGCTACCCTGTTAACCTGCAGGGTCTTGACGCTGAACCAGCATACCATAATAATCATGTTACATAATAGAATCTGTACTGATATTCGTTTATACATTACCATTCCTTCTTTCCACAAGTCATTTTGCCTTGTACTTAAAGTTGTCACATTTGCGTAACACTTCTTTAATATTTTATACAGCAACTGGCAAAAATATTTCTAAAACTTTCATTTTGCGGAAAATAATCTCATATTTGTATTCTTTTTTATAAAATGGTATACTATATCTAATTTGTATTAACGCAGAGGTATGTATGGAAAAGAGACTTCCCGGTGTTTATCCCCAACAAAAAAAAGACAAAAGCATTTACTACCGTTCTTCCCTAACATACAAACGTAAACATATCAGTCTGGGAAGCTATGACACCATGATAAAAGCCCATGCAGCTTACCTGGAAGCCGGTGCATTGATCAAGGACTCCCGGTTAACCATCAAGGATCATTCACCGCACCGGATTTTGCCCCTTGACAAATGGATTACCTTGGTTAATTTTCGTGATAATAACATATATTTTGCAACACCGATTTATATCCGGCAAAAATACTTTGAATACTATTTATCTCCTGCCATTATTTTAAAATTTGATATTGATGATTTATTCTATTATTCCACCCGTACCATCATGAAACGGGGCGGACATTTTTTTGTTGCCGACTACGGTATGCAGGTCAATATCTTAAACCGCTACGGAATTAAAAATTATGGGGTTGTCAATCGTGATTACCGATTTGTAAATGATGATATTTATGATTATCGCTATGAGAATATTGAAATATTAAATCGTTACAACGGCGTTCAGCAGTTCAATAAAAATGGGAAAATTCTCTTTCGTGTCAAAATTCATATTGTGGGAAATTATACCGTCGGAACTTATCCTACCGAAACCGAGGCTGCAATCGCCTATAATAAGGCTATTGATATCCTGAAAAAAGCCGGCGTATCCAAAAATTTCGTCCCCAACTATCTGGAAGGACTCTCTCCTTTGGTTTACGCCGACATCTATTCACGCGTTACTATTTCGCCCAAAATCAGGCACTATGTTCCTTAATATTTAGCTCCGTAATCCACAAAGCTGATATTCATATCCACATCACCCTCAATTCCGGCAACCCCTCCTTTCAGGGAGTATTGCCACATTTGATATTTATAGGGGTAGTCCGGTAAATCGCTTTGCTGCGACAGCCAGATATCATATCCCATTAACTGCGTCAAATCAATCTGCTCAATCAGCCATTCCTTGGTTCCATACAGCATCGGGGTGTACCCGGCCGTCTGAATATTTGTCAGAAAAGTATTGGCAATCGCTGTTTTGGCATCTTTCTTCAGGCTGTCTATTCTGGCAGTGTCATTATTAATGTATTCCATATCAAAAACAATCGGATATGCCACCTTACGATTCACCAGATTCTGTACCACAAAGGCGGCCTCCTCGGCGGCTTCCTCCACTGTTATGGCCTGTGAAAAAAAGTAAACTCCCACATCGATTCCTGCTTCATTAGCACCCATGATATTAGCCTCAAAATTTTCGTCCAAAAGAATCTGTCCGCTGCCATACCCTCTTGCTCCCAGACGGATCATCACAAAATCCACATTGTCTTCTTTTAGTTTTGCAAAATCTACCTTTCCGTTATATTTGGAAATGTCTATACCAAAAAAAGAGGTCAGCTTTTGGCCTTCATAATATCCCATCCGATCCTTTTTGAGAATCAATTTCATCGGATCATACTCATTTTTGGTAATGTAGGGATTAATCTGAACCCAGTCACTGGTTCCATCCGTTCTGGTCACCAGGGTATGTTTGCCATCTTCGGAAGGGTCAACCTCTTTCGGGGTAGGTGTTGGTGTCTCCACCGGTTTTTCCGGTTCCACATTCTGACCGGAAGAGAAGTTCCCTTCTTCCTGAGGATACATATTCCAGAAATCCAGATCATCTACCCGAAGCTTGTGTTCTTTATATAATTTTTCAATATAGGCATTTTCAGTGGTAAACCCTTCTCTCATTTCACTCACTTCAGCTTCCGGTGTACTTACCGGCTCAGGTGTTTCCGCATTATTGCCAAAGCTCATCCCGCTGTTATTACTGCCATTACTACTTTTCCTGCTTCCTGAATTTTCACTATTGGTAATTACCACGGCTAAAACAATTAAAATAAATAATGACATACCTGCGACTTTATAGATCAGCGGTATTCCGCCTGTTTTTTCTTCCCGTTCACCCGGCATTCGCATAGAAATTCTCCATCCTTTGTCTTGATTTTTTAATGATAGCATAATTCCTCAAATTGTGATAGTATGTTTTAAAAGTGTGAGAAGTTTCTTTAATTCTTCGAACTCAGAAAGGCGCATGGTATTAAACATGAAATATAAAATCATTATTTTATGCATCCTTCTTGTTCTTTTTTCTTCAGGCTGCGCCTCTAAAACAACTCCCATCTCCAAAACCGGATTTTATTTCAATACCGTTATCACCATAACCCTTTACGATTCAGCTCAGGCCCCTCTTTTAGACCAGTGTTTCCTGTTGGCTGAAAAATATGAGGGACTGTTCAGCAAAACCGTGGAAGGCAGTGATGTTTATCGTCTCAATCACAGTAATGGTGCGCCAGTCAAGGTATCTGAGGAAACAATTGCTCTTTTGCAAAAAGCACTGGATTATGCCGAACTTTCTCACGGGGCTGTAGATCCGACAGTAGGCAGCCTCAGCAGCTTATGGGATTTCAGTGAGAAATCTGATTCATCAATTCCTTCTTCCGCTGCCCTGTTAGAGGCTATCACGCACATAAACTATCAAAATGTTTCAATAAATACTGATAATCAAACTGTTACCCTTACCGATCCACTTGCACAGATTGATTTTGGTTTTATTGCCAAAGGTTATATTGCCGACCGTTTTAAAGAATATCTTGTGGCTAACGGTGTAACCAGTGCCATGATTAATCTGGGGGGAAATGTTGTAGTCATCGGCTCTAAACCGGACGGATCTGCTTATACCGTGGGTATCCAGGACCCCTTTGCACCGGTGGGCACTGCTGCTTACACCTTGCCGTTAACCGATTGCTCGGCCGTCTCTTCCGGCAATTATGAACGTTATTTTATCAAAGATGATGTCCTGTATCATCACATTTTAGATACTGACACCGGCTATCCGGTTGACAATGATCTTATGGCTGTTACTATCATTTCGCCTGATTCTGTAGATGGTGATGCCCTCTCTACCCTTTGCTTCGTTTTGGGGTTGGAAAAGGGAAGGCAATTGATTGAAAGCCTTCCCGATGTCTCTGCCATATTTATTACGAAAGACGGACAACAGCACTATACATCACAATGAGCCGATAATCGAGCCTTTCGGACATTTTTCTTTACAGGTACCGCAACCCGTACATTTCTCCTGATCGATCACGGCGCAAAACTCTTCCAGAGTAATGGCATCCGCCGGACAATTCTTTTTACAAAGTCCGCAGCCGATACAACCGACGGAACAGGCTTTGGTGGTAACCGGCCCTTTATCATGAGAGCTACAACCAACAATATGACTGGCTTCATAAGGCACCAATGTAATCAGCTTTTTAGGGCAGGCCGTAATACATTGGCTACAGGCCTTACATTTTTCTTTATCCACTACCGCAATACCGTTTTCAATATGAATGGCATCAAACTGACATACCTTCACACAATTTCCATAGCCAAAACACCCGTAATTGCAGGATTTTGCACCGCCACCCGGGACAAAAGCCTGAATGGCACAATCCATGGCTCCGCAGTATTCATAATCCAAACAGGCTTTCTCGCAATCGCCCTGGCACTTCACAAAAGCCGGCTGCCTGATGCTTTCTCCGGCTTCCACTCCCATAATTTCGGCAATGATCTTTCCAACCTTTTCGCCGCCTACAGGGCAGGCGTTTACTGCCGCTTCTCCTTTTGCAATTGCCTGTGCCAAACCGGAACAACCCGGAAATCCGCATCCGCCGCAGTTATTTCCCGGCAATGCTCCTAATACCGCTTCTTCCTTTTCATCTACCTCAACCCGAAAAATAAGGGCGGCAATCCCCAAAAACAAACCGATAAATAAACCAATTCCGCCGATGATC
This sequence comes from Lachnospiraceae bacterium, assembly GCA_031556725.1. GTDB lineage: Bacteria > Bacillota > Clostridia > Lachnospirales > Lachnospiraceae > UBA935. The sequence continues at coordinate 25,115 of JAVBSL010000002.1, read as the reverse complement.
ACTATTGCTGTCAACACACCTGTCATATTCATCTGCTTTACCTCCTATAACAGTCCTGAAAAACCACAGAAAGCAATCGCCATCAAACCTGCGGTAATCAAGACTATGGGCATTCCTTTAAAGGACTCCGGAATATCATTAAACTCCATTTTTTCCCGAATCCCGGCCAAAATAATAATCGAAACAGCAAAACCGGCAGCGGTGGCAAATCCATTTACAATACCGGCTACCATACCATAATTTTTCTGGACATTTACCAATGCCACACCAAGCACTGCACAGTTGGTGGTAATCAGCGGTAAATAAACACCCAGGGCGTTATAAAGACCAACCATATATTTCTTTAAGAACATCTCCACAAACTGTACCAGTGCCGCAATTACCAGGATAAATACGATGGTCTGTAAATAGGTCACATCAAGAGGCACTAAGATATAATTGTAGATGGCTCCGGTCACTGCCGAGGCCAGAGTGATTACGAAAATAACCGCAGCACCCATGCCGGCAGCCGTTTCAGTCTTTTTCGACACTCCTAAAAAGGGGCATAATCCCAAAAACTGACTTAATACCACATTATTTACCAGGGAGGAAGCTATCATAATTATCAGTAATTCCTTAATCATCAATCTTTACCTCCTGTTCCTGTTTTTCTTCCTTAAAGTCAAACAACCGGCGGCTGCATCCCGAATCACTGCAATTCATACAATCAGTACTGCATCCGGACTGAATCTTCGACATATCTTTTCCTTTTTTTTCACCATTGATTTTCACCTTATTCTGAATAGCCGTAAGGCATGCCAGAACAAAAAAAGCGCCCGGTGCCAAAACAAAAATACTACAAGGTACATAACTGGCCGGCAGGACCGAAAACCCAAACAATTCTCCGGCTCCCAAAACCTCTCTGATTGCTCCGATCATGGTCAGGGCAACGGTAAAACCAAGACCCATACCAACTCCGTCAAATATCGACAGCACTACTTTATACTTGGAAGCATAAGCTTCCGCCCGGCCCAAAATAATACAATTTACTACGATTAACGGAATATATAATCCCAAGGCATCATAAAGAAAAGGAATATAGGCTTTCAGTAAAAGTTCCACTACCGTCACAAAGGTTGCAATAATGACAATATATGCCGGAATTCTCACTTTGTCGGGAATAATATTCCGCAGCATGGAGATCAGCATATTACTTAAGGCCAGTACCACCATGGTGGTCAACCCCATCCCAATACCATTCACTGCCGAAGTGGTTACGGCTAAGGTGGGACACATTCCCAACATCAGGACAAAGGTTGGATTTTCCTTAATCAGGCCGTTGATCAATCGTTCCGTTACACTGTTTTCTTTAGGATTCATCTTTGTCACCTCCTAATTCTGTCTTAAAAAAATACAGTCCGGCATTAGCGGCAGTAACAAAAGCATTGGAGGTAATGGTCGCTCCGCTGATGGCATCAATTTGTGCTTCCGCCATAGCCCCGCCTTTAGTCAAACTGAACTTTTCTACTTTTTTATCTGCAAATTGCGGAACCAATACTGATTCAGCTTTCATTCCCAAACCTGCTGTCTCTGATATTTTCAAAATCGAAATACCGTTTATGCTTCCATCATTACCGATACCCATGGTAAAAGTAATATCACCGCCATATCCTTCATGACTGGTTAATTTAAGTACATATCCCAATTTACTTCCGTCTTTATCCAGGGCACGTAATACTGCATCAATCTGTACTCCGGCGTAGCCTTCTTCAGCCCAGGTCAAAGATGTGCTCATATCTTTATTCTCTATCATCTCAAATTCCGAAGCCTGCGCAAATACTTGATTATAAGCCTCTTTCGTAGCTTTTTCCTCGGCCATTGCAATGGGATTTTGGGTAATCTGATACACACCGCCTAAAAGCAATCCGGCAATTACTGTTATTACTACAAGAATCGCCGCATCTTTCATCATACTTTTCATGCTTTACCTCCTGCTCCAAAGGCTTTGGGAACCGTAAATTTCTCAATAAGCGGTACCAGCAAATTCCCGATTATAATGGCATAAGATACTCCCTCTGCCGAAGGTCCGAACACACGGAATATAGCTGTCAGAAATCCTAACAGCAGTCCATATATGTATTGCCCTTTCCTGGTAATCGGACGGGTTACATAGTCGGTAGCCATGAAAAAAGCTCCTAACATCAGTCCGCCGCCAGCCAGATGAGCCGTCACAAAAGTTACACTGTGCTGACCGCTAAACAACCATATAAAGACCGCAAAAGATACAATATAGGTTCCCGGAATCCGCAGATCGATTACTCCCAAAAGAATCAAGATACAGGCCCCCAGCACAATGGCGATCATGGATGTCTCACCGATGGTTCCGGCTGTCCTGCCTATAATCATATCTATAATATCTACATTTTCTCCGCTTTTCATCAAGGCAAGCGGGGTTGCTCCGGTAAATACATCGGTTTCAAAATTACACATGATCGGCGTATAGGCAATCAGCAGAAAGCATCTGGCGGCCAGCGCCGGATTCATAAAGTTCTGCCCCAAACCGCCAAATAGCATTTTTACAACTAAAATGGCAAACACACCGCCGATTACCGCAATCCACCAGGGTGCTGTGGACGGCAGATTAAGAGCCAGCAACAGACCCGTCACCACAGCTGAATAGTCGCCAATGGTTACCGGTTTCTTCATAAACTTTTCAAATGCAAACTCGGTAGTTACCGTAGTTGCTACTGTAATCAGTATTATAAGCAATGCATTGGAACCAAAATTATAAATACCGAATCCTGCCGCCGGAAGAAGGGCTATGATAACTGCCAGCATAATATTATTTGTCCCGACTCTGGACCGGATATGGGGATTGGATGATACCTTCATCAAATCACTCATTTTCATTCCTCCTACTTTTTCTTCTTGGCAAGCTGTATCTTGCGCATTGATTTTATCGATTGGGTCAAATGCCGTTTAGCAGGACACACAAAGCTGCAGCAGCCGCATTCACAACATTCCATTCCGTTATATTTTAAGAAAGCTTCTTCATTACCCTGTTCGGCATAGTCGGCTAATTTTCTGGGCAAAACCCGGCCGGGACATACTTCCACACACTTTCCGCAATTAATGCAGACACTGGGTTCCATCATGGAAACTTCATCTTTGGTCAAACACAGCAATGCCGATGCAGTCTTGGTAATCGGGATGTTGGTATCAAACAGGGCAAAACCCATCATCGGACCGCCGGAAATAATTTTTACAGGCTTCTCTTTAAAGCCACCCGCTTCTTCCACTAACTGACTGTAACTGGTACCAATCCTGACAATAAAATTACGGGGATTGGCAATGGCATCTCCGGTTACTGTTACCACCCGGTACATCATCGGTTTTCCCTTTGTAATTGCTCTGTTTACAGTTATGATAGTATCCACATTGCTGACAATACATCCCACATCGGCCGGCAACATCGTGGAATCAATCATTCTGCCGGTAGTGGCATAGATTAACTGTCGTTCCGCACCTTGCGGATATTTAGTCTTTAAGGCCTTAACGCTGATTCTGGGCTCATCTTTGGTCAATTCTTTTAACAAATCAATACAATCCTGCTTATTATCTTCGATCGCCAGAATTCCTCTGGCATTATCAAATAAGCTTAGCAGTACCTTCAAGCCACCCACCAACTTCTCCGGCTCTTCTAACATCCGGCGATAATCAGAGGTAAGGTAAGGCTCGCATTCCGCACAATTGGCTATTACATATTCTATTTTTTCCGGCTCCTTAGGAGACATTTTAATGAAGGTCGGAAATCCGGCTCCGCCCATTCCCACAATACCGGCCTCTTTGATTCGTTCTACCACCTCTGCTTTTGTCATTTCCTCCAAAGGTTTTACCGGCAGGTATTCTGTTTCTTCATATAAATCATCATTTTCCACGATAATGCTCATAATCATATCACCGGTTACCACGCGTCTGGGCTCTATGGCCTTCACCGTCCCGGATACCGTTGCATGAACCGGTACTGACACAAAGCCGCTTGCCTCAGCTATCTTCTGCCCGGCCAGAACCTTGTCTCCCTTTTTTACAATTGCCACGGCCGGGGCTCCGATATGCTGTGCTAAAGGATAAACCACTTCACCTTTAGGTAATATTGCTTTAATAGGCTTGTCTTTCGATAAGTCCTTGCCGTCGTAAGGATGAATACCGCCCACAAACGTTTTCTTTGACATCTCTTACCCTTCTTTCTTCGTTTACTTACATCATCCTTTTAAATATACTATTTTTTTGTCAAAAATACTACTGCATTTTTGTAAAATATGCTACAATACTGTTGTTAAATATTTTAGGAATCGGGGGTCTTTCATTATGCGTACGGAAACAGAGTGTTTAAACGATTATTCTTTAAAATATCATTTGGAAAAAATAGCACCTTTGGAAAAAATTCTCTTTATAGATATTGAAACCACGGGTTTTTCCGCTTCAAGTTCCTATTTATATCTGATTGGCTGTGCCTTTTTCAAGAACGGAAAATGGAACCTTATTCAATGGCTGGCCGATGCCTATTCCGAGGAAAAGGAACTTTTAGATGCTTTTTTTGCTTTTTCTGCCGATTTCACCCATTTGGTGCACTTTAACGGAAATAATTTTGACCTTCCTTTTATTCTGCAGAAATGTTCTAAATATAGCCTTTCTTATTCCTTTGACCATTTTGAAGGCATTGATATTTATCGTCGGGTGGTACCTTATCGTGAATTGTTGGGCCTTCCCAATTGCAAACAAAAAACCATTGAAAAGCACTTGAATATTGCCCGCCTTGACATTTATAACGGCGGTGATTTGATTTCCGTATTTCATGACTATGCAGCTTCACCTTCTATTGAAGGCCGTTATCTGCTCCTTTTGCACAATAGCAGCGACTTAAAGGGAATGCTGGAGTTATTACCTATTTTAGGGTACTATGACCTGTTTAACGGAGAAGTCAAAGCAAAAAAAGTACAGGCTAATTACTATACCGATTATAATGGCGATGCCAAAAATATGCTTTTCATGAAGTTGCTTCTGCCATCTGCACTACCGGTTCCCCTTTCCTTTAATAAATATGATTGTTTTTTCAAAGGAGAGGATCAGGAGGGTTATCTGGCTGTTCCGCTGTATGAAAAGGAATTGAAATTCTTTTATGCCAACTACAAAGATTATTACTACCTGCCCACCGAAGATTGTGCCCTGCACAAATCCATATCCTCTTATGTGGATAAGGAATACCGAACGCAGGCCACCGCTTCTACCTGTTATTCAAAAAAGAAAGGCACCTTCTTACCTCAATGGGAGGTAATCGTGGAGCCCTTCTTTAAGCAAGACTATAACAGCCGTGATTTCTTTTTTGAAGTAACAGATGAAATCAAAAAGAATCGAAAGCTTTTTTCCGAATACGCCAAGCACGTACTTAATACTATCAAATAGTAAATTAGTTGCACTTAAATTTGCTCATGGTTTCATTTAAGTGCTCTGCCGCCACACTTGCTTTGGCAGCATTTTCCGCAACTCCTTCACTGGTAGCCAGTAATTCTTCCGATGTTGCTGAAATTCTTTCAGTGGAAGCCATAATTTCTTCAGAAACACTGGCTATGGATTCTGACCGTTCTCTTACTGTATGGCCTGCCTTTTCCGCTATATTTAAGGCGCCAAAGGTATCCTTGATAATCGGTTCTGCCACCTGAATGGATTCTAAGGTTGCCCGGAAAGCTTCCATGACGTTTTCAATAACCTTACTTTGTTCTTCCAGTAACGTCTCCACATGGGCAGAGTCCTTTACCACACTATCCGTTTCCATGTTTACATTCTTAATCAGTACACTGATCTCCGCAGCGGATTTTCTGGACTGTTCGGCCAGATTTCCAACTTCACCGGCAACCACAGCAAACCCTTTTCCCATCTCTCCGGCTCTGGCTGCTTCAATGGATGCATTCAGAGCCAGCAGATTTGTCTGGCTGGAGATGGCATTGATAGCATCAGTAATATTACTGATCTCTGAAACGGTATTTCCCAGATTGGAAATTTTATTTCTAAATAATTCAAAGGTTTCTCTGATATCTTTAATTGCTTCTGCCAGCTCATTAACGATATTCTGACCATTCACTGCTTTGCTTTGGGCGTTAACAGCCGAACCGGCAACATCATTCAGATTCTGTTCAATATCCGCCATCTCGCTCTCCAGCTCAATCAGCATCTCCAGTGTATCCTGCAAATCGTTGGCCTGTGTAGTAGAGCCTTGGGATATGGTATCAATAGCTATGACCAAATCGTTAATGGCAGTAGACATTTCTTTTGATACAATTGCCAGCGCATCCGATTGTTCTCCCATGGAACCGGAGGTATTCTTGACACCACCGACAATTTCCGACAGGTGATTAGTGGTCTCATTAAGCTGTTCCGCCATCTGGCCAAGTTCATTTTTACTTTTAATCTCAACATTATACGTAAAATCACCATCAAAAAGCTGCTTAATACCGTCAGAAACTTTTAAAATAGGTTTTATGATACCATTAGCAAAAGCAATTGCAACAAAAGGACCCATCACAAAAATGATACCTGTAATAATAGATAATAGATTTACAATTGTTTTAGCCAGATTCTCTACATCATTTTGCGGCATGACCGCTACATAGATCCAACCATTACTTTCTGTATCATAAATGTAATATTTTGTTTCACCGTTAAAAGTATACTTGCCGCTTCCGTGCGGACTCATTTTAACCGTATCGGCGATGGGCAGACTATTAAAGCTTTCCTTATCCAATAAAATTTCCGTATTCGGATGCATCAACATGGTACCATCAGGCTCTACCACATAAATATAGCCGCTATCCATAATCTTCGCTTTGGCTATAACTTTATTGTAAATTTCCAAAACACTGACTGCGGTTATAAAATATCCTTCCACATTCAATCCGTTTGTTACCGGTGTTGCCATAACCAGCATGACATTTCCTGATAACACATTTTTGGTTCCCGTTGAAAGAACCTGCTGATTGGTGGATATAGCCTGTTTCATTACCTCCGGCCATGCCTGATTACAATCAAATCCAATCATGGATTCATCATCTGATGCTACTACAACACCCTCTTTATTGGTTAATATTGCATTATCCAGTACTGGATATGTATCCGTAATCTCTTTTAATCTTTGATTTACCTCAGCAGCCGTAATGCGGTCGCTTGTAAGAAATGATTTCAACAAATTTTCATTACCGGTTTGTTGATTAATCCGTTCCACCATTTCTATAATACTTATCGTTCCGCCCTCTGCCAACTCCAACATCTGCTTTGCACTGTCTTGAGCATCAGCTATTGATTTATTTCCCGCAATGACTATTGTTATCGTTCCAACCACCAGCGCCGGTAACAACGCAAATAGCGATAACATTAACACAAATTTAGTTCTTAGCTTCATGCCATCTCCCTTTGTCCTTTCATATGTAATGAACTGATATTAATATATAGAAACTTTATCATTAAGGTATCTTTTTGACAATAATATCCTTTTATTATCGTTATATTGTATAAAAAAATCATTATCCCTATTTTACAAATTAGCTATTTTGGATATCTTTATACATGACAAATAAAAGCCCTGCAAATGCAGAGCCTTTAAACATTATTACTTATTTCATTGGTCTCTCATAAAAGAACGAATTCTTTCTGGTATATCCCATATCCATGTGATTAATAATCTGTTCAGTACTGCCAATAAATAGATTCCCGCCTAAGACCAACGATTGGAAGAACTTAGAGAAAACCTCATCTTTTGCTTCTTCGGTAAAATAAATCAAAACATTCCGGCAAACGATCAAATGGCATCCTTTCGGATATGCATCTTTTAATAAATTATGTTCTTTAAATTCCACCTGCTTTTTGATTTCATCGGAAATCTGATAGGAAGGACCGATTCTTGTGAAAAAACGTTTTTTAAACTCATCGGGAACAGCGGCAATACTCTTTTCTCCGTAAAGTCCCACTCTTGCTTTTTCAAGCACCTGTCTATCTATATCGGTAGCATATATCTGAATCTGATTAAGCGGTATATGCTTTGAAAGTGCCATAACCAGGGAATATGGTTCATCACCGGTGGAACAGGCAGCACTCCAAATCTTAAGGTTCTTTCCAAACTTACTGATTAAATAAGGGAAAACCTCTTTATCCAATATCTCCCACTGCCCGGGATTACGGTAAAATTCCGATACGTTAATCGTTAGGTAGTTAACAAATTCATCAAACTTAATCTTATCGACCTTTAACTCCGCAATGTATTTATCATATCCGACAATTCCATTTTTGGCAATCAGGGTGTCAATTCTTCTCTTCATCTGCTTTTCTTTATAAGCATTCAAATCAATTTGAGTTAAATCAAATACTGCCTTTTTAAAATACTCATAATCATATACCACGACTTATACCGCCTTTATTTTATTTGTCTGTTTCTTCTTCCGCCTCCTGGCTGGCAATGACCGCCTCTATATCCACTGCTACAACATCTTCATTTGTTTCTTCTACTACTGCTTCCGTTTCCTCAACCGGATCGGGAGCAAATAAAGCTTTGATACTTAAACTGATCTTCTTATCGGCTTCATTAAAGTCAACAACTTTCGCTGTAACTTCGTCACCTACTTTTAAAACATCGGAAGGTTTCTCCACGTGCTCTTTGGCAATCTGTGATACATGAAGCAGGGCATCAACACCCGGTTCCAATTCGATAAATGCACCAAAATCAGTCATTCTGGCAACCCTTCCGGTCACTTCTGTTCCCACTGCATAAGTGGTCTCAGCATCTTTCCAGGGATTAGCATCATCAAATTTAAGGCTCAGGGCAATCTTGGTACCATTGATTTCCTTAATAAATACTTTAAGATTATCACCAACTTTAAAGTTCTTCTTGGGGTTTTCTACTCTGCCCCATGACATTTCGGAAATATGCAGCAAACCGTCTGCCCCGCCGATATCGATAAAGGCACCGAAATCAGTAACATTCTTTACAACGCCTTCAACAATATCTCCTACCTGAATGGTTTCGAACAGTTTCTTCTGCAGTTCAGCTCTTTCAGCATTTAAGAGTTGTCTGCGGTCACCGATGTATCTGCGTCTTTTGGGATTGTATTCGCTGATTACAAATTGTATCTCCTGACCGGCATATTTGGTTAAATCCTTCTCATAAGAGTCTGATACAAGACTGGCCGGGATAAAGATCTTCACTTCTTCAACTATAACACTCAAACCACCGTCAAGAACCTGAGCCACATTGGCAGTAAGCACTTCTTTGTTATTAAATGCTTCTTCGATTTTCTTGTTTCCTCTGTCAGCGGCAAGTCTTTTATAAGTAAGAAGTACTTGTCCCTCACCATCATTTACTTTAAGTACTTTCACTTCCATGGTGTCACCGTTTTTGGCCACCTTGGTCAGATCAACATTGGGTTCGTTGGTGTATTCGTTTCTGCTTAGGATACCATCTGATTTATAGCCGATATTTAAAATGATCTCTTCAGGTTTCACACCAATAACAGTACCTTCTACTATCTCTCCCGTATGTATCGTTTTTAGTGAATCTTCCAGCATTTGTTCAAAAGTTAATTCTGACATAATTTTGAACCTCCTCAATAATATAGTTTGGGGTGGAAGCCCCTGCGGTAATTCCTACCAGAGCAGTAGTTTTTGGTAACTCCAATTGCAAATCTTCTAGGGTCTGTATAAAATACGTGTTAGCGCACTCCTTATCGCAAATCTCATAGAGCTTACGAGTGTTGGAACTATGCTTACCACCTATCACAATCATCGCATCCACTTCGGTCGCTATGCGGCCTGCTTCTATCTGTCTCTCCTCTGTTGCATTACATATTGTGTTAACAACATTACCATTGTAACCTTTTTTCTTAAAAATTTCAACTAAATCTTGAAATTTGTTGTAGTTAAATGTCGTTTGCGAAACAATGCAATAGGGCATCTCCGGACGAACCGGTAAATTTTCTGCATCTTCCGCCGACTCTGCCACAAATACCGGTCCTTCAGCCCATCCGGTAATGCCTTCCACCTCCGGATGCCCCTGATTTCCGATGATAATAATCTGCTTTCCGTTTTGACTTTCTTTCTCTACAATATTATGAATTCGCTTTACAAAAGGACACGTAGCATCGATACAGGTAAGGTGCTGTTCCTCGATCATCCGGTATATTTTCTTTGGTACCCCATGGGAGCGGATAATAACGGTTCCCTCTTTAATGGTTTCCAATTGTTTTTCATCCGGAATAACCTGTACTCCTTTTTGTTCCAGATCCTTTACCACTTCTTCATTGTGAATAATCGGACCATACGTATAAATCGGCATATTGTCCTTTTGCTCAATCTGTTCATATACCTTTTCCACGGCACGCTTTACCCCAAAACAAAAGCCTGCACTTCCGGCCACTTTTACGTTCATCTTTCCCCCTGCTCATCACATATTTTCAAAATTGCCGAGGCGGCCTGTTCGATATCCATTGCTGAAGTATCAATAAGTACCGCATCCTCTGCCTGCTTTAGCGGCGAATGCTCTCTGGTCATATCCTGCCTGTCCCGTTTGATAATATCTTTTTCAATCAGTTTAAGGTCGCACGGCTCTCCTTTAACAACCAGTTCGTCATACCGGCGTTTGGCCCTGATCAAGCTGTCGGCTGTGAGAAAAATTTTCACCTGGGCTTTTGGCAGCACGCAGGTGCCAATATCCCGGCCATCCATCACCACATCACTTTCAGTGGCTAACTGTTGTTGCAATTCTACCAGCTTTTCCCGCACTCTGATATTGGCACTGCTGGCTGATGCCATATTTCCCACTTCTTCGGTGCGGATAAGTCCATTGACATTTTCACCGTTTAATAAAACAATCTGCTCACCATCCTGATATCGGATCGATATTTCCGCATCCACACACGTTTCGGCAATGGCTGCTGTATCCGCAGGATCGATTTTATTTCGTATCAGAAACAACGCCATGGCCCGATACATGGCCCCCGTATCCACATAAATAAACCCTTTTTCTTTGGCTATTTTCCTGGCTATGGTACTCTTGCCCGCTCCTGCCGGTCCGTCTATTGCTATTTGAAAACTCATTCTTCTCTCCGTTCCTCTCTCTCTATGCTGCTCCCTGCCAGATATCCGGTAGACCAGGCAATCTGCAAATTAAAACCACCGGTCAGGGCATCCAGATCCAAAACCTCTCCGGCAAAAAGCAGTCCTTTCACTTTCTTGGATTCCATGGTGGAGGGATTTATTTCTTTCACCGAAACACCGCCCTGGGTAATGATCGCTTCCTTGAAATCGCTCACTCCCGTTACGGTCATCTTGAATTCCTTTAATAAATCTATCATTCTTTTCCGTTCTTCTTTGGTGATTTCATTGACCTTTTTATCTTCATTAATGGCGGTTAAAGATACAAATACTTCGTGCATCTTCGTGGGTAAAAGTCCGCCTAAAATATTCTTGAATTGTTTGTTCTTATTTTCTTCAAAATCCCGTAATAACCGTCTATCCAACTGTTCCGCTGTTAAGGCCGGTTTCAAGTCAATAGATAAGGTGACCGGCTGTCCGTAATACTTCTTCACATAGAAGCTGCTGGCGGTCAGGATTAAAGGTCCGCTGACACCAAAATGGGTAAACAGCATTTCGCCAAAACCTTCATATATAATCTTATTCTGCGATTTCATAACCGCTGTTACATTTTTCAAAGATAATCCCTGCAGATTTTTGCACCATTCTTCTTTTACCACAAAGGGAACCAATGCCGGCAAAACATCTGTTACCTTATGTCCGGCTTTTTCGGCAAACCGATAGCCATCCCCGGTGGAACCGGTCAAAGGGTAAGATACACCTCCCGTAGCTACTATTACATATGCTGCTTCCATTTTTTTACCATCAGTCAGCAGCACTCCGGTTACTTCCTTTTGGCCTTCCGGCAGTTCCTGTATGATAAGATCCTTCACCGCCGTATTAAGACGTACTTCCACGCCGCTTCGTTCCAACCTGCGTTTCAATGCGCCGATGACATCGGATGAATGATCCGACACCGGAAAAATACGATTTCCCCGTTCTTCCTTTACTTTGCATCCGGTCTCCTCAAAAAAACGAATCACGGCCTGATTGTCATAACCGTAGAAGGCACTGTATAAAAATTTGGCATTCGTCATTACATTTGCAAAAAGTTCTTCCGTATCGCAGCCATTGGTAATATTGCACCGGCCTTTTCCCGTAATAAATAATTTTTTGCCCAACTTTTCGTTCTTTTCCAGCAAAACTACGCTTTTCCCCGCTTCAGCGGATGCTATAGCCGCCATCATACCGGCCGGTCCGCCGCCGATTACGATTACTTTATTCATCTATCGCTTCCATTCCGTCCGGCTTTTGTAACGGATAATACAAAACCGGTTCCTCATCAATAAAATTTATTTCATCATTCAAATAAACCTGGTAATTATTCCAAACACCTTCCAGCGTTTCCAAACTGTTTTTCACTTCCTCCGGCCGCTTCAGGCAAAGGGCAACCACCAGGGCATTGATCACACTAAGCGGAGCCACTAAGGAATCTACAATCGAAACCATATCACTTCTGGCCAGCAGATTGCAGGAAGAATACAGATTCATCGGGGAATGAATGGTATCGGTAATGGTAATGACTTTTGCATTGCGATCATTAGCAAATTCCATTGCTTTTAAAGTTCTCATGGAATATCTGGGAAAGCTGATGCCGATAATAGCATCCTTATCATTGATCCGCAGCATTTGCTCAAAAAGTTCTGTAACACTTGTTGTTTTTAAGAGTATTACTCCACCTCTGATCATGTTAAGATAGAAATGTAAAAATTCAGCCAGTGGTTCACAGCTTCGAATACCTACGATATATATTGTTTTAGCATCCAGGATAATATCCACAGCCGCCTCAAATGCTACCGGATCCAGATTTACTATGGTATCTTTTATTTTTTCAACATCAGAATTTAAAACCGATGCTAAAATCTCCGATTGACTGCTTTTGCCATATTTGGCTCCAATCTTCTGAACCTTATTCAGTTTGTTCTTTACCCATTCTTCTAATACTTTTTGGAATTCCGGATACCCATCATAGCCGATCCCCGTAGCGAAACGTACCACCGTAGACTCACTGACACCTACTGTTTCACCCAGTTTAGCCGCAGTCATAAAAACAGCCTGCTCATAATGATCCGCAATAAATGCTGCTATGGCTTTATGACCCTTACTCATCTTCGTAAAACGATCATTCATTCTGGAGATAATATCATGTTCCTGTTGTTCCATATCTGATCTGCCCCTTGCTTTCTATCCTAAAAATGCTGCATAAGATTCTTTTAACAGTTTAACCGTATCGGCGGTGGACAAGTCATAGTCACCGGTTAAGGACATGCAGGCCGCACCGTGAATAAAAATCCACATTTTCATAAACAAGTTGCCCGGATCCTTGCAGCCGTCTGCTGCTGCTTTGCTGATTTCTTTGCCGATTGCTCCGGTCTGTCCGTTAATAAGATCATAAAGGCTTTTCCCATACCGTTTCTGTCCGACAAATAGCATTTGAAATAAATTTCCGTATTCCTGAGCAAATTGTATATAAGCTACTCCCAGATTTACAAAAGGCGTATCGTAGTCCTTCGGAAAACCGGCATAAAAATCTTCAAAAAAATCAACTGTTTTTATAAATACCGCTTCCCATACTTCTTCCATATTTTTATAGACCCGAAAAATCGGCTGAGTAGAACATCCCGCCTTCGCTGCCAGTCTTCTGGCCGTAACAAGCGTCACTCCCTCTTCTCTGGTCATATCAAATGCCGCCTGTAATATATCTTCTTTCAAAACCGTTACTTTCCTTGGCATATTCTTGTCCTTTCTATCTTCCAATATACTATAACAACCGTTATTAGTATACCTTTTATTCCCATTTCTGTCAATAAAAAACGCCACCTTACGATGGCGTTCTTACTTTTAACATTTTAATTTTATACCGGATAAGCTCCGTTCTTGGTATCTGCCTGAGTCATATCAACTTTTTCCTGCTGTGCCTGACGATATTTAAAGAAGTCTACAGCTACCTGCGGGAACAATGCATAAGACAGTACGTCTTCATCCTGCTGTTTCCACTCTTTCATCTCTGATTCAATCTTCTTTAACTCGTTGGTAATCAAATCAGCCGGACGGCAGGTAATCGGGGTATCATCACCGATAACTTTCTTCTGAACTTCAGCATCAAAAGGTTTCACCGTCTGTCCGTATTTACCATGAAATACATCCTGGGTTTCCTTAGTTGCCATTTTATATCTTTCACCCATCAGCACGTTGAATACCGCCTGAGTACCAACGATCTGTGAAGAAGGAGTAACCAGGGGGGGCTCGCCCATGTCTTTACGTACCTTGGGGATTTCCTGAAGCACATCATAATATTTATCTTCCGCATTCTGCTCTTTCAACTGGCTGACCATGTTGGAAAGCATACCGCCGGGTACTTGATACAATAAGGTTTTGATATCAACACCCATAACCTTGGGATTGAGTAATCCGTTAGCCAGGCACTCATCTCTGAAAGGTCTGAAGTAATCAGCGATTTCTGCCAAAAGGTTCTGATCATAACCGGTATCATAAGGGGTTCCCTTAAAGGTTTCAACCATTACTTCAGTAGCCGGCTGGGAAGTACCCATAGCCAAAGGTGACATAGCACAGTCAATTACATCAACACCTGCTTCAATGGCTTTCATGTAAGTCATGCTTGCCACACCGGAAGTGTAATGGGTATGCAGCTGGATAGGCAGCTTAGTGGCACTCTTCATAGCTGTAACTAATTCTGTTGCCTGATAAGGCAGCAATAAGCCGGCCATATCCTTGATACAGATAGAGTTTGCACCCATTTCTTCGATGTTTTTACACATGGTCATCCAATAGTCCATGGTATAAGCATCTCCTAATGTATAGGAAAGTGCTATCTGAGCATGGCCTTTTTCCTTATTGGCAGCTTTTACTGCGCATTCCAGATTGCGCAGATCGTTAAAGCAGTCAAAAATACGGATGATATCAATACCGTTAGCGATAGATTTTTGTACGAAGTATTCTACCACATCATCTGCATAATGACGGTAACCCAGAATGTTCTGTCCTCTGAACAGCATCTGCAATTTGGTATTTTTAAGACCTGCTTTTAATTTTCTGAGTCTCTCCCACGGATCTTCTTTTAAGAAACGAAGGGAAGCATCAAAGGTTGCTCCACCCCAGCATTCGATGGAATGATAGCCAACTTTATCCATTTTATCCAAAATCGGAAGCATGTAATCGGTAGGCATTCTGGTAGCAATCAGCGACTGATGTGCATCACGAAGAATGGTTTCCGTAATTCCGATCGGTTTTTTAACCTGTTCTGACATTTCTTTTTCCTCCTATTAATATTTAATCAAAAATTTAGAATACTCCAAATACTGCCATAAAGGTACCGGCTACAACCGCCGTACCGATAACACCGGCTACGTTCGGTCCCATTGCATGCATCAGTAAGAAGTTGGTGGGATCCGCTTCCGCACCTACCTTCTGTGACACTCTGGCGGCCATGGGTACTGCCGATACACCGGCCGAACCAATTAAAGGATTTACTTTTCCCTTTGTTACCACACACATTAACTTTCCGAACAGTACACCGGCGGCGGTACCGAATGCAAAAGC
This sequence comes from Lachnospiraceae bacterium, assembly GCA_031556725.1. GTDB lineage: Bacteria > Bacillota > Clostridia > Lachnospirales > Lachnospiraceae > UBA935. The sequence continues at coordinate 9,404 of JAVBSL010000002.1, read as the reverse complement.
AATCAGTCCCAATGCTACGATAAACAATGTGCTCTTATTCAGGAAAGCTTCTGCACTGGTAGTTGCACCTACCGAAGTACCAAGCAGAATAACTACGATATACATCAATGCGTTGGATGCTGTATCGGTAAGCTGTCTTACCACACCTGATTCTCTGAACAGGTTACCCAGCATCAGCATACCGACAAGGGGAGCTGTGGTAGGCAGAATCATACATACAACAATAGTTACAACGATGGGGAAAAGAATTCTTTCCAGCTTGGATACCGGACGAAGCTGTGCCATCTTGATCTTTCTTTCCTTTTCCGTGGTAAATAATTTCATGATTGGCGGCTGGATAATCGGCACCAGTGACATATAGGAATATGCTGCCACTGCGATTGGTCCTAACAATGCGGTCTGACCCAGTTTTCCGGCAAGGAAAATGGATGTGGGGCCGTCTGCTCCACCGATAATGGAGATGGCTGCTGCTGCTTTGTCGTTAAAGCCTAAGGCAATTGCGCCGAAATAAGCTGCAAAAATACCAAACTGTGCTGCTGCACCCAGCAAAAAGCTCTTCGGATTAGCAATCAAAGGACCGAAGTCGGTCATGGCACCTACACCCATAAAAATCAGGGAAGGTAAGATTGCCCATTCATCCAAGAGATAGAAATAATACAGTAAACCGCCGATTCCATTTGCCGATTCTTCTGCACGAAGCATAATATCGGGGTAAATGTTAACCAACAGCATACCAAAAGCGATCGGCAGCAAAAGCAAAGGCTCGAACCCTTTGGCTATCGCCAGATAAAGAAATACACAAGCTACTATGATCATCACATAATTGCCCCAGGTAAGGTTAAAAAACGCGGTCTGATGGATCAGATTGCCCAGTGTATCAATAATATATGTCATTCGTTTTTACCTCCTGTTGTTATTTGTCTCAAAATGCCAGTTTTAGTTCAATGTTGCCAGCAATGCACCTGCTTCAACAGGGTCACCTACGGTTACATTGATACTTGCTACTGTTCCATCCTGAGGTGCAACAACGGGAATTTCCATTTTCATGGCTTCTAAGATAACAACCGTATCTCCGGCTTTTACAGCCTGTCCAACACTGGCTTCAATCTTAAAAATCTTTCCTGCTGCGCCGGCTTCGATCTTCACGCTGCCTGCTGCGCCGCTTGCTTTCGGTGCTGCCGGTGCGGGAGCTGCTTTCGGTGCTGCCGGTGCTGCCTTGGGGGCTGCCGGTGCTGCTGCGGGAGCTGCTCCTGTGGATGCACCTTCCTCTACTACTACATCATATACATTTCCGTTTACGGTAATGGTATAATTCTTCATTTCTATATCCTCCTATGCCTGTTTCCATTTACTTGAATTTGCTCTTCTGATACTTCTGACTCTAAAACCATCGGTAGATGATGCACCCTGGCTGGCTGCTATCGCCGCCGCAATTACTGCTACCAGTTCGCTGTCATCAGCCAGTTCTTCTTTTTCAATAATCTGTGCGATGGTATTATCAACCGCACTGCTTTTTATTTCTTCCTGATTTGTTTTCTTACCGAACCCTGCCTGAATCTTAGGGATCAGAGTAAAGCAGGAAATAATCAAGGAAATTAAAATCAGAATGGTAAAAGTTGTTCCCATACCGAGAATGGTATTCAAAGATGCTTTCGTCATCAACTCACCAAAACTGTATTTTATGTTTGTGGTAACCGACTTCATACCTTCTTCTTTATTAACGATAATTTCTACTACCGCATCATGGGTTTCGCCCATTACCGTAACTCTGACTGTTACTTCATTCTCTCTTATATCAGCCGAACGGTCGGCAATTCCTTTATAACTACCCATTTCTTTCAAGCCATTTGACCAACTCTCAGCTGCTGCTACTTCCCAGGAGCCTTCTTCAAATTGTCCGGTTATATCCTGTGAAACCAATAAATTAAGATATTCAACCATACTATCGCCAAAAGCTAAGGCTTCCGCTTCCGTCACAAACTTTGACGCTTCTTCCTTAGCACCACAGGCGGTCAAACCTAAAAGACAGGTAGCTATACCTAATACTAGTAACCATTTTTTCATATTAAGTATCTTCCTTTCTAAACAGTGCCGTGTTTTTTGGCCGGACGGTCTTCCCGTTTTGTGAACAGCATTTCAAAAGCACCGATTACATATTTTCTGGTATCAACCGGTTCTACAATTTGATCCACATAGCCTCTCTTTGCTGCACTTTCCACATTGTTCTGCAAGTCTGCATACTCTTTTGCACAAGCATCGATAGCATCCGAACCTTGTCCGTCACAAAGGATCTTAGCAGCCAGTTTGGCATCCATCATACCAATCTCAGCGGTAGGCCAGGCCATGGTAATATCTGCGCCGATTGCTTTGGAGTTCATAGCAACATAAGCACTTCCGTAAGCTTTGCCGATCACTACATTTACTTTCGGTACTGAAGCATTAGCGAAAGCATATGTAAGCTTTCCTACTGCTTTGGCAATCTTCTTTTCGGAACAGGCACATGCGGCGTAACCGGCCACATTTGTCAAAGATAATACCGGAATTTCAAAAGCATCACAGAAATTAATGAAATCTGCTGCTTTCATACTGCCCTTTACCGAAAGAGCAGCTTCAAACTTATCGGTAACTTCGCCCTTTTCATTGTAAACTTCGGTACGGTTAGCAACCGCGCCAACAGTCATACCGTTTAATTTAATAAAACCGGTAACCATTTCTTTGGCATATGCTCTCTTGGTCTCAAAGAAAACACCGTCGTCTGCGATCTGTGCAAGTGCAAGTGCCGTATCGCCAACGCAATTGGCAATCTCTGCACATGCCCGGTTCAAATCATCCGTGCATTCGCAATAAGACATATCATCTTCGTTATTAGCCGGAAGCATGGAAACCAGCTGTCTGATCTCAGCCATGATGGATGCTTCATCTGCAACCACATCAACGCTGCCTGCTTCTTTAGCCTGGAAATCAGCAGCAGAGGTATCACATTTGCTAATTACATTACCTTCTAATGCGTTAGGTGAATTAACAAATAATTTTGCTTTTGTTCCTTCCATAAAAGTGAAATCTGTTAAGGTCGGAATAATTGCCAATCCGCCGCCACAGTTTCCGAAGATTGCGGTAATCTGAGGAATGACACCGGAACTTAAGGTTTGTTTCAGATAAATCTCACCGAAACCATTCAAAGCATCCGTAGCTTCCTGTAATCTAAGACCTGCTGAATCGATCAAGCCGATAACCGGCGCACCGGTTTTCAATGCCAGGTCATAAAGTCTGACAATCTTCTTAGCATGCATTTCGCCGATTGTTCCGTTTAATACGGAAGCATCCTGACTGTAAACATATACCAGATTGCCGTTGATTGCTCCATAGCCGGTAACAACACCGTCTGACGGAGTCTGGGTTTGTTTCAAATTAAAATCGGTAGCTCTTGCTGTTACAAGTGCACCGACCTCAACGAAACTGTTTTCATCGAGCAAAGCGTTAATTCTTTGACTCGCCTGTGAAGTAGTACTCATTCTTTCAGCCCTCCATTTTATATTAAATAAATAATAACTTTATAAAAATAAGCATCTGTAGTAGTATACCATAAAAAATGGAAATATCCTAGAATAAATTTTAAAACTTTATAAATATTTTATAAACGTTTTCAAAGATAAAATAATCGACATAAATAGCTAAAAATCCACCCAAAACTTGTTCTTTCTACCGTGTTATCCGCAACTACCGAATATTCCTTCAGCACCTCACCGTTTAACGAATAAACGATTGTCCCCACTTGGTCGCCGGCAGCTACCGGTGCCTCCACATACTCTTTTAAATCTACTCTGGTTTCGATCTCTTCGTCAGTTCTAAGCAGCCACGGTTCTTCGCTTTCTCCACCGGTATCGGCACTGATATTAATATATGCCGGATCATAGGGCCGGCCGCTTGCCGGTATACCGGAGGTCACTTCCATCTTATTAAGCTCGGGCAGCATAAAAACATCCCGGTAAAAATAGTTTTCCACGCCATAATCCATCAGTTCTCTGGTATCCGCCCATTTATAGCTTTTGTGGTTAGGCCAGCCGCAGGCAAGCAGCGCCACCACATACACCCGGTCATCCCTTTTGAGAGAGCCCACATAACAGTATCCGGCTTTTGATGTAAATCCCGTTTTCCCCGACAAGGCCCCCTCCATCATATTTAAAAAGGCATTGTGATTACTAAGCGAAAAGTTTCTTTTCCCTTTTTCATCGGTAAACTGATAAGATGAGGTTCCGGTTATCTGTAAAAATTTTTCTTTTTCCGGTGACCCGTTGATACAATAAGACATAATCTGTGCCAGATCCCGTGCCGTGGTAGAATGTACCGTTCCGTCAGTGCTGACCGCATCCAGTCCGTTAGGAGTAATAAAGCAAGTGTCAAAGCAGCCGATATCCAGAGCTTTTTGATTCATCATCACCGCAAAATCTTCCACGCTTCCGGCGATATGCTCCGCTATGGCCACTGCCGAATCGTTATGGGACTCCAACATCAGGGAATACAATAAGTCTTCCAGCCGATAGGACTCCCCCGGCCGCATGGACAGCCTTACTTTAGGCATTGATGCGGCATAAACGGAAGCTTCCACATAGTCATTTAAATCACCGTTTTCCAAGGCCAGTATACACGTCATTATTTTAGTGGTGCTTGCCATAGGCAGTCTTTCCGTTCCGTTCTTGTCAAATAAAACACGCCCGGTGCGAGCATCCATCAGGACCGCCGCACGGGCGTATAAATCTATGTTTGTACTATTTTCTTCAGCTTGAACCGGCATATTGATCTGACCGAAAATCATGCATATGGCTGCAAGCAATGCAATCTGTAACTTCCTCATATATATTACCATTTCATTTTTATTTCTTAATATATATGTCCCGTTTTCCTGCTTTATGTACTTAAATATTCAACTGTAATTGAATCTCCTGCTCTGCCTGTATTTTAAATTCTTCCACTTGAACCGGATTCATTTCCGGCAGTTCTTCCAGGGATTTCACGCCAAAGCTCCGGAGGAATTCTTCAGTGGTTCCAAACAGCAGCGGTCGGCCGGGTGCGTCCTTTCGGCCCACTTCATTGATCAAGCCGAATTCTACCAGACGGTTCACTGCATGGTCACAGCTTACACCTCTGATTTTCTCAATTTCCAGGCGAGTGATTGGCTGTTTATAGGCGATAATCGACAAGGTTTCCAATAAAGTCTCGGTAAGTACGTATTTTCGGGGGGTCTTGGCAATCTTAACCAAATATTCATACATGCTGCCTTTGGTGCACATTTGAACGGAGTCTTCCAGTTCCATCAAGGTAATTCCTCTGTCATCACCTTCGTATCCGGCTTTCATTTCCATCAGAATTTCTTTTGTTACCTGGCTGTCTTCTTCTATGACGGAAGCAAGCCGGTCTATTTCCACCGATTCTCCCATGGTAAACAATACTGCCTCCAGTACTGCCTTTGCTTCATTCCGTTCCACTTTATATCCTCCGTTAGCTTGCCGCACAGACCTCATTGGCAAGGATATAGATATCATCGCAAATATCTTCCTGTACGATCAATATTTTTCCTACTTTCATTAATTCCAGAATTACCAAAAAGGTAACTATGATTTCCATTTTACTGTTTTGCTGTTCCAGCAGTTCCATAAATTTAAATCTTTTATTTTCCCGAATAAATTCTTCCACATAGGCCATTTTAAGATCCATGTCCACTTCATCTTTTTCTACCTTGCCAAAGGTACTTCTGATCGGGTCAATCTTGTCTTCCTGCCGTTTGATCATGGTTTTAAACAACTCATGAAGCTGCTGCAGGGTGGAATCCCCCACCAGTTGTTCATAATCGATGGGCTCCCGATAATCCATGACTTCTTTGGGGAGAGTCGTGACTTTAAAGAGATTTCGCTGTGCATCTACCTGCCGGTCCCGCAGCTCCATGGACATATATTTATACATCTTATATTCCAGCAATTTCTGAACCAGTTCCGCTCTGGGATCTTCCTCTTCGCCCTCTTCGTTGATTTCTTTGGGCAACAGCATCCGGCATTTGATATCCAGAAGAGTGGCCGCCATCACCAGGAATTCGCTCATGATATTCATATCTTCGGTTTCCATGAGTTTAATATATTGCAGATACTGTTCGGTAATCGCCACGATAGGGATATCATAAATATCTACTTTATTTTTATCGATCAGATGCAGCAAAAGATCCAGCGGCCCTTCAAACACCTGAAGTTTTATATTCAATGCCATATCACAAAACCTCTCATTTTCTCACTTTCAAAAAGGCACTTACTGCTAAGCACCTTTTTCATTTTACCATTTAATTTTTTTCGAGTCAATGCCTATCTTGTGTTTTCTTATCATCCGAACCACAACACCTAGTGCCTCATATGGATAACCACCAGTTCACCGGGATTAAATATCCGAATGGGCAGGGTATGGGTTCCCAGGCCCCTGCTTAGAATCATCGTGGATTTTTTTTCGGTAAATAAGCCGCCGTCATACTCCGGAAACAACCGGAACCTGGGAGATATCACACCCCCTAAAAATGGCAGCCGCATAATACCCCCATGAACATGACCGGCCACCACTAAATCAGCACCCCAGCCGGCATATTCCTTAAAATATTCCGGATTATGAGCAATCAGCAAATTCACCCGGCCGGGATCCGGTGTTCCCAGTGTTTCATTCAGGTATTCCCCTGTCATCTTAATACGGTGTATCCTTTTATAATAGCTTCGGTCCAGATTTAAACCATATATCTCAATATTCAGCTCCGGTAAGAAAACATGCTGGTTCAGCAAACGCTGCACGGTCAGCTTTGCCACAGCACCTTCATACTCCTCGGACATGGTCCCATATTGCTGGGGATAAAGAGAAAGCCGGTACTCATGATTACCGTTACCGTAATATACCGGGTACTTTTCAGACAGTGCCTTAAGCAATTCGATGGCCGGTTCAAAGCTTTGACCTTTGGTGGCCGTCAGCATATCTCCCGCCACCAGAATATAATCCGGTGCCACCTTTTCAATCGCCCGCAGTAAGACTTGATTATTCTGCCCATAGGTTTTATTATGCAAATCAGATAGCAATATTACTTTTGCACTTTTTTTCAGCTGTGGAATCATATAATAATATTCTCTGATCACAAAGCGGTTACCATCAATCATCATCACAACAATGAAAAAAAGCAAGAGAATTGCTAATACGGCCAAAACAACCTGCAATGTCGTAAAAGAAATCGTCATAATTTATGTTTTCTCCCTGGTTTATTTCCTGTTATTTCCTAATTAGTATTCTATCATATAATCTGCAATTTCAAAACCATTATTCAAATTAATAGCATTTTAAACACTTTTCCTACATAATCCGTATATCCTGCTTTTTCAATGGTTACATCGGCATAAATCGACACACTTCCGATTCGCTCGCCATTCAGCCGATATACTGCTTCTCCGATGGCATCACCGCGATTAATGGGGGCTATTAACTGCTCCGGTAAATTAATAGCTTTCTCAACAGTATTCAAATCACTGCCCTTAATATCCAGATAATGAAAAGGTCCGCCGTAGCAGATTGCCGCTTCATCTTCCACACCACCCTTTACCGATAACGGGGCTAATAAATCCGTATTATTATCTTCATACATGGCACTGACGCCATAACCGTAATTCAACAACGCCATAGCATCCTGAAAACGCACCTTATTGTTAGGTGCCGCCATCACTACCGCAATCAAATCAATGTTATCCCGACTGGCTGTAGCCGAAAGACAGTATTTTGCTTTACTGGTGGAGCCGGTTTTCAAACCGGTGGTCCATTCATACATTTTCAGCAATTTGTTGGTGCTGGATAAAGTAAAGGGCGTAGAACCCTGGGCCGTAGTATGGGTAATATCCTCCATCCAGATTCCGGTATAATTTAGGACTTGAGGATATTTCGTAATCAATTCCCTGGACATCACCGCAACATCCTTAGCACTGGTATAATGGTTATCGGATTCGGTCAGACCGCAGCAGTCTTCAAAGTGTGTGTCGGTCATTCCCAAGGCCTGTGCTCTTTCGTTCATCAACTTTACAAATTCCGCTTCGCTTCCGGCGATATACTCTGCCACTGCCACACTGGCATCATTTCCCGATGCCACAGCAATGCACTTGATCAGAGTATCCAGTGTCTGGATTTCTCCTTCTTCTAAAAACACTTGTGATCCGCCCATTGATTTGGCATAAGGACTGGTTATAACCTCATTTTGAGGTTTAATCCGGCCGCCTTCCATATAATCAAAAACAATCAACAGGGTCATAATCTTGGTAATACTGGCCGGACTTCGTCTTGCGGCGGCATCCTTTTCGCAAATCACCTGTCCGGTGGTTGCTTCCATTACTATGTAGGAGGGGGTCTCCACCTCCGGCGGTGCGGCATAGGTAACCAGTACCGAAGAAAAAAATAGGGATAAACTTATCATACAGCATATGGTGGTTTTAAAAATTTTACTCATAAAATGCTCCCTAACGGTATTCTTTTACCATACCTATGCTGATTTCATCCTCATAATGCAAGTACAAAAAAATCCAGCAAGCCGGACTTTAAAAAAAACGTCTGATGCTTGCTGAAATCTTTTGTATTTTTTCATTTTCTTTAATTTTCTTGATATTCTGAATGGAAAAGTTAAATAGATGCACTATCTTCCATATATAATCAAATAATACTAATGCCAGCACAATCCGGCAAATCCGCACTCCAATCTGAAAATCATAGCGGTCAATAAATTGAATAACCCGGCCATGCAGAAACAAGATGATAATCATTGCATAAAAGCCCCAGGCAATGGTGCTTTCCAAACAGATAATACCCTTGTAATTCAACGGTTTATTGTGATAATCCCACCAGACTTCTCCAAACAGGCGAAGCATCAGCTGGGCTACCAGATATTCAAAAATCGTTGCTGATAATGCTCCTACCAGATAAAGCAGGAATTTGTGCTCACTCAAGGGATGCAGCAGCAAATACCCGGCCACTGCTCCCACACCGTAAATCGGGCAAAACGGACCTTTCCCGAACCCACGGTTGGTAAACTTTCGATTACAGATTGACATATATACCGATTCCACAAACCACCCCAGTACACTGTAGATTATAAATGCCGTGACTAAGTGGTATACATCGGTTCCAAATATTTCCATTGTCCACATAATGATGCCCCTCACCAAAAATATAGTCCTTGATTACGAGAACCAAGGACTATCATTCATTATTAGTTATATTTACGTTTTCTGGCTGCTTCAGATTTCTTCTTACGTCTTACGCTGGGTTTTTCGTAATGTTCTCTTTTACGAATCTCCTGCTGAATACCTGCTTTCGCACAGCTTCTTTTAAAACGACGTAAAGCGCTGTCTAAA
>JAVBSL010000017.1:0-244632 GCA_031556725.1 Lachnospiraceae bacterium | reverse complement strand
CTTAGCCGGAAGAACCGAAGGTTCTTCGAGCTCAAATCTCCGATTTGGGCTTTTTTACTGTTTTTTGGTTCGTTTCTTGTTCTTAAATAATTCTTTTTAGAATTTTCAAGGTTGCATTACTATTTATTTGTCAAGGTTCTGTGGTGATTAAAAATCACCTACGGAGAAGGAGGGATTTGAACCCTCGCGCCGCTATTAACGACCTACTCCCTTTCCAGGGGAGCCCCTTCAGCCGCTTGGGTACTTCTCCAACTTAATCCGAAATTTAAACGATATTGAATGGCTTGTCTTGTATCCTTTACAGCAGTCTGTAAAGCCATAAAACAGACTGGGCGGAGAAGTATCTCCAGCGGAGAGGGTGGGATTCGAACCCACGCGCCCTTGCGGACAAACGGTTTTCAAGACCGCCTCGTTATGACCACTTCGATACCTCTCCAGTTCGTACACCTCACATGGCGCAGAATTCATTTTAACAAACATCCGCACCAGTGTCAACATATTTTTCCTGTTTTTTTGCTCTTTTTTTTACATTCATTTTACAATGCTCATTTTACGGCATTTTACAACAAAAAACGTCCATTATTTTCAAATCTTCCGGGGTTGTAATCTTTATATTCTCATAGGAACCTTTTACCAGTTTCACTTTTATTTCAGTAAAGTTTTCCACCACCATGGCATCATCTGTGACAAACGTTTCGCTTTTCAGCAAAGCTGCATATGCTCTTTTTACCAACGCTGTTTCAAATACTTGAGGTGTCTGCACTGCCCATACGGTTTCCCGACTTGGCGTTTCCTTTATATAACCCTCTTCATCGGCAATCTTGATAGTATCCTTCACAGGCATCCCCGTAACTACGGCCTTATGCATTTTTACTTCCTGATAACATCTGCTGATAATCGCCTGATCCACCATAGGTCTGGCACCGTCGTGGATGAATACATAATCACTATCGGTCACTGCCAGTCCATTATATACGGAATGATACCGCTCTTCTCCCCCTACTATAACATTTTCAATTTTATGAAAATCATAGTGTGTCACGATTTCATCCATTACATAAGCCTGTTCGCCTTCTCCCACCACCAGAATAATAGAATCTATTTCTTCTGCCTCTTCAAAAGCTTTTATGGAATAATACAAAATCGGTTTTTCCCGCAGCAGAAGATATTGCTTCGCCACATCACTCTGCATCCGCTTTCCCTGGCCTGCTGCCAAAATAATTGCCGTTGTCTTCATTTATCTTTCCCCCAATTTCAGATTAGGCACCGCATTCAGGTCATAGCCGCTGCGTACTCCCTTCTGATATTCATAATAACCCGCTGTTCCAATCATTGCCGCATTGTCGGTACACAAAATCGGTGAGGGATGATAAAAAGCAATTCCTTCTTTTTCACAGACTTCTTTAAAAGCTGCCCGCAGTGAAGTATTGGAAGCCACCCCACCGGCAATGGCAAAGGTCTTGTACCCATACCTGCGTACCGCATCCATAGAATGTTCCACCAGCACATCAATGACTGCCTTCTGAAAAGATGCTGCCACATCGGCTGTATTTACTTCCTCACCTTTCATCTGACAGGAATTCAAATAATTCAAAACCGCCGATTTCAAGCCGCTGAAACTAAAGTCATACTCTGAGTTGTCCACTTTAGCCCGGGGAAAATGAATCGCTTCCGGATTCCCTTCCTTAGATACTTTATCAATCTTCGGCCCGCCCGGATAGCCCAGTCCGATTGCTCTGGCCACCTTGTCAAAAGCTTCCCCTGCTGCGTCATCTCTGGTCCGGCCAATAATCTCATATTCTCCGTAATCCTTGACTACCACCAGATGGGAATGTCCGCCGGAGACTACCAGACAGATAAACGGCGGTTCCAATTCCTTATTTTCAATAAAATTGGCACTGATATGCCCCTCAATATGATGAACCCCAATCAGGGGGATTCCCGATGCAAAGCTTAAAGCTTTGGCAAAAGATACGCCCACAAGTAAAGCCCCTACCAATCCGGGGCCGTATGTTACCGCTATGGCTGTAATGTCCTTAAGAGTCACCCTGGCTTCTGAAAGCGCCTGTTCCGTAACCTGATTTATCTTTTCAATATGCTTTCTGGAAGCTATTTCCGGAACCACACCACCGTATTCGGTGTGCAACTTAATCTGGGAATAAATAATATTGGATAAAACTTCTCTGCCATTTTTGACTACTGCTACGGCTGTTTCATCGCAGGAGCTTTCAATGGCTAAAATCAATATGTCACTCATGTTATTTTCTCTCCGCCAAATATTGTATCTTTTGTCAGCATCCACCCATAAATCTTCCAGTGTCCACCGCTATCCTTACGCAACAGGAACATATGGTCACTGGGAGGAGCCATCTGGGTTCCCGCACGGATTGAAAAAATGCAATGCAGTCTGGCCCACTCAAAACCATCGTCCGTAAAATAATCCACATCGGTACTGGCTGACGTCGCATAACTGGATATGGTATATGTTCTATCCTTCATTGATTGAATATCAAATTTTAAATCCGCAACATATTTGTCCAACGGATTGTTAGCCGCAAATTCATCATCAAACAGCCTTTGCATCTGCTTGGCCATTGCTACAAGTTCTTCATCCGTATAAGTTTCATTGTGCAGACATTGAGTAATCTGCCCGTAAAGCTTAACCACCTCTTTAGGGGTGGGGGGATACCGAGTATCCAGATCCTTTAAGATCACTTCCTGCACCTTGGTTATCTTATCATCGGTTTCTGTAGTATTTTTTTCTTTAATATTGGAAAGGTAATAGAAATAGCCTAATACAAGCACTACAAGAAATATAACAACGACAATTGTTTTAATATTGTTTGCTCGCTTCATAGGCTCCTCCTTTCCGGTTTTTATTAATTAATCTTCTTCAAATAGCAGTTCTGCCGACTTTCCGTCTTTCCCCGCTTTGGCATTTGGAAATATTTTCCATACGGCAGGCATAAATTCCTCCGCGCGTATGAGGGATGGGCTGTAATGAGTCAGCCACATTTCGGTTACCTGCGCTGCTTTGGCCATCTCAGCCGCCTCATAAAAGGTCATATGTTTATATTCTTTTGCCTTATGCAGCTTGTCCGGCTCGCCATACATACCTTCGCAAATGAACAAATCTGCTCCGGATGCATTTCTGACAATACTGTCAGTAGGTCTGGTATCGGTACAATAAGTAACCTTAAGGCCTTTTCTGGCCGGTCCCAATACCATCTCTGGGGTAAAAGTGCCATTTTCCGTATCAATGGTGGTGCCCTTCTGCAAGCGGTTCCAATACTTTTGTTCAATGCCCAGTTCTTTGGCTTTTTCCACCTGAAATCTGCCGATTCGGTCGATTACTATATTATACCCGTAGCATATTACATTATGATTTACACGAAAGGCTTCGATCCTAAAACCATTGCCCTCAATAGTTTCTTCATTTTCGGTCAACTCCCGGCAAATGATTTCAAAAGGAAGCTCCGGTGCTATTATCCGCAGTGCTGACACTACCTTTACCAATCCTTTTGGGCCTATGAGAAGAAGCGGCTCTGTCCGTTCTGCATTTCCCATAGTGAGAAGCATTCCGGGCAGTCCGCTGATATGGTCGGCATGATAATGGGTAAAACATATCACATCTATGGGGTTGGGACTCCAGCCTTTTTCTTTCATGGCTATCTGGGTTCCTTCACCGCAATCAATCAATATGCTCTGCCCATTATATCTTGCCATAAGGGCTGTCAGCCACCGGTAAGGCAGCGGCATCATCCCCCCTGTTCCTAATAAGCAAACATCTAACATAGATACCTCGTTAAAGCAGTTCTTTCACCTCCGTAATTTCCGGAGGAATCTTGAAATCACTGACTATTTTATCATAACACTCTTCACACAGATCAAAGGAATGGGTTTCGCCGTCCTTTTCACTGAAATAACCAAAAAGATGCTCGGCACCAAAAATGCCTTCTTTAATAATACCGTTTTCTACTTTTATTTCTTTTTTACATTTATTGCATAATATGGTAAATATTTCTTCTTTTCTATCATCTTCATAAACACGCATTGCTTTATCCTCCTTATATTCCCCAAATAGTCTGCTGTTTCGACAGCCCACAACTATTATTATACATGAAACATAAGTCAAATCCAGTGGTAATTGTTCCAAGCTGTTCCAAAGAATGTTAAAATCAATCTTTGGTCATGATCAATGCGTCTTCTTCCGGTTTTTCGTAAAATCCGGGCCGTATGCCCTGACTTTTGAAACCGAGATTTTCATATAAATGAATCGCCGGCTCATTGCTGACTCTTACTTCCAAAGTATAGGTTTTCATTCCTTCTTTTTCTGCTTCTGCCAACATATGTCTCATCAGCCTTCCGGCAATTCCTTTTCTGCGAAATCGCTCTTCTACAACTACATTGGTAATCTGGCCTTCCCCGACTATGTTACGGACACCGCACACACCGACTGGTTTTCCGTCAATCTCCGCTACATAATAATATGCATAATCGGCTTCAATCATTTCTAAAAAATCACCGACTTTCCATGGCATGGAAAAAGTTTTGGCTTCAATCTCGCTGATTGCCTCGGCATCCTTCGTTTCCATCGGGCGGATAATGACCTGCTCTGCTTTTTCCCGCTCCGCTTGCGACAGCCGCAAATACACCGGCGCATGCTCTTTAGCTGATGCGGTTTTTCCTTCTTCCAGATACTGCATTCCCAGCACCGCTAAGGCTGCCGCTCTCTGGCGGTTCATATGGGCCGGGGCAAAGCTGTAAGGAACTTTCATCAGATCTTTTAACTGTTCGGCAAAAACGGGAGCCCCGTCGCCTAAGAAGATTACTTCCTGACCTTTATCATTTAAAATTTCTGCAATCCGCTCTATTGCCACGACACATTGCGGCTCTAAAACCTTCATCACAAATCCGACATTTGTGTCACTTGTCTTCTCGAATGCATAAACTCCTGTATATACTTGACTTCTTCGGGCATCCATCAGGGGACAAACCAATTTATCTGTACCATATAGATTATATGCCAAGCCATCAACGGTAGGAATCTCCACCAACGGTTTCTTCAATGCAAATCCCAGCCCTTTAGCCGTGGCTGAGCCAATCCGAAGTCCGGTAAAGGATCCGGGACCGGCAGACAATACAATCGCATCCACAGTGCCCACATCCAGATTGGTCATTACTCTAATCTCTTCCAGCATGGGGAGCAGGGTCTGGGAATGTGTCTTCTTATATTGTACATTATACTCTGCAATTAAGTTGTCATTTTCTACAACGGCTACCGAGGCAACCAGCCCAGAGCTGTCCAACGCTACTACCTTCAATACTCCTCAATCCTTATCTTTCTATAATCAAACCCTTGTTCCAAATCTTTTTCTATGGTAATTCTGGTATAATGCTCCGGTAATATTTCTTCGATCAAATTCGCCCACTCGATTAAGCAAAGTCCGCCCCCGTCTACATATTCATCATATCCGATTTCTTCCATCTCGGAAACATCTCCGATGCGATAAACATCAAAATGATAAAAGGGTATTCGTCCTGTTTGATACTCCTGTAAAATAGTAAAGGTAGGACTATTCACCGGTTCCTCTATTCCCAGTCCTGCTGCTACCCCTTGTGTGAAAACGGTTTTTCCGCATCCTAAATCACCAAGCAGCGTAATTACCCCGCCGGGAACTGCCTGTTTGCCCATTTCCTTGCCTAGTTCGAAAGTCTCCTGAGCACTGTACGTTTCTACGATCTGCATATTTGTATACATACTCCTATATTTTTACTGCTATCTAAAATCGGATTTTTACTTTAGCCGGCGGCATATGGGTTGACAGCATTTCAATCACCTCCGTTGTCTGTTCTCCCAAATCCTTTTTGGGAAAAATACAGGCATTCACTTTAGAAGTATATACAATAATGCTTTGTTTAGTAGAAATGGCCTTATATAGCGTGTTCCACTCCAGTGTCAGCACGTCCTCACCCTGAGATACCTGAATTCCTTCTTCGTTCATCTCATAATGCAATGCCTCTTTAAAAGACTGCGTTCTGGCCATCTGTTGTTTCGATTTCAGGAAAAGTGTCCACGGGGTATAGGCTAAAACCAATATGCCGCCAATCAAAGCTAACACATTGCCGTTATAAAAAAACAACACCACCATCAGTGCGCCCACACAATTCCCCATTAATCCGGAAACTCCGGTATAAGTATGATGCAACATATAGTCATATAAAACCCCGGAAGTCATTTTTACATCAAATTCCATATTACCTTATGCCTTTCTTCTACCTGCAAAAAACCCACATAGTAGGCTCTTAACTATGCAGGTCTTCTACTTCATCTATTATTATACTAAAATTCACGTAAAGTGCAAGTTAAAATACCGTCAAGTTTTCGCAAGAAAAAGTTGTTATTCATGACGGAGAGCTTCAATCGGACTCAGTTTAGCCGCCTTTTTCGCCGGATATATACCAAAGAAAATACCCACAGCGGAAGAGAATAATGTGGCAATCAAAATCGTCGCCACCTGTACCTGCGCCGAGAATCCCAGCAGGCTGCACACCAGAAGGGCCCCCAAATATCCAAAGATAATGCCAATGATACCGCCAATCAAGGTGATAATACCCGCTTCTGCTAAAAATTGTGTTAATATCGAAGCAGTTCTGGCACCCAGTGCTTTACGGATACCGATTTCCCTGGTCCGTTCCGTTACCGATACCAACATAATATTCATAACCCCGATACCGCCTACCAGCAGCGAAATGGCCGCAACAAAAGAGATAAACAGTGTAATCATACTTAAAATGGAATCAAACTGGGCACTTACATCAGTAAAGCTTTGGACCATAATCTGATTTTCACCGCGGACATTATACTTACTTTCCAATAGCTTCACCGCCTGCTTCGCCACATTGGTAGAAGCTGCCGGTGAATCAGCGATTACCAGTATCTCCGAAAAGTTTTCCAGCCAGTAGCCATAGTTGGCAGCCAGCACCGAAGCCGGCAGCTCTACGGTCATATACTGATACCCCCCCATTCCCATATTTATGAACATAGATGCATTGTCCTTACGGATTCCCACAATGGTCATTTCCTGGGTAATACCATATAAGGTCAGATCAAAACTCATACCTACCACATCGGTATTTCCAAACAAGGCTCTGGCTCCGCTCTCGGTAATGACGCAGACGCGGTTAGCACTTTGATAATCCCCTTCCGTAAAATACTTTCCTTTTACAATCGGGTCGCTTCCGGTATATTGCAGATCCGCTGTACCGCCACTGGCTTGAGCATCGATACTGCCCTTTGACCCTTCTGCCGTTCCCCAACCGCCATAACTTAAAGTCGTCCCTTTGACATTAGGTACTTTTTCCTTAATATAGTCCAGATCATCCAAGTTAAAAGTTACGGTAGTCTCTTTTCTGCTGCTGTCCACATAAAGATAAATCTGCCCGCTTCCCATACTGTCCAATTCGCTGTTTACTTCTCCCCGGACACCGTTTCCAATCGAAATAATCATAATAACGGAGGAAATACCGATAATAATTCCCAGCATGGTCAGCACCGAACGCCCTTTATTGCTTTTAATATTCATTAGGGCTATTTTTACATATTCCCACATTTGTGCCATAATCTACATCCTTCCTATTATCCGGTCTAACCTACTCTGACTGCCATTGCACCTTCGGCTGACGGCATTGCTCCAGGCATACTATCCGCCGGCAGTGCCATTACTTCGGTTCCTTCCGGAATATCGGAGGTAAGTTCTGTCAAAATGGTTTCACCATCCTTTAGTCCTTCCTTAATCTCAATATAGCTGTCCGATGAAATTCCAGTAACCACACGCTTTTTCATCAAAATATTATTTTCAACAGTATAGACAAAATCGCCTTCTTTATCGGTATTTACTGCTTCTACCGGTACCAGCACTGCACTCTTGGCTTCCGCTGTGTGAATCACCACCTTGGCTTCTACACCCAGGTAAATTGCTTCATCCGGATTGGTGATTTTTATATCTGTAGCCACTACCGGCGTTCCGGTGGAGTTATTTACTGCCATCTTACTGATCTTACTTACCACACCCTGATATGTATTGCCGGCAATCGTAACATCGGCCTTTTGTCCTTCTGCGATTTTTACCAAATCATATTTGCTGATGGAAATCTCCACCTTTACATCCTCGGTACTTTCCAGGGTAAAAAGCTTACCGCCGGCTGTAGTCGTTGCTCCCTCCACTACATCCACACTGGTTACAACCCCGGCAAATTCAGCTACTACGCCTGCTTCTGCACCAATTAAATCTTCAAGGGTCTGATCGGCCTGAATTTGCTGAGTCTGATTATTAGCTTCCAGTTCACTCTTGGAACCGGAAGTCATCTTTCCTGCTTCTGAGGAGCTTTTCTGGGATTTCATTTCGGAACGGTATTCTTTAAACTTGGCTAAGGTATCACTGGCTGAAGACTTTTCGGTCTGCCATGCCTTAATATCAGCATTATGCTGCTGCTCATAACTATTATATTGAATCAGTTTCTGCAGGTTTTCATATTCTTCGGAAAGGGGCTTATCGGACCATTCCTGAAGGGAAATCTGCAGCAATGTTCCTTCATATGCCAGATCCGACTGCTTCTTGCTAATCTTATCTTCAAGTCTTCTTATGAGATCTTCGGTATCTGCAATCTGCTGATCCAATACCGGAATATTGATATTGGCTTCACTGATATCACCAATCTTTCCGCTATTGGTCTGAATGGAATTATCATAACTTCCGCTGATCGACTGTAACTTTAATTCTGCTATTTTCTTTTCATTTTCCAGCGCGTCTGCTTTAAAGCTCAGCATTATATCACCTTTTGCTACCGCATCCCCCAGCTGCACATTTAGTTTTTCAACAGGTAAGGATACATCTGCAAAATAAACCTTGGTATTTTCTGTTTTGATGTTACCACTGGTACTAATCACCTGCTCCACATCACCGGTAGTAGCCGTCTGCGTGTATACAATCGGCTTGGCATTCCTTGCTGCAATCGCACAGCTTCCGATCAGTATTGCCAAGATCAGGACAATTGCGATTAAAATACTGCGGCGGATAATCTTTTTCTTCTTAGCCTTATCCATGGGAACTTTTTCTTTCTTTTCTTTTTTCGAGTCCTTTTTCATGATTTTTTCCTTGCTCCTCTAATTATTTTCAAACTGTGTATTGATTATATCTTCTTCGATCCGCCCGTCCATAATCCGGATAATCCTTTTCGCTCTGGCGGCTATATCATTATCATGTGTAATTAATATGACGGTTCTGCCTTCCCCATTCAGTCCTTTTAAAATCTCCATAATTTCTCTGGTGGAAGCTGAGTCAAGATTACCGGTAGGCTCATCCGCCAAAACGATTGGCGGGGCCTGGGCGATGGCTCTGGCAATGGCCACCCTTTGCTGCTGTCCGCCGGACATCTCCGCCGGTTTATGTCCCTGACGATTGGAAAGACCGACTTTTTCCAGGGCAACTTCGGCCAAACGTACTCTTTCTTTTTTTCCGACGCCCCTGTAAATAAGCGGCAGTTCGACATTTTCCAGAGCGGTAAGACCTGCAATCAGATTAAATCCCTGAAAAATAAAACCGATTTCCTTATTTCGAATATCCGAAAGCTCATCATCACTCATCCCTGACACGTCCTGCCCATGCAGAAAATACTGTCCGCTGGTGGGTACATCCAGGCAGCCCAGCATGTTCATCAACGTGGACTTACCGGAACCGGAGTGACCGATAATGGCTACGAACTCGCCTTCATTTATGGTAAGATTCACTTCATCCAGAGCCCGCACTTCATTTTCTCCGGGATTATAGATCTTACACATATCCTTGATTTCAACTAACTCTTCCTTGCCTTCTTTCATAATTCCCTGCATTCCCTTTCTCTTTTTAAAGCACATCAACCTATTATAACGTAAGCCTTTTAAAATAACCTCAAAAAATATGTAAAATTTTTCTTAAATTTTTCCTAAGAAGCTATTGACATATTTCAAAAATAATGTATGATTGTATTATGCAATTAATACACTAGTACAGTACCACAGTTTATTTTAAATGTAAAGTAAAAATTATAAAAAAGAAAGGAAGGATCGCAATGTCATGGAATTTAAATTCTGACCGCCCCATCTATTCACAAATTGTTGAGCGGTTACAAATGCAGATTGTATCAGGTTTCTATGCTCCCGGCGACCGCCTGCCCAGTGTTCGGGAATTGGCAACCGAAGCCGGTGTAAACCCTAACACTATGCAAAAGGCTTTTGCCGAATTGGAGCGGAGCGGCTTGATCGTCACCCAAAGAACCAGCGGCAGATCAGTAACGGAGGAAAAGAGCATGATCAAAACCATTCAAAAGGAACTGGCGGCCAAACAGATTCAGGATTTTCTGAACCGCATGAAGGAGCTGGGGTTTGATAAAAAGGAAATTATTTCTTTATTAGAAGTAGAAGGAGGAGAGAGAAATGAGCAATAACAACTTGGTAGAAATCACAAATCTTACCAAACAATACAGTAATGGTCCGGTTGCGGTCAACAATATCTCATTAACCATACCGCGGGGTAAGATTATAGGTTTGCTGGGCCCCAACGGAAGCGGTAAGACCACTTTAATCAAAATGTTGAATGGCCTGCTTTGTCCTTCAAACGGTACTCTTCTTATTAATGGAAGCGCACCGGGTGTGGAAACTAAGAAAGTCATTTCTTATCTGCCGGATAAAACTTATTTGCAAGACAGCATGAATGTCAGTGAACTGGTGGATTACTTTGCTGATTTTTATGAAGATTTTCGGAAAGAAAGAGCTTATGAAATGCTGCAGTCTTTGAACATTGCCCTAAATGCAAAGCTGAAAACCCTTTCCAAAGGAACCAAAGAAAAAGTACAATTGATCCTGGTGATGAGCCGGAACGCTGATTTGTATATTTTGGATGAACCTATCGCCGGTGTTGATCCGGCCTCCAGAGATTATATCCTTAAAACTATTATTTCCAATTATAATGAAAATGCTACTATTTTATTATCCACTCACCTTATTGCGGATATTGAAAATGTTTTGGATGAAGTTATTTTCCTGCGGTACGGACAGGTGATTTTGCAATCTACCGTTGAAGAAATCCGTGCTAACAAAGGAAAATCCGTTGATGCTTATTTCAGGGAGGTGTTCGCATGTTAGGAAAATTAATAAAACATGAATGGAAAGCTGTTTGGAAGTTCTTAACTATTGTAAATGTTTTTATGCTTTGCATAACTATTGTTGGCGTTTTTGGTGTTACCCTCTTGAGCCGGATTTCTATCGACGATAATCCCTGGATGGGCCTGTTGATCATGCTCTATGTTATGCTTTATATATTTGGTATGGTGGGTGTCACCTATTCCACCCTTATTTACCTTGGCATCCGCTTTTACAAGAGTATGTACAGCTCTGAAGGATATCTGACTCATACTTTGCCGGCCACCTCTTTACAGCTTATTTCTGCTAAGGCTATTGTGGCTGTTATATGGTCTTGGATATGTACCATTATTATGTTTGCCGGTATATTCTTATTGGGCTTCTGCGCAAATGCTGCTGCCGGTTCACCCATTATTTTTGCCGATTTGCGTGAGGGCTTCCAGATGCTCAATGAAGGAATCGCTTCTACAGGTCTCCCGGTTTTTGTACTTGTAATTGAATATGGTCTTATTATGATCTTAAGCAGCATCGCCAGTATCACTGTGATGTACGCCGCCATTGCCCTGGGACAGCTGTTTAATAAACATCGGATTTTAAGTGCTGTAGGCATCTATTTCGGCTTTTTGATGGTTAGTCAGATAGTGGGAAGTGTTTTTGGATTTATGTTTGGCATTACCTCAGCAATTACCACTGTAGATGGACATAGCACTACCATGTCTGTTACCGAAAGAGGACAGATGACGGTTTTATTATCCTCCGGTCTCCTGTTGCTTTGGACGGTTATCCTCCTGGTTGGCAGTTTCCTGATTACTTACTTTGTAACCAAGAAAAAACTTAATCTTGAATAGTTTAAAACCGGCTGGTTTGAAGTAAATACTTCTCGCCAGCCGGTTTCATATATTTATTCCCTTTATACCTGTTTTTTGGCGGGAACTCTTTTGCTGGCTCCCTCTTTCAAAATGGGGCTCAGTTTTTTATATATCAGCATGGTCAGAACGGAAATCGTGGTACCTTTCAGAATGTTCATGGGTGCCACCGCAAACAGGGCCAGGGTGTTTACACTATTGATGGCGGGATTAATGGCACTTCCCATGCCGATGATAGCTTCAACCGATGTACCGAAAAGCTGTGAAAACTTGGGTATCAGATATACGGCATTTAAGAAGGTGCCGAATACTGTCATAAGAACTGTCCCTGCTGCACATCCAATGATTGCCATCTTTTTATTCTTTCGGTAGGTATACATGATGGATGCCGGCAGTAAAAAGCTGCAGCCGATGATAAAGTTGGCCAGATCACCGACAAACGCCGTTGATGTTCCTTTGGTCAGCAGCTTCAAAGCGATCTTACAAAATTCAATCATTACACCTGCCACCGGCCCAAAAGCAAAGGAACCAATCAAAGCGGGCAGTTCGCTGAAGTCAAGCTTATAAAAACCGGGGGCAAAAAATATCGGAAAGTCCAGTATATGCAGCACTGTCGCAATCGCTGAAAAGACACCGATCATGGCTATCTTTCTGGTGGACAGAATTCTTTCCGTATCCCCTTCCTTTTTCTTGATTAGCTTTTCCGCTATGTAAGCTACTACAAACATTAGGGCTACAATTCCTAAAAACTCTACTACAAATACCGCATTTTCTACTACTGATGTCCATAAATCTTGTTTCATTTTCATTTCCTCCTAAAGGGTTTCATATTTTGAGGAAAATTCTTCTTAAAAAAATAACCCCAAATTCTTACGAACTTGGGGTTTGATTTCACACTAAAACCAACTATGGTTTTCCATGTTTCTCTTCTCTCATCCAGACTTTACTGTCGGTTTTGGAATTGCACCAAATCAGCTGCCTGTATACAGGCAGGTCGCGGACTATACCGCCGGTAGGGAATCACACCCAACCCCGAAGAATTTTCACTTATAATGTATCATATGCTCTTGTGAAATAAAAGTCAATATTTATTTTTTGATCCAGAAATAGATTGGCAGGATTGCGGTTCCACTGAAAATCGAATAGTATTCGATCTCCTTCTAATTTGAACAAAAAAAGACTTCCCTTTAAATCAGCCATTCTCATCCACTAGAACCACAACCAACCCCGAAGAATTTTCACTTATAACACATATAGTATATCTTCAATATCTTCCCTGTAAGGCAGTGCCGGAATCCCGCCCATTTTCTGCACACACAGGGAACCGGCTGCATTTCCGTACCTCAAGGCCAATGCAATACTGCTTTCATCCAAATCCTCTCTCCTGCTGATTCCGCTCAGCAGAATACTGGATAAAAAGCTACCCCAAAAAGCATCTCCGGCACCGGTAGCGTCCACTGCTGTTACACTTCTGCCTTCTACTGTCAGACTTTTATCCTTATAATAATATTTTGCTCCCCGCGCTCCCAGTGTTTCGATTACTACCGAGATGCCATATTGCTTCATCCGTTCCGGGATCTGCTCCTCACTGCCCAGAAAATACAATTCCTCATCTGAAATTTTCAGCAGATCAACATACGGCAGAACCTGGTCTATCTGCGCCTTTGCCTCTTCCTTTCCCCATATCATCTCCCGATAATTTACATCAAAGCTGACCAGCTTTCCCAAATCATGTGCCAGCTTCATTCCGTATCTGGTTGCTTCTCCTGATGGTTCTGCTGACAGGCTTACCGAACCGGCGTGCAAAAGCCGGCATGCATTGATATCGTCTTCCTTTACATCATTAACGGATAACATCATATCTGCTCCCGGCTTTCTGGCAAAGGTAAAAGAGCGTTCCCCATTCTCATAAAGGGTTACAAATGCCATCGTTGTCACTGCTTCATCGGTCAAATCCGGACATAATATATTTACGCTCTCCTGCTGCAATGTCTGCAGCAAAAATCTGCCAAAATCATCATTGCCCAGTTTTCCAAGGAAGCCTACCTCCAGGCCATTTCGGCGCATACTGATTGCAGCATTGGCCGGTGCTCCCCCGGGATTGCTGACATAACTGTTCTTTTCATTTCCCGGTGTAAAATCAATCAACATTTCACCCATAAAAATTGCATCCATTATTTTCTCACTCCTATTTCTGTTTATCTAATTTTTTAAATAATTATTAAGTTTCCTCTGCAGTGTAATTAAAGATGTATGAATATTCCGTTCTCCATTGATCGCATCTGTAATGCCTTCTTCCATCAGCTGCATAGCACCCTTATACTTTTGAAATTTGGGAGTTACTGCTGCATTTTCCATAATCCTGTTCAAAACTGCCATATCCAGATTGCTCTCACTGCTTTCACCTTCCGCAAGCTCATTTCCGATATGTTCAGAGCCGGTTACATTTTTTAAAACTGACACACCCTGCGAATAATGGAAAATATTTTCCTGGATGCGATCGTCATATGTCATCAGTTTAAGAAACTCCCACGCGAGCTCTTTTTCCCTTGTTCGGGCGCTGATTCCCATCAGCAGGGTATCTAATTCGGAAACGTTAGCCCCCTGTGGTCCAGCTGGCAAAGTGATACAATCCCACTCAAAATTTGTGTACTTTTTGATTTTCCATGGATAAGGCATATACGTAGAATACTCTGAAAATAAAAGCGGCTGGAAGGCTACCTTCCCTAAGTCAAAGTCCCTTGCTCTGACTGTATATCCCTGACTCAGCTGATTGATGCTGCCTACAAACTGTACTGCCTCTTCCAAGTTGGCCTCTGCTGCGAAACAAACTTTTCCATCTTCGTCAAAAAGCCGGCATTGATTAGAATAGGCCGCATGCTTCCAGGTATAATTAAAACATCCGAACTGGTCAACCATGCCATCACCGTCAGTATCCTTAGTGACCTTATTACATATTTCGTAAAATTCTTGCCAAGTCCAATCATTTTGAGGAATTGCAATTCCTTCCCGCTGCAAAAGGGATTTATTTACGAACATTAAGGTTGGAACACTTTCAAACGGAAGGGCAAATTGCTGTCCGCGCCACTGCCCATAGGTATATGCCGCCTCATAGAAATTGGCCGGTATAAATTCCGAATCCTCATCAATCTGCTTCTTCAGATCACAGAGCACACCAAGTGATGCCAAGGTTTCAAAATCTTGGGAAAATACCATAAAAACATCCGGCTCCTTACCCAATAAAATTTGTTCGGAAAGCCACTCTGCATAATCTTCCTTTAGTATTCCGCTGGTATAGCTTACCTTAACCCCGGGATGATCCGCTTCAAATATTTGAATGGCTCCATCCACTATTTCATAAACAGTCCCGCTGGGAACTCCCCAATTACTCTCGGCGATTATTCCCAGGGTTATATGCACCGTTTTATTTTTCTGACTGGCGATACACACCGCTATCCCCAGCATCACCAAGCCGCATAGAATCGCTCCAAGCTTTATTTTTGACCTCAAATTGTGTTCCTCTCCTGCCCTGTCAGTTGTCCAGATTTTTCATTGTAACTCCGGTCTGCACTGCCCAGATTGCCAGTTGTGTACGATCCCTCAAGTTTAGCTTATTTAAAATACTGCTGAGATAATTTCTAACTGTTCCTTCCGAAAAACTCAGTTTCTCTGCTATTTCTTTATTTGATAGTCCGCCTCCGACCAGTTGGATAACTTTCCATTCATTTTTAACGATTTCCTTGGTATCGCTTTCTTCCACCTGAATGGATATGGTATTTTGAGCCATCTGTGAAAATAAGCGAACCACCTTCGCCGTAATATCCTGGTTTATCATAGCATTGCCCTCAAAAACCTTCCTGATGGCCTGGTTCAGCTCTTCCATTGAAATCCCTTTTAACAAATATCCGCTTGCTCCATATTTAAGAGCACTGAATACATACTCATCATCATCAAAAGTGGTCAGGATAATAATTTTTATTTCCGGATAATTCTCCTTGATAATCTTTGTGCATTGCACGCCGTCCATTTCCGGCATCCGAATGTCCAGCAGCACCACATTCGGCCGGTCTTTCCTGATCTGACTGATTACCTCTCTGCCATTGGCTGCCATTCCGGTAATCTCAAAATCCTTATCCGCACTCAATACAATTTGCAGGCTCTGACGAATCAGCTCCTGATCGTCAGCGATTAATACTTTGATTTTCATCGTCTGCCACCTCATCCCTTATTGTTTCTAATTCTTCTCCCCAGCGAACCGGGATTTTGGCAATCAGGGTAAAACCGCCGTTGCCATCACAGGTTATTGTTCCGTTCAGCATCTGAAGCCGTTCCTGCATATGGCGCAGCCCAAATCCGTAATTTATTTCTTTGCAGCCGCTGCCATTATCCTTCACGAAAACCGTAATCAGATTATATTCCCGCCAAAGGCGGATTTCGATATGATCCGCTTTTCCATGTCGAATTGCGTTGGTCATCCCCTCCTGGACGATTCGATAAATAACTTCTTCCTCATCCTCACCAATCAAAAGATTTCCGAGAAGATTTTCATATCTGATCTCTGCTTTGGTTGCCGTCGCCATCTCCCGCACCATCTTTTCCAGGGCTTGCGGTAATTTCAAGCGTTCCAATACATCCGGCCGCAGGGCACTCACCGACCGTCGGACATCCTTCATTCCGTTCCTTGCTACCTCTCCGATGGATTTCAGCTGCTGTCTTGTCAGCTCCGGTGCTCTGTCAATGGTTGTCATACACGCATCTATACCGGCGATGATGCCGGTCAGTGCGTGTCCCAACGTATCATGAATTTCTCTTGCCAGACGATTTCTTTCCCTGGTTTCAGCCATCTGCTCTATTTCTTCGGCATAGACTTCCAGTTGCATATTGGCACTTACCAGCTGTGCATTAGCCGAATTCAACCGTTGGTTTAATTGCTGAATACGCTCATTTTCCTGAATCTGAATCCTGATCAATAAAATCATATAGATAATAAACAATAATACATTTACAGATACTAAAATCGTCTTGATTCCCAGCAAAACTGTTTGTGTGTCGGTATTATAATAGCTTAGATAAGTATGAAAGGAATTGATTTTCAAACGCGTTGCCATTAAATCAAAATCAGCTAATACATAAATAATAAAGGAAACTGTTAAAAACACTGCTTTTGTCTTGGTTGTTTTGCTATAGTCCAGAAGCTCTGTTACCAGTAAAAGGATGATGCCCGAATAGTTCCAATGCAGAACCCACATGATCAATATGCATAACACCATCTCCACAAACACGATCCCTATCTGACTTGTAACACTAGTACCAATATATTTTCTGATCTGAAATAAAATCAGCAAACCAAGGTAAGAGCCGAGTGCTAAAACCGGGGGCATATAGGGTGCCAATGGTACCGTCTGCAGCTTTATGAGAAAATGCATGGCATCCATTGTACTGCTGATACGGTAAGCGGTCACCATGAATATGAAGGACAGCAACACAATTATGATAAAATTGATATGCTTCAGCAGCGTACCGATATACAAAAGTATATTTTTGTTCATTTTTTCCTCTTTTCTGTCACTGCCATCTGTCTATTTCAAATTCATTGATATTGTCTTTTGTGATAAGAGAAACCGGCACCAGTACTTCCGTGGGACAGTCCTGTCCATTTAACTTCAAGTACATGTTTTCAGCTGCAATCCGGCCTATCTCGACAGGAAATTGAGCAGCTGTTGCCGTCATATACCCTTCCTTAATCAGCGCTTTAGCCTCCGGTGCTCCATCCACCGCATAAACCGATACCCCCTCCAGCATTCCCGCTTCCTTTAGGGCTGCCATTGCACCCAGTGCTGCCGGATCATTCAAAGCAAATATTGTGTCAAATAGCACTCCGGTTTCAATCAATTTCTGCACCGCCGGCATGGCTAATTCCAACTGTCCGGCACATTCGGCACGCCCGACAATCTCATATTTCTCATTTCCATCAAGTATATCCTCAAATCCCTGCATTCGGTCAACTGCCGATTTTGCTTTTGAATGTTCCAGCAATACAATCCTGGCCCCGGACCGTTGACTAATCAGATAGTTTCCACACAAAGTACCCGCTGCATAATTATCAGAAACCACTGTACAATCTGCCAACTCCTGATCATATACATTTGTGTCTACCACAATTACAATTACATTTCTTTTTTTTGCTTCCTCTAATGCCGGTTTGATTTCAATAAAGTCTACCGGATTCACAATCAGTGCTTCTACACCCAGTTCCAAAAGCTCATATATCTGTTCAATCTGTTTTTCAACATTTAAAGCCGGATTACGAACAATCAGCAAATCACCGTTTTCTTCTGTGACAGACTGTATTTCACTGCTGAGAATCTCAAAAAAAGGGTTGTTCATTGTCATATAAACCGCACCAATCTTCCGTTTGGTCTCTGCTCCCTCTGCCGAGTGATCTTTGGGACTATACAAAAAAACAAGAATAGCAGCAACCAACAACCCACTTATCAATGTCAGCAGGTTCCTGATCCATCGCTCTTTCCTGTTCTCATGCCTGCCTTCTTTGTCAAGTTGAAAGTCTCCTCCCACACTTTTTTCATCCCTCATTTTTGCAAATTCCTCCCGGTCACTTTGTCTTCATTATAAACCATCAAATTCCTGCACTCAATACCATTATTAAGAAGGTGGAAGTATAAATAACAATTTTGCTATTATACTTCCACCTTCTATCATAGTTATTTCAAAAGTTCCAAACGCCCAGGATCATTCGCAAATGCTTCTTTTGCATTATCCTTCGTAATAACAATCGGTGCAAGTTCATAAACTCCAACATCTTTCTTGCCGTTGTCTACTGTGATATCTGCTGCCGGCATACCATTTCCTGCCTGCAAAGATTTGATTATCTCAACTGTTTTTCCTACCAGAACATCCGTCGGTTTGGCTACGGTCGAATACTGTTTT
The DNA here is from genome assembly GCA_031556725.1 of Lachnospiraceae bacterium. Lineage (GTDB taxonomy): Bacteria > Bacillota > Clostridia > Lachnospirales > Lachnospiraceae > UBA935. Next base: position 225,639 of record JAVBSL010000017.1, on the reverse strand, counting down.
CCAGCCCAGATCCACTCAATAGATTCATTCTCAGCATCAAGGCCTGACACTACCGGAATATTTTGTCCGGCTTGTTCAGATGCGGTAATAATAGCACGTGCGATACCGTCATTGGGTGATAAAACACCGTGAATTTCCTTGTCTGAATAGAAACCTGACAGCAGGGAGTCCATCCGTGCCTGTGCTTTGGAGTTATCCCAATCAGCAGTAGCACACTGGGTAAAATCGGTTTGTTCGGATACCACTACCAATGTTCCGTCATCAATTTTGGGCTGAAGTACTGACATTGCACCTTTGAAGAAATTAGGCGCATTAGGATCAGCAGGACCACCACCGAACAATTCGATGTTGTAAGGGCCTTCGCCTTTTTCTTTTGCTAATCCGTCAAGAAGTGCCTGACCCTGTAATTCTCCTGTCTTGATGCTGCCAAACTGTACAACACCATCAACGCCGGTGGTGTTTTCGATCAGACGGTCATAACCAATAACCGCAATGCCGGCGGCGGCTGCTTCTTCCAGAACCGTTCCCAGCTGCGAACCATCAATGGGGCCTACTACGATAACCTTTGCGCCATTTTGAATCATTGACTCAATTTGCTGCTGCTGTTGAGGAACTTTATTATCAGCCGCTTGAATAATGGGATTAAATCCTGCCGCCTCAAGCTCTGTCTTAAACATTTCGCTTGCTTCCTTCCAGTTCTGAGTACCCAGCCATGGCAAAGACACACCTATTGTTGCGCCTGCTTCAAAACCTGCAAGTACTGCTTCTTCTGCCGGTACTTCCGCTTCAGTTGTTTCCTTTTCCTGTGCCTGTGCTGACTGGGTTACCGGTGCTGCTTCCGATGCCGGCTCAGCCGCTCCCCGTCCGCTGCCGCAGCCTGTTAATGCCACTGCTGCAAACAATGTTGTGGCAGTAAGTAGTGATAATAATTTTTTTGTTTTCATAGTAATCCTCCTGTTTTTAAAGTCCATAGACTATATAAGGCCTAACCGCACAGTTTACTTTGAATTACTGCCGGAAGGATTTCCTTCTTTTTGTTTGTTTCCCATTCCTGAAAGCATGGTTCCCATGATGGAACGGCGGCCATGCTGCTTGTTATAAACATCAAAGGCAACCGCTGCCAGCAGCACCAGACCTTTAATGACCTGGGTACGGTCTGCGCCAACACCCATAAGCATCAGACCTGAGTTTAAGACAGCCATAACCATACCGCCAACCATGGTGGCAAAAACAGTACCAATACCACCTGAAACTGCTGCGCCGCCAATAAATACCGAGGCGATTGCATCCATTTCCCAACCGATACCATCTGAAGGACCCGCTGCCGTTGATCTGCCGACAAACATGATTCCGGCCAATGCTGCCAGAAAAGACATGTTGAGCATGGTTAGAAAGTATGTTTTCTGTACATTTACCCCCGAAAGAGCCGCTGCACTTTTATTTCCGCCAACTGCATAGATATGACGGCCAAATCTGGTACGTTGTGTGATCGTATGATAAATGATAACCAAAACCACCAGTATCAGACCTGGTACCGGAAATGATGTCCCGGGGCGGCCTGAACCAAAAAGCCAGGTAAGATATCCAATCAACGCACCAACCAAAACAATCCGCACAAGAACCGGCCAAAAAGCCTCTTTTTTACCTGTCAGACTGGCCGCGCGTTTATGCCTGCGAATCTGTGAACAGGCAAAAGCAATCATTGCAATGATTCCCAGCAGCAGGGTTGAATTGTTCATCCCCGTAAAAGCAGGTCCCCATTCCGGCAAGTATCCCGCACCAAACCATTTCAGTTCAGACGGTGCCGGTACAGAGATTGATTTCGATACCCATATAACTCCGCCGCGAAAAATCATCATTCCGCCTAATGTTGTAATAAATCCGGGAATACCCAGTTTTGATACCCAAAACCCTTGCCATGCTCCTGCTGCCACACCAATCGTGAGACTGACAAGCACTGCCATCCACCACGGAAAGTTCAGATCTCTTGCTGCCAGAGCCATAACCATACCTGAGAAACCTGCGACCGACCCTACTGACAGATCAATCTGTCCGATTACAATTACCATCAGCATTCCGATTGCCAACACCAGAACATAGGCATTGCCTGACAACAAGTTTTGGAAATTAGAGGAAGTAACCATTCTTCCGCCGGAAGCAATGTTAAAGATAATAACGAGCGCCACCAGCGCAATTACCATCGTGAATTGGCGAAATTCACCGCCTAATATTTGCTTAATCTGTTTCATAAACCTTACCATCCTTTCTGGTTTCCATTTCTGCTGCTGTGTCTGTCATCATTCTCATTAGTTTTTCCTGATCGGCCTCTTGACGCTTCAGTTCGCCTGTTATCCGTCCCTCAAAGATTGTATAGATCCGATCTGCCATTCCCAGCACCTCAGGTAATTCCGAAGATACAATGATAACCGCTTTTCCCTGATCTGCAAGCTCATGAATCAGCTTATAAATCTCATACTTGGCACCAACATCAATCCCCCGTGTAGGCTCGTCGAGAATAAGAATTTCCGGTTCCGTAAACATCCACTTGCTCAGCACCACCTTTTGCTGGTTTCCGCCTGACAATGTGCTTACTCCTGCATCAACACTTGCTGTCTTGATCTGCAGGGAGTGATGATATTTTTCCGCCGCTTCAAGTTCCCTATCCGCATCAAGTAATCCCCTTCTTGTAATCGCCTGCAGGTTTGCTGATACAATTGTCATCCGGATATTGTCAATTAGATTAAGCCCTAAGGTTTTACGATCCTCCGGAACATACGCTATTCCATGTTTTATAGCAGAAGCAACCGAAGTTACTTTTACCTTTTTTCCCCTAATCTTAAGCGTTCCGTCAAGATAAACACCATAATTACGGCCAAATATTGAACGCATAAGTTCTGTTCTTCCGGCACCCATTAATCCGGCGAAACCGACAATTTCTCCTGCTCTGACATTAAAGTTCGAGTTTTTGCACACCAGGCGCCCGGAAACGTCCGGATCCTCAACACACCAATTACACACCTCTAAAATAATCTCCCCGGGGTTCGCTTCGTGCTCCGGGTAACGGTTTTCAATGGAACGTCCCACCATAGAGCGAATGATCCGATTCTCATCGACATATCCGGCCTCCACAGGATAAGTCTCAACAGTACGTCCATCACGGATTACTGTTACTGCGTCTGACACAGCTGCTATTTCATTTAACTTATGAGAAATCATAATGCAGGTAATGTCTCTTGTTTTCAAATCACACATGAGATTAAGTAAGTTGGCTGAATCTGCTTCATTAAGTGCCGATGTCGGTTCGTCCAGAATAAGCAGCTTTACATCTTTGGACAAAGCTTTTGCTATTTCTACTAATTGCTGCTGACCTACCCCCAGGTGCTTGATTAATGTATTGGGATTAATCGGCAGCCCCACACGTTCAAGCAGCTCCACCGTAAGGTGACGAGCAGCGTCCCAATCAATCAGACCATGTTTCATCACTTCATTCCCCATAAAGATGTTTTCAGTGATTGACAGTTCCGGAATCATGGTTAGCTCCTGGTGAATAATTACGATACCGGCATTCTCTGATTCTTTGATATTTTTAAAAGTCATTTCATTGCCCATATATATAATTTGACCTTTGTAGGAACCATACGGGTGAACACCCGACAAAATTTTCATCAGTGTTGATTTTCCTGCACCATTTTCACCGCATATTGCGTGAATATCACCTCTGCGAACCTCCAGGGTAACATCATCAAGGGCACGAACTCCTGGAAATATTTTTGAAATACCTTGCATTTGAAGGACTAAAGAATGTTCCATAAGCATACCTCCTTGCTTTGATAACTGAATTATAGCTTCTAAATACACCACACACACCTGTACATTGTCATTAAAAAAACATTACATTTGTCATATGTTCTTGACAAATGTAATGTTCTTTTTATGATCTTTCAGATGTTATCTGGTTTTATAACAGACTATGTAATTTTCGCGGACAGGTTAGTCTCTACTCCTGTAAGATGTAAAAAATGGTCTATCGAAAATGAAAGGTGATAATAATCGGGAGGACACTCCTCACTATACCGATATCCCTGTCCTCCTAGACATATTAGAAACATATTTCTCTCCCGATCAACCGTCCAACTTGAGGGTATTTCTGCAAAATCATGTATTTGTCCTATAGGTCGAGTAAATTTAAACGAAGCGATAAACGCCTTGTCCTGTTTTGTTAGTTCTTCATTAACAAATGCCATAATATTTCCCCTGCTTACCTTGCATCTTTTGTATTTGATTTTTTAATGGTACTATATATTCAACAAGGGCGTCAACGATAAATGGTATGTTGTTTTACTTTTTCTTGTTTTCAGCAATATGCTTTATTCATACCGTAGTTTTTGTCATTTATGCACAATACGGTGAAACAACAAGGCTGCCAAATATTTTATCATTCATCTTTCGCTCAAAAGATACACCTGACAAAATAATATAACCCTTCTTTCCAAACCGTAAAGTCATGCTCGCCATCAAAGATATCATAAACTACGTCCATTCCGTTCTTTACCAACGCCTCTTTATACTGAAAGGGAAGATCATTTACAATATCATCTCGGTTGCCGTTACAAATAAAGATCAGCGTATTATGCTTATATTCATCCGGAAGCAGCATTTGTTCTTTATTCAGCTGGCCGGGATAATCTAGCGCTGCATAGGGCATCAGTCCCGGTGCCGGCGAAAATGCACCGATGAACCCGAATGTTTCCGGCATTGTGATACCGATGTAGAGTGCCTCACGGCCGCCCATGGAAAGTCCGGCAATTGCGGTTTCCTCACGCTTTTCCGAGACAGGATAGTGCGCTTTTATATAGGGCATCAGGTCATTTTGCAAATCATTGATAAAGTTGTCAAAAGCATCAATATTCTGCTGACTTAGCACCTCGGAGGGTACGCTGTCATCAGCCATTGCCCTAACGTTTGGAAGGACAGCAATCATGGGAGGCACTTCACCGGCAGTTATCAGGTTGCCTAATATTTCGTCAGGAGCACCATCAAGCCATTCCCTGTGTGTTCCGCCGATTCCATGAAGAAGATACAAAACGGGGTATGTTTTATCAGGGGTGTAATTGGGTGGCGTATAAATATTGCATTTACGTTCTGTCCCTGTTGTTTTGGAATAATAGGAAACTTCTGTTATTGCACCATAAACATTATCCATTTCTCTCTCCCTTACCTGTTACTTCTATATTTCTATTCCATCATATGAAAGCCATGAATAATCCGCATATCCGGCCGAACCGTTTTCGCTTACTGCATACATTCCCAAAGTACAGCCAACAAAGCCGCCTGACACCTCTGTATTAAGAAAATCGTCTTTAACCTCTGAAAATATGCTGTATTCACTGTTTTCAAATGCATACATCAATGTAATTACATCGGAAATCTTTTGTATTTTAAAGAATATACGAACATTTTCTTTGCTAAATCCCTGGGGCAAATTCAGTTTTTCCGTTTTAACCGTGGCTTCCGTTTCCGGACGGACAATTATCATGGATAAGCAAATAGCATCGCCTTCATATTTACATAAAAACTGGACATTGGAGCAATCGCTTTGAACGATTGCCAGTCCCGCGCCATCACCATCCCGGTCAAAGCAAATATCGGTCATGGTTTCTGCCGTAAAGGAATGATGCAGCTGACGGATCGCCAGGTAAGACGGATTTTCTTTTTGGGTCAGCTTCATGTCTTTCATATATAACCTTAAATAATCCTTATGCGCTGTAAGCGAATAAATAGATTCATCAACCAGCCTTATTCCAATAATTCTGGAATCCAGTGTATTGGAATTAAAATGAACAAGATTATTATTTTTCAGGTTTATCTGTGAGGATCTTTTCAGACCAACCTTGTGTTTTTCATAAAGCTTTCCTTCGCCAGGATTGTACACCGGCCAGCCATCTTCCCAAATAACATCGGCCAGGAATGTTTCCCGCCCCAGGGATGTGTACCCTGCCACCGGTCTGGTTCCAAGCATTACGGCGTACCATGTTCCCTCCGGTGTCATTACCAGATCCGAATGACCGACATTTTGAACAGGATAATCTTTTCCCAAATGTCTGTGGGTAAAGATGGGGTTATTGGAATTACCTTCATAGGGGCCGAATACTTCTTTGCTTCTGGCAACCGAAATGGCATGATTGGGACCGGTTCCGCCCTCGGCATGTAATATGTAGTAATATCCGTCCTTTTTATACAGATGCGGTCCCTCGGGCCAGATTGCGTTTTTAAGGGCACCGTTCCAGACTATTTTATAATCACCAACAAGCTTCATCTCATCCACATCGAATTTTTGAATATAGATATACCAGTCGCCGTTATACCCTACCCCTTCCGGATTGGGTCTGGTTCCAATATAATAACAGGAGCCGTCATCATCAAAGAACAGGCTGGGATCGATCCCTTCGGCATCTTTTATCCAGTATGGGTTTGACCATGGCCCTTCCGGCTTATCCGCAGTAACCACAAAATTTCCATCTTTCGTAACATTGGTGGTAATCATATAGAATTTATCATTTTTTTCGTTATATCGGATAGTCGGAGCAAATATTCCTCCTGAATATTTCCCGCCCATTAATGGCAGCTGTTCCTTACGGTCAAGAATATTGCCGATTAGCTTAAAATTTTGTAAATCTTCACTTTCATAAATGGGAACCCCCGGAAAATATGAGAATGTGGATGTTACAATGTAAAATTTTCCTTTTGCGAAGCAAATGGATGGATCCGGATGAAAACCGGACAGAATGGGATTTTTAACTGTATTCATTACTCTTTCACTCCTCCTATGGTAATTTTGCAACTCTCTCTATCTTAGCATTTCTGCACTCTGCCAGCAATCAGCAAACTATATGGAATACCCCTGCAAATTATAGTCGCACCGGTTAAAATTTCAGAGCAGCTAAAAGGGAAACTCCCATTTAACTGCTCTGCTAAGTCTTTTACTATTTTGTCTTGCCGATTTTCATTGTCAGGCTGATTCTTTTTTTGGCTTCCTCCACACCCAGAACCTGCACCTCCACAATGTCACCTACGCTGACTGCTTCCAGCGGATGCTTGATATAGCGATCGGTAATCTGGGAAATGTGCACCAGTCCGTCCTGGTGAACACCGATATCCACAAAGACACCAAAATCAATGACGTTACGGACCGTTCCCTTCAAAATCATGCCCGGCTTTAAATCTTTCATATCCAATACATCATTGCGTAAAATCGGTGCCGGCATATCTTCCCTGGGGTCTCTGGCCGGTTTTTCCAGCTCTTTTAAGATATCCACTAAAGTTATTTCACCGATACCCAGTTCTTCTGCCAGCTTCTTTTTATCAGTAATCTTCTTTTCTAAAGTGCTGACACTGCTGTCACTTGCCGCCAGCGCTGATTTTACAGGTACTTTTCCGCTGACTTTATCGGCTTCGTTCTCCAGTGTCATGCCGCCCATGGCCGCTGCCAGGGCTTTTCCCATGGCTGTATTGGTATTATGGATTACTACTTTATTCTGTTTCTGTTTGGGCTTCTGTTCCTGCTTGGGTGCCTCCGCTTTTACGGTTTTGCCCTTATTTGAAGCCGCCTTCTTCTGCGCTTCCTTCACATCTTCCAGGGTCAAACCCATTTTATCAAGGATCTTCATGGCTGCTTCGTAGGACTCGGGATGAACGCTGGTGGCATCCAGGGGATTTTTTCCATCCTGAATACGCATGAAACCGGCACATTGTTCAAACGCCTTGGGTCCCAGCTTTGCTACCTTTAACAGTTGTTTCCGATCGGTGAAACGACCGTTTGTTTCCCGATACTCAACAATATTGCGGGCGATTACCTTGGTAATACCGGAGATGTATTCTAACAGGGAGGCCGATGCGGTATTCAAATCAACACCGACTTTATTTACGCTGTCTTCTACCACGCCGCCTAAGGCATCACTTAATTTCTTCTGATTCATATCATGTTGATACTGACCCACTCCGATGGACTTGGGATCAATCTTTACCAGTTCGGCCAAAGGATCCTGTAATCTTCTGGCGATGGATGCTGCGCTTCGCTGTCCCACATCAAAATTAGGGAATTCCTCGGTTGCCAGTTTGCTGGCCGAGTATACCGAAGCACCTGCTTCATTGACAATGACATACTGAACAGGCAGGTTCAGTTCTTTGATCATATCTACAATAATCTGCTCCGATTCCCTTGAAGCCGTTCCATTTCCCACACTGATTAAAGAGATACCGTACTTCTTAATCATTTTGGTAACTTCTGCCTTGGCCTCCGCCACTTTATTCTGGGGAGCGGTGGGATAGATTACTTTGGTATCCAGCACTTTTCCGGTGGGATCTACTACCGCCAGCTTACAGCCGGTCCGGAAAGCCGGGTCCCAGCCCAACACTACTTTGCCGGCAATGGGAGGCTGCATTAAAAGCTGCTCTAAGTTTTTACCGAATACGCTGATCGCTCCGTCTTCAGCCTTTTCGGTCAAATCATTGCGGATTTCCCGCTCGATAGCGGGGGCAATCAGACGTTCATAGCTGTCGGCAATGGTTTCCTTCAAAATCGGAGTGGTATACTGGTTGTCCGATGTAATCACCTTTTTCGCCAAATACTGTAAAATGCGCTCCACCGGTGCCACAATCTTAACGGTTAAAATCTTCTCAGCTTCACCACGGTTCAATGCCAGAGTGCGGTGACCGGCCACTTTCTTTAAAGGCTCTTCATAGGTGTAGTACATCTCGTATACACTCTGGACCTTTTCATCCTTAGCGGCACTGATAATGGTTCCTTCTTCCATGGTAGTCTCACGGATATAGATACGGTAGTCGGCTTCATCGGAAATACTTTCGGCAATAATATCCTTTGCTCCCTGAATAGCCTCGGCTACGGTTTTCACTTCTTTTTCTTCATTTATATAGTTGGCCGCCTCATCTTCAATGGGTGCCTCCGCATTCTGTGCCAAAATATATTCGGCCAGACCGTCCAATCCTTTTTCCCTGGCAACACTGGCTCTGGTCTTTCTCTTGGGACGGTAGGGACGGTATAAATCCTCTACCACGACAAGGGTTTCGGCGGCCAGAATCCTTTCCTTCAGTTCATCGGTCAGCTTGCCCTGCTCTTCAATGCTGCCCAGGACCTGCTCCTTCTTTTCTTCCAGATTACGCAGATAGGTAAGGCGTTCAAACAGATTACGAAGGACTTCGTCGTTCAGTGAACCGGTTACCTCCTTACGGTACCTTGAAATGAAAGGAATGGTATTTCCTTCGTCAATTAACTTTACGGCGGCTTCCACCTGCCATTTTTCTACCTGTAATTCTTGTTTTAGTTTTAATAGTATGTCCATATCAACCCTCGTCTGTTTTTTTTATATATCTTTTATATTATAGATGATAACCGGACTGCATTTCAAGAATGATTTGAATTATTCTGCAAAAAGTGGTAGAATATATGTACCTATAAGCAGGAGGTCGATATGGAATATTTTTATAATCAAAATAAGAACCACGGCTATTATGATCAGCCAACCCATCCTACCGGCCAGGCTATGGCCACTGCCGCTTTATTACTGGGTGTCGGGGCACTGACCACCTGTTGGACTTTTTATCTTTCCATTATTTTAGGGTGCTTAAGTATTACCTTTGCCATTCTGTCCAAAGGCTTTGAAAAGAAGATGTTCGGCAGTGCTAAAACCGGTCTTCTTTGTGCGGTATTGGGCATTGTAATTGCTTTCATTATGCTTGTCGGTTCGATAGTATATCTGCTCCAGAATCCTGGTGTTTTGCTTGATTTTGCGAGACAAACCGATCAGATGATTCAACAGATGTACGGACAGTCTACGGAAACGATCCTGGGACAGTCCTATGAAGACATGATAAAGCACTTTTTAAGCTACTTTTCTTAGAAGTAGTGTTTAAATAATCCCCGCAGAAAGGAGAAGACTATGACGATTGGAAATTATGGTGGATATGGCTATTTAGGCAATTCCTTTGCTTACGGCGGTTCTGTTTCCGGAGCCGAAGAGTCCGGCAGTATCAAAAACCCCGGCGAATCTACGGTAAAAACCCCCGGTAAAACTTCTTCTCCGGCGGAATGTGACACCTGCAGTAACCGGAAATATCAAGACGGTTCCGATGAAAATGTTTCTTTTAAAGCACCCACCCATATTTCCCCCCAGGCCGCCGGCGCTGCCGTTCGTGCTCACGAAGGGGAACATGTTAGTAATGCCTACACAAAAGCTGCGGAAAATAACGGTCAGGTGATATCGGCTAATGTTTCCATTAAGACGGCGGTTTGTCCCGAATGCGGACGTTCTTACGTGGCGGGCGGTACTACCACTACTCAAATAAAATACAGCGACGAATCCAATCCCTACCAGCAAAACAAAAAGGCTGCCGATGCAGCCGGTGTTGTCGGTATGAATCTGGATTTGGCAGTTTGATCAGGAGGCTCCATCATGCACACATATAAGTCTTCTGCCATGCTAAAAACCATGGCGAAGGGACAATTATTAGGAAAGTATCCCACAGCAGCGGCAGCTTTTTTATCAGTGGCTTCGATCACTGTAGTTTTGCGGTTGCTGTCTTCTTTATTAGTTGACCAAAGTACTCCGGCGGGACTTGTTATTTCTTACATCGTTTCTTTTATCATCAGCCTTATCCTGGGTGTGATAAATGCCGGTGTATTATTTATGTCACTGAAGATTTCCTGCAATGAACCAATTAGTGTACAGGATGTTTTTTATGGTTTTAACTATCAGCCTGATAAAGTTGTTATGATTCAGGCGGTTTTAAGTGGGGTCAGTCTGCTTACCACCCTGCCCACCGCAATTTTTCAAACTATTTTCTACCAGACTCAAGATTATACTTACTTTTTATTAATGATTATTTTCTATGTTGCGGGCACTGCTGTGTACTGTTATGTTGCATTGATATTGTCACAGGCTATCTTTCTCCTGCTGGACTTCTCCGATCGTTCGGCTAAGGAGTTGATGAAGATGAGCATTTATTTGATGAAGGGACAAAAAGGCCGGCTGTTTTATATCTGGATCAGCTTTATTCCCATGCTTCTGTTAAGTGTGTTTACCTGCTGTATCGGATATATCTGGGTAATTCCCTATCTTCATGTAACCATGGCTAACTTCTATATGGATCTAACACAGAATCGGCCACAAAAAGAATTATAAAAGACAGAGTGTACTGGCAATCCATTATAAGGCAGATATATAAATGAGATAAAACAATTCCAGATATATGAAAACGGACCGATTACCATTAATCAGTCCGCTTTATCTTTTTTTATTGATTATCTTCATTATTTCCGGTACTAAGCTGTTTCAGGTAAGCATTAATAAAATTATCAATTGCTCCGTCCATGACCGCATCGGTATTTCCGGTTTCTTCATTGGTCCGATGGTCTTTTACCATAGTATATGGCTGCATGACATAGGATCTGATCTGATTGCCCCAGCCGATTTCCTTCACTTCACCACGAATATCCGAAAGCTTCTCGGCATTCATCTCCTGTTGCACGATCAGCAGTTTACCTTTCAGCATCTGCATGGCTTTATCCTTGTTCATATGCTGAGAACGCTCATTCTGACATTGTACCACGATTCCGGTAGGAAGGTGGGTAATTCGAATCGCCGATGAAGTTTTATTGATATGCTGGCCGCCTGCTCCACTGCTTCGATAGGTATCGATCCGCAAATCATCATCATTGATCTCAATGTCCACATCATCTTCTATTTCCGGCATAACATCCAAAGAAACAAACGAAGTCTGCCGCTTGCCCTGAGCATTAAAGGGGGATATCCGCACCAGACGGTGAACACCCTTTTCCGATTTCAAATAGCCATAAGCATTTTCGCCGTTGATCTGGAAGGTTACCGATTTAATACCGGCCTCATCACCATCTAAGTAATCCAATACTTCCAGGCTGTACCCTTTCCGGTCCGCCCATCTGGTGTACATCCGGTAAAGCATGCTGCACCAGTCACAGCTTTCGGTTCCGCCGGCTCCGGCATTGAGTTTCAGAATGGCATTGCTGTTATCAAATTCTCCCGACAGCAAGGTACCGATACGAATCTCTTCAAAGGTCTGAATAAAGGAATCCAGTTCCTCACGAATATCAGGAATGACACTCGCGTCATCTTCCTCGTATCCCATTTCTATCAGGGTTTCGATATCTTCATATTGCGTTTCCAGCTTGTGGATTACTTCTACTGCATCCTTTAGAACTTTTAAATCTTTCATTTTGCGATTGGAAACCTCTGGATCGTCCCAGAAGTTGGGGGCTTCCATTTCCATTTCCAATTCTTCGATCCGTTTTGACTTATTAGCTAAGTCAAAGTGAATCCCTCACTTCCGCTAAAGGAGTTTCATATGCCTGTATCTCAGATTTCATCTGATCTAATTCTACCACTTATGCGTCACCTCTTTCCTAATTAAATTTATTGGGCTTATTATTTGCGTCCGCAACATTGTTTGTACTTCTTGCCGCTTCCGCAAGGACAGGGATCATTGGGATATACTTTGATATTTTCCCGTTTCACCGGTACTTTTCCGGCTGATTCATCCTTGTTTGTTCCGGTAACTTTCGCTACCTGTTCACGTTCTACCTTCTGTTCCACGCGAACGTGGAAAAGCAGGCGCACGGTTTCTTCCTTGATGTTCTGGGTCATTTCGTCGAACATCTCATAACCGCTTAATTTATACTCAACCTTAGGATCCCGCTGACCATAGGCCTGCAGGGCAACACCCTGACGAAGCTGATCCATATCGTCAATATGATCCATCCATTTCCGGTCGATTACCTTTAATAAAATAACCCGTTCCAATTCTCTGATTGCTTCGGTTTCCGGGAATTCCGCTTCCTTCGCTTCATACAGCTTCACTGCTTCTTCTTTTAACTGCTGAACCAGGGCTTTTTTCTTATGGGTCTTTACCCGTCCGGTATTCAGCGGACGAAGAGGAATGGTAGGCAGCAACAATGCATTTAACTCATTGAAGTCCCATTCTTCTATATCACTGTCATCACCGATACAGATGTCCACACTGTTTTCGGTAATATCGGTAATCATCTTATAAATAGCATCGCGCATGCTTTCGCCATCCAATACCCGGCGGCGTTCTTCATAAATAATCTCTCTTTGTTCATTATTAACCTGATCGTAATCAAGCAGGTTCTTTCTGATTCCAAAGTTATTATTTTCAATCTTTTTCTGAGCTGTTTCAATCGCATTGGTCAGCATTTTATGCTCGATTTCCTGATTTTCCGGAATACCCAGAGCATTGAACATACTGATCAGCCGTTCTGAACCGAATAAACGCATCAAATCGTCTTCCAGGGCAATGTAGAATCTGGATTCACCGGGATCACCCTGACGCCCGCTTCGGCCACGGAGCTGATTGTCGATACGGCGGGACTCATGCCGTTCTGTACCGATAATCTTCAAACCACCGGCAGCTCTGGCTTCGTCATCCAGCTTAATATCAGTACCACGGCCGGCCATATTGGTGGCAATGGTAACCGCACCATGGATACCGGCATCGGCAACAATCTCAGCTTCCATCTCATGAAACTTGGCATTCAGGACTTTATGCTGTACCCCTTGTCTGGTCAGCATCATGCTCAGTTCTTCACTGGCTTCAATGGTTATGGTACCAACCAAAACCGGCTGGTTCTTGGCATGGGCTTCTTTCACTGCTTCCACAATGGCATGAAGTTTTTCTTTTTTGGTTTTATATACGGCATCCTGATGATCGATTCTGGCAATGGGCTTATTGGTGGGAATCTCCACTACGTCCATGCCGTAAATATCACGGAATTCCTTTTCTTCGGTAAGAGCCGTACCGGTCATACCGGATTTTTTGTCAAATTTGTTGAAAAAGTTCTGGAAGGTAATGGTTGCCAGGGTCTTGCTTTCCCTTTTTACCTTAACATGTTCCTTGGCTTCAATGGCCTGATGCAGACCATCGGAGTAACGGCGCCCGGGCATGATACGTCCGGTAAACTCATCAACAATCAGGACCTGATCGTCTTTTACCACATAGTCCTGATCACGGAACATCAGGTTATGTGCCCTAAGTGCCAGAATAATATTGTGCTGGATCTCGATATTTTCCGGATCGGCCAGGTTTTCAATGGTAAAGAACCGCTCTACCTTACTAACTCCCTCGGCAGTCAGATTGACCACTTTATCTTTTTCATTAACAATAAAATCTCCGGTTTCTTCCCGTTCCACGCCCATGATGGCATCCATCTTGGACAGGTCTTCCATATCCTCGCCACGTTTCATCTGTCTGGCCAAAATATCACATACTTCATATAATTTGGTGGATTTACCGCTTTGACCGGAAATAATCAAAGGCGTTCTGGCTTCATCGACCAATACCGAGTCAACCTCATCAATAATCGCATAATGCAACTCTCTGAGAACCAACTGCTCCTTATAAATAACCATGTTGTCTCTTAAATAGTCAAATCCCAGTTCGTTATTTGTTACATACGTAATATCACAGTTATAAGCTTCCTGACGCTCTTCGGGCTTCATATCATTGAGCACCACACCGACCTTCAGCCCTAAAAATTCATGAACTTGTCCCATCCACTCGGCATCACGCTTGGCCAGATAATCATTTACCGTAACAACATAAACCCCTTTGCCCTCCAGCGCATTCAAATAAGCCGGGAGTAAACAGGTCTGGGTCTTACCTTCACCGGTTTTCATTTCCGCAATACGTCCCTGGTGAAGAATCAAACCGCCAATCAGCTGGACCCGATAATGTTCGGTATTTAAAACTCGCCTTGCCGCTTCCCGCACCAGTGCAAAAGCTTCCGGCAATATGTCATCAAGGGTTGCCCCCTCTTCCAGTCTCTTCTTAAATTCTTTCGTCTTATCTGCCATCTGTTCATCGGTCAGTTCCATCATGGAAGGCCGCAGATCTTCAATTGCCTGCACCGTACTTTCAATACGTTTGATTTCCCGCTCACTATGGGTTCCGAAAACCTTCTGGATAACGCTCATATATAGACTCCAATCTTATTAATGGCTTACCCTTCGGCAAAGCCAAAATTTAGCAAAAAAAGCTGCAAATCCTATTTTATCAGATTTGCAGCTTTTATTCAACCTTTGACTATTACGGAAATATAAAAATTTTGTTAATAATAAATCTCATTTCCCGGAAATTTCGGTACACCGGCCAGACCCTTGCCGATTTCTTCATCGGTAGGAATGTAGTCTTCCATCTTACCATCATGGAATTTTTCATAGGCATACATATCAAAATATCCCGTTCCGGTCAATCCGAAGAGAATGGTTTTTTCTTCTCCGGTTTCCTTACATTTCATGGCTTCATCGATAGCGCACTTAATGGCATGAGCACTTTCCGGTGCCGGCAAGATACCTTCCACTCTGGCAAACTGCTCGGCAGCTTCAAATACTTCGGTCTGCTGAACGCTTCTGGCTTCCATTAATCCGTCATCATACAACTGTGATAATACGGAGCTCATGCCATGGAAACGTAACCCGCCGGCATGATTGGGCGCCGGCATAAATCCACTGCCCAAAGTATACATTTTGGCCAAAGGACAGATCATACCGGTATCACAGAAGTCATACACATATTTACCTCTGGTAAGACTGGGACAAGATGCCGGTTCAATAGCAATGAACTGGTAATCTGCTTCGCCGCGTAATTTTTCACCCATAAAAGGAGAAATCAAACCTCCCAGGTTAGAGCCGCCTCCGGCACAACCAATAATAACATCCGGCTTAATTCCGTATTTATCCATAGCTGCTTTGGTTTCCAGACCGATAATGGACTGATGTAACAGTACCTGAGACAATACCGATCCCAGTACATAACGATAACCTTCAGTAGATGTGGCCACTTCTACTGCTTCTGAAATAGCACAGCCTAAGCTGCCATTGGTTCCCGGAAACTCTGCCAGAATCTTCCGGCCAACTTCCGTATCCATAGAAGGTGACGGTGTGACACTGGCACCATAGGTGCGCATTACTTCACGGCGGAAAGGCTTCTGTTCATAAGATACCTTTACCATATATACTTTACAATCCAGATCCAGATACGAACATGCCATGGAAAGTGCTGTTCCCCACTGTCCGGCTCCTGTTTCGGTGGTTACACCTTTCAGACCCTGCTGCTTGGCATAGTAAGCCTGGGCAATGGCGGAATTGAGTTTATGGCTGCCACTGGTATTATTTCCTTCAAATTTATAGTAGATCTTAGCCGGTGTCTGTAATTTTTCTTCCAGGCAGTAGGCACGAACTAACGGTGCCGGCCGGTACATTTTATAAAAGTCCAGTATTTCTGCCGGGATGTCAAAGTAAGCTGTGGTATCATCCAATTCCTGTTTTACCAGTTCATCACAGAAAACGCCTCTTAATTCATCAAAGGTCATCGGCTGTAAGGTTCCGGGGTTTAACAGGGGGGCCGGTTTGTTTTTCATATCGGCACGGACATTGTACCATTGCTTGGGCATCTCATTTTCTTCCAGATAGATTTTGTAGGGAATTTGTTTTTCGCTCATCATTTTTTCTCCTTTTATTTTTTGATGTTTGCATGCTGCTTTGGGTATAAAAGGGTACAAAAAAACCCCTATCCCAAAATCTGCTGGGACAAGAGTAAACTCCTGCGGTGCCACCCGGCTTGATGTCTTATTACATCCGCTCATCGCATACTATCATATGCTTGATTTGTTAACGAAGTTCCTTCTCCGTCTCATCTACTAAACCTTGCGGTTGTTCAAATCGCCCTCCGAAGTCCATTCCTTCCTGTCATCTATACTGCATTCTCACCATCTGCAGCTCTCTGGGATATATGTTGCGGGAAGTACTTGCTCTTCTTCACTGGTTTCTTCCATTATATATACGAAATTGTTATGTGTCAATATCACTTTTAGAATTTTTATTATTCTTTTGATTGTATCTCTTCGACGCTAAATCTGCTATTATAAACGATTTATGATATCCTTTATAATTTCTTCATCTTTCAATGAATTTACTGCAAAGCATTTTTTTCCAGCATCTTTCAGCGATGCACCAATATGGTATGCACAATCACCATCAATAATAAGAAATCGGTCATGAAAAGCCTCTGTGCTTTTTACCTCTAATTCCGGATACTGACTATTAAAGCTCTTTACATCCGCTTCTGTCAGCTTAGTCTGCTTTACCTCTTCATGCCCTGCCAGATAATCAAAAACCTGCTCAAAACGTTCATCTGTCTTTTTCTGGTATTCTAACTGATTTAGCTTTACATCATTAATCCAATCAAACAGAACTGCGTTATTTACCAGGAATTTTCTCATTTCAACAAACGCTGTCATAATATGAATACTAACTTGTATTGCCATATCACTGCTTAGCACTGCCGATAACATTGCAATTCCCTGTTCTGTAAAAACATATGGCCGATATCGTCTGCCACCCCATACGTTTGAGGTCACAATCTGTGATTTCAAATTTTTATACTCTTCTTCTGTAATCTGAAAACGAAATGAGTCCGGAAAACGCATTATATTTCTTTTAACCGCTTGATTAAACACCCTTGTTTCTACTTGATAAAGTGCTGCCAAATCACTATCCATCATTACCTGGTGTCCTCGCACAACATAAATCAAGCTCTTTATCACTTTCTCCTTTAAACTACACACATAAAGTCAGTCTCATCTTTGAGATCACAATTTTTGATCTCAAAAGTTATAATTTAAGTTAATTAGGGGTGTGAATTTCTACCATGATTTAGTAGCTTGATTCTATTTTTGATGTGTTCCAGATTTATTACTGTTTTTACTATATTAGATTTTTCTTGGCCTTGCAACCCCAAATTCAATTTTTTCACCACTTTGCTTGCCATATTGCTTTTTATAAAAATAAGTGTTATTATTTTAACAATGCATAAAAAAGGAGCAATAGTGAGATGAATAAAACATTTGATGACTTAATCGCCAAGCTTAACGACATCCCGATGAAAAAGGTAGCCGTTGCCGTGGCACAGGATTCCGCCGTTCTGGAGGCTGTACAAGCAGCCAAAGAGCGCAAAATTGCCAATGCCATACTGGTTGGTGACGAAACAAAGATTAAAGAAGTAGCCGCAACATTAAACATGAACCTCGAGGATTTTGAAATTATCCATGTAGAAGATGATTATGAAGCTGCCCTGACCGCTGTAAAATTGGTTCATGATGGCAAGGCAGATATGTATATGAAAGGTTTGATTGATACCAAAGGCTTTTTGAAAAGTGTACTGGACAGAGAAGTTGGTTTAAGAACCGGAAGTGCTTTATCCCACGTATGTGTATTTGATATAGAAGGAATTGACCATTTGCTTTTCCTTACCGATGTGGCTTTTATCCCCTATCCGACTTTAGAAGATAAGGTAAACATGATCAACAACACGCTGGAAATCACTTCTGCCTGCGGAATCGACTGCCCTAAGGTAGCTCCCTTAGCTGCCGTGGAAGTTGTAAATCCTAAGATGCCTGTCACCTTGGAAGCCGCGGAGCTTACCCAGATGTATAAAGATGGAAAAATCACCGGCTGTATCGTTGACGGACCGCTGTCACTGGATCTTGCTATCGACCCTGCTGCCGCAGAACATAAAGGTGCTACCGACCGTGAGATTCAAGGCGATGCCGACATTCTGCTTTTCCCTGATATCCATGCCGGTAACCTGGTATACAAAGCACTGGTACATACCGCCAAAGTAAAAAACGGTAATATCTTAACCGGAACCAAGGCTCCCGTAATCCTGACCTCCCGTTCCGATGATTTTGAAACCAAGGTAAACTCCATCGCATTAGGTGCTGTAGTTGCTGACACAATGGCCAAGCTACACAAATAAAAACAGAAAAGAGGAAAATGATATGTCTATTAAAAGTCTGGTAATTAATCCCGGTTCCACCTCCACCAAAATCGGTGTTTTTGAGGATGAGACCCTTTTATTTGAAGAAACCCTGCGTCATACTACCGAGGAAATCGCTCAATTTTCCTGTATGGCTGACCAGAAGGATTTCCGCAAAGATATTATTATTGATATCCTGAAGGAAAAAGATTTTGACATTCATTCTTTAGATATGGTAGTGGGCCGCGGCGGTTTATTAAAACCGATCATCAGCGGTACCTATGCCGTAAGCGATGCTCTCATTGAAGATTTAAAAAAAGGTGTGCAGGGCGAACACGCTTCCAATCTGGGCGGTTTGATTGCCAGAGAAATTGCTGATTTTGTAAACGTTCCGTCTTACATAGTTGATCCCGTGGTAGTTGATGAGCTGATTCCCGAAGCCAGACTTTCCGGTGTACCGGAGATCCCCCGGGTAAGTATTTTTCATGCCTTAAATCAGAAAGCCATTGCCAAACGTTATGCCAAAGAAATCGGTCGTCCTTATGAAGATTTGAACTTAATCGTGGTTCACCTGGGCGGCGGCGTATCGGTGGGTGCTCATGAAAAAGGTAAGGTTGTAGATGTCTTTAATGCTTTAGATGGCGACGGCGCTTTTTCCCCTGAAAGAGCCGGCGGTGTTCCTTCCGGTGGTTTGATCAGACTGTGCTTCTCCGGTAAATACACAGAAAAAGAAGTGATGCGAAAAGTTCTCGGTAACGGCGGGCTCAATGCTTACTTAGGCACCAACGATATGCGCAATGTGGAAAAGAAAGTTGCCGAAGGAGACAAGGAATGGACCCTGGTCAGAGAAGCTTTTATTATGCAGGTTGCCAAGGATATCGGCTCCATGGCTTGTGTCTTAAAAGGCAAAGTAGATCAGATTCTCATTACCGGCGGTATCGCTTATAATAAAACCGTCATTGATTCCCTTACCGAAAGAGCCGGTTTTATTGCACCTGTTAAAGCTTATCCCGGTGAAGATGAATTACTGGCACTGGTACAGGGTGCTCTCAGAGTTATGAACGGAGAAGAAGAAGCCAAAGAGTATTAAGCAAGAGGTGTTCTAATGTACGGATTAATCATTACTGTATTAATTAGTTGTATATTAATTGCGGATGTATTTAAACTGGTGGATATCACAGGAAAATATATCCGCATTCCTGTATTTCTTTTTTTACCGCATTTTGTCCTGCTCTGGTGCAACTGTACCGTATGGGGGCGGATCTTACTTGTGGTTGATTTCATGTATGTCTGTATCCGGCTGCATTTCTTTCCCTTTCGTCATAGTCAAATCGACAATTTCAGAGTTAATGTGTTGTTTGGCGGCCAGCTGCTGATTCGGTTTGCCCTTTGGGGGATGACCTTTCAGACACTGTATTACCTGGGGCTGCTTTTCTTTCATGATTCTCTGCCTCTTTCCTGGACAGCATTTTTATTTCCCGGCGAAAAAAATATGCTGTTGTTTACTATTGATGCCGTTTTCACGGTACTTTTCCTTTGGGGATTTTTAGTAAACGGTGCCCTGCGGGTACTGTTTACCTGTTACCGTCTGGGTATTATAAAGCGAATTTTGATTGTTCTTAATTTATGGATTCCCTTTGTAAATCTCTTTTTAATGAACTATATCTGCAAAAAAGCCATAGAAGAATATTATGGCGAATGCTGCCGCTTCGAAAACAAAATGGAACGGCCCGATAATCTTACCTGCCGGACCAAATATCCGATTATTTTGCTTCACGGCATTGGTTTTCGCGATATGCAGTACTTTAATTACTGGGGCAGGATCCCCAAACGTCTGGTGGAAAACGGTGCTGCTGTCTACTACGGCCATCAGGAAGCCTGGGGCACTGTGGAGAACAACGGTCTGATTATTCAGCAAAAAATCAATGAAGTACTGGCTCAAAACAATTGTGACAAGGTAAATATTATTGCCCATTCCAAAGGTGGTCTGGATGCCCGCTATGTCATCAGTGAACTGGATATGGCGGCCAACATCGCCAGTCTGACTACTGTCTCCACTCCTCATTTGGGCTCTGAATTGATTACCTTATTAAACAAACTGCCGGATAATCTTTACCGCTTTATATCATCGCTTTTTAACAAAACCTTTCAGAAAATCGGCGATCAAACCCCTGATTGCTATGCCGCCAGCAAGCAGCTGGCTCCGGAGTATTGCCGGGAGTTTAACGAGCGCTATCCCGACGCACCGGAAGTTTACTATCAAAGCTATGCTTCCGTAATGAAACATCCCCTGGGTGACAGCCTGCTAAGTGTTCCCCATCTGTTAATGTCTTTCTCCGGAGCTGCTGGCAGTGATGGACTGGTTACCGAAGCCTCAGCAAAATGGGGCAACTTCCGTGGTACCTTTACCAGCACCGGAAGAAGAGGGATATCTCACGGCGATATGATCGACTTAAAGCGCGAAGATTACAAGGGCTTTGATGTACTGGAAGAATATATCCGGATTGTACAAGATTTAAAGAACAGAGGTTTCTAGTTATGCTTAAAGACAAAAATTATGCAGGACACATCGCTGCACTTATTACCATTCTCATTTGGGGAACTACCTTCATCTCAACAAAAGTGCTGCTTCGCACCTTTACCCCCATTGAAATTCTCTTTATCCGCTTTATCATCGGCTATCTGACTCTATGGCTAATCTATCCCCGCCGCATGAAACCAAGCACCATAAAACAGGAACTTCTCTTCGCTGCTGCAGGCTTATGCGGAGTAACCCTTTACTACCTCTTTGAAAACATAGCCCTCACCTTTACCCTTGCTTCCAATGTAGGAGTTGTCACCTCGATAGCTCCATTTTTCACAGCAATATTCAGTTTTTTACTATACAAAGAAAAACCCGACAAACACTTCTTCATCGGATTTGTGGTGGCTATTTCCGGAATCTGCCTGATCAGTTTCCGCAGTATGACAGGTTTGTCACTTAATCCCGCAGGTGACCTGCTGGCAATCTTTGCTGCCGCCACCTGGGCTGCCTATTCCATCTTGGGAAAGAAAATCAATCATTTAGGATATCACGTGATTCAGGTAACCCGAAGAACTTTCTTTTATGGATTGATCTTCATGGTTCCAGCCTTATTTTTTATGGATTTCCATATTACCACTGCCAAACTAAGTAACCTAACCAACCTGCTAAATCTCGTTTTCCTGGGCTTCGGAGCCTCCGCCCTCTGCTTCGTAACCTGGAACTATGCCGTCAAAATTCTCGGTTCCCTTAAAACAAGCATGTACATCTACGCCATCCCGGCTATTACCGCCGTACTCTCCGCATGTATTCTGCGTGAACACATCACCGCCACAATCCTGTGCGGCATCATTCTTACTATATTAGGATTACTAATATCCGAAGGACTTACCCCCAAATGCAAAGCTACTCAACAAACTGTCGCAAAATAAAAGAAAGCGAGCCGCCGGTCGGAAGGGTTAAGAACTGAGCCGGATAGCATTACTCATAGTGCACCGTTGGACAAACAAAATGAGCGGGAATGTACGTCAATAGCAGACAATCTCTTATGTCTGATAATGACGAACACTCCCGTTCAGCTTTGTTTTTCCATCGGTGTGCGGAGTAATCTATCCGGCTCAGTCCTTAACCCTTCCGACCGGCGGCTCGCTTTCTTTTATTCTCACAGCCTGCTTTTCACAACCTGCTTTTCACAACCTGCTTTTCACAGCCTGCTTTTCACAACCTGCCTTTCACAACCTGCCTTTATCACAAATCCCCTTCAGCGACTCCCCATAGGGTGCCCTTGCAATCCCATGCTCCGTAATAATCGCCGTAATCAGCTCATGATCCGTAACATCAAAAGCCGGATTGAACACTTTCACTCCTTCCGGTGCCATTCGTTTCTCATACCACATCTCGGTTACTTCCTCAGCCGGCCGCTCCTCAATATGGATATCTTCACCGGTTGGCGTACTCAGGTCTATCGTAGAAGTAGGTGCACATACATAAAAAGGTACCCCATAACGCTTGGCTACCGTTGCCACCACCGAAGTACCGATCTTATTAGCCGCGTCCCCATTGGCCGCAACCCGGTCACAGCCTACAAACACCGCATGGATCCAGCCGTTTTTCATAACCATGGCCGACATGTTATCGCAAATCAAAGTCACATCCACCCCTGCCGAATGGAGTTCATAGGCAGTCAGCCTGGCCCCCTGCAGCAATGGTCTGGTTTCATCGGCAAATACCCGAAAATCATAGCCTCGCTCCTGCCCCAGATAAATAGGTGCGGTTGCGGTTCCGTATTTACAGGTAGCCAATTGCCCGGCATTGCAATGGGTCAAAATACCGTCTCCCGGTTTTACCAGCGTCAATCCATACTCACCGATGGCTTTGCAGACCCTGATATCTTCTTCCTTGATGGTTATTGCTTCCTTACGCAAAGCTTCCTTAATATCCGCAACCGGCTTGTCCCGGTTGGCAATGCATACTTTTTCCATTCTGGTTAATGCCCAAAGAAGATTTACTGCCGTGGGACGGGATGAATTTAAATAATCTTTATTTCTGACAAATTCGTCATAAAATATATTATAGTCTTCCGTATCGATACTTTTTGCTAAAATATAGATTCCAAATGCTGCTGCCACACCGATAGCCGGCGCACCGCGTACTTCCAGTAAGTATATGGCATCCCATATTTCTTTAGCCTGATATAAACGTTTCAATTCAATCACTGCCGGCAGCCTGGTTTGATCAATTATTATGACGCAATTGTCATTATCGTCCAGTTCTACCGTTTCATAATCTAATATACCCTTCATATTACCCGTCCCTTAATTATTTACTTTGCTTATTTATTCACTCACACACACTCTGTTCCGGCCCAGATTCTTGGCCCGATACAGTTCCTTATCGGCTTCATCCAAAAGCTCCACATATTCATCATCAATTTTCGGTTTTCCGGCTGCCACACCGATGCTGACGGTAATGTTTGTAGTCTCACTTCCCATACTGGGAATCACCATTGTTTCCACACTCCGGCGAATTTCCTCGGCAATCGCTCCGGCACCTTCTAATTCTGTATTGGGTAAGATAATTACAAATTCCTCGCCGCCGATTCTGGCTACAAAATCGGTAGGGCGCTTTAAAGCAGAAACAAACACCTTTGCCAGCGTCTGCAATAATATATCACCCTGCAAATGTCCATAGGTATCATTATACTGCTTAAAAAGGTCCGCATCAACACTTAAAATACTGATTGTTTCTGCTTCCCTGATTGCCCGCTTCCACTCTATACCAATCCGTTCATCGAAACAGCGCCGATTAGGAATTTCCGTAAGGGCATCCATCTTTCCCATCTGTTCGATAGTACGCATCTGCTGTACGATTTTTAAATGAGTCCTGACCCGGGATTTTACAATAGCATTGTTGAAGGGTTTGATAATATAATCCACTGCCCCCAGCAAAAAACCCTTTTCCTCATCTTGTGCACTGGCCAAACCGGTAATAAATATAACCGGAATATTTCTGGTACTGTCATTTTCTTTCAGTTCCTTCAACACCTCATATCCGCTCATATCCGGCATGATAATATCCAGAAGAATCAGATCCGGCTGATCCTCAACCGCTCTTTTTAAGGCCAATTCTCCGCTTTTTGCTACATAAATGGTGTATTCATTCTTAAGGATATGATTTAGTACATCCAAATTAGTTTTTTCGTCGTCCACTATCAGTATACTGAACTTTGTATCTTCTAGCATTTCTTTAGTCCTCCCCTTCAAGCTGCTGCCTGATTTCTTCTAAACAATGATATGCCGGTTCAAAATCATATTCCTCGATATTTCGGATTAATTTTTGGCCCTGATCCCCCAGTGGCTTTAATGCTTTCCGCAACCGGATAATCATCTCAAGGCATTTAGCATTTCCATCTTTTAATAACGGTGCTAGTTCATTCAGCATTTTTTGTATTTCTTTCCGCCGATGACCGGTCATTGCAACCGTTTCTGTCACATCGACCTCTTCCGGATTCACCAAACTGCTCAAAGTTTCCAACACTTCATTTACTGTTCCGGCAAAATTCTGCAGATGTACCTCATCTACCGGCTGCTCATTTTCTTTTAGCCGCTGTTCCAATTCCTCTGCTGCTTTTTGTAACTTTATCGCTCCGATTGTTCCCGCACTGCTTTTAAGAGAATGTACAATCCGATGTGCTTCTTTTCGGTTATTGTTTTGTAATGCTTCGCTAATATCCATTATAATCAAATTTCCTTTTTTTAAGAAATCCGATTGCAGCTGCTTATATAATTTTTCATCACCGGCTGAACGCTCCACGCCCAAGCCTTTATCAATAACTGCCTGATCATTTTTCTTCCCATATCCGCTGGCTACTTCTTTAGTAACCGCAATCTCAATGGGCGTCAAATAGTTCAATAAACAGGACCACAGTTCTTTGGCTACAAACGGCTTCCCAATATAATCTACCATTCCATGGCTCAGATAATTTTCCTTATCCTTGGCCATAACATTAGCTGTCATTGCTATGACAGGGGTATTGCAATCCATCTCCTTCAACTTTTCCGCTGCTTCCAGTCCATCCATGACCGGCATGTGAATATCCATGAGAATAATGTCGAAAGTCTTTCCCTTCGCCATTCGCTTTTTCACTTCCTGTACACCGGCCTCACCGTTGCGGGCAATTGTTGCACTCAGCCCGATTTTAGCCAAGTGTTCCCTGATCACAATTTGGTTAATTTCATTATCCTCGCAAATCAGCACCTCGCCTTTGAACATCGGCTTCATTGTTGTGATTTCCACTAATTCCCCTGATTCGCTTCGCCTTTCTTCCATACCCACAGTATCAAACTTAACTGCAAAACTGAATTTGCTTCCTTCTCCCCGCCGGCTTTCAACTGTCAGGTTTCCGCCCATCAGCTCCACTAAGTTCTTCGTTATCGCCAAGCCCAAACCGGTCCCTCCATACTTTCTGGTGGTACTGCTGTCCGCCTGGGTAAAAGGTTGAAACAATTTGTTTATCTGCTCTTCTGACATTCCGATTCCACTGTCTCGGACTTCAAAATACATGGTTATGGTATCCTCTGTTATTTCACTTACCGAAGCCATCAGCTTTACAATTCCGGTATCGGTAAACTTTATGGCATTAGACAGGAGATTCAACAGTATTTGGCGCAGCTTGGTGGGATCTCCCACCAACATTCTGCCAATGGCCGGTTCGGCATAAAAATATAGCTCTACCCCTTTTTCTTCAGCCCGCTGCTTACTAATGTTTTTACAATATTTTATAACTTCCTGTAATGCAAAAGGCGTTTTTTCCAGTTCGGCTTTTCCGGCTTCGATTTTAGAGATATCCAAAACATCATTAATAATCTCCAGTAGAACACCGGCACTGCTTTGAATCATGGTCAAATATTCCCTTGTTTTCTTAGAAAGCTTGCCATCATCTAAGGCCAGTTCGCTAAATCCAATCACACCATTTAGCGGGGTTCTGATTTCATGGCTCATATTCGCCAAAAATGTCGTTTTGGTCCGGGAAACCTCCTGCGCCGTTTCAGCTGTATGGCGCAAAGCCTTCTGAAGCTCCACTTCAGCCTTGTGATGCCGCTCTTCCGCTTGCTTTTTCTCGGTAATATCATGAAAAATGGCGATGGAACCGGTAATTGTACCCCGCTTATCAATAATCGGGGTATAGGAGGCCGAACAATTGATCAATCTGCCATCTTTGTGTTTACGAATCACCTCTACATGGGCAATGTGCTCTCCGCGCATTACTCGTTCTTCAATTTCATCAATTCCAAAGTATCCCGAAGCAGGTGCATAATCCTTCGTTGTTTTGCCAACGATCTCCTCGGGTTCATAGCCCAATATATTTCTTGCTCCGACATTCCAGTCAAGAATTGTTCCTTTTGTATCTTTTAAAATAATACCGGCATCCGCTACCGAAAAAATCGCTGCCAGATTTTGGGCCTTTTTCTCATCAAGCTTCTTCTCGGTAATATCATGGAAAATAGCAACGGAACCGGTAAATATCCCGCTACTGTCAAAAATTGGTGTATAGGATAGGGAACACTCAACAATATGTCCATCTTTATGAATTCGCTGAATCTCTACATGGGCGATATGTTCCCCCTGTGCCAGACGCTTATCGACTTCGTCTAATTCCTCGTGAGTATAAAGTGGTGCATATGATTTGGATTTCTTGCCGAGCATTTCTTCTTTTTCAAATCCCAGTATATTATAAGCACCAATATTCCAATCGACAATAATTCCCTCTGCATCCCGCAGCACAATACCGGCATCCGCCACAGAAAAAATAGCTGCCAGATCACGTGCCTTCTTATCTGCCAGCTCCTCCGCCGATGTCTTCTTGAAAATTGCCACCGATCCAAGCACCTTCTGATCCGTACCAAAAACAGGCACATAAAAGACTGTGCATGTTCGCTTGCTTCCATCTTTTCTTTTTACATCCACTACCTGCAGCAGCCTTGTCTTGCCGTTGGAAATCGCCTGCCTGATACTGGCGATTATTTCCGCTTGATAACTATAGGTATACGTCTCACAGGTTTTACCTTTGATCTCTTCTAATGTATACCCGATAATGTTTTCTGCTTCCTGATTCAAGTCAACAATTTCACCGTCAGCATTTTCTACCGTGATGCCAATGTCACTAAACGGAAAAATTGACGCAAATCGCTCTATTTGCTCTTCCAAAAGTACATTTTCCCTATTACTCATATAGTCCGTCCTGTTCCCCAACACAACCTTATATAAAACCAGTAAATTAGTACTATAATTTTACCACGTCAATTTGTAAAACTCAATATGTTTGGAGTAAACTTTTCGACTAATTTTTACTCCGCCAACCAAAAAGAATGGTCCCGAATATCTTTCTTCAAAAGGACTCTTCCGTGTAGCGAAAAGGGCGGTCACCATAGCTAAAATCAAAGCAGCCCGCAGGCCCACAGGTTAACTTTCAAGCCGACACACGGCGGCCTGTCTATTCCGTTCATATCCCTTTTTGTCGTGAAAATGAGACTTAAATTCGTGGAGCCGCCTCGTGCGAACACGAATTTTGCTCAAGGCTCATTGCAATGCTTGACAAAACAGGATTTGAACGGTATAGACAGACCGCCGTGTGTCGGCTTGAAAGTTAACCTGTGGGTCTGCGGGCCGCCTCCTTTTCATTTACGACCGCCCGCCTTGCCACCTTACCGCCTTGCCGCTACCACTACCCCTCTTTATACCTCTGCTAACCGCAACCTTTCCACAACGCTCTTCCGGCACATACCGGCATAACAAACCGCCGGAACTATTATGGATATTACGATCATCACCGGAATGGAAATCAAAATCGGCAGCATGGTGAAATGCCAGGTAAAAAACGCCATTCCCCGTCCCATAGCCCATACCAGCGCATAACCGATAACATTACCGATAGTCAGGGAAAACAATATCGTCATAAACGCATAGCACAAGCCTTCCCAGATGAGCATGGTACGCAGCTGTCTGCCGGTCATCCCCACTGCTTCCATCATGGCAAATTCCTGCCGTCTGGTCAGTATGCCGGTGATAATGGCATTGATAAAATTCAAAATACCAATCAGCGCCAGAATAAAGCCGAGAACATTTCCCACGCTGCTGAACATACTCGTTTCGCTGTCAAATTCTTCTCTGAGGCTTTCTTTGGTAATCAGGGTCAGTTCCGGATGAAGGTTCTCTGCATAATCGGTAAGAGCTGCGGATACTTCTGTTTCCTTATCCGGCTGAACGTTAATAATTGCATGAAGACCGCCTTGTTCCGAACCATCTGACACCGTTGTCATTAAATCAAGCCAGGCATTTTCTTCCATCATCAGTTCCATCACGAAAAAACCCGGATAACTTCTTGTTTGGATTGCATAAGGTATGTCTACCATTGCCATCACTTCCAGTTCTTTTTCCCTGCTTCCATCCAAATTCCGGCAGATGATCTTATCACCTACCTTAAGCCATGGCATCTCTGATAAGTTGTGACCACAGATTACATAACCGCCACTTCTGAACTTCTCGATATCAATGGTTCCTTCAAGGACTTTCAGGTGGGTAAACATTTCTTCATTTATTCCATAAATATTATTACTTTTTTCACCGGTCTCTATAATAATATCCGCCTCATCCTGCCACCATCTGCGGTTCTCAATATTATCACCCTCCCGGTTAATAAATTGTTCAAACTGCTTGCGGTTTTCCTCCGAAATAACTGTTTTTCCAATATTTACATAGAGTGTTTCTACCGATGTAACCCCCTCCATGTTACGTAAATCTTCCAGAACTTCCGGCGTTATAGCGTCATAGGCTTTATATGACGAGGAAACGTTGGCAATTCCATCATGGGTAAGCATAAAATCGCCTACCAGATAATTTTTTACATATTGATTAAAATCAAAAGATTTGACCAATGTATAAGTACTGTTCATCAGTACAATTCCCAAAGCCAGAGAGGCTACCACAACAATGGTCTTTTTTCGGTTTCTGCCCATATTGGTAAGTCCCAGCCGCCACATACTGATCTTGCCGGTTTTCTTTTCTTTTTTGGCTGTTGCGGTCTGTTCTGTATACCGTACCGCTTCCATAGGTGATACTCTTGCTGCCAGCCGGCAGGGTTTGCTGCAACTGATGATAACCACCAACAGCGAAAACAAGGCCGCTCCGATAAATATCCAGGGATTAAGGGCAACTCGCCGGACTCCGTCGGTATTAATGGCCCGATAGAGAAATGGTAAGATTCCCCGGCCTACAAACCAGCCGCCAAAAAGACCTAGCGGAATTCCCACTGCGGCAAGCAGCAGTGCCTGCCCTCTAACGATCCGGCGAAGCTGCCGGCCAGTGGTTCCCACAGTCTTCAGCAGTCCATAATAACGGATATCCGCCGATACATTGATATAAAAAATATTATAGATGATCAAATAGCCCGACAACATGATAATAAGCAGAAGCATCACCACCATGAAAAGGGTGCTCACATCCACGCTGGCCATTCCGTAGGCCCAGTTCGGTCCCATATTAGTCACTTCCGGATCCAGTCCGCTGCGCAGGGTCAGTTCCTGCAGTTGTTTTTCAATATTAAAGGCTGAGGGAAAATAAATACTCGGCTGCAGATAACCATAGGGATCCCCCATAGTATCATAATAATTTTCCGTGGGCTTAGGCGTATGTGCATCGCACCATTCTCTGGATACCCAAAACTCTTGGGCAAAGCTGGCCTCATTGGACTCCCAATAGCCTGACAAAATAAAGGTTTCCTGCATTTCTTCGGCTCCCTCGATTTGTAACGGTACCTGGGCGTCGATCTCATGGGGGATTCCCAAAGCATCCAAAACCTTGGTGCTGGCAGCACATTCCTTGCCTGTTCTTGGCATCTCCCCCACCTGTGGATAGGAAAATCCCCACTTGGCATTTTCATCTTCTGCATACCGGACTTCGGTCTGGATTTCGCTTAGCTCCGGATTGACAGCAAAGCCCACCACAATATTGTAAGAAATCTCCTTGATCGCGGGATCGTCTTTTATTTTGTTATATTCTTCTTCGGTCATATTCTTATAACCGCCGTGGGACGAGGTTCCCACCTGCCGCATGGTTGCTTCCTGCATACTGGTAAGCATGCTGCCGCCAACGGTAAAAAGCGAGGTAAACATCAATGAAGTTAAGGCAATAGCCATTATCGCAATACTGTTCTTTCCCCTTTTTGCTTCCATGGTTCGGAAGGATATCTTGCGAATAATCGCCTTGTTGGCAACTTTATGCATGGAAATCACCTCCTACAATCCGGCCATCCTCAATCCGCACGATCCGGTCAGCCAGCTGGGCAATCTCTTCATTGTGGGTAATCATCACGATGGTCTGTTCAAACCGCTTGGCGGTAACCTTTAATAATCCCAATACGTCCTGGCTGGTCTTGGAATCCAGATTGCCGGTAGGCTCATCAGCCAGAACGATGGCCGGCTTGGCCGCCAGGGCTCTGGCAATCGCCACCCGCTGCTGTTGTCCGCCGGACAGTTGCGATGGCATGTTTGTTACTTTTTCCTCTAATCCCAGCGAAGCAATGATCTTATCTACATAATCGGTATCGATCCCATTCCCATCCAATTGAATGGGAAACACAATATTTTCATAAACATTCAAAACCGGCACCAGATTATAGCTTTGAAATACAAAACCGATTTTTCGCCGCCGAAAAATTGCCAGTTCTTCCTCCTTCAGCCGGGAAATATCCTTGCCATCCACCAGGACATTTCCGGTGGTAGGATTGTCCAATCCGCCCAACATATGAAGCAATGTGGATTTGCCGCTTCCCGAGGTCCCTACGATTGCCACAAACTCCCCCCGTTCCACTGTCAGGTTCACACCATCCAGTGCCCTTACGGTGGTCTCACCGGTACCATAATATTTTTTTAAATCATTTGTTTTCAGTATCTTCATTATATTCAGCCTCCTGTTCTTGATAAAACTATTTTGACAGAAGAAACTTTCTCTACCCTTTCTGAAATCTAACAGTTTTGTAAGATTTCATTGGGAATATAAAAAGAAAAAACCGAACCCTTTCCATATTCCGAAGATACTTTCATGTAGCCGTTCTGTCTGGCGGCAATCTCTCTTGCCAAGTATAAACCGATTCCCACCCCTTTTTCCTCGCTTACCTCCTGCCCCCGGTAAAAACGTCCGAAAACTTGCGCCTGTTCTTCTTCCCTGATGCCCGTTCCCTGATCTGCCACACAAATTGCGGTAAACATTTCATAACTTTTCACGCCAATGGTAACGGTGGCACCCTCACCGGAATATTTCACCGCATTTTCCACCAGATTAAAGATGGCTTCCTCGGTCCACTTTCGATCAAAACATGCCTGCTCTTCACCCACTGTCAAAGTAACCGCTATTCTTTTGTGTAAAGCTTCCCCGGCAATTTGTTTCACAACACTTTTAAGCATTTCCGCCAGGGGCTGCTTCTTTGGCGTTAACACAATGATATTATTTTCCAGACGAGAGGTTTTTACCAATGACTGCATCAAAAAATGCAGCTTCTCCGTTTGATTTTCGATTTGTTCCAACAGCGGAAGAAGCTCCTTATCCCGGTTCTTTTCCTTTACCAACTGGGTATATAGCATAATATTGGCCAGGGGGGTTTTTGTTTGATGAGAAATATCCGAAATCAGATTTTTTATATTGTTCTGTTCCGCTTGGATTTTCGCAGCCGATAACTTGGAACCGGAAAGAAATCGTTTCCATTTGCTCTCCAGACTGGAAAGTTTGCTTTCATCATAATGAGACTCCTCAAACCGACCGCTGATGGCTTCATCCAGCATTTCATTCAAACGGGTTAATGTTTTATTGGTTCGCCGCATCTTCTTTTCCTTCCTACATCTTCTTCCACATATAGCCCTGTCCGTAAACCGTCTGCAGATAAGCCGGATGGGCTGGGTCATCCTCCAGCTTGGTGCGGAGTCTGTTGACTGCCACCGAAAGGGCATTGGCATCTACATATTCCGCTCCGTCACTCCAAATCCGGTCGATCAAAACCTCTCTGGCCAAGGTCATACCCACATTTTCCACCAGCAGACGCAGCAGCTTTTGTTCGGTACGGCTTAAGGACAGGATCTGACCTGCTTTATAAAACTCCATAGTCTCAAAACAAAAAGAAAGCTGCCCGAAACGGTACTCTTTTTCCCCGCCGCCATAAGTATTTTGCAGAACTTTTTCAATCCGCAGCCGAAGCACGGTCAGGCTGAAGGGCTTGGTAATATAATCTGCTGCTCCCAGCTGTAATCCGGTCACTTCATCAATTTCCATATCATTTGCCGTCAAAATAATAACCGGAAGGCTGCTTTGCTCCTTTACTTTTTTCAGGAAATCATAGCCGCTGCCGTCAGGAAGATTAATATCCAGCAAAACCAGATCCAGTTTCTGATTATTAAACTGTTCTCCCGCTTCGGCAATGGTGGTACTGTAAGTAAATGAATAATCTGCACTTCCCAGAGCCAAAGCAATTCCTTCCCGCAGGCCTTTGTCATCTTCCACGATTAATATATGATAAATATTAACCACCTCTCTCCTTATCGATTCTATTTATGTCTGATTACTTCAAAGCACTCAAGCCGGAAATCCTCCTCCGGGCTGATTCCGGCTTTCTGACAGGCAATTTCGATCTGCTGCTCCACGGTATCCACACCTTCCAGATTGGGCAGCAAAAGACCCCGGCGATTTCCTTTGGATACGATCACGCCATACTTCTTACAGTTCAGAAGGGTTCTGTCCTTTACCGGATTAGATGGCGTGAGAATATCCACGCTGTATACCAGCTCCGGCAGTTCTTCGGCAGTTACCTGCATAAATCGCGGATCATGTGCGCCCGCTGAAATGGCATTGTACATAATTTCCCAGGCTACATTCTCCTGGGTTGCTTCAATTGTTCCGATGCATCCCCGTAAATTACCATTCTTCTTCAATGACACAAATGCACCGGCTGCTGTTTTCAGCATTTCCTCCGGAAGATCTGTGGGCATGGGCATCAGCCGGTCATGACGGACATAATACTCCAAGGTTTCCCTGGCCAGCTTCACATAGTTGTCTTCTGCTTTCTCCTGAAGCCGGAAAAGGCACACTGCGTATCCCACTCCGAAGGGTCCTTCATAGGATAAAAACTCCGGAAGTACGGTTGATTTATGCAGCATCCCGGCCATTGTGATAAAAGACCCCAGTCCGCACTCCGCCCCTAGTTTACATAACTTTTCATCTACTTCCAAAAAAGCATCTACTTCTCCGGTTTTCATAATCCCTGTTAATACTTCATCCAATTTCGGTCCCTCCGGCGCAAAACTGTAAGGACCGCTTTCCTTTAATTTATGGGATAAATCGCCGCTGGCGATAACCACTACCCTGCGTCCCATGGTTTCCACCGCTTCCTGCACATAGCTGCCGAATTGATAGGTCTCTTCTCTGGAAAGCCCCGACAGAGAACAGATCACTAATTGATATTCTGTATAATACTGATTTACAAAGTAAAGGGGGACATAGGTGGCGTGATCCATGGATTCAAACTTTTCCCCTACCGTTCCGGCCGGAAAGTCTGACTGACCGCATCTTTTTTCCACTGCCTCGATTAACTCCTCATCTAAAGAAACTTTTATTTCGGTTTCTCCGCCAAATGCCTTCAGACTACCTCTTATCATATGACCGGATGCCATATGGATATAGTCGGCATAAGCCGGTGCATGAGGCGATATCACAATCAATGTTTCCGGTTTCTGTTCGGCAATAAACCGGGCTGCCCGGTGATAACTGGCAACCGTCTTCGATATTCTTTCTTCCTGTCCGCAGCCTACTTCCGGAACAATCAGCGGCGGGTGGGGTACAATTACTGCTGCTTTAATTGACATTATGATTACCATCCTTTCTTATCTATACTGCATAGGAACGGGAGTTTACCCAAGTTCGGCTTCGCCTTTTCCTTTCGCTGCTAAGCGAAGTGATAAATATGTGCAGGACTGTAGGTCCTCCACTCTTCCTGCCCGATATTCATATTCTCCTTCTAAATAAGGATACACGTTAATTGCCATGGCATCTCCCTTTAAGGTCGCATTCCCGCCTACACAGGAAAAAGCTGCCGACGGAAGAATATGCACCCCAAAACTGTTTCGGTGCCCGACACCTCCCGTTGCTGTGAAATCTCCTCCCTCTAATCTGACATTACAAACATCCCCATACAAACCGTGGCTGCTGCCCAGTGATGTCTGCCCGCCCTCCAGGTTTATTACGCCGCCTGTAACGGTAACGGATACATTATTACCGGTCATCCACAATCCGCCCGAACCAATAGTTGCCGGTCCTCCCCGGCCGAATAAGCTGCCATCACTCATAATCATATCCTTCTTTACAGAAATGCCCTTACTGAATTTGCCGGCTCCGCCAATCGCAGTTACACATCCCCCCTGCATGGTAAAATCTCCCGTTGTATAAAGGCCGATGCTGGATACCGTATATTGGGAAAGGGAATCCCCACTCTTTATTGTGAGGAAATCTTTATCTGTCCATTCCCCGGTTATGGTCAGGGCTCCGTCGGCATACAGGCCGTAACAGCTGTCATCGCCATTGTAGGTACCGGTTACTTTATTATTGCCCCGAAGGATAATTGTTGTGCCATCCGGCACGCTCAATACCTTAGTGGCATCAGCTGTCAAATCAATCCCTTCCAGCACCAGGGTTTTCTTATGGCAGTACCATTTCCATCCTTCCGTACTATCCACGATATCCTCTTTTGTGGGGTTACCTGTTCCGGCCCCGCCGGCATATTTCACCTTAGCGGCAGTCAAATCCAGTTCCCCTGTACGCCTGGTAACTTCCTGTGCCGTTTCTTTCCCGTTCGCTTCTATCGCCGGAATCCCGATTGCTATAATCAGCAAAAATAAAATAAGTATTCTTTTCATAAGCCCCTCCTTGATTTGTTTTGTCATATATTATAACAAATTAAAGCGAGAACAAATGAATAAATCCAATCATTTTTCACTTGTATGGTCGATGATCGGAAGATATCTTTCCATCCGGCAATATTTTCCGTCAATCAGTATGGGGTTCACCCTTTCATAGAAAGTATTGTCAGCCCGCGTATATCTGGTTTGTTTGCTCCAAAACTTATGCATTTCTTCATACATCGTACCGGCAGCTATCATATTGATGTCCTCAAAGGAGTGCTCTCCTACATAGATAAATCGAGCACAAAGACAGGAGAGGATTGTCTTTCCTGTCAGCCCGTCGGGAATCTGTTCCAGGTTCTCAACGGCCACCCCCGGCATATATTCCAGATCATGTTCCGAATGATTGATTCCAAAACCAATATATACAGGAGGCTTGGATATATTAACGATTTTCGGCACTGAGTCTCTGACAAACTGCAGCGCCATCTGATTTGGGGTCAGGGCATCCCTTTCAAATGTAAAGTTTTCAAAAAAATAAGATTTTCCGACAATATATTGCCTGGGGGCGATTACCAGTTCCGGCCCATGCAGTGTTCCTACCTCGCTGACATTAATGAAGGACAGCTTTTCGCGAATCGGTAAGCTGACTTTGTTTTTCCTGGCCTTTCCGGGTGTGCAGCCATACTCCTCATAAAAGGCGTGAATATAGGACTGTTCATGTTTAAAGCCAAACTCCTGGGAAAGGTCAATAATACGTATATCTTTATCATGCAAACGTTCCAGGCTTTGTGCCAGCTTACGTCCCCTGACATAGCCCATCAGAGATTGGCCGGTCGCCATTTTAAATAGGCGCTGCAAATGAGCCGGTGATATAAACAGCTCTTTGGCCATATCCTCTATTGTCATTTTTCTATTGATGTGTTTTTCAATATATTCCACCGCATTGCTTAAAACATTGCTTAAATGCATATCGGGATCATTCCTTTCATTTTTCGAGCATCTCCAGAGCTATTCTCTTTCCTGATATTCACTGGGAGTCATACTCATATACCGCTTAAATACCCGGGCAAAATAATAGGCATTTTCAAAGCTAAGCCTATCTCCCACCTCACTGATCCGGCAGTTTTTCTTTTGTAAGATTTCACAGGCCCGCTTGCTTTCCGTTCCATTCGCGGGTAAACGCCTGAGCCCGAACCCCATACTCATTAAAAACCATCATTCGGGAAATATAAGGTTCAATGTCTTTGTGGACATCCAAATATTTCAGCATCAAGCTACTTTTATCTTATATTTATGCTGTTCATATTGTACAATAAAATCATACCAGACGGTTGGCCCGTAGTAAATAGAACCAAA
Organism: Lachnospiraceae bacterium; assembly: GCA_031556725.1. Classification (GTDB taxonomy): domain Bacteria; phylum Bacillota; class Clostridia; order Lachnospirales; family Lachnospiraceae; genus UBA935. The sequence continues at coordinate 188,940 of JAVBSL010000017.1, read as the reverse complement.
TGAATATGAAAAAGTTATTAGCAACCCTTATCTGTACCGTATTACTTACCGGTACCCTCACCGCCGGCGGTAATGATTGTATATATCTGGAATGACTTTATGGGGCTGATGGCCGACTGGATCGAAACCCTTCATACAACTGCAGATTGCCTTTTTTCTTCCGGTAATCGGCCGGGGTGCAGCCCTGTCCTTTGGTAAATACATGGGCAAAGTGCTGTCTACTGTGAAACCCCACCGATACTGCTACATCTATCACCGGAAGCCTGCTGTTGATCAACAATACGCAGGCTTTTTGAATACGCAGCCGGTTTAAGGCAGTCATAATACTTTCCCCTTCCTCCTGCTTATAAATCCTTTGCAGATAAGCCTCCGAAACCCCTGCATTTTGGGCAATCCGGGCAATACTGACATCGTCGTCATAATGATTCTCCAAAAATTCCTTGGTCTTACGAATATACAGATTTCCTTTATTACCTTCTTTCCTTTCCGCTGCATGTCTTGACATCAGCAACATTAATTGTGCCAGATAGAAATTTTGCATAATATGGCCTTCTTTTTTATCCTCCGCAGATTTTTCATAATGCTGTATGTGATTAATTAGAAACAACATTTCCCCGCTTTTATCCTGCAAAAACAAATAATCCCGTTCCCGGCCCAGGAATTGACGCAGAAAATCGGATTGCCCCACCAAAGCTCCCAGCGTAAACCTTCCTTCTGCGGCTTCCATACCAAGTTCCATATTCAGTATCCGGCAGGAACCTCCCCGCTCCACGAACAAAGCGTGAAATCTTCCGGCCTCGATCATTACATATTCATCCTTTTTCATCCGGTACCGGCTCTGGCTTCCGTCCGCTTCCAGGCAAATAATTTCACATTCCCCATAAGATACATACATAATCTCTATTTCCGGATGAGCATGAGGTTCCATTTCATATACACTGACATTCATGGCATAATACCTTTTCAGGAAAAGCCATTTTCTTTCAATATGCGGATTCTTCCAGATACCGTACTCCTGTTTTTCTCCTGCCATCTTACAACTCCTTTTATCCGAACAAATATAATGTCAGAATTTCTTCCATTTTGATAACTTGGAATATTATCTATTACATTGCCTTATTTCTTGTCTATTATACTATATTTAAATAAAATATCATACCAGGAAGGAAAAAATTATGTCATTTAAAATTGCATTTATCGGAGCCGGAAGCGTGGGTTTTACCAGAACCTTATTATCAGATCTGATGACCGTTCCGGAATTCCGCAATGTGGAAGTTGCTTTTACCGATATCAACGAGCATAACCTGAAGATGGTTACGGCACTTTGCCAGCGTGACCTGGACGAAAACGGTATCGGCATTCAGATTCATGCCACCACCAACCGCCGGGAAGCCTTTACCAATGCCCGCTACGTCATTAACTGTGTACGGATCGGCATGCTGGAGGCCTTTCAGTCCGATGTGGAGATACCGCTGCGTTACGGAATCGACCAGTGTGTGGGGGATACCCTCTGTGCCGGTGGTATCATGTATGGTCAAAGAGGAATTGCCGCCATACTGGATTTCTGCAAGGATATCCGCGAGGTAGCCGAACCGGATGTTTTAATGTTAAACTACTCCAACCCTAATGCCATGATGACCTGGGCCGCCAACAAATACGGCAAGGTCCGGACCATCGGCCTGTGTCACGGGGTGCAGGGCGGACATGCGCAAATGGCCAAAGCACTGGGACTTGAGCAGAAGGAACTGGATATTATCTGCGCCGGTATCAATCATCAGACCTGGTACATATCGGTTAAACATAGGGGGGAAGATATGATTCCGAAGCTGTTAGATGCTTATCAGCAGGACGAAGATCTGGCCCGAACCGAAAAGGTGCGCATCGATATGTTAAAGAATTTCGGTTTTTACTCTACCGAATCCAATGGTCATCTTTCGGAATATGTGGCCTGGTATCGCAAACGTCCCGAGCAACTGGCTGACTGGATCGATCTGGGTACCTGGATCAATGGCGAAACTGGCGGTTATCTGCGGGTTTGCCGGGAAGGACGCAATTGGTTTGAGGAGGATTTTCCCAATTGGATGAAGGAAGCACCCAAAGAATTCCTTCCCGAAAAAAGAAGCCAGGAACATGGCTCTTATATTATCGAAGGACTGGAAACCGGCCGGGTTTACCGGGGACATTTTAATGTCATGAATAACGGCTGCATTACCAACCTGCCTTATGAATGTGTGGTTGAAGTGCCGGGATATGTGGATGCCAACGGGGTAAACATCCCGCAATTAGGCGACCTTCCCTTAGGCTGTGCAGCAGTCTGCTCACAAAGCATCTGGGTCCAGAAATTAGCTGTAGAGGCTGCTGTTCATGGTGATATCACTCTGCTTCGTCAGGCGATGCTGATGGATCCCCTTACCGGAGCTGTCTGCCTTCCCGCTGAGATTTGTCAAATGGTGGATGAAATGCTGATTGCCGGCGAGGTTTGGCTTCCCCAGTACAGCGCAGTGATCGCACAGGCTAAAGAAAGACAAAAAGATGGACCCGCCATTCCACATAAAGATTATCGGGGTATTCGTGTCCATGAAAAAACTGTTGAAGAAATGAAGCAGGATAAAACCGCTGCTAATGAAAACGCCGGTGAGACCGATAAAGCAAAAAAACGCGTATGAAAAGAACCCGCAGTTCAAAATTTATGATCTGCGGGTTTTCTTCTTAATCAAGCTTAATGTTAGCGAACAGGCTGCCTAATGAAGTGGTCATTTCGCCTTCTGATTCGTAATTGAATTCTTCAATCGTATCTGCTTCCATATCTTCTTCCAGACTCTTCATGCTTAAGGATATCTTGCCGTCATTGGTATTAATTACTTTGGCTTTTACTTTATCACCTACGCTTAGAACTTCGGAAGGTTTTTTGATACGTTTCTGGCAAATCTGCGAAATATGAACCAATCCGCTTAAGCCGTCACCCAGATTTACAAAAGCACCATAAGGTGTAAGGCTTTCTACTGTTCCTTCCAGGACACTGCCCGGTACGATCATGGCCACCTTACTGTTCCGTTCTGTTTTAGCTTCCTCCTGTAAAATAACCTTGGCTGAAAGCACCAGTTTTTCTTTGGCTTTGTCCACTGTGATTACTCTCACCTTTAAGGTTTTATGCAGCCATAGATTAACATCCTCCACGTAATCCATGGACAACTGCGAGGCCGGAATAAATCCCCGGATATCCTCCACATAGCAAATAGCTCCGCCATTGGTCACACCGCTGATTTTTACCGTAAGATCTTTTCCTTCGGTGCGGTATTGTTCCAGCTTGTCCCAGGCCAATATCTGATTGGCTTCTTTGCGGGATAATTGGATGTTCCCCTGTCCGTCATCCAGACGCACTACTGTAGCCTCGATCACTTCTCCCACTTGTACATCCTGTAAAATGGAAAATTCCGGTGCTTCACTCATATCCTGCGCCTTAATGATTCCCTGGGTATAGTAACGCAAGTCCAGTATTACCTCTTCTTCATTGACTGCCAGCACGACTCCCGAGATGATGTCACCCTCTTCTATTTTACGAAAAGATGCCTCCAGCTCTCTGGCATAATCCCCCATAGTTTCTGTGACTTCATTTTGATTTTGTTCTGTGTTCATTCTTTCTCCCTCTCTGACCTTATATCATTATTTCTTTTTAGTATACGAAAAACGGGCACTTTTTACAATAGGCTTCTTCTCATAAATTTAAACATTTGATATTTTTATTCCAAGTGTAGAATTAACACGAATAGAGCGTTTAAAAAGTACCTTTTTGCTTGACCAAACGTCTATATTTTAGGTATAGTATTTATATACCATAAGTTTAAATATTAAAGAAGGGATAGGGATAGTATAGAATGAAAATAAGCGATTTTATGGATTTAAAAGAGCTGCAGAAACTTCAGGATAAATTCTCTACTGCCACCGGCTTAGCCGCAATTGCCGTAGACGCTGACGGCAATTATATAACCGAAGGCAGTAATTTTACCGACTTTTGTATCAAGTATACAAGAGGCAGTCAGGAGGGTCTGAAACGATGTGTAAAATGTGACACCGAATGCAGCGGGACCTATTACTGTCATGCCGGATTAATCGATTTTTCTGCGGATATTGTTGTAGATGGGGTGAAATTAGGAGCCATGATCGGCGGTCAGGTTCTGCCGACGGATCCTGATGAAGAAAAGTTCCGGGTAATTGCCGAAGAATTAAACATTAACCCTGATCAATATATTGCTACTTTAAGAAAAGTTCCGGTTCGTCCCGAAAAATCCATCTATGCTGCAGCCGAATTTCTGGGTGATGTGGTAAACCGGGTGGTGAACCTGGAGTATATGAAATCCAAAAACACCAATCATTTAACCGTTTTTAATGAGGAAATCGAAATCACTACTCAAAATGTCAAATTAATTAATGAAAAAACCAAGCAGTTAAAAAGTATTTCCAATCAGCAAAATATTTTGGCTTTAAATGCTTCTATCGAAGCCGCCCGCGCCGGAACTGTAGGCGCCGGTTTCACGGTGGTGTCCAAGCAAATGGGAGATTTGTCCAGGCAGTCTGCCGGCATTTATCAGGAGATTCAGGATCTGGCTGAAAAAATTAATGTGTCTGTTCATAAAATGAACATATAAAGCAAAAGGAAAAGGAGAACCAGTATGGCAAACAGATTTATTCTCAATGAAACATCCTACCATGGCGCAGGAGCGATCAACAGCATTGCGGACGAAGTAAGGGGAAGAGGATTCCAAAAGGCCTTTGTTTGTTCCGACCCGGATCTGGTGAAATTCGGTGTAACCCAAAAAGTATTGGATGTATTGACCAAAAATGATTTGGCATATGAATTGTATTCCAATATCAAACCCAATCCCACCATTGAAAATGTGCAGGCCGGGGTGTCGGCCTTTAAGGCAAGCGGTGCCGACTATCTGCTGGCCATCGGCGGCGGTTCCTCGATGGATACCGCAAAAGCTATCGGCATCATCATCAACAATCCCGAGTTTGCGGATGTGAAGAGTCTGGAAGGGGTTGCCGATACCAAAAATAAATGTGTTCCCATTATTGCTGTTCCCACAACTGCCGGAACAGCCGCTGAAGTAACCATTAACTATGTTATTACCGATGCGGAAAACAATCGCAAGATGGTATGCGTTGATCCTCATGATATTCCGGTTGTAGCTGTTGTGGATCCGGATATGATGGCCAGTATGCCCAAGGGCCTTACCGCTGCCACCGGCATGGATGCTTTGACTCACGCTATTGAAGGATATATTACCGCCGGAGCATGGGAACTTTCCGATATGTTCCACTTGAAAGCCATCGAAATTATCGGCCGCTCCTTAAGGGGTGCGGTAGACAAAGATCCTGTTGGCCAGGAAGGCATGGCACTGGGACAATATGTGGCCGGTATGGGCTTCTCCAATGTGGGACTTGGTATCGTTCATTCCATGGCTCATCCCCTGGGCGCATTATATGATACCCCCCACGGCATTGCCAATGCCATTATCCTGCCTACCGTAATGGCATATAATGCTGAAGCGACCGGTGAAAAATACCGTGATATTGCCAAGGCTATGGGTGTTGCCGGTACGGAAAATATGTCTCAGGAAGAATATCGCAAAGCTGCTATTGATGCAGTCAAACAACTTTCTGAGGATGTGGGAATTCCCACGGATCTGAAGGATATCGTAAAAAAAGAGGACGTTCCTTTCCTGGCGCAATCAGCATATGATGATGCCTGCCGCCCGGGCAATCCCAAGGATACCAGCGTAACGGATATTACCGCCTTATACGAGTCTTTACTATAATCTGAATCAATGATGCAGCCGGCGAAACTCCAAAGGAGTATAGCCGGTTGTATTTTTAAACATGGCGATAAAATGACTGGTATCATGATACCCTACCCGGAAACTGATCTGCTGAACCGCCAGATCCGGCCGGCTTGCCAAAAGCTCCTTGGCTTTGATCATCCGGTAGTTGGTCAGATAGGCCGAGGCGGAGCAGCCCACAAAGCGTTTAAATAACCGGGAAAGATATTGCGGCGATATATAAACCGTATCGGCCAGCGTCCGAATCTGGATGTCCTGATGATAATTTGTTTCAATTTCTTTTACTATCGGCATTACATATCTTTGATACAGGGGCTGCCCATAGCTGCTGAGAGCATCCTTTCGGCTGCCAATATTCATCAGGAAATCATAACAGCCGGTGGACAGCCCGGCCGGTTCGTTCATTCTTCTCTCATGACCTGCTATCACATCTTCGATCCAGTTACGAAAGGAAAATCCTCCATCATCCCTTACTAAAATATATCTTTCATGTCCCACAATCTTATCAATATCAGCCTCCAGCTTTCCGGCAAAGGTGACAAAAGCGGTTTCCCAAACCTCACCCGACGGATAGTAGAAATGGGGAACAAAGGGCGCTATCAAAACTCCGGTTCCTGCCGGCACATTCAACTTTTTTCCATCTATTACCACTTCCCCTGCTCCCTGTTCCGTCTGTAGCCAATGATAATGGGGAAAACCTTTAGGTCGCCGAACGCTCTCCTGGTTCCAGCGGTTACCGATGCTGTCGATAGCCAGGGGAAGTTCTCTGGAGGTTAATTCAAAATAAATCGGCATCGCAATCTCCTTGTTTCGAAATGTTATATTATTTAGCTTAACATATTATACATTTTTCGCCAAGCAGCAGATATAATAAACTCATCTGAATCAGGAAAGGATGATATTACTATGGAGAAAGCATTTAAAAGAATATTATACGGAGGGGACTATAATCCCAATCAGTGGCCCAAAGAAGTCTGGAATGAGGATATGCAAATGTTCCGCAAAGCCGGTATCAACAGTGCTACTGTCAATGTATTTTCATGGGCGAAGCTGCAGCCCTCAGAAAACGAGTACTTCTTTGACGAGTTAGACGAAATCATCGAAATGCTGGAACGTGAAAACTATGATATCGTTCTGGCCACTTCCACTGCCGCCATGCCGGCCTGGCTGTGCAAAAAATATCCCGAAGTAACACGGGTAGACTTTCAGGGTCGCAAACATAATTTCAGCCATCGGCACAATGCCTGCCCTAACAGTCCGGTATATCAGAAATATGCCCGCCGCCTGACTGAAAAATTAGCGGAGCGTTATGGTCATAACGAGCACATTACTTGCTGGCATGTTAATAATGAGTATGGCGGTGAATGTTATTGCGAGAACTGCGAAAAAGCTTTTCGGGTCTGGCTGAAGGATAAATATCAGACCATAGATGCTTTAAATAAGGCCTGGAATATGGAATTTTGGGGGCATACTATCTATGAATGGGATGAAATCGTTCTGCCCAATGCTCTGGGCGAAGGTATCGGTGAAGATCAGTGCAGTGCTTTTGCCGGAATCTCCATTGATTACCGCCGTTTCAACTCTGACAGTATGCTGGAAAATTATAAGATGGAACGGGATGCCATCCGTGCTGTGGTTCCGGATGCACTGATTACCACCAATCTGATGGGTACTTATAAAGGTCTTGATTACTTTAAATGGGCTAAAGAAATGGACATTGTATCCTGGGATAATTACCCTTCCTATGACACCCCCTGGAGTATGGTGGCCATGTGTCATGATCTGATGCGGGGACTTAAAGGTAAGCCATTCATGTTAATGGAACAAACCCCCAGCCAGCAAAATTGGCAGCCCTATAATTCTTTGAAAAAGCCCGGCCAGATGCGGGCACAAAGCTATCAAACCATTGCTCACGGAGCTGATACCATCCAGTTCTTCCAGCTGCGCCGCTCGGTTGGGGCCTGCGAGAAGTTTCATGGGGCTGTGATCGAGCATGCCGGCAGTGAAAATACCCGGGTTTTCCGTGAGGTATCCGCTCTGGGTGCCGAGCTTGCAGCTCTGGGCGATGGCATCTTGGGTGCTTCTAATCCCGCTCAAGTGGGAATTCTTTTTGACTGGGATAATTACTGGGCTTTGGAATACACCAGCGGCCCTCATAAAGATTTAAAGTATGTGGATCAGATACATCAGTATTATCAGTACTTCTATGAAAGAAACATTGCTGTGGATATGATTCCGATGGATGGTGATTTCTCCAGGTATAAAGCTGTGATTGCCCCGGTTCTCTACATGGTAAAGGACGGAATAAAAGAAAAGCTGGAAAGTTATGTGTCTGACGGCGGTGTTCTGGTTACCGGATTTATGAGTGGAATTGTTGACCAATCGGATAATGTTCACCTGGGCGGATATCCCGGTCCTTTGCGTCAGTTAGCTGGCATCTGGGTGGAAGAAATCGATGCCTTAGCTCCCGGACAAAGTAACACTTTGCGCTTTGCCGACGGTGTGGAGGGCACCTGTCAGTTGCTCTGTGACATCATTCACCTTGAAAATGCAGTCAGCCTGGCTGATTATACCAGCAACTTTTATGCTTCTTCACCGGCCATGACCCGGAATGCTTTTGGACAGGGCACCGTCTTTTATATAGGAACACAGCCGGAACGGAATTCACTGAAGAAGGTTCTGGATCAGGTTACACAGTGTGCCGATATTAAGTCTGTAATCGAGGAGGATACCCGGCTGGAAGTTACCTGCCGTAAGGCTGATGATAAATGCTTTTACTTTATTATTAATTTAACCGGCGAGACCTTGCCGCTTCCTCAGACTTTTACAGATAAGGCAGATCTGCTTTCCGGTAAGCAGTTAACTTCGGAAACTTCCTTTGCTCCCTATGAGGTTGCTTTGATATGCGAGTAAAATTCAAACGTTTACTTATCTTTATCACTATACCATACTTTAGCACGTTTTATTGCATTGGCAGGGCAGGCTTTTTTACATTCCCCACACCTGATGCATTCTAAATGATTAGGATTGGTGGTTAAGGATACTTGCATTTTACAGACCCGTTCGCATTTACCGCAATGAGTACAACTATCCCGGTTAATCTCATACCTGTACAGACTCACCTTATTAAATAGTGCATAGATAGCTCCCAACGGACAAATATATTTACAAAACGGGCGGTATATAAACAACGCTGTCACGAGAAACAGCGACAGTAATCCGACTTTCCAGTTAAATAGTAATCCTGCCGCCTGGCGCAGAACCGGATTGGCAATTAAAAGCGGTATACCGCCGAACAGCGTCCCTGATGGGCAAATGAACTGACAAAAGTATGGTGGTGCCATACCAAAGGCATTCGTTAACACCAGCGGAAGCAAAATGACCATTACAAGCAGAATAACATATTTCAAATTTCGTAAAACCTTATCAGGTTTGGCTGGGATATGGCATTTTTTTGTTTTTATCTTATGAATCAGATCCTGAACCAATCCAAAAGGACAGAGCCAGCCGCAAATAAAGCGGCCAAACACAGTCCCAAATAACGTCAGCAATCCCAGCATATACAAAGAAACATTATATTGAAAGCTTCCTATCACTGCCTGCAGTGCACCTATCGGACAGGAGCCGAGCGCGCCCGGACATGAATAACAATTCAGTCCGGGAACGCATACATGTTTAGATAAACCTTGATAAATCCGTCCTTCCGGAAAACCTTTCATATTTAAATTAGTGATAATAAACGTTGTAATTTGTGTTAAAAGTCGTTTCATTACAATCTCCTTAACCGATTCCTATACACTCAAGACAGATGTTTATGGCTTTTTTAAATACAATGGAAGCTTCACTGCGGTATAGGCCAATTATTACCATAACGATGCCAAATGTAAAAAGGGTAATTCTTATTGTATTTATATTTTTTCCCAATTTAAGTCCTCTTTTCCTTATTTACTTAGCAGTTCAAGATGTTCGTCTATTGCCTCTAAATAAGCCTGCTCAGCATCATTAGTAGGAACACCGATTATTGGTTCTCCTACAAGATTTCCTTCCTCATCAACAAAAATTGTTGTTGGGTATGCCTGAATATAAGAAAGGAACCCTTCGTTCATTGCATTGTTTGCCACAATGTTTTCATATTTTACTCCGGTTTTTTCGATAATCTGTGCTGCAAGTTCCGGTTCTTCAGCGGCATCTATGCAAACTCCAAGCAGATTAACGCCTTCGGGCAAGGACTCATACACCTTTTGCAATTCCGGCATTTCACCAACACAAGGGTTACACCATGTCGCCCATATATTAATGGCGGTTAGTTTAAACGGTATGAACACACTGGTATCTATTGCCAGGCCTCCCACTGTATCGCTGCTGAATTGGATATCCCCCGTTAATTGCTCTGCAGATTTATGCCCGGAAAAGGTAATATCCTTTTCGATTTCAAACATTGCTTCCCATATAGACCGGAACTCTTCTTTATCTGCATCTGCCATTATTGACAGGTCCGGATTCTGATTAAATAAAAGCGAATAAACCGTAAAGTTTGATTCTCCAAGCTTCTTTGCATCCGTAAACCCGGCACGTAATTCATCTTCTGTAATACCGCCGCCTTCTAAAAGAAATAAACCAACAGGAATCATTTCACCATACAGGTTTTCTATCATTGCTTCCTGTTCCTTCGTATAACTGGCCGCATCTTCCGGCATATTGGCTATACTCTCCTGAAGCGTTTTCATAATTTGCATTCCCTCAGATGTCAGATAACTGACATTTAAACCGTATTCGTAGCTTTCCAGGATAATATTCTGCTTTTCATTTACACCCGTATACCAAATATCCGGAAGGGTGAATTTAATTCCCTGATAAGGATTATCGTAAATACGCGGTTGGATTTCATTGTTTTTTTCTCCTGCACAGCCAATAAGTAGCAGCATTAAGCCTGCAATAATCGTGATGAATAATCTTTTTTTCATTTTCTTTACCTCGTTAATAAATTTTTAGTGTAACAACTCATCATAAACAGTAAAAGCATCGGTTATATTCGTTTGTTCTGTAAAGGAATTACCGGGAGCCCCTGCGGTCACCAGTATATAGTTTTCTCCTTTATATTCAGCAAAGCTTGCAAGACATAGTCCTGCTTCATCCGTATAGCCCGTTTTACCCCCCAGAATCTGACCGTCCTCAAAATAAGGTGAATCTATTTTTTTAAATAGTGTACTGCTAAATGCCACTCCCTCATTTTGCAGATTGGTTGGTGCGGTAACATGATCAGCCGATGTAAATATTTCTTTAAATGTTTCATTTTCCAAGGCATAAGATAAAAGAACGGATATATCTGCCACTGTTGTGTAATGATTTTTATGATGCAATCCCGTTACATTTTCAAAATGCGTATTCACCATTCCCAGTTCCCCCGCCTTTTGATTCATTTGTTTTACAAATTCCTTTTCGGAACCGGATACATGAACCGCAAGTCCCACCGAACATTCTGCTCCCGAGGGCAGCAATGTGCCATATAGCAGGTCGATCGCCGCAACTTCCTCGTCCGGCAAGAAACCGGCCATTGACGCATTTTCACTATATAAACCCTCAAAAATCGAAGGCGAAAGCAAAATTTTTTCTTCCGGGCTTGTTATGCTTTCAATTGCCACAATAGCGGTCATAATTTTTGTAAGCGAAGCCGGATATAGCTTTTCATCACTCTTTTTATCAAATAAAACAGTATTATCCGATAGTGCAACTAAAATTGCATTTGAGCTGTATAATGAAACGTTGGGCGCTAAAGAAATTGTTTCTATTTTGCGTAATGGTGCCGCCGCTGCAGAACTGCGTAAAGTTTTGGCTCCGATTTGAAGCGATAAAAAAAATATAATTATAAAAAAAAGTGCTCGTATAAGATATTTTTTGATTTTCCTTTTTCTTTTTCTATTCATAAAAAATAACTCCTCCTTATGGCATTATTAAACCATAAAAGGAGGAGCCATGTTTTAATTTCATCTAAGCATACTCTTAAGAAGTACTTAACATCATTGGAAGAATTACAGTAAACACAGTCTTCTCTTCGCTGCTTTCCGCATAAATGCTGCCCTGATGGGCATTAACAATTTCTTTTGCAATGGCGAGTCCAAGACCTGCGCCGCCGGTCTGCGTGGAACGTGAGGCATCCAGCCGGTAAAACTTTTCAAAAACAGCTTCCAGCTGCTGTTTGGGAATAACCGCTCCCTTATTGCAAAAGCTTATTTTTATATGCTGATCTTCTCTTTTTGCATCAATCATAATATCCGTATCATTATTACTAAAAACAGTTGCGTTTTTTAAAATGTTTCTGAAAACCCTGGCCAATTTGTCTGCATCTGCTGTCAAGATCAGTCCTTCACCGGCATTGATTATGGGGGTAATCCCCTTTTTTTCAAAAATCGGATAAAACTCATCTGTAATCTGATATAACATATGTGTTAAATTAATCTCCCCCAAATCAAGCTGTATGGCCTGAAGATTAAACCTTGTGATATCAAAAAACTGATTGATCAGTTGTTCCAGCCGGAGCGCATTGTTCAAAGTGGTTTGTACATATTTCTTCTGCTGCTCAGGCGGCATACTGTCAACCTCATCCAAAAGATTCAGATAGCCGATAACAGACGTCAGCGGCGTCTTTATATCATGAGCCAGATATACCACCAGATCATTTTTTCGCTGCTCTGATTCTCTTGCGTCCTTTTCCCGCTTTGTAAGCGTATCTCTTACTGAATTAAGTTTACGCTCCATGAACTCCATTTCCGGTGAAAGCTTGATAACTTCATCAGAGTTATCAAGCAATTTACTTATCCCCTCAATGACTTCTAAAAAATATTTGGTTAATTGAGACAGGGAAAAATAGAAAATAATGATCATCAGAATAAGAAGCCCCCCTGTCAGCAGCAGGGGTTTTTGATTTCGGAACATCTGAACATACATATCTCTTGCCGGATACCAGTCCACTTGAAAAAGCTTCATGCACATATCAACAAACCAATCTGCAAACGGCCTTTGGAGCAGTCCATCTATTAATAGAAATTTAACAGCAAGACCGATAATAAGAGAAATGCCGATAATCCAAAATATCTGCTTCAAAATTTTGTTTTTTAGTTTTTTAAAATCAGACTTCAATTTTATATCCAACCCCCCATACTGTTTTGATATATTGGGGATTTTCTGCTGAATCACCCATTTTTTCACGCAAATGGCGAATGTGAACCATTACTGTGTTGCTGCTGCTGGTAAAATATTTCTCCCCCCAAACCTCATAAAATAAGTCTTCCGAAGATACCACCTTTCCCCGCCTGACACATAATGCCCACAAAATAGAAAACTCAGTGGGGGTAAGAGCCAAAGGTTTTTCATTTAGTGTGCATTTATGGGTATTTAAGTCAATCACCAAACCTGATATTTCAATCACTTTGTCATCTTCCATGTTTTCCGGCTCGTTATACTTCATCGATCTTCTTAACTGTGCTTTTACCCTGGCGATAAGTTCCAGTGGGCGAAAAGGTTTGGTTATATAATCGTCTGCCCCAATGGTAAGTCCCATAATTTTATCAATTTCCTCTTCTTTAGCCGTTAACATGATAATCGGGAATCTATGTTGCTCACGTATTTTGGTACAAACCTCAAAGCCGTTTATATCCGGCAGCATAACATCTAAAATAGCCAAATCAAGTTTTTGATTTTCAATACATTTTAAAGCATCATAACCATTATTGAATTTGAAAACTGTATAATTTTCATTTTTCAAATATACTTCTATTAAGTCAGCAATTGACGGTTCATCATCTAAAATCAGAATATTTGCGCTCATTTATTTTCCTCTCCTTATAGTATAACATCGTACCACAATAAAATGCTTCTTTGCTGTTGAAACTCTTATAGAAGTCTTAAGAAATTATTAAAAATATCCCTTAGAAATGCCGCACTCAGGCAATTTCTAAGGGATAGTATATTATTGTTCGCTGGGCTGTTCCATGGCCGTAACCGTAACGTTACTGGTGTCTGTTCCGTCTATCTGACCGGTATAGAAAATGTCAACCGATGAACCGATAATCAATCCATTACACTTGGTTTTATCTGCGTCTTCAGTCATAAAGTTCAGTTCTACATCTTCAGCAGTCTTAATTGTTATCGTGTTCATAGTAGCATCCTGGATTATCCCGGTTATGCTTGCCGGGGCATCCGTTGGCGCCGCTTCACTGTCCGCCGCACTGTCCACCTTACTGTCCGCCTCGGTGTTGCTTGTTTCCTCCACCGGTTGATTATCAATAATGTTATCTTCGGTTTCTTCCACCGGTTGGTTGACAATAGTGTTATCTTCGGTTTCTTCCGGTTTATTATTGTTGCAGCCGATTAAGGTAAACAGTAATAAAATAGAAATTGTTGTTAGCATAAATTTTTTCATCTTTTCCTCATTTCCGTACCTTGTCAGGTACCCAATCTTTTTTCAGTTTCCTTCATTTTCGCCGTCCTCAACAGCCTCCTCTTGCCGTTAAAGCAGCGGTGCCCCTTGTCCTCATAGAAGTGAGTTCAAAGCACTGTCCAAATACCCTTTCTATATTTTTCTTCATCCCTTATTGTGCTCTTGCAAATGATATTGCTGTTTTATTATAATGCAATATTGTGAGCAAATAAATAGTAAATTATTCCTCTATTTTTAACACTACTAATGCGCTGAATGTCTGCTCATCCCATTCCGGCATATATTCACCGCCATGATGCCTGGCTACTGATTTGATACTGTTAATTCCCAAACCACCCTCATTTTCCTTAGTTGTGTATAAGGTTTTTCCCTCATGCTTCAAAGCCCCGTCGTAACTGTTCACTACTTTAATGCCGTAATATTGGTTCTGCGGATACATCGACAGCTCAATATATCGCCGCTGTCCATTAGCTGTATGCAAGCAGGCCGTATACGCATTTTCTAATAAATTGCCGATAATCACGCACAACTCATAGTCATCAACCGTATCGGGAGGCGGTAAGATAACCTTCACCGAAAATTCTATATCTTCCATTTTGCAGGATTCATCAAACCGGTCCAGTAATGCATTCAGCACACGGCTTTGACAATATTCCTGCGGAATACTTTCATCAGCATATTCGTTCATTTTAGTAAGATAGTCCCGTGCTTCGATACTGGCTCCGGTTTCCATCAGTCTTTGCATTGATACTAAATGATGCTTATAATCGTGACGCAGAATATGAATCTGTTCGGTCATTTCTGTCAGTTTATCATAATAGCCGCGCCCTGATGCGATAATATCATGGGCTAAGTCAATTTCATATTTTTGTTTATATTTTGCATGGGTATTAATGATTGCAAAACACAAGATAATGATGCTCCACAAGACGAAGAATATTACCAAAACACCTACTACCGGATTCAATGCAATAAGAGGCTGAACTGATGATGTGACAGTATAGCATATGATCGCGCTTAATGCGTAAAGCGCCCATTCTTTTTCTGTCCCATAACCGAACAAACGGACAATTAATTGGCGTCCGAAACGCTGCACTACAATAATATAGACTATCAATACCGACAGGGGAATCAGAAGCATTGCAAGCCAATACCAAAACTCTCCATATTTACGAAAAAATAAAGCCAATGCCTCAGCCGGCAACATCAGTGTCGCACACAAGGTCATGGGTAAAAAGAATCCAAATACCTTTTGAAAGAACAAACCATCAAACATTAAGATCACCAGAGGTAAATAAAGAAATGCCCGGAATGCCCTGGTCGGATCAATTATACCCATATTCGCTACTATCACATCAGCTATGGTATTAGCCGCAACCAGTAATCCAAAATAGAAAAGAGTGGAAAAGAGTGATTTTTTACGCGGCAAACTCAGAATCATCACGGAATAATTAGTACATACTACACAAATAGGGATAATTGTCATAGTTATTTCTTTCATTCATTCTGTCATCCTTCGTAATAATTATTTATATATAAGTCAAGCAAGTTATATATCCACCTGTCCAGTTCGGAGAATATAAACCCTCTTTCTACAGCTTTACTTAAATCCATACTATATTCAGGTGTTCCATTATACGGTGCCTCGTCCCCTTCCACCGCAAATATGGCTCTCCTGTTGGTTTTACCTTCAACGTAACTAATAATATCCGTTAGAGAAACACTTCCATAACTTGTAGCATTTATACACCCCTTAAAATCGCTGTCTGCTAGCCATGCAAGGAATCTGCCCGCTTCTTTTGAATGAATAAAATTCATCTTTTGCCCACGGCATCGGTTAACTTGTGTCTGTTCCGTTTAAAAGAGATTATTCATTATTTCTTCAAATTTGTCATTATCGTTTTTCTTAAAATAGAAATGAAAGCCATTCATCTTTTCTTTTCCCTCATTAAATACCATTTCTTTATTCAACTCAACAGAAAAATAAACATATTTAAAAATAAACTTTCCACCTTCAACTTTAGTACAACCAGTAATATCGTCAAAAATATCTGCTGTCCAAATACCTGCATTATTGTCCGCAATTATTCTTTTGTTGGTTAACGTAAATTTAGAATCTGCTCCAAGCATACGGTCTTTTTCAGTTCCAAACGTAGATAAGTTTGCTGTAAAAACCACCTTTTCACCATCTTCCAAATCAACCTTGTACTTATTTTCAATTTCCGGCAGGGAATCGAGATACTCTCTATTCATAATGATCATCCTCCTATTTCTTTATATTTTTATAATTTGGGGTCAAATTATTATTGGCTGTTCTTACTAACAGAATTGATCAAATTAAGCGCCGATTGTGCCATTTGACTCGTAGGATACTCGGCAAGTGCCTTTTCATAGAATTCTTTGGCTTTATCTCCTTCTCCTATTTGACTATAACAAAAAGCAGCATTGAGAAGAGCCATTTCTTTATATGATATACGGCTTCCCGACATCAGAAACAGGTGGCGATATTTATCCAGCCAATTATGCCTGGTAAAAAAATCATAGCTTTTCAAAAATTCCGGTATTGCCAGATTATACACGCCCTTTTTATAGCACCTGACTCCTTTGCGGTGGCTATATGTTAAGGTATATCTTAAAACTAAACATACTAAAATATATAATAATAACGCAAATTCAATATTATATCTTCCCTGTGGAAATAGCAGATTCATGAGAAAAATAAAAATAATAATATATAAAATTTGGATGATTAACGGTAAAATTGCTATTTGCCTTACAATCGGTTTTCCTGATGCCATAACTTATCCCTTTCCGTGTTCCTTCATTTTATATTTAAACATTAACATATATTCAGCATAATTCACATACATAAAAACGTCAATAGTATTATCCGTTGATTAACTTTATGTATATTGAAATGAAGCAGAATATCCGTGTTATGGATTTTCTGCCCCATCTTTTTCATTTATCATATTTTATAGTGTTTATTTATATCTGATTCCGATACTCCGTTGCGGAGATACCTACCGTTTTTTTAAATACCCTGGCAAAATGTCCCATATCCAGAAAACCCACTTCCTCGGCAATATCACCGATCCTAAGGGCCGGGTCCCCTAACAGCTCCTTGGCTTTATTAATTCTGACACCATTTAAGATATCCGCAAATTTCTGACCCTGATAGCTATTCAGCAGTTTACTTAAGTGCCAGTGGCTTACATATACCCGATCGGCAACATCGGAAAGCATCAGCTTCTCCTGATAATGTTCTTCGATATAGGTCATGGCTTTTTTGACAATAAAGCTATTTGCTTCACTGATTATAGCGCTTTCCTCGTGCCCTTTATCATGCTGTTCTTCGGTCTGCTCTTCTGCCTTCTTGCCCGCCATAAATGCAACTGCTTCGGTAAGTTCATTCATCTTGGAGGGTTTTAACAGGTAACGGCTTACTCCCAGGTAAATCGCCTGCTGTGCATAATCAAAATTGCGATATCCGGTTAAAATGGCAATCTGTGTTTTCGGAAACTCCGATTTAATTGCTGCTATCATCATCAGTCCATCTAATTTGGGCATACGGATATCAGAAAAAATCATATCCGGTTTTGTATCCCTGATTAGGGTAATTCCCTCTTCACCGCTGAAAGCAGTGCCAACAACTTCGCATCCCGCTGCTGCCCAGTTGATAGTCTTATGAAGACCTTCCACGATAATCGGTTCATCATCAATAATGACAACTTTATACATAAGCACCCTCTCCATCTGATTTCTGACTTATTACATCATATTATTAACCCTTAACAGCCCCCGCCGTCATACCTTTGATAATATATTTTTGCAGGAAGATATAAACAATCAGCACAGGTACTACTACTAATGTGACGGCCGCTGCCATTAGTCCGTAGTTGGTTCCCTCCTGACTGGACAACTCATTCAGCAATCTGGTAATCGCCCGCATCTCCGGTCTTCTTAAGAAGAACATTTGAGTAAATAAATCATTATAACTCCACAGGAACGAGAAAATTGCCACCGTTGCAAAAGAAGGCTTGGTCAAAGGTACTACTACCTTGGAAAATATCTGAAATGCATTGCAGCCTTCCAGGAATGCCGCCTCTTCCAGTTCGAGCGGCAGTCCTCTGATATATCCGGTCAGAACCACAATGGCAAATGCCATGTTCCCGGCTATCTGGGGAAGGATCACGGACAGCATCGTCAGACCCCAGCTTGAAGTATTGGTAATGTTCCAGCCGGTTTCCATGGTATACACCGGAATAATGGTAGCAAAACACGGAAACATCATTCCTGCGATAACCAGGGTTTGGATTGTTCCCCGCAGTTTAAAAGTGTAGCGAACCAGGGCAAAAGATGCCATACCGGCAAGCACAATAACAAATATCGCAACCATACTGGAAATGAAGATACTGTTTTTATATGCCCCCAAAACATCCAGATTGCCAAAAGCTCTCCGATAGTTTGCCATCGTAAACAAATCACCTAACGGCAAGGAAAAGGAGTCTGCCAAAACCTTATCTCTGGCCTTAAATGAATTTTGAAAAACCCATATAATCGGATAAATTGTTGTAAGTGCCCATCCAAGCAAAATCGTATAAATGAATAGGGAGGATACTTTAAATTTATTTTTTTTCATTTTGGCTTCCTCCTTTAAAAATCTTTTTCTCTAAATATTTGATTTATAACTTTTGATACTACTATTCCCAATACAACAATCAGTATTGCCAAAGCGGATCCATAGTCTACATTCTTGACTTCCATCGTCTGATAGTACATATAGGTACCGGTTAAGAAAGTACTCTTCAGCGGCATCCCCTTGGGAAACATCGTCCAGGGTAAATCAAATACCTTCAATGAACCGGTCACTGCCAGTACCACACAAGTGCAAAGCACATTATGCAGCAACGGAAGTGAAATATATCGAACTCTCTGAAGCTTGGTAGCACCGTCGATGGCCGCTGACTCATAAAGCTCCTCAGAAATATTATTCAAACCTGTAATAATGATAACAAAATAGAATCCTACATATTGCCACATTACCGGCAACATCATGGTTAGAATTGCCAGCCCTTCCCTCTTCCAGTCGGTAAGAGTCGTCTTTCCCAAGGCTTCTAAAATCTGATTCAGCATTCCCTTGTCATAAAGGAAAATCAGATTAAACAAAAGACCCAGCGCAGTTGCCGAAATTACAATCGGAAAAAAATATACGGTACGGAAAAACTTAGCTCCGTGCTTAATATTATCCACTAAAAGCGCCAATAAAAGCGCAACTCCAAGCTGTCCAATAATAGTGACCGCTGTCATCAGCAAGGTATTTTTTAAGGATGTCCATACGATAGGATCCTTTACCAGTTCCACATAATTGGTATACCATGGAGAGTTCCATGATTCACCGGCGGCTCCTAATATTTTTATATGGCGAAAACTATTAATGATATTCATGAAAAATGGATAGTACAAATAAACCACCATAAAGATCATTGCCGGAATCAGGAAAAAAAATAACGGCTTTCTATTCTTATATATATTTGCACCCATATTAATACCTCTCTTTATAATTCGGGCCAGAGACCTGCGCCTCCGGCCCTATTAAAAATCATTGTTGTTTACTGAGCATTATATGCTGCAAGACCTTCTTCAACTGCATCTACTGCTGATATTTTTCCGGTTACGATTTCGGGCATACCATCAAATGTGGAAAGACGGCAGTCACCCTGGAAAATATCCTGTACTGCGCCGGTTAAGGAACTGACACCGGACATCATCTTCATTGCTTTCACCTGTAAAGGATTAAATGCTGACTCATCAACTGCAGGCGCATTCTTAAGTGCGGATGCTGTATGCTGAGCAAATAAAGGCACGATTTCATCAGAAGTCATGTGGGATACGAAGCTGACTGCTGCCGCTCTTTTATCCGGATCTGCCCAAGCTTTTTCGGTGATATAGTAACCCATTGAAAGACCACCAACCAAGTCGCTTGCTTTTCTGGGACCTTGACCAGGAACATAGGTTACATCAAATTTGGCCAGTTTTTCACTGTCAAGTGTGGAAGGATCCTCACGGTCAGTCTGGCATGCATTTACGATACCGCCAACTTTCCAGGAACCATCAATCAGAAATGCTGCTTTGCCTTCGGTAAACATTGCAAAGGTTTCATCATCGGTTGCTGACAAGGTATTATCAGGGAAATATCCGGCATCATATAAGCCTTTGATATCTTCCATACCTGCCACCCATGCTTTTCCGCCTTCGGAATCGATCGCTGTCGGTACTTCCAGGTGTTTATCCGAACCGGTATGGTTAAAGATTGCAAACTCCCACCAGTAATGAGGGATATTACCAAGTGCGCAGGCAATAGGTGTATAACCGGCATCTTTAATTTTCTGGCAGTCTGCCATAAACTGTTCCCAAGTATAATCTACGCCCGGCATAGCAACTCCGGCTGCATCAAGAATTTCTGTATTTACAAACATTGCTTCCCAGAATCCGTTAACCGGTACTGCATATTTTTTTCCATCAACCAGTGAATCGGCGATCAGATCGTCATTCATGTTAGCTGCGTAGTCCGGAAATTCTGCGCGGATAGTATCAATGGATACTACCTTACCAGCTTCAATAAAGCTATTGGAGTCAGCACCGTTAAAGAAAAATAATACGTCCGGTTCAGAGCCTGTTTCAAAGTCGGTTACGACTCTGGTTTTAAAAGTTTCATCTGATGTTGCAGATGTATCTGCTACCTTATTGCCGGTCTCTGCACTCCAAGCTGCCACTGCGTTCTTGAAGTTCTGAGCATTGCCATCTTCACCGGCAAATGTTGTGGTTACATTTAATTCAACCGGACCTGCTGCTGCCGGTTCTGTGGTTTCGACTTCTGCCTTTACCTCGGTTGCTTCTTTTTGAGTTGTTTCTGCCGGCTGTTCACTGCCGGTTTTGTTGCCGCCGCATGCTGTCAGTGACAATGTCATTGCAGATGCTAAAACCAAAGCTAAAATTTTTTTATTCATACTTGACCTCCCATTGTGATGTGTTTTGTTTCGATGTACATCTGCTCTCATCATATAATACTTGCATAAAATGATTAATGAATAGAGTTGGGAATATTTGTCTAGTATTGGTTATTTGTCTAATGTTGCTCTATTTTGATTAATATTGTGCTGACAGTGTAACCTTCTTCATTACTTTTAATAGAAAGTCCGCAATCGTCACCATAAATAATCTGCAGTCTTTTATTCACATTACGAATACCGAGGCTCAGGGATTTTGCTTCATCTGTGTTATCTGCACTTAACAGACGGTCTATTTTGCTCCGATCCTTTTTCGATAACCGCCCGTTATCCAGCACCTCAATGCATATTTTGTCCTCCTGACGGTGTATTGTAATCCTAATTCTGCCCTTTTCCATGGTATTCATGCCATGTTCAACCGCGTTTTCAATAATCGGCTGAATAATCAGCCTCGGTACCTTTACCTGTAACAAATTCTCATCAATTACCTTTTCACATTCAAATTTTTCCCCAAACCGCTGGGCAATAATGTATAAATAAGCGTCCACATAGCTAAGTTCCTCTGCCAGAGTAATATGTTGTTCATTCTTTCTATTCATAGTGGCTTCCATCATCGTTACCAGTGCTTCGATCATTCCGCTTACTTTATGATTCCCCATCATCCGCACTTCCCAATTAATGATTTCCAATGTATTATTTAAAAAATGTGGATTAATCTGCGCTTGTAATGCCATAATATTGGCATCCCGCAATGCCAGCTCCTCTAAATATATTTTTTCGAATTGATACTTGAGCTTATTGGACATATCATTAAAGGTTTCATCTAAGTCATGGAATTCCTCATCCTGATTTATGGTTTCAATCTGATAGCCGTAATGTTCTTTGGCGATTTCCTTACATGCCTTTCTTAACGCACTGATAGGCTTATTTACCCGCAGATGGAAAAAAAAGAAAACTACAATAGTTAACGGAATCATAAATATTACAAACAGTATGACAAGATACCGGACGACAGTCATTTCACCGGCAATCGCCGTTGAATCCAACATCACCAAATAAGACACCTTATGCCTGCTGCTCTCTATATGTTTATACACAAAAGAACCTTCTGTGCCATGCGAAAAATAAGGCTTGTTCATGATACGCTCTTTGACAATATCCTGACCGATGTTCGTCGGGTAGTGGTTTAAAAGACTTTCTCCATCAATATATACCTCCATTTCCTTGTAACCCCAGACACTTTCCAGGCTGCCGAACATATGCTCAAGATTTAATTCCATTACCAGAACCGCAAATGGATGAAACTGGGAATCCACAATATTCCGGACCATATAGATATCATCATTGATGTTAACGAATGCAATATCTGTATTCAGGCCACTGCTGACCTCCTGTATCTTATCCATGGCTGTTTCCTTAAATTCTATAACTTTTGAGTAAGTCTGCTCAGGGGCCTTATAGGTAAACGAAAAAACCTCCGGATCTTCAATAAAATACAATACCGTCATATCAAAATCAGAGTTAAACCGATATTGCTGCTGGATAAATAAATTGGTATCACGAAGCAGCTGCTTTTTATCCTGATCCTTCTGATAATTGATATAACTGTTTTTTATCGATGTCAGATAGGAGGCATCCTTTGAGGCCGACATTGCCTCATTGATACGCATCTGGCAAATGTCCATGGCGCGATCTGCTGAAATAGTGATGGTATTCTCAAGTTGACTGTTCATTCGGTTGGATACAAATAAGAGCATGATGAGAGCCAGCATCAGCAGCGGTAGGAACCAGCAGCCGGTTAGCATTACGATCATGCTCCACTTTAATTGTCTTCTTTTTTTTCTAACTTTCATCCCCGTACCTCATAAAATTATCATTCTGGATATTCCGGAGTATACGCAAGAATTTCCATAACATTGCTTACATTATAATTAACTATAATTGACACCTCATTTACATTTTCGGCACTGAAGCTGTCTTCGATTCTAAACTGATGTTCCGTAAATCCTGCCTCAATACAAGCATCAACATATTTATCGAATTCGGTAATTGAAGTTTCTGCAACAGTTATTCTAAAGCTGTCTTCTGTTTCTGAATTGATAATACCTAATTTAGAAACCGGTTCCGGCAGCAACGCTGCTAATCCTCGCCCGGACCATATAAATTCGTAAAATTCTCCATATCCTTCCATAGTTATTTCTATCTCATCCAAATGAGGAAGGAATCTTATTGTTAATTCAGCACCGCTTTCATTATACGCATTATACATCAGATAATACTCATAATCAGTCCTGGATACTTTTAATGAAAACCCTTTTTCTATACATTCCTCTACATAATTATTATAGTCATTTTCTTTGACCCCGCCTACCATCATGCGAAACTTGTCTGCTGCATTGATTTCGATTTCTCCATGATCAGATTGGGGTTTAGGCAGCATAGCGGATAGATTATTATCGGGCCAGACATACACATCATAACTTCTATGTTGTACACCACCGACAAACATAAAAAAAGGAATTATCAGAAGGACTGCCAGGATTGTGAGCCATGTATGTAAACGCATCCCCGCGCCCTTTATCAGATGCATCCTTATAAGCCATACCACAAAGAACAACAGGGTTTGGCACCCCATAATAATGGCTGACACATAGTACTTATCCCGACAGACATCTATCGCTGCAAAAAGCGAAGCTATCGTCAGGATGGCAATGATTGCTGTTACCGGACTTTTTCGGATCCTGCCAAGTTTTTTTTCGGTTTTCTCCTGATCCCGTATCTGTTGTTTCGTCAGTTCTATCTCTTTATCAGCTTGCATCTTTTCATTTGCAACGTCCTCAAAAGCTTTATTTCTGATGCGCTCAATAACGGCCTCATCGCTTTCAACAAGTAACTTTGATGTACCGCAAAAGGGACAGTTGGCGATATTATTTTCTTTATCAACCTCCACGTGTCCACCGCAGTCAGCACATTTTAAAATTATGGTATCCATCATTCACACCCCCTTCATTCGATAGGCTGCGGAATATATACACTAATATCCATAGTCTCGTTTACATTATACTTAATCTCAACCTTCACCCCGTCCATATTTTGAGCATAGAAATTCTTCTCTACTTTAAGCATATCCTCTGTGAATCCCGCCTCTATACAAGCGTTAACATACTTATTAAATTCGCTGATTGAAGTTTCTGCAACAGTTATTCTGAAACTGTCTTCCTTCTCATAATGGATAGTGCCTGATTTAGAAACCGGTTCCGGTAACAGTGCGGATACTCCCCTGCCGGACCATATGATTTCATAAAACTCTTTATGCGCTGCAATTGATATGTCCATTTCTTTCATGGAAGAAAAGTAGTTTATTCTTAATTCATCACCGCTCTCATCAAAAGCATCATAGGACGAGTCGGTTCTTAAAGCTTTTAATGTAAATCCCTTTCCTATACATTCTTCTACATAAGCATTAAAGTCTGCATCTTTAACCTTGCCGATCCTTATGTCAAACTCATCTTCTGCATCTTTCCTGATTTCCCCATAGTTTGATTGTGGTTTGGGTAGCATGGCCGGTAGATTATTATTGGGCCAAATATATGTATCATAACTTATATGCTGAACACCAATAAACATAAAAAAGGGCATGATCAGAAGGATTGCCAGCAATGTGGCCAATGAATGTAAATAAACCCCTGCGCCCTTAATTATCCTCATTCTCATAAGCCAAGCCACAAAGAACAGCAGGGCTTGACACCCCATAAAAATGGCTGATATTACATATTTTTCGTAAAAGACCACTACCGCAATCAAAAATGAAACTATGGTAAGGATGGCTATGATTACCGTTAATGGACTTTTTCGAATTTTGCCGAGTCTTTTCTCGATTTCCTCTTGCTTTTGTAACTGCAACTTAGTCAGCTCTACCTCTTTATCGGCTTGTATCTTCTCGCTTGCAACAGCTTTAAAAGTTTTGTTTCTAATGCGTTCAACGACGACTTCGTCACTTTCCACAAGCAAATTTGACGTACCGCAATACGGACAATTGGCGATATCGTTTTCTTTATCAACCTCCAAATGCCCGCCGCAGTTAGTGCATTTTAAAATTATGGTGCCCGTATAGTTTTTATCTGTTGTATCGCTCATTTTTAATCTACCTCTAATCTCAAAATGTGTTTATGCTAAAATTTATATTATCAATTTTTGATACTTTCAGCAACTACATATTTTTTTCTTTTCGGTATTCGGTGGGTGTTAAATGATAATGATTTTTAAATAATCCACAAAAATACTCTACACTGCTAAATCCTGTTTCATAATCGATAAAGCCTCCGCCTGCCAGGGGACTTCAGCCTGAAATATCTGATATGTGAATGAGGATGAGATGAATACCCCATTGCCTACAGGCAGTGTAAATTGCTTTTCACCAATCCAGAAAGTCACAGTTCCTGATTCAATATACACAAATTCTAATTCTGTATGCCAGTGCCATTCGAAAGTTCTAATCTAGTTTAATAACTTAACATTCGGATTTGTATATTGTCCATGTTTCTGCCATTTTAACCGAGTAGTATGCGTCAATATTTCTGCTTCTAATTAATTTATTTGCAAGATTTCCTGAAGCCCCCGGAGTCGTTCCATAGGCCGAAATAAAATACAGGTATTCCGTATGAAAAGAAGCCTTTTCCTAATGCAGTCTACCATAGAAACTATATCTTGTTTTGCGGACTGCGCAATTCTTGTGGCTACATACTTACAATTTCCCGTTGCGGAAAAATACAAAATCATATCCTTTACCTCTCTTTTTTAATTTGTTGTTCATTGCGATATATCGAAAATATTTTATCATATAACCATTTATTTTGCCATTTTTTTAGCTTTTTAGCTTTGCTTACAACAATAAGTGCGAGCTTTTTTTTCAAAATTGTGCTATAATCCAGATAGTGCCAGAAATAATTTTCAAGATGCAAATTCTACATTTATTAAAAGAAAGGCGGTGCTTATAATGCCACAAAAAGGTGAAGTTAAAAAAGAAACAAAAAAGAAAAAAGCTGAGCTACCTGCTGGTCAAACCAAACCCAAAAAAGAAAAAAAGAAATATGATTAAAGACATTTCCAGTATGATGAAAGACTACCTTATGAGAATCGGTACATGATTTCTCAGAGGTGGTCTTTTTATGTTACTGTTCAAGTTAGCCTCTGAACAGTAACGAATTTATTAATTACATAAACTGATAATACAAGTGACACATGGAAAGATTATTATACCTATGGCGGTCTTCCACTAATCCTTACTCGAAAGACAGATGAATTAGATATTCTTGTTGATATCGTTGCTTCCGCAACTGGATCATTAACGAATCCAACTAAACTCTCCAATTCATTTAAAAGTATGAGCCAAAAATCGTTATCTGATAAAACTATCAAACTGTATCCGGATTATCTATCCGACGCTTTCCTCATCGAAAAGTCAGTACGTTTCGATGTAAATGGGAAAAAGTATAACGACACTCCTGCAAAGTATTACTTTGAAGATATTGGTCAAAGAAATTGTAGTTGTGAAGGATGATATCAAACCTCGCACCGATGAACAATGAATTGTAACAATAGGAATATTTGATTTCTTACTGAATAAAAATATCTTAGAACAAATCTAAAATTGATTTCCAAAAGTTCTATTCATTGCATTACCTCCGCAAATTGAATTTGTTTACTGCTTTATATTATCTGCTGGATAAGGACAATGCTTCTTTCGTGTCTCTTTCAGAATATGTCGGGTGTGACCTTCTCCTTGTTCAGCGAGTGGACATCCTCCAATTTCCGGCGAGCAGACCACGCGCCTAATTTCCGTCAACGCTTCAAGCTCTCTGGCCATTTCGTGCAGCACACCGCACTGTACTTCGTAGTGCATGAAATAGCCACGCTTTTCACCGACCAGCAACCCTGCTTCCCGAAGCACTTTGAGATGCTGGGATACCGTCGCTTCAGAAAGTTGTAGCTTCCACGCCAGCGCACGCACACAGTAAGTACGCTCCAAAAGCAATGCCAGCAACTTCATGCGGGAATCATCAGCCAACGCTTTCAGTACCAATAGTTTATCCATTTCAATCCCCCTATCCTACTATTTTACAATCCGATGAATTAAATGTATCATGAATTTTTAATCAGGTCAACGACGAATTAAATTTTAATTCGCTATTGACCTAATTAATTCAATGTGTTATATTCAATTTGGTAATTACCTAATCAAAACATAGGAGGCGTTTTATGTATACCAATTCCAAATGTCCTTTGGGGCTAAATGACGCGGAAAGTAAAAATTTCCAGAAAAGATTTAATTGCAGTGCCATATCCAACAACAAAGAGGACGCTCCGAGTTGCTTTGCTGGTCACAGACCGTCATTCGCCTGTATAGGCAGAGAAAGTATGTGCGAAAAGATGCGGGAACATACCCAGCCATCAGGTTGCGTACCCCCATGCAAAAGATGATTTCCAGCAGGTAGAAAGTAAGGACAGTATTTAACTGTCCTGCTTTCTGCATTATTGATTTATCCATCGTCTTACGAGTTTGCTAACATAACCGCCAGCGAATCCATGTAGTCCCGCCAGTATACTATCTTCCTGTCTTTGATGGTTACAATGGAGCAAAACCGATTGTCGTATGCTTTACCGCCGGGAACCGTTCCGTGAACTTCGTACTCCAATACCACAACACCGCCTTCTGCCTTGTAAACCCTGAGATTATCGGCGGTATGAAGCTCATTTGAATACCCTTCAAACCATTTTTTATATATCTCCCGGCCCTCAAATTTTGTAGTGAATCCGGGGATGTGATATAAAAAATCAAAAACTGCGTCCTCCGCAACAACATCCCAAAACCACTCGCCGTCTACTTCACCTTTCAGGCCCTCCATAACAATGTTGAAAAATGGTTCCGTTCCTTTTCTATACCTCTGCTTGTTGTCCATGTGTGTACCTCCTTATAATTTGTATGGTCATCATATAATTACGTTTACAGAATAACACAGAAACCATGACATCTATGTGTCATGGTTTTGTGGTATAATGATTTTTTAAGGAGGTAATCGTTATGAAAATGGACAGAATGATTTCTATTATAATGATTTTATTGGAACGCAGACGGGTAACCATCCCTGAACTGGCGAAGATATGCGAGGTCACGACACGGACGATACAACGGGATTTGGATGCCATCAACCAGGCGGGGATTCCGATTGTGTCCTATCCAGGCGTTGGGGGTGGTGTGGGCATCATGGAAAACTATAAAATGGAAAACGACTCTTATCAACGGCAGATGTTACGGCACTTTTAATGGGTCTGGGCAGCATTCGTTCGACACGGTCAGGAGATGAGGTGATAGGAGCGTTGGCGAAGATCAAAGGCATGATACCGGAGGAACAACGCAAAATCATTGAATTAAAAGCCGGCCGCTTCGTCATCGACACATCTCCTTGGGTTGGAAGCAACCATAACATAGAGCTGGCTAATCTGCTGGAAACGGCGATGGAAAAAACCTGCCTTGTACACTTTGCCTACAGCGACCATATGCAGAACAAAACCGTGCGGACAGTGGAACCATACCGTTTGATTCTGAAAGTTATGAGCTGGTATCTTGAGGGATTTTGTTTAGAGCGAAAGGATTTTCGTGTTTTCAAGTTATCACGAATGTCAGAGGTGGCAGTGGCAGACAAAAGATTTGAGCCTCGTTCATTTAATCCGCAACCACTGCTACAACCCGCCTTTCCAGAAGTGGAAAAAGCCCTGCCTGCTGTCCTGCGTATCCATGAAAGGGCAATTGACCGCATTATTGACGAGTTTGGCCCGGGCTGTATTGAACAGGAAAGCGAAAACACCTGGCTTGCAAGGGTTTTTGTTCTCGACAATGAGCAGGGCTACAAGTCTTTGCTTAAATTAGGGGCAGATTGTGAATGCCTTGCGCCTGAATGCCTGCGTGAAAATTTTGTCCAATATCTGGCGCAGCTTTCATCTGTTTATTATTTATAAATTCCCGCTATTATGCTTAATGCAATAAATAAAGTCCATTTTATCTCTTCAATCGACTACTTATATCTGAAGCACTATATAGTACATTCGTTACTATAACTCTATCCTCTTCTATAACATAGAATATCGAATAATTGTCTACTGGCATTCTTCTGATCCCTTTTGTATGCTCCGGTTCTAAATCCATAATGCGAAAACTCTCTGGAAATATATCAAGCTTTAATATTTCATCAGCTATTCTGTTATACTGTCCCATTGCATTCTTCGGTGCAAGCAACGTATAGGCAATATAATTGTATAGATGATCCATATCTGCCAGTGCTTCATCCGTGATATCCAACGTATACTGCTTCATACTAATGGCTCTCCCTAAATCTGGCAAATGCCTCTGCTGCATTTTGTACTTTTCCGGCTTCTATATTATCATATCCTTTTTGCAACTTTGCATGAAGTTCTGCTTGTGTCATTAAATCGGCATTAATGGTGTCAGGAGCTTTGGGTAAAGTAACTGCGAACGGAATGCCACCAGTAAGGGAAATCTGATTCAAATACATATCTATTGCGGTGGACATAGGCACTCCAAGCCTTGCAAGGACTTCTTCTGCTCTTTCTTTCACAATCGGATTTACTCTTAAATTCAATGTTGCTGTCTTTTCCATATTTTTCGCACACCTGTTATGAAGTGACCTTTGTCAAGTGTAAATTTCAAAAAATCACTATCACCCTTTCCTTTTTTTAGTTTTAAACGCATGGGTGCAGAGGCAGAGCCTCAGACTTAACAGTTCCCGGCATTGGCCACTCTGTTATACGTGGATCAGTTTTTACTGCCATCAGGTCAATGCTTCGCCGTGAACTCTACCGTCTCCTTGCGTGAATCAAAGTATTCGTTTACTCTGTCAACAGAGGTGTGTCGTAGATAGTTCGAACCTTGAAGTTTTCTAAGACCCTGCCACTGTACCCAGTCGTTTCTTGGGCAGATGTTAAGCTGACACAGTCTGGTTTACATCTGCTTGATTACATTCCTTACTATTCTGCTGGTACTGTCACAGGCCTTGCCGCCTCTGGCGGTGCTTTAGCAGCCTTGACTGTTCTGGCATAATAGTATACCTATGCTATATTACTCGTCATCAACCCCCACATAAAACATGCTAATTCTCTTGCCACTGCTGCGGTTGCTATATTTCTGTTTATGCCTTTGTTTAGTGTCATTTTATAGAACCTCCTTCGTAATCGTTCGTTTGCCCTATCTGCGTAGGCTATAACCTGCGAGCTATTTCCTTGCTGCCTTTGCCTCAATGCAATTGATTTATGACCGACAGCACCCCTTGTGTATCCTTGAGCAACTTCAACCAGCAGACGTCGCAAATGACTATTTTCAGCTTTTGTAATCCCATACCGATTCGACTTATCTCCACTAGAATCTTCACTTGGTACCAACCCTAAAAAAGATGCAAATTTCTCTGCTTTTGCAAATCTTTCAAAATCACCCACCTCTACTACCAACGATAACGCTGTATGCGTCTTTACGCCAATTAAACAACTTAATTTTTTGACTTTTTCTTCATATTTTTCGTCGGAAGCCAACTCCTCAATTCGCTGATCAAGACGCTCCATTTTCTCCACCAGATACGCATATGTGATGAGATATTCCTCTAATGTTTCCTGGAAAACACCTCCTAGCTTCAATGACTTGAGCAATTTCAAATGAGCTATCGTCCAGTAGGTTTTTCCACCCTCAAAACGATGACCCTGCCGTAATACTAAGGCTAGTATCCACATACATACTCTGCATCTTTGGAAAAATACTTCCTCATCTGCTCGATATATTTCAGCACCAGTTTGTAATCCGGTGCCAGTTTCTGCTGATACTGAATTTTATCAGTATCGAATGTGTAACAACAAACGGTAAAACTTTCTTTATGGACATCCATTTCAACATAAACTATACTATTCATAGTGGCCTCCTTTTGTATGCGGTAATCCCTGTTACCATTGATTTCATCAATTAATAGTTTACAGGTAAATCCACGATACTACAAATGTGAGGTCACTTCATATTGTCTCCCATCAATAATATTGTAACGCATTTGTCGTTACCTTTCAAGTGCTTTTCAAATCCAGCAAATCATTTAAAATCTGTGTAAAGTTTTTACATCATTTCATTGCCAAATTGTTGCCACGTAATTATCTTCCAAATAGCTAAATAATAAATAACAAATTTAATATTGAATTCATGCACAAATAGTCAAATGTATGATATAATAGAATTAGGAAATACTATATTTATCGCTTTACTTATAGTTTAGGGATAGTAAAGGCTTCGACCACTGAGCCAGATAATCAGTGGTTATTTTTTACTTGACAAAATCGAAGTAAACCATTAATATGTAGTTAATCCTTTACTTATAGTTTGGGATTAGTAAAGGCTTCGACTACTGGGCCAGATAACCAGTGGTTTTTTTATGTTCATTTTTCCCAGTTGGGGCTACTCCTTATTTTCTCCGCCGCATTTTCATTATCAACCAAATATGCCGTAACGAAAATTCCCTTGCCCTTCTTATCTAATTCAATTACCACCAAATAATTTTCTTCATTGAGAAATGTAACTCTTCTCTTATTATCGTAACTATCTCTTGCCTTGTCAAAACCTTTTTTAGGAATTATTTGAGGATCCTGCAGAACAGCCTTTATCCAATCCATTCTTTCTGCACGCGAAACATCGAATAAAGATTTTTTCGCTTTCCATGTTGCCTTACTCCTTTTGTAAAACGCATGTTCAAATTTTTCCGGATAAAACATAACCGGAATACCATCAAAAGTAAATATTGGACATTTGTTGCAATAGTTCTCAACATAATAATTCTTATAGGCTTCTTCGTTAAGCAAATTTAATATTTCAGGAGGGTTCATTTCTTTTGCCTCCCTTTTTTAAGTTAATCTTAAAAATATTAACTTTTTTCGCAACCTTATCAGTAGGAGAGAGAGGCTGTCCCAATTTATATTCAATGCGCTTCACTACCTCAATCTTGGCCTTTGCAGTGCCACTTTCACCAAAGTTGAACTTATAGCCAATTGCACCCATTATTACATTTTGTAATTGTAACAATAAAGATTCTTTAGAATTAATAGCCTGAACAACAGCCAGGTTATCTTTATGATAAATTTTATTACAGATATTTTTCAATTCATTTAATCTATTTCTATCTTTGTTTGTTTTGAAGTCCGTAAATACGCAGTAAGTATCATCGCACTCTATCCAATGCGCGAGAAGCTGATAGTAGAATTTATAATAACCTAATTCATGGTCATTCTGATTGAAAACTTCATTGTCTATCTCAGTTGCATCTATCACAACAGTTCTAAAAGTTACTTCTTCGTGTTCAAAAAACAAATCTATCAATTCTAAATAAAATTCCATTTTATTGTTTGATACATTTCCCCATTTTAGTTCACCAAAGACAGAATGCTTAACTTTTAGATTAATGATCTTTTCTTTTAATATTTTCCGCTGCTCTCTTGGCACCATTAGTCCACCAATGCATACGAATCTATTATGTTGTGTAATGGATTCCTTTCGAACCAGCAAATCTTGTCTACTTTCATCGCAGTAAATGTCAAAAACCATCCAAAACCCTCCTACATTTTATAAATTAATTTTAAACTTTCTCTTCATGATAATATCCAACATATCCCTTATTGCCCAGAGATCATCCTCTGTTGAATCAACTGGTATGACTATTTTTGCCGCTTTCCCTGATTCCACAGGGTAAGTTTGAGTAATATAATCATGTATATTATCTTCGCCAGGAGTGCCAACATATGTACTGGGAATGGATGGTATTTCATTTATTACATTTGTTTTTTCTTCTTCTACATTCAGGGTCTCAATCGTCTCCTGCGACTCCGCGTCTTCTAACTTATAGCAGAGTACCCCCCCTCGTATCAAATCAAGCTGTTCACAGGTCTCCAAAAAAACTTTAGCGGCTGCATCTTTAGCACTTCTAGTTATTTTATAATTATTCATAAGAATATTTGATAAAATTGAAACATTCGGTAACGCTTTATCGTTGTAAATACTAATCAGCTGTTCATATAAAGGAGGATTCACCAAACATTCAAGTTCAACATTCTTAATATTATTGTCTGTTGGATATAATATTTTCCGCGCTAACTCAGTTAATTGTATAGTTGAATTGCCTGTCGTTGTTAAACCAAACTGCTTAGAGGCACTTATCCTAGAAGTAAACGATTTTGTTGAAGGACTCTTTAACCCATATTTTCTTGCCACTTCCAGGTATGATACCGTTTTTAATTTAAAACTATCAACCGTTTCAATGAAATCAATGCATTCCTTCCATGTAACTCCTGGATACAAAACGCTTTTTTCTCTCTCAGTCATAACGTCCTTCCTTTACCTATCATTTCTAGTTTTATATATTATTCATTATACTTACCGCTAATAATATTGTCAACACAATTATATTATTTTCGCTTACGAGCTTATAAAAAGGCGAAATTATTTTCGCTATATTAACTTTTTCTCTCCTTCTAGTTTGCGTATAAGTTCCTTATTTTACTGCCTTTTCCCAGAAAAGAGCATTGCCGCAGCGCAGCAACGCTCTTCTATCGTTCAATGCATAAACTAATTTCATTTCATTGTTCGCTAATTTTATCCCCCTTTGTTCCAATCATTTCTTTTATTCTATATAAAATATTAATGGTTAGTATGCTAGCATTATGAAGTATATCGTCTATATGAATGGTAATATGGGCAGTATATTTCGGTACGCGAGCATATGTTGCTTCAACATTAAGGACGTAATGGTAAATTAGCTTTTTCAAATTGCCCTACAATAAAGTCTGCATAATTGGAATATCCATGTTCATATAAATATTTCACAAATATCCCCCATGACGGTATAATTACCCGGAATCAGATACTTCAAAACGCTGGGCAAAAGTCCCTTCACAAGAACTATCCGACTATCTGGTTCAAGAACTGGCAAAGAAGTCAAACAAGAAAAAATAGGCAGAAAAAGACCTTACTGACTTTCAATATCTGAAAATCAGTAAGGTCTTTCTATGTCATTAAAGTAATTTCATTCAGTGAGTGATACCTAAAATGTTGCCAAATCGTTGCCAAACATTAAACAAATTTGCTTGCAACTCGCATAAACACTGACTTCATTAAACACCAATTTTTACTCAAACTCTATCGTAGCCACAGGTTTGGGACTCATATCATAGCATACCCGATTGACATTCTTAACTTCTTTCAATATCCGATCGGTAATCTTTAACAACACCGGCCATTCTACCTGTTCGATACTGGCCGTCATGGCATCTACCGTATTCACTGCCCGGATAATTACCATATAATCAAAGCTTCTGGCATTATCTCTTACCCCAACCGACTTGAAATCCGGTACCACGGTAAAATACTGCCATACCTTCCGATCCAACCCTGCCAACTGGAATTCCTCACGCAGAATTGCATCCGACTCCCTAACTGCTTCCAATCGATCTCTGGTAATCTCACCCAGACATCTGACGCCAAGACCCGGTCCGGGAAAAGGCTGGCGAAATACCATCTCATCCGGCAATCCCAACTCCAGTCCGCATTGTCTTACCTCGTCCTTAAATAACTGTTTAATCGGTTCCACCAGTTCAAACTTCATATCCTCCGGCAGACCGCCTACGTTATGATGGGACTTCACCATCTTAGCAGTTTTGGTTCCACTTTCCACGATATCGGGATAAATAGTCCCCTGGCCAAGAAAATCGATTCCCTCCTGTTTACGAGCTTCTTCTTCGAAAATACGGATAAATTCCGTACCGATAATCTTTCTCTTTTCCTCCGGATCAGCTACCCCCTCCAGCTTAGTCAGATAACGCTCCGTTGCATCCACATAAATCAGGTTGGCATCCAGCTCTTTGCCAAATACCTTGATAACATCCTCGGATTCGCCTTTTCTCATCAGACCGTGATTTACATGCACGCATACCAATTGCTTGCCGATTGCTTTAATCAGCAGAGCGGCTACTACCGAACTGTCTACACCGCCGGATAATGCCAAGAGAACCTTCCGGTCACCTACCTGACGTCTGATCAATTCCACCTGATCCGCTACAAAGTTTTTCATATTCCAGTTAGCTTCTGCCTTACAAGTGTCAAACACAAATGCCTTTAACTTATCTGCTGCCGCTTCCCATGTAGGATAACTTTCCTGACACTTAGCCAGCTCATGGCTGATGGCCATCACTGGGAATCCCGCTTCATAGATATCCGTATTTACATCAATACGCACACCATCCACGATATGATTCGGTCCGCCATATATAATAACGCCTTTCACATTAGGCAATGCCTTTAATTCTCCTACGGTAATGTCATGGGGATAGATCTCACTGTATACGCCTAATGCCCGGATGTCTCTTGCTAATACTGTGTTTTCCGTACTTCCCAAATCTAAGATTACAATCATGTCCTGCTTCATGCATTTTGTCCTTTCAAAAATCATTTTAGTTAGATGCGTAATTCTCAAAATATCCTGAAATCAAAATAATCGGGGTTCCTTTATCGCCGCTTCCGCTCATCAAGTCACACAAGCTGCCTAACAAATCGGTGTAACGGCGGGGAGTGGTTCCCAGTGCCTGGTTGCCCAGCTCCTTATCCTTGTGCTTGATTGCTTCTTCCATGGCCTTTCTGGCTTCTGCTTCGGACTTACCGGCAAAATCATTATCCAGTAAGAACTTAAGCTTCAATTCATTGGGCGTTCCGTCAAGTCCCTCTGTATAAGCCGGAGAAACTACCGGATCAGCCAACTCCCAGATCTTCCCTACGGGATCTTTAAATGCACCGTCACCGTAAACCATCACTTCAACCTTTTTACCGGTCTTCTCCAAAAGCTTCGCCTGAATTTCATCCACCAGCTTCTGACAATCTCTGGGAAAAAGTTTCACTCTATCCTCAGTTGCTTTATTAGAACCCAAAAGGCCGTATTTTTCATTAAATCCACTGCCATTTATGCTTTCAGACAGAATATCATCCAATCCGTAAACAATCTCTGCACCGGCAGATTTCAATAGACGTTTGGTCCGCTGACGGGTATGGATATCACAAGCCAGTACATTTTTAGTGTATTTTAAAATGGCACGGGGATCATTGGCAAAAATCAATTCCACGTGTTCACCAAAGCCCTTATAATACTCCGCATAATCCAAACCGGTAAAAGGATGTTTCACTTCATATCCGAAAAGTTCACGGTATTTCTTTTCATCCAGTACATCGGTATAGGGATTCACTCCTGCCGCATCCATCATATCCCAATCAATCAATTGGTTACCCACTTCATCTGAAGGGTATGATAACATAATATATAATTTAGAGCAGCCTGCTGCAATTCCGCGAAGCAGGTTGGAAAAACGATTCCGGGAAAGAATGGGAAAAACAATCGCCATATCGTTTCCGCCGAATTTGGCTTTCACATCTGCTGCTATCTGATCTACATCAGCAAAATTATTTTGCGCTCTGGCCACAATCGCTTCGGTCATGCCGATGACATCTCTGTCATGTAGTTCAAAACCGCTTTCTTCTGCCGCTCCTAACACACTATCTACTACGATATTTGCCAAATCGTCGCCGGGTTGAATCATTGGCGCTCTGACGCCTCTGGCTACTGTTCCTATTGTACGCATATAATACCTCCGTTGTAAAAAACTTGATTAACCTTCCGGAGAACATTATACCTTGTTTATTTGAATAAATATAATTAATAATTCTAATGCGTGCCATAATCTCATCTTATATCATCAAAACAGCACCGAATAGCATTCATCCGCCATTCAGTGCTGCCATCATTATTTATTCTTTTAGCCTACATACACAATCGGCTTAATCAAATCTGCCGGTTTTTCATCCATCATTTTGAAAGCATCTTCCATCTTATCAAAGCCGTCAAATTTATGAGAAATAATCTTCGTCGTATCAATCCTTCCATTGGCAATCATATCTAACAGCTTCTGAATACGAACTGCACCGCCCGGACAGAATCCGCCTCTGATGTCCTTATTTGCCATTCCTAATCCCCAAAGATATGCCGGCATCGCAAGGGTAGCGGTCACATCAAAGAAATTGATATTAGCAATCGTGCCCATTTCCCTGGTCATGGCAATCGCCTGGGTATAGGTTTCCCCATCGCCTCCGGCAATAATCACTTTATCGGCACCGGTGCCGGTCATTTCCATTACCTGTTTAACAATATCGCCGTCTTTATAGCTAATGATATCGGTTGCACCATATTCCTTGGCAATCTTCACACAATTAGGTCTTGTTCCCACTGCAATAATGCGGCCCGCTCCACGAAGAGCAGCTCCGGCTACGCTCATCAGACCTACCGGTCCGATTCCGATCACCACTACCGTATCACCAAATCCGATTTCTGCCAGTTCTACACCGTGAAATCCGGTAGACATCATATCCACAGTCATCAATGCTGCTTCTTTGGAAACACCTTCCGGTAAAAGTACCAGATTGGCATCTGCCTGATTCACATGAAAATATTCCGCAAATACACCATCTTTTATAGATAAGAATTTAAAACTTCCCATAGGGCCTGCATCATGGGCCGTATACTTCATCTCCTGCACACCAGGCTGCAGCCAGTCAGGAGTACAGCAGGGAACCACCACTACATCACCGGGTTTAAACTTGGTTACCATACTTCCCACTTCAACCACTTCACCAACAGCCTCATGACCCAAAATCAGGTTTTCTTTGGGACCTGACCCACCATGCATGGCATGAGTATCTGACGAACAGGGTGCTACCACCAACGGTTTAACCACCGCATCCAGGGGACCTGCCACCGGTTTGTCCTTCTCCAGCCAACCGGGATTGCCTACGGATATCATTCCATATCCTCTCATTATACAATTACCTCCGATATAATATTTTTAACATAAGACATTGCACATATTATATCACAAAAGGAGTATTTTAATAGCGCTATTTACCAATTTAACTTAAATTTTGCATTTCTTGCTTTTTCGTTATAAAACTGCATTTCAATTCGGCCCGGTTCATAGTCGGATAGTTCCAGATACCCTTCAAAATCTGTGACATCAATCACTTCCGCCTGCTCACCTTGAAGCAGCAGCAAATAAAGCTTTCCCTCTTCACAGCTGCTTTCCACCCATATCTTCTTTAACTCTTCATTATCTAAGATAACCGTTTTGTGCAACGTTTCGCCTGAGGTCTTGAAAGATACTGACCAATTATTTCCAAAATTATTGCTTACCATGCCAATCGAAGTATTGGCTATAAATGGAACTCCATCATGAGCTATCAGATAAGCTGGAAAAGAACCCAGAAAAAATATCGTTCCTGCTGCTGCCACAATTAAGGGGATTTTATATTTATTTTTACTCCCGTCATTCTTTTTCTTTCTTCCGATCAGAAAATACACAAGCAGCCCCATAAAATTGGGAATCAATAATACAATAGCGGTCCAGAGTCCCGGGGATTCCTCGCTTCTTTTTCGGGCATCCGTATAAATAAAAAATCCCATTATTACATATAATAAAATTACTGAACCAAACATTCCGATTAATAAAAACCAAAACATGATCATGCCTCCTTATACTTATATTGTTTTCTGGCAACCAGAACCAAAATACTGCTTCCCACCACTGCCAGACACATGTTAATCAATAACCACAAACCAACCGGCGAATTCCCCGCAAATGTTCCAAACACCGCAAACATTCCGATAGAATACAGAACAACTGCAAGTGCCAGCAAAAAGAACTGCCGCTTTTGTTTATCAGCCTCTGCCTTTAATAAGGCTGTTCTGATTTCCCTCTTTAGCGCAGGCGAAATATCTTCTTTCTCACTAAAGTATTCCTTCATTAATTCATCCAGCTTTTGCTCATTCATATGCAAACCCTTCCTTTTCAAGCTCTTGTTTTAACAATTCCCTGCCTTTATAAAGTCTGCTCTTTACCGTTCCCGGCGGAATCTTCAGGACCACCGCGATCTGTTCCACTTTCAGTTCCTCCCGATAAAGCAGGATTAGCGGAATCCGAAACTTTTCATCCACCCGCATCAAAGCCAATCGAACCGCTTTCCGATCTTCCCGCTGTTCCACTTCCTTCTGGAGCGGCACCTGTCCGCTTGCCACTTCTGTTTCCTGCCCTTCCAGTGATTGCTGATGTACCAGTTCCATCCTTCGGCCGATTTTCCGGCGATGGTTCTTCCACTTTCCGATGGCAATGGATAGAATAAAACTTTTAGGATTATTGGAGCTCTTTATTTTTTCGCAAACCTCAAAAGCTTTTAAAAGGGTGTCCTGATACAGTTCTTCTGCCATATCCTGTTCCATGGTCAGGTGACGGCAAAAGTGGAATATGTCTTTTTCATATTCAATAATCAATTTTTCAAATTCAGATACATCCAAGATTGTGCTCAGCCTCCTTTTTACCCTAATATTGTCGTCAGTAAGTAAACGGTTCATTTTTTATTCTTTGTATTGATTTCGTTATATCTTTATGATATCATATTGATATCATAGTGGAGGTTGAAAATTATGCTGCAAATTACACACTTTTCTAAAACCTATAAAGGAAACACCAAGGCCGTAGATGACCTGACTCTTTCTATCGCTCCCGGCGATATTTACGGCTTTATCGGTCATAACGGAGCCGGCAAGAGCACCACTATCCGCGCTATTGTTGGGGTTCTTGATTTTGAAGAAGGAGATATCCTGATTGACGGTCATTCCGTAAAAAAAGAGCCGCTGCTCTGTAAAAAAATCACTGCCTATATTCCTGACAGTCCGGACTTATATGAACATCTGACCGGTATTCAGTATCTGAATTTTATCAGTGATATTTTTCAAGTTTCCAAGGAAGATCGCGAAGAACGGATCCGCCGTTACGGTGATGCCTTTGAAATCACAAGTGCTTTGGGGGATTCCGTCTCTTCCTACTCTCACGGTATGAAACAAAAGCTGGCGATCATTTCCGCTCTGGTGCACAAGCCCAGACTCCTGGTATTAGATGAACCTTTTGTGGGATTAGACCCCAAGGCTTCCCTTACCTTAAAGAATATCATGAAAGAACTGTGTGGGGAAGGCGGTGCAATCTTTTTTTCCACCCATGTTCTGGACGTGGCGGAAAAGCTGTGCAATAAAATTGCCATTATCAACAACGGCCGCCTGGCCGCATCGGGTATTATAGAAGAATTGATCAAGGATCAGTCGCTGGAGCATCTTTTTATGGAGGTTGCCGCTCATGAATAAAGAAAGTCTTTTGCTTTTTAAGATTCAGCTGCTCGACCAATATCGGCTGAATGACTTCAAGAAAGGCCGTACCGGCGTTATTGTCGGCTTTGCTCTTTTAGTTGTGGTTTTTGCCGGTTACAGCTTTGGTCTGGCTTATGGCCTGGGGTATGCAGGTGTTCCCCAATTGATTCCGGCCTATGCTGTTACTGCTACGGGAATTGCTGCGCTTTTCTTTACCATATTAAAGACTAACGGTTTCCTGTTTGGTTACCGGGATTATGACCTGCTGATGTCCTTACCGGTTTCCACCAATACCGTGATTGCTTCAAGGTTCCTGGCTATTTATTTTACCAACATGGCTTTTACGCTTGTTTTCATGGCACCCATGGGAATCGGCTATGCCATCTGGGTCAAACCGGGCATCCTTTTCTATCTTTACTGGCTGATCGGTATGTTTACCGCACCACTGATTCCCACTACTGTTGCGGTCATCATCGGAGCACTGATCATGGCATTTGCTTCCCGCTTTAAATATGCCAGGGCACTTTCCACCCTGCTGTCCATGCTTTTGATTATCGGTGCTGTGGTACTCTCTATGTCCGGCGGAGCCATTGGCCAAAATCTGGGCGATACGGTAGATATTGCTAAGCTGGGAACGGTTGTTCAACAGGAAATATGCCGATTTTATCCCCCCGCCCTGATATTTACCAAGGTTTTTGAAACCGGCGGCTTTCTTTGGCTGATCCTGTTTACCGGTTCCTCCCTACTGACTTATCAGGTATTTCTTTGGCTTCTTTCCCTGCGGTACAAGGCAATCAACACCGGCATCAATGGACATATAAAAAGAGCAGACTATAAACTATCTGCCCTGGGTGTTGCTTCTCCTTTACAGGCACTTTACCGCAAAGAACTGAAACGCTTTTTCACCAGTAATATTTATGTCACCAATATCGGCACCGGTGTCATCATGACTCTGCTATTTGCGATTGCCCTTACCATCATGGGGCCGGGAAAATTGGAAGCTGCCATGGGAATGCCCGGATTTACTGCCATCTTATATAAAATCCTGCCGTTTTTGTTGGGGGGAATGCTTGCGCTTTCATGCAGCACCTGCTCCTCCCTTTCTCTGGAAGGCCGGAATTTATGGATCTTACAATCCGGTCCTTTGTCACTTAAAACGATTTTTAACAGTAAGATCTTAGTGAATCTTACCCTGACCCTTCCGGCATGCATTATCAGTGGTCTTTGCCTTACTTTACGTTTACAGCCGGAACCGGTTAACGGACTTCTCCTTTTTGCGGTCCCGATCACCTGTGCTTTCTATTCTGCAGTCTGGGGAATGCATATAAACATTAAGATGCCCCGCTATGATTGGGAAACAGAAATGTATGCAGTCAAACAAAGCCCTGCCGCACTTGCCGGTATGATAGGCGGTTCCCTGATGATATTTACAGCTATGGGACTGACCCTCATCCCCTGGGGACCGGATTATCGTATACTCACTT
The DNA here is from genome assembly GCA_031556725.1 of Lachnospiraceae bacterium. Taxonomy (GTDB): domain Bacteria; phylum Bacillota; class Clostridia; order Lachnospirales; family Lachnospiraceae; genus UBA935. The sequence goes on along the minus strand of JAVBSL010000017.1, from coordinate 146,850 downwards.
TCATGGTAATCCTGCTTATGTGGATTGTCACCCTTTTCCTGTACCGTGCCGTATGCCGCACGCAAATTCTTTAAAGTTCTTCCGGACAAAAAAAGTTCCATTCAGGTGTGGTATCTTGACACCTTAGCGGAACTTTTGTCCTTTTATTCTTCAATCCTCATATCCACTTCCAAAATATGATTAACCAGCCAATCTGTAATAAACTTTAACAACTCTCCTACTGCCTCTTCCTGATTTTCATCAGCGTCATCCAAATCAAAATCATCTAATTTTTCTATAAATGCATTATGTTCAATAATCTGCGTAAAAATCTTCTTATAGTTAATGCTCCGCATATACTCTTCTTCATCGGTAAAATGCTCCCTGGAGTAATCCCGCAGTTCTTCTATAATATCTGTAAGTTTATCATATTTATCGTGTATTAAATCATTATTCAATAGCTGATATGCTTCCTCTGCAATATCAAACAGTCTGGCATGTTCATCATCTATAAGTTTAATACCCGTCATATACTCATCTTTCATTTCATACATCGCGAAACCTCCTCGTAGTGTGAATTTTGTTGAATTGTAGTGAGTATAGTATAACATATTAACTTATCTTTTCAACATTTTTCAGACTATTTAGTAGTTTCTTTCAAAATAACCTTGTACCCCAGCAGTGTTTTTTGGGGAACATTTTCGCCCTGCAGAATTTCCAGGATAATTTTCCCCGCGGACATGCCTAATACTTTGGTGTCAAATTCCAGACAACTTACTCCCATGGACTGATTATTCAGCAACGCACTGCCGAAAAAAGATGCTACTTTTATATCCTGAGGAATATTAATATTGTCTTTTTTTAACTTACGCAGTACTATCCCGCAAATATGATCATCCATACAGATAATGCTGTCAGCCTTTTCCTTTAATGCATTTTCCAGGGCCCGTTCAATCTCTGCTTCCGTCTGAAGGTTTTCATAAAATAACTGACCAGGATGAGTCAGGCCCATGTCCCGATGCGCTTCCATAAAGCCCTTCAACCGGCTCTCTGTAACAATGTGACGGCTATTTCCTCCAAATAAGGCAATCCGCTTCATTCCCTTCATAATCAGAATCATCGTCAGCTCACGGCTGCCGCCCCGATGGTCCGCATCAATTTGAAAAGCTTCTTTGTTCTGACAAGTTCCTAATGTAACAAAAGGTACCTGTCTCTTGGCTAAATATTCTACTGCCTTGTCGTCTTTTTCCGTCCGCGTCAGTAATACACCGTCCACTTTATGATTGGAAATAATCCGCTCCAAATTCCCAATATTATCCCCCGACACATTGGTGAGTACCACATCGTAGTCTCTGGCCGACAGATATTCACAGATTCCCACCTGCACGGTCTGAAAAAAAGGCAGGTCGGCAAGATTATAATCACTGGGAAGCGCTACACAAATATTGTAGGTCTTGGACTGGGCGAGCCCTTTCGCAATAATATTAGGCTTATAGCCATGTATATCAATATATTCCATCACCTTGGCTTTTGTCTCCGCCCCGATTCTTCCTTTTCCTGAAATTGCTCTGGATATGGTGGTTTTGGATACTCCCAAGTCTGTTGCAATGTCTTCGATTGTTATATTTCTGCGTTCTTCCCGTATTTCCATAAAATTTCCTTCCCGGCTTCACAATTTATGTGCTATAATAAATTAGCGCAAACGGTTGTCCTATGCTAATATTATCAGACTTCTTTCACAAACTCAATGACACTACTAACCAATCTATTCTAACTTTTTTTATGTAATATTACTTAAACACTACTTAAATCATTATCTTTAACAGGAGAAGGAACATGAAAACCAAACATCTACTATATGGGGCCGCTTACTATGATGAGTATATGCCCTATGACCGCATAGAAACAGATATGCAATTAATGAAAAAAAGCGGTATGAATGTGATTCGGATCGCCGAATCAACCTGGAGTACCTTAGAACCGGCCGACGGTATTTTTGACTTTACGCACCTGGACCGGATGCTTCATGCCGCCGCCAAATATGATATTCAGGTTATTGTAGGAACCCCGACTTATGCGGTTCCCACATGGCTGGTAAAAAAATATCCCGATATCCTTGCCGTTACCCATAATGGCCGGGAACTTTATGGCCGCCGCCAGAACATGGACATTACCAATCCCACTTACCTGAAATATGCGGAACGGATGATCTGCCAATTGATGGAACATATCAAAGATCAAGCCCATATCATCGGCTTTCAGCTGGATAACGAAACCAAGTCTTATGACACAGCCGGCCCGGGCGTTCAGGCTGCCTTTATTGCTTATCTTAAGGAGCAATTTACCGATATCAACGAAATGAATCGGGCTTTTGGCCTGGACTTCTGGAGCAATCGGATTAATACCTGGGAGGATTTCCCTGATGTAAGAGGCACCATTAATGGCAGTTTGGGCGCAGAATTCCGGAAATTTCAACGGCTTTTGGTAAAAAACTTCCTCCATTGGCAAGCCGGCATTATCCACCGTTACCACCGAAGGGACCAGTTTATCACCCATAACTTTGACTACGAATGGCGGGATTATTCCTTTGGCATCCAGCCTGAGGTAAACCAGTTTGAAACCGCCTCTTTTATGGATATTCCCGGCGTGGATATCTATCATCCTTCTCAGGATGACCTGACCGGTGCGGAAATCGCTTTTGGCGGAGCTGTGGGCCGGGGCATGAAAAAAACTAATTATCTGGTGCTGGAAACCCAGTCGCAGGGAAATGTCTCCTGGCTGCCTTATGAAGGTCAATTACGCCTGCAGGCCTACAGTCATTTAAGCTCAGGTGCCAACTCTCTGATGTATTGGAACTGGCATTCCATTCACAATTCTTTCGAAACCTACTGGAAAGGTGTTCTGAGCCATGATCTGCAGGAAAACTATATTTACCGGGAAACCATCCAAATCGGTACCGAAATTGCACGAATCGGCCATAAACTGGTGAATTTGCGAAAAAAATGCGATGTTGCCATCATGGTAAATAACGAATCCCTGACTGCTTTCAACTGGTTCCCCATCAGCCAGACACTGGCCTACAATGATGTGGTTCGCTGGCTGTATGATGCTTTTTACCGGATGAATATTGAATGTGACATTATTCACAGTGACGATACTAGTCTACAGGAGTATAACGTCCTGGTAGTTCCCGCCATGTATTCCGCAACCGACGATACCTTGAAGCGAATTGATGCATATGTTGCTGCCGGCGGTCATCTGCTGACCACCTTTAAAACCGCTTTTGCCGATGAATATATTAAAGTGGCTGCCGATATCCAGCCCCATATCCTGCACACCTGCCTGGGTACTGCTTATCAGCACTTTACCATACCAAAGAAGGTTTCTCTGTCCGGTAATATATTGGAGAATAATCCCGCAGTCTCCGAATGGATGGAACTGCTGGTTCCCGATACCGCCGAAACATGGGCTTCCTATAACCACCCCCACTGGGGCAAATATGCCGCCGTGACCCACAACCACTATCACCATGGCACCGCCACCTATTTGGGCTGCTACTTTGATGGTGCCACGTTGGAAGATATCATAAAACATCTGTGGAGAGAACTTGAATTCATCCTTCCCGATTGCCATTTTCCTTTGGTTCATAAATCAGGAATCAATGATAATGGAAAACAAATTGATTATTATCTGAATTATTCCGGCGAAGAAGCCTCTCTTATCTTGAATTACAAAGATGGCATCGAACTGCTTTCCGGCAGTTATATTAAGAAAGGGGACTCTCTTTTCATAGAACCTTGGGATTTAGTAATATTAGAATCTTAATTACCATAATTTCCTATTATTCATATCAAAGTAATTATGTTGAAATATCGTCTTTTTTTCTGTTTATTTTAGCTAATTGTTATTTTTTTCTGTCTGTCATAAAATAGCATGTATAAATTTATTAATATAAGGGAGAAAACAAAATATGAACAAAAGGGCTACGACAGAAAAAAAAGAAACAAAAACCGGGATGCATTCTATGTATTTTAAGATTTTACTGCTAACAATATGTTCCGTATTGGTTACTGCAAGTATTTTCTTAATTTACACCATCCCAACTTATCGTGAACGTATCCAAAAAGATGCTCGGGACAATTTGTATAACATGGCTGTTGCTTATGGAATGCTTACAGATGAAGTTATGAAGGCCGGCGATGATTCCTCTCTCTCTCCGGAAGAGGCCGCGAAACTGCTAAAAGATGCCCGGCTGGATAGAATCAAATCCAGTTATGCTTATTATGTTAGTTCCGAAGGCACTATGCTTTACCATCCCACTGCCGATAAGATCGGTTCCCCTGTTGAAAACACCGTTGTAAAGGGGATTGTCAATGACCTGGCGGCCGGAACCGTACCACCTCCGGATTTTATATCCTATGAATTTAAGGGTGCGATTAAATACGCCAGTTACTACATATCTGAGGTGAACCATGATATTTTAGTTATTACTGCGGATGAAGCGGAAATCTTAATGGCATTAAAAGATTTTATCAGCAATATTGTTCTTTTATCCATCGCTGTTTGTTTAATTGCCGGCTTTGGTTCCTTTTTCCTGGCCAGACAAATGGTTCGGCCTATTAAAGTTTTGACTGAAATCATAAGCAGTACCGCCAGTTTTCAATTTATCCGTAATCCCAAAAGCTCTGCCCTCTGTGCCCGTAAAGATGAAACAGGTGAAATTGCCCGGGCCATCCGGCTGATGCGGAGTAATCTGCGTGAAATCATCAGTTCTCTGGAACATGTGTCAACACAGTTCAATAATAATGCCGACAGTTTGAAGCAAATCACTCACTCTGTCAACGATAACTCCAGTGATAATTCGGCTACCGCTCAGGAACTTGCTGCCGGAATGCAGGAGACAGCTGCTTCTACTGAAATCATCAACGGCCGGATTGCTGATGTCCGTCATAATACAGAAGGTATCATTCAATTGGCTTCTACTGGTGAAACCAATGCAAAAGAGGTTATGAGCAGAGCAAAATCGCTTCAGGTAAGCACCGAAAATGCAACAAACACTACCGAAAAAATGTATGTCACGGTTAAAGAACAAACCGAAACTGCTATCGAACAAGCTAAAGCTGTTGACAAAATCAATGCCCTTACCGAAGCTATCCGTGAAATTGCCGATCAAACCAATCTGCTTGCTTTAAATGCTTCTATTGAAGCAGCCAGGGCTGGTGAAGCCGGTCGCGGTTTTGCCGTTGTTGCCAGCGAAATCGGTAATTTGGCAACGCAATCTGCCAACACCGTCGGCAGTATTGAGGAAATCATCAAAGAAGTCCATATCGCCGTAAATAACATGGCTGACTGCCTGACCAAGACCTCGGCCTTTTTGGAAAATTCGGTATTGAATGATTACCAAAACTTTAATGAAGTCAGCAAAACCTATAATGAGGATGCTGCCCAGTTCCTAAGCAGCATGCAATCAATTAATGACTCCATGAACGCTGTATCTGATGTTATCCTGCTTATTTCCGATGCTGTCTCAGGAATCAGTTCCACCATCGGAGAGTCCAGCCACGGTATCATGGACATTGCTGATAAAACAGCCAACATCGTGTCCCTTACCGCCCAGACCCGTGAAATGGTTACGGACAATCTCTCCTATTCCCAGGGACTGAATGATATTGTCACTAAATTTGTATTGGAATAGTAATTTGAAATAGTGTGCAGATAGAGAGGCTGTTGCATCAGCCTCTCTATCTATGTTTTATCAGTTATTTGTTTTACTCGAACTCGGTAATCCGCTTCATCATCGCCCGGTATCTGAACCGTGCCATCTGATTTTTCTCCAGTACATCCTCTTCCTTGCCGGTATACTGGCATCTGAGACAATAGTATTCTTCTTTGTCTTTATCAAAAAACATATCAATATCCAAGTCCCTCATAAAGCATGACGGGCACCGATAATTTAATTTGCCTTTTCCAGCTTGAGCCATGTTGAAAACGCCTCCTTTTCTTTCATAGTTGTTTTATATCCTAAAGTGAACATCGGAGAGAAGGCATAGCCTTCTTTGATGAATCCGACAGCATCGGCTTTTCCGGCCCGCATGGATACTTTGGTCTCCACCGGCGGAACCACTGCTTCTACCGAAACTGCTCCTTCCACTTCTTCCTCACGGCATTTATATGCATAGGCAATGTCTTTGGTTTCTGCTTTACCCTTACAGGACAATGTAATAGATGTCATGTCTTCGGGATATTCGGTAGTTCCGTAGCACCCTACCATGTATTCCTGAACTTCAACCACGGCGTCCGGATCGCTCATGCTTAAGATTGTTCTTTCCACCTGGATCTCTCCGGTGCCCTCCGCAAACAATATTCTGGTCTGCAGGGTCAGTTTCAATTGATAGAATTCAATTTCCACCGGTTCTAAGGTAAGAATACGGGTTTTCTTTCCGTTTTCAATCTTTTCTTCCGAGAACTTAGCCTTGGTCCGGCACAGGCACAAATCCACTTCTTCCCCTTCGTAAATCAGTTTGGCGCTTCTGACGGTGCCTTCTCCGGCATAATGCGTAAAATACCCGGCCCGGTATTTTTCCTGAATCAGAAACGGATAAGACGCATCTTGTACGTGCTTGGTCCCGATGCCAACTTCCCATTTCAGCTTCGCTGCGTAAGGACGAAGATCGACCATAGCTCCACCCTGGTCCATGTTAATGCAGGCCCGCATGTAAGGGTCACTATACCAGAATAACTGCTTATCGGAACCATATAAAATATCCTTCCACAGTGCACATTCCGGCTCGGTATAGGTTTTCTTCTCCCGGTAATAATCTGCAAATTCAGCCATGGTCATATCTACCAGCTTGCCTTCTTTTTTCAGTTCACCGTAATATGCCATGCCGTCTTCATAGGATTTTTTTAACAGCTCATAAGGTGCTTCCCAGCGTCCCATTTTATTCAGCCAGCCGGGACCTACGAACATCATATTGTAGGCATAACCGTTATTATATTTTTCCAGAGACCGGTATTGATCGATCAAGTTATAAAGATAAGGATATTCCCCATCCTGATAAATCATCCCGCGTAATACATTCTGGGGATGGGTTCCGAAGTTGGAGCCGTTCCCATCATAACAAGCCAGCAGATCCCTTGATAAATGAGGGATGGCAACAATCCCGCTGTCCTCAGCTTCATTGGCTGCCGGAGCATGAATATTCTGTTTAGAAGGAATCCAGGGATTCCACGGACCGCCGTCAAACAAGGTGTACCATGAGTTATTGCAGGTATGATAAGCCTTGGGACCTTCTTCCCAACAGGTCGCAATAGCACATTTTACGGTGGGGTATTTTTCCTTTATGTAATTGGTCAGCTCCGCATCCATGTAATAGGAGCCGGTTGATTCCGGATAAAATCCAAAAATATCATGAAATTTTTCAAACAGGTCATCCACGATGGACATTTTATCTTCCATGGAGAACATCCAGATACAAAAATCTTTGGTTTTGTATTTTTCTCTGAATTCGGTGCAGGGAAGGCCTAACAGACACATGGCAATCTCATCACCGTATTTTTCATGATGTTCCTTGGCAATAGTTACTGCTTCTTCATTAAAAAGACTGGCGTATGTCATCTGAATAGTAGTTTTCAAACCATTCTTATGGGCAACCTCCTGTTGTAATTTGAAGATGTCCAAAGACTCGGTCAAAAGTGCCTTTCTTCCGATATCCTCTTCCTTACCATGGCCGGTCACTTTTTCGGCATATTCCGGAACCATTTCCGGGCGGTGAATGATATTTACAATAAATTTGTCCATGACGATGTCCTTTCCATTATTTAATAACCTTTATTTTACTTATGCGCAATCGGTTGTTCATATCCCTAGTATATATTGACGGCACATCATTGTCAATGTAAGTTTTTTATATTATTTAATATTATAATTTGTGCATAGTGCACATTAATCTTTACCTATCCATACCTGCCACTATTTTTTTTGCGCAACCGCTCTACCTGCACACAAAAAAGAAAGCTGTCACATAAAATGACAACTTCCTCTGTTATTAAATATCTACTTTGTTGATTCTCTAATGCTGATTTCATAATTTAGCAGTGTCCTGAGTTCTACGTCCTTCCCCTGCAAAATATCCATCAGCTTCCGGCAAGCCGCACTTCCCAATTCCGACTCATTGAACTTAATTGATGTAATCGACGGAATACTGTTCTCCAGTAAAGTGCTGTAGTAAAATGAAGCTAACTTAACTTCCTCCGGTATCATAACACCCTGACTAGTCAGATAACTCATTAGAGAAGCACAAATGGTGTCATCCATACAAATAATCCCATCAATTCGCTTTTTTAATAACTCTTCCGAAATTCTCTGCACATACGACGGATTAGTGGCATTAAGATATACGATATCTTTATCAACGCTCAACGCTTCACCTTCGTATGCCAACTCATAACCCCTATAGCGATTAGCAGTAACCATATGGCTTTCATCACCGCCGATCAATGCCAGCTTCTTCATCCCTTTTTTCAGAAGAATGGTGGTCAGTTCCCGACAAGCCTCCAAGTGGCTATTATCAACCTGGTATATGGCTTCGTTTTCTGAGCTTCCCATTACTACAAAAGGTACTCCATTTTGTAACAGGTACTCTGCTGCCATATCTTCCTGATAGGTTCTCGAAAGAATCACACCGTCTACTTTATGATTGTCAATAATTCTTGCCAGTTGGGAAATATCATTGGGTTTTACCATGGCCAGCAGCACATCATAATCAACACTTTCGGTCACCTGTAAAATACCCATCAAGCTATTTTGGAAAAACGGCAGGTCTACCAGATTATAATCTTCCGGAACCGCTACGGCAATATTATAGGTCTTGGATTGTGCCAGTCCTTTAGCAAGTGCATTGGGATTGTAATGATTCTCCTCGATGTAGCTGAGAATCTTTTTTCTGGTTTCCTCTCCTATCCGCCCTTTCCCCGATATGGTTCTGGACACAGTGGTCTTGGAAACCCCCAGCGTTTGCGCAATATCGTCTATGGTCATTTTCTTGTTATAGCCACCCTTAAATTCTCCCATTGTTTTATCCTCCGCATCTGTTATTCATTATAACAAATGCGTAAAAACGTTTCAATCACTTTCCGTCTGCTTCTACCGTTAAAACAGTAACTTCCCGGCCGGTCAGTTCCATACTTCGCTGCTCCGGCTGTGAACCGCCTATGGATATCTGGTAAGTACCTGCTTTCACTTTACTGATTCCTTCTCTATTACACAGTTCAAATGCTTTCAAGGGTAAGTCTATGGTAACTTCCCTGCTTTCTCCGGGTTTAAGTGTCAGCTTCCTAATTCCTTTTAATTGAGCATTAGGTGTATTCGGACGCTCTGCTTTTACATATACCTGTACGGTTTCTGTTCCTTCCAGACTTCCGGAATTTGTTACCACAGCTTTGACTTGCACGCCCTTCTCGTCCAGAGTACCAGTAGATAGTTTTACATCGCTATATGCAAATTCGGTATAGGACAGCCCATATCCAAAAGGATACAATGCTTCATTTTTCATATATCTGTAGGTCCGTCCTGCCATAGAATAGTCTGTAAACTCCGGTAATTCTTCGGTTGTACGATAAAAGGTGACCGGCAGCTTTCCTTCCGGATTCTTCTCACCAAACAATACTTTGGCAATAGCCCGGCCGCCCTGTGCTCCGGGATACCATCCCTGAATAATGGCCGGAATATGTTCATCTGCCCAATTTACTGCTAAGGCGCTGCCCGAAAGCAATATTAACACCACTGGTTTACCACTGGCATAGGCGGTTTCCAATATCTCCTGCTGCAAACCCGGAAGATCAAGATTCGGCTTATCACCGCTGGCATATTGATTGCCCATATCTCCTTCTTCACCTTCCAACCCGGAATCCAGACCCAGGCAAACCACCACTACATCACTGGCTTCGCATACACCTTTTACCTCAGATATACGGTCATTACTGATTGCCAGTTCCTGAACCCGATCTTTATGCAGATGGCATCCCTCTGACAACAGTACCCTGATATCATCTCCCACATATTCCTGAATGCCTTCCGACACTGTAAAATACCGGGATGCAGTTCCTTCATAATTGCCCACCAGAGCCCTGCGATTATTGGCGTTGGGACCGATGATACCGATTGTTTTTATTTTTGATTTATCAAGGGGCAGCAACTGATCTTGATTCTTAAGCAATACAATACATTTTTCAGCAGCTTCCAGATTCAGTTTCTGCATTTCTCTGGAATCCACTTCTTCATAGGAGATATTATCAAAAGGATTCTGGCCCTTCTCATCAAATACTCCCAGTTTCATCCGGGCAGTAAAAAGATTGGTTACTGCTTCATCCAGCCGTGCTTCCGGCACCAAGCCTTTTTTCACCGCTTCTACCAGGAAAATAAACAGATTACCGCAATTTAAGTCACAGCCATTGTTCATTGCCAGAGATACCGATTCCACCGGGCCGGTTGTCACGTTATGACCATCATGAAAGTCTTTGATTGCCCAGCAATCGGAAACCACATGTCCCTCAAAGCCCCATTCTTCTCGCAGAATATCCTGAAGCAATGCTTTGCTGCCGCAGCAGGGTTCACCGTTGGTTCGATTATAAGCCCCCATAACCGCTTCTACATTGCCTTCCTGGACGCAGGCTTTAAAAGCCGGCAGGTAGGTTTCATACATATCCTGCTTGGTTGCTTTGGCATTAAAGCTGTGACGGATGTCCTCCGGACCGCTGTGTACCGCAAAATGCTTGGCACAGGCGGCAGACTTCATATAATTTTCATCATGTCCCTGAAGACCTTCAACAAAACGAACGCCCAAACGTGACGTCAAATAAGGATCTTCACCAAAAGTTTCATGTCCTCGTCCCCATCTGGGGTCTCTGAAAATATTTACATTTGGGGACCAAAAGGTCAGCCCTTTGTATATATCAGTATCTTCCTGCTTTTGCTGCATATTAAATTTGGCCCGGCCTTCGGTGGAAATGGCATCAGCTACCTTTTCAATAAAATCCTCATCAAAAGTTGCTGCGAGCGATATTGCCTGAGGGAAAATTGTTGCCGTACCGGCTCTGGCCACGCCATGCAAAGCCTCATTCCACCAATTGTATGACTTAATACCTAACCGTTCGATTGCCGGAGTGCTATGTAAAGTCTGAAATACTTTTTCCTCCAAAGTCATCTCCGCTACCAGCTTGCGGGCACGTTCCTGATACTCTGCTATTTTTGCTTTGTTTTTTACTAAATCCATATTTGCCTCTCCTTTTTCCCCTTTGTATTTAATAAAATTATATGATAAAATTGTTTTAATTGCTTCAAGGTTTTTGCCTTCTTATATACAAATATTGCTATTTATATACAAATGTAATAACATCATAATATACAACGTCAAAGATAAAAAGGAGGCCTCTCAATGTTACTATTTACTGTGGATAAAAAAGACTATCCGGCTGATGCCGGTGTATTTACCCGTACTGCTGTCCGGGGTCTGATTACCCAAGGTGAAAAATATGCCATGATTCACAGCAAGTATGGTGAATATAAATTTCCCGGCGGCGGGATGAAGAAGCAAGAAACTTATGAAGATACTCTGATTCGTGAAGTTGCTGAAGAAACCGGCTTAGTGGTACTTCCCGATTCAATAAAATATCTGGGGTATGTGGAAGAAATCCGGAATGGAACAGAAGGTGACATCTTAAAAATGACCTCACATTATTACCAATGTCAAGTTGGCAGTCAGTCGGTGGAACGCAAACTGGATGCTTATGAAGCCGAATATGAATACCGGCTGGAATGGATCACTTTAGCCGAAGCGATTAAAAATAATGAAATGATTCACAACACAACGCGCATCCCCTGGACTGTGCGGGACACGCGTATGATGCAGTATCTGATGACTACCACTTCAAAGTAACTTTAAATAAATCTCCATCTGTTTCCACCGTCATCTTACCGTTCTGCAGTTCCGTAAAGCTTCTGGCGATTGCCAGACCCAGTCCGGAGCCTTCGGTGTTTCTGGCGGAATCTCCCCTTACGAACCGCTCGGTAAGGTAATCGGTATCCACATGCAGTTCTTCACAGGAGATGTTTTTCAGTTCAATACGGATACCCCCTTCCGTTTTTATTGCATCAATATATACACGGGTATTAGACATCGTATACTTTAAGATATTATGATATAAATTTTCAAATATCCGATAGGTTTTCTGGCTGTCCAGGGGCAGAACGATTTTTTCTTCCGGCAGATTCCAGCGAAACTGTAACCCCGACTCCTCTATCTTATCCGAAAGCTCATTGCGGACCTGCTTCATGAGGCTGATAATATCCACATCCACAATATTTAGTATGACATTTTCACTATTTGCTTTACTCAGTTCGAATAAGTCCTCAATCAGCGCCTTCAGACGTTCCGATTTCCGCTCCAGCGTGCCGACGTATTCCTTCCGTTCTTCAGCGGTGATATTTTCATCCTTCAGCAAATCCACATAAGTAATAATTGCGGTCAAAGGGGTTTTCAGATCATGGGATACATTGGTAATCAGTTCCGTTTTCATCTGCTGGCTCTTGACTTCTTCCTTAACCGCCATCTTAAAGCCTTGCTGAATATCCACAAGTTCTTCTTTATATGCTTCAAAAACTCCGAAGTCTCCGTTAATCTCTGTTTCCAGCTCCCCTTCTGCAACTTTCCTGGTGGCATCCAGTAATTGTCCGTACTGCTCCTGAACTTTTTTGATTGATTTTCTAATCACAAAATACAAGATCACTGAGTAGGGAATCAGCAAAAGCCAGCCAAACATCCAGCAAACACTGATAACTAGCAAAATAACAAAATTGATAATACTGATATTTCTGATTCTTTTTAAGATATCTCCGTCCAAGTCACTGTGCATCAAATTGTCATAAATGCTTCTGGCAGTTTTTTTGCACCAGCTAAAGAAGCAGTAAATCAAACTGCGTTTCTTGATAAATGCACGAAGCCCCATCTTTGTGAGTCCCACAAAGGAAGATATCAATACAAACCAGATACCGAAGATTACAAACAAAAGTATTCCATTCAATACCATTGCCATAATCTGTGCCGGCAGATGAGCAATTCCCCACGCATTCATCAGTGCTCTTGCCTCATACCCGGTATTGGTAATGGCCGTCACACTGACTACAGACTCTGCTACCGCCCCTATCCAGATAATGATTGCCGTTATGGATATTCCTAAATAAAGCCTGAACACGCTGCATTCATCCGGCCGGTATTTAATGATATAAGGCAGAATAAGGGCCAAAACCGCTATCACCAACAAAAATACGACATATAGATTAGCTACACCGGCTTCTAAGTACGTCCCAAACTGCTCCCACTCTCCCTCATAATCAGCATAGAGGGTAACATTAAATGCTTCCAGCCCCTTTAGCTGCTCCGCCGTGCAGGCATAGATAAAGCATGCATTCGGCGGCCCGGTGACCCCCAGTTCCACCCATTTAAGATTATGCTTACTGTCCACATACAGATACTCTTGATTGTTCCAATATACATAGATCTCGTGGGGAAGCTTTCCATCCGAATAATTAGTCAAATACTTTGTCACTGCATTGGAATCCTGGCTTTTCGCTGTTACATCATACAGTTTGCCATTTTCATCATACTGCATCATCACATAAAAACCATAATCATTGTGAATTTCATCCCCATCTTTAAAGTACAGGTTTGCAATTGATTTTTCGGTATTTTTATCTGACTTCCCGGTTTTCTTATCAATCACACAATAATCTATCTTGGAAGCAAACCGGCTGTACTTATCTTCGCACACTTCAAAATACTGCTTCAGACTGGACTTTGCGTGCGCTATGTCATAAAGTAATTGATCATCGCTTTTGGCATTATAATCAGATAGATCGGAACCGGTCTCCATTACCGTTTCCTGACAGGATAAGTACAGATCTTCATATGCGATATGTTTTTCCTGTTCCGCTACCAGCATATTTCGATAGGTAACATAGTTAAGCTGATAAAGTGTATCCAGAAAATCTTCCCGCTCCTGGGGAACCGCATACTGTTCTTTTACTCTTGCATTAAAATAAGGGTAAAAAGCCATAAACCCGGCGGTAGCTGCGATTGCCACCAGAATCGTCGTAATCCATAATTTTTTATTGTTATTGTTTTTCAATTTTGTATCCAACGCCCCACACCACCTTCAAATATTTTGGATTTTTAGGATCAATTTCTATTTTTTCTCTTATTTTCCGGACATGGACCATAATGGTGTCTGTATTTACTGCTTTTTCATTCCATATCCGATCATATATTTCATCCGCTGAGAAAACCCGGCCGGGATTCTTCATCAGTAGCTGCAGAATTTTAAACTCAATGGGTGTCATCTTTACCGGCTTTTCATCTACCGCCACCTCTACCGTTTCTTCATTTAGCTCTAAACCACCCACAGTATATATCCGGCTGTTTTCCTTTTGTTCGGCAGCGCTTAAGTTTTTATATCTGGCATAGCGGCGCAGTTGTGAGTTCACCCGTGCTAACAGTTCCAGAGGGGTAAAAGGCTTGGTCACATAATCATCCGCACCCATATTCAGCCCCATGATCTTATCCACTTCCTCAGACTTGGCGGACAGCATTACCACCGGAAAATCATAGTGCTCCCGGAGCTTCATTACCATGGTGATGCCGTCCATCCGGGGCATCATCACATCCACCACAGCCAGATGAATTCCTTCCCTATCTATGATCTCCAGTCCTTCCACGCCATCAGCCGCTTTAAATACCTGATACCCCTGATTGCGCAGATATATTTCGATTCCATCCCGGATTTCTTTATCATCTTCCACTACCAATACTTTATATGCTTCCATAGTCAGTTAACTCCCTTTTCCCTCTTCTTATCTAAAAATTATACTGCGAAACGGTGTAAAAGTATAGGAAGTCTTGCTGCTGCATCTGCTCCATAACAACTGCTGATAATGTGCTGCTGCCTGACCGGCAATTTCCTTTTCCGAATATCTCTCTGCTGTCCGGCGGGCACCTTCGCAAAGCCGGCCGTAAGTTTCCTGATTGGTCAAACTCCGTCTCACGGCTTCGGCAAACTCGCTCTCTCCTTCCGCCGTCATCCACCCGTTTTCACCATTACAGACCACATCCTGCACACCGCTTGCCTGCACCGCCACCACCGGCGTTCCCACCGCCATAGCTTCTAACAGGACAATCCCCTGGGTTTCGCTTTTAGATGCAAAAAGAAACAAATCAGCCGCTGCACAGTATCCGGCAATCTCTTCATTGGGCTTTTTCCCGATAAGCAGAATGTCTTCCTGCATTCCCAACTTGTTAACACAGTTCTGCAATACTTCCCGCTGCGGTCCCTCCCCAATGACCAACAGGCGGAAACTCATGCCTGTGGCCTTTAGCTGCGCTAAGCTTCTGATCAGAAAATCCAGATTCTTTTCTTTTGCCAGTCTGGCGGTAACACAGAAAAGGTATTTCTTTCCCTGTAAATACTTTTGCCGGATTTCTTCCCGCTCTCCTTCAAAGTTTCCGAAATAATTCTCCTGGATTCCGGTGGGGAGTACTTCTACATTACACCGGCATTCCGTTTGCCGAAGATACTGTTTTACAAGCGGGGTGGGAGCAATTACCAGATCACACTGTTTGGTAAAAGCATTTACATAGCGGGGCACTAACCGGGCAGCCTGCTTTACCAAAAAGGGATTGTGTAATCCATAATGCAGATACTGTTCATATCGGGTATGGTAGGTAAACACCAGGGGAACGTTATACTTTTTGGAAAGGTAAAGGGCGGTTTTTCCGATTAGCATAGGGTGATGCACATGAATCAGGTCAAAACCCCCTTTTCTGAACTCTTGTTCAATCTTAAAGTCTGTACAATCAGGTATTGCCACTCCCTCCGGAATGATTTTTCCTCCTCCTTCCCATAGCGCAGCGTAACGAACTACCTCCGCTTCTTCCTGTTCATTCTGATAAAAGGGGGCAAAAACCGTTACTTCGTGTCCCAGCTGCCTTAGCCCGCTGCTGAGCCGCTCAATCGAAATCGGTACTCCGGCAACAAAAGGTTTATAGTTATTCGTCATCATTGCAATCTTCATTACCTGTCCTCCTACCCTAGCATTCCCAATACTGCATCACCCATAAAGTACCCTGCACCGATAAAAACCAGATTCCAGACCAAAATCCCCATCGCTGAGCTGACCGTATATTTCACAAAGTCCATCTTCAATACACCGGCCGGAATGGATACCAGCGTCCGAATCATGGGAATCAGCTTAGCCAGAAAAATACCGATACTGCCGCGGCTGCGAATCAAATTCATATTCTTATCAATTGCCGGCCGGTGTTTGGGAAACCGTTTCAGATATTTACCAAGAAACAGATCTCCGCCCTTCCAGCCCAGAAAATAAAGAATCCAGCTGCCCGCCAGTCCGGCTGCTACGGTAATCAGCAGTGCTATGATAAAAGGAATGTTCCCCCTGGCCGCCCAAATACCTGCTAAGGGCATGATGATTCCGGCGGGAAATCCCGGCAGGTTCATATACTCCAGTAAAACAATCACAAAAATTGCAATTCCGCCGTATCTTGTAAAGTAATCTGTTATCAATTGTATATCCATAATCATGTCTCTTCCTTTCCTGATAAATTATAGTATAAAGCTTATTTTTTAATATCTCAGGCAGAAAAAACGAAAGAATTTCTAAAGAAAAACAAAAAAAGCTTTATACCCGCCACATAATAAATAACGGAGTATAAAGCTGTTCTTCTTCAAATTTTTATTCAGCACCTTGTAAATAGCTGCTGACTGCATATACGGTCTGACCATTGTAATCAAGCTGCGACCAGCCATTGTCACCGATCCCGGTTCTGGTCAGCACTTCACCATTATGCAGGGTTCCAACCACCGTATCCGGATTAGATGTACCGGGTTCCGACCGCAGATTGGTCACATCCTTGGCTGTTATATTTTCATTCGCCGGAGTATACACCGGACCCTGCTTAGGTGCCTGCCTGCCCACATCGGACATATCTGTGGTCAGGTAACTGGACACGGCATACAGGGTCTGTCCATTATAGATCAATCGTGACCATCCGTTATGACCGATACCGGTGCGGGTTGCCGCATCCCCATGTACCAGCTTGCCCACAATACTGGCATCGTTATTGGTGCTGGGTTCATTCCGCAGGTTGGTTTCCTGTTTGGCCGTTACGGTTTCATTCACTTCGGTAAAATTAATTCCCACTTCGGGGTTAGCCTCCACCCGCTCTGCGGGCGTTTCATCCTTCGCCGCCGCTTCTTTGTTATATCCAAAATAAGCCACATTAACATCGGTCTTTTTGCTGATCCCGGCCACCGTTCCCTGACTGGTGTACTGCCACATGTCATGGCTTCCGCTGTAGCTGGACTTTTCTGTCTGGGGGTAAGCTACCGATGGATACTGAGCCACCCAGATTTTATATTTACTGCTCAGGGTATCTGTATTCCACAGTGCGTTATTTTCCATTTCCCCTTTTGCTGCATAGAACATCGGGGTATAGCCGCTTGCGGCAATCTGATCCAGAAAAGCAATGGCCAGATTACTTCTTGCGGTATTGTCCAATCCGTATTGGCGGCTGTCGGAAGACTGGAAGTCCTCACAGTTATATGCCACCGGATAAGTTATCTTATATTTTGCGATTAAACCTACTGTAAATTCTGCTTCTGCCTTAGCTTCAGCTTCGTTTATGGCCGAAGAAAAGAAATAAGCTCCGATTTTAATACCGTTAGCCTGGGCCTCCTGCATATTATACCGGGCTGTGGGATCTTCACAGATAGCACCGTTCACCTTAGTCCGGTAACCCACCCGGATCATGGCAAAATCCACCCCGGAAGCTTTTACCTGGGCCCAGTCAATGGTTCCCTGATACTTGGATACATCGATCCCTAAGGATACGTTTTGGTTCTCACCCTGCCCCACCTTGCTGACATCCACACTGGCTCCGGTTCCCTGCTCGTTACCGGCCTTGGGTTCTGACTGGGGATCTTCCTGATCATCCAGGGCACCTACTGCCGGTTCCGATGCTGCCACCTCTTCCGGTTCGATTGGTTCCGGCTCAGGCGTGGGACTTTCCTCTATCGTTTGTATTTCTTCTGCAATAATCTCCACCGATTCTATTTGAGCAATTTCCTTACGATTTTTAACCATCACCGCAACAATCAAAGCGGTTATGGCAATGACCAAAATCGCAGTCACTCCAATAAAAGCATATCGGAAATATTTATTCATTATTTTTTCTCCATTGCCAACCCCAGTGCACCGTATCCGACAAAAAATAAACTATAGGATAAAAAAGTTGAAAGATACACACTGGTACCCACGACAAACGTATAGGATACAGCCGGAACAAACAGTTTAACGATCGCCATAATCAGAAATATGCCGCAAACCGTTACCAGCCACCACCTGGTATTAAGCTTTCCAAACACAGTTAACAGAAAAACCGCCAACAGCAAAATGTATACCACTAAATCCAACCAGGTTTCCCGCAACGAGAAGGAGCCTTCATACACACACAAGTATGCGGTTTTTACCAATACCCGCACTATAAAAATTACGATTGGCCAGCATAGCCATTTTAAGTTCTTTTTGGCATACATAACAGTACATACCAACAGCACCACCGGAATACAAACTACAATCAGGGATTCGGTCATATCAAACATACTTCCCTCGAAATGTAGCGGAAACCGATAGGAAAACATCCATTCCCCACCGACAATATTTATGGTGCAAAACTCAAAAAACAAAATGACAGCGGCACAAACTATTGTTACAATCGGCAGTTTGGAGTCCTCCGCTATTTTAAAATTAACTTTTTCCATAGTTTCTCCTCAAATATGCTAAACATTTCGTACTATTCTAGCACATTATTTTATTCTTTACCATATTTATTCGTAAAAAGGAGTCATATCGTCAATGTAATAAATATCCTGCTGCAAATAGTTCAGGATATCCCGATTATCTGCATATCTTTCCCTAACCAGCAGTTCCAGTGCATGATGCATTTTTTCTTCCACTTCTGCTTTGGAATGGTTGGCTGCATATTCTTCCGCATCCACCATTTTCTCAATCACTTTCTTCATCACTATGGAAGGAAGATTTATGAATAAGCTTTTATAATCGGGATGGTATTGCAGAAGGGTTTGAACCACCATCTCCTGGGAAAATCCCGACAGAAAAATTTGCTCTATGCGGATACGAGTAAGATACTCATAAATAGCATCTACACCGCACAATTCAACAGCCATCGGTAAGATCGGATAATCCAGCGTCAGGATGTGATCCTGGGGATAAAACCTGGCATCATAATGAACAAAGAATACCGGCATACCTTTGATAACAGTCTCATACAAAGCTCTGTTTCCGTACCATTTGAAATCATCAATGATTCCCTCATATAGCTTCTTTGTTACCAGTACTTTATTGATTACCGCCTGATATCCCCTCTCATACGCCTCCATCGCCGATAGCTTTGCTTCCTGATCCCATACCTCCGTACTGCTGCCGCTTGATGCCTGCCCTTCTTTTTGATACTCATTGATACAATAAATCACGGCACCCATCAGCCGCTCGGCTGTTTCATAGGTTACCGAGGTACTTTCTTTGCCGGTAAACTTCTCCGTCAACCGCTTCACCACCGGCAACAGCTCTTCCATCGTATACTTCATCCTGCCCCCTTAACTGATCAGTTCATTCCATACTTCATAAAAAGTATCCTTATCCCAGCGCATTTCTTCAGATAACCTGTCGTTATTATACTCACCTTTTCCGGCACTTTTCCGGTGACCGGTATAGCCGTGTCTGATTGCCTGGGCAAACCGTTCCAGGCAGGTTTCGCTTAAATATTCCAGTGAACCGAAGCAGACTCCTTCGAACTGTTCCCTCATAAACGCAATTAACTCATCATCGGTCAGTTCATCTCCTGATTCATTTTTAAATAAATAAAAAATATCCTGTAGTGCTGCCAGTGTATCCCGATATTCATATTGACTGATATATTGGGAATCACAAAAGCTGTCGATTAGCTTGGGCAAAATCCCCTCTCCAAACTCAACCCGCCGCTGTTCCTTCAGCGTATTACGCCGGCAGATTAACAGCTGCCTGGTTTCTTCTTCGGTAAGCGCCAGGCCATATTTTGCGGATTTTTCATTACAGGAAAGGATCCTGGCCATTTCCTGTTTTTGTCCGGCTGCCACCATCAACTCAAATAATTCTTCCTGCATAATTTCCTCCGTCTATTTTATTTAAGAAAGCAATGCCAGGAAATATCCCATCATGCCGGTCATCATTAAGATACCGATAATGACCAAAAAGATGCCGCATATCATATTTATGATTTTGTAATGTTTTTTAATAAAATTAAAAGTTCCCTTCAGCTTGCTAATCAGTACTGCACTGATCAAAAAGGGGACACCCAGTCCCAGGGAATAGCACACCAGCATTAGAATTCCTTTTACTGCCGACCCTTGTTGGGAAGCTAACATCAATGCCGAACCCAGAAAAGCACCCACGCAGGGCGTCCAGCCAACAGAAAATACGATGCCGAAAAGCACCGCACCCCAGAAACTCAAATCCTTTTTTTGAACAGCCAGCCTTTTTGTTTGATTCAGAAAACCGATGTGAATAACCTCCATAAAATTCAAACCAAATAAAACAACAATCGCTCCTGTGACAATATTTACGATGGTTTGATAGCGGCTTAAGAAACTGCCCGCCAAACCGGCAAATCCGCCCAGTAAAATAAAGACCAGTGAAAATCCCACGATAAAACCCAGTGCATTATAAATGGTTTTTTTTGTATCCTCTTCAGCCTTGCCGCCGGCAAAATAAGAAATATAAATCGGCAGCATGGGCAGTAAACACGGAGACACAAAGGTTATAATCCCTTCTAAAAACGAAATGAAATATTGCATACTATAAACTCCTATTCTTGAAACAGCCGCATCTGTCCGTCACGCAGGCTTTTAGCCGGATATTCCTTCAAACTATCCGCCTCCTTAAGTATTCCGCATAGCATCGGAGAATCCTTTTGATATTTTGCAACATTTTTCTTCACCGTATCAGTCTGATAATTGGCATAACAATATCGGCAGCCGTTCAGGCAGGTATTATAAGTACCCAAATCCACACTGGCCGCGCAGCCACAGGCCAGGCGTTGGTTCTTGTCCTTTTTTACCGCCAGACTGCATCCCAACAACCGTTCCAGCAAACGGTCATCGATACATCGCCCGTGGGTAATCCCAAACTGCTCTAACGGAATATCTTCCGCACAGGATTCCATGCCTAATCTGTAGCTGCCGGCAATGGCCGACAAAGCCTTGGCTAATTGCAGCTTTTCTTCATGACTGGGTTCCCTAATGGATAGTATGTCCATATTTTTCTTAATTTTTGTATACATATCCAAAAAGCTGATAACGCATTTTCCCGCATCTGCGGCTATCTTTCCGGCTATCCGGGCAAAGGTCTCCTGATGCCAGGCAACCGTATATTTCTCGTTCAGCAGAATCGGGTCATAACGCCAGATCACCCGCTCCCGGCCGATTTGATCCGACAGTCTAAGAAAAGTATCAAGCCGCTCCTCCACACTGGGCAAAGCGGCCTCTACTTCCGGCTGATATCCGTTTAGGGTAAACTGAAAATAATAAGTATATTCTTTTAATTCTGCCAGCCTCATAAGCATCGGTTCCGGATTTTTGGACCAGAAAACAATACCATCCACCACTTCCGGGGACAGATCGATCCGGCTCACCTGGACAGGATTCATCGGATTACGGGTTAGCGCATACTTTTCCGCAATCCTTTGGTAAAACCATTCACTAAAATGGGCCGGTATATCACATCTTCTGCTGGCACTTACGATCATATGATTATTATCCTTTTCTTTAGAATCTTACATCCTGAAAACACGGTTCCTTCCCGTCCCACTCAGGAAATTTCGGTTGGCCTGTTCCCAATTTGCTACCTGGAACCAATCATTAATATAATCGGCCCGCACATTGTAATGCTTTAAGTAATAAGCATGTTCCCAGACATCTATATTTATAATCGGGGCATATCTCTGCAGCTGCGGAGTATTCTGGTTAGGTGTGGTGACAATGCTGAGCATACCGTTGTTTCCGGCAATCAGCCAGGCATAGCCGGAACCGAAAACCGAAAGTGCGGCAGCGGTAAATTGTTCTTTAAATCGTTCAAAGCCACCAAATACATCGTTGATATACTTCGCCAAAACTCCAACCGGACGATTATCCTGCCCGCCAGATGTATTGGGTGCTAATATTGAAAAATAAAACTGATGGTTATAAACACCTCCGGCATTATTGATTATCGGCGTCTTGACTTCGGGTGGCAGGTATACCGCCTGGGTAATCAAATCCTCTAAAGATAATTCCTGCAATGTCGGAAACTCTCTCAAAATATTATTCAAATTATTAATGTAGGTCTGTAAATGCTTATCATGATGCAGATGCATGGTTTTTTCATCAATATAGGGTTCCAATGCATCATAGGCATACGGTAATGGAATATTTACAAATTCATAATGCTCGTTCAATTTATAAATCTCCTTTTTCCCATTATATGAATTAAATAAGGAAAAAGTCCCACCCCAATATTTCTTTCCGCTTTTTCATTGGTCAATTACCAGGAATATATATCATAACTTCTGTACCTGCACCCGGAGTGCTTTTTATTTCCAGCCTGCCATTACACATACCGGCTAATCGGTTTCTGACATTTTCAATACCTACATGTGTACCACCATCAGCAATTTTTTCATCCGGGTCAAACCCCACCCCGTTATCGATAATACCAATAATATAACATCCTTCCTGCAATCTGGTGGATATGGTAATTGTTCCCCCCGCCTCATTTTTGGTAATACCATGACGCACGGCATTTTCCACTATGGGCTGCAATGTCAGCGACGGAATCCTGAAATCAGTCTCCTGTATGTCATATATCACATTAACCCTATCTTCAAACCGTTTTTTTTCCAATGATAGATAATTCTTCACATGTTCCATTTCCTGCTGAAACGGAATGGGTTTTTTTATAGTCAATGAATCCATATTACCACGCAGATAAGCTGAAAATTCAACAATAGCCTCCTGCGCCATATTGGGATCAATATCACATAACTGCTTAATAACCACAAGCGAATTATAAAGAAAATGCGGCTGAATCTGCGATAACATAATGGAAACCCGATACTCTGACAGTTCCAGATCCTTTTCCTTCATCTGTTTAGCCTGTTCAGCCTGAATACTGATATAAATAATGAGTACCCCCAGCGTTGTCGTAATATAAAGAAGTGCCAGACCATATATACTTATTTGCAGTACCATTGCAATTATCGGTAATATTTCATAGAGAAGGAAGGATATCATTTCCCTCCGGGATAAGTGCCTTCGGTATATGATGATGATTACTCCGTTCAACAGCATCCCGCAAATTCCCCACACCTGGGAAAGCCAGAACCATTCCCCGCGATGATATATATTATTGGTATCAAAATAATAAAACATCTGGTTAAACTGGGAAACACCCACAAGTATCACTGCTGCCACACACATGAAATCCGCAATTTTTCTGATTGCTTTGGAAACAGTGGTTTTGGCGGTCAGAAAAACCAGCAAATATTGTGTGAAAATCCATAACAAAAGATAACCGAATGTATATACACAGGCATTGGCTATCCTTACACCATAAAAAGCAAAAAGAGTGTCGTGCCCCTTTAAAATCCACGCCATGGCATCACTAAGTAATACCAGAATATTGCAAAATAATAACCATATAAAAAGCCGGTTCATTTTAATATGTCGGTTCTCATAAAAAAGCAGACACATTATAATAATCAGTGAAATTAAACTCCCGAATATTTCCAGAGATATGTTTATATATCCTATTAAACTCATCCAGATACTCCCATCTTTGACATTGATTTATTATAACATTCTCTATTTAAAAATCCTATAATTATTAACAAACTATAATTATTATTAAATAATTGTATAATGTAGTGACAAATGATAAATCCTGTGATATATAATAATTATAGTAATTGGCACTCGTCTCGTCAGAGTGCTGATAACTAAAATAGAAAAGAAAAGGAGTTGTTATTATGACAGGATTAATACCATTCAACAGAAGAAGAAACGAACTGGACAATTTAGCGACAGGTAACTTTTATAACATGCTTGATGACTTCTTTAATGATAGTTGGTTTTCAGGCAGGAACCTGGCCGGAGACACCTTTAAGCTGGACGTAAAGGAAAAAGACTCTACTTATATTATTGAAGCGGAGCTCCCGGGCATCGATCGGGAAAACATTGACCTGGATTTGACCGACGAACGGTTAACCATTTCCGTAAAGCAAGAGGAAAACGTAAATGAAGAAAAAGATAATTACGTTCATCGGGAAAGAAGGCTTTGCTCCATGAGCCGCAGTATTCATTTGGGTGATGCGGAATTAGGTGAGATCAAAGCCAAATTAGATAACGGTATCCTGACCATTTCCGTTCCCAAAAAAGAGCCTGTTTCGGCTTCCACAAAAATCAATATTGATTAAATGCAACTATAAAAGTGAAGCGGTCCTGATTTGGGCTGCTTCACTTTTCATCAAAAAAATATTTTTCCTTTTTTCCGGCAGTACACTCTGCAATTCTTTCTAAAAACCGCCCCCCATACCGTTCAAATTTATTCTCGCCAACTCCCGATACCTGCAGCATTTCTTTACGGTTCCCAGGCCGCTTAACACACATATCCACTAAGGTTTTATCCGAAAAAATAATATAAGGCGGCATAGCTTCTTCTCTGGCAATGGTACTTCGCAGTTCCCGCAGCCGCTCAAACAGTTCCAGACCGGCTGAAGTAAGGATATCCGATTTTCGATAGCGTTTAGCTGCCTGTTTTTTACTTTTATCCCGTTCCATCTCCTGTTGAATACTCCGCTTGGGCTGTTTTAGAATCACTTTCTTCCTGCCCTCATAAACTTCTTTGGCCAGGCTTGTAAGTTTTACCAGGGTATATTTATCATTGGTTAAAAAGAGAATCTGCTCCACCAGCATCTGGTTCATAATTTGCTTCACTTTGGCTTCCGACAGCTCCTGCAGGCTGCCGTAGGAAGGCAGCTTCGAAACCCCGTATGCCCGCAATTTGGCGGAATTGTTCCCGCATACCGTTCCTACCACCACATTTACCCCATACCGCTGATGACAGTCCATAACACAGCCGATTATCTTCATTGCCACATGGGTCACATCCACTTCTTCAAATTCATTCTGGCAGTTAGAGCATTTTCCGCAAGGCCCCGTACCGGCTTCGCCAAAATACCGCAAAATGGTTTCTCTGAGACAATTTGTTCCCATGCAGTAATAGGTCATTGCCTTTAATCGTTCCTCATCCCGCTCCCGGATGGTCTCGATATCTTCGGCCAGTTCCTGATTGCCTTCTTTGCTTTCCAAAAGGAAACGATTGATCATAACATCCTGCGGGGAATAGAGCAGGATACATTCACCCGCTTCCCCGTCACGCCCGGCCCGGCCTGCTTCCTGATAGTAATTCTCAAGACTCTGGGGCATATTGTAGTGAAGTACAAAACGGACATTGGATTTATCAATACCCATTCCAAAAGCATTGGTGGCTACCACCAGTGGTGCCACATCATAGATAAAGTCCTCCTGATTTTGTTTCCGTTCGGCTCCGCTTAAACCGGCGTGGTATCTGGTTACCGGCAGGCCATTTCCCAATAACAGTTCATAAACAGCATCCACATTTTTTCTGGTGGCACAGTAAATAATACCGCTTTCGCCTTCATGATTGCTTAAATATTGTAAAAGAAAATCGTCCTTTTTTCTGGGTGTTTCCACGCCAAAAAAAAGATTTTCCCGGTCAAAACCGGTTACCGATACCTGCGGATTATGTAAGCCCAGCACACAAAGAATATCTTCACGAACCGTTTCGGTGGCGGTTGCCGTAAAAGCACTGATAATGGGACGCCTGGGAAGTGATCGGATAAACTGAACGATTTTCAGATAGCTGGGGCGAAAATCCTGCCCCCATTGGGAGATGCAGTGGGCTTCATCCACTGTCAGCATAGATATGTCTGCCTGTTTGGCAAATTGCAAGAATTCATAAGTTTCCAGCCGCTCGGGTGCTACATAGATGATTTTGTACTGCCCGGCGGCGGCATACTGAAGAGCTTTGGCAATCTGGCTCTCTGTCAGCGAGCTGTTGATGAAAGCAGCATGTACCCCGGCTTCATTTAAAGCCCGGACCTGATCCTTCATCAGGGATATCAAAGGTGAAATCACTATCGTGATCCCCGTAAGCAGCAGTGCCGGGACCTGATAACAAAGGGACTTACCGGCACCGGTAGGCATAATGCCAAGCACATCTTGGCCCGCCAGGATGCTGTCAATCAACAATTCCTGTCCTTGGCGGAAGAAATCATAACCAAAATATTTTTTTAATACCTGATATTTCATTTTTACTCCGTTTCTTCATTTGCTGACAATAGTATCTCTTGCATTTGTTTATGCATTTCCCAAAAACCATCCTCCTGGTTAGATAACAGATTCAGGGAGATATCCAAGTCCGGATAATAGGAAAACATGGCATTCACACCGGCGTTGACCCCCTCCTTATACATGCATACCACTTTACCGTCACGCTCCAGGAACTCAAAGGCATAGCCCGTTCGCCAAGTGAAGCCATAGGATGGACGGGCAATTTGGCAATGTGGCTGTAAAAATATTTCTGTAAATCGGGAAGAAAGCAATTTCCCATTTTGGATTGCCCGCAAAAATAAAGCTAAATCGCCTGCCGTTGTAAATACTTTTGTTACCGATGCTGTATCAAACATCGTCTCCATAGTATTGGGAATGTTATAATCCCGATTAGCCAATCCGCTTGCTGCAGAAAAAATAGTTTCGCTGCTGTTTCTAACCAGACAAACACCGGAAAAAGTATCCTGATTTGATATAAATATTTGTTTCAGCTTTTCTTTCATCCCGGTAATCTCCTCTTCTATATTTCATAAAATCCAACAGAACAAGGTTCTACCTTTACCGATCCACCCACAAATTCTGCCAAGCTGCCAAACGAATAAATAACTGATTTGGTGGCACCAGCAAAGTCAAAAGAGACTTTACAATTGGCTGGATTTATTACCACAAGAATCCTTTCGCTCTCACTTTTCCTGATATATGCAAGGGGATATGATTCAGCGGAAACAAATTCAATTTCTCCCTTATTAAGCAAAGCCGGATGTTCTTTTCTGATACCAATAAGCTTTTTGATTTCATGTAACAGTGAATCTTTTTCTTCAAGCTGACTGGCTGCTGTTGACCGGTCCGGAGCATCATCCTGCTTCATATAAAGCTTATTACTGTCCGCAGTACTGAACCCGGCATTTTTGCTATCGTCCCAAAGCATCGGTGCACGGGAGCCGGTTCGTCCGTATCCGCCTTCAACCGATGTTAACCCTTCCACATAATTCATCCCGATCTCATCACCGTAATAAATAAAAGGGGCACCCGGCATGGAAAGTAAGAATGCATATGCAATTTTCAGTTCATCCTTATGCAGGTGACGAGCCAGCCGGTCCATATCATGATTACCCGAAGGTATGCAAATAAGCCCTTTTCGCTCTGATTTTTCATAATTTTCATTATACTTTTCAATAAACTTTGAAATATCGCCTTTTCCCCTGCTTGAGAAAAACGGTTCTTCGCAGCGGAACAAATCATTATAGTGGGATGGCCCGAAATGAAGTAAAAAATCCATATGGAAACCGCCCTGTATGGACTTATCCGGTTCTCCCCACTCAGAAACCATGGCCGCCTGGGGAAACTCTTTGTCTAAAAATTCACGTACATTCTGCCAAAGTTTAATCGTGCCTTTCCCTTCCTCATCACCTTTCACAAGGGAACCGGCCATATCTACCCGGAATCCGTCACAGCCCATATTCAGCCAAAAACGCATAACATCCTTAAGGGCCTCCAGCGTTGCCTTCGGACCTTCCTCATCCATGGCCATATGCCAGGACTTCGTGGGCTTATAAAAACCGTAGTTAAGTGCCGGCTGACTGGAAAAGAAATTAACCGCACAGGAACCATCACGATCGGAAATTCCTCTGATACATCCCATTCCATCCGGTTCTTCCCAGACACTGTCAGTCCAGACATAACGGTCCGTATATTCATTTCTCTCCGCTTTCATGGACTCCTTAAACCACTTATGTTCTACCGAAGTATGTCCCGGAACCAGATCAAGCAAAACATGCATATTTCGCTTATGGGCCTGTTTAAAAAGTTCTGCCAGATCATCATTGGTACCATATCTCGGGGCAACCTTTTGATAATCTGCCACGTCATACCCGGCATCGGAAAAAGGTGATTCGAAGCAGGGATTAAGCCATATTGCATTAAATCCCAGGCTACTAATATAATCAAGCTTTAAGATAATTCCCTGTATATCACCAATCCCATCGCCATTTGAATCACAAAACGATTGCGGATATATTTCATAAAACACTGCATTATCTATCCAATTTTTCATCGAAAATGACCTCCACTGTATAATCTCCTGCATCCACTTTCTGCAGGATACTCTGATATAAATGTGTAACCGACGCCCTGGCACTTTCTTTGGCCTGTTCAGTCAACTCCAGGCTGTTCATCTCTTCCAGCATAACAGCCTTTATTTGCTTCATAAGCTTTTGCTGTTCCGAGGCTGTCAGCTTGATTTCACTGGTACTGCGAAGGAGACCATTTTCCACTGCAAAATATTCCGTCTTATCCTCATCAAGCTGTACTGACTTTACTGTTGGTGCACTCAACTTCACCTGTACAATCTTTCTTTCATCATCAATCAGGATCGAATCATCTTCTATTTCTCCCAAATCCACGGTAAACAGCCCTGTGGCCTTATACTCGATCTGCTGATTTTTCTTGAAGATATCCCAATTCGTCCAAGAATCATCCAGTACAATCTCCTCGCTTAAATCTACCTCTAGGGTAATCAGTTCCTGTTTTGTCCTAACTTCCTCAATAAATGCTGTACGAAAATGAGTCTTTTCTACAACGGTTTCCTCCGGCACCTCATACTTTTCGGGTTTTGTAAGCATTGCGTGTGCCGCAAATCCACTGAAAAACAGCACTAGCGCTGCTATAATACCAAAGATTATTTTTAATTTAGTTTTTAGTTGCATAGTGTTACCCCTTTATATTTCTGCTTACCTCTTATATACACTGGGAGATCGGCTTCAAATTAAGAAAATCAGCTGCGTTATTATAAAAAATATCCGCACACGCCGCCGGCTTTTGCCGCTAAACTATTAACTGCCCGTCCGGCAATTTTCTCCGGAAAAGCATGGGTATGTATATCAAAAATTTTATACAACTATTTTCACCTCTAAATTTACTGCTGCAATGATTTCTTCGCTGACTGTCCAGAGCTTCCGGGCCAGTTTTATGTCATTCGCACGTCTGGATGTTCCGACAATTTTTTTGTTATAAAAATATTCCCCGCTAACTCCCCGGCACTGCTTGCTTGTGGCTACATAGACAGCTGTCGCAGCGCCTTGCTCAGGCGTTCTGAAAAATGGCTTCAGCAGTTTCATGATGGTCTTTCCAAAGCCGGTGTTCCGGTCTACTCCCATGTTGGTAGCCACCGCCCCGGGATGAACACAGTTCACTGTTACCCGAGTGTTCCTTAACCGCCGTGAAAGTTCTTTGGTAAAAAGAACATTGCATAGTTTTGCCCGCCCATAGGCAGAAAATACTGTATAACCATGTTTCAGCGGAATATTTTGAAAGTCAATCTTTCCGATTTTATGTGCACCGGATGCTACGACTACGATGCGGGACGGACCTGTCGCCTTGATTAAATCCAAAAGACTTACCGTTAATAGAAAATGGCCAATATGGTTTACTCCAAATTGCAGCTCCAGCCCGTCTTTGGTTTCCTGTCGGTTTAAGGTAATGACACCGGCATTGTTGACAAGAATATCCAGACGCTGATAGTTTTCTTTAAAAGTGTGGCAAAATTGTTGTATCTCTTTCATACTTCCCAAATCACAAATCATCAGGGATACCGAGCCCCTGCTCTTTTCTTTTACTTCACGTAATGCTGCCTCGCCCCGCTCCCGGTTCCGGCAAAGCATGACCACATGCATACCCTTACCTGCCAGCGCAATTGCTGTGGCTTTTCCCATTCCGGAATTAGCACCTGTTATCAATGCAATTCTTTTGCTCATATTAGTCCGACCTCCCTAGTTTCCATAAGTGCAAACCCTGGCAAGTTCTGCCCTCTCCATTTACTCATCTTAAATCTATTTTCATCCGTCATACTTAAGCCGATACCTCATCTTTTCACGGGCAAAAACATCTCTCTCATTATACTTTTGATTAAACTCATGGTAATCTACAGATATCAATCCTTCGTTTACCTCTCGCAACAAAGAGTATGCTTTCTCGGTTCTGATACAGTATCATATATCTACCCCTTTTTCTCCCACTAGTTCCGAAATATCCTCCATTAAATATTCCATCCCCAGTGTATGTAGACATTCATAGGATGGTATAATATATTCATCTAAGATATTTGCCTTTGTCAAAATTTGGTACACTTTTGTGGGCAACATTTTCCAGCCTTCCGCAAGATGG
Source organism: Lachnospiraceae bacterium (assembly GCA_031556725.1). Taxonomy (GTDB): domain Bacteria; phylum Bacillota; class Clostridia; order Lachnospirales; family Lachnospiraceae; genus UBA935. The sequence goes on along the minus strand of JAVBSL010000017.1, from coordinate 116,139 downwards.
TGTATTAAAAAAACTGAAAATTCCAATTCTTTTTCGTTACATACGCTCATATAAATCCTCACTCCTTCTTTTCAATATTAAAATATTATACCACATGAAATAGCTAATATCCATTGAAACCCATCTAAAATAAGCCTTCAAGCAGGGTTTAATGCCTCCATTATGATAATAACCTCCGGTCAGGAAAAAATCCGAGGCTTTTGCCTCGGACTCTATCCGCCACATAACTATGGATTCTATTCTTTTATCTGTCTTTTATATCTTTTGTAAATGAAGATTCCCACTGTCGCCAGAACCGCCAAAAGGAGCAGCCATATAAAAATGCACGTATGCAAGGGATGAGGACAAAATCCGCATAGCCTGCAGTCTCCCCGGTGTTCCTTGTTAATCCGGTCGGCATCCTTAATTGCCTCCGGTGTTACCTCTTTCAAGGTGTACGCCAGTGCATAGGTGGAAAAGCGGTCGCTTCGAATGGTAATGGTCTGCTGCTCTTCATCCTCATCGTAAAGCAGGATAGCCGTGCCATCATGGGCGCGGAGCATAAAATAATCAGAGTCCTCTGCCAGCAGCTCTTCCGGAATCGTAACGGCAAGCTCTACTTCTTCTGCTGTTTTATGAATTGGAATCCACTCGCTGCTGCCTACCCGGTACTTCATGGATATATCCATGAAAAGACCGATTCTAAGGCCTTCAATAGCCTGAGCATATTCTTTAACTGCCTCTTCCAAAAGCTGTTGGTCCACTTGGGGAATATTCTCATAAATATGCTGGACATTCAATTCTATTTCTACTGCCTCACCGGCAATTGCCTGCTTCAAGACGTCTTTCGGAAGTACCGCACGGATAAAAGTATCTCGGTTGGTAATCATAACCGTAATTTTCTGACCATCCGGTTTGGTAATAGTTATGGTCACAGTTTTTGTGAAATCATTTTTTGTGTCTACCGTTGTTCCTGCGTCCTCTGCTACATTACCCGTTGCCGTACCGCCCCCAACTGACAAGTTTTCACTTTCTAAGTCATTTATATTATCAGTCTGACTATTTTCCTCCTTACCGGCCGCTGCGACATTTATATCCGTTTCAAGCTCTTCCGGATCGGCAGTTCCTCCAGACCCCCCAGATCCCCTGTCTTCATCCGGTTTCTTGCTCCAGTCAGCGAACAGCATCATATTATCGCTGACGGTATCGGTCAGGAAATTCCACCGCTCGGTCATCGCTTTGTCACCATACCAACCGCTAAATGTCCATCCATCTGCAATGGGAGCCGGAGGCAGGGTTACGTTTCCGCCGGAATCTACACTTTGATCGGGTATATCCTTACCATGGTTACCTAATATGAAAGTAACACGGTACTTCACGATACCATTGCCCTTTAATGGAAGGAAATCCGAGTCAATGCTGCTGCCGTCAATTATGCCTTCATTGGTTACATCACCGGTAATAATACCACCGTCTACCACTACACCGGGACCTATGGTACCGTCACTGATGGTTCCTTCATTATTATCAATCTGCTGATCCAGCAATGTTCCGTTTTCATTGTCTATAATGCCGGCATTGTCAATTTTACCCGGCTTTCTGTCATTACGGTTGCTGGAAATAGTTCCATCATTATTGATTTCACCATTATTTTTGATTTTACCATTGTTTTCCAGCTCTCCATCCGGTCCTTCAATTACAACCTCACCATTATTGATTAGCTCACCATCCTCTGTTATTTCCGTTTTGTGACCGTCTTCAATAATCATATCACCATCGTTGGTTAACTGACCATCTAACTTATCCGGGTTTTTAATGGTTCCTTCATTAGTCGCGCCACCGGTAAACGTGCCTCCTTCTACCATCCCATCTTGGTCTATGGTACTACCGTCAATGGTTCCGTTGTTGGTTACATCTCCGGTAATTGTACCACCTTCAACCACAGTGCCAGTATCTATTTCTCCGCCGTCAACGGTTCCGCCCTGATTATCAATATGAGCGCCCGGACCTATCTTTCCGCCGTTATTGTCGATTATGCCATTATTTTCAATGTCACCATCGCCTTTTATCGTTCCATCATTGTCAATTGTTCCATGGTTCTCCAGCGCGCCACCCGGTCCCTCTATGGTCATTGAACCACCGTCCTCAATGGTGATAGTTCCGGTTTCGCCATTAATCACATTACCGTCAATTTCTGTCTCATGTCCATCTGTTATGTTGATTTCACCGTTATTTTCCAGATCTCCTCTGATGGTTCCGGGGTCAATAATTTGGCCGTCGTTGGTAATCGAACCCTGGAAGTCTGCGTCTGAAATGTTTGTATCCTCATCAATGTAGGTGTCTTCGTCCTCTTTGCCGATGGTTCCGCCATTAATTATAGTAGATTCCGGTCCTCCTACCGTACCACCATAAATTGTGCCATTGGTATTGTCAATTTCATTACCGAGGCTGTTATCGGGATTGTTATTTCCCACCCGTCCAGTCTCTGAGTTGGCTATCGTGCCAGGTTCACTGTCGCTTTCACCAACCTTGATATTACCGGAAATCGTACCATTATTGTCGATTTCGCCAAGGTAAGTACCCTGGTTGGGTGCATCTGTATTTACTGTAGCACCCGGAGCAATAGTCGCATCTTTTATGGTTCCGTTATTGGTGATACTTCCATCCAGGGTTCCGCCATCTACTGTCGTCCCATCGGAAATGGTACCGCCGGTAATTGTACCATCCTCATTTTCTACGGTTTCCGCCGCCAGGGAACCACCGCTATTTTCCAGCTCCCCGTTATTATCCAGAGTTCCATCACCGGCAATCTCACCATTATTAATCAGGCTGCCGTTATTAATCAGTTCACCCGGTTCCTTAATATTAATGGTTCCTTCATTGGTTATGGTTCCTTCATTGGTTAGAGTAGCATCGGGTTCAATGGTTACTACAATATCATCTCCGTCCTTATCCTTCTGGTTAATGGTCAGGGTATCATCTTCGCCTAACGTTGCATCGCCCGTAATTGCACAGTCATCTAATACGGTAATATGAACCGGATTGGGGTTATCCTTAGCGTTTTGCAAGGCCTCCTCAAGGGATCCGTAATGAACGATGGGTTTTCCCTGGCTATCAGTTTCACCGCCAATAATCCAACGTGCTTCCGCATTTTCCTCGGCCTCCTGCGCATCCCCTGCCCAAACTGCGTACAGAGTAATCGGCATTGTTATATTAAAGCTGCCGGAGACTGGGTAATAGTCATTGCCCAGGCCGTTATCTTGGGTGTTCCAACGAAGAAATATCTTGTTCCCTGCATGACTTAGCTCACTGGCATTTTTCACCTTAACCCGGGTGTTTTTTAAATATAAATTACTATCCTTTACAGAACCGGTGCCGCCATTGGCATCATAGGCAACTGTATAGTAATCCAGGTCAAGGACATTTTTACCGGTATTGAGCTCCATTGTCAATCCCGTGTCCTTTCCATTCATATATAACGCATATACCGTAGATTTGCTTTGGGGGAAATCTCCCGAAGTCAATACCCCTACTGCCGACTGCGTCAATTTAATGTCGCTCTTTCCGGCGGCCTTCAATACCAGCGCGCCCAACTCTACATTGTTGTTATCCAATCTGGTAGTCAATTGCATCGAATAATAATAAAGTTCTATTGGAACGGCTGCTTCTGCCGGGGCCAGTTCTACCCGTTGTCCGCTGTCCTGTCCGCCTACATATATGTTATAGGAGGCATCTGCTTTGGCCGGAAGGGTAACACTGTACACCCCTGAGGAGGCTTGATGCATGGGATAGCTATTTCCACTGTCCTGTAAACTGACACTGCCTTTATCACCCAAAACATCATTTATATATGTATTTACCGTAATAACAAGCGTATCATAAGTATAACTGTTGCTATTCTTTCGAAAGGACACGCTGCCGTCTGTAGTTGCTCCGTCCACTACCACTTGGTAAACAGCACTGTCACCATCCCGTGTACTTACCTGTTTTGCTGCTGTGTATACACCGGTGCCTACATTGCTAAGTGGGATGTTGGTTCCACCATCTTCGGGAATCAGCTCCACTGTCGAAGCATTGGTTGGAATACCGTTGGTTTTTGTCATAACCGTAGCGGTATAGTAATATACCTGAGACGGTGTATTGGAACCAGCTTCACCAAAGCTGGCTTTCACGCTGGTGGATTCACCGTTAATATACACATCATATTGCGTGTTATCAGTACTTCCTCCCTGAGGATAACTGCTGGTATACAAATAACTGCCGTCATCACCGGCCAAGGTATACTGGGGATTCCCGCCTTGATGCAATACAACATTACCTACCGTTGACAGAACACTATCTTCATATGTTTCCACCGTAACAGTCTGATACTCTACCGGAATACTAATAGTTCCTGCAGTTATTAGCAATTCCTCGGTTATTGCTTCCACTCCCTGGTATGCTTCCCATTGTGCCGTAATGGTTACATTACCAAAGGTATTGTTCAGGCTAACAGCCTGTCCTACCTGATATACTTCATCCGCCTTGAAACCGGCATCACTTCCGGTAGCTGCACCAGTCACCTTCCATCCGGTAAAATAGTGGCCATCCCGCAAAGGTGCTCCCTGCATCGTTTTATTGGTGGATAAATAATTATAGGTATCAACGGTGTTGCCACTTAGCCTACCACCATTGGGCATATAGGTGATATTATAGGTTTCCAGATTCCAGATGGCATACTTGTCTACTACCCCTTCCTTCTCAGTCGTCAGTTCAGAATATGTTCCGCCTTTTATTAAACCCGCTGTTGCCTTTTTATCGCCACCCCAGCCTTCAAAACTGTAACCGTTGCGTGTAGGCGTTGGCCATGTACCTGTGGTGCCATATGTACATGCATAAGTGGCATATAGTTCTCTATCACTTGGATCCTCCGGCAAATTATTTTTATACAGGTTCAATGTATAGGGATAGCCTGTCCACTGGGCATACAGCTTACCAGCACCCGTAAAATATGTTTCGGAAGCCTCGCTGGTAAGATATCCTTTATCGGAAATATATTGTACCCCGCCTGTAGCTGCCGTGTAATAACCATTAAATGTATAGCCGGTTCGTGTTGGCACGGCAATGTTACCGCCCTCTTCACTTATCGAGGTATATGCAACATCAGTAGTATTATTATATTCTTGGAAATATCCGGTATCATATTTTTGGTAAATATTTGCAGGTCCACCCGTTCCGCCAGTCTTCTCCAACGTTATTGTATAGGTCGCAAGTTCCCACTTTGCATATAATGTGGTTGACGCATTAGAGGTGAAGCTCACCGCTGCGGGGTAGTTCGTTCCACTTCCATCATCATTGATGGTCCATCCCTTGAAATTGTAATTGGAACGCTTAGGCGCATTGGCCAAGGTGATGGCATTACCGCTGTACTTGGTTACCGGATTCGTGCTTGGCATGGATGTCACATTACTGCCATTGGCCTCATAGGTCACCAGGCTGAAATACCGTAAGGAAGCAGCCGCTCCATTGCCGGTTCCACCGCCTGTCGGTGTTGTCAGAGAAGTGACTGTATCCTGCACGTATACAGTACCTCCGCTACCTCCGCTGCCAGCATTGCTGCCCCTGCCTCCAGCTCCGGTATAGGCTAATTTTTCATCGCGATAATAATCATCCTCTCCACCTTCGGCACCTGTAGTATCATTAGCACTATTACCGTTTCTACCGCCGATAACTGAAATATTGCTTGCTTCTGCTGGTGCGCTCGAAGTACTTCCTCCTCTGCCGTAATAGCTATTGGCACCACCACCACCGCCGCCTCCGCCAATCGTTGCCGCCCGTCCCCCGGCTCCGCCTCCGCCTCCGCCGGCTCCGCCGGTAACCCCCCGGTTACCATAAGCAGTAGATGATGTGTAAGCTCCCGAACCACCTCCGGAACCCGCTGTCGTGGAGTATCCTCCAGCCGCTGCTGTTACCCTTACTGTATCCATTATCCACAGATTTCCCATATTGCCGCCGGAACCGGCTGAGCCACCACCGCTGCCGGGATTACCGCTGATTCTGTAAGCGGTGGTATATATTGCATTGCCGCCAGCTCCGCCAGTTCCACCTGTTCCACCAGCTCCGCCAATACCGGCACCGGCTCCACCGCCGCCATGGCCTCCGGTGCCACCCCTTCCACCTGTTCCTCTGTTGCTTGTGGTAGCATTTCCTCCGGATAGGCCACTTGTTCCACCAGCTCCGCCCCCTCCGGTAGCTTTTAGGGTACCTGCTCCTTTTAGATATAGGTTGCCGGATCTTAATTCAATACCAGCTCCGGCACCGGTTGTCCCGCTGGCATTCCCCCCCGTCACTGTCAGGGTCTTTCCGCTGGCTATATAAATGGTGACATTTCCTGATATCGTAATCGCACTTTGACCGGTATTGCCGGTAATAGTTGTGTCCGCCGTTACCATATACTTACCATTTGACAAATTTCTGCCCTTTGCGTTTCCCAACTCAGCATAGCCGCTCAAGTCCTCCGCAGCATGCACCACCGTGCCTGTGCCATCCCATTTAAGCGCTCCCAGTTTAAAGCCACTGAGCAAATTGAGGGATAAACACAACGTCATGCCGAAAGCCAGTCCTCGTTGTATTCTCTTTCCTACTTTTCTTTTTGGATTCTGTCTCATCACTTAACCCTTCTCCTATACTTTACCGTACACTCCGATTTTCATCTTGTGATCAATACCGTCGTTAACTACCTGTACCAACAGCTTGTTATGCACAAAGCTCTCCAATTCCATCAGCGAAATGCCATTGCTAAATACTACCGAATAGGTTCCGTTTCCATTGCTGTCAATATTATTATAAGTTGTACTTCCAGACACCGTTCCCAACTCACTTACTTTACCGTTAGTCACGGTCAGGGTTATACCCTGCATACTGCTGCCGGTACCCGGATATCCGGAAGTTCCAAAATTAACCATCCGATAGTAGCTTCCTGCACCGTTCATGGTACCGTTAGAATCACATCGCATATAGCCGTTGATTCGGGCACCGGGAATCTCATATACGGCCCAAAGATTTGTTGTATCGTTGATTGCGCCTTCAAACACAAATGCCGCAGGAACAAGGCCATTGGCATCCATCTCATACCAGTTGTTGAAGCTGACGCCTTTTTTGCCGGGATTAGACGGTTTTTTTGCCTGTGCCCCTTTCCTCACTACCTGAGTGATATAGAGAGCATCAACATCTGCAACCTTATTATAGTAGGACACGGTATAGTATTCCACCGTTTCACTGCCTTTTGCAGCATTGACCCTTGCCCCGGTGTCTTGCCCGGAAATACTGCCGTCTATCCAGACATCATACGCTGCATCATCGGCATTTTTTTGTACATAATTAAAGCAATATTGTCCCGAATTATACTGTAAGGTATACTGTTCTTTTCCGGCATAATATAAATAAACACTGGTACCGGTCCATGCCGCATTATCTTTTTTTACTTCGATGGCTACCTTGAAATAGGTATCCCTGGTGATATGATTCCCCTGTTCAAATCCTATTGTGCTGACTGTCACGGTTTGCCCGTTGGACATACCATTGATATAAACATCATAAACATCATTGTCCGTGTTTCCCTGTACCGGTTTTTGGTATGTTGTCGTATTAGTGATCAAATCATCTGCCGTGTCATCATAAATAAGAGTATGTACAATCTTATTATTCTGTCGGAGTGTTACCTTGGCATCCGTCCACAGGGTATCATAGGTGAGCATAACAGTGGGACTAAAGTACTCTACCGTTTTCTGCATCTCACCGGCACTGACCTGAAGGCCTGTGTCTTCACTGCCTACATAAACATCAAAAATATTGTCCGTCGCCGTATCAGACTGTAATACGGTTGCTATATGACTGCTGCTATAGTCGGCAGTATATTGTATTACACCATTTTGCCGCAATGTCACTGTATCAATTTTAGATGCCACATTATTCAGTTTAGTATTGACTGTATACTTTTTAAAATTAAGAATGATGCCGTTATCGGCTGCATCAATGGTAAACTTGCGTCCTGTGTCACGGCCATTCACAAATATGTTATACTCTCCCGTAATAACATTATCATTCCAGTACTCCCCCGCTTCATCTTCATCCAGAGTGTATTTCAAATACCCATACTGATACAGTGCTACCGCTGCATTTTCATAAGCGGCACTGTCCAGAGTCATATTCACAGTGGCTCTATATGGGGTCGCTTCCCACCTTGCATAAAAAGTAACTGTTTTTCTTATATCATTATGGCTATCTGCCACAAAGATTCCATCCGTTGTTATTACTTGTGTTCCGCTACTGTCAGGTTCTGAGTAATAACCAAGAAATGTGTTGCCCCGTTTTTGCGGAATGGTAATTCCGGACATGGCATTCCCACTGGCAGCAGACGTACCATACCATCCATAACCGTGTTTGGCAAACACTTCTTGGGTACCCTCTTTTGTTGCATCCGCCCCTTGATCACTCAAGTATACCTGATAAATCCCCGGTGTCCACTGCGCATATAAAGTCGCATTGTCACCATGAACCCAGTTTCCTCCCGGGGCTGTGTAACCAGGTGCCTCAACCAAATAACCATTTTTGTCAATCACCTGTAAGCCACCGCTGGCTGCTGTGTACCAACCCTTGAAATCCCATCCGGAAGCGATGGCCGCATAACCGCCATTGCCTGACGGGATAATACCTGCCTGCAAGGTAATTTGATTCAGCGCACTAATATTGACTGCTGGTGCATTGGGTGCTGAAGGTGCATTGGCTGTCAAAGTAATCGTATAGTAGCTATTTTGTGCATTATATTTCTGACTGCGGTCAAGTGTTGCGGCTCGGCCGTTTATACCGCTCCCACCATAATTACTGCAAGTGGCAGTGGTCGCCAGATACAGTGTCCCGCCACTGCCGGAAGTTCCGGCTGTACCGCCTTTGCCTCCTTTACCACCGTTCAGGCGCTGAGTTCCGCCACCTTTTGACCCATTAATGCTACCGCCGCCACCACCGCCACCGCTAGGGTAACTGGAAGGCTTTCCATAGCTACCGGTATTTACGCTCAATCCGCTGTTACCACCAGCTCCACCTGCACCGCCACTGCCACCACCACTGCCGATTCCGGCGCCAACACCGCCAACACCACCGGTGCCGCCACCGCCGCCGCCGGCAAAGTAGCTGTTTTTATAACCGCTGCCTTTATCATCCGCGTTTTTACCGGCTGCACTTCCGGCTTCCACACTTGCGGAGCCGCCGCCAGTCGCCTTTACTGTCATGGTATCTAAGACATATACCGTTCCGGCTGACTCACTGTTTTTTCCATTCTCACCATCATTTCCATTTGTACCGATTTCAGTATTTTCGCGCTCCATCTCCCAATCATAATTATTCGCACTGGGAGGATCGGCAGGTGGTCGTGTAATGGGGGGGCCCTGGGCACCGTTGGTGCCAATCCCCGCGCCGCCCCCACCACCCCCAGTGCCACCGGTGCCGCCGGTTCCTGCACTCCAATGGGAATAACTGCTGAGCGTTCCTGTGTACGTATACGCATCAGCATTAATATGAAGCTCCGTTACAACCTTACCAGCCTGACCACCGGTTGCCACCAACGTGCCACCGCCACGAATATATAAGGTTTCCCCGGAAGGCAGGTTAATAGCTGCCGCTCCCGGTTTCCACGCACCCCCTTGGGAACCGGTAACGGTTAGTGTTTTTCCATAAGGGATAAAGAGCACTGCCGGGTTTGTACTATTAGTCCCTGCAACAGCCAAACCATTACCGCTATAAGCATCGTAAGAAATATTAACATCATTTTCTATATAATAAACATTTCCTCCACTCATTGTTTTCCCTCTGTCCGCTGCTGTCAGCCGTGTGGCAGCCGTAGTAACATTGGCAGCCGTTTTTCCCACCAATGTATACACAGAAAAATGATCGGTAGCAAACACATAACTGCCATCCACCAACTGCCCCTTCATCTTCTCCGGAGTGCCCTCTTCCGGCACATGGTAAACCGCCGCACTATCCATATCAATCCCTTCCGGAATCTGAATAGATACTTCCACCATACCGCCAGGCTGTATTTCCTTCCCTTCGCAGGAAAGGGAAATATCCAGAGGCACCGTTACCATGGTGTTCATCTGCAGCTCGGACTCACTTTCAGCAATATTTTCCAACATATCATTGGTTACCGTTATACCGTCTTCATGGGTTTCCGCCATATCCAGAATCAGTGCATCCTGTGCAATCATGGATTGATAAAATACCTCCTCCGGATCAGTTGCTGCCACTGTTGCGATCTTATTTCCATCCCGATTGCTTACAGCAGCCTGTACCGCCACAACTTCTGTACCTTCCGGCAGTACATCCGGGTCAGAAGCTGATATCTTTACTTGAATGGACAATCCATCCGCCGTTAGCTCGCTAATCCCAGTTGTATTTTTCTCGGACTCCTCTATTTCTTCAACTTCCTTTTCTTCTTCGTCCGTTTCTGTTTCGTCCGTTTCCGTTTCGTCCGTTTCCGTTTCGTCCGTTTTGGAGTCCTCGGTATCACCGTTTTCAGCCTCTTCACTCCTGCTGTCCTCTTCCTCGGTTTCCACACTCTCTCCCTGGCCTTCGTCCTGAGTGTTCCCCTCCTTAGGTACCTCAGTTTCTTCAGTTAAAGGCTCGGCATAAACACCTCCCTGTAAGGGAGTGCTGTTCAGTATGAGAACCATCATTAACAGACATACCCTCACTCTTTTACCAAATGCTATTCCTTTTCGCTTATTCATGTTCTCCTCCATCTGTTCAATTATTCGTCTATTTTGTAATTTATTATTGTTCAAATTTTTAGTATTTGCATAAAATATTTTATCACATCAAAACAAACAGAAAACAAACTCAAAGAGGTAAACGGGACTCATCCTTGAATCCTGTTTACCTCTTTTATAAGACATTATTCTTTTTATTTTCGTTTATCTAATTCTCCTATTCTTAGTTCCCCCCAGCCGTAATTTGTCATATACTCTCCATGATAACAATTAACCGCCTTGACATCACCCTTTTCAAATTCATAAAAATCACATGTGTATGCTTTCGTATCCACCGCATAGACTCCCCGTTTCCTAATGAGAATATCCTTTGCACCGGCCGCAAGCAGGGACGCTGAGATGTCAGAAATCAGGATGTGCAGATGCGATTGGATACTTTTCGTGTAAGGGGTATCCTCCCATAAAACAGCCGCCAGTTCTTTCTTGGACACAGCCGCACCCTTCCGATCAACCAAATATGCCAATGCTTCCTTCGCTTTGGGCCGGCTGAAAAAAACCGGTGTGTTGTTTGCAAACACTTCAAAATTGCCAAAGCAATGAATCTGAAGACCTTCTTCCGAAACCGCTGTCAGCTTGCGCAGATTAAGAAGCTCCTCTTTGATACGTGCTGAATTGATTGGCTTCATGATATAACCGGAAGCATGCATCTTAAAAGCCTCAATTGCATAATCGCTAAACCCTGTCACAAAAATAATGTTCATATCGCCATTAATCTCTTTCAGTGATTTGGCAAGTAACAAGCCGTTCATCCTCGCCATCTCAATATCCAAAAAAGCAACATCTATTTTATTTTCTCCGGCATAGTTCAGCGCAGCCTGGGCAGAAGTAAAGCAGGTCAGATTATTTTCCCCTTCCACTTCACTTATAGCACGTTCCAGTGCCCAAAGGGCAGCACCTTCGTCATCTACTGCAATAATATTCATAAAAATCTCCATTACGCGCGCCTTCAGGCGCGGCACAAATAGTAATGAAAGCCAGTGTAAGTTAAAGGCCTGGTATTTCGATTACTGCAACCGTTCCTACGTCAACAGTACTTTTAATACTAAGTGTTCCATCACACATCTTGTTTAACCGATTTCGGACACTCGAAATTCCCGTATGGCTACGATTACTTTCCAACTTTGCCCGCGGATCAAAGCCCACACCGTCATCTGTTACTGTTATCCGATACATATTTTCCACCTTTTCCGCTCGTATAATAATTGTGCCGCCTTCTTCCCTCTTAGTAACACCATAGCGTACCGCATTTTCTACCATGGGCTGAAGGGTCAGCACCGGCACCATAAAATCCTTGATCTGTATGTCATAAATCACCTGTACCCGTTCCCCAAAGCGAAGTTGTTCCAACCACAGATAATGTTGAGTATGCTCCAGCTCTTTTTCAAAAGTTATAAGCTTTTTTTGCGTTAATGAATCCATATTCATCCGCAGGTATTCGGAATAAGTGACAATTGCCCGATGCGCTTCCTCCGGATTAACAAAGCACAGTCTGTCAATCGCTTCCAAGGCATTATATAAAAAATGGGGCTGTACCTGGCTGAGCATAATTGCAATTCGGCCTTCAGCCAATTCCGCTTCTTTTTCTCTTAGTTGATATTTCAACTCTACTTGATTATTAACATAAATTAAATAAATTGATAATGCAACACCAACATATGAAAAATATATTTCTCTTAATAACAGCTCAAGTAAATAACACGGTATGGGGATAACAGCGTAAAGCAGCAGCGATAACCACTCCCGCATTTTAAGGACATGTCTATAACAAAGCGTTACCCGGATACATGCAAAAATAAATAGCAGCGGAAATATTAAAGATATCCAATAGGTGTCCTGCTCAATATAATTATTATACTTATCCATTCGAGCGTAAAGTTTTGCAGAATAAGCAATGATTGCCAGTAAAATTTCTCCTGCTCCGATTGATCCCATGATGTAAAACCACTTTTTAGACACCTTAGTTTACATACTCAAATATTCATATAGATAATGAGTAAATACTATCACCTGTACCCCTATCAAGCCAAAACCAAGTGCACCAAAGAACCGTATCAGGACATCCATGTTCGATCCTACCTGACCAAATAATAGTCCGACTATCAGACCACATATTATTTCACCCCAAAAAGATAATATTGTCAGGAAAAAAAAGTAAAATACCCTTTGTTTCAAGTCACCCGAAACGATAAGCAAAATTAGCATAAAAGTGATCAACGCAAATACACACATATATATTGCTATACCGAACACCTCTGCTGACATCTGTTTTCCTCCCGAATATCCACTTAAAAAGAATTATTTTTAAATTACACTATTGGTGTGTTTTTTGTCAAGCATTAACGGAAGACCTCACATATTTGGGCTTATTAAGCCGCCCATATCCCTTATGTGTCAAGGTACTGACAGAAATACTAGGTTGTTTCTATTATATATTTTATTATTTTCTTAATACTGTATGAATGAAGTTCCCACTAAATTTGCTATCTTGCCGATGATAGGAATTCCGTATTAATTTAGAGGAAGATTCACAATAAAATCGTTTCCTTTTTCCGCACTGTTTTCAGCCCATATTTTACCGCCATGTTCAATGACAATACTCTCAGCAATAGAAAGTCCCAATCCAAAACTGCCATGAGCGCTTCTTGATTGATCCAATCGATAGAATCGCCGGAAAATTTTCTTCAGTTCATCTTTCGCTATAAAAGCTCCATCGTTTGATACAACGAGGAGGGCTGTTTTTTTGTCTCCTTCTGTAAGGCTCAGCCTGACTTGTCCCCAGGCCGGGCAGTATTTGACCGCATTGTCAAGAAGAATAGCGACTAGCTGTTGTAAATGTTGTGTATCACCTTCAACAAAAAGATTGTCCTGCACATCGTATGTGAATTTTTTCTTCTCATCAAATACAATCGGCTCAAAGATAAGCACCGCATTTTTCACAACAAAGCTGAAATCGACGCGCTCTTTTATTGTCGTGCTTTCTGTAATGTCCGATTTGGCCAACATTAGCAGGTCTTCCACCAACCGTTTCATTCGAACGGCTTCTGCTTGTATATGCTCCATTCTTCGGGCTTTTTTCTCATCCGCAAACGTCCCATTACCGCTAAGCATATCCGCATTTGAAAGGATAACCGTGAGCGGCGTTTTCAGCTCATGAGAAGCATCTGCGACAAACTGTCGCTGTCTCTCCCATGCCTGCGCTACGGGGCGTACTGCCCATCGTGATAAAAACATACTAATAAAAAAGAACACCGTAAGAGCCGCTCCACCAATCATCAATGAGTTAAAAACAAGGTTTTTCAGCATTTCCTGCTCAAATGAATAATCGGCAAGGGCCAGCCGGCTTCCATCATCTAATAACATAAAACGCAGCCCATAGTCATTCAAGATACCCATGTTTTTGCCGCTTGCAAGTGCTGCCTGAACCGCTGCAATTGCTTGGTCTTCCTCAATAAAGTGTAACTGATTATCGGTGAAAGATAAATCTCCATCAGGACTGATTTCGACGACCAAAACGGGCATTCGGGGGTTAGGCAAAATCGCTTCTGATGGGTTGCGTCCGCCTCCAGTCTGCGGCGGTCTCATTTTCTGTGAATATGTTGGCTTCGCAAGTGCCTGCCGGAGCATATTTTCGCTCATGCGCCGGGTGTTACCCGCTGTTGAAAGCAGTATGGAAACAAAGACAGCAAGCAGAATAAGCGTAACGACACTCATAAGAATAAAGATAAATTTTCGCCGCAGCTTTCCGATCATTGTGCCTCCTCCAATTTATAACCCATTCGCCGGACAACAGTAATTTTCACGCTCGAACCAATATGCTCCAACTTTTTTCGTAAAAAAGACAAATACACCTCAACAATATTGTCATCGGCATCACTGTCATATCCGCATATTTTGAGAAAAATGTTCTCCTTTGAAAGCAATATACCCTTGTTGGCTATCAGCAGACGTATCAACTCTAATTCCCGCGCGTTGAGCCTAACGGAGCGGCTTTTGCAAACCAGTTCGCTCACTGCAATATCGACGACAATATCCCCAAACGCACACTGTTCAGTCTTTATTTCCTCTCCCCGGCGCATAATGGCTCGCAAACATGCCAGTAATTCGGCAGTTTCGAAGGGCTTTGTCAGGTAGTAGTCCGCCCCTGAATCAAGGCCTTTTACGCGGTCTGACAGTTCTGTTTTCGCCGTGAGCATAAGCACCGGGGTTTTTATGTCGTTTTCACGTATCGCCTTAATGATATCAAAGCCGTTCATGTCTGGCAGCATGACGTCCAGTATGATAGCATCGTAAATACCGGTCATCGCGTTATCCAAACCGCTAATGCCATCATTACATATATCCGCTATATTTTTGTTTTCAGTAATGATATCAGCCAGCGTTTCCGCCAGTCGCTTTTCATCTTCCACAATTAGGATTCGCATATCCACGTCCTCCCACAATATTGTACCACACCTGTCAATAACACTTTAACTTTCCTTGCTTAATGGAAGCTTAATGACAAGCCATCGTTCACAAAAAATTCACATTGCAATTAAGCTTCCATTAAGCTTGGCTTCGTAAGATACAGGCAAAGGAGGTGATGACAATGCGTGAGCTTGAATACCGACATGAATACAAGCACGCTATAAATCTGCTTGACTATCACTCGCTCAAACAGAGGGTAAAAGCGGTTTCGCAGCTTGATCCAAACGCCGGACCGGATGGACGATACCATATACGAAGCCTTTACTTTGACAATGACTATGATAAGGCACTCAGAGAAAAAAAAGATGGCCTGCCGAACCGGGAGAAATTCCGTATTCGTCTTTATAATATAGACGACACTTTTATTCAGCTTGAAAAAAAGAGCAAGGTAAACGGGTTATGCAATAAGCAGTCAACGGCGCTTAGCCGAGAGCAGTCACAACGGATTCTTTCCGGCGATGTATCATGGATGGCCGAATCCACTGAGCCGCTAATCTTTGAGTTTTACAGTAAGATTCAGTTTCAAAGGTTAAAGCCGCGAACCATCGTTGATTACTGGCGCGAGGCTTATATTTTCCCATACGGAAATGTGCGCATAACCTTTGATTCGGATATACGCACAGGGCTGTATGCAACAGGTCTTTTTGACAAAGATATTCCGACTTTGTCTGTGAGCGAACCGGGGGTACTCTTGTTGGAGGTCAAATATGATAACTTCCTACCCGATTTGATGCGAGACCTGATTCAAACGAACACCCGCCGCACAGAGGCATTTTCAAAATACGCAGCTTGCCGCATTTACGGATAAGGAGAATGAATATGAATTTTAATGATCTTTTCAAATCAAGTTTTCTTGAGAATATAAGCAGCTTTTCTGCGCTTGACATGGGTATTGCCATGGTTCTTGCGTTTGTCGTCGGTTTATTTATCTTCTTTGTTTATAAAAAAACTTACTCTGGCGTCATGTATTCGGCTGGTTTCGGTATATCTCTGATTGCCATGACGCTAATTACCACCTTAATTATCCTTGCAGTAACTTCCAACATTATCCTTTCACTTGGTATGGTCGGTGCATTGTCCATCGTCCGTTTCCGGACAGCGATAAAAGAGCCTCTCGACATATCATTTATGTTTTGGTCAATCGCTGCAGGCATTGTTCTCGGCGCCGGGCTGCTGCCGCTTGCAATCCTCGGTTCTGCGTTTATCGGCGTAATACTCGTACTGTTCGTCAATAAAAAGAGCGTTGATTCGCCATATATTCTGGTCATCAGCAGCGAAGGAGAGAAACAGGAAGATGAAATCTTAAAGCAAATAACTACAAATGTAAAAAAACACAGTATTAAATCCAAGACCGTTTCCGACTCCGGTATGGAGTTTACGCTTGAAGTTCGCCTTAAAGAAAGCTCCACAAAGTTTGTCGGTGCAATTAAAGCGATTCCCGGCGTGAGGAGCGTAGCTCTTGTTAGTTACAACGGCGACTATATGTCATAAGGAGGTGAATCCGCCATGATTAAGCATAAATGGATAGGGACAATCTCGGGGCTGCTCATGGCGGCCGCCGTGCTTGTCATCGGGTTTTTATATTTGAATCCTTCGGTGTTTGCATCTGTTACCGGAACATCCGAGCCAGCATATGTATCAGCCATGAATAAGACGGAAATTATGGATTTTAAGATAATTGCCGATGACAATGAATGGGCCGATCTGTTGGAAAATGCAACGGCTGAAGAGTATATTCCGGCAACAGTTATCATAAACGGTACAAAAATCGAAAATGTTGGGATTCGGCCTAAAGGCAATTCCAGCCTGAGCATGGTAGCGCAGGATGACACCACTGATCGGTTCAGCTTCAAAATTGAGTTTGATCACTACATCACCGGGCAAACATGGCTGGGGTTGGATAAAATTGTGGTCAATAACATGCAGGGCGATGCCAGCTATTTGAAAGAATATCTCTCCTACGACATTATGGACTATGCCGGAGTTGAAGCACCGTTGTATGCCTTTGCGGATATATCTGTAAACGATGAAGCGTGGGGGTTTTACCTCGCCGTCGAAACACTGGAGGACAGTTATGCTGAGCGGATTTATGGTAATGACCACGGCAAGCTTTACAAGCCTGAAAGCATGGGTATGCGCGGTGAGGGCAAGATGAACGAGTTTATCGATGGGAGGCAAGGCAACATGGGAGGCATGGCGTCAAACGGTGTGTCGCTCCAGTATACGGACGACGAAATCTCAAGCTACTCCGCCATTTTTGATAATGCGGTATTTGACACAACAAAAAAGGATAACGAACGAGTTGTAAATGCCTTGAAGAAGCTCTCTAACGGTGAAGACCTGGAAAATACAGTTGATGCAGAAGCCGTGCTGAAATACTTCGCCGCGCACACTGTTGTTGTAAACCTCGACAGCTATGTTTCCAATATGGGGCACAATTATTATCTATATGAGGACAACGGCCAGCTGACAATTCTGCCGTGGGATTACAATCTGGCGTTTGGCGGGTTTCAATCGGGCAGTGCTTCATCTGTCGTAAACTTTCCGATTGATACACCTGTTTCAGATGTGAGCCTGGAAGACAGGCCGCTGCTCGGCAAGCTTCTTGAGGTTCCTGAATATTTGGATCTATATCACAGCTATTTACAGCAGATTGTGGACGGCTACTTTAATAGCGGGTTATTTGAGCAGACCGTGAATGCCATGGACGCTCTCATTTCTCCCTATGTCGAAGCTGACCCCACCGCCTTTTACGATTACGAGGCGTACCAAGTGGCAGTCGCCGAGCTAAAAGAACTTGGCTTGCTCAGGGCTGAAAGCATCAACGGGCAGCTAGACGGTTCGATACCCTCCACAAGCGAAGGGCAGAATGCGGCTGCGAACAAACTTATTGACGCTTCCGGTATCAATCTCTCTGCCCTTGGCAGTCAGGGGGGCATGGGTAGAGGTTTTGGCAGCATTGATCCTGGGCAAGATAGAATGGATGCCGGCGGAAATTTAAAAAGACCGCAAAACGGCATGGGCGGAATGCCGGACATGGACAGAGTAACCTTGCAGAAAGCCATGGAAGTTATGCAAGCTGCCGGTGAGAATGACCTTACCGAAGAACAGCTTGCCCAACTGAAGGATTTGGGATTCGATGCAAACACATGGATACTTATCGGCGTGTGTGCCGCGCTGCTTCTCGGTGGATTGGGTTTTGTATTTTTCTTTAAAAGAAGGCGATGTGCGTAAATTAGCCTTTCCTTAGCATCTTAATAAATTTTATGCCCTTGCAATAAATGTATCCAAATTCCACTAACTGAAATTTATTATAAAATCTCTGATTATTTTCGTTGCTATTCTCCAGATATAAAGGCGCATCCGGATACTGTCTTAATACTTCTTCCACGAGCGCTGTCCCTGCTCCTGGGAGTAAGGAACCAATCTCAAAGATATAGCTGTGCTTCGGCTTGTAATGATTCGCCTCCAGCGCATCGCTGACACTAAAGATCATTTTTGCAATCGAAAAAGGCATCCTTATGAAAAGCTTCGCAAACTGTATCAACATTCCTTTTTTTAAAACTGCTGCTGTTGTCATAAGCCTTCCGCCTGGCGGCGTGAAAAGACAGACTCCAACCATCTTACCTTCATTATATGCCAGTAAAACCTTACCTGCCTTCACATAATAATCGACACAGATATGCATAAAATCATATAAGTTCTGTTCAAACCTTTTTGGATACTTTTCATACATCAACATTCCTCTAAATACAGCGTCCATATAAAATGCATCTGTAAGGATCCTGGTTGCCTCGCTGGCCTGTTCCTTACTTTCAATCTTTTTGTCAACAACCTTTATCATTTTTGATTTCTCCGATTCATTTTTTCTTATAAGATGATATAATATAACATAAAAAGGCACAAAAACAGGTCAATGTGTAAAATCGACCTGTTTTTGCATAAAAAATAACTACTTTTCAGTAACAGAAAATCCGAGAAATATTTTTAAATTACGACAACCCCGCCAGCGTATCAAACGTCCCGGCAATATTCAGCCGCCCATACCCTCTGGTGTCAAGGTCGTGACACAAAATTCTTTTTCTTTTTTTAATGCAAAATGCTGAAAAGCGCATTCTTTCATTGGTCACGTGTTAAAGCAATGACACTTTTGCACAAATTATGTGTTAAGGTACTGACAGATAGAATAGATTATCTGTATTTACATTTTATTGCTACACTATCAGAATTGAGTCCCCACCAATTTTGCTATCCTGCCTTTATTCCAAAACTCATTTTCCCAATAAAAGTATTCTGACTTCCTCTTCTTAAAAATTCTATATGGGACGGTTGAATTATCATAAATATGACAAATATCACAAACAGAAATTAGCTCTGGTAAGATGGCTAAGGCTTTCTCATATCGAGAAGTAATTTTGTCCGTTGGAACGTCATGTCCCCCCGATTCTTTTCTTGCTTTAACCCGAAATATATTGATATTGGGATCTGTTGTTAATACGGTTTCAAAAGTAAAGTCCGCTTAATCTCATCTGCATTAATATAAGGCTCGACAATTCTTGCCATCATTGTAATCGTGCTTTTCCCACTTCCATTTGGACCTGCAAATACAATAATTTCAGGTTTTTTATGCATATTCGCGCCTCCCATCCGGATATTCTAAATATGGCGCTTTCCTTTCTATATCATACTTCGCAATAGGGAAACCCTTGATTTTTTTTATTTCATTATCTATTCGTACCGCTTCTTTAAATCTTGCAGTTAATTCTTCATCCGACAATCCGCAAGTCGAATCCAATTCATTCAATTCTTCCATCTGTTTTCC
The DNA here is from genome assembly GCA_031556725.1 of Lachnospiraceae bacterium. GTDB lineage: Bacteria > Bacillota > Clostridia > Lachnospirales > Lachnospiraceae > UBA935. The sequence goes on along the minus strand of JAVBSL010000017.1, from coordinate 96,072 downwards.
CTCCCTTTTTTCAAGCATATATATTATGGCATAAAAATAGCCTTTTTTTCAATGACCAGAAAAATCTAAAAATAAGCCTTCTGAAAGAAATTAACCTGTTCAGAAGGCCTGTTTTGTACAAATTTTAAAACTACGACAACCCCGCCAACGTATTAAACGTCCCCGCGATATTCAGTCTTCCATACCCCTTATGTGTCAAGATAATGTCACTCTTTTTTAATTTTTTTTAGGGGTAAAACCGCTGAAAACCGCATTTTTCCGTAGGTCATGTGTTATAGTAATGTCATTTTTGCATGGGTTATGTGTTAAAGTAATGACAACCATAAACTGCCTTCATGACCCCGATAATTTGACATATATGTGACAGATGTGCTCTCATTCTGTATTATCCGAGTATGGTATACAAAAATTCATTACTAATTTTACCATTATTTCTTTTTCTTCCGGCTTAGATTCCGCAATCATAATTGTAATTGCAACTAAAGTATAATCTTCAATAATTTTCTTTCCATCTAAAAACAACATATTATTTTTCTCTAAAAAATATAAAAACATCGTTGCCGCAATTCTCTTATTGCCATCCGAAAAAGAATGGTTCTTAGTAACAAAGTAAAGAAGATTGGCCGCTTTTTCTTCTACTGTCGGATATACCTCCACTCCTGCAAATGTTTGATAAATAGCACCAATACTTCCCCTAAACGAATCATCCTTTTCGTTGCCAAACAAATCACTTTCTGCTCCGAATTTCATATGGGCAATCAAATCCTTACATTCTTCATAAGTAAGAACATATGTCGATATATTACCTTGGGGCTTTTCTATTTTTTGATGATCATAATCATCTAATAAATCCAATGCAATCGTATATTGCTCCACTACATTTAATACTTGTTTGGCATCTAGCATATTATCCGTACGCTTCATAATGCGTATTACCTCATTTAACTGATTGATACGATTATTATTTACCGCATATCCTTTTAATATGTAATCTTTTAGAACCGAGTTGGCCCACTTGCGAAAAGCTATTCCTCTTTTCGACTTGACTCTATAGCCTACGGAAATAATAACATCCAAGTTATAATATAATGGCGGTCTTGATGCTTTATTAATACTTCTGTCGAAATTTTCGACAGAAGTATTCTTATCGAGTTCTTCCTCTTTGAAAATATTATTAATATGATATGTTATTGAGGAACGTGCTGTTTCAAACAATTGAGACATCTGCTCTTGTGTCAGCCATACCGTATCCTTATCTGGTGTTATCGGAACTTCTAATTCCAATTTACCATCCTTAAATACAATAACATCATTCTCCATCCAGGCTCTCCTTATCTATAAGCACTCAATAATAGTCTGATAACCTCGTTCCTTCCATTTTTCATGTTACCATACTAATTGCTTTATGCCAACAGAATCAGGATACTCTATTTTTTTATTCTATCAAAAATTCATACTAATGCAACCAGCTAAACTGTCCAGACACTGTCTGGATATCAGAATAAATTATATTAGCCAGAAAAGTCCTAGACTTACCGAAAATAAGCCTTCTGAAAGAAATCAACCTGTTCAGAAGGCCTGTTTTTATGCAGATTTTTTCAAACTACGACAACCCCGCCAGCGTATTAAACGTCCCGGCAATATTCAACCGCCCGTACCCCTCTGGTGTCAAGGTAATGTTGCAAGAATCTTAAACTTTTTTGAAGGATAAGAACGCTGAAAGGCTCATACTTTCGTTGGTCAGGTGTTACGATAATAACACTTTTGAGGAAACCAGGTGTTACATTAATGATATAAATATATTCATTTAGATTCCTTATTACCTGTTATTTACTTAAATAGATTGAATTTACAAGGGAAACTAATCAAATTCTTTTCTACAATCTCACCAACACTTCCTGTAGAGCTTTGAAGTATAAATGATACAAATTCACTTAAAAAGAATTCCTTTGTGTCCATATCCCAGCCTTCAACAATTTCAGGACTTATAGCAAAGTTATCCGATTCACATGCTACCAAATTATTTAGAGTATTGATAAGTAATTCTTTGTTTTTTTGTAGTTTAACAAATTGTTCTTTTAATTGTTGAAAATCCTGCGAATCAGATTTAAGCCAACTAATCAAAATATATGCCTTCCCATTTTCAGGAAACATATTAACAAATATGTTCTTCATTGGATCATCTACAGACCAAATATCATTAATACGATTTCCCATCAAATCATAAGTAATCGGGCACATATAGCAAGTGGCAAATTTAATTTCATAATCTAATGTGATGGTTACCGTTTCAATCACTGCATAATCCTTATTGTCCAACGCTGTAATTTCTAATTGCATTTGTCAAAATATCTTTCTTCTCTAAGTAACTTTTTATTTCTTCTCCAGTATGCTCAATCATCGATTTTCGGTTCCAGACCACCACCTTATGGATATTTGTCTCTGTAGCGGACACCTCTTCCTGCTCCATTTTCTGTATAATGTCCGACTTCATCTTATGCCCCTGCTCTAAAGCATCTTGAACAATCCGATACAAATACTCCATTTTTCTTAAATCTCCCAAATCATGAAAAGTTGCATTCGCCGCTACCAATGCGTCACGCATATAAGATGCATTCTCTTTGAATAAATCACTTGCAATATAAATCCCTTGTGCTTCAATGAACATACAGACAAATGTAATGATTGTTCTTGTGTTTCCCTCGCGGAAAGGGTGAACCCTCCATAGCTTTGCTATGCAGTCACTGAATTTTTCCACCATTATAGGAAACGGTTCACTTTTCCAATCAATGTTCTGCATGTATTTTAGAATTTGATTAGCATCTTTGGCTATATCAAAACAATCAGAGTATTCAATGGATAATTCGCCAAGTACCACTTCTGCCTTTTCAATATTTATAATTCGAGGTTTGCCTGCCCATTCATATACATCTTGAAAAATACGGTAATGCATAGTGCATAGGTCTTCAAAATTAAATTGCTCCACCGAATCATCAAATACTACTTCTGAAAGCCGGTATGTTGTATAATCTGCTTCCATGTCTTCTAATTCCTGTTTGTCATGAAAACCTCCAAGATTTATCAAAACTTCTGAGTCCGGATATAAATAAGGATCTCCCATATATACCTCTACCGTTTCATTTTATATTTTCTATCTAATGCTTTTTTTATCTCTTCCATTGAAATCTCACCCTTTTTCTCCTGTTCAATCAACTTCTTCATTTCAGGCGTAGGTTCCAGTCCATCTACACGAATCATGCCCATTGCATAATCCCACTTTTCATCTGCTCTCACTAGCATACTAGTCCCTCCTTCTTTTCATTACTAAAAATATTATACCACATGAAATAGCTAATATCCATTGAAACCATCTAAAATAAGCCTTCTGAAAGAAATTAACTTTTTCAGAAAGCTTATTTTTGTGTAAATATTTTTTTTTAACTTTTTTAGGGGTAAAACCGCTGAAATTCGCATTTTCTTGTAGGTCATGTGTTATACTAATGTCATTTTTGCATAAGTCATGTGTTATAGTACTGACATAGGATTTCTTGTTAAATGGAAATACACTGTTAGAAAATATATGGCCACATGCTTTCACTCTCGCTAATCCCCTGACTCCTCACTCCTGGCTGTTTTGTCACAAAACATCTTCAACCTGTTTAATTAACTGTTCTTTATCCGTGATATAATAAACGTATTTGGATGCAAAAATCTGATTTTCAAGACCATCTATTATTAGCAGTATTCGAGTAAAATCATATCAAGTGCGCTTACCATACTTTTAATGTGCATTTCTTCAATGGTAAGTGGTGGATAAAACCTTAATATATTGGCTGAGATATTGACCCCTGTGATATAACCTGCATCGAAAAATTCCTTGTGAATATTTTCCAAATAAAATTTTTCATCCTTATAGAACTCAATAATAAACATTAACCCAATCCCACGAACTGCTTTAATGCATCTATGTTTCTTCAACAAAGATTTAAGTTCATATTCAAGAACCTCTCCCCTCTTGTCTGATCTTTGTATGAAATCATTGTCGTTAATTATTGAAATAACTTCATTTACCACTGCACATCCTAAAGGATGTAAGTGGTAAACTATAACCAGCAGATAGCAGGACTTAACATTTCATAGTTACAATCCAAATTTTTCACTTACTCACCTCGCTGAAACTAAATCTATTAATATAGAATCTCAAAAAGTATCAATTTTTTCAGATTAACAAATCGTCATTTAAATAGCTCTGCCTCATTCTCCATTAAGTCTAAAACCAGATTCTTTGCATCTAGAAACTGAATATCAAACAATCCATTTTCAATTTGATTAGAAAGTTCACTTTTATAATATATATCCATTGCTTCTCGCAATTGAATACCTTTTTGCTCTGACAAATATAAAATTATATCGTGCTCTAAGTTCTGCTGATATAATTTGCCCAATGCATCTTGTTCCATTTATTTTACCTCGTAAGATTCTATAAATTGTAATTCATTCTCCATCAGTTGTTGATTTAATATACATATCTGATTATTCATGTTGTAATATTTCAACTCGGAAAGTGCCCTCTCTTTTTCCCATATTCCCCTGAAATACAAATCTACCACCTTAAAAACTTTATCATCAGCAACACTTCCAAAGATAATATCGTAATTTTCATATATCGGCTTTCCTTTTCGGCAATTGCATACAAAATCAAGCCATTCTTCATCCTCTTCATGAAATCTCTTTTGCCGGTATCCCTCTAGTACATCTGCTAATTGATATACATTTACTATTGGCGCTTCCTGTTTCCTCAACGCTTTTCTCCCCGCCCAGTTTTCTGCTTGTATTTTGAAGGTCGTAAAATAGATGCCTGGACCAAAATCCAGAAACTTATTTGCATATTTTATCTCTGGTCTTAGTATTTCCGCAGTCGTTCCATGACACAAAATCATATATCCACCCCTTTTTCCCTCACTAATTCCGTAATATCTTCTATTAAGTATTCTGCGCCCAATGTATGCAAGCATTCATAAGACGGTATAATATACTCATCCAAAATATTTGCTTTTGTTAAAATTTGATATACTTTTGCTGGTAACATTTTCCATCCTTCCGCAAGATGGTGTATTAAAAAAACTGAAAATTCTATTTCTTTTTCGCTGCATGTGCTCATAAAATTTCACACTCCTATCGCTTCACCTTATTTATATTTTCTATTCAGCCCTTTTCAATGTAAAAATATTATACCACACGTAATAAGTAATATCTATTGAAACCCACCTAAAATAAGCCTTCTGAAAAAAACTACTTTTTCAAAAGACCTATTTTATAAAATATCTTTTAAATTACGACAACCCCGCCAACGTATTAAACGTCCCGGCAATATTCAGCCTTCCATATCCCCATTCCCGACTAGGATATACCTGATCTGACACTCTGGTTGCCCCCAGGATCAGATAACTTCTAAACTCACGGCTCTCCACATGACGGTCATTTCCCTCTACCACTGCCCATTGCATAAACTGTGCTGCTGCTCCGGAGGTAATGGCGGCAGCCATGCTGGCACCGGTCATCTTTCCCAGTATAGTATCTACTTCCACACCGGGCGCTGCTATATCGGGTTTTATTTCATTTACTCTGGTGAATCCCCTGCCGGAGGCTCCAAAAAAACTTCCGTTGATATCATTATAGGTCGAAACCGATACAATCTCATCTGCATTCGCCGGACCTGTCAAGGTAATATATGGATCTGGGCGCAAAAAAACAGCATTTTCTATCGCTTTAATCGGAAGCCATACATTAAAAACTCCCCTGTTACTAATCATTTCATAGGCACTGCTCACCCGAATTACCCATACCCCGGGAGTCGGATTGACAAACCGGAACACGAACAGTTCATCCCCCGAATTTTCCTCCACCAGTACATGATCCACCCGTATCTCCGTACTTTCATATACAAATGTAAAACGACGGCTTTCCCTCGTGCGAAAATCCACCCGCTGAGTCGTCTCACCTCCAGGAGACCTGATGGAGATAGCTAATGCATTGGGAAGGGTTCCCCACATCTCTGCAACAAATCCACTGCTTCCTTCCTTTACCTGAATTTCAACGTCCTCATAAGTATTATTATTGTTAAGCCCTCTGACACTCCCCAAATAATGGTGCCCGGTATTGCCCTCATTTCCACCACCCGCCACAATGATCCGACTTCGCCTGACTGCCGTGCGATTGATAAAAGCTCCAAAAGGAGAATTGGCTGCATGCCCTCCCATATTCGTTCCCATTCCGAAACAGATTACAACAGGGCGACGGTATGTGATGGCAAATTGCTCGATATATTTTACGGCCAATATTAAATCCGTTTCTGAATAGGCCGTTATATTTTCCGGTACTAAGTAATAATTTTTTAGATATGGCTTTGCATCCTTGCACTTTACCATAACAATCTGACAATCGGGAGCTGCACCCCGAAAGCTATTGCCATCTTCCAATATACTGCCCGCTGCCACACTGGCCACAGCCGTTCCATGCCCATCATCATCCCAACTGGGCACATACAGCCTGGGATTATCTGTCTTCAACGCTTTGTTAATCATCTCATTAGTATACTCCGTCCCATATTGCAGGCCGGCAGGCGGTTCACCTGTCTGGATAGTCTGATCCCAGATGCTCATGATTCGGGAACTACCATCCTCATTGCGAAATACATCCTCCGTATAACGGATACCGGTATCGATAAATCCAACCACCACCCCGCTTCCTGTAAGTGAAAGTGGAGGACGCTGAACCTGCAAAATACCGCTTTCATCCAAAGCACTAGGGTCAAAAACGCGGCTGCGCCCCGGTATCAACTCTTCCTGCATCAGCCCAAACAGCTTAGGTATTGCCCGATAAGTATAATTACTGACATTTAATGGGGGAACAACTCCCCGGTTAATATAAAAAATCCCAAAGTCACCTTCCACCGGCTGGTAAAAATAATCCTCCGGAGGATAACTTAATTCCCATAGCTCTGTTGCATCAGATATAATATCCATAAAATCATTGGAAAGTATCATTTCTTTTGGTGTCATAGGCAAAATCTCTTTTTTTACTACTATATGTAACTGTTTACCCACGTGATTACATAATCTGCGATTTCAGCCGTGCTCTTATTAGTTGTGTCAAAACAACTGAATTTTATATCACCAATTGTTTCATGTTCCTTAAAATACTGATTATAATCCACCGAACCTTGTATCCACTGTTCATCGGATATATTTCTTCCTTCCGCCATCCGCCTGCGCAGCTCTACCGGCTCACAGGTCAACGCTAAACAATAAATACCATTAAAGAATCTCTCGTTATAAGTACTGTGCAACCGATCAAGACATCCCGCTGCAACAGTTCCATGGCTGTAGTTGTTTTACCCACTCGTGATTTTTACATTTTGGACATATGCTTATCATCTGAATTTCCTTCAACCACATTTAAATCTTCAATGGCTTCGATTCGGTTATTTCTGATATCAATAATCGGACCCCCGGTCCCTTCAATATACTCCTTGGTAATGATCACCCGGCCGATATTGTCATCCTTGGGAATTTCATACATAATATCCAGCATAAATTCCTCGATAATCGCCCGCAATGCCCTGGCACCGGTATCCTTCTTCATAGCCTTTTCAGCGATTGCCTGGATAGCGCCTTCGTCAAATTCCAGTTTCACCTCATCCAGCTCCAGCAGCTTCTGATACTGTTTCAGAATCGCATTCTTAGGCTCATTCAAAATCTTGACCAGCATCTCCTCGGTCAAGCCGTCCAGAGTAAATATTACCGGCAGACGGCCGATAAATTCCGGTATCATTCCGAATTTCTTTAAATCTTCAATCGCCACCTGACTGTGAATATTTTTCAGTTTATCAAACTTATCTTTCAGCTCTGCATTGTATCCGATAGAGGTCTGCTTGTGCAGTCTTTGCTTAATGATCTCATCCAGATCAGGAAAAGCGCCGCCGCAGATAAATAATATATTTCTGGTATTGATCGTCGTTAAGGGCACCATTGCATTCTTGCTGTTGGCTCCCACCGGAACTTCAATCTCAGCTCCTTCTAACAGTTTTAGCATCCCCTGCTGTACTGATTCACCGCTGACGTCCCTGGACGTAGTATTCTTTTTCTTGGCAATCTTATCTATTTCATCGATGAAAATAATGCCCCGCTCTGCCCGCTCTGCATCATTATCTGCCGCTGCCAACAGTTTAGAAACCACGCTTTCAATATCATCACCGATATAACCGGCCTCGGTAAGCGAAGTGGCATCTGTAATGGCAAGGGGAACATCCAATAGTCTGGCCAGGGTTCTAACCAGATAGGTCTTCCCGCAGCCGGTGGGTCCGATCATCAGCATATTGGATTTTTCAATTTCAATTTCATCCATGGTATCCGTAGCAACCCGTTTATAATGATTATATACCGCAACCGAGATTACCTTTTTGGCATGCTCCTGCCCAACCACATAATCATCCAACTGGGCTTTGATCTTGTGTGGTGGAGGAATGTTCTTAATATCCAGCACCGGTTCAGCCGACTCCTTGGTTTTCTTCTTTTTCAGCTTCTGCTTATTGGGGATCCCGCCTTCTCCCTGCAGATCCGCCAAATTCACAAAGCTGATATTAGGAAAGCCTTTGCCTTTGTCCTGATTCAGCTTATTCAAGTCGTTGATTACATTAGGGTCATTTAACATCCCCTGATAATCAAACTGACTGACCGTGTCCATAGTTTTATGCATACAATCATTGCACACGGAAATATGGTTGGGCAATTTGAACATCTTCCCTGTTTTGCTTTCCGGTCTCCGGCAGATAAAGCAGACGTCCTCATATTCGTTCTCCAAACTGTCTTGATGGTCTTGATTATCTTGATTATTTTTTTCTTCGTCTACCTTTTCCAATTCGTCTTTGTCACTCATATTTCTTCTGCCTCTCTATTCCTTTTATTTCATTTTTATACAATTCTTCTCACTGCCAATATCTCTTTATACGTGGCCGCAGTAAGTTTAATTCCGGTTTTTTGGGTACTGGCGTGAACAATAGTGCCATTCCCGATATAGATTCCCACATGTCCCGCATAACATATAATATCACCCGGCTGAGCATCGCTGTAAGAAACACCGGTACCGGCCTCCCGACAGGACCAGGATGTACGCGGTACGTTATATCCATGATCCTTATACACCCGCCATACAAATCCGGAACAGTCCGCACCATCGGTTAAGCTGGTTCCTCCCGGCACGTAAGGATTACCGACAAATTGACAAGCATAACTGGCAATCTGCTGTCCCGTAGAACCGCTAAAGCTTCCCGCAGATGCATAATTCCTGCTGCCTCCGCCGCTATTCTGACTGCCACCACTGCTTTGCCCTCCGCCTGACGAACTATTTGCTGCTGCCTCTGCTGCTTTTCTGGCCGCTTCCGCTGCTTTAACTGCGGCAATTTCGGCAGTTTTCTTATCAGCTTCCTCCTTCTGCAATTTACGGATCTGTTCATTCTGCTTCTTAATATTAGCCTGATAAACCGCTGCCTGCTGTTTGGCTTGCGCTATCTTAACTTCATAATCTTCAAACTGCGCTTTCTTTTCAGCCAATAATGTTTCCAGTTCTGCTTTTTCTTCTTCTAATTCATGCTGCTGTGCCTCTAACTCGGCTTTTTCTTCCTCCAGCTGCTCCTTGATAGCTAGTGTTTCCGCTCTGGCGGCCTGATATTCTTCCAACATCCTGCGATCATATTCGTATAACTTTTCCACATATTCGGCTTTGTTCAGCATATCCGAAAAGCCGGTACTGTTTAAGAAAAGTTGCAAAAAGGAAACATCCCCTTGTTCATACATGAATTTAATCCGCAATTTCATGGATTCATATTGAGCTTCTTCCGTCGCTTTTGCCTCTTCATATAGTATCGTGGTTTCTGCGATAGCTTCTTCTTTATCTGCGATATCCTGAGTAATCATCTCCACACTGGCCAAAATAACCACCAGGTTCTCATCGAGTTCTTCCATCTCCTCACCCAGTACATCAGCCTGTCCTTCCAGACCGGAGATCTGCCCTCCGATATTATTCAGCTTCTTTTGTTCTTCTTCCTGTTGCTTTTTAACCTCTTTTTGCTTTTCCTGTAATTCTTTTTGTTCTTTCTGTAAATCTGAAATAGTGGTAGCCCCTACCGGTACTACCACTAAACAAGTCACTATTAATGCGAAACATAATGCCAATTTCCTTACAGCATTTCTTTTCATGGTTCCCTCTACTGATTGTTGACCACCGCATTATCTATTAAAAACTGTGATACTTTTTCAATCATCAAGTATTCTTTATAGCCGTCTTTATCCAGTGTTGCTTCATATTCTTCCACTGTAACCCCAGCGCTTTCTGCCAGTTTCACAATCTCCTCTGCCACTTCCTCATCAGTAACACTCATGTTTTCTGCATTGGCGATCGCCTGGTAAGCCAAATAGTTCTTAGCGCTTTCTTCTGCCATGCCGGCAACAACCTCTTCCGCATTCTGATCTGCTGTCATTGCTTGCATATTCAATAAATAAGTACCCATATCCATACCATACATGGAAGCATATGCTGTGATATTGTTGGTTATTGCCTCTTGCATTCTTCCCACTAATCCCTGGGGCAGCTTCTTAAAAGTACAGTTTCCTATAACTGCCTCTGCTACCAGACTAAATTTTTCATTATCATAAGCAGCCTGAGCATTTTCTGTTATAGCTTCTTTTAAATAGGTTTTAAACCCTGCAACATTGGTCTGCTCTTCCATGGTCAGCCAGGATACATATTCATCGGTCAATTTTGCTTCCGGATAGCTGGTAACACTGTGCATGGTTACCGTAAACACTGCCGGTTGTCCGGCCAGATCCGGATTATGATAGCCTTCCGGAAAGGTTACGGGAATATCCTTTACTTCTCCAGCTTTCATGCCGATCATGCCTTTATCCAAGTCTTCGATAAAGCCGGTGGAACCAAGCACAACGGTGGTGCCTTCGGCGGTTCCTCCCTCAAATTCCACACCATCTTTTTTGCCAACATAATCAATGTTTACCTCATGGCCTGCCTCGGCTGCTCCGGTCACTGCTACCGGCATGGGATTATTGGCCAGAATATTGGTAATATTTGTCTCTACTTCCTCATCGGTAACTTCCACATCTGTTAAAGATACTTCAATTCCTTTATATTGACCCAGGGTCACATATTTATCCACCTTAATATCTTTCAGATACTTTGCATCATCAGCTTTACCACAGCCGCTTAACGCTCCTGCGACCATTGCTGATACCAATAGCAATACTGCACTTTTTTTCATCATAATCTCCTTTTGGGTGCAGCTTTGTCTACCACACACTCTAATCTTTATACCACAATTCGAACCGTAAATAAAGACTTTTCATAAAAAATTCACAATAATGGGGATAGCGTTCGGCTAATTTGTTCCTTAAACCGGACCTTTAAAGAGCGCCCCAGATACTTTTCTTTGGAAATACGGCTGCACTGTTCCAAATCTTCCTTAAATACTCTGGTCATCTCACTGGCTTTTTCCCGATTATATATCGTCGCATTTACTTCAAAATTCAACGCAAAGCTGCGGATATCCATGTTGGCTGTTCCACAGCAGATTACCTCTTCGTCCACTACCATCACCTTGCTGTGTAGAAATCCTTCATTATAGGTATAACATTTTGCGCCAGTCATAACCAATGTTCCAATATAGGAATAAGTTGCCCAATATACAAAGGGATGATCCGGCTTGCAGGGAATCATAATATTAACCTCAATACCGGAGTAAATGGCAATATTCAAGGCCGATAAAATAGCCTCATCGGGAATAAAATAAGGGGTCTGGATAAAAATAGACTTCCTGGCCTTTGCTATCAGGCGCAGGTAATTATCCCGGATGTTTTGCAGGCTGGAGTCCGGACCACTGGCTACAATCTGGACATCGCACCGGCCCTTTTCCGAATATTTCACTCCGGCTAAATAACGTTCCAATGAAATATAGTTGTTTTTTGCGGCATAATTCCAATCCAGCATGAATCGTACCTGCAATGCCTGTACGGCTTCCCCTTCGATGCGCAGATGGGTATCCCGCCAATAACCAAACCTGGGGCTTTCACCAATATATTCTTTACCCACATTAAAACCGCCTACATAACCGATTTTTCCATCGATTACTACGATTTTTCGATGGTTGCGGTAATTGATACGCAGATGCAGCGGGCCTAACAGGGCCGGGAAAAATTCTGCCGTCCGGATACCGGCTGCACGCAGTTTCTTCCAATACTTTTTCTTCATTCCCCGGCAGCCCATTGCATCATATAAAATCCGGACTTCCACGCCTTCAGCCGCCTTTTGCTTCAACACTTCGCAAATATCACCAAACACTTTATCGTTACGAATAATATAGTATTGCACATGAATAGTCTCTTTTGCCTTTTTCATATCTTCCATAAGACTTTGAAACTTTTCTTTTCCATCTGTGTAAAATATAACGTCATTTCCGGAAGTCAGTATTGCCCCCGATGCTTCCAGATTAAACAGTACCAAATCTTCATATTGACCTATCACTTCGTTTGGATGAGGTATTTCTTTATTTTTTATACTGTATTCCTGCTTACGGATGGCATTGTTCAGCCGGTCTTCAATCTCTTTGGTCCGGAAAATTTTCTGTTTATGCATGTCCTTTCCGATCAGCAGATAGAAAACAAAACCGGCAATAGGCACAAAATAAAGAATCAGCAGCCACGCCCACACTGACTTTGGGTCTTTGCGCTGAAAAAAGACGATAACAATTGCAAATATGATGTTAAAAAACAGCAGATTATTCCAAATAAAGAGTATAACCAACTGTATATCCCTTAATATCGCTTCCATCTTGACGGCCTCCGTAAAACCTTTTTTAATTATATACCAATCCCCCACGTAATTCAATGAAACGCTTGCCTATTTGGAAAAAGAATGTTAGAATTATTTCTGCATATAAAATATATATTTCCTTTGGGAATAAGGAGGTTCACCGTGAGCACACCACTTTTAATCATGATTATAGTTCTGGCCGTTCTTACCATTGCACTGGTCGTACTGTATTTTCTGGGAAAACGGGCACAAAAGAAACAGGATGCCCAAAAAGAGCAGTTAGATGCTATGAAACAAACCGTATCGATGCTGATTATTGATAAGAAACGGATGAAAATGAAAGAGTCGGGACTTCCTCAGGTAGTTATCGACCAAACCCCCAAGCTGCTTCGCGGTTCTAAGCTTCCTATCGTGAAGGCTAAAGTCGGTCCTCAGGTAATGTCACTGGTATGCGATGAAAAAATATATGATTCCGTTCCGGTAAAGAAAGAAGTAAAAGCCGTTGTCAGCGGTATCTATATCACCGAGGTTAAGGGACTGCATGGCAAAGTCACCACCGGTCCGGCCAAGAAGAAAAACTTTTTTAAACGTACCTTGGAAAAGGTTCAGGAAAAAGCCGGAGCCAAACCCCTTCGTTAGTTTTATTTTAGCAATAAAATTATGAACAACAAAATGCGCCGTTATGGCGCATTTTTAATTTTGCAGTGTAAAGCCGCCGTGCCCTTTTGTCCTGACATCCACATTAATAGTGCAGTCCGCCATATGTACATAATTTACATCTAACGCATATTCTACCTGCACCAGAATCCTTTCTTCTTCCTCGGTCATATGTACCCTTCCGGTATCAACCCCGACAATGATCTCACCGTATGGTGTTACATAATTGGTAATATTCTTTTTCTTTTCTTCAAATACCATATGAACGTTGACGATTCCTCTTTTGGTGACCTCCAGATAATCCTCCCGAAACTTGATGATATTCTTAATCAGTTCCTCGGATCCTTCCGTCACTTCATCATACAGAATATAATGATTGCCGTTTTTATTGTAATATTCGGCGGGCGTAATGGTTTCGATTTCGTCATTATCTTCTCCCGCCTGATACTGCAAGCCTCTTAATGAAAGCAGCACTTCTTTTGTCATTTTTTTAGAACTCCTCTATATTTATGGTTTTAGCCGACAGGATGCCGTATTTTATAATGGAATTGGCAAACCGCTTGAACTTTTCTGCACCATCACTTACATAAAAGCGGTATTTGTCATCTCCCAAACCAGCTTCCCTTTGGTTCAAAAGATTATTTTCGGTAAGCATTTCCTTCAGTTCTCTGGCGGTTTCATAAGCCGGATTGACCAGTTTCACTTGTTTTCCCATAATCTTTCCTACTGTGGTACGGATCAGCGGATAATGGGTACAACCCAAGATCAAAGTATCGATATCGATGTCTATCAACTCATTCAGATATCGCTTGGCGATTTCATCGGTTACCGGATCCTCCAATAAGCCTTCCTCTACCAGGGGAACAAATAAGGGACAGGCTTTGCCGATTACTTCTGCTTTGTTGTTCAAGTTTTGTATGTATTCGGTATATAGTCCGCTGGAAACCGTTCCTTCCGTGCCGATAATACCGATTTTACCGTTTCTGGTGGCCTCGGCTGCTACCTTAGCACCAGGCTTCACCACCCCGATCATGGGAATCTCTGATTTCTTCTCCAACTCATCCAACGCAAATGCACTGGCTGTATTGCAGGCAACGACAATGGCCTTTACGCCGTTGGTCTCTAGAAAACGAACAATTTGTCTGGAGTATCTGGTAACGGTTTCCTTCGATTTATTACCGTAGGGTACCCTTGCTGTATCTCCAAAATATATAATCTTTTCATTGGGTATCTGATTCATGATTTCTTTTACTACCGTCAATCCCCCGATTCCCGAATCAAAAACCCCGATAGGAGCTTCTCTGTCTGTCATCATATAGTCCCTTTCAAGTATTCAAATCTTCATTCTATTTCACATAAGTATTCCAGCAATCGGCTTTTTATACGGATTTTTTCAGGGGGCACATTGCTGATTTCCCTAAGCAAGTCACCTTTCTCCACTGCTCCGGCGATATCATCTTTTTCCTTTTCTACAACCACCTTACAAGTATCCTCAATTAAGCATAATTCAGGATAAATAAATCCAAAAAACCCATATGCTGCGGCAATCATCATGCCTGTCTCCAAAATTTTTTTCATGCCTGACTCCTTTTCTCTTAGGAGTATGGCCTGATTGGAAAATTTTATACTTTTTCGTTTTCAGTCTTAATATGCTCTATTATGGATATTTCCTGATTATCAATGTGAACCTTTGCTGCCTGGGCGGCTGCTTCCTTTTCTCTTTCCCAGATGCTGTTATAGATTGCTTCATGTTCTGCCACCAGCATATCATGCCGAATGTCATCCTGCAGATAGACAAAGCGATAGCGATACATCTGTTCCGCCAGATTATTGATCAACTGTTTTAAACGCAGATTTCTTGTGGCTTCCACAATAATATCATGAAAGTCCACATCGGCTTTAGCCATAATGGTTGCATTTCCGGTTCTGGTTGCCTTGGCAAACTCATCACAAGCCAATTTCAGCTTTTCCAGCTCCTGTTCGGTAATTCGCTCACAGGCCAGTTCCACACTGAGTACATCCAGACTCCTTCGAACTTCCAGCACATCCTGCATGCTTTTCTCCGTCATTCCGGCCACTTCCGCCCCACGCCTCGGAACCATGGTGACCAGACCTTCCAGCTCCAATTTACGGATGGCTTCACGAATGGGTGTCCGGCTGACTCCCAGTTGATTGGCCAGATGAATCTCCATCAGCCGCTCTCCCGGTTTCAGGCGTCCGGTCAGAATTGCCTTGCGTAACGTATTAAAAACAACATCCCGTAATGGGAGAAATTCATCCATTTCTACTCGTAAAGGTTCATCCATGCATGCGCCTCCTTTTTAACAGCTTATACAAAAGTGGTCAAAAATATTTCTTTTTCAGTCCTCATCTGCTTTAACTTGCCATAGGCCTGTTTCGCCTGTTCCTTTTCGGCAAATATTCCGAATACGGTGGGGCCGCTGCCGCTCATCAGGGCATTTTCGGCTCCCAGTGCCAACATCTGTACCTTAATCTCCCGGATCACCGGATACTCCTTTATAGTCACAGTTTCCAGAACATTTTCCATTCGTTCGGTAATCCCGGACAAGTCCTTTTCCCAAAGAGCTTTTACCATTCCTTCAATATCGGGATGATATTTTAATTTATCGGCATGCAGATTTTCATACACAAATTTTGTGGATACACTAATGGCCGGTTTCACAATCAGTACATAGCACTCCGGCGGTACCGGCAAAGGCGTCAGTTTTTCACCGATTCCTTCCGAAAGGGCTGTTCCGCCGATAATACAGTAAGGCACATCCGCACCGATTTTCACACCCATTTCACACATTTCTTCCACTGTCATCGATAATTCAAAGAGCTCATTCAAGCCATGGAACACTGCCGCTCCGTCAGTACTTCCGCCAGCCATACCGGCGGCAATGGGAATCTGTTTTTTCAGGGTGATGGTCACTCCGACTGGCTGTGGGTACCGCTCCATCACAGCAGCGGCGGCCTTATAAATGAGATTATTTTGATCTGTCGGTATTTCGGCACACTCAGTAACTATCCGAATTCCCGGCTCTGTTTCCTTTTTAAATAAGAGTTCATCATATAAATTAACAGTCTGCATAATCATCTTCACTTCGTGATATCCGTCCGGACGTCTGCGAATCACATCCAGGCCCAGATTAATCTTGGCATATGCCTTTCTTACAACTTGTTCCATTGGCTTTTCCTTCTGCTTTTGTTATCGTATACTGTATACAATTTCCTATAAATAGATTATAAAGAATATTTCAAAAAAAAGCAATCCTGCTATTAAGTTCCAGTCTGATTTAACCGATAAACATATTGAATTATACTATTCATCAACCAAGGAGGGTTAAAAATGAGCGTAAACGGAGTTACAAGTGGGGTTGACACCCAAAGCTACAGTACTTACCAAGCTAACACAAAGAATGATGATCAGAAAACCGAAACAACTGCCAAAACCGCAGAAAACACCAGTGGAGTGGTTTATGAGCCTTCAGCCGATGCCAAAAAGGCTGCTGCCAAAACCAAATACAAACCGGATGCGGCAACCGTTGCCAAATTAAAAGCTGAGACTGATAAAAACAAATCGCAGCTAATGGATCTGGTTCACAAGATGATGAACGGACAGGCCAAAACCTACGGCAAAGCCAATGATATCTGGAGCACCTTAAGCAGCGGAAATTTCACTGTTGATGCCGCCACCAAATCACAGGCTCAGGCCGATATTGCCGAAGACGGCTATTGGGGTGTTTCCCAGACCTCGTCGCGGATTCTGGATTTTGCTACGGCACTGACCGGCGGTGATCCCAAAAAAATCGAAGAAATGCGTTCAGCCTTTGAAAAAGGCTTTAAGGCAGCTGAAAAGACCTGGGGCGGGAAGCTTCCCGATATTTCCCAGAAGACCTATGATGCGGTTATGAAAGGCTTTGATAAGCTGAAAACCGATGCCGGCATCGCATAATTATTTTTTTAGCAAAAGCATATACGGATGTTAATGCACTCAGGCATTAACATCCGTTTTTAATATTTCACCATATTCTTAATTCAAATCATACTGACCAAACACTTCTTGCATTTCATAATAGCTCTGTTTCAACCGCTCATGGAAAGTAACCGTATTTCCCCATGGTTTGATTTCATAACCGACTAAAGGAATTGCGGCTCCTTCCAAACCGAAGCCGATATAAAGACCTTCGACTTTCTTTCCGCCTTTAGCATCTTTCTGTGCGGCCGGATACATCACTCTTCCCTCAGAAGGATCCATGTATCCGATCAGCATCCATGGCAAACGTATTTCAAGGAAGTCATCATCACGATAATAATCTGCCAGCGAATCATAATTTTGAGCATAAGGATTGGTTATCCCGCTTCTTAAAAGACCGGTTTCCACAACATCCATGGGAATCTCTTCACCGGTATCCGGTCTGGTATATGCCCCCCGCAGATACTGATATATCGGATGGAAGGTGCCGTCTGTGAGCGAACCGCCATATTGGCTGGCAAAGCTGTCATGGGTTGCACTGACAAGCAGTCGTACCGTATCATCCCTGACTTCAATCACGAATTGGGTTTTCCGGTCGAATTCTGTACCTCCGCCAATAGATGTCAGTCCAGTCTTTTCATCAAAGCTGATGGGAAAGTACATCGGCCTGCTCCATGCCGCAATATCGATCGCTTTAAACATCAGATATAAATAACCTTCATCATACTGCACATACAATTCGCCTTCCTCAAATCTGTAAAGCATATGCTCCTCCGACCACTCAGCGATTTCTCCGTCAATGTAAACCGGAGGCCTGTCCTCATGGGGAAACACGCCTAACAAGCCGTAGGATTGCTCACTGTTTTGGGCATTATACCAGTAATTATTCCGTAAAGGAATGGTGTTCTTACTGACATTCCACACATCTTTAAACCATTCATCCTGCCAGGAAAACAACATTGCACCCTTCATCCCGGACCGGAAGATTGCATGGGTCAGTGCTGCACACTCTCTGCTCTGCTCCTGTTCGTTGAGTCCCCCTTGTGAATAAAGTCCGTCCTGAGAGCGGTGTGACATACCTCGGGAGGAACTTGCTCCATATTCTCCGATGACTACCGGCATGGTGTGCTCTTCAACCAACTTGCCCAGGTATTCGGCAAAACCATCCTTTTCCGCTTCCTGCGAAATAAACTCAGGGTAGGTTGGATACACATGATATAGTGCAAACAGACCGGCCTGATTGGCATCTGCCGATAAAATCAATTCCATATCAAAACTTTCGGCATCTTCAAAAGGATCCGCTTCCGAGGGGTGTTCCAGCACATCAGTAGTGGACCAGTTTATAAATGCAACCGGAGCCTGTACCTTATATTCTTTCGTTTCATATGCTAAAAGACCATCCCCGATGGCACAAAGATTGCTCTCGAAGGCCGGGGCTCCCTCCTCAGTGAACAGATAGGTTCCCTCATAAGATGCTGTCGCCTTCTTATTGGTTGCCGCAATATAGCTTGCCGACCACTCCGAACCGATGATCCAACCACCCAGCCATTCAGACACATCGGAAATATAGCCCTTTGCCTTACCTGAACCATGAACCACCTCCACCAAATCCCTTGCACATTCAAGGGCTCTGGCTACTGTCTTCTTATCCAGTGCATCCTCTTGTTCAATCCACACCCCCTGGTATAGCCAAAGGGGACAGGCCGCCTCTCTGTTATAATCTGCCAGAGCCGAATAGAAAGCCGGATTCTGTTTGGAATACACCCGAATGCAGTTGGCATTCATCTCTGAAATCTGCTTAAACCAAGCCATATAAGCATTGTAGGGAATATCCCCGGTTTTTGTCACCTGCCCCGGCAAAGTTACACCGATGTTAACGCCTCGCAGGGTATCTTCCTTCCAATTCCCTCCATGGTAAAACCAGAAGTCCATGCCATATGTTCTTGCATTAGTACGGATACCATTCTCCTGATTACCTGTAAAGGGAACAGCCGGCACCGGTGTCGGCTGCAGTGTCGGTTGCGGTGTCGGTTGTAATTCATAATCCGCAGCCGGCATCGGTGTCTGTGCACAACCGGATGCCAGCAGAAATGTCATAATAATTGCTGCATAAATCCATTTCATCATTCCAAATCCTTAAGCGTTTCCTGTGTCGCTGCGCTGTGCCTGCTTCGTCCGCTCCATATCCCCCCACTGTTTTCTTCTGGGACTGAAAAATGCTCCAAAACGGAATACGGACATCAACTGTCTAAACCCAAATGATTCCAAAATTGCAAAAAACAGAAGCTTAAACATCATATGTTTCTTCATTGTATCGGAAAAGATATACTTTTCAAGTAATATGGAAACCATCGATACAATCATACTATATCCCATATATACCAGCAAGTAAACAATAAAGAATCTCCTGTTCAGCAAACCAAATGCAAAGGACACTCCAATACTGACAATACCGAGAATATCCAAAAGCGGCGTTACATACTCAAATAGCAGGAAATAAGGATATGCTATCATTCCCACTGTACCATACTTGGGATTTAAGAGCATAAAAGTATGGCCCTTCAGGCTTTGACCCATGCCAACATGCCAGCGGCGGCGCTGATTTTTTAAAACGCTCAGCTTTTCCGGTACCTGTGTCCAGCATACCGCATCCGGTACATATGAAATTCGGTAGGGTTCTTTATTTTTTCGATAGAATGCATGCATCTTAACAATCAGTTCCATATCTTCGCCGATAACTCCTACAGTGTAGCCGCCTACATTAATAGCCGCTTTTTTGGAGTACATACCAAAGGCTCCGGAAACAATCAGATTGGCATTGATGGTATTGAAAGCCACACGGGATGCCAAAAATACGCGCAGGTACTCAATCGTCTGAAAAATGATCATTAATTTTTTAGGGGTACGCTGCTCCACAACATGGCCCTTTTCCAGCACAGTTGTGTTTGCCACTTTAATATTACCGCCTACCGCAATCGTGCTGTCGTCCTCTAAAAAGGCCTCAACAATTTTAGTCAGAGCATCGGATTGAAGCAAAGAATCTGCATCCATACAGACAAAAAGCGGGAACCTGCTTACATTAATTCCCATATTCAGAGCATCTGCTTTACCGCCATTGTCTTTATTAACCAGGACGATACGGACCTTGTTATTGTTTTCATACACACTTTCCAACGGATGACATGGTACCAAAAGCCGCACCGGCCGGGCAACGCGCTGTAGCTTGTAGTGGTCAATTACCGCTTGGGCTGTATTATCCTTTGACCCGTCATTTACAACAATAATCTCATATTCCGGGTACTCAAGATTTAAAAGTGACTCAATGGTATCAATAATAGTGACTTCCTCATTATAGGCCGGAACCAATATCGAAATCGGAACATAATTACCCTTGTTAGAAAGCATGGCATAACTCATGTGCTTTTTACGCACCGAAAAGTCATCCATATTCAGAGATGCCACTATCGTGGACATAAAGAATATAATTGCATAAACAAACATGTATATAAAAAAGAAATAGTTAATTATATATATTGCTCTTTCCATAATCTTCCTCCCTAAACAACCGGTTCTGCCGTCATCTTAACATACTCGTTATAATCAATCATGCCTTTTACAAACATGACATAAATAATCATTTCGCGAGCATACTTATCCTTGCCGTCCAGAATGCGTTTTACACGCTCATCATCCTTTACCATAAACAGAAACGCATAGGCACTGTTCATCCGTACAAACCAGTTGCTGTCCGCAAGGTGCTGCTCCAAAACATTCAAAAGCTGCGGACTTTCGTATCCGCGCTGACTGACGCGGGCACTGAGAGCGCGCACCTCCCAGTCAGAATGATCCAAATTACGAAGAAGGACTTCGCCTGCCTTGTCATTAGTCACCCAGCCAAAATACTTACTGGCACTAATAATCAAATCTTTATCTTCGCTCTTCAGACATTGCAGCATTAAATCCTGTACAGGCTCCGTATTGGTTTTCTGGTTGGTAAAGTACGTCGGAATCAACCGTTGGATAAATATGCTGAAAAATCAAAATTTTTTAAAAGCTCCATCGATAAGTCATCCCTGTCACCGGTAAATGTATCAAAAAAATCAATTATCATCTTTCCATTGTAATAACGCTCACCGGCACTCACAACCTTGAGTGCATTAATAGCAAGCGGAACACTGCCCGTGTTCTTAATCACATTCAGGGCGTTATTGCGGGTGTAAAAAGATTTATCGCTCAAGCCCTCGATAGCCATCCGATCCGTTTCCGGGCTATGCAGACGATACTCCGCAAACAGGTACAAAATATAACTGGCCCGATACTTATTACGAACAATATAGTTTTTCATCAGTATTTTATAATCCACAATGCGGGCGGCGTAAAGCTGCGCTTTGTCAAAGCCGTTTTGTGAAGTATATTCGCTGTAATACCTGGTAAAAGCCTCCAAACCGATACGAGATAGCGCCAATTTACGCATTTTATCAATTTCGCTTTGACTCAAATCGGCCGGATTCGGCTGAGCAATATGCTCATCAAACAGTTGCCTGATGACCTGCATCCGCTTATCCAGACGCCGCCTGTGCAGATTACGGTTAACCATCGAGTTTGCAAAATACATCCCGACGATGAGCACCATACAAATAATAGTCACAAACGAGATGTAAATAATAATTAATTCCATTAAGATGCCTCCTGTTTTTTATTGCGGTTCCAATATTCCTTAAGTATATATGCTGATGTTCGTAATCGTGAATGATACTTTGTATTGCTCAAATTGGGCAGATTATAGGATAGCGCTCCACTGCTCACCTGGTCGCCGTCCTGAGGGCGATATACAAACCCGATTCTGATATTGCGGATCCGGATTTCATCGCCAATGCCCTCCATGAAAAAATCCGGCTGTATTGCACGGCGTACCGGGTCACGCACGTTAATGAGCGACCAGGGAATACGCACTTCCAGCACTTGATCCTTACAAAAATCGGTCAGTGAGTTGTACTCCGTGTCATCCACGTTAGCCGTTCCATGGATAAGCTGACCGGTCTCGTGATAAATAATCGGCAATGGTTGATTTGTATCCTGCAATATCACATTGTACCTGTTAATTTGGTAGATTGCAGAAAAAACAGGTTCATCCGCTGCCGGAACTTCCGTTTGTCTGGCTTGTATATGACTGTAATATGCAAATCTATATCGAAAAAGATTATAGCGGCTTTGCACGACAATCCGGGATTCGTTGTAGCCATGAAGGTTCACAATAAAATCTGCCGGAAACGGCAGGTCAAGATTCTGTTCTTCCCAACGGCTGGCACCACTTTTAGGGGTGACATCCAGGGCAATCGACAGCGTATCATCACGCAAACTAAAGTCGGGTATCTCTGCCATTAAATATAAATATGTATTATCACTGTTAACTGTGAAGCGAATTCCATTGCTCTCATACAAAGGAGCATCAACCCATTCCGAAGCATCCCCGTCCACTACACAAACAGGCGCATTCTCGCCCGGTATAAATTCCAGTAAACCAAAGCACTTGTCACTGGATTGAACATCCTGCCAACTGTATGCACTTTCCGGATCATCAAACTCTTTTGTGTTGTGAGTGGAATGCAATAACCATTCATCCTGGAAGGACTGAATCACTACCCCCCGGCAGCCGACCCCTTTGATATCTTCTAAGAGGTTTACCAGCAGTTCCCCCTGTTTTTCTTCATTGTGTCCGCCACGATCATACCCATCATCCAAATCTATATGAGAAACACCTCGTGATGCGGGAATACCCACACCGGTGACGAATACCGGCAAATCGTGGTGCTCCACAAGCCGTTCCAGGTAAATCTGATAAGCACTGGGCTCATCAGGATTCCGCCGCTCAGGATTATCAACCAAATCGTAGTCCATAAAAACCGGACTGTTGGGATGAACGCTGTAGCATGCAATGAGATTTTGCATATCCGGCTTTAAGTATCTGATATTATCCAAGTCAAATCCGGCACCACGGGAAGCATTTGATTCATTACGATGCTCAACAGGGTCTGTTTCGGGTGACGATAAATACGAATAAAGACTAAGGGTACCATAGTTTTCTATTTCATAATTACATATATAGTCCAGATTTTCTGCAACAAAACACTCAAAAGGCGTAACGTCCTGAACTGCATAATAGGTTCCTGTATAATCTCTGGTTGTTGCGAAGCGTTGATTTGTTAACGTTACCACCCCTGCGCTGGTCTGATCACCGATAATATAACCGATTACATACGCCGAAACATCCTTAAGATACAGTCCGGCGTGATGTCGCTGATTATCAAGTATTGCGGCACGCCCGTGTAATGCATCTACCGTATTGCGCATATCAGCGCGGATATTATCGACTACTTCAGGCTGGTAGGCATTGTAAAACACCATTGCCGCCTCGCCATCAATCGGAACACTGTGAATGATGTACAAAGGTTCCTTATGGCTTAGATTAAACTCAAATATGGCATCGTAAAAAGCAGGTGGCTGCAAATACGGAATCTGAATGGTATTTACTCCCAAAAGAGCGATCGCTTCAAGCCACTCTATAACATCTTCTTTCGGAACACTGCTCCGGTTACGGATATAACCGGGCTTAAAGGAAGACAATTGAATTCCCCGTATTTCAAAATCCTCCCATTTACCATTGACAATTATTTGAATACCGCCCTCCGAAACACGGGCACGACGTGAAATATCGTCTTGCATTTCCATAACCGGAAGATCATGCCCCACAACAACCGAATAATATTGCCGATATGCGATTATAATCATCAACCCAAGAAAAATAAGAAAAAGGATTGAAAAAAACATATATTTGCGGATATTCATTCAAAAACTCCATTCTGTACAACATTTAACTACTGATCATTCTGCTTGAGTCTATAGACCAGATGAATGTTGCGATCCATCCATTCCATACGCAGGCGGATAAATTCGCGCAAATCATCCACCTCGCGCTGATAATCAAAATCAGATTTCGGGCCGGAATACCATCGTTTGGTATTTCGCTCAGCGGCAGGTCCAAGGCGTTCCTGCAAGTCACTGATCAGATCGGCCATTTCTTCATTGGTCCATGAACTGCTGCGCAGCCGCTTGTAAGAATAATTAAACTTCCCGGAAAAATAAGGGTCCTGAAATAACCGGGAAAACCAGGCAACATTAGTGATGCGCATGCCTGTAGGATCCTGGACTGCTGCATTCTCTGTTTCCCATGATGCCAGGTTGCCCAGTGTCAGATCAAAGTCCCAAACCGGCCCGGCTTTCATTTTCCCACCCAGATCCTTGTAAAAATAAGTACTGGCTTCACCGCCGTCTGTATTTTTAAGAACCTCATTGATCATTGCAAATTCCACAAAGGAATCCACGTCAATATAGTTGCGGTATCCCGTACTGCGATCTTCAAAATTCTTGGAACCTAAAGCATACTCAAAATCGTTAACATAGCTCTCAATGCGCTTCGAATACTCCGGCAACTGATTTAAGTCCGGATAACTGCAGGTCAGAACCGTCCGGAAACGGACCCGCCCGTCATAGCCCATGATGAAATCGTCCTCCAATGCACCCCAGTCGGTGTGAAGGAGCGCATCATCACTCTTAAACTTATCCCGGGCAATAATAAAACTTGTATCTCCATATCGCTCATCCACCTTCTTGATGGAAACGCGTTTGGGCGAACGCTTGATTTTCTCCATCAAAAGATAGACACCCAAATAGTCATCATCAAAAGACAGCGGTGTATCCCCTGTGTTCATCAACACCTCACAAAATTCAAAACGGGGGGCATATTCCATAATTTCTCCAGCCATCGTATATGCCAAAGCGTTACGAAGCAAACTCTTGTCGACATAGGATGCATTGAGCACCCACTGATGGTGCTTGGGCATCCCCAGCAGTGACCGTGGCTGGTCATTATATTCATCATCTTCAAGGGTCAATGAATACTGTTTCTTTTCATAACCCAATGTGGACTGCCCACGTAAACTGATGGTGACCTCCTGTGAAAAGGACGGTTCCTCTCCCCCGCATATGCAGGTATAGCCGTACTCACCCGGTTCATACAGCGTAAGCATAACCCGATACCGGGGGCTTGGTTCCCATAAAAGTACCTCGGTTTTATAATCCGTGATGACCATACGTTCGGGTACTGTATTAATATCCTGTCCGGCGGTATTGATGAAAAAGATCGGAAGGTTTCGATCCAAAGGACAGGTACAGCCATCTCGGCGTACCGGTTCGGTAATTATCCTCTCAGTATCTTCATTATCTTCATAAAATGCCCAGGCACCTGCACCGGCTATGACCAGCATAACCATAATAAATAATACTTTGATGATATTCTTCATCAGCCCAAAGTCTCCCCGCTCTGCGATACCAGATTTACATAGCTTACCCCTTTAACAGCATGTAGTTTTTCATAGCTGGTCACATCCGAATCCCGTCTAAGCTTCACTTGATAAACAACCTCAACATAAGAACCGGTCACTGTTTCAGCCCGCAGCTTACCGGCCCGGTAGGACGCAAAAAGAATAGCACGGACTTCATTTAAATCCATAGTATCAATTTCACCGCGGACAATGATCAGATACTTGTCATCCCCCTGAATACCAAAGCTGAACAATACCGTCAGCACCGCAATCATTATGGTACCGATAGCAACAATATAATAGCTTTGGGAGCCGGTACCCAGACCAATGCTTATTGCCCAGAATATGTAAGCCGTATCACGGGGATCCTTGACTGCTGTACGGAAACGTACAATTGACAGGGCACCAACCATACCCAGAGACAGAGCCACACTGTTGGCGATAATGTTCATTACCACTGTCGATATCAGCGTAAGCATCACCAAAGAAATATTAAACCGCGCACTGTAAACAACACCACTGAATGTAACCCGATATGTTACAAATACCACCAATGCCAAAGCACATGCTACGGCAAGACTTTCCAGCACCATCAGCGGTGTAGTTGCGGCAGTACTGTCATAAAGGAAGTTAAAAATCATATCTTTCATAGGGTAAACCTCATTTCATTATTTTTATGGGATATCAAAAATCTCTTAGTTATGACAGATAGCGTTCGAATATCCCTCTTGATTTAATATATTTACTATAAGCACCTCCCACCGGTTCATACCGGGCAAGTATCTCCGAGAGCCAACGCATAATAAAAGAATCATATTTTACCTCCACGAGGAAAAATCCGAATTCATTCACCGGTGTAAGCACCGGCTCTGCGGCAAATAGGTCAAAGCAGGTTTCACTGGAGCGGATGTCTGTATCCAGCGTAATACGAATGTTATTTGTGGGGTGAATAAACGCCATTCTTTTATATTCTATCAGCACCACCGGTCTGACATGGTTGATATGCATCAGCTCATACTGCATTTGTGTTGTTTTATTATCATAGTCTCGCAATACTTCATAATCACAATCAATCAGACGTTTGGCATCTTCCCTTGAGATAATAGAGCTTTTTTTAATTTGTTCGTTCCCATACTTTCGCTTAATCTCCAGCTTAACACTGGAGGCATCGGCACCGTAGGTTCTTAGCCGAAGCTTTTTACGGTCTTCAAAGCCGTCCATCTTCTGATAAAAGTCTGTTTCCGCATAGGTATCAAAATATAGCGATCGAATTCGGTAACCATCAGGCCCATTGTGCTTATCCTCCAGCAAAACATTTCTCAATGCCTGCGTAAGCATTACCCCCTGAACCGGATCTATAAAGTATTTAAGTTCATGTCTGGATACTTCAACAGAAATGTTTTTTTTCTCAGCCATTGCCTGTTTCCTTTCAATATAATATGATCAATGCTCCAAATCACTTCCGGTCAAATAGGGACTGCGAAATACCTGTTTTACTTCAAAACGCTGAAAAACAGCCTCAGTGCCTCCGATGTGACTCCCGTCGTCATGAGTCAACACCAGTGCATCAAGGCTCTCAACCCTCAAATTCTCCAGCCAGTCAATCAGTGCGACGCAGTTTCCTTCTTCAACCGTATCAATAAGAGCAGTGTACTCCTTGTAACGGATTAAAGCTGCTTCCTGTTCTACACCCTCGAAGAAGAAAACTTCCGAAAGTTCATGTTTTTCGGAAAAATACAACCACAGCAAAGCCGACAGAATACCAATAAACATAAATAATGTAAAAGCTTTTACAACGATTGTCTGCATTTCCTCTCCATGCACTTAACAAAACAACTAAAATTAGGGCATTATATATACTATCATGATTTTTTTTTTTTGTATATCACCTTTTACTCCCCATTTCCCCGCCAAACGGGAGTAAATACACCTTGACATTTCTATAACTCCGTGTTTTTGCATAATAATTTATTATTACTTTGTTTCTTTTTACCCAAAAAGGTCATCTAATTCTTATCAAGCTGCTCTTTCCCTTAAATTAACAAAAAAATATAGTATGTCAATGTAAAGAAACTGTGATAAAATCTATTCATAAACAGACAAAGGAAAAATTACTATGGAAAATATGGAACTGAAAATTGCCGTTTGCGAGGACTGTCCGGAAGATGCCAAGCTGCTGTCCGATTATATAAAAAAGAGCTTCCCCGGCTCTTCCATTGAACTCTTTGACAGCGGTGAAAAACTGATATCCGCTTTTGTTCCTGACAGGTATCATCTTATCTTTTTTGATATCTATCTGAAGGGTATCACCGGAATCCAGGCAGCTCAAATGATTCGTACCATTGATGAGGATTGTGAAATTGTCTTTACTACTGTAAGCCGCGAGCACACCTTGGAAGGTTATGACGTTTTTGCTCTTTCTTACCTGCTGAAACCGGTTCAGCCGGAGGATATTAATAAAGTAATCCGCCGCTATTTGCAAAAACACCGTCAGGATACCTCCACCCATACGGAGGAAGAATGCCTGATCATCAAAAACAAGCGGAAGATCCTTCGTATTCCGCTTTCAAAGATCGAATATATTGAAGCCGACAATAAAAAATGCCGATTGCATCTCGGCACATATACCATTGATACCTATATGGGAATCGGACAACTTACCCAACTTCTCCCGGCTCCTCCTTTCCTGCATTGCCATCGTTCGTACATTGTCAACATGGAGCATGTTCTGGATATGAATAATGATTTTACCATGAAAAGCGGAATCATAGTTTATATCCGGCAATCCGACCACAAACGTATCCGTGAGACATATTTAAATTATTTGATCCAAAAGGAAAGGGAATACCATCATGAATAGACGTCTGCAAGTCATTTTTACATATTTACTATCAGTTATTTTTTTGTTTCAAAATCTTCTGCCCGTACAAGCCGAAGGAAATCCAACCGCCGAATGGCTTCTGACCGATGCCCCGATGTGGGAATATGAAGTACAAACCGGCACTCCCTTAAATGAAATCGATGATTATTTTGATTTTTTGGCGCGGAGTTCTGTTGGCTGGTGCTGGCTTGAAAATACCGCCGATGAGGATGATACCCAACGGGCATATTTAGACGTAACTTGGGATACCTCGGCATATCAGGCTGACCTTCCCGGTACCTATGTGATAGCCGGTACCTTGTGCAGCTACTCCGATGAGTGGGGAACGATTCTGAATCCTCAGAATCTGCAGGCACAGCTTGTCGTTACCGTATCAGAACCGAAAACACCGGCTTTTTCCGATCAAATTTTCACTTCGGAAAACACCTTATTTCTTTATGTTCCACTGCTTGACATCCGTTGGGATATAAAGGTCTATCGCTCTGATGATTTGGGCGATTCCTGGTATGATTTTACCGCTTCCGAAGATCTGCAAATGGGTTATGAAGAAATTATTATTTCCAACTTAAGCTACGGAGAATGGCTGGGTATCAAGGTGGAAGTTGCCGGTCAAAATCTGCTGCAGGGTACCTCACTGCCCTTTTACATCCGTTTAGATGATGCTGACAGCTTTTCTCTTGACTGGGAAGGAGACCGCGGCGGAAGCGGGTATTCTACCAATCCTCCCAGAGTGGCTGAAACCGATTCTGAGCCAAGCCTTCCGGCCGTATCGGAAAACCATTTTCCTTCCGGCACCGAAACAGAAGCTTTTGAACCAGAAAGGACAAGCCTTTCATTAGAGGCCGCCTTATCCTCTGGGGAGCTGGAAACACTGATTCAAAAACACCCGCTGCAGGTTCCTTTTGCAGTTGGTGATCTTAAATTGCTGATTCCTGCTTCCGCTTTACAACAATTGAATTTTAAGGGCAATGGACTTTTGAAAATAAACGTTACCGGCACTTCTTCTTCCTTTCATGTTTCCATTATGAATGACAGTCCGTCTTCTGCCGAACTGCCCCTGCCCTTTACTTTATATGTTCCCTATGTGCCATCCCCGGATACTGATACTGCACTCTTACTTTATAAGGATGGGGAAAACCGGATTATGCCTTATTCTTATTATGATTCAAAGCAACAGGCCATGGTCCTTAAAGCTGGAGGATCCGGACAATTTACGCTGTCACAGGAGGGTCTCAAACCAAATACCGAAGCATCGAACCCTGCTGTTACTTTTGTCCAGGCCAGGGGTCTGTTAGTTGATGCCCCCACCGGCACCACTGTTTCCACTGCCCTTTTTTCCCAAGCTCTTGCCAGTCTTTCCAGATCTTCAACGGCCTATAAGCCCTTGGCCTCAAAACGGCCTATAACCGAAAAAAAGGCCCTTCGTCTGTTGGAAGATTTCTCCAGGAAACAAGGTCTTAATTTAATCCTGCCGGAAAGTTATGCACCTGTACCTAATACCATACTGACTCATGGCCAATGTGCCGAACTGATAAAGGAATATATTATTAATGCAACGTTATCTTAAGCCCCTGTCTGTTTTTTTCATAGCTGCTGCCGTTACGGTTATCATATTTGCTTTGCTTTACCGCTACGACAACAAATATACCTATCCCGGTCCGATGGGTTCTAATGGTGTGCTCCTTTTAAACGGTGATGATCAGTTCTTGGTCTATCCCATTGACGGCTGGGAATTCTACCGGAACCGGCTGCTTTCTCCTGATGACTTTACCGCCCTGACACTGACCCCTGATACCTATCTCTACATCGGCCAATACAGTGGTTTTGGGCTGGATGATCCCCAGGAAGACCCCTTCGGCACAGCCACCTACCGGCTTCATGTTTTTACCGGCTGCACCCAGGAAAAAACCTATATGCTGGAGCTTCCCGAGATTTTCTCCGCTTACAGGCTATTTATTAATGGCCGCCATTTAGTCACCGAAGGTACTCCGGCCTCCGATGGCTCTTATCAAGCTCATATTTTCCACAGCAGTATCACCTTTCAGGCTGCGGACCACATTGAAATCATCTTTCAGACTGCCAATTACGATCATTATTACAGCGGTCTGGTTTATCCTCCGCTCTTCGGAACGGCACCGGCAGTTCAAAAGCTTATGAATACCCAAATGTTAATGGGCTCCATGCGGTTCTTTATGGCTGTTACCATTGGTGTTTTTTATTTCTGGACCGGTCTTTCGGTACAGGATCGCAAAAACACCCTTTGGTTCGGATTATTATGTCTGCTTTATGCCGGAAGTATTTCCTATGTTATGGTTCATTTCCTTGGCCTCGGCAATGTGGGACTGTGGTACCGGCTGGAAGACTTTTGCTTTTATGGCACCATGCTTTGCATCACCCTTATCTGTACCACCCTTTACCAGAAAAAAGACGTCCCTCTGCGGGAAAATAAAATAGCATTGGCGATCCTATTTTTAGGCGGCACGGTCTGCCTGTCCTCCTTCATTTTCCCGACCCTGATCGATCTGGGCTTGTCCGGTCTGGTATTTTTTTATTCCCGGCTGGTAGATTTTTATAAAATTGCCGTGACATGCTACCTGTTCTACAGTGCTTTTCAGTCGGTTAAAAGCAACTACGCCTACGCCGGAGCATTGTTTGCCGCTGCCGGAATTTATACGATATCCCTGGGAACCGATGCGCTGGTTCCCCTGTATGAACCCATCCGCTTCGGATGGCCCACCGAAATCGGCGGCTTTGTCTTTATTCTTATTCTGGGCGCCCTCATTACTTTGGATACCGTCAGAAACTTCCGGGAAAGACAGCACCTGGCACTGCAAAAAGACTATATGGAAACACAGTTGTTTCTGCAGCAGGAACACTATCAAAAGCTCTCTGACCAGATTGCCCAAACCAGAAAGGATCGTCACGACTTACAGCACCACCTACGGGTCCTTAGAAATCACTGTATCGATGGAAACCTTGACCGGCTGGCTGCTTACCTGGATGGATTAACTGATTATTCTGCCCTTCCGGGCGACGTTCCTTTATGTGAAAACTTTGCTGTTTCTTCCCTGGTGAGCTATTATGCCGCCATTGCCGGAAAGGAGCAAATCGAAGTAACCACGGCTATCCGTTTGCCGGAGACGGTTGGGGATATCTCCAATCAGGATCTTTGCATTATCACCGGTAATCTTCTGGAAAATGCCATTGAAGCCAATCTCCACTGTGACAGGGAACACCGTTTTCTTTCTGTTCACATGCATTTTACCGGCAACTACCTGGCTATTCTGGTGGACAATCACTTTGACGGCAACTGTCAGTTCCGGGAAGACCGTTTTTATTCCCGGAAAAGAAATTACCGCACCGAAGGCATCGGTATCTCCTCCGTCAAAGCCATTGCGGATAAATATATGGGACAGGCTTCTTTTCAAATGAAAGATAAGGTTTTTGAAGCATCCATATTATTAAAATATTGTTTGTAATTTTTCAAAAAGGTAACTCCGGGATACTGTTTTTCGTATGGAATTTATGGTAAAATCGAACATACGCAAAAATAGGAGGAGTATTAAATGAAAAAAAGAAATCATCACAAACTGCTGTTTACTTTAGGCGCCCTGATCTGCGGTATGTTTATCGGAATCCTGCAGCCGCCGGTTTCGGTACAGGCTACCCCCCTTGGTACCATCGAAAGCATCTTCCCTGATCCTAACCTGGCTGCTAAAATTGCGGCTTTGCTTGGCAACGGTACTACTGTCACCAGTAGTGTAGAGGATACTCAGTTAAGTCAGATAACTACGCTTATTTTGAATGCTTATACAAACAATGGATTAACGGTATCTGATTTGACTGGAGTGGGGCACTTATCCGGTCTTACGTATCTTGATTTGTCCGGCAACCCGATATCTGATTTCAGCCCTCTTACCGGACTGAGCAGCCTGGAAACATTGTATATTAGCGACACCGGCTTCACAGACCTAAGTCTGCTAACACCTCTTACCAGCCTAACCTCTTTAGGTTTAGGTGGCAACAATATAACCGATGTGAGTCACTTCTCAACTCTCACCAATCTGAACACTTTAAATTTAGACGACAACAATATAACCGATGTGAGTCACCTCGCAACTCTCACCAATCTGAACGGTTTAAATTTAGACGACAACAATATAACCAATGTAGGACCCCTGTCAGCACTCACCAGTCTGACCAGTTTGTCTTTAGGCGACAACAATATAACCGATATAAGTTCCCTGTCACCCCTTATTAACCTTGTTTTTCTATCTTTATCAAAAAATGATATAACCCATACGAGTCATCTGTCAACCCTTACTAATCTGCAATGCTTGTATTTAAATGACAATAATATAACCGATACGAGTCATATAGCAGCCCTCAGTAATTTGACCCTTTTAACTTTAAATGGCAACAATATAACTGATGCAAGTCCTCTTGCCGCCCTTACCGGTCTTATGGCTCCTTTAGACCTTTGTGGCAATTACATCAGTGATTTCAGTCCTCTTATCAATGCCGGTATCCCCTTTTTAGGAATTGATACACAGCGACCACAGCCTCCACAGCCACAGCAGCCCTCTTCCGAACCCCCAACGACTGAAAAAGCTTCCTATCAACCTCAGCAGAAAACGAACACTTTGCAGGAACCCACCCTGATTGTGAATGAAGTAAAGCATCAGGACGGAACGGTTAGCAAACACACCTTAGAGGGGATTTATAACAGCCGTACTGTCAGAGGATGTGTCCTGACCACTCCGGCAGCCGATCTGGAAACAGCGGCCGGACTGACCACAGCGCAGAAGAAAGAAGGTGCTGTCCTGAAGTATTATGTCTGCGAAGCCCCGTACTCCAAGACCAGAACCCTGCTCATCGAAACAGCCGCTCAGGATGGTTTCAAGCTGGCCGGAGTGATCAACGCTGATCTCTATCTGCTTCAAGGAAGCGTTACCACCATCCGGGAGCTGAACACCACTGCAAAGATGGTGCTGGGAATCCCCAATAGCCTCCGAAAAGAGGGACGTAAGTTCAGTCTCCTGTGTTTTGACAGCAAAGGCAGTAAGATCCTCTTACCGGATACCGACAGTGATAACCAGACTATTACCGTTGATACCTCTGTATTTGGACTGTTTGCCATCTGCTATCAGGATTAATGCCGACATCGGAATGTTATAATAGTACACTTAAAAGGCCGGACTTTCATATCCCGGCCTTTTTTCTCATATTTTGAATAACCTCACGGTTTCTTCCTGTTTTTACGCCTGCCCTTTTACGATCAAGATCTTATCGCCGGGTTTTACTTCTTCCGACATCATATCATTGGTTTCCTTCAACTGGGCGATAGGTACATAATAACGCTTCCCGATATCCCACAAACTCTCTCCCGGTTTAACGATATAAACCGCTATTCCCGGCAGATTACCGAGTTTATCCAGATCCGGCTCCGATACCACCAGTTGTTCAATTACCTTTTCTCTCAGCTGCTCGTATACATTGCTGCGAAAGCACAGCACCGCTTTTATATCCAGTTCTCTGGCATCGATGGCTGTCACATTCAGCTGCTCCATATCGGCTTGCAGCCGGTAAACACAATTTTCCGAAATATCATCTGCATTCAGTGTATAAGAGAAGGGAAAAATAGCTTTAGCCACTCCGTAAGGAGCTTTTTCCTCTGTACTTTCATACAGAATCTGGAAGTTCATGGTTCCCTGGATCAAAATACCGTTTTCCACAATTTCCTGCCCGGAAATCTGCATCTGTCCATTACTGTGCAATACCTTACGCACCGATGCACTGCCTTCCGGAAGGGTGAGATGTTCGCCCACCTTGCTCTTGCCGCTGCACCTTCCTAATAAATGACGGAAAACCGCCTCTTTTTCCATTGCTGTAACTTCCTTAGAAACCCCATACACATCCGCCAGAAGATCCACTGTGTCTTCTTCATAAACACAGATATCCAGATCCATCACCAGTTCAAAGGTGATTACACGGTCCTCACCGTCAAAATCCGGCCGTACTTCCACTTCCCTCTGGCTCACCATCCAGTTGATTTCCGGTATCATCCCTTCGTTACAACCATTGCAGTCGATTACACCGGAAAAAGGCATGGTGGTTTCATGGTGACAGATTTCATTATCTTCCCCTTCACCGCGATACAGGAAAAAGGCTCTGGCCTCGCCCTGTACGGATATCTTATCATCCAGCACCTTAAACTCTACTTCGCAAGGCTGGATATCTTCCCAGATCATCTCCACGATATTAGGAAAGCTGCCGGGTACCTCGACTTCCTCTTTCACTCTGAAAATGTCCTTTTTCTTGATTACCATCGAAGCGATTTCCAAGGATTTCCGACGGTATTCTACCGGTTCTTCATAATACAGATCCACCGCTGTTTCTTCATCATTTACCACTTCACAGAATAAGTTCAGGGAAATAATCGACTGTACACTAAGCTTCCTTGAATTGATCAAGCCGACGCTTAAGTCCTCCAGTTCCCACTTCACTTGTACATTATCTCCGCTTTCCAATCCTTCCATGTAAACCTGCTCGTTAAATGGGATATTGCCCTCCATGCTGGCAATATCAGCGTTTTCACCTTCCGTCATATAAGCAACCGTAAATTGCAGCTTCCCTCTTACCGTCACATGGTCATTGGTCACTTTCAATTCCTCTATACCTACATTCCCTCGGTCCAATATCAACTGAAACGCATCCGGTCTGGAATCGGAAATATTAATATCATCTTCTAATGTAATCTGGGTAGAAGCTTTACTTTTCAACCGATCCATATGTATGTTTTTCTTAACTAACTCCACAAAAATACCTCCCTGCGTGTACTTATTGTATTGTATTACACAGAAAGGCATTTTATTCCATTTTAATCATTGAAGGTTAGTGTAAAATATAGTAGTATTTATTCAAGCCGACTTTTCGGCCCGGTGCTGCTCAAGCGGCAGGCGGTTTACCTTTTGCCAAAACCAGTCATTTTTGAGAACTTCCGGTATGTTGGAGGTTATACATATGCGGAAAATAAAGCGAAAGGAAAAAAAGATGTTAGACATTGTGGTCGGCATTGTTGGTATAATCGTGACAGTTATCAGTACTATTGTAACTATCATCAGTATCGTACAATCCACTACTAAAGATAAACATCAAAAAAACAACCCGCCTCATACCAAAGGAATAATGGTTGTTTTTTTGATTAAAAACTATTAATCGGGTAAACTGCCTTTGAGCAGTACCTTTTATGCATATATCGTAACATCATAAGACATCTCTGTCAATATTTTTTATTCTTTTACAGCTCCTATCAGTTCCTTTATATCACTGACCCCATACCGCTCCATATACGATTCCAAGCCATTAACTATCTCCTCCGTCAACCTCGGATTCACAAAGTTCATAGCTCCTGCCGCAACGGCTGTGGCACCGGCCAGCATAAATTCAATAGCATCCTCGGCATTAGCGATTCCACCCATTCCGATAATCGGAATCTTTACCGCATGGGCCGCCTGATGCACCATCCGTACCGCTACCGGCTTGATGGCCGGACCGGAAAGTCCGCCGGTTTTGTTAGCCAATGCAAACGTCCGCCGATGGATGTCAATCTGCATACCGGTCAGAGTATTAATCAACGAAACGGCATCGGCACCGCCTGCTTCGGCTGCCCTGGCCATCTCGGCAATATCTGTCACATTGGGACTGAGCTTCATGATTACCGGCTGTTTTGCCTTTTCTTTAATCTGTTTCGTAATATCCAAAAGGCAGTCAGCCCTTTGGCCAAAGGCAATCGCACCTTCCTTCACATTGGGACAGGAAACATTAATTTCCAGCATGTCCACATCGGTGTCTCCCAATCTTTCTACCACTGCCAGATAGTCTTCCACGGTTTTACCGCAAACGTTCACAATGATTCTGGTGTCATATTGCTTCAGAAAAGGAATATCCCTTTCGATAAAAACATCGATACCGGGATTCTGCAGTCCAATGGCATTGAGCATCCCACCATAAGTCTCAGCCACTCTGGGCGTGGGATTCCCCGGCCATGGCACATTGGCCACCCCTTTGGTCACCACCGCTCCCAGGCGGTTCAGATCCACAAATTCTCCGTATTCCATGCCGGAACCAAAGGTCCCGGAAGCTGTCATCACCGGGTTTTTAAAGGTCACACCGGCAATATTTACTGATAAATTTCTCACATTACTCATATCTCCACCTCCCCGGCTTCAAACACCGGACCATCCGTACAAATCCTGGTATTCTTCACCTGTGAATGCTGGTCAATTTCTCTGGTTTTACACACACATCCCAAACAGGCACCAATCCCGCAGGCCATCCGCTCTTCCAAAGAAATAAAAGCCTTTATGCTATTCGCTTCAGCATATCCCTTAATGGCCCGCAACATCGGCATGGGTCCGCAAGCCATAATTACTTCTGCCTGTACCCCACTGGCGGCCGCCGCATCCAGCACATTCCCTTTCGTTCCAGCACTGCCGTCCTCCGTAGCAACATATACCTTCCCATACTTTGCCAAATCCTCCTGTAGGAACATCTGTCCGTCACGGTATCCTGCAAAAATATGGATTTCACTACCTTCACACTGCTCCTGTATTTCTTTCGCCAATTCCAGCATAGGCGGAATTCCAATCCCGCCACCCATCAAGAACACTCTTTTTCCTTCTGCTTCTTTCAGCGGAAAATCATTGCCCAAAACTCCAAGCAAAGAAACTTCTGTGTTCGGCTCATAAGATGCAAATTCTGCAGTTCCCTTTCCGGCAATCCGATATACCAGCCGGATCTGTCTTTTTTCCCCGTCCACCTCACAGATACTGATGGGACGAGGCAGCAACATTGCGCCATCCTGAGGATACACCCCCACGAACTGACCGGCAGATGCGCCCTGGGCCAAACTTGTTTCGATCCACATATCATAAATATCGGGCGCGATTTCCTTCTGACTTACCACCCTTCCGCTTGTCTTACTTTTCTTCATTTTCTCTTTCCTCTTTTGCCTGATATATTATTTCCCCATCACAGATGGTGGCATAAACCACTCCCGGCAGTTCCTCGCCGATGAAAGGCGAATTACTTGATTTGGAAACAAAACCCTCCACCTTCCACGTCTTTTCCGGCCAAAACAGAACCAGATCTGCCTTCCTGCCCACAGCAATTTCTCCGGCTTCCAATTGATACAGTCCAGCCGGTGCCAGGCTCATCTTCTTCATCAATTCCGGTAATGTCAAATACCCCTTTTGCACCAGTTCCCTGATCCCCAGTGACAACGCTGTTTCCAACCCAATAATACCACTGGGTGCCTCAGTAATCGCCCGATCTTTTTCCTCTTTGCTATGAGGCGCATGATCAGTTGCTATCATATCAATGGTACCATCCTTCAGCCCCTCAATAATCGCCAGCCGGTCTTCCTCGGTCCGCAAAGGCGGATTCATCTTCGCCAGCGTTCCCTTCTCAATCGCAGCTTCCTCCGTTAATGTAAAATGATGAGGCGTCGCTTCCGCATAAATATTATTAACCCTTGTCTTAGCCTGCCTGATCAGCTCCACCGCTTCTTTGGTGCTGACATGCTGAATCGAAACAACCGCTCCCGTTTCCTCCGCCAGTGCCAAATCCCGCCTGACCATTTCAATCTCAGCCTCCCTGGCCGAACCACCAATCCCATAGTACTCTGCTGCCTTACCGGCATGAATCCCATTATTTTTAATATAAGCCGGGTTCTCCTCATGAAAACTAATCGGTTTACCCACCTCTAAAGCCTGTCCCATGGCCCTCCGCACAATCTCTTCCTTAAGCAGCGGAATCCCATCATCCGTAAAACCAACCGCCCCGGCCGCCGCCAGCGCCGCCATATCCACCACCTCGCGCCCCTGCATCCCGATCGTCACATTGGCACAGCTCTCCACACGAATCCCCGTTCTTCTTCCCTTCTCCAAAACATACCTTAACGTCTCCACATTATCCACCGGCGGATTCGTATTAGCCATCAGCACCACCGTCGTAAATCCCCCCCTGGCTGCCGCCAGCGCCCCCGACTCAATATCCTCCTTATACAGAAACCCCGGATCCCGAAAATGCACATGCACATCCACCAGCCCCGGAGCCACAATCATGCCTTCGGCGTCAATTATCAGACTATCCTCCGGATACTCCGTCTCTTCCATCTCACCAAAATAAATTCCCTTAATCCGCTCCCCATCTATCAACACATCAGCCCTACGATCCAACCCACTACCCGGATCCAAAACTCGTCCATTCTTAATTAAGATCATCCCACACATCTCCTCTCATCCCAAGCACCTTTACATTTCATATAGTTTACCACATCCCCTCCCCTTTTGGTAGTACTTTCCGGTATGAAACGCCACCCCAGTGGCGTTTTCATACCGATGGGGAAACGGGGAACCGCATAGGGTGAGGACGTCCGCAGAGGAGTTGACAGGACGCACTTCGCCCAACAGCAGATGGAACTATTTTTCTTGCAGCGGAACATTAAAATGCATCTGCGATATCTTGCTTCATACTTCACAACCCAGGGTAAATCCGCCACGGATGGCGGATTTAGTACCCTCAGACACGGATGTCTGTAGGGTACGACCCGGACTGATCCCAAAACCCTTCCTATGAAGCTTAGATATCCCTGATGCATTTTACCGTTCCGTCGCAAGAAAAATAGTCCCATCCGCTGTGGCGAAGTTCGCCCTGCCAATTCCTCTGCGGCCGTCCTCACCCTATACGGTTCCCTGTTTCCCCATCCCCCTCACTTGAAAACCACCGACTTCTCCAAATACTCCGTCTTCAGCACAATAACCGGATAAGAAGGACTGTTTTTCTTTGTCAAATCTATGGTTCCGGGTTCCGGTCCCAAAAGCGTTGCATCTGCATAAACAGCATTGTCGGTCTCATACAGATCGTTTACACATATGCTGTATCCCCCCGTTTCCTGCTGTCCGTAACCAATACAAATGTACATAAATCCATTGTCCTGATATGTCATCTTAAAAGGCTGTACCTTCTTTTCCTGAATCATTGTCTTCAGTTCTTCCGGAAAGTCGTCTTCGCTCAATACGGTAAACTCCAAATCCTTTATTTTCTCCATCTTGTCTTTTCCGCTGCCACAACCGGCCAGCAAAAGCGCCATCACCAACAATATGGCAACTCGCCGCAATGTCCTATACTTATACATAAAAATCCCATCACTTTTCCATCTGATACTTACTATCATTTTATGAAAAAGCAATGGGATTATTCCGACTATATTTGTTTATTATTGTTGAATAGCTGTACGTGACCCCAATTCTATCTGAATACTTTTTTCGTCATATCCAACCTGGGCATCTCCCCGCATAATGGTAATCTCAATCACTTCACCGGCGTTGTAATAGCCAAGCCTTTTTTGTAAAGCTTCCATGCTGAGAACTTCCGTTCCGTCAAATCTGGTAATGATATCACCCTTAACCAGACCTGCTGCTTCTGCAGCCGTTCCATCAAATACCTGTGAGATATAAACCCCCTTGGGAAGATTGTAAGCCTGTGCATATTCATCACCCACCGTCAGACCTGTGATTCCCAGATACCCCTGTTCTTCCTGAGCAACTTTTCCTCTGGTCTGCATCTGCATCAAATCAGCAATAATCGGTTCGGCGGCTGAGATCGGAATAGCATACCCCATACCTTCTATCATTGTACCGCCGGCTTTGTTGGAATTAATGCCGATCACCTCACCCTTCATATTTAAAAGCGCACCGCCGGAATTTCCCGGGTTGATAGCTGCATCGGTCTGGATAAAGGTGCTGGTGACCTGCGATTCACCGTTATAGTAAGAACCTTCTCTGTCCAGCGCACTGATAACACCGGTGGTAACGGATTGTCCATAGCCCAGTGCATTACCGATGGCAATTGCCGGTTCACCCACCGTTAATGTATCGGAATTGCCCAAAGTGGCAATAGCAATGCTGTTTAAGGTTTTGCTGCTGATATCCTCCAGTTTTACCGCAACCACTGCCAGATCCATGCTGGGTTCAGTACCTTTTACCTGTGCCTCAGCCGTACTGCCGTCAATAAATGTAATCTCCAATTTCTCGGTTTCATATACCACATGATAATTGCTTACAATTAAAAGCTCCGTATCATTTTCACCAACAATAATGCCTGATCCGCTGGCCGTGGCTTCACTGGAAAGCTTCTGGCCATAAAAATTCATCGTTTCTACATAGTTATTGCTTACGGAAACAACTGCTGGCATCACTGCGTCTACCACATGGGTCACATCGGTTACCACTGCTGTGACCGGCTGCGTATTATCGCCAACTGTTTTAACATTAGATGATGCGCTGCTTTCCGCTTCTCCCAAAGCTTCTATTGCATCTTTCTTTGCCTCTTCCTTTGCATCGTTTCCGGCGTCTTCGCTGTCTGATATATTTAATTTTGCTTCTGCCTGTTCAATACCGCTTTTAATTAAATCAGATGCCGATGTTACTGCCTGAAAACCAAGACCGCCGCAAACACCGAAGAACAATCCCAAGCTAATGGCCACCATCACCTTTTTCCCGTAGCTCATGCCTTTCTTTGGGGCAGGGGCTTCCGGCTTCATATCAAAGTTTATATTAGATTCATTTTCATACATAAGCTTACCTCTCCTTCTGTTTGATTATATGGTAAGTATAGATGTCATTTGTGTCCTTTTTGTGATTAAATTTCAAAAAAATTATGTTTTGTTATTTCCAATAATTTTTATTCATGGTATATTTTAAAATCCGCTTGCGAGGGAGCTTTTTGTATCGTTTTCCCAGATAGTAGCCGATGTACTTGGCGATGCTTTGGAAAAACAGCTTGGTAATCAAATGCGGCTTTCCGCTTTTCAAAAGGTACTTAGAGGTCTGCATGATCATGCGGACTCCTTCCGACTCTGAAGATAATCCATCAAAAACCTCCGGATGATCGGCATGAGAAACACCCAGATCAAAATTTCTACGGAACTGCTGGCGATTGGTATAATTGTGAGCGTGATATACCGCAGCTGCCGGAACATATTGAATAGCATACCCGGCTTTCACTGCCCTGGCAGCATAAATCATGTCTTCATTAAAAATAGTCCGTGAGATAAATCCACCCATTTGCCGAAAAATTTCAGCCTTATACATTGCGCATACATTCGAACAAAAGTAAGTCTTTATTCCCAGCTCCTCTACATCCTGTTCTGTTTTATACTGGGGCTTTTCACCATAATTAAAGCTGCGGATAAAGCACTCCAGCGCATTACTTTCTTTCGTAGGGCACTGGCGGGCATAAGCCACCGCTGTTCTTTCATCTGCCAAAGCCTTCATTAAATTCTCAATCACAAATTCATCAACCGGCATGGCATCCTGGGTCATCATCATAAAGTAATCAGCCTGTGAGAGTGACACGCCCAGATTTCGACTGTTTCCATGGTCAAATTCTGTCTCTGGAATATGATGGACTATTACCTCACCGAATTTTTCTCCCAAAACCCGCCAATATTTTTCTTCCGTATTAATAATGATTATCTTTTCCGGTTTAACCGTCTGTCTTTGCAGGCAATCCAACAGCTTAATAAAATCTTCCTGGGGCTTATGGGTGGGAATTATCACATCAACCGTCATCTGTTTCATACCCTTTCCTTTAAAAAGGAGCTGCCGCAAAACGGCAGCCCCTTACAGCTTGTCAAAATACTTTGTGCTTATTTTTTTATATACGGACTCACATCATTCTTAATCTTCTGACTATAGGCTTTTACTTCTGCTGAAGGCTCATAGTTGTCAACACCAAACAGGAACTTATGCAGCCAAACTACATTACTCTCCAAGTCTACCGCAACAACACAGCTGCCTGCTTTTCCGATGGTTCCGGTAGTCCGCATGGAAGCTTCCGGGAATCCGCTGTTATCAACCACCTTATACTTGGTAATATCACCTAATATTGAAATAATCTCCGTTAAATCAAAAGAGGTATAAACCGAACCGAACACATCATTGGCTATCTGGTTAAGTGTTGCCGGGGATGCCTTTTTGGCTTCATCCAAAATCGCCATCAATACTTCCCGCTGACGTTCCGCTCTTTTGAAATCATCACCGGCGGTATAACGGATACGGCAATATGCTGTAGCCTGTAAGCCATTCAGTTTCTGGTATCCGGTATTGGTAACCGGTACATAATCTTTCTTCATTTCTTTGGCCATGGTGGTTTGATAGCTATTGATATGCTTCAGTTCTGCTTCGTCAATATCAATCATAATACCGCCCAGTGCATCTACCGTATCGGTAACACCTCTAAAGCCTACGGTTATAAAGTCCGTAACATTCATATCCAGATTCATGTTCAGCATATTGATGGCCTGTTCCGGACCGCCCTTGGCATATGCTGCATTACATTTATTATAGGAATCATTGCTTAAATTCAAATATGTGTCACGGTAAACCGAAACCAGTTTACACTCGCCGGAATCCTGATCAATAGAAGCAATCATGATACTGTCACTTCTGGTTCCTTTCGACAGTTCTCCGGAAATCGAGTCTACTCCGAATAAAGCCACATTGCGATACCCTTTTAAGGTAACCTCCGCGTATTCCTTTACTGTTTCATTAATAACAATATCTTCTTCCGGAATACTTACTTTGCCGGCTTTTTCCACTTTCAAAGCTCCATATAAAAATACTACCATCAAAATCAAAACAAAAATTTCTACAATGAACAGAATAATCTTTCCACGCTTTTTCTTGGCACTGCTTTTTGCTGCCGCTGCTTTGCCGCCGGATTTTCTGTTTCTGGCACCACGGTCATAATCCCTGTCATCATAGCGATCATCATGTCTGTTGCCGTTTCTATTGTTACTGCTTTTATTACTGCTTCGATTATTGTTTACATTCCTTTTGTTATCAGTAGCCATTTCCTTAAATCTCTCCCTTATTTTTCATTAGTATTACCTAATCAAGAAATAATTCTCTCATAGAACCTAAAAAAATACAAGTATTTTTCTCTTAAAAATTACTTAATACGCATTCTTACTGATAAAACCTTTAAAAATTGTCTGAAATAAAATTTTTACATCAAACAAAAATGTCCAGTTTTCAATGTAAAAAATGTCATATTCAATTCTTTTTCTAATCGAAGTGTCTCCCC
Organism: Lachnospiraceae bacterium; assembly: GCA_031556725.1. Classification (GTDB taxonomy): domain Bacteria; phylum Bacillota; class Clostridia; order Lachnospirales; family Lachnospiraceae; genus UBA935. The sequence goes on along the minus strand of JAVBSL010000017.1, from coordinate 52,145 downwards.
TGTAACCGTTAATCTGGGCCCATCCGGTAAGTCCCGGCCGGACCTGATGCTTGATCATATATCTGGGAATCTCTTCTTTGAATTTTTCTACAAAAAGTGACTGTTCGGGGCGGGGACCCACCAAACTCATTTCCCCCACTAAAATATTAAAAAATTGCGGCAGTTCATCAATACTGGTCTTTCGTAAGAATCTCCCCACCTTAGTCACCCGGGGATCATCCTTCACCGTCCAGGAACGTTGATCAATGCTGTCTTTCTGCATTTCCATAGTGCGGAACTTATATATATTGAAGGGCTTATTGTGCAGTCCCACTCTTTCCTGCTTAAAAATAACCGGTCCTCTGCTTGTACATCTTATGGCAATGGCTGCAAAAAGCATAATCGGAGAAAATAATATAATTCCGAAAACAGATCCAAGTAAATCCACCGCCCGCTTTGATACCCAGTTCAAAGTATTGGTTAAAGGCACATACCGGATGTTGATTACCGGTAATCCCATCAGATCCTCCGTATACGGCCGGCTGGGCACCAACGAGTTATAATCGGGAATAAACTTCGTATGCACACCTGATTTTTCACAAAGATCAACAATATTTTCCAACTGATCGTAATCCTTAAGTGCCAGTGTAATGGCTATCTCATCCAGCTTGTTTTCCGGCAGGATATATAAGATATTATCAATCCGGCCCACCACCTTTACCCCTTTATACATGGTTCCGCTGGGTACCCTGTCATCCAGGATGCCCCGGATCACATATCCCCACTGGGGATTGGAATTGATTCTGGTAATGTATTCCTCTGCTGCTCTGGAATATCCCACCAGCAGAATGTACTTAAGATTATGTCCTCTTCTTCGGAAGAACTGTAAAACACTTCTGATAATCGAACGGCTTAAGGTTGTCAGAACAATGTTGACACAATAGAAAATAAAAATCATTACTCGGGAAAAATCGTCCTGGTGGATGATATACAGCACCACAATAAATAAAATTAAACCCGCTGTATTGGACTGAATGATTCCGAATATCTCATACTTTCGTCTGGTGGCCCGTTTTGGTGTATACATATTGAAAAAGTAATACAAAAGCACATATGCAGGTACTAAAAAATAGAGCGCATTGAAGTAGGTCTTCATTGGCAGCGCTCCGGCGTCTTCATCCATAAATATTGTAGCAAACTTAATATAGTAAGCCAGTATATAAGAAAGTGCTACAACTACGGCATCCAGTAAAAGATGTATTCTATTAAATATTTTCTGATTATCTTTAATCATTTGATTTAACCTTTGTTATACAACCTCTCGGAAATATTTTACAATACAACTGGGAGAAGTACAACTTAAATTTCACTAAAGAATCCACACTCGTCTAAATATATTCCAATATAACTGTCCTTGTATCCTTACATAATATCCAATATTTCTCCATTTAAACCGAATCCTTTTGCTTTTTCCTTTTTCACTTGCCGACAGCTTAATCCCCTGCCACAAACCCTTCAGATAACGAACGCCCATTCCTTTTAACAAAAAAAACAAAAATTTTATACCAAAACCGATCAGTAAAAACGGAAGATTTAATAAAATTTGTAAAAACGGCATATTTTTATAAATCAAATAGATACTGTTGCGGGAAGTTAAATCGGTTTTAAAATCATTATACCTGGAACCGCTGGCTCCGCTGCCGGCATGAAGCACCTCTGCCTTAGGCGCAAACAAGTTATAATACCCTTTAAGCTGTGCCCGATAGCCAATATCGATATCCTCTAAATAAGCAAAATGAGCTTCATCAAAATAACCTAACTCCTCAATCATGCTCTTCCGGTATATGGCCGCTCCGGCGCAAGCTGCAAAAACCCTTTTTTCCTTATTAAAACCGGTTGACGGCTTATTCTTGCCACTGGCAAAAGCCCATCCCAGAGCACAATAATAATCTCCCGCATCATCTATTTTTTCCGGTTCCGACAAACAAAGCATTTTGGCACCGGCCGAAAAAATCCTTTCATCCTTACCGATGGTCTCTACCAGTGCGGTGACAAAACCGGGATCCACAACCGTATCATTATTCAGCAAAATAACATACTTTGTTTCCGCTTTTTCAATGCCCGCGTTGACTGCCCGGCAAAAACCCGTATTTTCTTCAAAACAAATCAGTTCGACCTGGGGATATTGTTTGGCAACCCATTCTGCACTGCCATCCGCCGAGCCGTTATCTACCACAATAATTTCGGGTATTAAGTCCCCAAAAAATAACGATTTCAAACATTCTTTTAGAAAACCAATCCCATTGTAATTGGGGATCACAACCGCAACTTCTTGCATATAAATTAAGTCTCCATTTAATATTTCAGCTTTTCTGTCATGTTAGGATCCCAAACAATCGTATATCCCGCCTCGCGAACCTTTTTACAAAATTCCAAACTGATCTTCTTATAATCGGCTTCTTCTTTTAATCCGCCTTTCCAGTCAAAATGCCCTGTTTTGGCACTTTTCAGGTAAGGCAGGCCAATCACTTCTTCCAAATACTCCTCCACTGCGGGAGATACCATCATGCATCTGACATCAACCGCTTCTGCCTCCTGGCGTAAGCTTGCCCGATGCATATATCCGCTGTATTCCTTATACAATCCGTGGAAAAGCGGAGTACCGTCGCCCTTATAGATTCCGCCCGTTATTCTATTTTTCTTATTTAACAGCTTACCGCCAACAATTCCTATTTCCGGCCGGAGGCTCAACTCATCCGGGATATAATCGATTCGGTAAAATCCCAAATGCCTGGTATCGTTCACCTCACCGTTCCATCCCCGCTTACGTAAGAAATCCTCAATAGCACGTTTTCCGGCTTCATAAGCATATTCTTTACTCTGGGGATTATCTGCCGTAGATCCCGGATGGCAGCGCCAATGGTACAGCACCTTATCTATATGAGCCACTTCTTCTTTTGCATGCCGCAAGCTGATAATCCGCTCTTCCGCAGTTTTCCTGGCAGCTTTACCCAACATGGAATCTATTGCCCGGAGAACAATATCATAATCCTGTGCACCGTCATAAGAAGGCCGAAATTCCAAGGTTTGGAGTAGTTCCCGCCTCATGACCAAAAAATGACATATGTAATTATTTGATAAAATCAAATCTAAATTTAATTCCGGTTTCTCATGGTAGTCAAAAAACCTGGTTCCGTCTTCATTGCACTTATCTTCATTGGAATAGAGCATCTTAATCATATTGCCCTTTTGAGCACCTGCGTAGATGGCTTCAGCCATTTCATAAAGCGCATCCGGTGTCAGCAGATCATCGTGGTCCAACAGTCCCACATAGTCACCGGTGGTGAACTGCAGAGCCTGATTGGTATTTCCTGATATCCCCTTGTTATCAGCCAATTTCCGATAGCAAATACGAGGATCTTTTTTTTGATACTCTTTGACTATTTCTTCTACTGTTTCTGTCTTGCCGGCATCAGCAATAATTAATTCCCATTTTCCATAGGTCTGCTGTAAAACCGATTCAACCATTTCCTTAAAATGCAACGGATTGGGTTCATAAGCCGGCACCACAACGCTGAACTTATAAGGCAGAGCGGCGCTTTGCGCCCTCTGCCCCATTAATGTATACTCAGACAACGGCTGATAGGTATAGTTATCCCCTATTTCCCGGACAGCACGCTCTTTAGCAGCATAATAAGCTTGTTTGATGCCGTTTTTCTTCATATAATATATGGTTTTCTTAACATTGCTGATTCTAAAAAGATTACCCATATAAACAATAGACCCTTTCCATTTACAAATAAGCTTTTAAAGTTTCTGTCAGTTTCTCTACTCTGTCCTGAGCATCGGCGAGACTGGTTCCCTTCACACCCATGTAGAACTTGATCTTGGGTTCGGTTCCCGAAGGACGGGCACAGCACCAGGAATCATTGGTCAGATCAAAATACAAAACATTGGATTTAGGTAAGCCGGTGGTTCCTACTGTACCTGTTTCAAAGTTAGTAACCACATCATTGGCATAATCCCGCAGTTCTTTTACCGCCAGGTCACCGAACTCCTTCGGCGGATTGCTTCTCAGCTTATCCATGATTTCCTGGATTTGTTTGGAACCGTCAATACCCTTTAAGGTAATAGCATATTGCGTTTCTTTGTAATAACCATACTTTTCATATAAAGCCAGCATCTGATCCCAAACGGTCTTACCATGTTTTTTACACCAGGCGGCCATCTCGCACAGGCACATTACCGCAACGATAGCATCTTTGTCTCTGGCATGAGTACCGGCCAGACATCCGTAGCTTTCTTCCAAACCAAATACATAGTTATTGGAACCGGATTGTTCAAAAAGCTTGATCTGCTCACCGATAAATTTAAAACCGGTAAGTACTTCAATAAATTTCACATGATAGTCTTTGGCAATGCTGGCCGCCATATTGGTGGTTACAATGGTGGAAACCATGGCCGGATTAACCGGCATCGTGCCGGTAGCTGTTCTTTCTCTTAAAATATATTCTGCAATAAGCATCCCTGACATATTGCCGGTAAAGGGTATATACTCACCGCTTACCGAATCCAGTGCATAGATGCCCAGACGATCCGCATCAGGATCGGTGGCCAAAACAATATCCGCATTTTTTTCTTTGGCCAGCTTCAGCGCCAAGGTAAATGCCTTCGGGTCTTCCGGGTTAGGATAATCCAAAGTGGTAAAATCAGGATCCGGCATTTCCTGTTCAGGAACCACGTATACATTCTTAAATCCTAATTCGGAAAGAATCCGGCGTACCGGTACATTTCCGGTTCCGTTAAAAGGAGAATAAACAATCTTAATATCATCCGCCACTTCTTTGATAATCTCCGGATGGATAATCTGCTTCTTTAATTCCACCATATACGCATCATCGATTTCCATGCCGATGACCTGATACAAACCGGCTTCCATGGCGGCTTTTTTATCCATGGTCTTTACATCTGCGTAATCGGTTACCATTTTTACTTCTTCGATAATCTCCTCATCCTTAGGTGCTGTTACCTGTGCACCATCTTCCCAGTATGCTTTATATCCGTTATATTCCGGGGGGTTATGGCTGGCGGTAATCACAATACCGGAAATACAGCCTAAGGTCCGCAGGGCAAAAGACAGTTCCGGGGTGGGACGCAGTTCCTCGAATACATAAGCTTTGATTCCGTTGGCTGCCAGACAAAGCGCTGCTTCATCGGCAAACTCCGGCGACATCCGGCGGGAATCGTAGGCAATGGCAACACCTTTTTCCCTTCCGCCTTGTTTGATAATATAATTAGCCAAACCCTGGGTGGCTTTTCTGACGGTATATATATTCATACGGTTGGTACCGGCACCGATTACCCCGCGCAGTCCGCCCGTTCCAAATTCCAGTTCTTTATAAAAACGATCTTCTATTTCCTTTTCGTCTCCAGCGATGGCCTGCAGCTCCTGATGGGTAGTCTCATCAAAATAATCATTGGTAAGCCAGAAATCATACTGTTCCTGATAATTCATGATTGTTTCCTCCAAAAAGTTAAATTTTTACTATTATAGCATACTCGGGTGAAATTTTCAAAGCATAGTCACTCCGGTCCAAAGAAAAGTTAATGTTATAGTACGGGTCACCTTTTTCCAGGACTTCCTTCCATTTTTCCCGGAATCTGGCCGATTCTTCCTCATACCGCTTCGCTTTCTCACCGTGATCATCCAAGCCCCTGGAGATAGATTCATAATGATAAAGTTCCGCAAAGGGCGTAAATACGTTCAAATATCCTTTTTGCCGTAATTTCAGGCAAAAATCCACATCGTTCAGAGAAATAGCAAAAGATTCATCCAAACCGTCCGCTTCCGTAAACACACTTTTTTTCACCATCAGACAGGCTCCGGTAACAGCCGATACATTCTGAGCGTAGCATAACCTGCCCATATATCCCAGATTCTCCCGGCGCTGTTTGTAATGGGTATGACCGGCTGTGCGGTGAGCCCCCAGCCCCAAAACAATTCCTGCATGCTGGATGGTTCTATCTCCGTAGTAGAGCTTTCCGCCTACTGCACCCACATCCTCCCGCTGGGCATACATCAGCAGTTCTTCCAGCCAATTGATGCTGATTACCTGGGTATCGTTGTTCAGCAACAGTACATATTCCCCTTCTGCCTGTTCCACACCAAAATTATTTACTGCCGAATAATTAAAAGCTCCTTCGAACCGAACCACCCGGACTCTGGCAAATCCTTTCAGTTCTTCATAATAATCAAAAATTTCTTTTGTTTCGCTGTTATTTTCCACCACAATAATCTCATAATTTTCATAAGCAGACCGTTTTATAATCGAATCAATACATCGGCGCAGATCACTTTCATGATCCTTATTGGCAATAATAATCGAGATCTTCGGTTCCCCGATAATCTCATATCTGATTTTAAAGATTGTTTCAAAAGCTCTGGTACTGGTAATCTGGAAATGTTCATAGCCGTGATGGCGCAAGTGATCGGCCACCGCTCCCTTTGCCGCATCAATAGCATAAGTCTTGGCATTGATATCCGAGGCCACGCTGCCCGGATGAGAACGCCAATAGTAAAGCAGTTTGGGAACATGGACAATTTTCCTAGCCGCATCGGTGAGGCGGAGAATCATATCATGATCCTGACTGCCGTCAAACTTAGTGCGGAACAGCTCCGTTCCCTGCAAAAGCTCTCGAGAAAATACACTGAAATGGCAGATATAATTATTAGCCCGCAGATTATCAATGGCATAATCCGGTTTAAAGTGCATGGTGATCATTTTATTAATGTCATCATTCTTAAAGGTTGTCTCATCACAGTAAATATAATCCGCATTCTGCTCATTAATTACTTTTACATATTCATATAACGCACAGGGATGCAAAATATCGTCATGATCAAACAATCCGATGTACTCTCCCGTTGCCAAAAGCAGGCACTGATTGGTGTTGCCTGATATGCCTTCATTTTTATCCAGTTTCCGGTAAATGATCCGTTCATCCTGCTTACGGTACTCAAGACAAATCTGTTCTACCTCCCGATGCCCGCCATCCGACCCATCTGCCAGGCAAAGTTCCCAATTCTGATAGGTCTGAGCCAATACAGAACCGATCATTTCCCGCAGATAATTTTCAGGGGTATTATACAAAGGCACCAATATACTGATTTTCACCATCCGGTCAAAGTGCTCTGCCTTCTGCCGTTCTGCTTCCTCCGGGGTGGGAAAACTGGCCGTACCGAAACAAACCATGGCCTTTTTTTCATATTGTTTATATTTTATTTTGGCAATCAGTCCTCTCAGGTTACCGGTATTTTTAATCCGATCCACTTGTCGGATAACAAAGTGCATGGCCTTTCTGAAAGGTGCCGACATCTTCCAAATGGGATTATTTTTGATTCTATTCAGCTTAAACTCCAGCTCCTCGTTCTTTGATTCCAAAAGAGCAATCTGTTCAGCCAGCTCGGCACACTTCAAGTGTTCCTTCTCATATGCAGTTTGTAATGCCTTTACATCGTTTTCATTCATAACATTCGTTATCCTTCTATTGTTAACTCTCTTTCGCTCCAGTTTACCAGCTTTTGCCGGGAACATCGGTCTTTTACCATCATCCCGAAGAGATAAGTTCCGGGGGGAACTGCATCACCTCTCATTTTTGCCGAAAATCCGGTTAAATCTACATTTAACTGATCCGATAGCTCTTTTTTGATATCAGGACGGTAATTCGTCTCTATGGGGATCTGCCAGATCTGCCCCTGATCCAAGTTCTTCATTAACAAAACTCTTTCATAGCACGCATTATCACCGCCGATCACAAAAGAATACCCTTGCAGATAATACCCTTTATCGTCCTCACTGACCGGATCTGCTTTCGCTTCTTCCATAGTAATGCCATATTTCCATTTAAAAATATCAGCCGTACACTCTACGCCCACCCGCACACAGGCATCTACCGGGCATCCTGCCGCCTCGCCGCCATCAGGTATAATTGCCGCCCAGGGCATTCCCAAATCCACTTCATAATGAAAAGCCGGTACATATTCCGGTATCAGCATATCCGACAATAAATATTTATGATAAAAAGGATCTTTGGCATATATATTTTGATGCCGGCGATACAAGGTGTCATTTTCTTTCAAAAGACGGATTCTTTTTTCTTCCGATTCCCCATCCTTCCCACGGCTTAAGGACTCGTGGTGGTAAAGAATAACATCGTTTAACACTACATTTACATAGCCCGCTTCCCAGATGGAATAGCATAAATCCACATCATTAAAGGCTACCGCCAGCTCTTCCGGAAAGCCGCCCACTTCTTCAAAAACCGCTTTTCTTACCATCAGACAGGCACCGGTAACCGCTGCCATATTATGGACACCCCGGTTCTTCCCAAAGTAATAGTCTTCTCCATCGGATAGGAACTGCAATTTATGAGCCGGCCCGACCCTTAAGTTGGTAATTCCGGCGTGTTGAATAATATCTGAACCAGGATACAGCAGCTTCGCACCAACCGCTCCCACTCTCGGGAGGATTGCCTTTCCGGCCAATTTTTCCAGCCATCCCTCTTGTCGAATCTCCATATCATCATTTAAAAACAGTAACAATTCCGCTTCTTTGGCGGCTGCCCGGCTTCCGATGTTACACATCTTAGAAAAGTTAAATGGCATTTTACTATATAGGTATAAGTGTGAAGTATTTTCGTTTTCTTGATTTAACCTTTTCAGAAGCTCTTCTGCTTTTGTTCTGTTGTCATCCGTACTGCCATTGTCCACAACAATAAACTGATAACTTTTATGCTCAGTATGCTTAACAAATGACAGGAGACAACGCTCTAAAATCTCCGGGTGATCCTTAGATGGAATGACCACGGAGATTAATTGACCATCATAGTCTCCATATGCCTCCGGAAAGCTTCCCTTCCATATCGATGGCATTGATAGCCGGTTGTGAAACAGGACTTCCGGAATATGTCCGATGGGAAAAGTATCGATTTCCCCCTGCTTCCTTTTCTCAAATCCCCCACAAGCCAGTGCCATTCGATAACATAATCCGTAAAGGTTTCCCTCTACAGATGAGGATATTTCTCCATTTTCCTGCATCTTCTTAAGCACTTCCAATGCTTCCAGACGTCTTACGGCAAAGACACTGCCAAAATAAAATTCTGCTAAAAACAAGTCCGGAGACCAGTCCGGTTTGAACCACGGGTTGACTCGTTTCCCCATTTTATCGATCTGATCCTCATCACCGTAGGCCAAAGATATGTCCGGATGGATTTGCATATAATTAATAACCAACGTTTTTGCAAGTTCGGATCTTTGCCTCTCATTTTGACAAAAAACAATGATATCTTCTGGCATATGATACAATTTCCGGTAGAGCTCTTCACCGCATTCTGCAAAGGATATGAAGCCCGCTGAAAGATTTCCTGCATTTTCCAATTGAATTTTACTTTCTTTATACCTAATCCATTCATTATAATCTTTTTTTGTCCTGCTCAGCATTTTTTCATATATTTTATGCTGCCTGGCAATTAATAACTGCTTCGCACTGGTTCTCAAAGACTTTCCGATGCTCATTATTCCCTCCATACCTCCGCCACTAAAACAACTTTTTGACAGAAGCCACAATGCCTGAAGCAAGTTCATCCGGCATTTTTACAATTTCCAGTTCAGCCACTAAACAATTTTCAGCTTTACGCTCCAACTGATCTACCTGCAGACAAATATTAGGGTCTGCCGTCGCAAAAGCATAATATCCCCTTTTTAATTGCTTTCCGTTTATGCTGATATTTTTTTTCTCCAATGGAATCGATGCGCCATTCCACAAGAGCTCCTTAATTCGTACAACGCAAGCCTTATCAGCCGGATCCAGACGCAGGGCTCTTGTATTTCCGTCAACGTCAAGCTCCAGCCGAAGATCCGTCTCAGAAGTATACACATCCGGTATATAGCAGGATTCCTGCTCACTAAAGCCCTGTCCCCGGTCAAAATATACCTGTATCCGGCGATCCAATATTTGATCCAGATGTTGCTGCATCAGTACCTTGGGATCTACAACATAGGTACCGCAGGCTGCCCTGAGATCTCCCATTGCCTTCCGCTTTCCGGTCACCATCTTTTGGAATTTCTTTTCGTTTTTCTGATATTCTTCTGCTTCTTCCGGGCAAATTCCAATCTTTTCAATAATTGATTCCAAATTTAATTTATTTCTCTTCTCTTCCGCAAGGACATAACAGTATATTGCTCTAAAGGCAACCTCTGCCGGTGTATTCTCCCCTTCACCGATCCACTCATAATCAATCAAAGTCCATTGCTCTTGTTCCTCACCGCTTACCAATATATTGGAAAAGATAAAGTCATAATTGGTAATGGCACTTTCCTGTCCATAATTCACACATTCAAGAAAGCGGTCGAAAAGCCTCCCGAAGCCTTCCATATCCTCTTTTTCCAGACATCGGTCCATTAATTCTTCTAAAGTGGATCCCGCGATATATTCAAATACAACGCTTTTTCCGTCTTCACCCATTTGGCACTTATTGATTGCCAGACTGCTGCCCTCATATTTTTTGCTTAAGGCCCGGTAAGTGTCGTCCATCTTCTTCACGTGGTTCTCGGCTTCCCTGGAAAGCGCTGTTTTGTAAACTGCCAGACCGTTCATATCCTTGATTTCCGTGCGGATCACATATTCTGCCGCCCGGTCATTTGAATATTTTACGTATAAAGTTTCCGTTTCTTTTCCGATCACCACCACATAAGAATTGGAAAAGTCAGGGAACAAGCCGTCTTCAATGATGCCGTCATAAACATACTTTTCATGGAAAAGCAGCATCCGATTTCGGTCAAAATTACGGATATTATCGGTTAATTCGCCTTTTACCGGCAACCGTCGGTCCGAATATAAGGTGGTCATAAACTTGTAATCCGGATATGGATAATAAAAGCTGTATTCGTTGATTGCACAAGCAGCCATGATCTTCTCCAGTCCCTTACGGGTAAATGTCCGGGCACTGCCGCCCTCCGGATATCCTTCAATGCCGCTGAAATAGGTTCCCAAATGATCCTCTGTGCAGCCGGCCCAATACTTTAATCCAAATTTATTCTCTATGGCAATGACTAACCGTCCGTCTTTCTTCAAATGCTTCTGCATGATGCGAAGCATATCTTCATAGGGCGTCTCTGTTCCCATATACAGGCAGCTATATTCAAATACGCCGATCAGCAGGATAAAATCAAAATCTGTGGGCAATTCCGGCTCAATGTCCTTAAAATTTCCCACATGAATGTAAATGTTGTCTTTATCCTGGTTTCTATATGCATTGATTTTACTGCGAATACTGGACAAGTCCACGCTGACTACCTGTCCGGCCTTTTCGGCCAGCATATCCGTGATAGCACCACAGCCTGAACCGATTTCCAAAACCTTGTGTTCCTTAGTAATCGGCAGCCATTCGATAATATTGCTCCTTAAAGCCGATAAATGATATAAAATCGGCCAGCTTCGGCTTTCTTCGATAATTTGGGGGAACTCCACCTTGGAATGGTTTTTGACAATTTTAAGAATCTGCTCTTCCACGTCCCCATCCGAATAGAGTTCTTCACCGGGATAATGTTTATAATCCAGTTTTACTTTTCCAATTATCGTGATTTGCTCCAATTTTACTCCTCCCCGTCTACTACGGTTACCTCTGAACTCATATCATAATAACCTACCGTGTCCTTATCTGATATAACCGTAATATTGATGACATCATATAATCTGTGATAAACCTGAAACTCATCCTTTTCAAATCCGGTTACCCCAAAGGAAAGCAAATATTCTCCCCCTTGCAGACTCATGCTCTGCTTAAAGGTAATCAGCTTCACATCCCCGGCCTTTACACCCTCTAAAAAAGCCTTCTCCACCATGGTATTGGTTCCGGTAATTTCCGTACCTTTACTGTTTTTGATGGTAAACGCAAATATCGGTGCGGCAATATCTGCTGTAAAGCGCACCTTCATATGTACGGTAAATTCCTGTCCTTTTATAACAGCGCTGACCCGTTTTTCCTGGTCATCGGTAACAAAACACTCTTCGATTACCGCATCTTTGGTTCCATATTCTAATAGTTCGGGATTTATTCCTATGCCGTTTTCTTCCCCTGATGCTGCCGAAATTTCCTGATCTTGTTCACTGCCGGAAGCATCTCCGATTTTTTTATTTTCGCCGGAACGCATCAATGCTTCTTCCACTACCTCGTATTGACCTACCAGAACCCGTTTATACACGTCAATCATTTCTTTCGGAGAACCTTCCCCAAGCTTTTCCCCTTGATTTAATAAAACAACCCTGTCACAATATTTGCTGATACTGCTTAAATCATGACTTACAAAAAGGATGGTCTTACCCATCTCTTTAAATTCATCAAATTTGTGATAGCATTTGGCCTGGAAGAACACATCTCCTACCGAAAGCGCTTCATCGACGATCAGGATTTCCGGTTCGATATTGATGGCTACCGCAAAAGCCAGCCGTACAAACATACCGCTGGAATAAGTTTTAACGGGTTGATAGACATAGTCCCCAATATCTGCAAACTCTAAAATGGCATCCATCTTGGCGGCTATTTCCTTTTCGGAAAAGCCGATCATGGTACCGTTTAAGTAGACATTCTCAATCCCGTTGTATTCCATATTAAAGCCTGCTCCCAATTCCAGCAGAGCCGATATACGCCCTTCCACCTGCACTTCACCATGGCTGGGATTTAATACTCCGGTAATAATTTTTAGTATCGTTGACTTACCCGAACCGTTGGTTCCGATGATGCCCACTGTCTCACCCTGATGGATTGTTAAATCTACCCCCTTCAGCGCATAATGCTCCTTATAACGCTTTCTGCGACTGAGTCCCAGGGCTTCCTTCATGCGGTCAGAGGGTTTGTCATATAATTTATATACCTTTTCAAGATCTTTAACCTGTATTGCTACCTTCTTTTCGTTTCCCATCGCTGTCTTTCCTTTATAGTACGTCTGCAAAATGAGGTCTGAGACGCTTAAATATCAGTGAGCCGATGCAAAACAGCATCACTGTAACAATCCAAAAATAAGTGGAGGAATAAAAATGCTCGAAAAACCATTCTTCACCATAAATCGAACTGCGGAACCCATTTACAATATAGACTAAAGGATTCAGCTTGAAAAGCGGCCGCCATTTCTCCGGAACAACAGAGATATCCCACAATATAGGCGTTGCCCACATACCAATCTGCAGCGCAATATTAATAATTTGTGCCAAGTCCCGGAAAAAAACCACTACCGCACAGGTACAGTAGCTCATCGCTAATACCAGCAGGAATAAACACAAAGTATAATATATCAACTGCAAAGTATAGATACTGGGGTAATATCCGTATCCGATCGAAACAATGACCAGCACCAGCATAAAGAACATGTGAATAAATGTGGAGGCTATCAGCTTGATGATAGGCAGGATACTAATGTTAAAGACCACCTTTTTCACCAGATAATTGTACTCTAAAAGGGCATTGGTACCATTGGTAATCGTCTCCTGAAAGTAGAACCAGGGCACTAAACCGGCAGTCAGATACAGTACGTAAGGAACCTCAATACCGCCCGCTATCAACTGACTTCTGGTGTTAAAAACTTTATCAAAGACAATCCAGTACATAAGCACCGTTACCACCGGCTGCACCATCGCCCACACAAAACCCAGATAGGAACCTGCATAACGCTTCTTAAAATCATTTTTAGCCAATTTCCAGATCAGCTTCCGGCTTTGCAAAAGTTCTTTCGGCAATACCATCAGACGGTTATAATACACCCCGAAAATAAAGCAGGCAAGTCCCAGGAGCAAACAGGCACAAATCTTTTTCAACCGCTCGGTAGCCGGATCTGCCAAAGAATTTTGATGAAATATGATAATCACCGCAAACACCGCACAAACGGTTACAAACATTAAAACCCCAGCCCATCTGGGGATTTTTTTTATTCTGGCTTTCATCCCTTCAGACCCTTCCATTGCTTATCCTTCTCAGACATGATCAATTCCATTCCTTCCGGAATCGGCCACTCCACACCAATTTCCGGATCATCATAGGAAAGTCCCCCTTCATCGTTAGGATGATAGAAATCCGTACATTTATAAGCAAATTCCGCATACTCGGATAATACCAGAAAACCATGGGCAAAATTTTTAGGAATGAAAAATTGTTTTTTATTTTCTGCTGACAGATATACACCGTACCATTTTCCGTATGTTTCCGAACCGGGGCGCAAATCTACTACCACATCAAATACTTCTCCGCTGACCACCCGAACCAGTTTATCCTGGGGATAATTAATCTGAAAATGAAGCCCTCGCAATACTCCTTTCACCGAAGCGGACTGATTGTCCTGTACAAAAATGCAGTCTATTCCGGCTTCCTTAAAGTCATTGTAATTATAGGTTTCCACAAAGTATCCTCTTGCATCACCGAATACCTGTGGTGTAATCACCTTAAGCCCTTCAATGTGACATGTTTCTACTGTAATCTTTCCCATGTTATTTAAATCCTTCCTTTAATATACTTAATTTAAATAGCTGATATTCAAATCCACATTACCGGAAATTCCATCAACACTTCCTTTGGAACTGTATTGCCACATCTGATAGTAGCCGGAGTAAAGCGGTACTTCCCGGTATTCTGCCAGCCACACAATATAATTATCCAGTCTAGACATTTCCAGTTGTTTGCCAAACCAGTTGCGGGCACCGTATATTCCCGCATCATAACCGGCATTTTTAATGGTTTCCAAAAATGCGGCGCTAAGCTCTGTTCGCCGTTCCACCGTAAGATTATCCGCCCGGCCCTTACCGCCGGTACTTTCACTATCCAGAAAAATCGGATATAATAATCGGTAATTTTTACACATCTCAATTACCATACTGGCCTCTTCCACTGCTTCCACCGGTGTGATCGCCTGGGAAAAGAAGTAAACTCCCACTGGAATGCCGGCATTGGTGGCACCTCGTATATTATCTGCAAAATAAGGATCTTCTATCAGGGAACCGGAAGTATAACCCCGGTAGCCCACTCGGATAATGGCAAATTCCACACCGGCTGCCTTTACCTTATCCCAGTCAATTTCCTTATTCCACTTGGATACATCGATTCCCATCTTTGCTCCGGCCAAATCCTTAAGTCCGGTTTTTTCCGTTTCATCACTGTCTGCTACTGCTAACTTGCTGGACGTATCTTCTTTAGAAGTATCTATTTCATCTTCTGTCAAAATGATCAAATCAATAGCATTAATAGCCACATATTCTATCTTCTGCTTGATGGTAATAGTTGTCGGTTCCTCCGGAGTTTTATATCCTTTCTGCGGATTTAACATAACGCTACATTCTCCGGCGTTTAAAGGCTTAATGTAAATAACCCCATCCTGATCGCTGTCCCGGTACTCTCCGATTCCTTCTACCGAAACACTGAATTCCTCACCTTCAATATTTTTACCCAAAATATCTACAATATGAATCCGCAAATCTTTTTCTACGGAACTTATCAGCAGTGAGGCAGTCTTTCCATAAGAGACGGTAACACTGCTTTCCTTTAAGCTGTCGGCATTAAAAAAAGCATCGTCGGACATAAATCCGGCCAAGTCAGAGCCAACCTGCTTACCGCCGGTCTGAAGTTGTAACTCAGCATTTTCTTCAAAACCGGTGTCCTCTTCAGTGGTCAGCACGTTATTTCTTCCATACCGGGACTTAATATCCTCCCAGTTCCCCATGATAACTGCAAGCATAATAATAACAATTACACAGACAGATACCATCACCGCATTTCGTATTAACCTAGAGTCCATTGGCAACCTCAATCAAATATTTGCCGTAATCAGTTTTCAGTAACGGCTCCGCCAGCTTTATCAGCTGCTCCTTGGTAATAAATCCTCGTTTATAGGCAATTTCCTCAATACAGGAAATATAAAGTCCCTGCCTTTTCTGAAAAGCCGACACAAAATCCGCTGCATCCAACAGTGAATCATGGTTGCCGGTATCCAGCCAGGCAAATCCGCGTCCTAATGTTTCTACCCGCAACGTTCCCCGGCGCAGATACTCATTGTTGATACTGGTAATTTCGATTTCTCCCCGGGCTGAAGGTTTGACATTTCTGGCAATCTCCACTACCTCGTTATCGTAAAAATAAAGTCCCGGTACGGCATAATTACTTTTGGGCTGCTCCGGTTTTTCTTCAATAGATAAGGCTTTTCCGTTTTCATCAAACTCAACCACCCCATACTCTCTGGGATCACGCACATAATATCCGAAGATTGTGGCACCGCTTTCTCTGGCAGCCACCTCCCGTAAAACCTTGGAAAAACTTTGTCCGTAAAAAATATTATCACCTAATATCAGCGCCACACTGTCATCAGCAATAAAGTCCGCACCGATAATAAAGGCATCCGCCAAACCTCTGGGGTATTCCTGTACCGCATATTCCAGGCACATACCCAGCTGGCTGCCATCTCCCAACAGCTCTTCAAATACCGAGATATCTCTGGGGGTTGAGATAATTAACACTTCCCTAATTCCTGCCAGCATCAAAATTGACAATGGGTAGTAAATCATCGGTTTATCATATACCGGCATAATCTGTTTACTGATCGCCTTGGTCAAAGGATATAGTCTTGTCCCTGAACCGCCTGCTAATATAATTCCCTTCATATAACATCCTCCATAGAATAAAATCGCATAAGTAATAGTAGTATAACACAAAATGGGAACGATTGTAAATCGCTCCCATTGGCTTAACATATAATTATTACTTAAACCTGATACATATCATTGTAGTATTTTTGATAATCTCCGCTAGTTACATTCTTCATCCAGTCCTCATGCTCAAAAAACCACTTGATGGTCAGCTTGATTCCTTCTTTGAACATGGTCTCCGGTTCCCAGCCAATCTCTGCTTTGATCTTATCGGGAGCAATTGCATAACGCCTGTCATGTCCCTTTCTATCCTCTACATAGGAAATTAAATCACGATTTATATGTGCTTTCCTGGGATCCCCTTCCGGCAGCATCTCCTGTAAAGTATCCAGTATAATATAGATAATCTCTATATTTTGCTTCTCATTATGGCCGCCGATATTATAGGTTTCAAACAACCGGCCTTTTTCCTGCACCATATCAATAGCTTTGGCATGATCTTCCACGTACAGCCAGTCCCTGACGTTCTTACCGTCTCCATATACCGGAAGTTTCTTGCCCTGCAGAGCATTATTGATAATCAGCGGAATCAGCTTCTCCGGGAATTGGAACGGTCCGTAGTTATTGGAGCAGTTGGTGATGTTTGCAGGGAATTTATAAGTATCCATATAGGACTTCACCAGCATGTCCGAGCTTGCTTTACTGGCTGAGTAAGGGCTATGGGGATCATAAGGGGTGGTTTCGAAAAAGTAGGTTCCTTCTTCTTCCAGCGAACCATATACTTCATCGGTGGAAACGTGCAAAAATCTTTTTCCTTCTTTAAAGGAACCATCCGGATTTTCCCAGGCATTCTTGGCACAATTGAGCATAACCAGTGTACCTAAAACGTTGGTCTGAACAAATACTTCCGGGTTCTTAATACTTCTGTCCACATGACTTTCCGCGGCAAAATGCACCACCCGGTCAATCTCATTTTCTGCAAAAATAGCCTGGATTGCTTCCTTGTCACAAATATCCGCTTTCACAAAGGTGTAATTTCCTCTTTGCTCCACTTCTTTCAAATTCTCCAAATTTCCCGCATAGGTCAATGCGTCTACATTGATAATTCTGATGGTATCGCCATATTTGCGGAACATATAATGGATATAATTAGAGCCGATAAATCCTGCCCCGCCGGTTACAAGGTAAGTCTTCACTTGTTCTGTTTTCATGTATTCTCTCCTGCATTTCCAATTTATTACATATCCTTTACTACTATAAATCACTTTTCATCAAAATACAACTTTAATATCCCAGATAACTGATATTCATATCCACACTGCCACTGATACCATTGACCGTACCCTTGGAGGAATATTGCCACAGATCGAATTTGGTTGCCGTATAAGTAGGCGTGGCAGCATATTGTGCCAGCCACAGTTTATAGTTGGTCAGGCTTCCCGTATTGATATAGCTGGTAAACCAGGTTTTATTGGCATAAATTCCGGCTGTATATCCAGAGTTTTGAATGGTCTGGCAAAAAGCTTTACAGACTGCCGTTCTGCTCTCCTTGCTGATACCGTCGGCACGGCCGCTGTTTCCTGCGGTTGCTTCCACATCAAGGAAGACCGGATAAGAAATTTTATATCCTTTTATTAGTCCCAGTACCATGGATGCCTCTTCCACTGCCTCTACTTCATTGGTAGCCTGGGTAAAGAAGTATACCCCCACTTTAAGTCCGGCTGCCGTTGCTCCCTGAATATTGGTTCGGAACGTGGGATCTTCAATCAGCGCTCCGGTAGTTGATCCGCGATAACCACAGCGAATGATTACATAGGATACTCCCGAATTCTTTACTGCTGACCAGTTAATATTTCCATTCCACTTTGATACATCAATTCCCATGTGACCTGAACTGGTATTCAATGCACCATCACTGGCAAAATTATATTTTGCTCCCTGAATGACCTGATCACCGGTAACCTTTTCACCGTTTTTATTAAAAAAGTACGTTTTCCCATCAACATCCTGCCAACCGGTATATCTGTATTCACCGGACACCTGGGTTGACCTTATATAAAATTTTACATCCGTGTAAAAATCAGCATATACTGCTTCTACAAAATTACCCTCGGAATTTTTGATATAAATCTGATTTCCGGCATTATCCTTCAGCTTGCTCTGGGTATCGTTCTGAGCATTATTCGGTGTCGCTGTGGGGGATGCCGTGGGCGTTGCTGTCGGCGTTGCCGTGGGTGTTGCTGTCGGCGTTGGTGTCGGTGTTGCTGTCGGCGTTGGAGTCGGAGTCGGTGTCGGTGTCGGCGTATCTGTCGGCGTTGGCGTCGGCGTATCTGTCGGGGTTGGCGTCGGCGTATCCGTCGGGGTCGGCGTCGGTTCTTCCGTCGGGGTTGGTGTCGGATCACCGACTTCCCCTTCCACTAACAACTGAAAACGCTTCGCGGTTTTTCCCGGATCGGTTATGTTCGACTTGGCAATTTCATCATATTTATCGGTATGGTTTTCTGTCCCTTCCACAAGGGTTTTGGTTGACTCCACCCACTCTACAGTATCAGTATTCGTTGATTCTACTGCTGTTTGATTTACTTTTGTATCTTCTACTTTGGCATTGATCTGAGATTCTTTTTTCACCTCATCAGACACATCTACCTTTTTATATTCAATGGTATCACGAATATTCAGCGAGGAAGCTGCTGTACTGAATGCATAGCCTTTTGTCTCCGCACTCTCAATCATACCGATTTGATATTTACCGGCGGTAATATCTTTCTTATAAATAATACCATCCTTATCATCATCCACCAAATTAAAACTCTTGCCATCCGGTCCCGTTACCGTTACCTCAAAAGCCACATTAGGAATCAGCTTTCCTGATTTTTCATTGGTAAATTTGATTTTTAAGTCCTTTTGAATGGAGGACAGATTCATCAGCACCTTTACATCCGCTGCTGTCGTCTCTTCCTCCTGTATTTGCTGTTCTTCTGCTAATTCTTCAAATTCTACCACTAAATTTCTGGCCGCCTGAGCATCGGCAACCGCAACAAGCCCCCGCTCACCGATGATCGCAATCTCGCCCACCTGAGCACCGACTTCAGCAAAGGCCTCCACTTGTTTTTCCTTGCCCTTTGCATTGATGTACAAAGACCCCGTTGCTATAGCAATAATAAGTACTCCGATTCCGGTCATGGCAACCAGAGAATCCACCATACTCATATTGGTCAGCTTATTCAGAAAGCCCTTGAAGCCTCCCCGCTTTCCCTGATCATAATACTCATCCTCATAATACTCTTCGTCTTCATAATATTCTTCGTCTTCATAGTATTCCTCGTCCTCGTAATACTCTTCCTCTTCACAAGACTCTTCTTCATACTCTTCATCCGCATAATATTCCGGCTCTTCGTAGTATTCTTCATCTTCATAGTACTCTTCATCCTCGTAGTACTCTTCATCTTCGTAGCACTCTTCGTCCTCGTAATACTCTTCATCTTCGTAATACTCTTCGTCCATATATTCCAAATCCTGATCGTCCAAATCTACCCAATCAAAATTATTTTTCTTAACTTTCTTACTAGTTTTTTTGTTTTTTTTGCCGAACAATCTCGTCACTTTTATGTAAACCCTCCTCTTAATATTTTCGTAACATTATATCATTATATCCTCACAAATACAAGGTTTTTATCGTTCAAAAATACTTAAGAATAATTAACATAATTATACTTTTTTTCAATTTGTCGATAATTAAATCAATTAAGTTATTGACTTTTTTTGCAAAAACTGCCACAATTTACAAGTCGGATAAAACAAATTAATCAGAAAAGGGGAAATTTTATGA
Organism: Lachnospiraceae bacterium; assembly: GCA_031556725.1. Classification (GTDB taxonomy): domain Bacteria; phylum Bacillota; class Clostridia; order Lachnospirales; family Lachnospiraceae; genus UBA935. Next base: position 31,658 of record JAVBSL010000017.1, on the reverse strand, counting down.
TGTACATGCATTATTGTTCACAGTGTAAACGTATGTTTATGCTCAACGGACACAAACTAACTTGCCCAAAATGCACCCATTCTATTTCAGAACTAAAGATTTCATATGTAGACTATGTTAATCTGGATATGAATGAGCGGGCGGCTTTTAAAGCTAAATGTGAAGACGAAAAGCTTTTACAGGAGCTCAGCACTACATACCGGATGTATAAATACAGCAAATGGTATCGCGAGCTTCAAGAAACAGTGCAATAATAAAATAGGCCGTAATGGCCTATTTTATTTCTTCATTTATGATATCTGAAATTCTGGTTGCCAGTAATTCTCGCCCCGCATCATTGTAGTGCATATGATCGCTCATATAGTCTTTATAATTCTCCTCATTAATCGTTCCGAAATAATTATCGATAAAAGATACTCCGCAATCCAGGGCGGCATTATATTCCATAATCAGATAATGGGGAACATTTCCGTTACCCAAGTCAGTCACCGTACCATTAAGCAGTTTACCGTTTTCGTCCTTGTACTGCGCATAAGAATGTGACATCACAAATATTTGGATGTGAGGAAATGCTGTCTGCAGATTCTTTATGGATGTTCGAAGCGCTCCCGTATATGCGGTTACGTCATACTCATTTTCCGGATTATCTGCCGGTGATAAAGTGTTATAGTCGGTGGTATCGTACATGATAATCAACATGTCCACTTTATCCATATCTACTTTTTCCAACTCCTTCACGGCGGCCATATAATTACCGTTAGACTCATATTCGGCTATGGATGTAAGGGCACTTAATTCCTGATTGATCAGTGCCTGTGTCACATAGTAAAGATTAAAATGATCCCTGGTATACTCCGGATTATAGACGGGATATTTGCACACCACTACCGAATCCGGAAATGCACCGTTATATACCGTTGCTCCGGTCTTTTCAGCAATCCTGGCTGCTAATCCTTTTTCACCCAGTTCATCGGAAAACGGATTATTTCCCAAACAAAGAATGGTGGTCACACCATCATCTACCCGACCTTCCAGACCAGCAGCATCCAAAGGCAGAATCATATCCAATGCCTCTACGTCAAATTCTGTGGTTACTTCATCGGGATCATAGGTTGATGCTGTTCCCTTATTCCATCTCAACAAAATAAATATGGCAATGCCAAAAATAATCACGATAACACTGATAATAACAAGATGCCAATTAATTTTCTCTTTCATAGTTGCCTCCGCTTAAGTACTCCATTTTCTTAGTTTACTATTTTCAGCCAAAAAAATCCATCTATTCATAAAAATTTAATAATAGTTGTAAAAAAACAGGATTTCGTGTACTCTAAAAAATAGCGAAAGGAGTCTCTTATGAAAAAAAGCACCTTAAAAGATCTTCTGATTCTGCAATCAGTATTTATCATATACAGTATTTCCAGTATCGTAGCCAAATTTGCCTCAGCCGAGCTGACTTCACTGCAATCGGTATTTACCGTAAAATTTATCCTTTTAGCCATTTTAGAAGTGGTAATTCTGGGCATTTATGCGCTGCTCTGGCAGCAAGTCATCAAGAAATTCGAGCTTTCCATCGCATACGCCAACAAAGCTATGACCTTACTATGGGGATTGCTTTGGGGCTTTCTTATTTTTCACGAACAGATTACCATAACCAAAGTTCTCGGCATTTTAATCGTCTTTGCCGGAATCATCATTATGAACGGCGGAAAGGAGGCTGACGCATGAATATCTATTTCCTGATTCTAGTCCTCTCGGTCATTGTAGCTTCCTTTTCACAAATATTATTAAAGAAAAGCTCTGCCAGGACTTATCCGTCCATTATCCGGGAGTACCTGAATCCCTATGTAATCTGCGGATGCGGAATGATGTTCCTGTCCTTATTCCTTACCATTTTGGCCTATAAGGGACTGGATTTTACCAATGTCCCCGTAGTAGAATCCTCAGGATATGTCATCGTTATGGTCTTAAGCTACTTTTTCTTCAAAGAAAAATTCACCCGCCGCAAGATAATCGGAATGCTCTTTATCATGGGCGGAATTGTGGTCTATTACTTGTAAAACGTAGATATGCCCAAAGTTGCAGGGGGCTGGCCCGAAATAAAATTGCAGCTGCGGCGCCTCCATGTGAATATCTGCACCGGTAGGGAAATGGCACATTTATTCTGTAAAAATCCCTTTTTGTCATAGAAATGAGACATGAATTCGTGGAGCCCGCTTGCGCGAACACGAATTTTGTTTATGGCTCATTGAAATGTTTGGCAAAACAGGATTTGGACAGAATAAATGTGCCATTCCCTACCGGTGCAGATATTCACCTGGAGGCGCCACAGCTGCAATTTTATTTCGGGCCAGCCCCCTGCAACTTTGGGCAGCAACACCTAAATAGCAACACCTAAATAGCAACACCTAAAAAGCACACCTAATAAAGCAATTCATCAAAATCAAAGCGATCAATTATTTCACGCATACGGGTTATATTTTCTTCAATATCCTCCACCTGACAGGTACCGTCGGCAAAGCATTCGGTCATGTAGCGGTTAAAGTCAGGATGATAGTGGCTATAATCCGCATAATGATTCAAGTCACCGATGATCCATTCCTGATCCAGGAAGAAATACAGACTGACGTTTTCATATGCGCCTAAACGATTGCATATATAGCGAAACTCCTCCATGGTAGCTTCCAGATGGTTCTCCTGCAAGACATCGTTCCAGAATAAGATACTGTAAGGCGGGAAGAAAACAACAAACTCCGTATCCGGATGGGCTTCGATAAAGGGACAGATGTTCACTGTCAGATTGGCTTCCACACTGGAGATAAAGGCATCCTCAGGGGTCTCCTCATCAACCTTCTCCGGTGATGTGTAGTTATGCAGCACCCATTCTTCGTTATAGTATTCTTCCGTCCACCAGCTGGCATATATGGTTGCCAGATCTGACTTATCCGGATCGGCCAGGGGCCGCAGGATATAGTTCAATAGCACATCTTTATTCAAAAGATATTCCCCATCATCCCAGACAATATCATTATACAAGTATTCCGGAAGAGGGTATTTGGTTTCTTCGACTCCGCCGGTATAGGTAATGGCATCAATCCCCAGAAAAACCTTTTCCACCTGATTAGGGCTGTCGAAAATAATTTTCATAATATTTGACTGTTCCTTGGGAAAAGCCCCGCTGTAGCTGAGTTTTACCGTATTCAGCCCCATCAGTTCCCGGAACCAGTTGGTGTTGAAATTGACCGTCATGGAAGACCCTAAAATAACGCTGTCATATTCAAGATGTTTGGCCATTCCGGGATTTTGATTGATCTGATTATCTACCAGATATGGAAAATCCGGAAGCGGTGCATGATATTGAAAAAAGGGATCCACATATGCCGTAAGCGCCATCACACTGCCAAGCATCAGAAGTATTGACAGGGCAAATATAAGCAAACATTTTCGAAACTGCTTCATAACTTATGTGTCCTTTCTTAAAAATTCAGATACAGGAATGTACTCACACCGGAAAGGGAAAGCACGCTCCAGACAAATAACACCGCCAACATCAGCGTACTGCCAATGCGGGGTTTTATCCCTGCTGCAAGTTTAATGGCATTTTTTCCGGCAAAGACAATCCATACTGCCGTCAGCAGAAACAATACCGTCAGAATGTAATGACCATATTGCCACCGGTCCAGATGAAATACTTTAATAGCATACCAAAATTCATCCATGTTAAAGCAGGCCGCCAGATGATGTTCCACCTTCCGCCACTGCATCTGCCCCACTGTCTGTAAAAGACTCCATGCCTCGCTTATGGATGCCGCCCGGAAAAACACCCAGGCAACACTGACATATGCAAACGTTCCAAGCCTCTGCAACCCTCTTATTACGGCCCCTTTCGGCTTCTTCTCCGCTTTTCCCTGTATCATTCTGGTGATAACGTAAAGAATACCGTGCAACAGCCCCCATACCACAAAAGTAAGGCCTGCTCCGTGCCACAAACCGCTGACCAGAAACACTATTAATAAGTTAATATACATCCGTGTTTTTCCTTTGCGGTTCCCCCCCAAAGGAATATAGATGTATTTGGTCAAAAAGCGGGTCAGCGTCATGTGCCAGCCCTTCCAGAACTGAAGGATATCGGTGCCCTTGTAAGGGGAATCAAAGTTCACCGGCAGTTCGATTCCAAGCATCCTGCTGACTCCCATAGCCATATCACAATAACCGCTGAAATCAAAATAAATCTGCAGGGAATAAGATAATATCACGATCAGTGCATCGGCCGTATGAAGAGTCAGAAGATTCGTATAACCGTAATCAACCGCTCCCCCTAAAGTATCTGCCAGCAGCACCTTTTTGGCCATTCCCAAAGTAAAGAGAACCAGTCCCCGATAAAAAAATTCTGTATTAAACTTTATTTTATTTAAATTTTGAAATTGTGGGAGCAGCTCGCTGTGTAACGCAACAGGGCCTTGAAGGAGCTTCGGAAAATATAAAACAAATAAAACATAATCACTGTTTTTGTATTTCCCCACCTGTCCCCGGTATGTATCTACCAGAAAGGAAATCTGCTGGAAGGTAAAGAAGCTTACCCCCAAAACAAAAACAATGCTCAGATAGCGACAATAAAACAGCAGCGAAAGATTTCCCGCAATTCCCAGCACCAGTGCGCCCTTTCCCCACTTCTTCATATTCTTAAGCAGAACCAGATTATAAAAAATGCTCCCCCCCAACCAGAGAAGCAGCTCCGGACGGTAGCAGCCATAGAACCACAAAGACACCCCGATGAGCCAGTATTTGGCCAGGTCACCTTTTTCATGTTTTAACAAAAGCCAGTACACGATCAGGCAAACCGGTAAGACTATAAAAATAAAATTGATGGAATTAAATACCATAAAACAAGCTCCTACTCCATTGATGTATCCCAGTAAATCAGATAACCGTCTACCTTGCCTAATAATTCCAACCGATAATCAGCCGGATCACTATTTAGCTCTCTGGTTTCATGAAAGACAACATAATTGCACTGATAACTTCTGGTGGCTTCCAACAAAGCCTTCATATCCACAATAGTGGTTTTCTCCATAGCCTCATGCACAGCATCATAATAGCCCCAACGCGGCACCAGCATATTCCGGCCGTATGGCATCATAATATCGGCATCATACTGGCGAACAAAATGTACCAGTTCCTGAGGTACCACCACTTTGATATATTCGCCTTTTCCCTGCTCATTTAAAAAATCGCAAACCTTTACGGCGGAGTCCGGAAGATGATACAGATTCTCTGCCCTGGTCACATTCTGATTGGTGTAGACACAGGTCCCGCACACGATCACGGCAGCCGACATCACAATCAGACCGATTCTTTTATGGGCAGAAAACAGCTTACAGCCCGCATAAGCAATGGTAATCCCTATGGGCAGCAGCCACAGCACCCGATAATAGGTTTCCCCATCCAGCCCAGCTCCCACAAAAAACTTCCGAAACAGCGGGCACAGGAAAATCGCCAGTACCGTTAACGGCGTATACACCATTAATACCCGAATTCTTTTTTCCTTCTCCGTTATCAGCAGATAAATCACCCCCGCAAGGTACAATACTGCTATAAAACGCAAGCCCGTATATAATTTTAAAGCAACCACACATTCCATAAAAATTCCGTACATAGAAAGCTCCTTAAATCTTCTAATGGGTAAACAGCAAATATAACAAAATATAAACCGCATTGGGAATACAGGTCAGGCCGGCTTTCACCATCACCCAGATACTTTTTTCCTTAATCATCATATAAAATCCAAAAATACAGGTAAGTATTGCGCACAAAAAGACTGCCTGGGAGCTTCCGATCCCCGCCATCCAGTTGACTGCTGCCAATAGTATCCAAAGAATGGCGTTTTTTTGCCGTTCTTCCTTTTCTTCTTCAAATATCCATAAAAACAGCCATAAAACCGCCGGTATGATAAAGTTACCCGCAAAAGACTTTCCTTGCCAGGTACGCATCATCAGAAAGGTTTCATTGGTATATATGGATACATTTCCAAACATCTGTAACAATGCCATAATAACCATAAACATGGGGAGCATATCCTGTTTCTTTTTCAAAAGACTCTTACCGATTTGAAAATGCAGCAGATATGTAAGCGGCAATAGTACCAGCGGTATGATGCTATGAGATACAATGGTGGCATGAATGCCGCTCCTGCCTGCCACATGGGCAATCCACAGGGGAAATACCGCCATGGCATGCCGCATATCCAGGGGCGTACTTTTACCGGTATCCGGCTCGATCCGATACAGGGAATCCTTTTGCTGGGCAATTAATGACTGCACTACATAATACGCGTCATCACCATCAAAGAATGCTCTGGAAAGCGCCATACAAAGCTGAAATCCTACTATCAGTATGAAGATGACCCAGACTATTTTTTCTTCTGTACTGATCTTCTTTGGTTCTCCCCAACCGGTCAGCTTACCGCCTTTTCGAAAGGATAAGACCTCACAAACGATACCTGCCCCCGCTATGATCAGGGATACCACTGTAAACCAGTTCATTAGTGTTGTCAGTCCATGATATACCGTAGTGAAAACTATCGGAATGGCAATCAACTCAAACACTGCAAACATAAAGATATAGCCGGTCAGAAGCACAACGCCCGGCGTCCGATACCGGTCAGCTAACAGCCTTGCCGGTAACAATCCCATAGCATAGGGAATGAGCAGCAGCCAAATAATTATACTGAAAATTTGCAATACTATCATATCTATTTTTCCTTCCGTTTACTACCCATAGTTTATCCTAATTTTTCCTGTCTGTCTAGCACTATGAGTAGACACACCCCATGAAACATGGTATAATAACCAGGAATTTTGTTTTAAAAAATACTTATCGAGAGGATAATTTCCAAATGAAGAAAGCACTTATTATCGGGGCCGGTCCTGCCGGATTAACCGCTGCCTATGAATTGCTGACCCAGACAAAAGACGCCGACGGAAACCCTACTATGGAAGTAGTTGTTTTTGAAGAAAGCGATTCCATGGGCGGTATTTCCAGAACCGTTAACTATAAAGGAAACCGTATGGATATGGGCGGACACCGTTTCTTTTCCAAAGTACCTGAAGTAAACGAGTGGTGGAAAAATATGCTGCCGTTACAGGGTGCACCTTCTTATGATGATATCTTATTAAACCGGCCCATGCCTTTAACCGAGGGGGGACCTGATCCGGAAAAAGCTGATAGAGTTATGTTAACCAGAAATCGTGTTTCCCGTATCTTATTTCAAAAAAAGTTTTTTGATTACCCGATTTCCTTAAAATTTGAAACTCTGGCAAATATGGGCTTTGGTACCACAATAGTGGTTGGTTTCAGCTATTTAAAAACTATATTCCATAAAAGAAAAGAAGTTTCGTTGGAAGACTTTTATATTAACCGCTTCGGTAAAAAACTTTATTCCATGTTTTTTGAGAATTATACCGAAAATCTTTGGGGCCGCAATCCCAGCGAAATCGATCCCAGCTGGGGAGCACAGCGGGTAAAAGGACTTTCTATTGTCGCCATTCTCAAAGATATTTTTGGCAAATTGATTCCCGGCAAAAAGAACCGTAAGGTAGAAACCTCTTTAATTGAAGAATTCTCCTATCCCAAACTGGGACCCGGACAGTTATGGGATGTAACTGCCGAGGAAATTATCAAACTGGGGGGTGTTATTTTAAAGAATCATAAGGTAACCGGCATCACCAAAAATCTGGAAAACCAGCTTTCTTCGGTAACCTACGAGTATAACGGTACCTTTGACACCATGAAAGGTGACTATATCATTTCTTCCATGCCGGTGAAGGACCTGGTTGGCAGCATGAATGATGTACCGGAAGATATGGCGGCAATCGCAGCCGGATTACCTTACCGTGATTACATGACTTTGGGAGTTTTAGTTCCTAAGATTAAGCTGGTAAACAAAACCAAGATGAAAACAGTCAGCAATATCGTTCCCGACTGCTGGATCTATGTTCATGAAAAAGCTGTCCAGATGGGCCGTTTCCAGATTTATAATAACTGGTCCCCTTATATGATCAAGGACCTGGAAAATACCGTTTGGCTGGGACTGGAGTACTTCTGTAATGAAGGCGACAAGTACTGGACCATGAGTGATGAGGAATTCAGTAAATTTGCCATTGATGAAATGGTTACCATGGAATTGATCGACAGTGCCGATGAAGTGATTGACAGCCATGTAGAGCGTGTAAAGAAAGCTTATCCGGCTTATTTTGATACATACAAGGACATGGACAAGCTGATTGATTATTTAAGTACCATCCCCAATCTTTTCTGTGTGGGACGCAACGGACAGCACCGGTACAATAACATTGACCATTCCATGTGTACCTCATTTGAGTCCGTAAAGAATATCCTGAACGGAGTAACCGATAAGAAAAATATCTGGAGCGTCAACACCGAACAGGAATACCACGAAGAAGCAAAGGAAAACGAAATCGATTAGGGGTAGTGGGGGTAGGTAGTGAGGCTCCCAGGCCTCCCGGTGATAAAAACTAACGTAGTCCAATAATTTATTCCGTTCATATCCTGTTTTGCCAGGCATTTCGATGAGCCTTAAGCAAAATTCGTGTTCGCACAGGTCGGCTCCACGAATTTTTAGTCTCAACGAAATGGCAAAAAGGGATTTGAACGGAATAAATTGTTGGGCTATGTTAGTTTTTATCACCGGGAGGCCTGGGAGCCGCGTTACTTTCTTGGCACTATCACTATTTCTGAAATTGAAAACGCTTAAAATCGAAATTGCTGCCTGGTAAAAAGACGAAATCTACTTTGCCTTTTCCGGAAAAGCCTTGTAGGGGAAAGCTTTGCTCTTCATTTCCACCCTGGAAATCAACGATTTCTCGGATGGTTTCGCCGGTTTCTTTGGTGAATAGGATGTGGATGGTATTGACCGTTAACGGTGTGCTGCCGCACAGCAGGATTTCTTTTGCTGCTGTGTGGCCGAAGTCCATGTTTTCGTAGGTAATGGTTACATTATTGCCGATACCTTCGATGGTATCTTTGCCTATATGGAATTTGTCACCGTAGATGCTGTTGCATTCGGTGGCATCGATGGGGCTGTAGGCTTTTTCGTAATAGCGGAAGGAGAAGCCCTTGATATGGACTTTTCTGGTCAGCATGATGGCGATGGTTTGAAGGCCCTTTAAGCGATAGGGCAGTTTCCAGGTTTCCGGCTGGTAAACGTTCCAGATGGAGGGTTTCTGATATGTCACATTGGCCAGGCATTCGCTGTCTGCTTCTCCCGGTTTGCCCCGCCAGAGGGCTATGGGATAGGCTTCGCTGTTTAAGGTGAAAATGGGAATGGTAATCTCGTCGGAACCGTACTCGCCAAAATCCAGACGGGCATAAACCACACCGCTGTCACCGTCATTGGCTGTGGCGATGCCTTTTTCATTACCGTTGCCGATCTTGCCGATGGTATCGGAGAACAAACCGGCTCCGACAAAGCCATAGGGGTTCAAGTTAGCCAGTCCCAGACCTGTTGCACCGAATTCCAGTTGTGAGATAATCCGTACTTTGCCGTTACTGTCGGTGGCCATACAGCGGACGTAGAATTCACCGTCACCGCTTGCCACCACTTTGGCCATATGTTTGCCGTCATTTGACTCAAGTACTTCCATAGCGGCAAAATTCACTACAATGCCCACATCGTTTACTGCCTGCCAGATTAACTGATAGTCAGAAGCGTTAGCAGGATAAACTGTTGCGGAAACAATGATTTCTTTCTTTTCCGGGGAGAGCTGTTGTCCTTCTGTTGTTTCCAAGGCTACTTTTCGGACGGGAACCGGCAGATCTGCTGGCTTTTTTCCGGCTTTTTTGCTGCAATCCTCAGTCATACTGATACCTTCTCTGACCGGTGCTTCCTGAACTGTAAGGATACAAGTTCCTGCGGTCAGAGTTTTGCCTGATGCGGTTACGGTAATCTGTCCGGGTTCGTCGGTTACTCCGATTACTGCCAGAAGTTTTCCGTTAAACAATTTCCGGACATCCGTTTTATAAGAATCATAATCGGTGCTGTCGCCGTTATCCAGGCCCAACAGCCGTCCAGGTCCTTCAACGGACACTTTTATATAATCCATGGCATTTTCCACCGGATTGCCTTCTGCATCTTCTGCAGTAATGGTCAGGAAGCATAAATCCTCGCCATCAGACCGAAGCACTTCTTTATCCGGTGTTAGGATGATCTTGCTGCTGTCACCAAAGGACTGTCTGCGATCTTCTGCAATGATCCTGCCGTCTTCGTCATAGGCTACTGCCCGGATAGTTCCCGGTTCATAGGGTACTTGCCATCCGCCTAAGAGACGCTTTCCATTCCAATGATCGATTTCCTGCTTTCCATAGGACTTTTCATTGATGAATAGTTCCACTGCTGATCCATTGGAACAGGCGCGAAGGTCGATCATCTGCCCCCGGTTAAAATCCCAATAGGGGAACAAATGGACCATGGGCTGCTTTGCAGCATCCGTCCACTCCGCCTGAAAGATATAATAACCATCCTTGGGAAAACCTGCGGTGTCCAGCTGCCCAAAGTAAGAATTCTTGGTATGATACGGGGTGGGTTCCCCGATATAATCAAATCCGGTCCAGATAAACTGCCCCAGGGAGTACTTGGCATCCCGGTCATCGGTAATACATTTCTCGATGCTTTCCGCTCCCCAACTGGTGGCGGAATTCCCCAGTGCCGAACACTGTTCATCCTCATCAGCTAATAATGACTTAGACAGAGGAAAACGATAAACTCCCCGGCTCTGCACCATGGAAGCGGTTTCGCTGCCGTATATGATCCGCTCCGGATGCTCTTTATGATGAATGTCATAATATTTTTCACCGTAATTATATCCTGCAAGATCTACAAGATCCGCACACTTTCCGGCATTTTCCCAGGGCATATAGTTAGAACCGATGGTTACCGGGGCATTGCCCTTAGGGTCATGGTCTCTGACATAATCCTGCAGGAAACGGGTAACTTCCTGCCCTCTGGCACTGGCATGAGTATCATAGATTTCGTTACCGATGGACCACATCAGCAGACTGGGGTGGTTTCTGTCCCGGCGAACCCAACTGGCTACGTCCCGTTTTGCCCAATCAGGGAAAAAGCGGGCATAGTCATAATCGGTCTTCTTTAGTTCCCACATATCAAAGGCTTCATCAATAATTAAGAAGCCCATTTCATCAGCCAGGTCCATCAGTTCCGAAGCTGGCATATTGTGAGAAGTCCGCAGGGCATTTACACCCATTTCCTTTAATATTCTGAACTTGCGAACCATGGCAGCCTTGTGAAAAGCAGCACCCAGACAGCCAAAGTCATGATGCTCACACACACCATTTAATTTCATATGCCGGCCATTCAACGAAAAACCTTTCTGCGCATTAAATTCCATAGTGCGGAATCCAACTGTGATACTTTGGGTATCCAGTACGGTTTGGGTGATTTTATCAAAAAGCTCTACTTCAAGACGGTAATTATGTGGGTCTTCAGTATCCCATAAATGCGGTTTAGATACTGTTGCTGCGGTTTCTGCAAGCCAGCCCTTTTCAGTCTGTTTCCGGCTTTCCTCACCGATATCCAACACTTTTTTGTTCTGATACCAAAGAGAGTAACGGCACATCATATTCTCCGTCAGCGGACCTTCCACCTCTGTCTCGATCTCCATATCAAAGCCATTCTGCCCTTTTTTAATGGATACATAAGACCCGTCAAAGGGAAGGTATACCTGGGGAGCCGCTTTCATCCATACATTCCGGAATATTCCTGCGCCACTGTACCAGCGGCTGTTGGGCGACTGGTGCCTTACCTGCACCAGCAGTTCATTGATTCCTTCCTGTAAATATTCGGTAATATCAAAGGAGAAAGCGGAATATCCGTACTTCCACTCTCCTGCCTGATGGCCATTTACATAAACGGTTGAATCCATATATACACCGTCAAAGCGAATCCAAACCCGTTCCCCGGCTTTACTATCAGCGGAACAGGAAAAGCTTTTTTTATACCAGCCACAGCCATCTTCGTATAGATTGTTGGAATCATAGATCAGCCAGTCATGAGGAAGATCCACCGGTTTAAAGTCTCCTTCAGGCTGCCTGTCTAATTCCGTTCTTAAAAACGTCCACCCATCATTAAACAGCTTCATCATCTTACATACTCCTTTTACACATATTTTTGCAGTGTATTACGCACCGCCTCCGGCCCTGCCGTCAATTCGGAAAACATTCCGCATATTTTATCAGCCAGTCCGTACTGATATAGATCCACGCCAAAAACTTCCGTTTTCTCTAATATCGGGCGCAGTATTTCCTTTACTTTGGCTTCGTTTACTTCCATGCCCAGGGTACATCCCTTCATATATCCCATTAATTCCGCAAGCATGGGGTCCGGACTGGGGGTAAAGGGATTTCCCTGATCATCTATGCCCATCAGATAACGCAGATATCCGGCCAAAACCAAGGGAATAAGAGTCAATTCATTAAGGTCTTTTCCTTCCCTGTGATATATCTTCAAGGTTTCACCAAACCGTACCGGAATCTTCTGTGAGGTATCGGTAGCAATCCGCTGCGGTGCATCCGGCATAAATGGATTGGGCAGCCGTTTTTTTAACACCTGTCCGGTAAACTCTTCCGGATCCATGATACCGGGGGATTGAACCGTTGGGATGGCTTCTTCATAGGCCATCCTGGTAATCAAGTCCACCAGCTCTTTGTCTTTCATTTCTTCACAGATGCGGGTATATCCCAACAGACATCCATAGATAGCCAGTGCTGTATGAAGTGGATTTAAGCATGCTCCCACCTTCATTTTTTCAACCTTATCCACTGTATTCCTGTCAGTAAAAATCACGCCGCCGGCTTCCAGAGGCGGTCTGCCGTTGGGAAAATCATCTTCGATCACTAAGTATTCCAGTTCTTCGGCATTCACAAATCCGGCCACATAACTTTGTTTGGAAGTAATGATAATCTCACTTTCCTCCAAACCATCGGCAGCCAGCATCTTACTTACTTCCTCATCCGGACGAGGGGTGATCTTATCGATCATGGTCCAGGGAAAAGACACCTTGCCGGAAGTATTTATATATTTTGCGAAGTCCGGTTTCACCTTGCCCTGCTGCTCCCATTGTTTGACATATGCCATAACACCTTTTTTCAAAATATCGCCGTTATGAGCACAATTATCCATACTTACCATAGCAATCGGTGCAGCTCCTGACAGAAAACGCTGATAGAGCAGTCCGGTTATTTCTTCCATCAAATCTCCGCCGGTTTCCGTTCTTGCCGTATACCCCTTTTCGGTTATGGTAAAACTGACCATTTTTAAACCGGGGTCACAAAAAATATCATAAAGCCGCTGCCGGTCTGCTTTTCTTTCCTTATCCAGGGTAAGGGATTCGGTGATGCTGCCAATTACTTTTTTCTCCATACTTCCGTCTGCTTTCAGCAAAACCAGAAGGCTTAAATTGTCAAAGGGCCGGTATGCTTTCTCAATAATCTCGTAATCAAATCCCTCACAGACAATAACGCCTTTATCATATATTCCCTGCTCCAAAGCTGCCTGCAGGACTGCCGCCGGAAAAGCCCGGAAGATATTGCCGGCACCGAAATGAAGCCACTCGGGAGCTTCTTTGGTATTCTTTTTGACCTCTTCCCGATTATACTCCGGAAATTGATATCCTGCCAGGTAAGTTAATTCTTTCAGTTTCATCTTTTTGTCCCCTTTTCGATTGCTTCCCACAAGCCGTTCAGGTAAGCTGCACCCAAAGCCCGGTCATACAGCCCGTATCCCGGCATATGTCCTTCTTCACCCCAGATGGTCCGTCCATGATCGGGACGAATGGGGCCGGTAAAGCCGATATCATACAGGGCTTTCATCAGTTCATACATATCAAAGCTGCCTTCCGATGAAAGATGTGCCGTTTCCTGAAAATCCCCGGGGCGGTTAAATTTCAGATTTCTGACATGGGCAAAATGAATTCTTCCCTTCAGCGCCCTGATCATGGCCGGCATATCATTTTCCAGATTGGTTCCGTAAGAACCCGAGCAAAAGGTCACGCCGTTGTGAGGATTATTTACCATCTGCATCATCCGTTCCAGATTTTTCTGACTGGTAATGATCCTGGGCAGTCCGTATACGCTCCAGGCCGGATCATCCGGATGAATCGCCATGTTAATATCATATTCATCACAAACCGGCATGATTTTTTCCAGAAAATATTTTAAGTTGGCAAACAGCTTTTCTTCATCCACGCTCTTATACTGCTCCATCAATCCTAACAGCTTCCCATCAGCCAGGCGTTCCGGTTCCCATCCCGGCAGCACATGGCCGTTGCTGTTGTTTAGCATGGACTCATATAAATTATCCAGATCGAAGCCGTCGATCGTCTCCTGGTTATAAGCCAGTACCGTGGAGCCGTCCTCACACTCTCTGGCAAGCTCGGTTCTGGTCCAGTCAAAAACCGGCATAAAATTATAGCAAACCAGATGAATATCACATTTTCCCAGATTTCTTAAGGTCTCGATATAATTGTCAATATACTGCTCCCGGTCAGGGGTTCCTAATTTAATGGACTCATGAATATTTACACTTTCAATTCCGGCAATCTTCAGTCCGCTTTCCTCTACACCCTTCTTAAAATCACGAATTTCCTGTTCTGTCCACAATTCTCCCGGCTGTTTTCCATACAGGGTGGTAATAACCCCCTTTACTCCCGGAACCTGTCTGATCTGCTCCAGGGTCACTGTATCATATCCCGGTCCAAACCATCTCATTGTCATTTCCATATTATTTACCTCTTTCTTTATAGTCTATAGCTTTCCGGCGGTCCGAAACAAGACATCGGAACTACCGTTCCTTCAGCAAAAATCAATATTCTTTCCAATACCAGTCCGCCGTCGGGGGCATAAATGCCAACCGTATTCAACCCCGTTTTCAGGGTTATCGGACACCGGCAGATACGCCGGTTATTCAATACGCCATCTACCCAGGGGAGGTCTTCCAAAGCACCGATTTGATAATCTGCCGGTACTGTATTGTAATAAACGGCTGCTTCATCATTAATACCTGCTCCGTAATTCAGCCTGCTTTGCCGGTTCAGCGGGTTGGTGGGGGCAATTTGCAGTTCTAATTGATAGGTACCGCTTGACCGTACCGCTATCTGATAGAAAAGAGCCGGTTCTTTTTCTGCGGTAAAGGTATACGTATCCGGATAAACCTTCATGCCGCTTCCTGAAAGACCATAGTCCTTTAATTCCACCCACCGATATCCCTCCGGTGCGTATGCGGTGCTGTAGTGTGCCGCTTCCATGCAGATCCATCCTCTGTCCGGCAAAAAGGTGCCTGCCGGCAGATCCGATATATTTGTTTTTTCACCCCGGAACCTGAGAACCACCAGTGTATCACCATCTGTAATCTTCACCAGGGCTTCTTCCTGTTGATGGGTCAGCTTGCTGCGGTCACAGAAAAAGGTGATTTTTTCATAATCCTCAACCGTTCCCTCCGTGCTGCTTACTGACAGCCATTGGCAGGAAGGCATATTTACCTTATACTCAAACGTTCCGATCCCTTCGTTGGATATTTCCACTGTAATCCCACTATTTCCTTCATAAAGGAAATCATCAAACACCAATTCACAGGGCGTACCGTAATTCTTAACACAATATTCATTTTTATCGGTTCGGGCCACTGCCATTCGCGGCCGGTCGAAGGGTTCCACCTGCATCTGTACCGGATACCGGCAGCCATCTTCATTCCATTTAATAAATCCGGTGTGAACGGCCAGTTCCATGCCCTTCCATTTTCCTTCTTTAAAAGAACGGATTTCAGCTGCAATCTCTTTATCCCTATTTCGGGCTTCACTCAACAGTTTTCCCCATGTATTGGCAGTTTTCCGGCCCTGTCCGGCATAATGATAATTCTGTCCGGCATACAGGTTAGTTAAAACATGGTTGGTAACTGCTTCCACATGAAAACCGATCAGACTGTCATAGGCTTCCTGCTGCGAAATATCCAAGGTTTCCCGCAAAGCCCGGCTGCGTATTTGCAGTGCTTTAACTCGCTTCATCATTCTAATTGCCTCATTGCAATGAAGCGGATGATAGGTATCCGGATGTAATGCCTCAGGTCTTCTGATATGGTTTATTGCCACCGATTCGGTGATAATTCCTGCTGCCTCGGCGGCCATCTCATCTGCCAGCGTGTCCGCAAAATGTTTCGCCATAAACTGTTTTGTATATACATCCGTAGTATTGGGAGCACTGCTGCCCCATTTTTCATAATCATAGGCCAGAGCTAAAAAGTAGCTTAGCGGAAATTCATTAAATTTCAAATCACCCACATTCACGATCCACATACTGCGGACACCGTGGTCATAAGCCATGGACATCTGCTCCCAGGTCTTGGTCAGGGGGGTAGAATTCATCCATTCATAAGAAACCGGTTCCCCATGATAGTCAAAATGATAATACATTCCGAATCCGCCCGGATGTTTGATCAGTTCTTCGTCCGGCAGGGTCCGCAGATTGCCAAAATTATCATCACAAAGCATCAGGATAACATCCTTAAGTTCCTCCCAATTATGCAGTCCTTCTGCCTGTTCATTTCCGTAAAAATACTCTTCTACTTCTTTATAAAGCACCAACAGCTGCGGTGATTTCTTTATTTTATCTTTTTCCGCCTGACGGATCAGCCGGCGCTGATTGCTGATTACATCTTTTAACATATTGATATTATCTGCCAGGGTAGCATCGGTTCCTAAAACCTTGCTGTCACGTTCGCCCCGCATACCGATGGTAATCATCCGGTCCAGATGACTCCTTGCCTGCAGGCTGGCCTCCCAATACCGCAGCAGACCTTCCCGGTTCTGAAGAAAGCTCCACTCCGTTCCGTAGCCGCTGTTACCGCCCTTCAATATATCCCATTCTTCACTGGCCCGTAAACAGGGCTCGTGGTGGGAATTACCGATAATGACTCCGTAAGAATCCGCCAGTAACGCCGACGCATCCCCCGGTCCGTCGATATCAAAGGAAGAGGTCCACATGGCCGTCCACAGGATATTTCCTTTCAGGCGCAGCAGCAACTCAAAAACATGGTCATACATTTTGACGGTAAATCCGTCAAAATGATCCATGGTCCAATTGCCAAAGCAGGGCCATTCATCATTGATAAAAAATCCTCTGTAACGAACAGACGGTTCCTTAGATAACATCTCTACCTCTTCGTCCCATTGAATCTCCTGCTTCTGTGGAACCACTGCATCCCCCCAGTAAACCAGAGGTGAAATCCCGATTTGTTCGGACAAACGGAACATTCCATAGATAGTTCCCCGCTTATCGCTTCCCATAATCAGCAGCACTTCCTTCGCACCTCCCCATGGCTCCTTCAGGAGCTTCCATTCAAAGACTTCCCATTTATCCTGAAGAGGTTTTAAGTCTATTTTTCCTTCCCGGTTAAGCTGATCCAATAAGCTGCTTTTCCCTGCCTGCGCAAAAAGTACCACATAATCCCCTACCGGTTTTTCCTCTTTGTTACAGGTGCTAACGACAAATTCATGACCGGTCACTTTAACCGCATCGGCAGCTACCTTTTCAGCAATCCGAAACAGTCCCCTGTCACTTTCTTCCTCCAGCCAAAGACCGGCATATGTATTATTTTGCTGTGAATATATTGTGAACATCTTTCAATTTCCTCCTTTTAGTCCTAAATCTCTGCTTTGATAGAAAACGGAACTGCCGGCAGCCCTTCCCGGTTATATACATTGGCTTTTTCCGGGTTATTCCCCCATGCATACCGACAATATACCGGCTTGGTCACCTTGTCATTCCATACCCGAATGGTATCATCCGCAGCAGCAATTGCCTGAGCTTCAAAGAACACTTTATCTGCTCCGGCAATCTCAAAGCCCTTGGTATGCTGACCTTTGATGTATAAGCCACCCTCGGCAAAAGCAAAATGCAGCTCAAGCCGCCCGCCTTCTTTTGTACACCTGATGCAATCCGGTCCGCTGTAAACAACTTTTTCCCCATAAACCAGACCTTCCATGGCTCTTGCCAGCCGTTTGCCCAGAGTCAGCTTATCCTGGGGATGAAGATCATTATATTCACCGATATCAATGGTCACTACCATGGCTGATGCTTCCAATTCCAGGCACTCTCTTTGCTGCTGCCTGAGTTTTGCCCAGTCCTCCCCCACATGGTTTCGCTTACTGTCGGCAAAGTTGGCTAATTGGACGAACACCACCGGCAGCTGCTGACCGGCCCACTGCCGACGCCAATCAGACATGGCCTTAATGAAATATTTTTTATAAATACCCGGGTAATGGGTATTGGACTCACCCTGATAGAAAGCCACACCTTTCACCCCGTAACCGGCAATGGGACATATCATCCGATTGTAAACTCCGGCAGGCTTGTATTGGAAAAATGTTGTTTCTTCCAATACCGGCATTCTCTTTAAAATTTTATAGCTCCATTGTCCGGCAAGAATATATTTAACCCGGCCGCAAGTCAGTTCATATGGCTTATCCGGAATAAAACCGCCATTCTTTCGAAATACCTTCATCCATATCCTGATCTTGTTACTGCCTTTTTTTAAGTATTCTATAGGGAAATCATATTTTCTTGGGGGATAGCAGTACTCTGTGGCACCTACCAGATAATCATTTACATAAACCCGGTCAGCATCCACGATCGCCCCCAGATAGATTCGCGCCTGATGGGGCATAGCAATATCCTGGGGATCTTCCTCCAGAAAAATCTCTTTTTCCAATTCCAGACTGCCGCAAAAATCTTCCCAGGGAGTGCCTTCCCATAATCCCGGTATCTGCTGGCTGCCGGTCTCCAACGCCGGTCCTTCGTCGCCGCTGCCTGGTTCCACCGCTTCATGCCATTGCTGTTCTCTGGCCTGTTCCATTTGCTGAATACCTTCAACATATCCGGGCATCTGACATTGTTCTAATTCTTTCTTAAAATCCCCTAATTCATAAATCGTTTCCCTGCTGCACCATGCCTCAATCGGCGTTCCCCCTACCGCTGTCAGGATCAGTCCGATGGGTACCTGATATTTTTCCTGCAGCTCTCTTGCCATGAAAAAGCCTGCTGCACTAAAGTTAAGCTGCTGTCCACCTACAGCCGGTATCCAGCAGGCTTCCTCCGGCAGTCCGTCAGCCATTTCATCGCATGGACCGGCAAACTCAAAATCAATCGGTACTCGAAATTGTTTGATCAACGGAAAATCTTTTCCCAACGCTCCTGCTGTTACGTCTAATGTCCGGGCAACCGGCAGCTCCATGTTGGACTGTCCGCCTAACAAAAACACATCTCCGTACACAGCATCCTTAATCTCTATCCGCTCAATCACTTGTTGTGAAATACTGTCTGTTTCTTCCAGGAACAGGTTAAATGCTTCTCCCGCCGGCTGCGACCGCAAGGAAATCCGGAAGGTTCCATCTTCATTTACGGTAACCTCCTCCTGCCAGGATGCAATCCTGCAAGTAACCCTGTTACCGGCTTTAGCCTTTCCCCATAAGCTGTTCTTTGCTCCCCGCTGCAACACCATTCCATCTGAAAATATCTTTCCTATTCTCATAAGCGCTCCCACCTTACTTTCGTTATAATCAATTATAACATTTTTTTTTTGCATTGAAATCCCAGTCTTTGCTTGATACATTGCAATTATTGCTATATACTTTATTTATGATCTCTGAAATTAGGAAAGGGGTAATATTCTTTTGAAAAATAGAGTAATTGCGACCATGGCGGCTGATGATCCCCGCCAGTATATGCTGAATGAAAATTTTGAAGTTTATGAGAAAGTCGGAATCCCCAGCGGTGCCATGGAGATTCATTTTCATAATTTCTATGAAATTATGTACATTATGGAAGGAGAATTTTCCATCTTACTTGATAACACTACCTATAAATTAAAACAGGGAGATGTTCTGCTCATCGACATTAATCATCTCCACCGGTATCAATATGCTGAAAAAAATCATGATCACAACAAGCGGACCATCCTCTGGATCTCCAAAACCTTTTTAAATGAAATTTCACAGGGAATATCCGATCTGTCGGCTTGTTTTTCCCTCCCCGATACCTCGGCGTTTCATTTTCCTGCCCACTATCGCAGTCAGTTTGAAACCTATCTGACCGAGTTACTGTTTTTATATGCCGATACCACTGCTGACCGCCCGGAAAACCTCCTGCTGAGCCAGGCTTACCTGACCCTGTTCTTTGTGTACCTGAACAAACTCTGCCTGCGCCGTGAATTCTACTTTAACCAAAAGGATACCTACCATGACCCTATCATCCATGCCATTTCCCAATTTGTCGAAGAACATATACTGGAATCCATTTCCCTCGATCTATTGGCGGAACATGTTCATCTAAGTAAATACCACCTGGTACGTATTTTCAAAGCTGCTACCGGCATGACCATCCACACCTTCATTACCCAAAAACGCTTAATTACCGCCTGCGAAATGATCTGGAACGGCATCCCGCTAACCGAACTGTACACCCAATGCGGCTTCCAGAACTACTCCTCCTTCTTCCGCAGCTTTAAGGCCGTATACGGCCTCTCCCCCCAGGAATACAAATCCTTCTTCGAAGCCAACCACCCCCCGGACTAGATTCAACCGGACAGAAGGAAAACGTAGACTCCCATCCGACTTATGAAAAAGAGAATCACGCAAGCGATTCTCTTTTTCATAAGTCGGATGGGAGTCTACGTTTTCCTGCTCGCCTACTTAGTAAATAAAGATTGGCGGGCGCCGTGGCGTTCACCTTTGTTTTTTAGGGTATCATTGACAATGTCCATGCGTAAACCGGCATCGATAAAATCACAGTATTTACAGAAAGGATAATTCTGCCGGCCATCCTTGATCGCCTCCCGCAGTTGTTTATACTTAACGGTATTCCAGGCTTCCTGTACAGTTACCTCATGAAGATCGGCCAGATCGGTCACTTCAAAGTTATCACAGCAGCAGATACCCAGTTTCCCGTTGGGAAAAATAAACATATCGGTAAAAGGCATCAGACAGGTTTCTTTGATGACTTTCTGGGTATTAGTTTTATTAGGTGCACTGCCGGCCCGGTTGGTCAGCACCGCTTCCATATATCGCATCTGAATCAGAATATCCGCATCCTTAAATTCCTCCGGATGAGCTTTCGCATATTCATAGATTTCTTTCACATTATCATGAAGCTTCATATCCAGACAATAGTTGTTGATAATCAACTGATCTACATAGGGTATGATTTCTTTTACTTTGTCCACATTCAGCAGTAGACCATTGGTAGAAAGGAAAATAAAACTGTCCGGCAACTGCTCTCTGCAATATTTATGGAATTCTACGATTCGGGTATCCAGCCAGGGCTCATTGTTTCCGTAAAGGGTAAGATGCCCCTTATATCCCCAATCCTTCAGCTGATCAATAATCTGATAGAATAATTCATCTTCAATCCGCATATATGGGCGCTTCTCCGCATTTTTATTAGCGGTACAGAAAGCACAGGTACTGTTGCAGCGGTTTATGGTTTCAATATTTACCACACAGGGATAAGGCACCTGATCCTTTTCCATAAAGTACTTGATAAAATCTTTTTGTGATTTGCCCCGGCTTAGAAACTGAAGCTTCAGATAGCTCTCACTGGCAAGCTTTGGAAAGATCTTTTGTAAATTCCAGCCTATGGCTCCTCCGAAATTATGAATCTTAATTGGCATAATTTGCCTCCTTTGTCCTTTTTGTCCGAGTTTTATCGTACCACGATATCGATTATCGGTCAACATTCAGGTGGTTAAAACCCTTGATAAATAAATTCAGCCGCACTATATCCCGGCCCGTAGTAACCCAGCAGGATTGTGTAAAACAGCAGTGCATACCAGAGTAACCAGCGTACCGGCAACTTTTTAGCAGCAATCAAATCCCGAACACTGCCCTTGCGCTCCTGCAGTACCGATACGGTTATAAAGATACTCAGGGAAACTGTTGCTATGATAAATTCCACCCAATCCAATCCGATGGTAAACAATGTGCCGCTAAAAAAAACCATGGGATTCCATACGGTAAACATGCTCTTCCAGATCCCCAAACCTACCTTCACGTTTTCAGCCCGGAAGAATACAAACGCCAAGTCAACCAGTAAAAAGGTTCGCACCATACGCAGTCCGTTTAAAATCTTATTGCGTGGATTGAGCCCTCTTTTCTCCATCCAGTTCTTAAATACCGGCTCTGCCAGTTCCCCCAGAACAATGTAGCACCAATGAAACAAACCGGAGCCCAGCACATATTTCCATTCCCCGCCATGCCAGATACCTACCGTAAACCATAAGAGGAACATAGCGCAAAAGGTGGTCACCTGTTTGCCGCGCTTTTTCCCTAATTTTTCCCGCATTTTTTTTCCAACGCGGGTAAATAAATTCGTCCTGAGGAGCGGGTAAAACACATAATCCTTCATGAAGCTTCCTAAAGTTATATGCCACCTGCGCCAAAACTCGGCAATACTTTTCGAAAAAAAAGGAGTCTTAAAGTTTTCCGGCAGTGTAATACCAAAACTTTGCCCCAGTCCCAGCACAATGTCCATGCAGCCGGAAAAATCGGTGTAAAGCTGAATCACAAAACAAATCGAGGCAATCCAGAAATAAGAGCCCTGATAAGCTGAAGCATCATTATAGACCGTATTCACAATCATAGCCATCCGCTCAGCGATTACCAGCTTTTTGAAGAATCCCCAAAGCATCCTTTGAATTCCCCGGGTTACCTGCTCATACTGCAGTTTGTGCGGTTTACATAATTCTTCGCTCATCTTCCCGTATCGCATGATCGGTCCGGAGATCATCGTTGGGAAAAACATACCGTAAAGCAGAAATTGCAGAAAATTAGTACTGACTTGGCCGATTCCGTAATAAATATCAATTACATAGCCCAGCAAAGAAAGGGTATAAAAAGAAATACCTAAAGGTATCAAAAATTGGATGGCGTCAATCGTTCCTCCATGAAACAGAGACGCAATTCCATTATAAGTATAAATTCCGAAATTAACATATTTTAAAACAAATAAAATGCCAACCGTCCCAAACAGGGTGAAAATTAAAGCGGCCCTCTTTTTCCCCTGGCTCTGCGCTTTAGATAATATATATCCACCTGTATAGCAGACCGTTGCCGTCGCCAATGGGTACAAAATCAACCATCCGTTACCGCTTAGCAGATAATAAACCCCGCTGGCCGCTAAAAGGAGCATCCATTGCACCTTTCCCGGTACGATATAATATAGGATTAACAGGATTGCATAAAAGCATAAAAAGTAGAAAGAGGTTATACTCATCATCGGTTGCCACCTGATACATTTAAATTAGCACCATTCATGTAATCCGATCCTTTTCCGGTCAAAAAATGAATGGCTTCAGCCACTTCCTCCACCATAGCATTTCGTTTCTGGGGATTGGACTCGGCATTCATGGCTACAAATCTTTCATCAATATTGGATAAGAAGGCCGTTTCCATCATCCCGGGAGAAATACCGTTGACATTAACACCCTTGTCTGCATATTCCAGGGACATACTTTTCATCAGCCCTAATGCAGCATATTTCACTGT
Organism: Lachnospiraceae bacterium; assembly: GCA_031556725.1. Classification (GTDB taxonomy): domain Bacteria; phylum Bacillota; class Clostridia; order Lachnospirales; family Lachnospiraceae; genus UBA935. Next base: position 8,037 of record JAVBSL010000017.1, on the reverse strand, counting down.
AACATACTCTGTCATAAACCTGGGGGGCATACCGATGGTACACTCGCTTAGCATAACCACCATCTTGCCGAAACGTTCCTTCGCCATCAAAGGTAAGAAGCGGGCTCCGGTTTCAGCCAGTGCATACACTTGAATCTCCATGTCCGTTTGGATTTTATCCCTTTCTATCTTTTTCAGTTTCCGGTATTCCAATTTTCCGGCTGCCAGCCAGATAATGCATTGGGGAACCCCGATGGCTTCGGTTTCATCCAACAGCTTATTCACCTCTGCCGGTTGACTTAAGTCCGCCTGAATCGGATGAATATCAATATGCTGAAACGACTTTTTCAATTGTAATAAGGACTCTGCATCAGACCCATAGTGAGCCACGATTTGAACCCCTGCTTCCACTTTATTCGCTAAGGATTTGATAAAAGCCACTCCGACTTCCGAAGATGCTCCCACGATTAAGTAATTCTTTATCTGCTCCATGTGACCTCCTTCAGGCATTGACCATAACCTTCATGCTTCCTTTTAAAACCTTTTCATTGTTTTGGTTCCGAATCAGTACTTTTATTAGAATAAGGGAAAATCGTTCATCCTTTTCCGCTACCGTTCCACTGATCCGCAGAACATCACCCACCAACACCGGCTTTAGAAATTTTGTTTCAACACTGTGGATCAGACTGTTTTCACCCGGCAGATAAACTCCTGCCAGGGTAGACAAAAAAGAGGCGGTCAGCATTCCGAAAACCACCTTATCCGTATAACCTTTTGCTTTGGCAAACTCTGCATTTTGATGCAGGGGATTGGTATCGCCGGTAATGGTGCGAAACTGATTCAGCATATCTTCCGTCACCGTCACCGCAAAAGCTTCCTCCTGCCCTGCTTCCAAGTCCTTCATTGTATACTGGTTCATCTTAATCTACCGTTTCTATTATGATATCTACCATTTCTCCGACATTCTTCATGGAAACTACCTGTCCCATGGTAAATTTCATACCGAATTCCTGTTCAATAGCCGCAACCAGATTGATGTGTTCAAAAGAATCCCAATCTTCAATATCATCAGCCGTGGTGCTCTCCGTAACTGTAATAGAATCATCATCAAATACATCTCTGAATATTTCATTTACGCTGTCAAAAATATCTTCTCTGGTCATGTTTCTTCTCCTTTAAGGGTTCACTTTAATTACTTTATTTTTATATTCATAATCGGCAGGAAGGATAAATTCCCAGGCAGTATTGCCTTCCTCATCCTCTTCCATCTTCTTAAATCCCTGCAATTGATAAAAATCCTTTACCATAGCGTTTTTGGCTGTCGGATAATAGTACCCTCTAATTGTGGAGATTCCGCATTTCCTGCACTCCTCCACCACCGTATCCATCATGGCATATTCCATATCCCGTTTCAGTACCCGGCAGCTCATCAGCCATAGCTCCAGATGAAGTATATCCGCTTCTTTTCGTCCGATTACCACCGATACTACACCATTGTCCCCAAATTTGTCAACCAGCTTGCCATAGAGAGTAATATACCCACTGTCAGCGGTTATCTGCTCTATTTCACTCTGGGTAAGCCGTTTGGTGGTCAGATTAAACTGGTTGCTCTTATTGGTCAGCTGGGCAATTCTGGCCATATAAACAGGTTCAAAACCCTTGATGGTACCTGTCATATCCAGAGATTGCAGATATTCATACATATTTTCATATGTACCGGCTTGCTGTTTTCTGATTACATTAGCCTTGTACATTTCATTTCGTTTCTGATCGTCTTCCGAAAAGCCGGTTACTTCAAAATACCCGTTTTTATCAATAATCTGAATATATCGCTCGGGTGTCAGGTTTTCGCTGCCCGCCACGGTAATCTCCGGCACGGCTGCACCGCTTACCTGCTGCCTGATAATCTCCCGTTCTGCGGGATTGTCATCCACAAACACCAACGATTCCGGTAATATTTCCAGTTCCGATGCAATCTCTAACAGATTCTTGCTTTTCGGTTCCCAATTGGCTTTAATCAGTACAAAATCACCCGGTTTCAAGACCCCATCGGGATGGTTCAGACCGGCCAATGCATTTTCCTGTTCATTTTTGGAATTGACATTCAGCATAATTCCTAAATCTTTATGCGCTTTGATGTAGCTTTGAAATTCACTGAAGACTTGTCCCATGGAGGTCTCCTGACCGATTTCCAGCTGCTCCACACCATCATCCCCGACGATGCCGCCCCATAGGGTATTATCCAGGTCCAGCACCAGACTTTTCTTATTCTTTCCGAATATGGACTTGATGATATGAGATAAATTAAAGGCAAACTCCGGAATGGCCTGCATATTTAAAGCATACTTGTACATATGCCAATAGAAAGGATCTGCCCACTTTTCCACGCCATAAGCAGCTGATATATAGTGAAGGTCATGAATATAGAAATTCTCGTTTTTCTGTGCATATTCGGAAAACAAGAGATTTAATCGGTTTACATAATAATTTCTTCCGTGAATGTCACTGGCTTCCTTATTACCCATCACCCGGTAAAAAGGATATTCGAAGTTATTCTGGATAATCGGGCATTGGTAAGCCTCTCGAAGCTTGTCCCACATTGCTGTAAAATGGGTAAATTGCTCTTGCAGAGCTGCTTCTACTTCCTCGGTGGTATCCGAAAGAGTGGGGTAAACGGAAATGTTACGATTGCTTGTATGGATAAAAATAATATCAGGCGCAAACTCCTGTAAAGATGGATTATCAAACATGGCATCCTGCCAGTACTGTCCGTATTCCGACTCATAGAATTCAGCTTTGATTCCTTCCTTTATTAAAAATAAATCTAAGATACGGAGGATATCATGAGTGGTACTGCCGCCTAATACTGCTATCTTCTTGGATAAGAAGGAGGTATCTGCGTTTTGTTCCAGTAATTCACGCTTTATTTTTTTGGATTTTTTTAAGATGTATTCACTATCGAAGGGATATTCCAGTTCTCGCACGAGGCACCTCTTTTTTTTACTTTATTAACTTTATATAATGATCAAGTTGTTCGTCTTCTAATACCGCAATCAACTCAGTAAACTGTTCTAATTTTCCGTATAAAGCATACTCTTCTAACGCATTGTAGTATTCTAGTCTGCTTTCTTTTGCAATTGAAACAGGCAAAAACCCTTCACTCATAAGTTGATAATTCATAAGTAGTCTGGATGTTCTCCCATTGCCCTCGATAAATGGATGTATCCGCACAAATTCGGCATGAGTCCATGCTGCATACTCTATTGCATTCAGTTCCTTTTGTTTCCATGCTAAATCGCTATAAAAATTTTTGATTTGTATAAATATATCATTCCCGGTCGGTGGTGTATGCCCTGCTCCACTTATTCTTACTTCTTGATTTCTATAAATGCCACCGGGTATAATATTTTCCATCAGTAATGCATGTATGTCTTTAACTTTACCTTCATCAAACTTTTTTCTTCTGCAATGCACCGTTTTACATAGTTGTATGCTTTCTTATGATTAATGACTTCATATATTTCCCTTAATTCTTTTCCTCCAATAGAAATACCATCCTCTAAGACCACCTTTGTTTCCATAAGTGTAAGGGTATTTCCTTCTATGGCCGTTGAATTATGCGTAAAGGTCAGTTCAAAATCTTTTTCATAGGAAGAAATAGTAATAGAATCTATGGATTGCTTTCCGTTTTGATAAATATTTTTCTTTTCCATTAGTTTGCTTATATTCATATTCTCTCCCAATTTATGCCCTGTATCATGGCACCCCTGTGGAAATGCCACACTGCTATTATAACCATTTTTTCCCCTAAACTCAATTAGAACTTTATTCTCGAATCTATAATGATTATTGGAATATTTTTTGTCTGGCCAGACAATCGATCGGCAGTACTGCCATTAGGCAATACCGCCTGCTGTTAATTTAGATTTGATTTTTCTGATTTCAGAATCGTGTTTTTGTAAAAGCATGCCTTGCTGCTCTGTACGGATAATAACTATCTGTTTTTCCATCATTCAAAACCGTATCAAACCCGCATATAATATACGTTTTTTAAGTGTCAATAGATATTTATTGTTTATTACCGTCAGACCACTTATAATTAAGATAATAATATTGTGATTGGAGTACCCCATGATTCCCATTTCTGTTTGCATGATTGCAAAAAATGAAGAAAAATACATTGATAGATGTCTGCAGCTTTTATCCCCCTATAATTTTGAAATTATCGTCGTTGATACAGGTTCAACAGATCACACGGTAGAAATCGCCCGCCGGTATACTTCGAAAGTTTTTCATTTTGACTGGATAAATGACTTTAGTGCTGCCAGAAATTTTTCCATATCCAAAGCCACGAATGACTGGATATTGGTCATTGATTGCGATGAGTTTTTAGAAACCATTGATATCAATAAAATTGATAAAGCAATCCGCCAGAATCCTCATGGTGCCGGGATGCTGATCCGGAATAATCCCTATAACACTGGTTCACGCTCCGGCGATGCTGCCGGTATCCTTACGGAACGGGTTGCCCGGCTTTTTTCCAAACAGGAGTACCATTACGCCGGCATTATTCACGAGCAGGTGGTTCGAATAGACGGGCGGGATTCTATCTTTTTTCACATTCCTTTAAGTTGTTATCACGAAGGTTATGTAAACCAAGTTGTGACTGCCGAAAAAGCCAGCCGCAATCTGGAATTGCTGCTCCTCGACCTGGAAAAAAGAGGACCTGATCCATATACCTATTACCAGATCGGTAAATCCTATGTTGCCCTGAAGGATACGGAAAATGCCTGCCATTACTATGGTTTGGGGCTTTCCTTTGATGTCAATCCCCAACTGGAATATGTGCAGACTATGGTGGAATCCTATGGGTATTGCCTGTTGGAATTAAAGCGTTATGAAGAAGCATTACAATTCCAAAATATCTATGACGAGTTTGCCACCCGGGCTGATTTCCCCTTTTTAATGGGCTTGATTTATATGAATAATGCCATGTTCGAGGCGGCCATTGCTGAATTTAAAAAGGCTGTAACCTTTCACACCTACGCTGTGGAAGGGGTGAACAGTTACAGCGCTTATTATAATATTGGAATCATATATGAATGTACCGGCAATTTTTCACAAGCGAAAGATTATTATAAACGATGCGGTAATTTTGAACCGGCACTGCAACGTTTACGGGTCTTAAGCTAATACATCGAATACTCAAAATTTTTCTGATTCCCATGTTGATAATTTCAGTGTAATTCCGGTAATTTCAGGATCATAGGTAAAGCCCGGCAGCAAGTCAAAAGCTGTTTTCTGGAATCTACGATGATGATCTCCCGCTCTGAGACTGATGCAATGATTTTTTCCCAAAGGAGGTCACCGCCGCCTTTGATCAGATTAAGCGTTATTTCGGCTACTTTACACAGCTCTTCGGTCTCTCTGGAGGTTGGCACTACGGTAACCTTAAGGCCTTTAGCAACTTCTATGCCAAGCGCCTCGATAAAATACTTCACGGTAGAACCGCTTCCCATTCCCACAAGCATATTGTCTTTCACATACTTAACTGCCTCCTGAGCAGCCAGTTCTTCAATGAATTTCCGGGTTTTCTCAAAATCTTCTTCGTCGGTTTCCACTACTTCCGATGATCCATTGGTATACCCACATCCGTTTCCGAATAAGGATAATCACTCCGCAATTGCTGCAATTGCTCCTTACACTTTTGATAGAGCTCCGGAATCGTGAAATAGGTAAGCAGCTCAGTTACTTCTCGCTTGGTAAATTCTGATTTCAGGCTTTCCTGTATCCGTATCTGCTTAAAAAAATCCAATACTTCTTCAAAACATTGTCTTTGGAACTCGGCGACGGTCAGACTTCTTACCGTGTTCTCGTTTTGTATTACTTTTTTTGACAAAAAAAGATATTCGGTATATCAAATTTTATCTGATTTACCGAATATCGCATTTTTCATTCTTCTGATAGCTTTTCAAGAACTTTTGCTAACAACTCTACTGTCTTGGGAACCGTATCCAAGAACAAGGTTTCATTGATCGTATGAACATCATGAATAGTCGGCCCGCAGGCAATCATATCAATATCACCCAGCTTTTCGGCGAAATATCCACACTCCAGGCCGGCATGAATGGGTCTGGCAACCGGTTCCGGATCACGTTCCGGATTGTGAAACAGCTCCCCGTAGGTTTCCAAAAAAAGCTCTCTTAAGGGTGATTCCTTACGATATTCCCATCCCGGATAGTCAGACCTTTCAATCAACACCCCGCCGACACTGTCCATCAGACGTTTCATCTGATTCAGCACCATGCGCTTACGGGAAGCCACCGAACTTCTGGTTGCACAGGTAAACCACAGAGCATCGTCCTCCATCCTTATCACACCCAAGTTGCTGGAGGTTTCCACTAAACCCGGCTTTTCAATATCCATGGCTAGTACATCATTGGGAATCAGCATCATTATGGTAATGATTTTATTCAACATTTTGTTGGTAAAAAATCTTGCCTGATTTTTATTCGGCAGGGCCTCACAGGAAATGGTTAACTTAGGCTCAATTTTATCCTCCGCTTTCGGTGTACGGTTATACTCCCGGTTAAAAGTATCACGCATCTCCTGTACACTATCTTGAAGCAGTTGTTCCTGTTCTTCGGCAATCCCAAATTCCACGAAGCTTTCTTTGGCAATGGCATTATCAAACTCTCCGCCAAAGATATTGTATACGTAAAATTCTAATCCTTTTTCCTGTAGATAATCCAGTACCCTGCCCATTAACCGATGGGCATTGGCTCTTTTTTTATCAATTTCCACACCGGAATGTCCACCGGTCAGATCAGTAATAGCTATTTTGAAAATATTAAGGCTTTGGAGGTTCTTTTTCCACTGGATGGGTAATACCAGATTCGCTCTGACACCGCCGGCACAGCCTACACTAAAGCGGCCATCTTCCTCTTCATCAATATTGATCATTCTGGCTGTACTCAGATCCAGATCGCCTGCCACCTTCTGCATATCTTCCCTGGTTAAGCCTCGTGCGCCTCCCATTCCGGCTTCTTCATCGGTAGTAAAGACAGCAATAATCGGCGGGTGAGAAAGTGTCGTCTCTTTATCCAATATGCCCATAATGGTAGCTACTCCAATACCATCATCGGCTCCCAGTGAGGTATATCTTTTACTAGTCTCATCATATCCTCGCAAAACCTTACGTCCGTTCACTTCCTCTTCTTTTACCTTGACGCCTTGCTTCCAATCATAATCTTTAGGCACACAAACCATATCCAAATGAGCTTGCAAAATGACCGGTGCCAAATTTTTTCCAACGGCATTTCCCCGTGCCTCTCTTTTTACGATGACATTATTCATCTTGTCCTTCAAATATGTAAGGTCATTTCTTATGGCATAAGCCACCATAAAATCACTGGCTGCCTCTTCATCCTTTGATGGTCTGGACACCTCGCTGAGTGCTCGAAAATATTTATCTACCCTACCTGCTAATTGTTGATCCATACTACCTACCTCACTATTCTATAAATTTCTTATTTTACAGACACAGAATGAGTGGCTGTTATACCACCCATTCTAATCTTTTTTTAGCAACTACACAATTGTTTCAATAGACAAAATCGAAAATTCTCCCATTATTGCATCTTCTCCAGGTAATGTTTCATGGAGAACCACCTTGACAACATGCTTCGCTGGAGGATTGGTTACCAGCGTCTGCTCACATATTATCATATAATTAGTTCCGTTTACGACCTGGCTTCCACAATAAACCAGGGGTACATAACCAGCGCCTGCAAATTCCCCAAATACCTGAGCAAATCCGGTTGCTACCTTTTGCGGCAATTTCTCCACTGCCACTTCTACATTCCATCCTCCTGCTAATGCTCCAAAATCTGACATACTGTTTCCTCCTTTTAATTTTTATAAGTTCTCGGAATTTCTAAGCCCCATTTTTCAAGGCTTTTCATTCCTTTATTTTAAAAATCACCCACTTTTTTTCTCAAACCGCTTGACAAATCTATAAAAATTTGCGGCGAAGCCGATTAAATATATTTTATTTTT
>JAVBSL010000025.1:0-98843 GCA_031556725.1 Lachnospiraceae bacterium | reverse complement strand
TCATAATCGTTAACCTCCAAGGTAGAGTAAAACGCTTGCATTCTAGCAAAGTAGCGGTGTAAAATGCTTGCATTTTCTGTTAACAATTATAACGATAAATGGTGGTGGATTAAATCCACCCCGAAACAATGCGCTTACGTTTATTGGAATAACTGGATATTTCTTTGTGAGTATAATGGCTTTATTTTATATAGCCAATGCATTTGGAGTAACAATAGAAGAATTTATAAATAGTTTTCGTTGGGAAGAAGCTTTTCCTTTTCCAGTGAATTTCATTATCCTATTTTGCCTTGGTCTAATGCTTGCTTTTCCGATTGCTGCTCAAATTTGGGCAGGTCGATTTAAACGGAAGTTTGAAACCTTATCACTTAAAGAACAAAGAAAATTCAATGCTTCTCTTCCCAATGCAGATATGCGTATTGGAATTATACATTTTGCAGAAGGATCCTTTATATGCCGAGAACCGGGACATGCTTTTGTGCCCTGGCTCTATCAAAGTTATGAAATTGTTTGGATTTATCCCGTTGTAGGTATTTTCCAAAAAAGCGATTTGGCAGGCGGACTGCAATTTTCGACACCGGTTCATTCCATTTGTTTTTATACTGCAGATGGTAAAAAGCATAGTGTTTTTATGGGAGATTATGAATGGTTTGCAAATAAATTTCCTAATGCCCGAAAGGGTTACACGAAAGAAAATAAAATGTGGATGAGAGGCTTATGAGATGATTAAATACAACATTGATACAGATGTTGAAGCGGTTATAACGAGTTTTAATCAAAGGGATATGATTTTGGAGGCGGTTCAATCTTTGTGTAATCAAACATTTTTACCAAAGAGAATCATAATTATAGATGATGGTTCTACGGATGAATGTTCCATTAATGTTTTGAAAAGTATTGAAAGTAATTCCAATCTTCCCATTCCGGTAACTATCCATTACAAAAAAAATGGAGGTGTATCATCGGCAAGAAATACCGGAATTAAAAAGGTCAATGCTCCAATGGTTTTAGTGCTGGATGGTGATGATAAACTAGAACCGGCTTATATAGAAAATGTAAGCAGATTGCTTCGCGATAACCCATTGATGGTTGCAGCTTCATCTTGGATGCATACTTTTGGAGTTTTAGATGCTATTATCTGTCCTTCTGGTGGAAACCTAATATCATTTCTATCTCGTAATTGCTGTCCCGCAACACATATTCTCCGACGAGAAGCGTTTGAGCAATGTGATGGGTATGATGAAACCATGCGATCCGGTTTTGAAGACTGGGATTTCTTTTTAAGTATGTTAGAAACCATACCCGAGGCACATATTGGAATTATTAAAAAACCATTGATTAATTACCGTACAGATCCTGTTTCGGCAAATGTGAAAAGTATGGATAAACGGCTAGAACTAATGCGTTTTATAATTGAAAAGCATATCAATAGCTATTGCAATCATATTATGGAGGCATTATTGGGCATTGAATCAATATCAATTTTAAGATTAAATGGATGGGAGGAAGAAATTGTCCATTCAATAGCAAACAATAAGGAATTGAGTGAAGCATCAAAAAAATTTATTCAAAATCCATCATATGGTGATGGAGGAATGGCTTCAGCAGTTCGTATTAAATCTTTAAAATGATTATTATGTCCGGAAAAATCATGTAATTTTGATTTTTCAGGACTTAATAATCGTAAAATGTTATAATGGTGCTATCTTATTTGGGAGAAATGCTATTATGAAAAGAAAAATAACTGACAAATTAATCAATTGGAAAAATCAGAAAAAGAATCGGATGCCGTTACTGGTTTATGGTTCAAGGCAGGTTGGTAAAACGCATATTCTGCGTGAGTTTGGAGAGAAATATTATAAAAATGTGGCCTATGTCAACCTTGAAACAAACCAGATGGTCAGTTCTTATTTTTCTGAAAATATCGAGCCGGAACATATTGTTCGCTTTTTGGAAACAGAGGTAAATGAGCATATTGTCCCTGGGGATACATTGATTATTTTTGATGAAATTCAAACATGTGAAAGAGCATTAACTTCTCTAAAATATTTTAATGAAAAAACTCCGGAGTATCATATTATCTGTGCCGGAAGCCTTTTGGGCGTGGTGATTAACCGGGAGCAATACTCTTTTCCGGTGGGTAATGTGGATTCTATGACGTTATTCCCACTGGATTTTGAAGAGTTTTTGTGGGCAATAAACGAAGAAGAATTGTGTGAGGAAATAAAGAGATCGTTTGAAAATAATAAAGAATTACCTGGTGCTTTGCATGAAAAAGCGCTTTATGCATATAAGCTTTATCTTATTATTGGAGGAATGCCAAGGGCAGTTCTTACTTATGTAGAAAGTGGCAGCTTACTCACAGTACCGGATGTGCAGAATAAAATCATCAATGATTATATTGCAGATATGGCAAAATACGCATCCAATGCTGAGAGTGCGAAAATCCGTGCAGCGTACAATTCCATCCCGGTTCAGTTAGCAAAAGAAAACAAAAAATTCCAGTATAAACTGGCACAACGGGGGGGAACAGCCACCATTTTCGGTTCGGCTATTGACTGGTTACACTTTGCAGGTGTGGTGCTGAAATGTACAAGGGTGGAACATGGTATGGAGCCGGTTTCCGTATACAGCGACCTGGCCAGCTTCAAGTTGTATATGAGTGATGTTGGACTTCTGACCATGAAGAGTGGCATTTCACAGCAAACTATACTAGCCGCCGGCGAGATTAATAATAGCTTTCTGGGTGCCCTTTCGGAAAATTATGTCGCACAGGTATTTGCTGCCAAGCATTATGGTTTGCATTACTGGACAACCGAGGGGAAGGCTGAATTGGATTTTGTATTACAGAAGAATGATAAAATAATTGCGGTTGAAGTAAAGACAGGTACCCATACAAAATCAAAAAGTCTTGCTATGTTTACTGAAAAGTATAAACCGGCATATGCTATTCGGATTTCAGCTAAAAACTTTGGTTTTGAAAATAATATTAAATCAGTACCGTTGTATGCGGTTTTTTGCGTGTAAGCAATGTATATTTTGCTTGACTCTCCTGTTACATGAAGGTTTATCCTGTATTCAGAACCATCATTAATTTGAGACAGGAGAGGAAAACAATGAAGAAACTGATTAATATTGTGCATCATTCAGATGATTATGAGTGCATGTGGAACGGAATTGAAGATTTATATATTCGTGACACAGGGCAGGAACTTCCGCCCAGCTTTTTCTTTGCGCTGGCCAGTTTTGGCTCTTTTTGTTATATGAAAACAAACAAAGCCGAGATTAAGCGGATGGTGGCATTGGGAGATGGACGTACAAAAAAGATGTATGAGTTTCTTGCCCCAATTGTCGGATTTGAGTATAAGCATTATGAGTATGCGTCCTTTGAAAAAGCTTTGGAAAAAGCAAAATCAGAGATTGATGCCCAGTATCCCTGTGTACTTGGTGCAATTGATATGTGCTATTTGCCATATTATCCCGGGTTGTATCATGGAGAAAGTATACCTTTACATTATGTCTTAATGATTGGGTATGATGACGAAGCGCAATGTATCTATCTGAATGACTGTGGGCGCAAGGAAACACAGAGGCTTTCGTATGAGGAGCTGCAGCTTGCCTGGAACTGCAGCTATAGCGGATTATCAAAGCCGAATACGGTTTGTACGATTCGTATGCAAAGTCAAAAAAGTAAATATGAAATTGCCAAAGAAGCACTTGTTAAAAAACGAGAGATGTTTCTAAATCCACCCACTAATTTTATTGGTTACCGAGGTTTCGAGAAGCTTGTAAGAGAAATGCCGGATTGGAAAAAAGATCTTTCAAAGGCAGATTATGATAAGTTACTTACCAATATGGTGATGTTTTTTGGCGATGTGCCGACACTTCCCAATGCCTTGCAAGGTATTGATGAGCCTGACACGGTGGTATTTGGCGGCGGTTTTAATAAGATGAGCTGTGTTCTTGAAATACTTGGACAGGAATATGAAGATGAGGCGTTTCTGGAAGTTTCCGCTATTTTTAAAAAAGGTGCCGAATTCATTTTGAAAATCAAAAATATCATTGTTGATTATCTTACAAATAAAAAGGATAAAACCGATGATCTACCAGGATTATTTATAGATTTAAAGGAGATTATGAAAAATGGATTTGAAAGAATTACATCATTTAATTGAAAAGGAACAGCCAAATATTTGTCAGATTGTTGCCTATAAAGATAATAAAAAAAAATACAGTGATGAATGGAATCATTATAAAGCAGATGATTGCACCCATATTATGTCAGCAACAAAAAGTGTTGTATCTTTATTGATCGGTATAGCAATCGATCAGGGTTTAATAAAAAGCCTGAATGATAAGGTACTGGACTATTTTCCGGATTATGAAGTGAAACGTGGGGAAAAGACCATATATGATGTAACTGTTAAACACTTACTTACCATGAGAGCACCCTATAAATGTAAGGGTGACCTATGGTCTAAAGTATGTTCAAGTGAGGATTGGACCAAAACATCATTAGACTTTTTAGGCGGAAGAAAGGGTCTGACAAATGAATTTAAATATCAAACGGTATGTCTGCATATATTGACGGGGTTATTGTACCAGGTAAGTAAAATGAAAACAGTTGATTATGCAAATAAGTATTTATTTGAACCGATAGGGGTAAAAGAACATACCAATTATTATGCTGAAACAGCAGAAGAACATAAGCATTTTACAATGTGTAAGGAACCAAAAGAAAATGTATGGTTTTGTGACCCGATTCAAATAGGAACGGCGGGGTATGGACTATGCCTTTCGGCCGAAGATATGGCGAAAATAGGATTGTTGTGTTTAAATAAAGAAAAGATTAATGGCAAGCAAATTGTTTCGCCTCAATGGATTGAGGAAATGACTACTCCCGTCTTAATAGAAAGTGATCAATTTAGAAACATGATGTATGGCTATCACTTCCTATTTTAAGCCAACAGTTTTTGACAGGGTTGATTTTATAGAGGAAGTACTTAAGCCATTTATAAGTCAAGGGAGGAATTAAATGATAAACTTTAGTTTAATACATTGGAATAAAGAATTTAGTAAAGATTTTTATATTCAATCAAATGATGAAGAGCTCTATAAAAATATGAGTGATACCTTCCCAAAATCATATCAGGAATGCGAAGAGATAGTTCAGTACTTTTCTGAGAGTAAAGACGAAAAGGCGTACGTTAGGGCAATTCAAATAAATAATCAGATTGTGGGTTGTATAGGTGCATTTTTTGAATCTGATATTTATTGCAGAAATGCAGAAATCGCATACTGGATTGGCAAAGAATTTCGGGGAAAGGGAATTATGTCAGAAGTTATTAAGTATTTTACAAATGAGATGTTTACTGATACTGAAGTCATAAGAATTTATGCCAGGCCATTCGCTTATAATATTGGCTCTCAAAAAACACTTGAAAAGGCAGGATACTTGTACGAAGGAACCATGAAAAAGAGTGTTTTTAAGCGAGGCGAAATATTTGATGCCATGCTGTATGCAACTGTTCGCAAGTGATAAGGACAAAGGGAGGTGAAAAAATGAACCAGAAAGAAAAAGCTGAGAAGTTATATAAAAGTGTTAACACATTTATCTTAACTTGTGTGGGAGAAGATGGATACCCGATGACAAAAGCAGTTGTTCCCGGCAAACACCGAGAATCACTGGCGGAGCTTTACTTTTGTACAAATACGTCTTCAAAGTTTGCCAGTGACATAAGTAAAAATCCAAAGGCAAGCGTCTACTTTTACAGCCGAAAGCTGGTATGGAAAGGCTGTCATCTGAAAGGTAATATGGAAATCGTAACAGATATGAGTATTAAGGAAAAATACTGGCAGAGTAAATTTAAAAACGCATATTCACAAAAATCCTTTACCGATCCCGATTTCTGTGTTCTTAAATTTGTTCCCCATTCAGGTAGGTTCTACTCATGGTACAAGCCTGAGGACTTCGAGATTTAATATAATGTGACTTAATAAAGAATTTATCGCGAAGTAGAAGACAGGATGCCTATATTGCTTTCATTTTATATATTGTCGGACATGAAGCCTGACTTTAGTGCTGAAATCAACTCCGCTGAAGGAATATCCATGCCGTTTTCCAACCATTTTAATAACATGCTGTGCATCCCACCTATGCTATACGCTAACATATAGGGAAGGGGAAGAGCAAAAGAAACAGCCAAATCTTTTGAACGGACAAATTCAAATACTTCCGTAGAATATTTATAAGTGTATTCAAAAAGGCGGTGCAGTAAATTGCTTTTTTGAAAAAGAAACAGTATATCTTTTTGCAAAGCCTTGATGGAACAGGTTTTCAAAGCAGAGCGTTAAAACAGCATCTTTATCAGTAAATAGCCGATAGAAAGTTTTTCTTGATAGTCTTGCTTCCTGCGTGATTTGCGTAACCGTGATTTCTTTGTAATCATATTGTTTCATCACAGACAGTAAAGCCGTTACCATTCTCTGCTTTGATTGTTCTGCAATTTTACCGTTTGTGTTGTTCATGTTTTTACCCCGTAACACTTTCAATGAATGTGTAGCACATTACAGTCAACCATTGTATGTAATTTACCCATATTAAATAATGAATGCAATAGGGAAACAAGTGTGTCATATTAGAATTTGGAGGTTATTATGGAACAGATAATTTACTACTTTAGCGGCACAGGAAATAGTCTAAGGGCGGCCAGAATTATTGCAGCAGAAATCGGCAGTGCAAATCTAGTATCTATGCGGAGCGAACCGGAAAAAGTATCTGTATCAAATGCAAAAGTAATCGGCTTTGTCTGTCCCGTTTATGAGTGGGACGTGCCGGAACCTGTAAAAATATTTGTAGAACGTCTTTCCGTCAATCCACAGGCTTACATATTTATGGTAGCAACATACATTGCTGTACATGGAAGATGCTTTGAAACAATTAGTGCGGCTTTGGAAAAAAAGGGCGCCTATCTCCATTACGGAAGGGGCCTGCGCTGTGTGGCAAGTCAATGCATTGCATACGAACCGTTTCCACCGCAACAGTTCATTGTGCCTCTTTCGGAAAAGAGCTTTTCGCTAAAAAGTATCAGAGATATCCGAAGATGTCACCTATCTCTAAGCGGTTATACGCAAAAATGATGGTTCCCTTTTTGAATGTCCAATATGAGTTTGATAAAGGTTTTTACACGTCCGCTACTTGTATAGGCTGTGAGGTATGTTGTAAGGTCTGCCCTTGCAATAACATCACCTTTTTGAAAAACCACCCTGTTTGGAACCATGCCTGTATTGGCTGCAATGCCTGTGTAGTATATTGTCCTACAAAAAGCCATTAAATTTGAAACGCCGGAAGCTTACAAGAAATTAAACAACATCATAACCCGAAAACTTGGCTTGCCTGAGAAAAGGACAAGATACCACCACCCTTACATTGTTGCAACAGATTTAATGAAAGACGAGGAGTGCATTGTCCCTCTCAAAAAATAACAGAGCTCATGGGGTATAAAACAATTACAGAAATAGAGGTAAATAACGATGATGCAAGACGATGCTCGTAGAATCAATTTAAAACCGGATTGTGAAAAATGCTTTGGGCTTTGCTGCGTTGCTTTATATTTTTCTACACATGATGGTTTTCCTACCAATAAGAAAGCAGGAACACCCTGTCCTAATTTAGACATTGATTTTCGCTGTAAGGTTCATGCAAAACTTACGAAGTTGGGATTAAAAGGCTGTATTGGGTATGAATGCTTTGGCGCCGGGCAGCAGGTATCTCAAAATTCTTTTTCGGGACAGGACTGGAGACAGAATCCTCCATCGGCAAATCTGATGTTTGAAGTGTTTTCAATTATGCGGCAGCTACATGAACTATGTTGGTATCTAAGAGATGCTCTATTACTCAAAATTGCTGCTTCTATGCAGAAAGAAATAGAAACAGCACTACAAGAAACAGAGCAGATTACACAATTAGCACCGCAGCTATTGAAGGAATTTGATATTACAGCCCATTGTGAAAAAGTGAGTATCTTACTTGCTTCTGTAAGCGGACTGGTGAGAAATGATACAAATCATAAATCACAACAATCAAAGGACTTATTTGGCAAGGACCTGAGAAAGATGAATCTGCGTAATGCAAATTTGCGGGGATCATGCCTGATTGCAGCAAATTTGGAAGGCATGGATTTGAGCGGCGCGGATTTCATCGGCGCTGATCTAAGGGATACCAATATAAGAGGAGCTGACCTTTCAAAGAGCATCTTTTTGACGCAGTTTCAGATAAATGTTGCGAGAGGTAATGCTAAAACAAAACTACCGCAAGGACTTTCACGCCCTTTCTCCTGGTCTTATTAAATGATTATTGATTGAAACCGCTGTTATTGAAACGACAATCAAAATGGTAGCTGAAATAATGATACCGGAGGTAGTCTGATTTGGCGTAATCGTACTTAGCCCGGCATTAATCAGACAGTGAAAAAGCAAGCATAAAAAAACATTTCCCTTCGATATTTTATAAATTGCACCCACCCCAAAAGTTGTTCCCAATACATTCAAGGCACTCCATAGCGTTAATCCCCCTATTCCCAGAGGGATATGCCATAATAAATGAATGGGGGCAACAATTAGACATGAAAGTAAATAGCCGAATTTCTTATTCAGCTCAGACTGCAAAATATATCTCCAACCTGCTTCTTCCATCCCGGCACCCGCCAACAACGATCCAATCATCCAGATGAAAATCATGTATAAGGGACTTACACTCTTCACACCGGAAGTCACTATCAGTGAAACCATATAGATCGTAATCAAGGATACGGTAAATAAGTAATTGTATACAGATGTTTTGACAGTAAAAATGTTTTTCAGCCATTCTTTGATGCCTGATACTTTATTATTTTTTCTTAACACGGTGAATGAAGCGATTGCAGGCGACCAGGCACCAATTAAATAAAGTATGTTTAACAGAGGATACTCATCAAGCGAGAATCCAAACTGTTCAAATACCGACAAACCGCCCCAAAAAAAAATCGCGATAATAAAGGTTAATATTGTAAATTGAACTACTATTTTTTTATTCATTTCAACTAACCTCCCAAAATACAAACAAATAAATTTAACTATTCAGTCGTTTTAACAACCGGATACACAAAAATGATAAATAAGGAGATATCGTTTTCTTTTGCCCGAAATCCCAACCTTTAAATTTTTTGTAGACTGATTCGGGAATAAACATACCGTCTGAGCCCTGTTTTTCTTTTATCAGGTCAATCATTTCACAAAACCGTGAATCAGTTTTTACAAAAGCAAACTTACTCAAACAATCGGCAACACTCACTACATCATACCACATGGCGGGTGCTTTCAGCTTACGGAAGTCTGTACCCATATAAAACATATACGGATGCCTTTCAAGACTGTTTTCCCATAATGAAAGAATAACCTCTATCCCATTTTTTACAATATCGCTGTCTCGGTATTCGTCAATTTCTGATAATAGATTTACCATGATAAGCGTTGCAAACGGGCAACAATCGTCTTTTCGTCCGGGACCTCTGAATGTTCCGTGTTCTTCTGATACCGAACAGGGAAAACCTTGTTCTTTATATAGGCTTGTTAGGTGTTCCACGCCTTGCTTGATATGCTGCTGATAATCAATCTTGGCTTTAAGTAATGCCATTAACAATAAAGGCGCATCACATAAGCACCAACCGAAAACATCTTCGCCCTTACCGCCGTAGTGCGACGGTATGTTTGTCATTGACTGATATACTCCGTTCTTGTCTTTGTGGCTCATTATCTGCTTAACTGCGCTTTCGATTTCGGGTATATCCGTTTCAAGTCCAATATCAAGAAGGAATAACAGTTTATGTATTGATAAATCGGGGTCTTTGTGATTTCTAACTATTGCATTGTGGAAGTTGGTAATATCACTAAGATAGGATTGGATTTTTTCGTCTTTCAATACTTCATTTTTCAAGTCAAATAAATCCTCTCTGCTTTCACCTCGAAGATTTAGTCTGATAGCGTATTGTAACCACGGTTCGCTTATGGATAAAAGATTTTCAAACATGAGTTGCCCTCCATATCGCTCAAATAAGTGCTTATTAGTAGAAGATATCAAATAATCTCAAATATAAACTCACACGGTTTTTCACCGCCGCTATTTATTGGAGATGAAACAACCTTTTTTGTTTTCAATTGTAAATCCAACAATTTTTGCAGATGCTTACGGCAATGTCCAGCACAGCAAAAACAATATGTTAACGGCATTGCGCGGTTTTCATGCGAAAGGTCGCTAACTTTCATTCCACTATTTACATTAACCTTGCAAACACAAACGCATTTATCTTTCTCTTTCATAATCCATCCCGCAGTCAATGTATTGTCTTGATTTAGCTTAATGCTCCAATCCGAATGAAAATCTCCTAAAATGGCAATATTTTTAATTTTTTCTTCCAATGCTTCACCATTAATGATTTCGAGTCCATTAATTTCTTTTTTCGATGTGCCACAAGCACATGAATCTAAAATTTGATATGTTATTTCAGGGTCAAGTAATTTTTCCATCCTGGTAATAGTGTCTACAAGGTCGCCATTTCCTATTATTTCTTTTGCTAATTGTTCATTAATTTCTAATTTTGCCAATCGATTTTTTATTCCATGAATTGTTGCCATTTATATTTCCTCCATGTTCCAATAATATATGCTATCATTATAGCAAGAGGATGATAGTCTGTCATTTCCTTTCTGTCTGGATAACCGATTTTTTCCAGAGACAGAACAGGTAAAATTACTATATGAAAAGAATGAAACATGACATAAGGTGTCAGTATTGCTTTGCTATACTTGTAAATAGAAGCTTTACATTTTTGATTGATAGAGAGGAAAACGAATATGGGCAGACCAACAACAAAAACAGATTTAATAACTGCAGCAACCTTGAATTATGAAAGATTAAACGCTCTTATCTTAGATTTAACAGAGAAAGAATTATCGGCTCCTTTTGATTTTTCGGATGATGAGAAAAAGAAAGAAGCCCATTGGAAAAGAGATAAAAATCTTCGGGATGTTTTAATCCATCTTTATGAATGGCATCAGCTCCTGCTTAACTGGGTACAGTCAAATCAAAAGGGAGATAATAAACCCTTTATTCCGGAGCCTTATAATTGGAAAACATACGGAGATATGAATGTGGAATTTTGGGAAAAGCATCAAAACACGTTATTGGAAGATGCAAAGAGTATGTTCCAACAATCTCACGGTGAAGTGGTGAAGTTAGCTGAATCCTTTTTCAATGAAGAACTGTTTTCCAAAGAGGTATATAAGTGGGTTGGCGGAAGCACGTTGGGGTCATATTTTGTCAGTGTTACGACAAGCCATTATGATTGGGCGATGAAAAAAATAAAGGCGCACAAGAAAAAATGTGTGAAATAAATCAAACAACCATTGAAAACTTTAGCCGGTTCAGGCATAAAATTTCAACGATTAGCTTGCTTTTATTCTGGTCATATTATAGAATAAATTAAAAGTAGTTATAATCAGTTGAAAGGTTTCAATGGTAAAATTGATGAAGATTAAGAGAGATCGATATTTAAAACAGATTATTTCTTATCAATGGGATGGGCAGGTTAAGGTAATAACCGGAATCAGGCGGTGTGGAAAGTCATACTTACTTGGAACATTATATAAAGAATATCTCTTAGATCAAGGAATTTCAGAGGAAAATATCATTTATATTCAACTTGATTTGATCAAGGATATTCGTTTTCGAAATCCCCTTGAATTAGCCTCCTATATCTCCAATCTGGTCAAAGATAAGACAAAACAGTTTTATTTATTTATAGATGAGATTCAGATGTCAGATGAAGTAAAAAATCCATATAGTCCGGAAGGAAAAAAAATCACATTTTATGATGCGCTAAATGATTTGAAAGAGTTTCAGAATCTTGATGTATATGTAACAGGCAGTAACTCTAAAATGTTGTCATCGGATATTCTAACGGAGTTCCGTGGAAGAAGTGATGAGATAAGGGTTCATCCGTTATCCTTTGCAGAATATTATTCGGCATTAGGAGGAGATAAAGAAGATGCTTTTGATCAATATGCATTTTATGGTGGTATGCCGCTTATCTTATCGAGGCCAGATGATAATACTAAAATGCGATACCTAAATTCTTTGTTTTCAGAAACATATTTAAAAGATATTGTAGAGCGTAAGAAGGTAACAAGGGAAGATGCTTTAGAAAAAATTCTTGACTTGCTGGCATCGTCTATTGGCTCCCTGTCTAATCCTAAAAAAATTGCCGATACATTAAATTCCAAGGCAAATATAAAAATATCTCAAAATACGGTAACCACATATATTAATTATTTAGAGGATGCATTTTTTTTTACAGAAGCAAAAAGATATGATGTACGTGGAAAATCATACTTTGATTACCCGTATAAATACTATTGTGAGGATATTGGACTTAGAAATGCCCGAATTGGCTTTCGACAGCAGGAAATGACACATATTATGGAAAATATTATATATAATGAGTTGATAATCAGAGGGTTTGCCGTGGACGTAGGAGTGGTATATTCCCGAGAAAATAATAAAAATAATAATTCTACCCGTATTCCAAAGGAAATTGATTTTGTTGTAAATGACGGTGGAAAGAAAACGTATATTCAATCAGCATTTGCGCTGGGGACTGAAGAAAAGGAAGTGCAGGAATTAAGACCATTGTTTTTAACAGGGGACAGTTTTCCTAAGATTATTGTACGAAAAGACATTCGCAAGAGATGGTATGATGATAATGGTTTTTTAAACATTGGATTATTGGATTTCCTGCTGGATGATACAGTTGTGTAGTTAATGCTCAAATTTTTAAAGCACTGGAATTTTCCAGAATACTGCAGGATATGTAATAAAAACGACAGAGTATGCAAACCATATTGCTGTCGTTTTATTATTTTGATAGACTTTATTTAAGAATATACAAGGATTATATAAGGAGATAAATATTGAAAGATAACAAGATGATAAAAGCAATATTAGCATGGAAAAAGAACCATCCGGATTTGTATGAGTTCATTCTTTTTAATATTATGAGCAATGTGGCAACGATCACGAACTTTTGCGTATTGTGGCTTAGCTCGGGACTTATATTTGCCGGCTTAAAGGAAAAAGCCTTTCAGTGGTTTATCTTTGACTATTCGGTAGAGAATGGTGGATTGTGTGGATTTTTATCATTCTTACTGGCTTATGTATGTGCACAAATTGTTAATTTTATTGTGCAGAGAAAAGTCGTGTTTGGTGCTAACTGTAAGATTGCCAAGGTGCTGCCCTGGTATATTTTGACGGTGGGTGTGGCCGGGTTGATTTCCGTATGGCTGCCGCCATATATGATAGGTCTGATGTTACCTTATGTGGGTGGATTTGCCGCAACAATAGCAAATATTATTAATATAGTCATTCAAGTATTGATTAATTACCCCATGATGAAATTTGTCATCATGAAGAAAGAAAGCTAAGGGAGGTTATGTATGGGAAGGAAAATAGCAAGAAAACTGTCAGCAAGTTTACTTATGCTGATATCGGTGGTACTGATCTTGGTTTTGGTCATTTTAAATATAGTATCATCGCTTTACGGACAAATGATATCCATATTTATTGGCGGGCAGACATCTAAAATCGTGGGGGGAAGCAATCCCATCTATTTTGCTTCGGAATACTCTTCAGAAGAAGAACTGGCAAAGCAATCCGCTTTATTATGTAAGGAAATTGTTGAAGAAGGGGTTGTGCTGTTAAAGAATGAGAACGATACGTTACCCCTTGCCGATGCAAGCAAAGTAACGCTGCTTGGACAGTGCTCCGCTGATCTGGTGTATGGCGGAAGCGGTGCCGGTTCCATTGATACCTCAAAGGCACCTGATTTGAAGCAGGCCATGGAATATGCAAACTTTCAGATAAATCCCAGTGTTTGGGACTTTTATACCAAGGGTGAAGGGGTAAATTACCGTAAGATAGTGCCCAATATAACCGGTGCCGGCGGTTTTACCGTAAACGAAGTGCCGACAAATCTATATACCGATGAAATCCGCAGCAGTTTTGCCGAATACGGCGATGCGGCAATTATTACCTTCGGCAGAGCCGGAAGTGAAAGTACTGACTTACCATATGGGGCGGACGGTAATGAACATTATCTGAAATTAACACAGGAAGAAAAAGATTTATTACAGATGGCGTCGGAGAATTTTGAAAAAGTGGTGGTTTTACTCAATACCAGCAATCCCATCGAAGCCGGATTCTTAGAAGATTATAATGTGGATGCCTGTCTTTGGATTGGCGCATTGGGACAGGAAGGAGCCTATGCAGTTGGGGAAGTGCTGGCCGGTCTTGTAAATCCCTCCGGGCGTTTAGTGGATACTTACGCCTATGATGCCAATAGTGCTCCGGCAATGGCTAATTTCGGTGATTACGATATCATTACCTCGGAAGAATCAAAGGCAAGCAAATATCTGGTTTATGGAGAGGGTATTTATGTAGGTTACCGTTACTATGAGACCCGCTATGAAGATGTTGTTTTAGGTAATGAAGCACAGGAGAATTTTAATTATGCCACACAGGTGCAATATCCGTTTGGTTATGGATTAAGCTACACCAGCTTTGACTGGACAGATTATAACGTAACGGAAACAGAAGATGAGTTTAACGTATCGGTTAAAGTAACCAATACAGGTGATTATGAAGGTAAGGAAGTGGTAGAAATCTATATGCAGTCTCCTTATACCGATTACGATAAGGAAAATGCAATTGAAAAAGCGGCAGTTGAATTAGTCGGTTTTGGCAAAACCGGGATTTTAAAGGCCGGTGAATCTGAAACCATACAAGCATCCGTTCCTAAAGAATATATGAAATCTTATGATGCCGACGGACTGGGAACCTATATTGTGGAGGCCGGAGATTATTATATCACTGCAGCAACTGATGCCCATGCCGCTGTCAACAATATTTTAGCCGCAAAGGGAAAAATTGCCGGCGGTACGGATTTGACATTTGCATATGCACAGGCAAATAACGGCACAGCAACTTATGGGGTTTCTCAAGCTACCGGAAATGTAATTACGAATCAATTTGAAGACGCTGATATTCGCTACTATGATTCCGGATTTAAGTATTTGAGCCGCAGCGACTGGCAGGGAACCTGGCCGGGAACTTATGCGGACGGTGCAATGACCGCCTCCGAAGAATTAATAAATGATTATAAGGAAGTTTATGTAGAAGATGAAAATGCAGTAGCTCCTATCTATAAGACCATCAGTGAAGAGTATGGAAAATTACAGCTTATCGATCTGAAGGGGGCCAGTTACGATGATCCCAGGTGGGATGCCCTTTTGAATCAGATGCCTGCCGATGAAATGTTTAATTTTGTACGGCAGGGAGGCTATGCAACCCGGATGCTGCCGTCTATCAATGGCCCGGCCACAATAGATAAAGACGGACCGGCCGGTATTTCCGGCACCCTGGCCGGCGGAGCAGGTTCCTGTATGGCCTACCCGGCAGAAATAGTAGTGGCTTCTACCTGGAATGAAGACATCGCCGAAAGAATGGGTAAAATGGTAGGTGAAGACAGTATTAATACCGGAATCGCCATTTGGTATGCACCGGCCATGAACATTCACCGGACACCGTTTAGCGGAAGAAACTTTGAATACTATTCGGAAGACGGATTTATTTCAGGAAAAATGGGTGCGGGAGTATGCAAAGGTTTTGCGGAAAAAGGCGGAATCGTAACGATCAAGCATTTTGCTGTAAACGATCAGGAAATGAACCGCATCGGCGGCTCGATGTTTGCTAACGAACAATCCATCAGAGAGCTTTATTTAAAAGGATTTGAATTAAGCGTCAGAGAAGGCAATGCAGCCGGTGTTATGGCCAGTATGAACCGGATCGGTGCCAGATGGACAGGTGCTCATGCCGGTTTGATGACCGAAACATTACGCAATGAATGGGGATTTGAAGGTTTTGTAATGACCGATCAGGCCTCCTTCCCGGGATTTGACTGCAACATCCGCATGGGTCTGGAAGCAGGAACTGATCTGTGGCTTAACACAAGTACCTATTTGTGGAAGCTCAGTGATGAAGAAAAAACGCCCACGGTTCAGAACAATATTCGCAATGCAGCACACAATGTACTCTATACCATTGCTAACAGTAACGCAATGAACGGTATTGATCAGGATTCCAAGATTGTAAAAACAACCCCTGGCTGGGTATTTCAACTAGTTGCTATTGATATGGTATTCCTGGTAATTATTATTCTGCTGATAGGATGTTCGATTAAGCTGTTTAAGAAGAAAAAGGAAAAGAAAAGCTGATTCTAAGGGTGAGTGTAATAAATATAGGATAAAAAAGGATGGCACATTGCGCAAAATGTGTCATCTTTTTTGAAACTCTGATTATGCCAGTAAGAGAAATAAATATTTGTGTAAAATGATGTAATTATTTAAATTTATACCCTTGATATTTACACCAATAAATAGTACGATATATACATTAGTAGCAGGAGGTTGATTTTATGTATAGAAAAATAATGAAATATCTGGAAACCTGGAAAGAAAGTGAATACCGTAAGCCCTTGATCCTGCAGGGAGCCAGGCAGGTAGGAAAAACCTATTCTATTTTGGAATTTGGCCGTACTTATTATGAGAATGTGGCATATTTTAACTTTGAAACCAATCCCAAGCTTGCGGAAACCTTTGCGGAAAATATCAGCCCTGATTATCTGATTCCAATTTTATCTCATATTGCGAATCAAACAATTGTCAAGGAGAAAACATTAATTGTTCTTGATGAGGTACAGCTTTGTGAAAGAGCTTTGACTTCGCTAAAATATTTTTATGAGGAAACTCCGGAGTATCATATTATAGTAGCAGGAAGTTTATTAGGTGTAGCGGTAAACCGAGCCAGATATTCTTTTCCGGTTGGCAAGGTAGATATGAAAACGCTTTATCCCATGGATATGGAAGAATTTTTGTTAGGCTTAGGTGAGTTGGACCTGGTGGAACAAATTAGGAAGAGCTTTACCGCTGATAAGCCGATGCCTTCCGCCTTGCATGATGCTGCGATGCAGCTTTACCGGCAGTATCTTATTGTTGGCGGTATGCCCGAATGTGTAGTGCAGTTTGTGAATACAAAGGATTATACTTTGGTTCGTCATACGCAGGACACTATTTTAACAAGTTATCTGAATGATATGAGTAAGTATAATAACCTGAATGAAATTAAGAAAACAAGATTGGCATATGACAATATTACTGTTCAGCTTTCTAAGAAAAACACACGCTTTCAGTATAAGCTGATTAAGAAAGGCGGCCGTGCTTCCGAATTTGAAAATGCCATAGAGTGGCTTTGCCTTTCCGGTATTACCTCTCAAATCTATAAGGTTGAACAAATAAAAAAGCCCCTTGAGAATTATCGGGATATTGATGCTTTTAAGATTTATGTTTCGGATTTGGGTCTGCTTTGTGCAAAGAAGGATTTAACCCCAGGGGATATTCTTTATATGGTGGAGGAACTTAATGATTTTAAGGGAGGAATGGCGGAGAACTATGTTAATGTGCAGCTTAACATAAACGGCTACAAAACTTACTATTGGGCATCGGAGCGTGGTGCGGAAATCGATTTTGTTATCCAGCGTGACGGACAGCTTATACCAATTGAAGTGAAAAGTGCAGATAACACCAAAGCAAAGAGCTTAAAAGTTTATATGGAAATGCACAAGCCCGCCTATGCAATTAAACTCTCTGCCAAAAATTTTGGTTTTGAAAATGGTAAAAAAATTGTACCACTGTATGCAGCATTTTGTATCTGAAAAGCTTAACTAAGCCAATCAATCAGGTTGACTTGTTGGATTCCATCATGGTCATTAGTGAAATCGTCCAGGGTAATTAGAAACTTCGGATAATTATCCTGGATTTGCTTCAGGGGTGTAAGCTCGCGCGCCAGAGTATTTTCATCAAGCACTGATGCGGAGACTTGATAATATTCGGTCTTTTTATCTCGGACTGCTACAAAATCCACTTCAGTTTCCCGCCCTGATTTTCCGATGTTAACAGTATATCCCCGGCGTAACAATTCAATATAAACAATATTTTCAATTTGAGGGCCGATATCTTTACCTTGTGTACCGAGGATCATATTCCGCAAACCGGTGTCACATATATAATACTTACCTTCTGTTTTAAGATGTAATTTGCCTTTGATATCATACCGATTCACTTTATAAAAAAGATATGCATCGGTTAAAGCTTCTAAATAAGTATCCACTGTGGCAGAACCGGTTGGTCGTCCGTTAGATGTCAAGGTATTTGCTATTTTCTTTGCAGAAACAGGGCTTCCAATATTACTTGCTAAAAAGCTTGCTATGGATTTGACTAAGGTTATATCCTTAAGTCCTTGGCGTGTTATAATATCTTTTACAAGTACCGTATGATAAATTCCTTCTAAATACTGACTATGGGCAAGAGAATTATCTACAAAATGAGTTGAGTAGGGAAATGCACCCATATTCATATATTGATTAAAACGTTCGCGTTTGTCAGCAGTGGTAACCGCTTCACTGAATTCTGAAAAGGAAAGCGGCAGCATATCAATCTCAATATACCGTGCAGAGAGCTTAGTTGCTAATTCACCCGAAAGCATATAAGCATTGGAGCCGGTAATATAGATGTCAAGGTTTTTTCTAAGATACAGGCTGGAAATTGCTTTTTCATAGTCTTTACAGTTCTGGATTTCATCAATAAAAAGGTATGTCCATTTGTCCTTGACTATCCGTGACTTCACATATTCATGCAGTTTTTTATAATCTAAAAGCTCAGAATAATCTTCGTCTTCCAAATTAACAAAGATAATCTGATCGTCCCCTATGCCATCCGATTTTAGCTTATCAATATATAACTCAAATAAGGTAGACTTTCCACATCGGCGAACGCCGGTAATGACCTTAATCAATTCTTCATGCTGCCACATAGTAAGCTGTGCCTGATATTCTTTTCGTTCGATAAGCTTATTCATTTTATGATTGCCTTTCTGGATTCTATTTATATATTAACTTTATTATAAAAAGAACTTGCATTTTTTGCAAGTTCTTTTTAAATTCAGAAAGAACTTGCATTTTTGCCTAGAATTTAATATTGTTGATAATAGAAGATATGGTTTCTAAGGTAACAGGATTAGTGAACATCAATGAATAAGAAAAGTCTTTATTCTTCCAAACAGCGAGAGTAAGAGCATTTTCCTCACTACCTTGAATAGTTACGGTTTTTCCAGAAATATCTATATCGGTTTTGTAGGAGAAAGTATCGTAAACACCGCTGATATCCGCATCTCCCGGTGCTGTACGAAAGGTTATGATATTGCCGTTATCCTCATATTCTATTTGCAGCAGATCCCCGTCAATGATATAGACGGATTTTATGGCCATGGCAGTTTCGGGAATGCTGGGCGTATAATCCAGTACCGCGCCGACTTCGTCTATGGAATCGTAAGCAACCATCGGATTGGGTAAACCGATGGGAGCTTCCTGCTCATCGGCAGCAGCATCTGACTTGCCACAACCAGTCATCATAGCAAGGGATAACATAACCAACATTGATAAAAACACTTTTTTCTTTTTCATAATTTTTTCTCCTCTTTTTAACAATTAATCGTTTGTAAAATTTATATTAACATTATATCCGAAAAATAAAAAAAATAATACCTCTGGCAGATGGCTTTTTTCTGAAGGGGGTATTATTTTTTTATTAAGGTTTTATTAAAGTAAGGAAATAATTATTGCAGAATTTCCGGAAGCAGACAGCAGAGTGTCTTTTCCTTCGGTTTTCCATTCTGCGCCGGATACAGAAGCCGCAGCCACATTTACCAGCCGAATTGAATAACTTCCGGCAGCAGTAACTTTAACGGTTATCTGCCGATCTGCTTTGGCAGCGGTAACAGTAAGCTTCTCTTCCCGGTTCATAGCGTAGACTACCGAAGAAGCTTCATCCCCATCCGTTAAGGAGTAGATACGGATTTCCGGATTTTCTTCATAATCATAATCCGGCTTGTCATCATGAGCGCCCAGGATAACGATGGAGTTTTCTTTTACCATCAACGGAATGCTTAAGTAGCCATGTTTTTCGTTAATATAGCGGCCGCCGGTTTTTTCCTCTCCGGTAAAGAAATCCGTCCAGGTACCGGCCGGCAGGTAATATTCAGCCATGCTTTCTTCATTAAAGATCGGAGCCACCAACAGGTTATCACCCAGCATATACTGCTTATCCAGGTAATGACAAACTTTGTCCCCGGTAAATTCCATTACCATACTTCGCATAGTCGGGATTCCGGACTTGGAAGTGTCGATGGAGGTTTTATAAAGGTAAGGCATCAAACGGGCTTTCAGGCGGGTAAAGAACCGAACCACATCGACTGCTTCATCATCATACAGCCAGGGCACCCGGTAAGAGGAGCTGCCGTGGAGGCGGCTGTGAGAGGAAAGTAAACCAAAAGCGCACCAGCGTTTATAAACATCAGCGGTGGAAGTATGTTCAAAGCCACCAATATCATGGCTCCAGAAACCATAGCCGGACATCATCAGAGAAAGGCCGCCCCGCAGACTTTCTTCCATGGATTCATAGTCAGACCAGCAGTCGCCACCCCAGTGAACGGGGAACTTCTGGCCGCCTACCGTAGCGGAACGGGCAAACAATACAGCCTCACCTTTGCCACGCTTGCGTTCCAGTAATTCAAATACACATTTATTGTAAAGATAAGTATAATAGTTATGCATCTTAACCGGGTCAGAACCGTCAAAGTAAACACAGTCGGTAGGAATTCTTTCACCAAAATCGGTCTTAAAGCAGTCTACGCCCATATCCATCAGTACTTCCAGCTTATCCTGGTACCATTTATAGGCAGCAGGATTGGTAAAGTCTACCAGAGCCATAGCGGGCTGCCACATATCCCATTGAAAAACATCTCCATTGGTACGTTTGATAAAGTAGCCTTTTTCCATACCTTCATCAAAAAGACAGGATTCTTGTGCAATATAGGAGTTGATCCAAACGCAAATATTTAAACCCTTGGCTTTGATTCTGGTAAGCATACCTTTAGGATCGGGGAAAACCCGGTTATCCCAGGTAAAATCTGACCAATGGAAATCCTTCATCCAGAAGCAGTCAAAGTGGAAGGTTCTAAGGGGAATACCCCGCTCCAACATGCCATCAATAAAGCTCATAACGGTTGCTTCGTCATAATTGGTAGTAAAGGAAGTGGAAAGCCACAGACCAAAGGTCCAAGGCGCCGGTAAAGAAGGTTTTCCGGTCAAATCAGTATAGCGGGTCAGAACCTCTTTCATGGTGGGACCGTTGATTAAGTAGTAATCCAGATAACCTCCGGGAACGGAAAAGCCTGCCCGGGTAACCATTTCACTGGCCATTTCAAAGGATACTTTTTCCGGATGATTTACGAATACACCGTAACCTTTATTGGTCAGATAAAAAGGAATGTTCTTATAAGACTGTTCGGTACTGGTTCCCCCATCGGCGTTCCAGATATCGATACTTTGTCCGTTTTTAGTAAAAGGAGTAAAGCGTTCTCCGGTTCCATAAACCAATTCACCCACAGACAGGGAATGCATCTGCCGCATATAGGTATCCGAAAAATCACCGGGATCATAGGAAATACCCTTCCAGTCGGTTTTCATAAAGGCCAGATCTTTGCCGGCACTCTTGGTAATGACGGCACCATCTCTTTTGTAGGTCATGGACCAGGACTTCTTGCCGATTTCCAAGCTTAAAGAACCGCTGGTGATGGTAATCAAATCATCATCATCCGTTACAGTTAAAGGTAATTCTTCGGTTAATTCTAAATTAAAATCAGGGCTTTTTCGCGAGGTGCCCTTATAATGGTAGGTTTGCACTCTAAAAATCTCCGGTGCCGGGGAAGTAATTTCAATAGTAAGATTAATTCCCTGCAGAGTATCACCTCGGTGTCTGATATGCCGGGTAGGTGTGCATAGCGAAACCTTAGTATCGGTAATTTTGGTAAAGTAAACTTCCTGAGGAGCAAAACATTCACAGCCCTCTTTTTCAAGCCAACAACCATTGCTGAATTTCATAATAAATTCCTTCCTTTCCTAATTCACATATAAACTATTTTCATTATAACATTATAATAAAGAAAAGCCAGCTTGGATACCTTCAATATTATATGAAAAATACTTTCATTTTTGCATTAGAGAATATATACTGAAAGGGATAACGGTGCGGAATAAATCACAGATGGGAGCAGCAGGATGAAATTTTTTAAAAATTACAATATCAGAAAACAGCTATATTCTATCTATATTCTGGCCATATGTCTGCCCATTACCATTATCGGTGCCTTTCTTTTGATAAACACCTCCAGGCTCTTGACCAATTATCATAAGGACTTATTGGAGTCGGATAATATGCGGGTAAAAACCATTCTTTTTGAAATCACCACCCAGATTTATAATATGTCAAGAGAGATATCTTCCGATGAGAATCTGGGAAAGATATTGGCGCAAAGTGACCTTTCAGAAAATGATATTAATACCTATATTAATAAAATCACCCTGGTGGACAAGTATATCTATAATTACGCAGAGCTGGAGGAAGTTATTATCTATACCGATAATCCCTGCCTGCACAGATATAAACAGATTACACCCGTTGATGAGGCCACGGCAGGAAGTGACTGGTATCAGAAAGCATTGAATCAAGCCAGTGTCTTCTGGGTGCCCATGAGAACCGAGGATAAGTTTGGCAATAGTTATTGGAATCTTTGTCTGGTTCAGAGAATGCCGTTAGTAAATACCGACAATCATGCGGTGCTGGTGATGAAGGTAAGCGATAATTACTTTAAGACCAGGGTAAGCAGCGGTGCTTATATGACGATGCTGTCGGTAGATGATGATCCGATTTTTTTCAGTACGGAAAGAGATACATACGGTACAGAGCAGAAGATTCCCATTGATTATGAAGAAAGCTATTTTCAATTTCAGGGGAATGTGGGTTTTGACGGTAAGCGGTATATTGCCAATGTTTCTACTCTTCATATGTATCAATCGGATTCGAAGGTGTATATCTGTATTATGAATGACAAGGCCTACCAGAATATCCGAAACATTATTGCTGTTTGTTTGATGATTATTGTTTTGGCAATTTTGATACCCGGATTTATTATTCACTTTTTTACCGATTATTTTACGGAACGAATTTTGACTCTCAGGAAAGCAATGCACCGGGCCAGTCTGGAGGATTATGATATTTCCGAGTCGGTGCTGGGGGATGATGAGATCTCGGGAGCCTTTGCCGATTTGGAGATTATGGTACAGCGGATCAAGGAAAAAGATGCTCAGGTTTATGAGGTATTGATCAACGAAAAGGAACTGATCAATGAACAGCAGGTAATGGAGTTTAAGATGCTGGCCAGTCAGATTAATCCACACTTCTTATATAATGCTTTGGAGACCATCAGGATGAAGGCTTTTACCGCCGGCGATAAGGAAGTGGCCACCGCCATTAAGCTGTTAGGGAAATCTATGCGTTATGTTCTGGAGAATACCGGCACAAGGTTTACCAATCTGGAAAATGAGCTGAACCATATTGAAACTTACCTGGCTATTCAAAAACTGAGATTCGGTGAGAAGTTTGAATATAAATTAGAAGTAGCAGAAGATGTAAATCTGGGCAGATATGATATCCTGCCGCTTTTGCTGCAGCCTATTGTGGAAAATGCGATCCTCCATGGCTTGGAAGAAGTGGAAAGCGGCGGTGAAATCAAGGTTAAAATCTATAAACAACAGGATGAAAATGTTAATCTTTGGATTGAGATCAGTGACAATGGCAGTGGCATGGAAGAAGCCGAATTACAATCATTATTAGAAAATATTGAAATTTATAATCCTGAGCGGAGTGCCAGCATCGGCCTGTATAATATTAATCAGCGGATGCGGCTTTGCTATGGTGACGAGTATGGTATCCGGATTATATCCGGGCCAAAGGAGGGTACTTGCGTTAAAATGTGGTTGCCTTTGTGTACGAACACATAAAATTTTTCATGTAAAACATATCTTATTTTGACCGTATTTTTTTCCACGCCCCCTTACTATAATGAAAAATAGGGAAGGGAGATGTGGCATGAACATAAAAAGTAAAGTATCTTGGAATTTAGTAAAAAGACAAAAATATTTATTTCTAATGATCGCCCCGTTTATCGTGTGGCTGATTATCTTCAAATTTATTCCTCTATGGGGTTGGACCATGGCATTCCAGAATCTGCAGGTCAAGGACCTTCAGAAAAGTTTCTTTGAAAGACCGTGGAATGGTCTGGGCAACTTCGTAAAAATGTTTTCCGAAAACGAATTCAAATTGGCTATGCGTAATACCATCGCCATGAGTGTTTTGGGAATCACCTTCGGCTTCTTCTTTTCAATCACCTTCGCATTACTGTTAAATGAATTAAGAAGTGCAAAATTTAAAAAAGCGGTGCAGACCATGTCCTATCTGCCGCATTTTGTGTCCTGGGCAGTAGTAGCCAGTATTGTAACCACAGTACTTGGTACCTCGGGAATTTTAAACAATATGCTGGTGGGATCAGGGATTATAAGCTCGCCCATTGAGTTTTTTACCAATCCGAAATTATTCTGGTTTACCTTAGCCTTTGTAAATGTCTGGAAGGAAACCGGATGGGATGCCATTATTTATCTTTCGGCAATGGCCGGAATCGATCAGGAGCTTTATGATGCGGCTAAGGTTGACGGCGCCGGAAGGTTTAAAAGGATGTGGCATATTACGCTTCCGGGAATCCGCCCCACCATCATTGTATTGTTGATCATGAGTATCGGCGGACTGTTAAATGTGGGTATGGAAAGACAGATGCTCCTTGGCAATAATCTGGTTTACGACTATTCGGTAGTACTGGATTATCATGCTTACCGCTACGGTATCGGAAAGTTCATGTTCGGTTATGGTACGGCAGTAGGTGTATTTAAATCATTGATAGCAGTTTTCTTATTATTCTTTGCTAATAGGATTGCAAAAAAATTCGATGAAAATGCATTGGTATAGGAGGAAGATATGGAAAAGAAAAAAAATCTGAACATATACAAAGACAAAGACTTAAGAAAAACGCCCTTTGACTATGTTTTGGTGGTAGTGTTCTCGATCGTATTGGTATCAACCCTGTATCCCTTCTTAAATGTACTGGCTATCTCATTGAATGATGCGACGGATACGGTAAAGGGAGATAACTTCATTATCCCCAGAATGTTTACCATCCAGAACTACATTAATATATTTTCTAAGAACAGTTTATTAGGCCCCTTCTTTATGTCGGTTGCCAGAACAGTGGTTGGCGTGGTTACATCCCTGATTGCTTCTACTATGGTAGCTTATGTTATCAGCCGAAGAGATTTTATTTTTAACAAGGCAGTGGCAATCGGATTTATCTTGACCATGTATGTGGGCGGCGGTTTGATTCCGGAATTTTTGCTTTATAAGGATCTGAAGATTCTGGGAACCTTTTGGATTTATGTATGGCCTATGCTGATATCGGCATATAACGTAATCCTTATTAGGTCCTTTATGGATGGTCTGCCCGATGCTTTGCAGGAATCGGCCAGAATCGATGGTGCCAATGATTTTATTATTTACCTGAAGATCATTATGCCTTTGTGTAAGCCGGTTTTAGCTACGGTAGCACTGTTTGTGGCTTGTACCCAGTGGAACTCATGGATGGATACCTTCCTTTTTGGCAACAACAGAACGTATCTTTCCACTTTACAGTTCGAGCTGTATAAGATTCTGGATAAAGCGACGCAAACAGTAAATGACATACATAGTATGGCTGAAAAAGCGGCATCGGTTAATCCCAAATCCATTAAAATGGCCATTACCGTTGTTGCCGTAACACCGATCTTAGTAGTTTATCCGTTCCTGCAGAAGTATTTTGTGGGCGGGATGACCTTAGGTGCAGTAAAAAGCTGATGCTGATACAAATCACAAAAGAAGTAATATTCGATTGTGTTGTATATAAAACCAAGATTAAAAGGGAGGAAAAAGAGAAATGCACAACAAAAAAAGAGTTTTAGCAATTCTTATGGCAGCAGCCATGACCATGGGTGTACTTGCCGGATGCGGAAGCAAAGGGCAGTCAAGTACAACAACTCAGGCAACTGAGACCAAAACAGAAGCAAAAGCAGAAACCGGAGCAGAAACCCCCGCTACATCAGATAGTGAGTATGCAGGTGATACCACTCCAATTACTTTAAAGTTTTATGGTGAGGATAGCCTCGAAGATCCTTTTACCAACCCTGTAGCACAGGAAATCACCAGAATTACCGGTGTTAAACTGGAAATCGACTACCCCGTTGGTGGTGATACACAGCGTGTGGCAACCATGGTTGCAGCCGGCGATTATCCGGACCTGATTTTTGCAAAAGGTTCCTATGATCAGTTAGTACAGGCAGGCGCATTAGTAGACTTAACCGACTTAATCGAGCAGTACGGACCCAACATCAAAAAACTGTACGGCGATGAACTTGGAAAATTAAGATACAGTGTGGAAGATCCTTCCATCTACTCTTTGGGAGCATATGGTGTTGGCGGAGCTTCTCCTAACGCTAATCCCGATGGTACTTTCCAGGTACAGTTAGCTGTATTGGAAGATGCCGGATATCCGGTTATCAAAACGATCTATGAATTAGAGGAAGTATTAAAAGCATATGTGGAAAAATATCCGGAAATCGATGGCCAGAAAACCATTCCTTTGACCTTAAGTGCAGCTGACTGGCATTGGTACATCACACTGGCTAACCCTTCAGGCTTTGCTCAGGGACATCAGGATGACGGACAGTGGATCATTGACAAAAACGGTAATGCAACCTATAAACACTCCACCGAAGGCAATAAAGAATACTTTAAATGGTTAAACCATATGTACAATACCGGTCTTCTTGACAAAGAAGCTGTAACCCAGTCACATGATGATTATCTGGCAAAACTTTCCACCGGTGCTGTTCTGGCTACTGCCGATGCAGCCTGGGATGTTGGTGATGCAGACGCAGCACTGAAAAAAGACGAAAAATTTGACCGCTTAAGAGTAGGTATGCCGGTAACCTTAGATACCTCCATTAAATCCACTGCAAGACTTTACCAGGGATGGTCCGGCGGCTGGGGCGTTGGTATTACCACAAGCTGTGCTGATCCGGTCAGAGCAATTCAGTTCCTTGACTGGATGTGTTCAGACGAAGGCCAGATCCTTTGCAACTGGGGTATCGAAGGCGTTAACTATACTGTAGAAAACGGCTTACGGGTACGTTCTCAGGAAGAAATTAATAACAAGCTTACCAATCCTAACTACAAACTGGAAACCGGTGTAGAACAATATACCTATCCATTCCCCGAATATGCTGATGGAATCGCATCTGATGATTTAGGAAATACCTATACAATGGTTACCGTAGAACAGCAGATTGCCGAATACACCGATGCACATAAGAAAGCATTGGCCGGATACGGAATCGAAACCTTCCAGGAACTGTTCCCGGCACAGGAAGAGTTTGAAATCCCGGCATGGGGCGCAGCATGGCAGACCTCTCCTACTTCAGGATCTGAATTAGAAGACATCATGGGTAAATTGAATGATGAAATCAGTATGGTTATGCTTCCTAAAGTAGTAGTTTGTTCAGAAGCTGATTTTGAAAGCACATGGCAGGCTTATCAGGATACTATGATCGCCGCCGGCCTGGAAAAAGCAAATGTAGAATTTACCAAGCTGTTGCAGGATAAGATAGCATTCTGGGGCGCCAAATAAATTATAGATATGAATGAATAAAAAACCTGCGGCCCGGGGGGAGATTACTCTCCCCGGGTTTATAATAAGGGAGAAAAGATATGCCTTTTGCAAAAACAGATAACTGGATTTTTCGAATTATTAACAGAATGTGTGACCTTGCGGCTTTAAATCTGTGCTGGGTTATCTGCAGTCTGCCGATTATTACCATGGGTGCGGCAACAACTGCGCTTTTTGATATGGAAATGAAGTTATGGAATAAAACCGAAGGGTATATTTTTAAAGGTTTTTTCTTATCTTTTCGTGAGAACTTTAAAAAATCCACGATTATTTGGTTAGGACTTCTCTTTTCGGCTATTGTTTTTGCCGGCGACTATTATTATTGGAACTATGTGAATGTAGAGTGCTCTATTGTTCTTTATGTTTTAATGATGGCCTTGATTTTATTTTTAAGCATTGTCTGGATTTGTGTCATTCTGTATGCATTTCCGTTGACAGCAGTGTTTGACAGTGGAATAATAAAGACATGTATGAATGGTTTTTTCCTGGCCATCAGACATTTTCCCACTACTTTGCTTTTGATAGCTATTCCCATCGGATGTACAGCTACCATATTTTTAAATAAATACGCATCTTTTTTATTGTTTTTCCTTGGAATTTCTTTAATTTGCTATATCAATACATTTTTTTACCGGCTGGTGTTTAAAAAATATATTTCCGAAGAATCGGAGACGGAGGATTAATCAATGAAAGAATATGAACAAACCCCTTTATGGGACAATCAGCTTCCCATTGAGGAAAGATTAGATTACCTGCTAAAAGAATTAACTATTGAAGAAAAAATTGCATGCCTGACTACCGGTTGCCCGGATGTACCGCGGCTGGGTATTCAGGCATTTAGTATGGGTGGGGAAGCTGCCCATGGTATAGAAGCACGAAATGACCAGGATTTTAACCGGGGGGAACCGGAGCATACCACCTCCTTTCCTCAGCCGATCGGTATGAGCGCCAGTTGGGATAAGGAACTGATTAAAGAGTGTGGCCGGGTGGTAGGCGAAGAAGCCAGAGCCTTGCAGAAGCGGACGTATCAGCGGGGCTTATCCAGATGGGCACCAACCGTAGATATGGAGCGGGATCCCAGATGGGGCCGAACCGAAGAAGCTTACGGCGAAGATCCCTGTTTAACCGGGGAAATGGCCTCCGGTTATATTCAGGGTATGCGGGGAAATGATTCCTTTTATATTCAGTGCGGGGCTACTTTAAAGCATTTTTATGCCAATAATGTGGAGCTTAACCGGGGTACGGTATCGTCCTCCATCGATGGGCGAAACAAAAACGAATATTATCTGGAACCTTTCCGCCGGGCCATTGTGGAAGGCGGTGCCGAAGCCATTATGACTTCTTACAATGAAATCAACGGCATTCCGGCTATTGTAAATGATGAAGTGCAAAGAGTTGTAAAGGAAGAATGGGGTTTGCCCGGCCATGTGGTTTGTGATGGCGGTGATATGCAGGAGACGGTAAATGCGCATAAGTATTATACTTCTCATGCCGAAACAGTGGCTTACGGTTTAAAAGCAGGTGTTGACTGCTTTACGGATGTTCCGGAAGTAGTTATGGCAGCAGGCAGAGAGGCTCTGGAACGGGGATTGATGACCGAAGAAGATATGAACCGTTCGGTACGTAATTCTTTCCGGACAAGAATCCGCCTGGGGTTGTTTGATAAGGAAGGAGCGTGCCCTTACAGTCATATGGGTGAGGACTATGTTAACAGTAAGGAACATCAGCAGGTTCAGCTGGAAATGGCCAAAGCTGCCATGGTTTTGTTAAAGAATAAAAAAGATATCCTGCCTCTGAAGCCGGAGCAGGCATCCACTTTAGCGGTGGTGGGGCCCTTGGCAGATATCTGGTATAAGGACTGGTATTGCGGCATTCCCCCTTATACAGTAACGCCCCTTGCCGGTATCCGTGAGGAATATGAAACTTCGCAGATTACCTGTAATGACGGGCTGGTGGATATTCAGCTTACCTGTCAGGGAAAATATGTAGGGTTAGATAATACCGGGCGATTGTGTCTCGTAACAGGACAAGAAGCCGAGACCTTTACCATGAATGACTGGGGAAGTGGAAGTTATACTCTACAGGCAAAAAGCAACGGACTTTTTATCACATTAGAAGAAAAGACCAATCTGATCCGGGCAGCCAGCAAGGAAGTATTTGGCTGGTTTGTCAGAGAAAACTGGCGGCTTAAAAAAGTTGGTGATGCTTATGAAATCAAAAGCTGGGATGAAAAACCGGTGGGTATCGGCAAAGATGGTTATGTAGAATTAATGGCAGAAGAAGATGAAAAAGTATTGTTTGCGCCAAAGATCATCAGGGATGGAATCGAGGAATCGGTGACTCTTGCAGGCAAAGCAGATTATGCGATGGTTATTCTTGGAAGCAATCCGGTAATCAACAGCCGGGAAACCATTGACCGGGATACCATAGCTTTGCCCCCGGTGCAGCAGGAATTGGCAGAGAAAATCTGTGCGGCCAATCCCAATACGATAATAATACTGGTCAGTAATTACCCCTATAATATTAATGTATTGCAGGAGAAAGCAGCAGCAATCCTTTTGACCGCTTCCGGCAGTCAGGATTTGGGAAAGGCCATAGCCCAGACGCTATCCGGCCGTTCTGTTCCCGCCGGAAGGCTTAATATGACCTGGTATAAAGAGGATGCGGATCTGCCGGACATTAATGACTACGATATCATGAAAGGTAAACGGACCTATCAGTATTTTGACAAAGAAGTATTATATCCTTTTGGATATGGATTGTCTTACAGTACCTTTGAATATCGTGATTTGCAGGTAGACATCCGGGAGGAAGTGACGATCACCATTACTGTTCTAAATACCGGCGGATGTAAGGCAGACGAAGTGGTACAGATTTATGTGCGAAAAGACGGATCCCGTGTAAAACGACCGGTAAAACAACTGAAAGCCTTTACCCGTGTGAAGGATTTGGCGGCAGGAGAGAGCCGAAATGTTACATTGACTATTCCTCTTGCGGAATTGCGGTATTATGATGTGATTTCCGAAAGGATGATTTTAGAGGATGGTGAATATTGCTTTATGGCCGGAGCTTCTTCCCAGGATATCCGGGGAGAAGTAACAGTAAAAATCGCCGGAGGGCAGGCACCTGTCCGCAATCCCTTTAGCTTTACAAAGGCCGAGCAGTATGATGACTACGAAAACCTCATTTTACACAGGGGGAATCATGGCTATACCTGTATCGTTCCTCAGAATACTACAGGCAGTCAAGGGGCTGAGGCAATCTATAAAGACATGGTATTTACCAAAGCACCCACAGAAATGAAGTTCGATCTATGTGCCGTGGAACCGGGGAAAGTAACGGTTCTGGCAGACGGTAAAACAATTGCGGTACTGGAAGCCGGTGCGGACACAGAGTTTACAGAAAAAGGAACGGCTGTAAACATTGACAGCGTTCCTCTTGATAAAAATGTGGTGTTGGAATTACAGATTTATGGTAAAATAAAAATTACAGGTTTTCTCTTTTTATAAAATTATAAGTTTTTACGAAACTCAGCGGGGCTGATACCTACATACTTTTTGAATTTTTTATGGAAATAATCAACATTTTTGTAGCCTATCCGCTCCGCAATTTCATATACCTTCAGTTTGTTTTCGGCAAGCAGTTCTTTGGAATATTCGATGCGCCGGTGATCCACATAGCAGTTAAAACTTTCACCGGTGGCTTTGTTAAAGATTTTGCCAAGATAGGCACTGTTATATCCAAAGAGCGGTGCAATGGTTTCCAACTTAATATTGTTATGATAATTATGATCAATATAGTAGAGAATATCATCTAACACATTGTCCCGGTTAGGATTGCCGGTTGCACTGATAATAAGCTCGGTTTGCTCGGAAATAAACCGGATGATTTCGTACAGGTAAAAACAGTTTTCAATATGATTGATAATCTCCGAATTACTGGGGAAGGGAATGGTTAACTGAGCATAGGTATGATTAATTTTTTCCTTCACCTGCAGGTATAAATCGGTTAGAAATAATTTTACGGAAGTGATATCATCTTTTACATTATATAGATAGTTTTCCAGAGAAAAGAGTGTTTCCGCAACATTTCTGCGGTTTGAGGTCTGCAGATAGCTGGTCAAAAGGTCACTATACTCGTCCAGCTTTTGGCGACTGATTTCCAGGTCGCCGGTACATACTTCCGGCAGTTCATCAAAACCCAGAGTATGCTGACCCTGAATACAAAAGAAGCGCCTTTTGCAAAGGGTTGCAGCTTCTTCATAGGAGAGATAGATTTCATCCATATTTTCCACCGGCTGGCCATAAGCCAGAAATAAAGTGTCTAAAGGGCTGCCGGACTGAGGTTCCATTTGCTCGTAATGCAGGAGAAACTGTTGGAATTTTTGCAGGGCATAAGAGCCCTTCAGCAGAATAATTTCCTGAGAGTCCATATTGATATGTTCAAAGGTATGATTTCCTTTATTGGTTACTTTTAATAAATCGGCAAAACTGTAGCCGGTATTCAAGGAATCATTGCAGAAATTCTCATAAATAACAATTTGATAGGAATCAGCACGTAAGTTTAAGTTTTCGAATTCTTCATAAGAAAGAGCGGATTGCATTTCGGAAGAATAAACGCCGGTGATGATTTCATGAAGGATAACATTTTTGGCCTTCTGCCGAAATAAATCAATATGCTCGGAGTTTTGTTTTTGCTGCTCCAGGAGGCCTTTGATTCTTGTAATGGCCTGTAAAAGTTCCTCTTCGTCAATGGGTTTGGTCAGATAGAACTCGACACCATAACGAATGGCTGTTTGAGCATAGGTAAAATCCGAGTAGCCGCTCAGGATGATAAACTTACCGGAAAACCCGTGTTCTCTGGCAATGCGGATAATATCGGTACCGTATAATTTGGGCATCCGAATATCCAGAAGAACTAAGCTGGGCTGATGTTTCAGAATACCCTCCAGGGTCTCTTCACCGTTGCCGGCCTCGCCGCAGATGGTGAAACCAAGAGAACTCCAATCCACGATACATTTCAGCCCTTCTCTGATGTTTTGTTCATCATCGGCAATAAAAACAGTTTCCATAAAGATTATCCTTTCACTGGTTTTTTGTACTTTAAGTATAAGTAAGGATGACGGGATAGTCAAACACATTTTAGGAGTGCAATATGAGAAATGCAGGTAAAAAGAGTAGAAAATGGATTTTGGCAGCAGGCTGTTTCCTGTTGATCATGTGCGGTTGCGGTCTGGCGAAAGACGCTTCCAAAGCAGCAAAACAGGAAAAAAACTATGAAGAGCGTCTGTTAGTGGATGTATTTGATTCACTGGCCAATTATCAGGGGATGCAATCCGGATGGTTTGCCAAGATTGTTAAGGATAAATTTAACATAGAGTTAAATATTATTGCGCCGAATATTGCCGGCGGTGGTGCGACTTTATTTGAAATCCGGTCAGCTGCCGGGAATGTAGGGGATATTATTATCTGCGGCGGGGAGGCCGGTATTTTGCAGGACATGGTGACAGCCGGTCTGGTGATAGATATGAGTCCCTACTTGGAAGGCAAACATATTATGCGTTATCAAAGGGCCATTGATAATTTAAATCAAGGTATTTCACCAAAAGGTATTTATGCCATTCCCTCAGAGGTATCGGAGAATTCACCGTTGACACCCAGCGACAGTCTGGAACCAACTTTTGGGCCGTATCTACGATGGGATCTTTATGCGCAGGCGGGTTATCCGAAAATGCAGACTTTGGAAGATATGCTTCCCGTATTAAAGCAGATGCAGGAAGCCTGTCCGGTAAGTGAAAGCGGTAAAAAGACATATGGATTTTCTTTTTTTAAAGACTGGGACGGAAACCTTATGAATGCGGCCAAGCAACCCTGCTGCTTTTATGGTTATGATGAATTCGGGTTTGCCCTTTCGGCGGCAGATGGCAGCGGTTATCAAAGTATTATTGACGATGATTCCCTATATATGCGAGTTTTAAAGCTGTACTTTGAGGCGAATCAAATGGGGCTGGTTGACCCGGAATCACAGAACCAAACCTTTGACGAAGTCTTTACGAAATACCAGAACGGAGAGGTACTATACTGCCCATGGCCCTGGCTGGGACAAGCGGCCTATAATACCAGCGCTAATAAGGAAGCCGGAAAAGGCTTTATGATGGCAGATATTGAAGATATGGAAATATATGTTTACGGATGTATACCGGAAGGAAATACAAAAGCGGTTATTGCCGTTGGTTCCCAGACGAAGGATCCGGAACGGCTGGTGGATTTTATTGACTGGATTTATTCCCCTGAAGGTATTATGATAAATGGTGCCCAGGGATCCGGAGAAACGGCAGGACCCCAGGGACTATGCTGGGAAATGGGTGAAGAAGGCCCTTACCTGACAGAATTTGGCATTCAGGCATTTTATGATTATGCTGCTGAAATGCCGGAAGGATGGGGAACCGGTACTTGGGAGGATGGAATTTCAGCCCTGAATTATAAGGCGGTAGCCAAGTGCGAAAAGAATCCGGATGGCGTTCCTTATGCTTATCTTTTGTGGGATTCGGTACAGGGGTTACAGGAAACTCATCTGGAAAAGGATTGGAAGGAATATATGAAAGCAGACAGTACGTGGGATTTTCTGGAAGGACAGGATAAGCTTATGATTGCTGCCGGATGCGGATTCAGTACTCCGGTGGAGACATCGGAAATATCCACTATTCGCAATCAATGTAAACCGATAATCGTAAACCTTTCCTGGAAAATGATTTTTGCCGAAAGCGAAGAAGAATTTTATCAATATAAAAAGGAAATGCAGGACGCAGTAAACAGTCTCGGTTATCAGACCGTTCTGGCGGTTGATCTGCAAAATGCAAAAGATCAAAGTCTTGCCCGCACCAAGGCAGTAGAAGAATATAATAAGGAGCACAAATAAATGGAAAAGAAATTTTACTTAAAACAAATAAAAGAAGTAATAGAAAAAGGCCCCTTTCATGATGACTGGTCCTCCTTAACGGATTTTACTGTTCCCCACTGGTTTATGGGGGCAAAATTCGGCATTTTCATACACTGGGGACTATACAGCGTTCCGGCTTTTAATAATGAATGGTACTCACGGAATATGTACACCCAGGGAACACCGGAATATGAGCATCATATTCAAACTTACGGACCACATAAGGACTTTGGTTATAAAGATTTTATTCCCATGTTCAAGGCTGAGAAGTTTGACAGTAATGAGTGGGCGAAACTGTTTGCCAAAGCAGGGGCTAAATATGTGGTACCGGTAGCGGAGCATCATGATGGATTTCAGATGTATGATTCTGAGTTTTCGGAGTGGAATGCAGTTAAAATGGGACCAAAAAGAGATATACTGGGAGAATTGAAAACGGCTTTTGAAAAACAGGGCCTTACTTTTGCAACATCTTCCCATCGTGCTGAGCATCATTGGTTTATGGGTAACGGTAAGGAGTTTGACAGCGATATCAAGGAGCCTTTGGTATGCGGCGATTTCTACTGGCCGGCGGAGGAAGAACAGCCGGATCACCAGGATTTACGGGCCAAACCCCATCCTTCTCAGGAGTTCTTAGAAGATTGGCTGGTTCGGACCTGTGAACTGATTGATAAGTATCAACCGCGTATTCTTTATTTTGACTGGTGGATACAGCATGAAGCCTATAAGGATACCTTAAAGAAAATTGCGGCTTATTACTATAATCGCGGTAAGGAATGGGGAGTGGATACAGGTATTTGCTATAAACATGATGCTTTTGCCTTCGGCAGTGGAATTGTGGATATAGAAAGAGGTAAATTTGCCGATGCCAAGCCTTATTATTGGCAGACGGATACGGCTATAGCCAGGAATTCCTGGTGTTATACTACGGGTTTAGATTATAAGAGCAGTAAAGAGATTATTTGTTATCTGATTGATGTAGTCAGCAAAAACGGAAATCTTTTGTTAAATGTCGGTCCTAAAGCTGATGGCAGTATACCGGAAACAGACCAAAAAATCCTGGAAGACATCGGCAGCTGGCTGGCTGTTAACGGTGAGGCCATTTATAACAGTAAGTGTTGGCGCTACGCAGAGGAAGGCCCTACCAAAGAAGTGGAAGGGCAGTTCAGTGATGGTACAGCAGGGGGCGGATATACATCAGAGGATTTCCGCTTTACCGCGGGAAATGGCAGTATTTATGCAATCTGCATGCAATATCCGGAAGACGGCAAGCTGACCATCCGCTCCCTGGGCGAAACAAGGGATGCTAATAAGCCAGCTTTTCATGGTTTAATCCAAGGTGTGGAAATTTTGGGATATCAGGGACCGATAACCTACACCACCGACTCGGAGGGCTTGCATATCACTACTACGGAAGTAAAAAGTGATTGGCCGGTGGTCATAAAAGTAAAAACAGATTAATTGTGCATATTATAAAGTCCCGCATAAATACCGTTTCTGGACAAGAGTTCTTCATGGGAGCCGGATTCGGCAATGCCGTTTTCG
Source organism: Lachnospiraceae bacterium (assembly GCA_031556725.1). Taxonomy (GTDB): domain Bacteria; phylum Bacillota; class Clostridia; order Lachnospirales; family Lachnospiraceae; genus UBA935. The sequence goes on along the minus strand of JAVBSL010000025.1, from coordinate 62,458 downwards.
GTAAGCACCAGAATTTTACCCGCATTACGGATGGTAGTTAAGCGGTGGGCAATCACAAAGGTAGTACGGTTCGCAGCCAGTTTTTCCAGCGAATCCTGTACTACTTTTTCGCTTTCATTATCCAGAGCGGAAGTAGCCTCATCAAAGATCAGAATGGGCGGGTTCTTTAAGAAAACTCTGGCAATGGAAAGCCGCTGCTTCTGGCCGCCGGATAATTTAATGCCCCGCTGGCCGATGTTGGTATCATATCCTTCCGGCATTTCCATAATAAAGGCGTGAGCATTGGCATTTTGGGCAGCAGCAATGATTTCTGCATCGGTGGCATCAGGTTTGCCATAGCGGATATTATCCATGACACTGCCGGCAAAGAGATAGACATCCTGCTGAACAATGCCGATATTATCCCGCAGGCTCTTTAAAGTAAGATCCCGGATATCTTTATCATCCACCAGAATACGGCCTTCCGAAACATCATAAAATCGGGGAATCAGACTGCAAAGGGTAGATTTACCCACACCCGAGGTACCTACAAGAGCAACGTATTCACCCGGATGGACATGAAGATTTAAGTTGGCCAGCACGGAATCCCGGTTGCTGCCATAATGAAAGGAAACATTTTCAAAAGCAACATCGCCCTTTACTTTGTTAAGGGCAATGGCATCCGGCTTATCCTCAATATCCGGATTGATTGCCAGTATTTCCAGAAAACGAGTATATCCGGAAGCACCGTTTTGAAACTGTTCCGTAAAATTAATCAGTTTTTTAATAGGCTCGGTAAAATTATTAATATAAAGTAAAAAAGTAATCAGGTCGGTGACGGTAACCATTTTTTTAGTAATAAAGATGGTACCGGCAGCAATAACCATGACACTGATCAGGGTGGTAAAGCCCCCCAGACCGGAATGATAGAGGCCCATGTAGCGGTAGCTCTCCCGTTTACTTTCGATAAAGCGGTCATTCCCTTTCTTAAATTTACGCATTTCAATTTCTTCATTGGCAAAAGACTTTACCACCCGGATGCCGGATAGATTGTCTTCAATCTGGGCGTTGATGTCGGCAATCCTTGCCCGGTTTTTCACAAAAGCCCGTTTCATCTTAATATTAAAATAGCCCGCATAAACCACCATAATCGGAACAACGGCAAAAGCAATCAATGCCAGTTTCCAGTTGATAGAAAGAAGAATACAGAAGGAACCGATCATCTTTATAATGGAAATAACCAAATCCTCCGGCCCATGATGAAATAATTCACTGATTTCAAATAAGTCGTTGGTTACCCGTGACATCAGCTGTCCGACCTTCTGATTATCAAAAAAACTAAAAGAGAGCTTTTGATAATGGGCAAATATTTCACTGCGCATATTATATTCCATCTTGGCGCCCATAATATGTCCATAGTAAGCAATAAAATAATTGCAAAAGAATTCCAGTCCGATCATACCGATCATTATCAGGGTAAGTATTAAAATGGTCCGTAAGGCGGCATCGGCTTCCCGGTAGATAACATCATTGGTAATGTAGCGGATGATTAGGGGTAAAACCAGGGTAATGGCGGCGCCCAGACAGGCAAAGAACATATCGGCAGCAAATATTTTTTTATAGGGTTTGTAATAAGATAAGAATTTCTTCCATTTTTTCTCTTGCATTTTCTTTCTCCTTTGAAACATGCTTTTATAATACCACAAAAATTTTTCTTCTCCAATAGGCTGTTATGTTGTATAATACAAGCAGACAAATTATTTTCAAAAGAGGGTTACATGAATTATATTGTATTGGACTTGGAATGGAACCAAAGCAATACGGGGGAAGAGCCGGAAGTAAAGGAATTTCCTTTTGAGATTATTGACATTGGTGCCATCAAATTAAATAGTGAAAAGAGCATGATAGACGAGTTTAATCAATTGGTTAAACCCTCCGTATATGAAAAAATGCATCATGTGACCAGTAAGATCATTCACCTTCATATGAAGGATTTGATGAAGGGTAATCCTTTCCCGGTGGTAATGGCGGAATTTCAGGAGTGGTGCGGCGAAGATTATGTTTTCTGTACCTGGGGTCCCCTTGATTTGTGGGAGATGCAGAGAAATATGCGGTATTATGATATGAGTCCCTTAAGTGATCAGCCCATCCGCTACCTGGATGTACAAAAGCTGTTCAGTATCGCTTATGAAGATCGGAAGATCAGACGGACGCTGGAGTATGCTATTGATTTTTTGAAGCTGCCGAAGGATATCCCTTTTCACCGAGCTTTCAGTGATGCCTATTACACTGCCAAAGTGCTGGAAACCATAGAGGATTCTATATTAAAGAATTATTCTTATGACACTTTTATTTTACCGGGAAGCAGAAAAGATGAGATACATGTCAATTTTGATACTTATCATAAATATATTTCGGTGGAATTTGCAAATAAAACAGAGGCCTTGACGGACCGTGAAGTATTGAGTACCAGATGTTATATTTGTGAAGGAAAAAAGAACCTGAAAAGAAAGATAAAATGGTTTTCGAATAACGGAAAACATTATTACAGCATTTCGGTATGCCCTGTTCATGGCTTAATGAAATCAAAAATTCGACTTAAGAAGACCGAAGCAGAAGGCGTTTATATCATTAAAACCTCAAAATTTATCACCGAAGAAGAAGCTGCGGCTATACAAGTCAAAAAAGGCTATGCAAAAGAACAATATAAATCCAGAAAAAAACACTAAAAATCGAAGTCTTTGAATTTGGTTTTGCGGTGTTTTTTTCTTGCTTTATTTTTGCTTCTGCGGTGATATCTTCTTCTGGCAAAATGGAAGTTCTTAATATAAGAACGAATAATGAAAAACAATATAACAACGGTAGCGATTATGACCACGCCGATAAGCACCCGTTTGATATTAACAAAAATAACTTTTTCATCTTCCGGATTAGAGGATACAGAGGTCTCCGTAGAAATCTGATGATCAAAATCATATGTAGAGTGGCTTTCCGTTGCAAAATCAATAGTTGCTTTACCCACAAAAGCACCGTGGTAGGAATAAAAAATTTCCGCTACTGAAAGATCGTTTTTAACATCATAAGAAATCTCAGATGTTAAATTTTTGAAATCCACTGTTTTAGGCATAATCAGATAGCTGTTTTTATTTAAAGAAAGAATCGGTTTGGAATTGCCGAAGACATCATTTCCGGTTTGAAAGAAGCCCGCATTTTCGATAGTATAACGCATTTCATGCTCGGCTACATTAGCAACAGTAAAGTTGCTGAAACCATAATCAAATAACTTTACGGTATCATTAAACTGCTCGGGAGATTCTTCCTTCATGATGACACAAACCAATTTCATGCCATTTTTTTCAGCACAGGTAACCAGAGTTTGTCTGGCAATATCGGTGTAGCCGGTTTTCCCGCCACTAATATTTTCACACTTAATTTCGCCGGTAATCAATTTATGCTTGTTTCTGATGGTAAATTCGTCCGGCTGGGTGGCCGTGGATTCAAAGTGATAAGAAGAAGTGTTGGCAACCTTGCTTAACAACTCATTGCGAAAGAAAGCACTGGCAATCAGCGATAAATCGTAAGCAGAGGTATAGTGATCATCAGCATGCAATCCGTGAGCATTGGAAAAATGCGTATTTATACAGCCAAGCTCTTCAGCCTTCTCATTCATCATATCAGCAAAAGAGTCCATGTCCCCGCCCACATATTCGGCGACCGCATTAGCGACCTCATTGGCAGAGCCCACCATGATGCCATATAAAGCCTGCTCTAAGGTTATGGACTGCCCTGCATCCATGCCAATATTGGAACTGCCTTTTTCAATGCTGAAAACAGCTTTATGGGAAAAAGGAATCATATCATTCAAATTGGCATGTTCAACGGCCAGAAGGCAAGTCATAATTTTAGTGGTGGAGGCGGGAAATTGCTTTGTGTCTATATTTTTGGCATACAAAATAACACCGGTGTTGGCTTCGATCAGAATTGCGGATTCTGCTCCGATAGCAGGGCCGGCCGGCCAGTTTTCGATAGCATTGGTTTGTACAGGTAATGATTTACGCATCTCAGCGTCTTCTAACAGCTCATCCAGAGTTGCCGCTGCAAATACCGGAAGAAGAGAACAGAACCATGTATTGATACATATAAAAACCGTTAACAGGAGCGGTTTGATTTTAATGGAAGGCATAGCATACTCCTTGGAAATGTTGATAAATAATCGCGGTACAGTTATTATCATACACTATTTTTTTGTAAAACAAAATATAAAGTTTTGGTACTTTTCTTTTATTATAAAGTAATGTAGTATAGTAGATATTAAGAAGGACATAAAGAGGTTTGATTTATTATGCGATTAAGAAATGTAACCGGTTCGGAAGAAATGATAGCAGGGAGTAAGTATATCTGTATGGAACCGGAAGCTTATCAGGGAAAATGGAATAGTTTTTTTCATAATGAGAATCCTATACATATTGAAATAGGTATGGGAAAAGGAAGATTTATTACCGAAATGGCAAAGCTTCATCCAAATATAAATTATATCGGAATCGAAAAATATTCCAGTGTAATTTATCGCGCTGTACAAAAGCTGGATCAGGAGGACATTCCCAATTTAAAGCTGATCTGTATGGATGCCAAAGATATTGTGAATGTTTTTGGCGGGGAAGAAGTGGAGAAGATTTATCTGAATTTCTCTGATCCATGGCCCAAGGACAGGCATGCCAAAAGACGACTGCCCTCCCGCACGTTTTTAGCACTTTTTGATGTGATATTAAAAAGGGACGGCAAACTGGAATTTAAGACCGATAATGAGAAACTGTTTCGATTTGCGGAGGAAGAAATAGTCCCGGCGGGCTGGAAAGTGGATATGATTACCTATGATTTACATCAGGATGTAGAAATGATGGAAGGAAATGTGATGACCGAATATGAAGAAAAGTTTTCTTCTTTGGGCAATCCCATTTATAAATATATTATTTCAAGATAACTGTTAATCACGGATTAAGGAAGGAGCAAACAAATGGAACTGATTATTAAGGGAGATAATTTTCAAAAAGAGGTAATGGAAAGCGATATACCGGTACTGGTGGATTTCTATGCGGACTGGTGCGGCCCCTGTAAGATGATGGCCCCGGTGGTGGCACAATTAGCTGAGGAATATGCAGGGAAATGTAAGGTTGGGAAATGTAATATTGATGAGGAGATGGAACTGGCCGGTCAGTATAAGGTAATGTCAATCCCCACGTTGATAATTTTTAAAGGCGGAAAAGCAGAAGCAACCGTAGTTGGTGCGGTTTCCAAAAATGAATTGATAAGTAAGTTAGAGCAGGTTCTGGGTTAATCCCGGGGCCTGTTTTTTGAAATATTAAATACAAAGAAGGAAGAAGAATGAGAAAGGGATTTACCATCTTTTTAACTATTACATACAGTATGATTTTTGCAGTAATGCCGGTGTGCGCAAAAGAATATACAGTAGAAAAAGGGGACTGTTTATGGAAATTAGCTGAAGATTATCTTGAGGCAGGATATCGTTGGGAAGAAATTTACGAAGCCAACCGGGAGTTAATCGGAGAGAATCCAAGTTATTTGCTTCCGGGGCAGGTGCTGTTTATTGATATTGAAGAAGAGACCCTTGCAGTAGAAGAAGAGGAAATTATTCTACAGGTGGAGGAAGCTGGAAGACAAACGCAGGAACCGATGAAGGATGCAGAGGGGTATTACTTGATTGGAATGCCGGAAGAATTACTTTGGTTTGCCCAATGGGTGGAGAAGGGTAATACTGACGCTTGTGCCAGACTGACAAAGGATATTGAGTATAATGATAAATGGGACCCGATCGGGAATTTTACAGATAGCGGTAGCTCTGCACAGCAGGCTTATGCCGGAATATTTGATGGACAAGGCCATACTATTTTTGGACTTTGTATTGAATCGGGAAAAACCGGAATTGGATTTTTCAGCATGATTACCGAAGAAGGGTGTGTCAGGGACTTGAATCTTGATTCGCTCTATGCGTTAGGCGGGAAGGCACATCATTTTAATGAGTATGCCCGTGTAGGAGGCATCAGTGGTGTCGGAGGGATTATTTTGAACTGTACAGTGAGCGGTAGAATTGAAAGTGAAAGCAACTATTTTACCGGCGGGATTTGTGGGAAGGGATATTATATTGAAAATTGTGTTAATAATTGTGAAATTATTTCTCATTCCGATGTAGGTGGTATCACCGGATGCCTGGAGGGTGAAGTCAAATTCTGTACCAATAACGGCAGAATTGAAGTTAAAAAGGGCGGGTTTAATGGCGGGATTGCCGGACGAATGAAGTATGGCAGCCAGATTACGGATTGCACCAATAATGGTGAAGTAAAAAGTACGGAGTCTGACTTTATTGCCGGTATCTGTGGAGCGAATGGTGGATTAATAAAAAATTGTTGTAATTATGGGGCAATAACTTATTACTCTGAGGGTTACTCTGATCAATATAGCTTGAACTATAGTAATGAAAAGGTTTTAGTGGAAAAAGGCATCTGCGGGATTAGCGGTAAAATAACATATGAAAATAGTGTTTTACGGAATACCAAAATCAAAGATTGTAAAAATTATGGGACGATTACAAAACAATAAGATAATGCTTGAATGGTACCTGTGCTTCCTGTGCTTTTTGCGAAAAGACATTGACATTTGGGTATAAAAATTGTATTATGGACATTGCCACTTAATATTATTTATATCGGCGCGTGGCTCAGCTTGGTAGAGCGCTGCGTTCGGGACGCAGAGGTCGCAGGTTCAAATCCTGTCGCGCCGATTCTAAAAAAAGTCAGTAATGTAAAGAACTTATCAACCTTCAAGAACATTAGCAAAATGTTTTTGGAGGTATTTTTTTGGCATTACCCAAAGCGTTACTCTCAAATTAAGTATATTAATTATGAGTGATAAGCAAACATAAATCAATATTGTTTACAAATAAGTAGACATATAATAATTTGCTATACTATAATTAGTAAATACAAATTATACGAGGAGGGTGTATTAATGATTTGGAATCATTCATTAACAGACATTATAAAAGGATATTCAGAAAAAGATGATAGCATGACGTGTATCATATGTGGTAAGTCATATGAAAAAGGCCGTATTATTAAAATTGATGATAATCTTTATGATGCATTTGGTGCTGTCAAAAAACATATATCAAAGGAACATGGGAGCATAACCTCATATCTTTTACAGCAGGAAGCAAATCTGACAGGTATTTCAGAAATTCAAAGGCAGATACTAAAATTGATTTATGATGGGAAATCTGATAAAAATATTTCTGAAGAAATAGGCATTGCACCGTCTACGGTAAGAAATCATAGATTCAAGCTTCGGGAAAAGGAGAAACAGGCAAGGTTGTTTTTAGCTTTGATGAATGGATTAGAAGAAGAAACCAGTCACAAAATTGAAAAGAGTGATAAAGGTATTATTGAAGAAATCCATATGTCCGCAACAATGGTAGATGAGCGATTTGATATTACTGATAAGGAAAGAGAAGAGGCCATTGCAACCTTTATGGATGAAAAGGGTGCTTTAAAGCAAATCCCGGCAAGAGCAAAAAAGAAAATTATTATATTGCGCGAAATCATGAAGAACTTTAAAAAGGATATCGAATATTCTGAGCAAGAAGTAAACAGGGTCTTGAAAAGAATATATGAAGTGGATTATGTTGGATTGCGGCGAGCACTAATTGAGTATGGTTTCATGGATCGTTCCGCAGATTGTACAGTGTATCGCGTAAAGGAATAAAAAAGGGAAATATGGTTTTCCCTTATTTTCTATATATTCTATCCGGCACAATTGCAATTATTTTGTATAATGTGCCACTTATGGCCGGGCATTGCATTGTTAGGTTGAAAAATATGAATAAAAATGTTAAGTTATAAAGTAATAAGAGACACAAGAGGTGTAAGGTGGATATATTAAAACAAGACGAGCAGTTCTTAAAAGGGGCATATCAAAAGGCACTTATTCCCTGTATGCTATCTATTTTGGGCGGAACCATAAATATTCTTGTTGATGGTATTTTAGTGGGGCAGAGAATCGGAACAAATGGGCTGGCAGCAATTAACCTTTGTTTGCCGGTTTATTTGATGTTGTGTATTGTGGGATCCTTTCTTGTTTCCGGTACTGCCATTGAAGCAGCAGGTGCTATCGGAAAGAATCTGATGGAAAAGGGTCAGAAATTATATCATACATCAATATTTTCATGTTTGGCGGCCTCAATTCTGATCAGTGTAATTGGAGTACTGCTGCTGCAGCCAATTGTGCACTTACTGGTTCAGGAGCCGGAATTGGAAGCGATGGTTGCTTCCTATGCCGGAATTACGCTAATCGGTGCATTACCGAAAATTATGCTTTACATTCCGTTTTGGTATTTGAGAATGGATGGAAGGAATAAAGTGGTTACCGTCATGATGGTTATTATGGCAGGCGGCAATATCATTTTAGATATTCTTTTTCTGTATGTGTGGAACATGGGGGTAGGCGGTGCCGCATGGGCCAGCGTAATTGCAACAGCGGTAGCCTGTGCTGTTGGTTTTTACTTTTTGTGTGATAAGCGAAGCGGCTTTCGCTTTGGACTTGGTCCCATATTGGAAAAAGAAGTATGGTTGGACATAGCAAAAGCAGGAAGTCCCTCTGCCATGAACAATGCCTTTCAGACCCTGCGGGTTCTGGCAATCAATTTTCTTCTGTTAAAATATGGGGGAAGTTTAGGTGTGGCAGTATTTTCGGCGATCAATTGTATCAGTGCCTTTTCACTATGTGTGACGGATGGTGTTCCCCAGGCGGCATCGGCGATGCAGGGAATCTATAGCGGGGAGCGTGACAATGACAGTGCCAAGCTGCTGATCAGGCAGCAGTGGCGGCATGGCGTGATTTACAGTGCCATATTTGCGGTGATTATTGTTAGCTGTGCAAACGTGATTTCCGGATTATATGGACTGGGAGTATCCTTACGGCTGCCAATGATTATTTTGGCAATCAGCCTTTTTCCATCCTTATGGAACAGTATTTTATCCGGATACTATAATGTATCCGGTCGTGTGCTTTTATCAAATGTGATTATCATATCAAGGGTATTTATTTTCTCGGTGGGAGCATTATTTCTGTCATTACATGCAGGAATCAGCCCGTGGTGGTTTTTGCTTTTTGGTGAAGCGGCAACATTGATAGTATGGTTTATCGTTACCGGGATCTATCACCGAAGACAACCTCAGTGTACGCGTTTTCTGTTAATGGATTATACTCTTGAGAGAAATGGGAAGGTCATGAATTTCTCAGTGCAGGGCAATGTGGATAATATCTGCGAAGCCAGTTCTAAGGTATCGGAATTTTGTGAAAACAATGAAATGCTGCCTAAACAGGTTATGAGCATCAGCCTGGCGATTGAAGAGATAATGACATTGATTCTTGAGGTGAATGAAGGGTCGGAAGTCACATTTGATGTCAGGGCATTCGCTTTGCAAGTGGATTTAATCGGCATCAGAATCCGTTACAATGGAATGGAATTTAACCCCCTTCAAAGAACGGAAAATCAAACCGAAGATGAGCAGGACAGCTTGGATTTGTATATGGGAATTCGTCTCATAAAGAACATGGCAGAGGTTATTATGTATCAGCGGGTTTTTGGAATGAATACCCTGCAAATATTAGTTTAGATAAGGAAAAAGATGAAGACTAATTACACGGAATTAGGCAAAGAGAGCATGAAGAAGCTGCGCACTGCCACAAACAATGCTCCTATTATTCAAGAGAAGCTGGTGCAGGATTTACTGTGGGAAAACCGGCATACTCAGTACGGAAAGAAATATAATTTTGAAACCATTCATACAATAGAAGAGTATCAGGACAGACTGCCCGTTACGACATATGAGGATTACAGCGGTTACATTCAGAAGATGATACAGGGCGAAAAAGGACAGCTTACGGATAAGGACCCTGTTTATTATGCAATCAGTTCCGGCAGCACCGGAAAACCAAAATATCTGCCGGTAGCGGAAGCCGATATGATGATGCATTATACCTATGTATATGGAGCTGTTTTCGGAATGGTTCAAGAGTATTATGAAGAACGCGGCGAAACAGATTTTTTTGGGAAAATTTTTCAGACAGGCGAATTTTTTAAAACCTATATGGAAAATGGCGTGATGAATGGAATCCGTTCCAGTTCTCTGTATCAATGGATGGATCAGGAGAATACCTTTGACTGCTCGGATTATACAGCGGTCAGAGAGATTATTTTCCCGGATAAATTAGATGATTTGATATACATAAAGGTAAGATTTGCGTTAGCGGAAAGAGATGTCAGATGTATTCATGGTGTATTTATTCACCGGGTGGTAGGAGTGCTGCATTACATAGAAAAGAACTGGGATCTGCTGCTGCGTGATATGGAATCCGGAACGGTGGATGACAGCATTGCTTTAAGCGAAGAGTGGCGGGAAAAGGTAAATAAATGGCTTTTACCAAACCCTGAACGGGCAAGAGAACTAAGGAACATTTCCAGAGAACATTTTTCCGAAAAGCTTATTACAAAGATATGGGAAAATGTGAAATACATTCTGGTGATTGGGGGCAGTACTTTTTCCAACTATATGGAAGAACTGCATAAATACGCAGGAGAAGTACCGGTTCATTACTTTGCATATGCCGCAACCGAAGGGATTTTCGGTGTTGCCAGGCAGGTAAATGAAGCAGATGCGTACATTCTTTTACCGGAATCGGGTCTGTTTGAATTTAAACCGGAGCATCAGAGTGATAATGATAACAAGCGCCCGTTACTGATGAAGGATGTAAAGAAAGGAGAAAAATATGAAATAATTTTCACCAATCATTCCGGATTATACAGATATGCCCTTTATGATGTGGTGGAGGTAGTGGACTTTTATGGATCAGCTCCGGTAATACGCTTTTGCTATCGCAGAAATCAGATATTAAGTATTGTCGATGAAAAGACAAATACGGAACAATTGGAGCGGGCCATGAAACTGTTTGAGCAGAAAACAAATCTGCAGGTGGTAGGATATTGTGCACAGGAAGATTACTCAATGCATTCCAAACACTATCTGGTTTATGTGGAGTGTGCCGGAAAATTGCCGGAGAACGCGGACGCAATCATGGATGCCTGCTTATGTGAAAGCAGTTTTGACTATCAGGGGTGCCGGCGCATGGGGGATATTGATCCGCTGCATATGGTGCATCTGCCGGAAGGAATTTTTGCATCATATGATAAAAGCCTGGCAAAACAGGGGCATGAAATGGGACAGAGTAAGCCTCTTAGAATTTTAAATACAGAAGAAAAGAAAAAATTTTTTGCAGAGGAATACAAGAAGGGTATGGGTAGATTATGAAGAAACAACGTAAATCGAGGTTGGCGGTAAAGCTGACGATCAGTGTTATTTTATTTAGTATTTTACTATGTATTGTAATATGCTATATGGGCTATCAGGAATTCACATCGGTTTTGGAGCTGCAATATAACGATACCGCATATGAAATAGCAGAAACAGCAAAATCTTATCTAAATGCCGATAAACTGGATGAATATCTGGAAACGGGTGTAACCGATGCGGAGTATGACAGAATATTACATGATCTGGATCAATTGGTGATAACCACCAATGCGACCTTTATCTATGTAGCCAAGGTTGACCCTTCAGATTATATGACCCTGACTTATATCTATGATTCCATTAATCCGGCACTGGGCTTCGATCGCTATGAGCTTGGATATACGGCGAAGGATATTGATGGAAAATATGTAAATAACGTTAAAAAAGTTATGACTACCGGTGAGCGTGTAACGGAATACTGCTATTCCTATTCCGAGGAGTCCGGAGCTCATACAACAGCAGGAACGGCAGTTTATAATTCAAAAGGAGAGATTATTGCCTTCCTTGGTGTAGAAAAGGCAATGACATCGCTGGAGAAGGCCAGAGAGACTTATGTTTTGCATATTATGGAAGTCACAGCGCTGGCAGCGGTCATATTCCTGATTCTGTATACGCTATACCTGAATAGAGAAATGATACGGCCAATTCTTACTATCACCAGAGAGGCGAATCGTTTTGCCGGTGATAATGTGAAAAATACCGAGGCATTGTCAGGAATTACAAGCTCGGATGAAATCGGTATTTTGGCGCAGGCTATCAGTAAGATGGAAATTGATGTTGAAAAGTACATAGAAAATATTACATCGGTTACAGCAGAAAAGGAACGGATCGGGGCTGAGCTTAATGTTGCTACAAAGATTCAGGCCGATATGCTTCCCTGCATTTTCCCGCCCTTTCCCAATAAGGAAGAGTTTGACATTTTTGCAACCAATCTTCCGGCGAAAGAAGTGGGCGGAGACTTTTACGATTTCTTTTTGATTGACGATGATCATTTAGGAATAGTTATGGCCGATGTATCGGGTAAGGGAGTTCCGGCAGCGTTGTTCATGGTAATATCCAAGACCCTTTTGAAGAATCAGATGCAAAATAAGCTTGAGGTGGAGAAAGTCTTTGAACTGGTAAATAATCAGTTATGTGAAAATAATACAGCAAGTATGTTTGTTACGGTATTTGCCGGTGTTTATGAGATATCAACAGGAATCTTTACCTATGTGAATGCCGGACATAATCCGCCGGCACTGTACAGAAAGGGTGGGGAATTCACCTGGCTTCCCACAAGACCGGGTTTTGTTCTGGCAGGAATGGAGGATATACGGTATAAGCCCCAGCAGGTTACACTGCAATCCGGAGACCGGCTGTTTATGTATACAGATGGTGTGACAGAAGCGATGAATCCGCAGGATGAACTGTTCTCAGATCCGAGACTGTTAGATACATTAAATCAGCTTGATCTGGAAAACCGGACACTGGACGGACAATTAAAAGATATTAAGGCTGAAATCGACCGGTTTGCCGATGGTGCAGATCAGGCAGATGATATTACCATGCTGATGATGGAAATAAAGTAAAAAAGTTATTGACAATTAATTAACAATATGTTATTATGTTTTTCAACAGATAAAAGGGAGTAGCTTATATCCCGGGTATATTTGAAACGTCAGGACGATGATTATCATCCGTTTCAGATCAGTGTGAACTGTAGCAAGACTTTTATCGTAGTATAGATACTGCGATAAGAGTCTTTTTTATACAAAGGCCAACTCTTATAACAAGCAGTATCTAAGAAAACAAGGAGGAACATTATGTTCGAAAAGAAACAAAACACTGTTTATGAGCAGAAAGACCAGAAAAAGAAAAAGGTTAGGATCGGCGGAATAATCGGACTTATTGCGGGTGTGCTTATCATTTTATACCTGCTGATAGGAAGCATATATTCGCTGAAGGAAAATGAGTATGCGGTAATTACTACTTTTGGCGTACCGTCAGTGGTGGAGGAATCAGGTATTCATGTGAAATTACCATACATACAAAGGCTTCAGAAGGTGCCGAAGACCATTAACGGATTTCCTATCGGCTATGTAGCGGATAGTGATGCGGCGGTAGACTCAGAATCATTTATGATTACCAGAGACTATAATTTTGTTAACGTGGACTTTTACGTGGAGTATCGCGTGACCGATCCGATTAAGTATCTGTATGCATCGGAAAATCCAATATCTATTTTAAAGATGCTTACCCAGAGTTATATCAGGGATACTATCGGCCTTTATGATGTGGATAGTGTCATTACCACGGGAAAAAGTGAGATTCAGGCATCTATCAAAGAAAAGATTATGAATCGTTTAGAGGATGAGGATATCGGCTTGCAGCTTGTCAATATTACTATTCAGGATGCCGAACCGCCTACCCAGGAAGTAATCAGTGCCTTTAAAAATGTCGAGAATGCGAAACAGGGAAAAGAAACTTCTATTAATAAAGCAAACCAAAAAAGAAACGAAGATATTCCGGCAGCCAGGGCGGCAGCTGATGAGACAGTAAAGACTGCGCAGGCACAGGCGGAGGAACGGGTTAATGAAGCAACCGGTCAGGTAGCCAGATTAAATGAACTTTATGCGGAGTATCAGAAGTACCCCCTTATTACGAAGCAGAGAATGTTCTATGAGACAATGGAAGAAATTCTGCCGGAGATGAAGATTATTATTGAAAAGAGTAATGGTTCTACTCAAACTATGCTGCCCCTTGAGTCTTTTGCAAATTTTTCGTCTATAACGGGGGGAAGTACTCCTAACGCAGATAAGGAAGAAGCGAATAGTACCGATGTGGAGAAAAAAGGAGAATAGCCATGAAAAAGAAAACAGGAATCGTAGTAATTATCATTGCAATAATAGCGCTTTTTGTAATAAACAGCAGTATGGTCGTCACCAACCCTAATGAGTATACGCTGATCAAGCAGTTTGGCAGGATTGTGAGCATTCGTCAGGAGCCGGGACTCAGTATAAAAATACCCTTTATTCAGACTGATGAAGCAATTCAAAAAGAGGTACTTTTATATGATTTGGCAATCAGTGATGTTATGACCAAGGATAAAAAATCCATGATCGCGGATTGCTTTGTATTATGGAAAATAGAAGATCCTTACAAGTATACACAGACACTAAGTGCACAAAAAAGTAATGCGGAATTCCGTATCGATACCATCGTATATAACAGTTTAAAAAATGTCATCAGCAGTCTCAGCCAGGAGGAAGTGATCAGTGGCCGTGACGGCGAGTTGGCTCAGGCTATTAAAGATAATATCGGAACCACTCTGGAGCAGTACGGAGTCAAATTGATTGCGGTGGAAACCAAATCCCTGGATCTGCCGGATGAAAATAAAAATGCCGTTTATGAAAGGATGATCTCCGAAAGAAATAATATTGCCGCTACTTATAAGGCAGAAGGTCAGGAAGAGGCAAAAGAAATATCCAATAATACCAACGCGGAGATTATCGTTATGCAGTCAAAGGCCGACGCTCAGGCAGCACAAATTATCGGTAAAGGTGAAGGTGAGTATATGCGTATCTTAAGTGAAGCTTACAATGATCCGGAAAAGGCTGACTTCTATTTATTTCTGCGATCCTTAGATGCAGCTAAAAAGACTATGAAAGGAAATAACAAGACATTAATTATTGATGAAACATCACCCATAGCACAATTATTTTATTAAATAAATGAAGGAAAACAGCGCTTCTGATGAGAGGCGCTGTTTTTGACTGCAATAAAGGGCAAAGGTAAGGGTTTATATTTAACGTGAAAAGAGGTTGACAAAAAAAGAAAAGTCTGTTAACATACAAACAGACCAACCGTCGGTTTTAGAAAGGAGATTGATATGGGGAGAAATAAACATCCCGAACAGACACAAGAAAGAATAGTCGAAGCTTCCGTAAAATTATTTATTGAAAAAGGCTATGAGCAGACTACAATACAAGACATTTTAAATACTCTCAACCTTTCTAAGGGTGGGCTTTATCATCACTTCAAGTCAAAGGAGGAAATCTTAGAAGCGGTAAAACAAAAAAGAGCACAGTATGCGGCTGATATGTTGCGAGATTTAATTGAGAATACCAAGGCAGAAAATGCAAAGGAAAAAATGAAAAAAATTCTTTTTCAGTTGGGCACGAACACACAAACACATTCCTTTGATACGGTTTTATCCTCTCAATCAAACGATTCACATTTTGTGATGGGGGCTTTGCAAAATGCCGTTACTCAAGACGCTCCCATTATTTCAAAGCTCATAGAAGAAGGCATGAAAGATGGTTCAATTCAAACCACAGAGCCTACCTTATGTGCAGAAATATTTTTACTGCTCCTGAACTTTTGGACAAGTCCGGTGCTTTTTAAGCGAGATTTAGAGGAAACAAAGAAACGTCTTTGTTATTTGCAATCACTTATGTGTCTTCTTGGATTAGATATAATAGACAATGAGTTTATTGAGAATATTACAGGCGGATATGTTAAAACAGGGATGTTTTAAATATCCATAATCTAAAAATGGCTGTTATCAAACAGTCCATTTTTAAAAAAATATAAAAACCGACAGTCGGTTTTTGGAGGAATTGAATGAGCAGAAAAATTGCAGTACAAACCACTCACTTAGCTAAAAGCTTTGGACAAAACCAAGTTATCAAGGATTGCTCTATGTGTATTGAGGAGGGTACAATCTATGGCTTTCTTGGTGCTAATGGTGCAGGAAAGACAACAGTGTTTAAATTGCTTACCGGATTGCTGACACCCGATGCCGGTAGCGTAGAAATTTTAGAACATAATATGCTTCAAAATCGTGATAGAATGCTTTTACAAATTGGCAGTTTAATTGAAACTCCTACTTTTTATGAGCATCTTTCAGCACGAAAAAACTTAGAAATCCACTTGGCATACATGGGTAATCAAGGATATGAAATTGACAAAGTACTTAAAATGGTAGGATTGTCTGATGTACACGAAAAAGCGGTCGCTAAATTTTCCCTTGGAATGCGTCAACGATTGGGAATTGCGAGGGCGCTAATTCATCAGCCTAAAATTCTGATTTTAGACGAGCCAATTAACGGACTTGACCCTATGGGCATTAAGGCAATGAGAGAATTGTTTTTAAGCCTTGTAAACGAGCATGGGATAACAATTTTATTATCCAGTCATATTCTTAGTGAAATTGAACATGTTGCTGATAAAATTGGAGTAATCGTTGACGGTAAAATAGTATGTGAAAGCGACTTGGCTGAAGTCAAGGCAGAATATAAAAATAGCTTGGAGGACTATTTTTTTACTATTATGAGCGGAGGAAAACAGCTATGACAAAACTTATTAAATTAGAACTCTTGCGTATCAATTTGCGTCCATATTTTATCAGCAGTGCTATTTTCGGTATTGTTCAATTGGTATTTACTTATTTTGTAGCTTATGTGGCACAGGTAGAACAAGAAATACAGTTTATGAATTATGGAAACATTCTTTTGTTCACAGGTGCAATCAATACACTTTTTTTTAGCATTTTTTCAGCAACGATGTATTCAAAGTTAATTGTTGAGGAATATTCGGGCAAAAGGTTAGCATTGCTTTTTTCATATCCTGTTGGTCGCCAAAAAACATTTATAGCAAAAATATTGATTGTTCTTTTATTTGTAATGCTATCCATGTTCATTTGCAGAATGTTGCCTGTCGGTATTTTTGCTCTAACTGAAACTTTTTCTCCAATCGTATCGGATGTTATGACCAGCGATATATTAATGAAAGCTTTCTTTAGTATGTTTGTTTCATTTGTCGCTGCCAGTGCAATCGGACTGCTATCAATGCGTATTGGGTTTATAAAAAAATCCATTCCAACCACGCTAATCAGTGCATTTATATTGTCGGGTATTTATGGAAATATAGCCATTAGCAGTGAGGAAAAACCATCTATATCTTTGATAATTACCACAGTTTCTTTACTAATTATATTTGCAATACTTTTCACTTTATCCCGTAAAATTAATCAAATGGAGGTAGAATAAATGAAACAAGATAGAATTTCTGAAATAACAAGAAAAGCCATAGAGGTACCTATGGAATTTACACAATCACTTATGGAAAAAACAGAGAGGATAAAAACACCTTCTCCAAGAGTTGAAAAAATCGGGCGGTCTATCGGGGCTTGTGCCGGTGCTTTACTATTGCTTGCTGGTGGAGCTGGACTAATTATTGGTAAATCATCATGGGTAATAGGGTCATTATCCGTAGGAGCGGTCACAATATTGTCAAATATTATTTGCTTAAAAAACAAAAAGTAGAATGACTATCGTGCAAGAGGATTGATACCATTGTGTACAACAGTTCCATTTTTATATGTACAGGTACTTCCACTTGCACAGTGATAATTATGAGAAATGTGCGTAAAAATAGTGCTTATATAAACGATATTGGATTGATTATACTATTATGGAATGCTATACTAAAACATAAAAAGAGTAATGCATTTAGAAGGGAGAAAATAATTATATGAAAAGTAAATTTAGAAAGCAGGGGTAGTTTTGCCGGGCATAATATTGTCTGTATCAATACTGACCGGAAGCCAAATGACAGTTAAAGCGGCACCTTCGACCTATTCTATATGGGAACTGCTCATACTTGTGAGTGGATAACGGAAAGCGGCGCAACCGAGACGGCAGATGGAGTAATGGCATATGTATGTACCAACTGTGGCGCGGTTACCGATTATATGACCGGCGGGACTGGTCTGACGTCAGCGTATGCTGTTTTTAATAAAAATACAATTGATAAGGTGAACAAAGCCCAGTTAGGAGAAACCATATCCATAGATACTCAGCTCTGGACAAGTTTTTCACAAAAAGTCATGGAAGCAATAGCAGCTAGAAGGGATATTGATTTTGTGCTTACTTACAGATTATCGGGAATAACTTATAAAATTGTGATTCCTGCGGGAGCAGCGGTACCTGCGGATGTTGAATATGCAGGTTTTGATGGTTATCTGGCCGGATTATTTGGAAAAACAGAAGTGAAATAGTTATTCTATTAAATAAGTTCAACAAGCAGCACTTCTGTGAGGTGCTGTTTTTGAATGCAATAAAAGGTAACTGTGAGATACTGTTTCTGGCAAACTTTGAATGTTAATATTAAGAAATAATTATTAAAAGGGAGAGATATTATGATGAAAAAAATAGTGTTTACAATGACAATGGTTCTGATACTGGCAACCGTAACGGCATGTACCGGCAGTAAGGTAGAAGATGCAATTTCACCGGAACCGGAAGTAGGCGGTGGTTTGCGAACGGCAGCGGTTATTTTTGACCGGTCCTATGGTTCAGCAGAAGGAGATTTACAATATGAAACACTTTCTGCTTATGAAGACATTCCGGTGGAAGATATAATTGATGGCTTAAGTTCATGGTCAGGACTTGACTTTAAAGTGACACTCAGTAACCATGAGGAAAACGGAGTCATCGTAGACTGGGCGGCAGATTCGACTCTGGTTGCGGGCCTTGATGACCGCGAACAAAAGGAAGATTTTTTCTTTTTTGATCAGGAATCTCTGCGGTGGTTTATGATGGACAGTATGTACCGCACCCTGCAGGAGGCACTGCATGAGGAAGTTTACTATACAATGGATGGGGGCAAGGAGCTTATCTTTGACGAGCTTTATCCGGTTAATGTATTTCCGTCTGATATACCCTACATGGGCAGTGCATTTTACTTTGCT
This sequence comes from Lachnospiraceae bacterium, assembly GCA_031556725.1. GTDB lineage: Bacteria > Bacillota > Clostridia > Lachnospirales > Lachnospiraceae > UBA935. Next base: position 43,324 of record JAVBSL010000025.1, on the reverse strand, counting down.
CATGAGGATGGGCAGGGCGATGAAAGTGAAGACAGAATTTATTTTGATAAAGAAAATATGCTTGAGCTTTCTTATCCGAACTCGTTTTCCGAAGAGGCGATTCCTACTGACAACGGCGGCGTAAGCTTTGCCTCTCTGCAGGATAATACCAGACTGGAATATTGGGCGATGACAGAACCGGAAGATGATTTTTTAGATCGTTATAATGCCAAGAATGTAGTAGAATATGGATATGGAATAACCATTGCGACGGTGGATTCCATGGATCAGGAAACCGGTAAATATACATATGGTGCCTATCTGTGGATTGTGGATCCGGAAAAGTACTTTGAATTTGAAAGTGTCTCAGATTATGTAACGGTTGCAGTTATATGTGATACGGCTAAGGAAGCAGAAAGATGGTATGGTTTGCTGAAAGAAGAAGCGGTATATATCAGCAGTGCCAATGGCCGTGATATGGGTGAGGAGAGTGTAAATTAATGAAAAATACGTTAAAATTTTTTTTTGCGGTATTATTTATCGTAGCAGGTTTCAGAACAAATGTGAGTGCGGCACCAAGCTTTGATTCAGGACACTATGATATAGAAATCCTGGAAAACGGAAATGCCGAAATAACCGAAACATGGGTAGTGCGCTTCGACGATGAGCGTACCTATAGTGTCTATTACCGGCAATATGCATTATCGGATTATTATGAAATAACCGATTGGTCGGCAACCATTGATGGCTCTGAGATGGAAGAGGAATCTACATTCGATGACCTCAACCCATGGAATACTTTTGCGGCAGGCATCAAAGACAATGAATATTTAATTGAGCTGTATCAAAGCTCCTATGACGAAACGCGTATTTTCACCATATCCTATACAGTGAAAAATGCGGTGAAAATCTACGAAGATGTGGCCGATTTTGTTTGGGATCTGACCGGAGAAAATGAAGCTGCCATGATTCGAGATTTGACCGCCAGGGTTACTGTTCCGACAGGTTCGGAACCGGAAGAGTTTAGAATCTGGTCACACGGACCCCTGAACGGAACATTCCTTAAAGAGGATGAAACCACAGCTGCGTTTGATATAAGCAGCGTAGGGGCAAGCGAAATCGTGGATATACGGGTATGTGTTCCAACCTATCTTTTTAGTGGAGGTTATTATGTAGCCGAAGAAAAGAAAAATGATATCCTGGCATATGAGGAAGGTCTTGCAGAAAAAGCAAATGCAGAACGGGAGGAGTTAGAGAGACTCCGGGAAGAAGAACGGTTAAGAAGAGAGGAATGGGAAAAAGACCATCCGGTACAAGCCGCTTTGCAGGACTTTTTCACCGAGGATTATCATCTGGGTTTTGTTGTTGCGGGCATATTTGCTGGGTTTATAGGGATATTTATAGCTGCGGCACAGGCAAAAAAACGTGATGCAAAAATTATCCGGACACAGTATACTGCGGAACAGAATCCTCCATATTATAGAGAGCTGCCGGATAATACGCCGCCGGCTGTGCTTAACACACTTCTTTCCTGGTTTCCGAAGTTCGAGAAGAGTAAGGAAGGCAATGCTTTTTCAGCGACTATGCTGGATTTGTTTTTGGAAGGCTATATGGATATGAAAAGGAATGCGGATGGTGAGACGGAAATTAAAGTTTATCCGGAACGAACGCCTGTCAGGAATTATGAGAATACGCTGATTTCACTGATAATTGCCGCAGCCAGTGGAAATGCATCGGTGACATTAAAAGATATACAGAGTTATATAAGGAAAAATCAGAGTGAGGTTGCGGGTATAATACGTCAATTCAATATGGAAGTTAAGGCTGAAGGGATGGAATCACCTTATCTGGAAGAAATGGAGATTAAGGCCAATGGTTCAAAAAGCTTAGGCAGACTGTTCACACTGATAGGAGCAGTATTTACTATTTATAGTATACTTGCCTTTTACTACGACGGTGCAGGGTGGGCCTCGATTATGATTGCTATTTTTACCTTTCTTCCGTTTTTCTGTATTGCTGCCATTTGTGAGGGACATGACCGGACAGAAAAAGTACTGTCGCAATCAGGTACGGACAAAGCATCTTTGTGGTGGGCTTTTGGTAAGTTCCTTGATGATTTTTCAACTTTTGAGGAAAAGGAATTACCGGAAGTTAAAATGTGGGGGAAATATTTAGTCTACGCAACTGCATTAGGAAAAAGCAAAAAACTGATAAAGGAATTGGCATTGTATTATCCTGTGGATAATAGTTCTTTAGTTTCGGATGACTATTACAGGCGTGAAATGTTTACGGAAGTAATCAGTTCCGGTATCATGTTCGATACAATAGACAGTATTCAAAGCAGCTCCTATTCGGCTACGTCGTACTCCGATAGCTCCGGAGGTGGTGGAGGGTCATCGTCATCCGATGGAGGATCGGGAAGCGGTTCAAGCGGCAGCGGTTTCCGATAAGAAATATAAACGCAAGACTATTGGAATATAATAGTTTTGCGTTTATAGTATTACTAAAGAATACAAAAAGGAGATTTAGCCGTGAATAAGAATGAAATTCTATCAAAAAATAAAGCAAGCTGGGATGCAGTGGCTGATGATTGGTTTGGAGCGACAGCCTTGCCAGTATACGGACCAACATTACCGAAAGAAGATTCTCTGCAGCTTTTTGGCGATTTGAATGGCAAGAAGATATTGGATATCGGCTGTGGCAGCGGTCACTCCCTGTTATATAATTCCGGGAGAGGTGCGGCAGAACTGTGGGGATTAGATCTGTCTTCCAGACAAATTGAAAATGCAAAAAGGCTTTTAGGTGAAAACAATATAGCAGCAAATCTGTTCGTATCACCAATGGAGGAAAATCCAGGTATACCTGTGGAATATTTTGATATTGTTTATTCGATATATGCTTTTGGCTGGACTTTTGATTTGAAAAAATCTATCGAGTTGGTATACAAATATTTAAAGCCGTCAGGGACCTTTATTTTTTCATGGGATAACCCTTTAATGCAATGTATAAAAGCAGAGAGCGGGAACTATGTTCTTTCCCGCTCATACTTAGAAGAAGCAACTATTGAAATGACCAAAGCCATGCAGACAATGGTAGTGAAAAACTGGAAACTTTCCTCTTATATAAATGAATTAGCAAATGCCGGTTTTAAAGTGGAAAGACTAATTGAAGAAACTGATACGGATATTGTAAGCCGGGATCAGGAATTTACGATGAAATATTATTCAGAGCATAAAGCAAAACTAATAAATACATCATTTATAGTAAAAGCAACAAAGTTAGTCTGATTCCAGGGGAAGCCAGTCCGGTCCCTCAATGATATCCATATAGTAGACGGCCTGGCTGTCACTGACAGCGTAGTGATACATTGCGGTATATTTTGCCCCGTCGGCGGAATAATCCCCAGCGGAATAGGTACAGCAGTGCTCACCGTTTATGGTTTCTTCGCCGGTCATAACGATTACCGATGCTTCATGTTCCTGCTTTTCCAGAGCGTTTTGTACTAAGGTGGTATTTATATCGTCTACACTATCGCCGGGTGTTGTGAGCATCGTGCTTGTAAGCAGGGCTGTGACTTTATCTTGATAATCCTCTATGAAGTTAGCAGCGGTTACGGTATGAACCCAGTGTTCACCGGTATATGTTTGGAAATACAGATCGGCACATTGCGCTGTGTCCTCGTTTTGACCTGTTTCGTATACAATAAGCCATGTAGGGTAGGTTAATTGTGCTGTGTAATCATCTGATAATGCAAGGGAGGAGATACGAATGTCATCGCCTTTCAACAGCTTAATCCGTTCAGTCATCGAAGCTTCATCATACATCTCGTCATTAAGCACGGGAAAGGATTGCAATGAAACGTACAGCAGCCCATCAAGCATATATTCGCTGCCGGGTGACAGTTCATCAAAGCCAGTGATATCTGCCGCTAGTATATAGTCTGATTCCTCAGACGCTGATTCCTCAGACTCCCCGTCTATTGGCCATCGCAAATCCGCACGATTATAAGCAAGGAGCGGGTCCAACTGCGGCATATCGTACACGTCGGGGTCGAACAGGCAGTCAGGTGCCAGCCATATAAATTCGTCATAATCGGGTGCATACATAGCAAAGTCCTTATACGGGTCCGAATAATTTTCACGCATAACTTCAAGTAAAAAATTTGTGACAGGCTTTCCTGGCATATTGTGAATCACAAAGCCGACAACTTCTACGCTGACCAGCTTAGTTTCCTCATCCGTATATTGTTCTGTAAATAACCTGGAAATTTCATCCTGCGTCAGATTGTAATCTCCCAGAGCATCGTCCAGTTCAATAATCTTATTTTCCTTTTTATCAAAGTTGTAGCTCCACATCCTGTCGTAGAGATCAGGCTGCAGGCTGGGAAAAACAACACAGCTGGTGACGATCTGAATATAATCCTCATCAACAAAGGGGTAAGACCGGATTTCAATGCTGTTTCCGATAAATTCATCCCGATAGGCTTGATATATTTGTACCGGACCATCGGATGACAGCTTAATTTCATTATTGAGCATCTCAAGGACAGGGTTTTTCCAATTATATTGCTCCAGAGCTTTCTGCTGGCCATCATAACTTATCATTAAAATTTCTACGATATCGTTATTATCATATTCCTGGTATATGATACCGATTTCTGTTTCTGAATTGTCAATTAAGTCTTCCTTCGAGCTACCGCAACCCGTAAGTCCGATTGAGATGAAAGCCAATAAAACACCAATTATTATATTATGAGTCTTTTTCAATTCTATTTCCTCCTGGTTCGGCTACTTAATATGTAATATAAATATAGCATACTTTCAAGAAAAAAATAGTCACTGGCAGTTACTATTTTTTTTGTATAAATATGCTATAGTAGTAGTACGATGATAAATTATGGGGAGAGGGCTCATATGCGGAATATCCAAAACAGAGTATTGGGGAAGTATTTTAATAAAGAGTTGGAACTTAATGTGCGGTTGTTCAATCTGTTGGCCATTGGCGGTTTTGCCGTCAGTATTATTTCAGGGCTGCAGAGCATCCTGGGGGGCATATCCATTCTTGGCGGTATCATCAATTTTACGGCAGCGGTGTGCTCGTATCTGCTGATGTATTTTGTAAATAAAACAAAGCAGTATACGATAGGCTTTATAGCCACCGTGATTGGTGTTTTTATGGGACTGTTTGGGGTTCTTTTCTTTTCTATGGGGGGAATGGCAGGTTCCATGCCTTATTTTTTTATTTTTGCGATTGTTTTTATTTTTTTAATGTTTTATGGCAAGCTTCTTTATATTACCGTAACGGTTCAAATCCTTTATTATATAGGGATTTGTATTCTGGCATATCGGTATCCTGATTTGGTAACACCCTTTGAGAACCCCAGGGCTCAGTTACAGGATATTATTATCGGATTTGTTCTTACCGGTCTTTCAATCGGAACCATTTTCTTTGCTTATATCCGGACTTACCGGGTTCAGCAAAAGATTGTGGAGGAGGCTAAGCGGACAGCCGATAAGGCAAATGCTGCCAAAAGTGATTTTTTGGCTAACATGAGTCATGAAATTCGGACGCCCATTAACTTAATGCTGGGTATGAATGAAATGATCCTGCGGGAAAGTGAGACGGAGCAGGTTCTGGAGTATTCGAAAAATATTCAAAACGCCGGTGAGCAGCTTTTAACTTTGGTAAATCAGGTTTTGGATTTCTCTAAAATTGAATCGGGAAAAATGGAAGTTGTGGAGAATACATATGATATCAGAGAGCTGATTAGTGAACTATTTACTATGGGAAAAGTTCATGCGGAAAAGAAGAATCTTAAGTTTGAACTGGAACTGGATGAGAATCTGCCCCTTAAGCTGTATGGAGACGAAAGGCATATCCATCAGATTATGATTAATTTAATCAGTAATGCCATTAAGTATACCAAAACAGGAGCAGTTACTTTATCAGTCAGGGTCATACCGGAGTCAGCAGAAAGAATTTTACTGGAGATTACAGTGACAGATACCGGTATCGGAATTCGGGAAAAGGATATGCCCTTTTTATTTAATTCTTTTGAACGGGCAGACATCAGCAGTAACCGTGACATTGAAGGAAGTGGCCTGGGTCTGGCAATTATCCGTAATCTGCTGGATATGATCGGGGGAACGATTTCGGTAGACAGTGTTTACGGATCGGGGAGTACCTTTAAGGTTATTGCTCCACAGGGAGTTGTTTCCGCTGAGACTTTAAAATCGGTAGGAAAAGATGAAGAAACGATGGAAATGGGGGAAGAGACTTTTGTTGCGCCGGAAGGCCGGATTCTGGTGGTGGACGACAATTATATGAATCTGGCGGTGATAAAATCCTTATTAAAACGGACCATGTTACAGGTAGATACGGCAATCGGCGGTGAAGAATGCCTGGATATGATACAATCAGAATACTATCATGTAATATTGATGGATTATATGATGCCGGAGATGGATGGATTAGAAACCCTGCAGCAAATACGGAACCGGTTGGATCATGTCTGTATCGATACACCGATAATTGTGTTAACGGCCAATGTGATTGCCGGAACCAGAGAGATGCTGATAGGTAAAGGCTTTCAGGATTACCTGTCAAAGCCGGTCCGGTGGCAGGAGCTGGAAGGGGCACTAATGAAATATCTGCCAACTGCACTGGTTACCCGAACCAGACGGATAAAAAGCAAGAACGATATCAGTAATGAAGAAATAAGAGATTACAGCCTGTTGCTACGACCCTATGATATTATTTTGGAGGATGGTCTTCATTATATGAGCGGAGACATTTATCAATACGCTAAAACAGCGGAATTTTTCCGAAAGACATATGAAAAGGCCAGGAAGGAAATAGAAAATTATCTGGCTACAGGGGAAATAGAAAAATTATGTATCTCCATTCATGCACTAAAAGGGAATGCCCGCGGAATCGGAGCCATTGATCTGCATCATATTGCCAGGCGCTTAGAGAAGCGATGCCGTGACAGAGATGTTTCATATGTAAAAAAGGGTCTGAATTTACTGTTTTTGGAATGGGAAAGGGCAGTAAGCGGTATTTCAGAGTTTTTAACGGTCAGTGGTATTTTAAGTAAGGCTGATAATGCATTTGACGAAGCAATCAGCATCCGGCCGCTGGATGTAAGTGAGTATATCGAAAGAATTTTAGCTCATATAGGGATTTCTGAGGCAGAGCCGGCGTTGCTGTTAATTAAGGAATTGGTAAAAAGTCCGTTGCCGGAGCGCACCTTGCAGGTACTGCGAGCAGCATCGGAATTTATTGAAGAGATAGAGTTCGATGAAGCGGAAAAAATTTTGCGAAAGGAGTTGGCAAATGGCAGAAAGTAGAATATTGGTAATAGATGATGATATTAACTTACTTAAATCAGCGGAAAGTATTTTGCTTCAATATGATTATCAGGTAAGTATGGCTAAGTCCGGCAAGCAAGCGATCAGCCTTTTGGAAAAAGAATTGATACCTGATCTGATTTTGATGGATGTAGATATGCCTGATATGGATGGATATGAAACATTACAGAAAATTAAGGAAATGAAAGGGTGCGAAGGTCTTCCGGTGATATTCTTAACGGGAATGGATTCGGTCAGATATGAAATTAAGGGTCTGGAAATGGGAGCGGTTGATTATATTACCAAACCCTTTGTAAAGGACATATTAATCGCCCGCATCAAAGCCCATATCAATAATAGCAAGCGGGCTGGATTATCTGTTTCAGAAGAATCCGGAGTGATCGAATACGATCCGGAAAAGTTGCAAAGGATGCAGAAAACTCTTTCCAAAACGGAATTTACGGTGGCAAAAATGATTATATCAGGATACACCAATCAGGAAATCAGTGATATTTGTCATTATTCCTACGGATATGTGAAAAGAATCGTTTATCAGATATTTGACAAGCTGGATATTTCTAAACGAAATGAATTAAGAAAATACTTTATATCAGAATAAATAAAAGCGGCCCCAAGGATCCTTAAAGAAGATTTTTGGGGTATTTTTTTTGCATTTTGCTAAAAAGGTAACTGCGGGATACTATTTTTGGAAAATTTTGAGTGTTAATATTAGAAAATAATCACCCTAAGGAGGAGATAAGATGAGCGGAAATTCTAATCAAGAGGCAGATGCCTTATTTGCAACCAAAAGGAAAAAGCAACAGGAAGAGCAGGCTGAACAGGATAGACAGGCTGAAATACTTCGTAAAAAAGCGGAAATGGAAGCGGAAATCAATCGGTTGGCAGAAGAAACCGAGCGGCAGCGAATTGCTCAGGAAGAAGCCAAACAGGCAGCCGTAAAAGCTGAAGAAGAAGCGGTGAAAGCAGCACAGGGAGCGGCAGAACGAGCAGCAAAGGTAGCTGAGAAAAAAGCTCAAACAACTGAAAAGGCACCCTCCACATCTACGGCAGCAGCTATGAAAGAAAAAATAGCAACCGTAGAAAAGACTGAAGCGAAACCTTTTCCGGTTAAAATGGCAGCCATTATCGGAGGTGCAGCCGCAGGCGTAATTTTGCTTGTAGTTATTTTAGCAGCAGCCCTTTCAGGGGGTGGCACTTCGAAGATCTTTAAGGCTAAGTTGGATGAAAGTGTAATTGTCAAGCAGGCTAATTATACGGTAAATTATCCGTCTGCTTATTTTGCTGATGACAATGGGGACGGCAGCATTAGTTTTGAATATGGAAAAAAGGAAGATGATGATTATACTTTTATTTTGGTTGAGAAAGTACCCAGTTCTTTCTTTGATGGAGGAGATGCAGCCAGTATTTGCCAGGATCTTCTTAATAACGGTATGTCAAGCCTTGCGCCAACATTTGATACCTACTCTTCTACTTCCAAGGATGGCCATATAGTATACAGCACCAGCTATGTAACGGGAGAAGCGCTTGGTGGCGGAGGGATCAAAATGCCGGTAGCCGGTATGATATTATATGCAACCAACAACCAGTGCTATTTTGCATCATACGGAACCAAAATTGAGGGCAAAGAAGACGATTTGGAAAACCTTGCAGTAGCTGTTTTAAATGATATTAAACAATAGAGGAGAGTAATCATGGGATTTTTAATGACAGTTTTTTTTGAAAACGGATTTTCTGAGAATTACCTGCCCAATGTTGATAACCGTAAGGTACCAACCGGAATCCGCCCTTATATCAGCGGCCTCAAAAATGAATTGATGTTGGATATCGAGGTTTGGAGCAACAAATGGAAAATTAATGCCACCTCACAATATACCTTAATGCATAAAGGGGATGCAGTCACATCAATGGGACTGGAGAATGGTATGGTTCTGGAGGGAACCGTAAGGACAGATAATACGGTTTTTTCGGTAAAGATTGATGAGGTATTAACAGAGGCAACGCATTTCCAAAAGTACCTGATTAAAGAAGGAAGTGTAATGAAGCTGCAAATCGGAAGTGACGACTTGTGCGATATCGTTTACAAGAATCGTTTTCTGACCGGCGTGCATGCGGAGATTATGATAGAAGCAGGAAGTGCTTATGTAGAAGATAAGGACAGTGTTAACGGAACCTTTTTGAACGGCCGGCTGATTACCCAGCGAACCAAGTTAAGCTATGGTGATATTATTTATGCGGTAGGTTTAAAAATCGTTTATTTAAATAATCTGTTAGCTATCAATAACCCTGATGGTGAATGTAAGGTTAGAAATATTGATAAAATCTCCATTCCAAAATTTGAAGGGGAAAGCGAAGAAGTAATGCTGGAGGAAAAAGAGGACTATTTCCTGCGCACACCCAGAAGAGTGATGAAATTAGATACCGAAAAGGTAGCTATTGAAAAATGTCAAAAGAAGCAAAAGCAAAAAAGACAGCCCATGATCTTTACTATCGGACCTTCTTTTACCATGATCATTCCCATCGCGCTGGCTGCAGTAATGAGCGGCGGTGAAGGACTGGGTATGGGCGGCCTGATGATGTCTGTTGGTGCTGCCGCTATCGGAGCAGTCTGGGCTATCGTAAATGTAAATTATGCCAAGAAGGAAGAGACCGAAAGCGAATCCAGCCGTGTTAACAAGTTCGTGGAATATGTAGTTAAAGTGGAAGAGATTCTGAAAAGTAAAAGTGAGTACAACAAGAAGGTCTTGGAAGAGCAGTATCCTTCTTCTCAGGAAGTGCTTGGTTTTGTAAAAGATAACACCAGAAGATTATGGGAAAAAAGCAGTACTCATGCAGATTTTCTTTCCGTAAGACTTGGTGTGGGAACCATAAACTCCCCTAATTTTATCGAAGTTGCCAAAGAAGAAATAGGTGGTGAACATGACCCGCTTAACGACCATATTTATGAACTGCAGGAACAATATCAAACGCTTAAGGATATTCCGGTAGCAGTATCGGTCTATGATAACAGGATGATCGGTATCGTTAGCGCGGATAAAGAAAAAAGAAACGAAATGGTGCGGGCTTTTTCCCTGCAGATAGCGGGAGCTCATCCTTATACCGATGTACGTCTCTGCTATATATTTCCCGGACGCGACTTAGAGGAGATGGCTTATGCAAAATGGCTGCCTCACACCAAATCACCGGATGGGAAGCTGCGGATGTTAGCTTGTGATGCCAAAACCGTGGGTGATATTATGTACGTTCTTTCCGGTATGATCAGAGAACGTCTGGAAGAAGAAGAAAAGAATAAAAATAGCGAAGGCGAAATGAAAACATTGCCTCATTATGTGATTATTATTCGTGATATTTCTCTGGTTGCCGAAGAGGCGATTTCGAAATATCTGATGAACCCGCCCAAAGAAGCAGGATTCAGTGTTATCTTTGTGGCAGATGCCATTGATAAAATTCCGGCCAATTGTACGGCCATTGTTCAAAACGATGACACATACAAAGGCTGCTACAGCACCTTATCACTATTTGAAGAAAAAGAAAATATCACATTTGATGTGGTGAATCATAAACAGATTGACGGATTTTCCAGAGAGCTGGCTAATTTTAAGGTTCGTGAGACCGGTACAAGTTCAGCTATTCCGGATACCATCTCTTTTCTTGATATGTATAAGACTTCTAAAGTGGAAGATCTGGATATTTATCATAAGTGGCTGGAGAACAGAACTTACGAGAGCATGAAGTCTATGATTGGCTATAAATCGGGAGATCAGCCACTCTATCTGGATATTCATGAAAAATATCATGGTCCTCATGGTTTGGTGGCAGGAACTACAGGTTCCGGTAAATCCGAAACCCTGCAGAGTTATATTTTAAGTTTAGTGGTAAATTACCATCCTCATGAAGTGTCCTTTATCTTAATTGACTATAAAGGCGGCGGTATGGCTCAGAGTTTTGAGGGTCTTCCTCATTTGGCCGGCATGATTACCAACTTAGGCGGAAATCAGACCAACCGTGCATTGCTGTCCATTAATGCCGAAATCAAGCGGAGACAGCGGATCTTTAATGAGTATAAAATCAAACATATCGATGCTTATATCGAACTGTTCCGTAACGGTGAAGCCGATGAGCCTATGCCCCATCTGCTGATTATTGCCGATGAGTTTGCGGAACTTAAAAAAGAACAGCCGGATTTCGTCCGCGCGTTAGTATCGGCAGCCCGTGTAGGCCGAAGCCTTGGTGTTAACCTGATTCTGGCAACCCAGAAGCCCAGTGGTGTGGTAGATGACGAAATCTGGAGCAATACCCGTTTCCGTCTGTGTCTGCGGGTTGCGGATAAACAGGATTCCAACGAAATGATCAAGCGTACCGATGCGGCCTTTATCACCGGTACCGGACGCGGTTTCCTGCAGGTGGGAAATGATGAAATCTTTGAAGAATTCCAGTCCGGGTGGTCGGGAGCACCTTATACGCCGGAGATTTCCTTCAGTGATGACAGCAAAGCCAAAGCCGAAATCGTTAACCTGATCGGTAAACCGGAAGTGGTGAAGAAGAAGAAAAAAGGTAAAAGTGATAATATCCAGAAATTTACCCAGCTTGATGCAGTGGTAAAATACTCGGCAAAAATTATGGCGGATAATAAGATTGCGCCCTTAAAGCAAATCTGGATGCCCCCGCTGCCGGATCAGATTTATCTGGAAGAGTTGGATTTTGTATGGAACAGAGATTATGTGTTACTGCCCCTTGGTCAGGCGGATGATCCGGAAAATCAGAGACAGTTTACCGTATTTGCTGATTTTATCAGAGACGGACATTTGATGATCTGCGGATCCTCCGGTGCCGGAAAGACCACCTTGTTAGAGACCATCCTTTATGGAGCGGCCACCGCTTATTCACCAGAAAAGATCAACTTGTATATTATTGATTTCTCCAGCCGTACCTTACCGGTATTCGGCAAACTCCCCCATACCGGATGTGTGTGTATGGAAGGGGAGGATGAAAAGATTGAAGATATGATGGGCTTCCTGCAGAAAAACCTGTCCGAAAGAAAGAAAGCCTTTGCCGAAAAGGGAATGGGTTCCTTTAGAGATTACTCGGCAGCATATCATGATTTCCCGATGATTTTGTTTGCAGTTGATAATTATGCAGCCTTTAATGACAGCTATGATCAGTATGAAGACGTCTTTGTTCAGATGTCACGGGAGGGTGCCAGCTACGGTATCTATATGATCATTACCTGTAACAATTCGGGCGATATCAGAAGCCGGATTGCTCAGAATATTACTTCCGGTATCGGATTGCAGTTGGCAGACCGGTTTGAATATGATTCGGTAATCGGTATGCGTACAGAAATCCTGCCCGATGACCGGACCACCGGCCGCGGTTTGATTAAGATCAATACACCTTTGGAATTCCAGGTGGCATTACCTGTCCGCAGTGAAGAGGGCGGTAATCTGATTACCACATTGCATAAGGAATTTGAGGCGCTGGCTAAGGGCGGAAGCAACAAAGCTAAAAAAGTGGGAGCAAACATAGAGTCCATTACCATGAAAGAATTTATGGCATTAGGAGAAGTAAAAGAGATCAGGGACAATGAGTTGGCATTGGGAACCAACGTAGAAACCGGCAAAGTGATCAGCACCGATTTGAATCAGGAACTTTGTTTTGCTGTCAGCGGCGGCGGAAAAAGCGGAAAAACTAATTTCTTAAAATTTGCAGCCTTACAGATGAAACAAAAGGGAAGCAAGGTTTATGTTTATGACAGTCCTTTAAAGGAGCTGGAAGAGTTTGCCGGTAAGAATAAGCTGGACGGATACTTTACCAATAAAGAAAGCCTATTCGGTTTCATGGAAGAAATCATTGTTCCTCAACTTAGTGAACGCAATGAAATCGTTTATGAAGCAAGACAAAACGGTGATGATATTCCCGAAAAGTTAAAAGGATATGACCGGATTGTAGTATTAATCAATGATGCGGCAGGATTTTTTGAAGCAGCTTATGACAGTGAACAGGATATGAGTGAATTCCTGGAAATCGTCTTTGAGAAAGGTTTGGAGCATAAGATTCATTTCTTATTAGGCTGTTCACCCAAGGAATATCAGGACTGTTACAATTTTGCAGCACTGCGGATCTTTGGTAATTACGGAAAAGGTATTCATTTAGGCGGCGCCTTTGATGAACAGGGCATTTTCGATTTGGAGATGAGTGACAATGACCGGATCAGGAAATTATCTGCCGGAGTGGCCTACATGGGACTTATGGGAAAAGCAGCAACAGTAGTAACACCACAAGTGACGGAGGATTAAGTATGGCAAAGATAAATATGGAAGTAAATATTCCCGGCAATGCCAAAAGCTATGAATTTCTGCTGGATGATTGCATGAAGATAGGAGCCGCCAAAAAACAGATTATTGACCAGATTACCGAATTGGAAGGACATAATTTCTTTTCCGAAGAGGAGGAACCGGTTTTTTGTTCGGTTGATTTGGAAGGATTGATCCAGGACGGTGAAACCTTTGAAGAGGTTGGACTGGGTAATGGCAGCAGAGCAGTATTGCTCTAGATCGGAGGATATAAACATGGCAAACAATTCAATCGAGATGGACTCGGATGTATTGCGTTCCACCGCCAAGCAGGTAGACGGTGCATCTTCGGAAATCGGCAAACAGCTTCAGAAGTTTCAGACCACCATCGAAGGCTTAAGTAAGAGCTGGAGTTCAGATGTTAAGGAGCGCTTTTTTCAAAGCTATCAAAATGACCTGAAGGCCTTACAGGAAATGATTACCCAATATGGTGAGGTAGCCCAGGGGCTGATGGAGATAGCCGATGATATGGACCGGGCTGAAGAAGAAAGCGAAAGCCTGATCAATAAATCCGCAAGGGGATAAGCAAAACAGAAATAGAAGGGATTAGGTGATAAACATGGCAAATGACGGAACCAATAAAATTGATACCGGTCAACTGGTATCGGCAGCCAATGACATTTCAAATATAAGAAAAGGGATTTCCACTACGGTGGAATCCCTGAATGCTATATTTCGTAAATTGCAGGACAGTTGGTCCGGCGACAGTGCAGATGATCTGAATGCTGTTGGAAAACAGCTCCAAAGCAGTTCCAATGATATTTTATCAATGTTGTCCAGATACGAGACAACATTGGGCGAACTGGCCGGCATCTACAACGATGCCGAGAAAAAGGTCGGAAATAATGCCGGTAAATTGAAATTCGGAGGTATGAAATAATGGCAAATATAAACTTTAATGCTGCCCAGATTCAAAAACAGGCAAAGCAGTTAGAAGAAACAGCCGATAAGCTGAATTCGGGATGTGTGAAGAAACTTGATACGGCCAATGAAGCACTGAAGGCTGCCTGGTCAGGTAAGTCGGCCAATACTTATCTTGGCTATATGAAAGAAATGAATACCAATCTGGCCTCTAACGTTTCTTCCATGAGAGAGATTGCAACCGTCCTGCGGGAAGCATGTAAAACCATGCAGGCGGCAGAAGATCAGGCAAAAGCCAAGACAGCAAGTAATTAACTGCAAAATTAGAAAAGATAGGAAAAGATAAGATAAGAAAGGCGATAATATGGGCTCACAGCAAGTAAATGCGGCAAAGCTGAAAGCGGCAGGATCCAACCTGACCCAGCTGGCTTCTAAAATTCAAAAAGAAGTAAATAAATTGGACGAAAATATCCAGAAGGTTTCCAGTATCTGGAAGGGGGATGCCAGTTCATCCTACTTAAAGATGTATCAGGCCGATAAAAACAATCTGAATCAGTTATATATTGTGCTTCAGCAGATGGGTGATACCATGAATGAGTTTTCAAGCCAATATACGCAGACTGACAGCAAAGCAATGGATATGGTCAATAAATATCTGGGTAAAGGAAATTAGGAGGAGCAGCATGGCAGCAGGAGAAATTACAGTTGACGCGAAGCAACTGAAAACATATTCGGCAGATATAAAAAACAATTATAAAAATATATTCAGCTATCTGGGAGAGGCTAAAACGGCGGTAAAAAATCTCAAGTCTACCTGGACAGGAGATGCCGCAAATGAATTTTATGCCAAATTTAATTCAATAGAAGGAAAGTGTGAGGAGACCTTAGCAGTAGTAGATAACTATGCCCGGACGCTTTCAGAGACATCGGATGTTTATACGGCAAATGAAAAAAAGGTAAGTGAATCTACCAGTAAACTGAAAATTAACATGAAATAAAATGATAGTAAGACGGCATATGGAAAGGAGTAAGTATGGGCAAGTATAAAGTATCTCTGACAGTGTTATCCCAGCAAAAAAGTGAATATGACAAGATTGTCAGTAATCTCAATGCCGGAATTGAAACCTTAAAGAGTGTACAAAAAAACCTGGGTACCGACAAGATGCTGGAGGGTGCCAGAGAATCCATAAGTAAGCTGATCGGTGTTCTTGAGAACCGGTCGGCAATTCTGCAGAAATTGAGTAAAGTACTGGAGGAAACCACCGGTCAGTATCGTAATTCCGAAACCAAGGCAGTAGCCAAGAGCAATAATTTCCGGGCTCACAAACAGGATTTTTACGGCCGTCCGGCCAAGGTAGCTTCAGCGGGGGCTTCAGCCGGAGCCGCCACCGGAGTACCGGTTAACGTCTCACAAACAAATATCAATGTCAGTCATAATGAGGTTACCTTACAGCAAACGTATAATGCAGCGGTGGAAGCCTCTGAGGCAGCGGCAACAGCGGCACCGGCAGCAGGCGGCGGCATTGATCTGGTAACCTCGGGAGTTGCGGCAGCAGCGGCCATGGTCGGAGCCGGATTAGGCGTTGGCGGCGGTCTTTTGGCCGGTAAGCTGAAGGAAGACAAGGAAACGCCGGAACAGGCCATAGAAAAAGCAAGAAAAAAAGTCGATGCGCTAGGCTATGAGGAAGGGAAATAAAAAATGAAAAAAATATTAATAATCTTAAGTATATTAGTACTGTGTGTTGGGTTAGTCGGCTGTGGTAAGAAGCCGGAAAAAGTGGCAGTAACCGAGCTTAGTGAAACAGATAAGCTACTGGAGCAGTTAGAAGCTCAATTAAGTGGAACAATCTGGTCGGGATTGGAAAAAGACGGTTCAGCATATGCACTGCATTTCAATGGTGACATGCTCTCTGTCTGGATGAAAGAGGCTAATAATGAGACCACGGAAGGAAGCGGAAATTATAAGCTTTCGGCAACCAATCTGTTTGTATATAAAGATGCGGATATGCAAGAGGAGTTAATGAACTTTGCGTATAGCATTAAAACCGATGAACTTGGTCAATATATTACCCTTGATAACGAGGTTACTCTGCTGCGGGAGCAGGGAAGTGATTTTGAAGAAACAAAGAATAAAATAGACATTGCATCACAGTATGTGACGTATTTCAGTGAGGGAACCTATTGGGTTGGCTGCGATGAAACTGTTGCATATATATTTTGCCTTGCCAGTGACGGTGCCTACGTAGGGCTGTTTGCCATTGGTGATGATGAGATTCTTACGGATGAAGTTACAGGCGACTGGGCACTTAATTATGACAACTTCTATTTATTTAGCGAAGGAGGAGGTACTGATATTTTTAGCTGGTATATTGAAGAAAATGGCGATGAAGTAATGTTAGCACTAAGAAGTGACGGCCTTAATCTGGATCTTTATGAATCTTCGGCTGAAAATTTACAGGAAACGGTTGAGGTAACGGCTCAATATCTGGCAAACTCACGGAATCCCGGAACAGATTTAACTACCCTCCTTTACGGTTATCGAGGCGTATCGATTGTAGATGGATTTATGCGGGCCGGCTATTCTCCCAGCTTTGCCACTCGGAAATGGTGTGCTGAGCAATTCGGCCTGTCCGGCTATCGCGGTTCATCAAATGAAAACCTGTGGCTGATTGAAGCGATGGGGGGGAGCACACGCTAAGGCCGGAGAACGTGGGGCAAGGAGAAGTGTAATAAAATAAGTACTATAAAAAAAGAACATAGTAGGATATAATAATAAATTGAAAAAAAATATAAGGAGCGTACCTTAATGAGAGAATTTATTATATCCACTGAAAGCAATGCTGATCTGCCGGAAGAATTTATCAGGGAGAATGGCATCTGTGTCATTCCCCACTACTATACCGTTGAAGAAGAAGTTTATTGAGAAGACAAGGAGGGAAAGGATATCCTGCATATCAGTTTTTCTTCCGAATTGAGCGGCGGCTGCGGCAATGTGATAATGACAGCCAATGAAGTTATGGAAGAATATCCGGATGTGAAACCGATTCTATATGTTAATCAGGAAGGGAAGCTGGTAGCTTTAAGTAAGACCAGGGGCAGAAAAAAAGCTATGAGCACATTAATTAACAATATGACAGAACGACTAGGACAATGGAAAGATAAACAGATCGCCATGGGTATTATTCATGGAGACTGTCAGGAAGATGCCGATTTTTTAAAACAACAGATAACAGAAAAACTGGGATATAAAAATATTATTATCCGACCCATCGGCCCCAGTATCGGTGCTCATTCCGGTCCTGGAACATTAGGACTTATATTCTTAGGTGAGAACAGGTAACATAAAAGATTACATGATTTAACATTACGAAGGACAGCCGATTTATTTGGCTGTCTTTTTGTAAATTCAAGTTGATGATATCTGGGAAACATACTATAATAATAGTAATAAGTAAGGGAAGGGTTCGGATGTATATATGAAGATATCAACATGGTTAAGGCTTCTACCTATCTTTTTTGCATTAATTACAGCATTTACACTGGTTAAACTTTCTATGTCCGTAAGCCGTGAACGATTATATTATCACGAGGCTATGGAAATGACTGCATTGGGTGACGACTTGCGTGGGGCATCTGATTTTTTGACCGAGCAGGCGAAAAATTATGTGGCGTTTGGGGAATTGGAATATCGGGAAGCTTATTTGCACGAAGTCAATGTGACTCAGACTCGTGAGAGGGTATTGAAGCAACTGGAAACGATGGAGGTCCCTCTGGAAGAGCTTGAGCTTGTTAATCAGGCTAAGGAACTTTCACATAAGCTGGAAACAATCGAATACGAAGCCTTTGGGGCGGTGGAGCAGGGTGATTTGGAGGAAGCCAGACGGCTGATATTTGGCGAAGAATATAAAGCCGGTAAGCAACCGATTTTGGATACCCTTGCTATGTTTGAGGGTAAAGTGCAAAAACGGTGCAGTCAGGCGGTAGATGATGCCAAAAAACAAGCAGATACAGCACTTCGGTTAATGGGGATCGGAGCCATTGGAATGGTCATTGCCATGTTTGTTTCTTTTCTTACCCTGAACCGGAAAATTAAGGGGATGCTGGAAATGACCGAAATTGCCGGAAGGATTTCGGAGGGTGATTTTGCACTTGATTTTAACAAGTATAAATCCAGAGACGAATTTGGTATTTTGGCGGCTTCCTTACAAAGCATTCGGGATACTCTTTCCAGCATTGAAAATGAAATCGGTGATTTTGTCAAAGGTACTACGGCCGGTAATTTGATTTACCATATTGATTATGCCAATTATAAGGGGCAGTGGTCGGGTATTTTGGCAGGGCTTAATTCGGCTGTGGAAACGGTCCGGGAGCAGATTATTGAAAAAGCACCGGTAGCTTATATTGTAATTGTTGACGATATGATTATTGACTGTAACCGCTATGCGGTGGAGCAGATCGGCATGTCTGTTGGAACTTCTATTGAAGGATATTATAAGGATGTTTCCGAAAGGCACGCCATTCTAAAGAAACTGCGGGAGGAAGGTCATGTCACTCGTGAGCAGGTAACCTTTCGCATCCGTAACGGCGAGTGTCACCGATTTTCCGCTTTTATCAGCATTATAGATCGGGATAATAAGAAATCATATATTTTATGGTGTATGGATGTAGAAGAGGAACAGCAGAAAAATGATCTTATTTTAAGGAATCAGGAAGATCTGCAAAAGCTGGTGGATGCACTGCCGTCAGCAATGATTATTGAGGATTCTGAGACCGGTAAGATTTACTATGCCAACGATGCTTTTTATAAGCAGATGAATTTACCGCAATTTACAGAGAATAAAAATCTCTATGAGAAAGATCTGTTTGCCGTTAAGCAGTCGGATGGCCGGCCGGTTGCGGATAAGATTGCTTCTTTAAAGGAGCAGATTAAAGAACGTCAGGTTACTGCCAGCGAAGAATTTACATATGAAACCACCGCCGGTGAAATTATTGATACACGTGTGATTGCAGAAGAAGTCATATATGATGGGATGCCATCGGTAATTAAGATGATGCAGAATATTGAAGCCGAAAAGTTATTGCAGAGTGCTGCCGATCATGAACGGGAAGCAAATCAGCTAAAGAGCCGCTTCTTAGCCAATATGAGCCATGAAATCAGAACACCGATGAATGCAATTATCGGTTTTGCCCAGATTGCTTTGCTGAGGGAACAGGATCCCCAAAATATTGACAGCTATAAAAAGATTTTATCCTCTTCTAAGAACCTGCTGACTATTATTAATGATATTTTAGACTTTTCTAAAATTGAAGCACAAAAAATAGATATTACCGAGGACATCTTTGTGCTGGAAGATGTTGTTGCCAATGCCTTTATGGTTGCTTCGGACCGGATTGAAGACAAGCACATAGAAATGTTATTGAATATGCAGCCGGAACTGCCGATCAAGCTGATAGGAGATAAGACTCGTTTATGGCAGATATTAAAGAATCTGTTGGATAATTCAGCGAAGTACACACAAAAAGGAAATGTCATTCTGGATGTGTCGCTTCACCATGAAGAGGACGAGAAAATATTTATTACATTCTGTGTAAGTGATACCGGTATTGGAATGTCTCCTCAGCAGATCAGCCAGTTATTTATACCTTTTAACCAGTTTAGTGATGACATGAAATATAAAAGCACCGGTACCGGACTGGGAATGTCGATTACCAAAGAGCTGGTGGATCTGATGGAAGGTGAGATTAAGGTTGAAAGCATCGAAGGGATAGGATCCAAAATTTCGGTAATAATCGGTTTTAAACGAAGCAAGGATAATATGACACTGAAAGGACTTGTTTCTCAGAATATTCCGGATGGACATTCGATCTTAATTGCAGATGATGATGAAATTTCCTGTGAGATTATGCGGCGAATTCTGGAGGCGGCAGGATTTCCGGTGGTATGTGTTCATACCGGTGCGGAGGCACTAGCTCTGGTGAAAGAGCATGAAGCAGCAGGCAATCCATTTAAGATTATTATTTTAGATTATGTATTGGGTGATGATAATGGTATTGAAATAGGAAGACGAATAACCCAGGAAGGCTGCACTTCGAAGCTGTTGATTGTATCCGCTTATGTGAAAAGGATTCCGGATAAACAGGTACAGGAAGTAGGATTTAAGGATGTAATGCAAAAACCCCTGGTTCCCTCTGCATTTGTACAACGTATTTGTGATACTTTGGAGGAAGGGGCTTATCTTGGAGGACTAATCGGAGAAACCTTTGTAAATACAAGTATTTTACTTTGTGAAGATAATCCTCTTAATCAGGAGGTTGCCTGCGAGATGTTAAAGCAGTTCGGTATTACACCGGATGTGGCGGCTGATGGTGAAGAATGTTTGGAAATGTTGGAAAAAAAGAGCTATGATCTTATTTTGATGGATATCATGATGCCGGTTATGGACGGTAAAGAAGCCACCAGAAGGATCCGCAGAAGTAATAAGCCTTATAAGAATATCTGTATCCTGGCCATGACAGCGAATGTTATGCTGGAACAGGTAGACGAATTCTTAAATATTGGGATGAATGGGCACATTGCTAAACCAGTGGAATTGGATACGTTGAATGCAGCTCTGGTAAAAAATCTTCCGGCCAGCAAACGCAGCAGCTTTGCTGAAAAAATAAAGAAAAAAATGACAGAGACGGCTGTAACCGTAGATTTTGCCATAGAAGGAATTGCTGTACAGGAAGGGGCTGCCCGTTTTGGCGGAAAAGTAGATCGCTATAAAGAAGTATTGCTTAAATTTGCAAATACTGAGGCAGAGTATCAGAAACCGGAGGATACCGAGGAATTTCATCGGTATGTCCATACCATCAAGGGTTCATCAGCCAATCTGGGAATGAAAGATCTTTCGGCCAGAGCCAGGGAGCTGGAAGAGGATTATTTGCTGAAAAGGTCAATGACAAAGAGCTTTGAGCACTTTGCTGTAGAATTGAAGCAGATAAAAGAACGAATTATACAGCAGGCGGCACAAGAAAATGAAGGATAAGAAAAAGAACTGCAAGGGGTCAAAAGGATGGCTCTTTGCAGTTCTTTTTAACTCAATTATTCGGTAATCAGATTTTTACTTATCAAAAACTCTTTGGCCACCTGAATATCCTCTTTGCCGTTTACTTCAACATCATAGTTCATTTGCTGCATTTCTTCCTGAGAAATGAGACCGCTCATCCGGGTAAGAACCTTTTCTAACTGAGGGTACTTTTTCAAGGCATCTTTTCTCACAACTGTACCGGCCATAAAGGTTTCAAAGAACTGCCCATCATCCGTTAAAAGAGTAAGATTATTGGCTCCCAGCTGAGCATCGGTAGTAAAGGCATTAATAACATCAACCTCACTATTGAAGAGAGCCTGATACTTTAAGGCAATTTCCATCTGTTTTACATCTTTAAAATTCATACCGTAGGCTTCACAGAGACGAGGATATCCGGTTGCCAGCTCGATATAGTCGGGGTTGCCGCCGAAGATTAGCTGATCGGATACAGCCGCCAGGTCTGAATAAGTAGCCAGTCCATATTGGGTGACGGTATCTTCCCGTACAGCCAGACCGTAAGTATTGGAAAACCCGTAGAGACCTAACCAGCTAAGACCCAGGGTATCATACTCCTTTTGAAGCAGCCCATATAAGGTTGTATCATCTTTTTCCATATTTTCTTTTTTCAGGACATTGAGCCAGGCGGTTCTGGTATATTCAGGGTAAATATCAAAATCCCCCTTTATCAGTGCCGGATGGATATTAGTGGTTCCGCCGCCCACCCCCTTGGTTATTTCCACTTGATAATCGGTATTGGCCTCGATTAACTGCTTCATTATCTCGGTTAAGATGTACTGCTCGGTCATGGGTTTGGAAGCAATGTGGATAACCTCCGGCTTGCCGCATCCGGCAGTGCATAAGAGCACACCTCCAATAAAACAGGCAGCTAATTGGGTCGCAATTTTTTTGGTTAATTTTTTCATAATTCTTTCGTTCCTCCTGTTGATGTTAGTCATGAATGTATTTTAGTCATTGTTTTCCAGTAATTCTTTTACAAAATCATTTCGGGGATGCTTTTTTAGCTCTTCCGGTGGCCCCTGCTGAATGATCTCGCCATCTTTCATAATTACAATACGTTCACCCAGCTTACAGGCTTCTCTGATATCGTGGGTAACAAAGATGGTGGTAATTTTCATTTTTTGATGCAGAGAAAGCAATTCCCGCTGCAGACTGCGTCTGGTTATTTCATCCACAGCACCAAAGGGCTCGTCCAATAAAAGCAGTTTGGGTTTGGCGGCTAAGGCCCTGCCTATGCCCACGCGCTGTTGTTGTCCGCCGGAAAGCTGACTGGGGAAGCGCTTGCCGATCTCCGGTGGAAGCTGAAGCAATTGCAGCATTTCTGATGTTAAGGCCTCTTTTTCCTGCCTGGTCATCTTTTGATCTAAACAGGGAACGTAACAAATATTGTTTTCTATCGTCATATGGGGAAATAATCGGGCCCCTTGAACAGCATAGCCAATGGTTCTGCGCAGTGAAATAAGATCACAGCGGGCAAGGTTTTGACCGTCTACAATAATTTCTCCGGTTTCGGGTACAATGAGGCCGTTTATCATCTTAAGAAGGGTGGTCTTGCCGCATCCGGAAGGGCCGATAATCACGACAAATTCACCGGCGGCGGCCTGAAAAGATACCTGATGCAGGACTTCGCTTTCACCGTAGGAAGCATTGGCATTTTTGATTTCAATGATGGGATTCATTTCCAAGCCTCCTGTTTATGTATTTTTCTATTCTGCCAAGCAAAAAATCGCAGGTCAGTGCAAGCAAAGCGATTAAAAGGGAGCCCGCCGCGGTAAGAGTCATGTTGTAGGTGGTAATGCCCCGGTAGATGGCAACACCCAGACCGCCGGCACCGATAAAGGAAGCAATGCCGCCCATGGCTATGATCATCACGGTCATGTTCCGAAAGCCGCTGATAATGACCGGAAGGGCCAGTGGAAATTGAATTTTACTAAGGATCTGAAGCTTACCGGTGCCTAATCCCTTGGCCACTTCCAAAACGCCTTTGTCAACATTAGTAAGTCCGGTGTAGGTATTGCGGACAATCGGCAGCAGCCCATATACCGTCAAAGCAATAATGGCGGTTTTATTGCCGATACCGGTAAAGGGAATCAGAAATCCCAACAGGGATATGGAAGGGATAGTGTAAACAACGTTAACAATACCGAGGATGGCCCCGGCAGTTTTGCGGTGGTTGCTAATCAAAATACCGATAATTAATCCCAGCAATCCAGCCAAAGTAATGGCTGTTATGGATATTCTCATGTGCTCCAGCAGACAGGAAAGAAAAAAATCCCGCCGCTCCCATAGTATCTGTGTAAGTTTCATCTTCGGTGTTCCTTTAATTTTTTATATTATAGCAGATTAAACCGGACAACAGTAGGTCTTGTTACAATTTTTTTTACGGCTGTTATTTTTCGGTCTCATGTAGTATAATGACAAGGAAAATAAGGAGATTCAGATGCTAACTAAAATAAAAGAAAAGTTTGATCTTACATTTATAAAATTTTTAATCGTTGGTGTTGCTAATACGATAGTGGGTACGGCGGTGATGTTCATTGCCTATAATCTGATTCACTTGTCTTACTGGGTATCCTCGGCTGCCAATTATATCGTCGGCAGTTTGCTGAGTTATTTCTTGAATAAGTATTTTACCTTTCAAAATAAAGACAAGTCTCCCATGGTCATTATCAAGTTTATTATTAATATCACCCTTTGTTATCTGATTGCATACATGGGGGCTAAACGGCTTATTTTATGGATACTTGCCGATCTGCCGGTGGTATGGCAGGATAATATCGCAATGGTATGCGGGATGGGTCTGTTTGTTATCTTGAATTATTTCGGACAAAGGTTTTTTGCCTTTAAGACGAAAGAAGGAAAGGATGAGTAATGGGAGAGGAAAACAACGTTAATCAGGATGCAGATTTCTTAAAAGAAAAAATAAAGCAGCGCCCGTTGAATAAAAAGAAGCTTCTGCGAAGAACATTGATTACGGCTTTGATGGCAGTATTGTTTGGAACGATTGCCTGCCTTACTTTTTTATTATTAGAACCGGTAATCAGTAACAAGCTTTATCCGGAAGAGGAAACAGAGCTGATCGAGTTCCCGGAGGAAATCATTGAAGAAGAGATTCTTCCGGAAGACATGATTGCGGATGAGACACAGATGCAGGCAGAAAACGGAGAATCGGGAGCTGCCGTTGTGGATGATGCCCATATCAAGGAGATTGCTGCCAAGGCGGTATCTGAGAAGAAGGCCGGAGCAGATGACTATATATCAATGAACAACGACCTGTTGGAAATCGCCAGGGAAGCCAGAAAAGCCATGGTAACAGTAACAGGAGTTACTTCCGATGTGGATTGGTTTAATAATGCTTATGAAAGCAAGGGACAGACAGCCGGTTCCATTGTTTGGGATAATGGTAAGGAATACCTTATCCTTGTAAATATAAATACCCTTAAAAATGCGGAAGTCATAAAAGTTACTTTTGCAGATGGCACGCAATACGAGGCAGAAGTTAAGAAAAAGAATAAAACCACCGGTCTGGCAGTACTTGCTGTTACCAAAGCAAATATGGAAGAAGATACCATAAAAGAGATAAAAGTAATCGAGTTGGGCAGTTCGTCTACAGCAAATATAACCGGAACACCGATTATTGCTATAGGAAGAGTAGTTGGTAATACGGACTCTATCTGTTATGGTTTTATCACTTCTTCCACCAGTGCCTTGAATATAGCGGATGCTGCTTATAAGCTGATTACTACCGATATCTATGGGAGCAGTAATGGAGCCGGCATTTTGATCAATATGCGGGGACAGGCAGTAGGTATCATTGATAATAGCTTTAACGGCAGTGATGCTAAGAATATTGTCAGTGCTATCGGTATTTCAGAACTGCGACAGCTAATCCAAAAAATGTCCAATGACATGGAAAAAGCATATATGGGTATTCATGGTACCGATGTTACGTCAGAAGCGTATGAGACCTTGGGTGTTCCGCTGGGGGCATATGTAACGGAGATTGAGATGGATTCTCCGGCGATGGATGCAGGAGTGCAAAGCGGAGACGTAATCGTGAAGATAGGTGAAACAGGGATTGTCAGCTTTTACGATTACGCATACACTCTTTTTGCCTATCAGCCCGAACAGACAATTACATTGCAGATCATGCGCCAGGGACCGGATGGTTACCGCAATATTGAGCTGACGGCAGTATTAGGACATAGTGAATAGAATGGAGAAAGAGATGAAGTATATTAAGGATTATAGTGATGGAGACAGGGTATTTGATATTTATTTGTGCAAATATAAAACTTCTGCTGTGACAAAAAACGGAAAGCCATATGATAATGTAATCTTACAGGATAAAACAGGTACGATCGATGCTAAGATATGGGATCCCAACAACGCCGGCATTGCCGAATTCGATACCCTGGATTATGTGGAAGTATATGGTGAAATCAATAATTTTCAGGGAGCTTTGCAGGTTAATGTAAAAAGGGTCCGGCTATGTCAGGAGGGGGAATATGACCCCGCTGATTACTTGCCTGTAAGTCCTTTTAATATTGAAGAGATGTATCAGGAATTAACCGGTTACATAGGCAAATTGGAAAATCGATACT
The DNA here is from genome assembly GCA_031556725.1 of Lachnospiraceae bacterium. GTDB lineage: Bacteria > Bacillota > Clostridia > Lachnospirales > Lachnospiraceae > UBA935. The sequence goes on along the minus strand of JAVBSL010000025.1, from coordinate 17,072 downwards.
TAAAAGCCTTAATGGAAGACTTTTTTGTGAAGGATGAAGATTTTATGAAAGTATTTAAAAAGTCTTCCGCAGCAAAAAGTGTGCATCATGGGTTTGTGGGGGGACTTTTACAGCATACCTTAAGCGTTACTAAAATGTGCGATTATTATTGCAGCGTATACCCCCGATTAAATAGGGATCTGCTGATCAGTGCGGCGATTTGCCATGATATCGGGAAGACCAGAGAGCTGTCGCTTTTTCCTTTAAATGATTATACAGATGATGGGCAGTTTCTTGGGCATATTGTTATCGGAAGTGAAATGATTGGAGAACGGGCCCGGAAGATTGACGGATTTCCGTCTCTTTTGGAAGCGGAGCTGAAGCATTGTATTTTGGCTCATCATGGGGAATATGAATATGGCTCTCCCAAGAAGCCGGCCATTATGGAGGCGGTAGCACTTAATTTCGCAGACAATACGGATGCTAAGATGCAGACTTTTACGGAGATTTTGGAGGGTACCAGTGAAACCGGCTGGCTGGGATATAACCGTTTGTTTGAGTCGAATGTCAGGCCGACGAAGGTGGATTAAGGCAGGATGGAATATAAGAAAAATGATGTAGTAACGGTTACAATTGAAGATATCGGGCATGATGGAGAGGGCATCGGCAAAGTGGAGGGTTATACCCTCTTTGTGAAGGATGCGGTGATTGGTGACGTGGTGGAGGTATCCATTATGAAGGCCAAGAAGAATTATGCCTACGCAAAGCTAAAGAAGGTGGTAACGCCTTCTTCTTTTCGTGTGGAGCCAAGATGCGCATTTCATAAGCAGTGCGGCGGCTGCCAGATTCAGGCTATGAGTTATGAAAAACAGTTGGAGTTTAAGCAGGGGAAGATTCGCAATAATCTGATTCGGATCGGGGGTTTTACAGCGGAGTTTGTGGATGAGGTGATGGAACCCATCGTGGGGATGAGTATGGAAGGGGAAGGACCCTTCCGGTATCGGAATAAGGCTCAGTATCCGGTAGGAAAGGATAAAGAAGGAAACCTGGTAACCGGATTTTATGCGGGAAGAACCCATGATATTATTGCCAATACCGATTGCTATTTGGGCGTGGCCGGGAATAAAGAGATTTTGGAAGCGGTTTTGGAATATATGAAGAAGAATCAGGTCAGTGCCTATGATGAAAAGGATGGGAACGGGCTGGTACGTCATGTTTTGATCCGCACGGGGTTTACCAGCGGTGAGGTGATGGTATGCCTGGTAATTAATGGCGGTCAGGGGAAAAAAGGTGTTTTTTTACCGGAGCAGGAAAAACTGGTTGATTCTTTGAAGAAGATTCCGGGGATGACAAGTATTTCAGTGTGCCTGAACCAGGAACTGACCAATGTGATTATGGGGAAAGAGGTATATACCATCTGGGGAAAGGATACCATTAGTGATACCATTCATGTAAGGGACACGATGCATGATTTTGCGCTGAAAGATCGGGGAATTACTTTTCAGATTTCGCCGATGTCTTTTTATCAGGTGAATCCGGTGCAGACGGAGAAGCTGTATAGCCTGGCATTGGAGTATGCGGGACTGACGGGAAAAGAGACGGTATGGGATTTGTATTGCGGGATTGGGACGATCTCGTTATTTTTGGCTGGGAAGGCGAAGCAGGTGTATGGTGTGGAGATAGTGCCGGAAGCCATTCGGGATGCCATTCGGAATGCGGAAAATAATGGGATAGAGAATGCGGAATTTTTCGTGGGGAAGGCTGAGGAGGTCTTGCCGGAGAAGTTTGCCAAGGAAGGGATTTATGCGGATGTGATCGTGGTGGATCCTCCCAGGAAGGGCTGTGATGGGGCGTGTCTGGAGACGATGCTGAAGATGCAGCCGGAGCGGATCGTGTATGTGAGCTGTGACAGTGCAACGCTGGCAAGGGATTTGCGGGTGTTGTGTGATGGCGGGTATGAAGTGAAGAAGGTGCGTGGGGTTGATCAGTTCGGACAGTCGGTGCATACAGAGATTTGTGTCGAATTATGTCGAAAATGATAAAATAATCCTAAGCTTGAACCCATCGATTTGATAGGAATGAATGCTTTACATTAAAACTGTATAGATGGTAGTTATAGGAAATGGATGTCCGTTTTATGGGACATCAAAAGTGTTACTATTTAAATACAGGAAGATAGGAAGAGAACAACTAACAAATTTTCTTTGGGAGGTATTTTATGCACACAAGACAAAGATGCTAGAGGGTAAATAACAATGGATTTTTAAGTTATTAGATGATAAAATAGAAAAATATAAGCAGTATTGAGGATAGTGTCAAGTAAGTTATGAGAAAAAAGAGCCAAAAAAATAGGCCCAAATGAACCTTGAAAACTGTAGATATTGATAACGAATAGCTCCCCGAGATTAAAGCCAAAGAGGATTTGACTCAGGGCGCTGCCCTAAGTACCCGCAAGGGACTTGTCCCTTGACCCAATACGGGCTTTGCCCGAACCCATCCTCGCCGGAAGGCAGGAAAAGGGCGCAGTGTCCCTTTTCTGCATAAATAGGATAATCCGAGAACTTTATGTCAAGAAACTTTCGCGGCATATCCTCGTGCAGATGTCAACTATGTTGACATTGCACTGCGGTATTCCACGGTTTCCTTGACACCGGTTCCGCTCCTTTTAAGCAGTAGCTTGGTTCTGCATATTTAAAATAGTCTGTTGACCAAGGAAAATGAGGAGCTGCCATTTACTGAGCATGTTTCCTGCACCTTTAAGCAGTTCCACGTCATTAAGCACCTTATAGTTGTTGTACTTATGTGGACGGAGGAAGTTATAATAAGAGTAATTGGATATTATAGATATTTCCATACGGGTGTTTACTATACAAGTGATGTTGACGGAAGAGTAGTTAATACCAGAGCACAATTTACGAATATAAAAAATATAAGTGGGAACACGATGAGCAATTGGTAAGAGAATTAGTAAAAGCTGTAGTAAGGGAAAAGCAGCCAATGATTTGCGGAAGATGCATCAGTAAACAGAGATTTATTTGACACAGAGCCGGCTAACCGGTTGTAGAGAATATTGTTTTTACTTTTACAAAGAGAAAGAATGAGTGTATAACAATGGCAAAAAAAGAAATTAAGACAGATTTATGGGTTTACGATTTATTAAAGCAGGCAAACATTAATCTTGACCCGCAAGGAAGTTCTATAAAAGAGATTGACACTGCCCTTAAAACTGCTTCTAAGAAGGGGACTGGCAATGTTGGTTTTCCTGAATATGTTGGTATTGTTAAAGACTATCTACTTGTGATTGAGGATAAGGCAGACTTGAGTAAACATATAAAACTAGATGATAAGGGTAATATTAGTTTAGAAATAAGAACCGTAGTTGATTACGCTGTAAATGGCGCAGTTTTCTATGGCAAACACCTTGCAAACACTACTTCATACAAAAAAATCATTGTATTTGGCGTATCAGGTGATGAGAAGAAGCATAAAATCACACCGATTTATATTGATGAGACGGAGTATTACCGAGAACTTCCTGAATTAGAATCTTTCATTTCTTTCAGTGAGGAAAATATCGACGAGTATTATATTCGTGAAATACTTAAAGAAGATACCGATTATGAAAAGGAAACTGCTGAAATACTAAGGGATGCAAGTATTTTGCACGAAGATTTAAGAAATTATGGAAATCTACTCGATACAGAAAAACCGCTTATTGTTTCAGGTATTCTTTTGGCATTGAGGGAAAGCGAATATAAGAACTTTTCTGTTAACGACCTTACGGGTGATAATGTGAAAACTGATGGACAAAAAATTTTTGATGCAATAAACTCAAACCTGCAAAGGGCAAATGTCTCTCCAGAAGTAAAGAAAGATAAAATATTGGCACAATTTGCTTTCATTAAAGATACCGTAAAACTGAATGAGATAGAGCCTAAATTAGCCAAAACACCTCTGAAACATTTTGCAGAGTATTTGAACAATACGATATATAAATCTATTCGCTATTCAAACAGTGCGGAAGACTACGTTGGCAGGTTTTACGGTGAATTTATGAGCTATTCTGGAGGTGATGGTCAAACACTCGGTATTATCCTCACTCCAAAGCACATAACACAGCTTTTTTGTGATTTAGTAGATTTGCAGCCTACTGACATTGTATTTGATCCCTGTTGTGGAACAGCAGGATTCCTAATTGCAGCTATGCATAATATGCTGGAAAAAGCTGATAATGATGTACTAAAAAAGAACATCAGACAGAAGCAATTGCATGGAATAGAAATGCGTCCGAATATGTTTGCCATTGCAACAACAAATATGATTTTGCGTGGTGATGGAAAAAGCAATCTGATAAATGATGACTTTTTCAAACAGGACGCAAATAAGCTGCAACTAAAGCAATCCACTGTTGGTATGATGAATCCACCCTATTCGCAGGGATCAAAGCAAAATCCTGATTTATATGAAATGTCATTTGTGGAACATTTACTTGATTCTTTGACTGCTGGGGCAAGATGTGCTGTAATTGTTCCACAGTCTTGCATGACAGGAAAAACAAAAGAGGAACAGGCACTTAAAGAAAATATCTTGAAGCATCATACATTAGAGGGCGTTATTTCTTTAAGTAAAGATACTTTTTACGGGGTTGGCACAATTCCTTGTATCGCTATATTTACTGCAAGAGAAGCACATCCGTCGGACAAGGTTTGCAAGTTTATCAACTTTGAAAATGACGGTTATAGAGTCGCACCACATATCGGACTTGTTGAAACCGAGTTAGCAAAAGATAAAAAACAACATTTACTTGATATATGGTTTAGTAGGATTGATGCAGAAACAAAATTCTGTGTATCTACTACCGTCGAAGCAACAGATGAATGGTTACATAGTTTTTATTATTTCAACGATGAAGTTCCCACTGAAAAAGATTTTGATAAAACAATTGGTGATTACTTATCTTTTGAATTTTCTATGATAATGCAGGATAAAACATATCTGTTTGACGAAAGAGAGGTTAAATCGAATGCAGTTAAGTGATAGAGAATGGAAAAAATTTAAGGTAAAAGATATTTTTATTGTAGAAAAGTGTAAATGTTCTAATGTATCTTCACTTGGAGTAGGAAATTTCCCTTATGTTGGTGCAACTAATAGAAATAATGGAATTATGTGTTTCGTGGAAAAAAAAGAAAAATGGATAACAAAAGGAAATTGTATAGTATTCATATGCGATGGGCAGGGTTCTGTAGGATATTCAATGTATAAGGCGGAAGATTTTATTGGTTCAACTACGCTTAAGGCTGGTAGAAATACTCATATGAATAAACAATCAGCACAATTTTTAGTATCAGCGTTAGATAAAAATAGAAGCATTTATAGTTATGGATATAAAAGAAATACTAATAGGTTATCTAATGAAACTATTATACTTCCTATAGACGAAAATGGTAACCCAGATTATGATTTTATGGAGGCTTATATAAGGGAACAGGAAGTACGGAAAAAGCATTTATATATCAATTACGTTAAAAAGAGAGTATCAAAGTTTAAGAATAAAAAAATTTGTAATTTGACGGAGAAAGAGTGGGCAACATTTAATATTGACGATATCTTTAACATTAGTTCTGGGAAACGCTTTGTTTCAGAGCATATGCACCCAGGTACACGCCCATTTATCGGTGCTACGGATTCCGGAAATGGTATTACAAATTTTGTTTCCGATACTAATGAGTCAGTGGATAAAAATGTTTTGGGTGTGAATTACAATGGGAATGGTATGGTTATCAGTTTCTATCATCCTTACGAATGCCTTTTCACTGATGATGTGAAGCGATTCCATCTAAAAGATTACGAGGATAATAAATTTGTCTTATTGTTCTTAAAAACAGTTATTTTACAGCAAAAGGAAAAGTATAATTATGGCTATAAATTTAATAGAACAAGAATGGCAAGACAAAAAATACTACTCCCTATCGATGAAAAAGGCAAGCCTGATTATGAATATATGGAGCAATACTCTAAAAATATGATGTTACGTAAGTACCAGCAATATCTTGATTATATTAGTAAGCAAACTTGATTTGATCCAAAACTATTTGTTGGGCTAATTTGTAAAATATGCTGGCCAATCACTAATAGTTTTACACCCATTCACGACGATTGATGCCTGGCTTTAAACTGATAACGACAGGCTTTTTTGCTATTACATTTATAAAGCATCTTGACTTTAATAATCAAGAAGAATTTATGGTAGTATAAATTTAAAATTTTTTCGGAATTAATAATTGTAAAATGTATGCAGGAAAACCCATCTATTAAGGCAGAAGATAATAGAAAAAACGGGCTTTTGGATCAAACAAAACAGGCATATGGGAAATACTGTATTAATGCTATTGGAAAAAGTTGCATCTAAATACCCACCTCAACGCATACCGAGGGAATTTGCCTTCTCGAACGCGGTGAAAACCTTGTAAAAATAAGGGTTTAGAGCTATTTTAATGTGTATTTAAATTGTGAAACACCCTTGAGTTGGTAAAAAAGATGCAGCCGAATAATGCTAATGAAGTTTCCCCACAACTTGTGGGAAAATTATGGTATATTATGGACAGTTTAAAAGATATAGAAAAGACTCTTGAAAATAACTAGTCAAGGGCTATACTGCTTATTTGGCTTAGTACCGATTTGCATTAGAGTGAAAAATATGATTTGGGAGGTTTGAGATTTTGCAGGATCAGAGATTTACAAAGAAGGACTGGACACTTTTTAGAAATAAAATTGCTGATTGGCAGGAATCCTATATGGATAGGCTCAATGAGGAATATATAAAATTACTAAATGAAGAGGCTGATTCATCAGATAAATTTTGGAGGTTGGATAAGAGAATAAGGGAAGATAGGAAGAAGGCTGGTGTTCATTTAGAAATGAGCCGGTCAAACCTTATTTATAATATTATTTCACTTATCAATGAGGGTGCAATTTGCTTTGAAGATCTGGAAGAGTTCAGTGATGAACTGAAGGAAACTGTAAATGCCTTTGTTAAGAGATAGTTTACTTTAAGTAGCAATTCTGACATACTGTTGTCATATTTTATATGTTATCATATCTTTAAAATCTTATTGAAACTTTTGAATTTATGGAGGAAATATAATGCTTGATAAGATACCAGATTGTGAAGAAATGACAGCTTTAATCGGGCAATCGCTGTATGATGTATGGCAGAAAATATGTACCAGGATTGATGATGAGTATGATATGGAGCGGCTTTGGAATAAGGGTGGTAAGGCATGGACGTATGAATACAAATATCGCCGGGGAGGTAAGACATTATGCGCGTTTTATGCAAAAGAAAATCGCATAGGTTTTATGATTATTTTTGGAAAAAGCGAGCGGGAAAAGTTTACTGAAGTTATTCAAAAGATTTATGATGATGCGACCATCTACCATGACGGAAAATGGGTATTATTCGAGCCGGTTGATATATCTATGTTTGATGATTTTATGAAATTATTGGCCATTAAGAGGAAACCAAATAAGAAATAACAATTTAAATATATCATTCCAAATTAACCGAAAATATTTTTATCAGTTGAGCAGTAAAATAAAAGTTTACTGTTTTTTCTTTTTTAGATGTCCGTTTTATGGGACATCAAGGATGTTACTATTTAATAAAGCAAAGAACATCAGCATTTAGGAGGACAAATATATGAACTATACGGTTTTTATGGAAAAAGCAAACAAAGCTGTAAAATCCATCCCGGCAGAGGAAAAGGATGCCTGGATATTGCGCCAGGCAATGAAGCAGAATGAAAATACCAGAACATTATTTTTACAAAGCCTGTCAGGTAAAAAAGAGGAGACAGAAATGACATATGAGGCAGCAATGAAAAGCTGTCGGAAAATATTAGCCATGGAGATTCATTTTACCTGTGAAGGGCATGAAGATTATGATGCCGGTTACTGTTCAGATGAGTGGATTTATGAATATGCGGATCCTTATCATGTTGGAAAAGAATTGGATGAATTGCTGAATTATTTTGCTTGTTTGATTGATCAACAGGATTATAAGAAAGCGGTTCAGTTGGCGGACTATGTATCTGACATAGAGTTTTTTGCTTTAGATGAGTCAGGTGGGGATGTTCTGGAGATGAGTCTTGAAGAATTGTTTGAAAACAGATTAGTGAATTTTTCTGAAGAAAGATACTCAAAACTACTCCTAAAAGGAATTTTTAATGTAGAAGCAGGGCAGAAACAGTATAAATCCTTAATGGAAAGGTTAAAGCAAAATAGCTTTAAACAGACAAAGGTAGAGGATATCCTTTCAATATGTGAGCTTGATCTTACAGGCATTCATGATTTTCTGGAAGGCTTTATTCTATTTCTTGGGCCGGAGAATGGTGAACGGGAATATGAGCTTATTGCCGAGGCCAGTGTATTGAAGGGCGGTACCAGAGAACTAGTTAAGACTACAATGCAATATGGTAAGAATTATCCGGCTCTTTTTGTAAAATGTTGTGAAGAACTGTTATATCAGGAGCATGATAATGAACAGTGCATTAGCATAGCCCAGGCGGCTGCAGATCAGCTTGCTGTTAATATCCGGTATCGCGGCAAAGCAGCAGCACTGGGGGCAAGGGCTTCGGAAAATATGGGAAATAAAGATTCTGAAGGATACTTTTGGAAAGAAGCGTTCTGGTCAGATTCAAATGTTGGGAATGTCCTTCACATGCTGATTTGTAATTATGGGAGTCCGGATTATAAGTGCCTTGTAAACCAGGCAAGAGTACATATATCCAATCTGCCGGAAAAAGCTTATTATGCATTAGGGTCAGAAAGACAGTATGCTTCAAACGTATTGGAAGAAGGAGGAAAAAAGATATTCGGTATTTTCTTAGGTGATATAAAAGACAATATGAGCTATTGTTCTTCACGCAAGAGTTATCTTGGATGGAGCAGCGAAGCTCAGGGCATTATCGTACCGTTGATTCTGGGAAGTGTATCCGGGCAGAAGACTATGTCCAGAGCAATGAGAGCGATGCTTGACCGGATCAGTTATAGATATACAGTTAGAATAAATACAGATGAACTATGGTTGCTTCTTGTTTTATGGCATGATAAATGTTTCGAGGTGGATGAAACAGCATGCTTTAATTGGCTGGAATCGCAAATTGCAAAGCGGACAGATGCTGTAGTTGGGGGAGGGCATCGGTACAGTTATGAAAAGGCGGCGGAATTGATCGTGGTATTGGATGAAATATATACGGCAAAGGGGTTGAGAGAAAAAGGGGTTACGGCAGAATCTTACAGAAAGCTTCACTCACGTAAAAGTGCTTTTCGTCAAGAATTGGAGCTGTTGAAGGCATAGATTTTGATTTTTGTAATTTTCGATCAGTCTGTTTGGGCTGATTCCCAGCATCGATGATATATCGGAAGTCCGATATAATATTAATGGTGGTGGTAAAAATGACAATAAATGAAATGATTAAAACAAAAGGAATGTCCAAATACAGCCTGTCAAAGATAAGTGGCATTCCATGGGCAACGCTTTCAGATCTTTGCTCAGGTAAGACAATTCTTGCACGATGCAATGCACAAACGATTCAAAAACTGTTGTGTGCCTTTGAGATGACAATCGAAGAAGTATTAGCTTTGACAGTAGAGAATCCCGAAAATCAGAAAAGTGGTAAACCTCAGGAGTGTTCCTATCTGGAAACAAATCTCTCTGCGGAGAGGGAGCGGAGGAAAAAGATGATTGATTTTACAGCTTGCCCCGCCAATAAATTTAAAGGCTATGGCGGTGCTAATGGAAACTGGGGAATATTGATTGATAATAGGATATTTTGATTATATTTCTTCACTGAAAAATGAAGATTGTAATAAAGCATTGGCACGAATGTCTGATTGCATTGATTTGGATAAGATTTATAAGTTGGTGGAAAGGACACCAGCAATTACAGAACTGCAAAAGGATTTTTACAAAGTGATGCTTTCGGAACGAAAGGAAAAGATATTGAATTACAGTATAGAATTACTGCAAGGGCAGGAATTAGTACAAAAGCAAAATTTTACAATGTAAAAGTATTAACTATAGGACAGTCATCGAAAGGTTAAAGCATGAATCGGCAACAAACCAAACAACGGGGTATAGAGTGATTGTCTGTTACTAAAGACTAAAATCTGCTTGATAAGTGGTAGCAGAAATGGAAGTTTTGGAGCAAATTCGGAAAATGAGAGAGGCGCAAGTATTACCTTTTTGTGGAAGATATATATTTGTTGATAAGTACATATCCAGGTGTTAATGACCGCGTGCAGTTGACATTGCCGCTTTGAAGTTATCATAATCCAAGGAATAACGGGTACGCTTTTCTGTTTTACGGCCATAATTGATTGCTTCTTGAGGACAGCGTTGAATGCATTTCATGCAGCTTTCACAAGAGTGTTTCCAAGTAGGCTTTCCATCAATTATTTGGATATTTTGAACAGGGCATTCATGGGTACATAATCCACAATGAGAACAATCGTAAGATGTCCAGAACTTCTTATCAAGCGTGGCATAAGTGCCAATAAAATGGCGATTGACACGTCTTATAAATGCGCTTTCTTTTTTGATAGATAGCTCTTTTCTTTCCTTTATTGTTTCAACGTCTTTCAGTGACTTTTCATAAGCTACGTCAATTAACTGCTTTTGCTTTTTCTTCTTCGGTGCGTTTTGCAGAGTGATGTTATTATCGGGCATAATATAATCAAACCCGGCAGCCAGCTTTATACCTTTTTTCTCAAAGAGATCTTTTGCCTGTGGAATTGCATTCCCGGAGCTGCTTCCGATAGTAGCAGCTACGAAAACATAGCTGACATTTTTAACTTTTATATTGCTTATGAAGCGGCTAACAAAGTTTGGCAGCCCCCACCAGTAAACAGGGAAAGCAAACCCGATTGTATTTGCCTCAATTTCACTTTCCAGCTTAAAGCGAAACATCTCGATAGCTTCACAATTGCCAAGCTGTTCAGCTATGGCCTTTGCAATAAAAGCACTATTGCCTGAACCAGAAAAATAAAATATTATATTTTTCATTTTTATGACCAATCCTTTCTGCTTGACCCGATATAGAAACAGGTGTATCTTTATTTTAGTAAGCATTGGCAAAATAGTCAAGATAATGAACGCCATGGGGAACAGAAAGCGAGGTTTGTATCTATTATGCGCAGAGCAAGCGTTACGGACGAGATAATCAAGGAGAGCATTACAGAGGCTCTGTTTATATTAATGAAGGAAAAGCCCTTTGAGGATATAAGGGTCACAGATATTGCAAAAAAAGCCGGCGTGGGCCGCGTATCCTTTTATCGACGCTATGAGAGCAAGGAGGATGTACTGGTCAAATATCTTGATGACACCACTGATGCATGGTGCAGTGAATTTAATCGCAGCAGTGAAACCGATATGGTTCTGGATCTGTTTCGACATGCTAAGGAACTGGAGGACTTTATTAATGTCATCTACAAACAAAATCTATCTCATCTACTACTTAAAAATGTACGCGACAGTCTTTGCCCAGTACCGGAGGATAATGAGCTGGGCACCTACCATAACGCTTGTATTGCTGGCTGTATATATGGTGCATTGGAGGAGTGGATCAAGCGTGGCATGAAGGATAGTCCGGAGAAAATGAGCTTGTTGTTGAAAGATGTAGGCGAGTCCTTTGCAGGGGAAAAGGGTTGCTGTTAATAGGCTGTACTTTCGACATTGGAAGAGTATTATTATATAAACATGTCAATATTGGTTATTAAATAATTAGATTCATGAGGTGAAATTGTGAACATATTAGATCTGATTGGTGAAACTACTGAATACGATAAAAAGGAATTTTTAGAGGAACGAAAACCCAAGAGCTGGCTGAAGAGCATAAGTGCATTTGCTAATGGAGTAGGTGGAATACTTATATTTGGGATAAATGATGAAGAAGTAGTAGTTGGGTTGGAAAATGGGAAAGAAACCTCTGAAATAATAAGTGAAATTATCAAAACCAAGATGGATCCAATTCCGCAAGTGATTATGGAAATTCATAATGAGCAGGGAAAAGAGCTTATAGTCTTGAAGGTTTTGCCAGGTATGGAGACTCCTTATTATTATATTGGTGACAGCAATCGGATAGCCTATATAAGGATTGGCAATCAAAGTGTTCCGGCAGGTGCAATGGATTTGAAACGTCTGGTGCTTCACGGAAGCAATAAAACATATGACAGTTTAGCATCACACTATAAGCTAAATGACTATGCTTTTACAAAATTGCGCTCTGTTTATAGAAAAAGAGTTGGACAAGAATTAGAGGAATCCGATTTTCTTTCATTTGGTTTGGCAGATGAGAATGGGACGTTAACCAATGCCGGTGCATTGCTGGCAGACGAGTCTCCATTCAGGCATTCCAGGTTATTTTGTACAAGGTGGTATGGCTTGGATAAGGCATCAGGAATAATGGAAGCTATTGATGATAAAGAATTTAGTGGAAGCCTAGTAACTTTATTGCAAAGTGGAGAAGAATTTGTTATTAATAACTCTAAAAAGAGATGGAAAAAGACGGCTACCGGTAGAATTGAAATGCCGGATTACCCAGAACGTGCTGTTTTAGAATGTATTGTAAATGCATTGATTCATCGTGATTATTTGGTTTTGGGAAGTGAAGTTCATATTGAGATGTACGATAACAGACTTGAAATATATTCTCCTGGTGGAATGTATGATGGTTCTCAAGTTCAAAATCTCGATATAGATAGAGTTCCTTCCAGAAGAAGAAACCCTGTTATTGCAGATATATTTAATCGGATGAATTATATGGAACGTAGGGGTAGCGGTTTCAAGAAAATAAAAGGTGACTACCAAAAGGAAATAAATTATAGAGAAGAACTCGAACCAAAATTTTATTCAGATAGTACATCTTTTTGGGTGACAATATATAATCTTAATTATAATATTCCGGTTGAAAAAGTTGATATTGACAGCAGAAAAGTTGATATTGATATTATTGAATCTACTTTATCAAATGTAAAAGTTAACTTACCTACAAAAGAAAAAGCAAGAGAAATGTTTATAAATTATGATACAAATACAGTTTTTAGCAGGAAAGAAGTAGCCGAATTATTTAAGATATCTCTAACAAGTGCAAGCGTTTTGGTAACTAAATTGAACAAGGCAGGGTTACTGGAATCTGTTAAAGGGCAAGGGAAGGGCAAGTATAGGTTTATACAATTTTGATGGTAATATTAGAAGACCTATTGGAGATTCCTTAAACAGTATTTTACAGTTTAAAAATGTTGAATGTATCCAAATACCCACCTCAACGCATTGTGAGATTTGTGTCGAATTATGTCGAATAAAACAATAAAATTTTTGGATTAATTATTTTATCAAGACCCTTGAGTAGACTAAAGAGATACATATGCTTTAAGGATATTTTAACCAGAGCGAAAATATATTATAATGAAATTCAGATGGGATAGGAGGGGAGAGCAATTGGCTATAATAAGTGAGATAAGTGAAGCGGTTAAAGGTATGAAAGATATTTCAAGAAATAATTATGCATTCACAAAATTAGCAGTTGTAATTAGATTTGCATCAGTCGGACTAATATTTTTTTATTTTTTTCTTCAATATTGGAATATATTAGAAGGAACTATTTGGGGAAAAATTCCATTATGGAATAATGCTTTTTGTAATTATCTAAAAAACAATACTTTTAAATATATTATTGCGTGAGTAATCTTTGAAGTTATTTTAAAAGGTGTATTCAGAAAAATTATTATTTCAATTCAATATGAATGCAAAGTGAGATTGCTTCCAGTTTGGTTTACAATAGAAGATTTATTTGATTTCACAGTTTCATCTATTATTTTTCTATTTACATTAAATGCAGTTATTGAATCATGCCATGGAAAAGAAGTATGCAATATCGAGAGTCAATGTGTATACCTTTGGGGTATATTATATTTAGCATTTAGGTTGGTACAGTGGGTGTATGTAAACAATAGTAATTCGTGGTACTGGATGGAAAGAAGCTATACGAATTATTATGATCGCGAGGGCAAAAGAATTGCTAAGGATGATATAGTTATTTATTATGGTAAAAGATATCACTTATATTTCTCAGGGGACGTTATTGGAAGAAAAGATAATGAAAAGAAAGAAGAATGGAGATTAATTTCAACAGAGGCTGGTATGCTTCAAGAATATATTTCACTCGAAGAGGCAGTGAAGGATCAAGATGGAAATTTAGTTATAGAAAAGTGGCAATTGGGAGAGAAAATCTCTACATAAATATAATCACTGTAGGCTATCACGCAAAATCATTGAGAAGTATTTAAGGTTTGGCAAATAGTATTATGAAAGGTAAATATATAAGGAAGCAAAATGCAAAGAAATTTATTATTGGGTAACGGGATAAATATGCACATTAACGTTAAAGAGATGTTCATGTCAGATATAGCAATAAGATTTAGAAGAAACATGATTCTATCTTCGCCATTATATGAATTGCTTTTTGCTGTTGCTTTTACAGAAGAAGTATGCATTAAGTTGTTTCAGAATAGTGAAAAAATAGGAATGGAATCTCTTGCAGAAAGGGTATATACATATGTTTTAGATATTCTAAAGGATGACTCGGATAATACAAAAATGCGTTTATTAGATGCAATAATTTGTACGGCCTTAATGTCAATTTTTTATGATGAATCAAGAAAAATTGGAACAGAATATGATATAAGGAAACTTCCAAATATGAATACCTTTAATAAAATTTTTACATTAAATTATACTGAATTTTGGGATAGAAGTAATAAATGTATATACTTACATGGCCAATATAATACTGAATCCATTAGTGAGAATGATAGGCCTATATTTTTATATAGCTTAGAAAGATACAGAGGCTTCAAGGGTTACGATGATATAATTTGTAAGTTAAGCAAATATTATAATATGACCCCAATAAATACAAGGGGCATTGTTTTCTCCCCAGAATTTTATAGAAAAAGTGAAATGCTGGCTTTAGGCCATTATCCCTCTGTTAATTTATATCCGGCAAGCGATTTTTTTCTGCACAAAGTAAAAAAGTTATATACAGACTTAGAAGGTATAAAGCAAATTGAAATTTTTGGATTGTCACCTTATGGAGATGATAACTTAATTGAGAAGATTAATGACATGGAACAGGTAACTATTTATGTATATGATAAGAATAACAATATGGAAACTCAAGAGTGGAATAAAAAATTAACATGCACACATATTCTTAAAGATTCAAGAGAGATTATGTATACATGAATCGATAATTAATTACGGGATTGACATGTTCAGAAACTATAGTGATAGTAACAAGGACAGGGGGTAAAATTTTGATAAAAGATGAAATTAGAAATGGTGAATCAGTTAATATTGAATTTAAAGTTGAAATACCAAAAAAAAGCGAAAAGTATATAAAGAGTATTGTAGCATTTGCCAACACCTCCGGCGGTAAGGTCATTGTAGGAATTGATGATAAGACACGGGAGATAATAGGTGTTGATAAGGATGATATTTTTAAATTAATAGATAAAATTACAAATACCATTTCTGATATGTGTTATCCACAGATATTTCCCAATATCGGTGTAGATACAATAGATGGAAAATGTATAATCATTATTGAAATATATCCAGGTGCAAATAGACCGTATTATAAAGTCACTGGGAAAGGAAGCAGGGACTTTCATCCGTGTTGCAGGTACGTCGCGACCTGCTGATGAAGCAATCTTAAAGGATTTGGAATTACAGGGATTGAATCGTTCTTTTGACGAAATGATATGTGTGGAGGAAAAATATAGTACTGAAATAGCAGAAAAGCTGTGCGAAAACATAAAAAGATACATGATAGAAGCATCCAAAACAAAATCTGAAAAAGAAAAAGTAAAGGATGTGACAGTGCAAAATTTGGTGAATTGAGGAGTTCTCAAGAATATGGAAGGGACATTAATTCCCACAAATGCATTTGTATTATTAACAAATAATATTTTTTCCTTTGCAAAAATTCAATGTGCCTTATTTAAGGGAACTGAGCGAGTAGTATTTATTGATAAGAAAGATTTTGAGGGGCCGCTTTATGAGCAGATAGAAGAGGCTTATCAATTTGTATTGAAACACATTAATTTAGGAGCTGAGATAAATGGACTTATAAGAACGGATAGCTATGAGATACCTACTGAGGCAATAAGAGAAGCAATTGTTAATGCGGTAACGCACCGAAATTTTCTTGATAGGGCATGTGTTCAGGTAGCAGTATATGAAGACCGAGTTGAAGTAACATCTCCCGGAATGCTGTTTGGAGGCCTGACCCTACAACAAATAAAAGAAGGCGGATCTAAAATTCGTAATAGATGCATTGCAGAAGTATTTAGCAGAATGAAAATTATTGAAAGCTGGGGTACTGGAATAAAAAGAATGATAAGTAGTTGTAAAGAATATGGGATTAGAGAACCGGAGTTTTTAGAAATAGGTGATAGCTTTCGAGTGAATATTTATAGACCTTCTTATGAATCAGTAGTTCACCAAAGTTCACCAAAAAGTTCACCAAAAAGTTCACCAAAAAATATCAATGCAACACAACAAAAAATTATTGAAATGTTGGTAGAAAATTCATCAGTGACTCAAGTAGCAATGGCAGAAGAACTGGGTATTACATCTCGTGCCATTAAAAAGAATATTAAAGAATTAACAGAGAAAGGGATGCTACAGAGAGTGGGTTCAGCCAGAAGTGGATTTTGGAAAATAAATGATCAGTAAGATTTAATGAGAAGTGCATCTAAATAGCCAACTCCAGGCATTGTGAGATTTGTGTCGAATTATGTCGAGAAGGTAGGTTTGCTCAACAACTAAAATCGCTTTGGACGGATTAGACAAACTAAAAAGAGCATTGGCAGACAAGCGAGCATTTTTTCTATCATGTAGAATTACAGCATAATAGAAAAAATGGAGGTATTTATTATGTACGCATGGGAATCAATACAAAAGGTTTTAGATTATGTCGAAGATAATTTGGCCGTGAACCATTCACCCGAAGAACTTTCAAAGGTTGCCG
>JAVBSL010000021.1:0-56957 GCA_031556725.1 Lachnospiraceae bacterium | reverse complement strand
CGCATTGTATCCTCATATGTCAGTATATGACAATATGGCTTTTGGTTTGAAACTGAGAAAAGTTCCGAAGGATGAAATCGACAAAATGGTTAAAGAAGCAGCTAAGATTCTTGACTTAACTTCTCTTCTTGATCGTAAACCTAAGGCTTTGTCCGGTGGTCAGAGACAGCGTGTTGCTATGGGTCGTGCTATCGTTCGTAATCCTAAAGTATTCCTTATGGATGAGCCTTTATCTAACCTGGATGCTAAGCTGCGTGTACAGATGCGTATCGAAATTGCTAAATTACATCAGAGACTGGGTACCACAATCATCTACGTTACCCATGATCAGACAGAGGCTATGACCCTGGGTACCAGAATCGTTGTTATGAAAGACGGTCTGATCATGCAGGTTGATACACCTCAGAACTTATATGAGAAACCCCATAACTTATTCGTAGCAGGATTTATGGGATCTCCTCAGATGAACTTCATGGATGGAACAGTTAAGATAGAAGGCGAAAATGCATCTATCGAAGTAGCCGGCAAGACCATTCCTCTTCCTCCCGCTAAATCTAAAAAACTGATTGATGGCGGTTATGACGGAAAGACCGTAACCTTCGGTATTCGTCCTGAAGATGTATATGATTCAGAAATGTTCATCGAAACATCCAAGTGTGTATTCGAATCAACCATTAAGGTTTACGAATTGCTTGGTGCAGAAGTTTACTTATACTTTGACTTAGCTGAGTTCCCGATTACAGCAAGAGTTGATTCCCGTACAACTGCAAGACCTGGCGATACCGTTAAGTTTGCATTTGATGTTGAAAAGATTCATATTTTCGACAAAGAAACCGAACAGGTTATTACCAACTAAGAACAGTGAGTTAGGAGGGATGCGTATGCATCCCTCTTATTATTAAATTGATGAAGGAAAGGTGAAATTGTGATATCAAATCAAATTATTAAAACAAGCATAGATGAGTTAAGAGCAATTACCAAAGTTGACCTGTGTGTATTCGATTTGGATGGCATTGTAGTTGCCTCAACATACGAAAATGTTGATATGCAAATAGATGTTATTCAGAATTTTGCAGATTCTCCGGCAGACAGTCAGGTGATGGGTCCCCATCATTTACTGAAAGTATGGGATGATGAGGAATTAATGTATGTCATGGTTGCCAGAGGAAGTTCTGATGATGCCTATATGGTAGGAAGAATCGCGGTTAGCCAGATCCAGAACCTGATGATTGCATATAAGGAGAGATTTGATCGGAATAACTTTTTCCAAAATTTGATTATGGATAATTTGCTATTGGTGGATGTTTATAACAGAGCCAAAAAGCTGCATATAGAAGTTACGGTTCCCAGAGTCGTGCTTTTGGTAGAGACTAAAGTGGAAAAAGACAGTACGGCGGCTGAACTGTTAAGAGGAATGTTTTCGCCCCACGCCGGTGATTATATCACGGCGGTAGACGAAAAGAATGTGATTCTGATAAAAGCGTTGGAAGCTCATGAAGGATATGAGGAAGTAGAGCAGATTGCCAATACGATTGTCGATATGATGAACATGGAAGCCTTGCTTAATGTAAGAGTAGCCTATGGAACTATCGTGCAGGAATTGAAGGATGTTTCCAAATCCTATAAAGAAGCGGCAATGGCACTGGATGTAGGTAAGATCTTCTATGTAGAAAAGAATGTCAATGCCTATAATACCCTGGGAATCGGGCGCTTAATCTATCAGTTGCCGGTGAACCTGTGTAAGATATTTATCGAAGAAATACTGGGAGATACCAATCCGGCTGATTTTGATGAAGAAATACTGACTACCGTAAATAAATTTTTTGAAAATAATCTGAATGTGTCGGAAACATCAAGACAGTTGTTCGTACACCGGAACACGTTAGTTTACCGGATTGAAAAGTTGGAGAAGAGTACCGGACTGGATGTTCGCACCTTTGACGATGCCCTTACCTTTAAG
Organism: Lachnospiraceae bacterium; assembly: GCA_031556725.1. Classification (GTDB taxonomy): domain Bacteria; phylum Bacillota; class Clostridia; order Lachnospirales; family Lachnospiraceae; genus UBA935. The sequence goes on along the minus strand of JAVBSL010000021.1, from coordinate 54,997 downwards.
ATTGCTTTGATGGTAGTTAATTATATGAAGTATTTGGAGACATTGTCTTTTTAATAAAGTAATAAGCAACCCGCACCACGCATACAATAGTATGAATAAATACTGTTGTAGGAGGATGCGGGTTGTTATTTTATGATAAAAGAGTTGTTTACTTATCCTACCTGGAAGATAATACTAAAATAAAAAGTGCCGGATACATAAGAATAGAAATCAAGAACCAATTATTTACCATGGACATGCATATAGATGTAAAAGATATGCCGGAAAGCGGGAAATATGAAATTGTAGCAGAAGGCAATGGTGAAGCAGTACCGATGGGTGCGATTTATCTGCAGAATGGTAAAGGAAGCTATCAAGAGAGTTTTCCAGCCGGTGAAGTCGGCAAGGGCGATTACTTTTTTGCTTATGAAAATATTGAAACATTCAGAATTCTTCTTAAAGAAGGCACCTGCATATCGGGAAGTCTTCCTTTTACCGGTTCAAAAGGAAAACCAGTAATGCGGGCGGCTGTACCGGTACAGGATGTACAGCGGGAAAATAAGCAGGAAATAAGTGCATCTGCGGAAAATCATCGAACCTTCGCACAAACTCATCATGAGTATTCCCATGATGAAGATGTACGTAAAAAATTAGAAGAAGTGCGGCTGACCCCGGATAAGTGGCAGCAACTCTTAAAAAGCTATAAGCAGATTCATCCCTATGGTGATGAAAGACTTTATATTTCCCTTGAACCCAGGGACTTTGTGATTATGAGCGAAGAGTATCAGCATCTGGCTCATAACAGTTTCTTACTGCATGGTTTTTACAATTACAGACATATTATTCTGGGAGCAGAAGAAGATGGTTTCTATTTGGGAGTACCTGGGGTGTTCTACGAACGGGAAAAGATGGTTGCCATGATGTTTGGCTTTGAAGCCTTTGAATGTGAAGGTGGTAAGGCAGAAAACGGGAAATTCGGCTATTACTTGAAAAAAATAAAAATTTAAAACCGTGCGTTACCTTTACAGACGACTCCGCCAGGCACCCTTACGGCACATAAGAAGTTCCACTTAGTGCTGCTTTGTTCCCAACCTGACACGATTCGTAGATTCTTATTGCGTAAGACCCAAACTTCATCACCGCCTGTAAAGGGCAGCCACGGTTTTTTAAGTATACTGTTTTTCATCAGGATTGTCAACCGGATCGTTGATTTTTTGTTGCTTCTCGGTCCGGTTGCGAATCCGAAGTTCCTGGAAGAAAGTAGTCAGCATCCTAGCACAGTCCTCTTCCAAAACTCCCCTGGTTACCATCACCTGATGGTTAAATTCCGGCATTTCCAGAATATTTAAGACCGAGCCGCCGCAACCGGCTTTGGGGTTCATGCTGCCCATTACCACAGCAGGGATACGAGCCTGAACAATGGCTCCGGCACACATCTGGCAAGGCTCCAAAGTAACATACAGAGTGCAGTCCTCCAGCCGCCAGTCACCGATGACTTTGCTGGCTTTTCGAATAGCCGTTATCTCGGCATGGGACAGGGTGCTCTTATCGGTGTTACGGCGGTTATATCCGCGGCCGATAATCTTATCATCATAAACGATTACACATCCAATGGGGACTTCCCCCAGTTGATAGGCTTTTTGGGCCTGCTTCAAGGCCGCTTTCATATATTTTTCATGATTCTTATCCATCATTAAATCTGTTATCCTGACTTTCTGCTGCTGCCGTGTTTAATTCGGCGACATTTAGGTAATTGAATAAATGAAACATCTATATTATACTGGATGTAAGGAAAGAAGACAAGAAAATGAGGATAGCAGGATTAAATAAAACAACTTTACTGGATTACCCCGGGCATGTGGCAGCAACTGTTTTTGCAGTTGGCTGCAATTTTTGCTGTCCATTTTGCCATAATAAAGATTTAGTGATTGAGCGAAACCCGGAGCTGATTTCCGAACAGGAAGTACTGGCTTTTTTGAAAAAAAGAAAAGGGATTTTGGAAGGGGTGTGCATTACCGGTGGTGAACCTACATTGCAACCTGATTTGAAGGATTTTATCCGGAAAATAAAGCAGTTGGGATATCTGGTGAAACTGGATACCAATGGCTATCGCCCTGATGCAGCAGCGGATTTGCTGGGAGAACATTTATTGGATTATATAGCTATGGATATTAAGAACAGCAAAGCCAAATATGGGGTAACGGCAGGGCAGGCAGATGTTGACGTGGAGAAGATTGCTGACAGTGTGGAGCTGATCAAAGGGTCGGGGATAGATTATGAATTCCGGACCACAGTGATAAGGGAATTACATACAGAAGAGGATTTGATGGAAATTGGGGACTGGATCAAGGGAAGCAGTCGCTATTATCTGCAAGCTTATGAAGAAAATGAGAATGTAATTCAAGGCGGATTTCATGCCTATTCGGCGGAGGAAATGCAAGACTTTGCCAAGAGGTTAACTGATATGGGAGTTTATACGGTAGGGCGAGGAAATTGAGTATATTATGCTATATTAATAAGCAGTATGATTTTTGTTCCGTAGCAACCGTATTTTTAGAGGAAGTTGTCAAGAGTTTTTGGCAAAAATGTGGGGGATTTTAATAAAAAGAGAATCTGAAAGCTTTGTATTTACTGGCTTAGAGATTCCGAGAGACTATTAGATGTTCAGGGAGGGTAAAATATGCTTAGTCTTAAAAAAATTAATTTCATTTTATTAGTTACGACAGTTGTTTTTAGCTGCTGTTCATGCACGGCAGCACAAGCAGATCAAAGCGAATCATTTTTTCAAGAGCAGCCGGAGGAAATGGTACTGCCGTCACCGGAAGAGCCGAGTGCGGATGAAGAGTTGGCATTTCCGGAGGCGCAGACTGATGTGCAGGTGAAATCAGGAGAAGCTGTTCTTAGTATTCCACTAAAATATGATGATGTTACTTCTTTCCGAGAGGGATTGGCAGCGGTGGAACTTGACGGTAAATGGGGATATATTGATCACACAGGGACGGAAGTAGTGCCATTCCAATACGATGAAGCAAGCTCATTTATTGATGGGGTCGCTTATGTGGTTATCGGCCGGGAACCGGAGCAAAGATTTGGTGCAATCGATCAATCGGGAAAGGAAATCGTTCCTTGCAAGTATGATGCTCCGTTTATCTTTTCAGAAGGTCTGGCGGCGGTGGAGCTTAAGGGTAAGTGGGGCTACATCGATCAGACGGGAAAAGAAGTCGTGCCCTGTAAATATGACGATGCCTTTTATTTTTCCGAAGAATCTGCGGGATTGGTAACAGTGGAACTTGACGGCAAATGGGGCTATATTGACCGGACCGGCAGAGAAGTAATTCCCTTTAAATATCAACAGGCTTCTGAATTGTCCGAAGGATTGGCAACCATCAGAATTGATAATAAGGTGGGCTATATTGACATGGAAGGAAAGGAAGTTATTTTACCTGAATATGATCGGATAGGAGATTTCCATGAAGGATTGGCAGTAGTGATGCTTGATGAGAAAATGGAAAGGGGCTTTATTGATACGTCAGGGGAGGAAATTATCCCGTGCCAATATATCGAAGCCAACCAGTCGGATAATGGGCTGATTCTGGTAACGGCAAGGGAGGAGCCGAATGTCAAAAGGGGTGCTTTGGATCAGACAGGAAAAGAAGTAGTACCGATTAAGTATGATTATATGAGAGGGTTTTCCGAGGATTTGGCAGTAGTGGAGATTAACGGTAAATGTGGCTATGTTGATCAGAATGGGAGAGAAGTAATACCACTTAAGTACAACCGGGCAAATTCTTTTCGCAACGGGCTGGCAGCCGTAGAGATTGATGATAAGTGGAGCATTATAAATACGGAAGGAAAAGAGATAATGCAGCTTGGGGACAAGTATGCTTTTGTAGAATATTTTTCCGAAGGACTGGCAGTAGTGATGGATCATGAAGGTAAAATCGGTTATATTGATAAAAGCGGAGAAGAAAAGGTACATTGTAAATATGAGATGATGAACGATGGTCAGGGCTCACAATGGGAGTACAATGGGAAATACAACTATCCGAATGTCAAATATGGTTTTATTGATACTGCCAACGTTTCTATGTTTCGCGGCATTGGGGTTGGATATTTCATAAACGGCTGGGCGAGAGTGTGTTTGGATGGCAAATATGGATATGTAGATCAATCAGGAAAAGAAGCAGTGGCGCCTGTTTATGATGAAACATGGCCGTTTACAGAAGGAATGGCAGCGGTGATGATTGATGGTAAATGGGGATTTCTGCAAGATATTGCATATGGAAGGTGCTGGTAATATGATGGATATATTTAGTAATGAATCATTACAATTTCTTGAGGAAATTCGAACAAGGAATAGCCGGGAATGGTATGCAGAAAAGAAACCTATGAAAGGGTTTTGCTGCATCCATTTCAACATTTAGTCAGCGAATTGTCTGCGGCGATGTTTGCAATTGATCCGGAATTGGAACTTATGACGGCAGTTTCGAGCTTGAAGGGGATCGCTATAAAAGAAATTAATATGAAGGTGATAAAGAAGAAGTAGCAGACTGGTACAATCGAAAAAATATTTATTTGATTGCTAATCGAGATAATATTGAAGAAATATTAGATTTTGATGCATTGCAGAACAGATTATCAACCGGCTTTAAGAGTTTAGCGGAATTTTATGCATTTTTAGTAGAAGGAACTAAGGGATTGCGGTGATGACAGAGATCTATTTTGGAGGCAAGAGATTTTGCAGTTACAATTTTGAAAAAATCTACCATAAATACATATGGTGAGGGTATTAGATATACTGATGTGCTAGACCCTGTTTTAAAAATTGGATTAATCTTATCCAATGGACATGATTTCCTTAAACCGTAGTACCAGAAGAGAAATAATTATCATGGCAAGACCTGTTATAATCAACAACAGTTCGATACTGACCTGATCTGCCAGAGGGCCGAACACTACGGTGGAAAGCGGCATCGCTGATGAACCCACAATGGTAACCAGACCAAAAACCCGGCCTAACAGTTCGGGGGTTACTTTGGTTTGGATGAGAGTCATAAAAGCAGTATTGAAAAAGGGCATAGAAAAGCCCATGGGTATCATGACAATAAGGTAAAAGACAAAGTTGGGTGAAAAGCCCATTATAAAAGTAGTCAGTCCGAAGACGACACAGCCGGCAATCAGAATATGAACCTGATTGCTGATTTTTTTGGCAATGATTCCCACGAAAAGCCCACCAAGAATTCCTCCTACGGAGAAGACCATCTCATGCGCAGCAAGCCGCCAGGACTCTGCACCGAAACTGCGGGCAACCATTAAGGGAGTTAAGAAAACAACCGGCCCAATCATCAGGCAGAAAAACAGATAAAAAATTATCAATTGCTTTAACCAGCGATTGGCACCCACATAATGCAAGCCGCCCAACATATCCTTTAAGACATGAGTCTGAGCGTCGGAAGGAAGCTTTTCTCTGGAAGGGGTCTTTAAAATAGCCAGCAGTGAAATGCCGATGGCAGCAGTAGTTACGTCGATCCAAAAAATAACATTTAACTCAGTCAGGCTGTACAGAGTGCCGGCAATTGCCGGGGCCAGCAACATCATAATACTGTTGATACTGGCATTCAGACCATTTACCCGCATCAGATTATCATTAGGAACCAATTCCGGAAGCAAGGCGCTAACAGCAGGCATCTGGATGCCCGTACCAATGGAACGAATGGCAGAAATAAAAAATAAAAGCTGGATGTTGGTATAGCCCATCATAAACAGAATGGCCAGGATAAGGGTACAGAAAGCAATCATTCCGTCAGCCAGTATAATAAGCATTTTGCGGTTATAGCGGTCTGCCCAGACACCGGCAAACAGGGAAATCAACAATTGGGGCAGAAAGCCGCAAAGGGTAGCAATGGTCAGCATCAGTCCGCTTTGGGTCGTCAGGGTGATATGCCAGTTGATGGCGTATTGAACGATGGCAGAACCAAAAAGAGAGACCGACTGTCCCGCTATAAATAAAATAATCCGCCCGATCCATTGCTGTCTCATATAATAGTGAACCTCCATGCATTTTATCAAAAAATTAAATCCCCATAAGTTGCTTTTATAGTATAATATAAATATTGAAAAATGGCTATACATATTAAACGGAAGGAATGGTTATCAGAATGGCAAAAATCTGTTATATTGTAGGTGCCGGTGACAACGTTGGCCTTGATTTTGTACCGCAGCAGGATGATTATCTGATTGCTGTGGATGGCGGATATAGATATTTGCAGGAAAGAGGATTGTACCCTGATTTGATAATAGGTGATTTTGATTCTTTGGAAGAAATGCCCCAGCACCCTAATGTAGTGGCTCTGAACAAGGAAAAGGACGATACCGATATGGCGGCCGCTCTACAGGAAGGCATGGAGAAAGGCTATCAGGTCTTTAAGATCTATGGCGGAACCGGCGGCAGATTTGAACATACAGTTGGTAATATGCAGCTTCTGGCGGCACTGTCCCAAAAGGGAATGAGGGGATTTTTAATCGGCCATGAATGGATTATGACAGCGGTTACGGACGGAAGCATAGAATTTGACGAAAGCTATAAAGGATATATTTCGGTATTTTCCCATACCGAGGAATCACGAGGGGTATATGAAAAGAACTTAAAATATGAGCTTCATGATGCAGTCCTTACCAATATAGTACCACTGGGGGTCAGCAATGAGTTTACGGGAAAAAAAAGTAAGATTTCGGTGGAAAAGGGAACATTGATAATAATATATAGTGAAAATAAGGAGAGATAATATTATGTTTAGAGAAATGCGTCGTAAGAATCAGATTTTAACCAGGGAAGAGAGTATTGCTGTTCTGGAAAAAGGAACTGCCGGTGTATTGGCGGTGGCTGGGGATGATGGTTATCCTTACGCAGTACCTTTAAGTTATGTGTATCAGGATTCCAAGATATATTTTCACTGTGCGCTGACCGGACATAAGCTGGATGCCATTGCGGGAAATGATAAGGTTTCCTTTTGCGTGATTGATCAGGATCAGGTGGTGGCTGAAGAATATACTACTTATTTCCGCAGTGTGATTGCATTCGGAAGGGCAAGAGTCCTGGAGCAGGCGGATGAAAAACGCCATGCTCTGGAAATCTTGTCTGCCAAATATTCACCGGATGATGTACAGGGCCGTATGAAGGAGATTGACAAGACCTTGAAGCTGGTGTGTATGGTGGAGATCAGCATAGAACATCTTGCTGGGAAAGAAGCAAAGGAATTGGCGAATAGAAAATGTACTAATTGATACATAAATATTGACAAATGATATAATAAAATGTATTATTGTATCAAGAGGTGTGATGCAATGAATCTGTACTATAACCAGAACTACACTAGAGAGCAAATAGATGTAATTCTTGATAAAATTAAAAGCTGTGTTGGGAACAATAAATATACAATTGCATTAAATGAAAACAGGCAGGAAAATATAGATTTTATAAATGAATATAATATTCGTAGTGACAAGCAAAAAAATATTTTATTGCAACTTCAAACAGAAGATTTTTGTCATACACTACAGAATACAAAATGTTGATATTTATACGAAATTTAATGTAATTGACATGCCAAATGGAAACCGTACAGTGGTAATATCTTTTCACAAGCGAAACAAACCAATTGATTACCTGTTCAGGTAAATCGGGAATTGAAAGGAGGTATTGTTATGAGTGAAAGAAAAGTATTTTGTGAAGAATGCAGAAATGACGTTGCTTTTACTGTTACCGAAAGGCGAATGGAAGGCAGCATTAAGGACGAAAAATATATCTATATGGGAAAAGAAGCACATTGCGCAGAATGTGGATTAGAAATTTATGTTGATGAAGTAAATGATTATAACTTAAAGGTTTTGTATGATGCATATCGCGAAAAGAATGATATTGTGTCCCTCGAAACAATTTTAGCAATTCCGGAGAAGTATGCGGTTGGAAAGCGCCCGCTTTCTCTATTGCTCGGCTGGGGGGAACAAACCTTTTCTCGCTATTGTGACGGAGATATGCCTACAAAACAGTACTCAGATATTCTTAAAAGGATTTATGCTGAACCAAACTATTATGCAGAACTTCTTGAAAAAAACAAAGGTAATTTAAAAGCCTCAGTATCTTATGAAAAAAGCAAAAAGGCAGTTGATATACTTCGAGGAAAGAATGTTCATAAAAAAACAAAAATAGATCTTGCTATCGAGTATTTGCTAAATCAATGCCAGGATGTTACACCATTGGCATTGCAGAAAGCATTGTATTACATTCAGGGCTTCTACTATGCTTTTTATAATGCATTTATATTTTCTGAGGAGTGTGAGGCATGGGTGCATGGACCGGTTTATCGGGATATTTACTTTAGGTATCGTGATTATCGGTTTGACTCGATTGAAGGAAACGCTGGATTTGATGATTCTGTATTCTCTTCATCGGAGAAAGCAATTTTGGATAGTGTAATAAAGAATATTTGCTGTTATAGCGGAAAGGTGCTGGAAAGGTTTACTCATTCAGAGTCGCCGTGGTTGTCAACCAGAGGAGAACTGCCTGAGAGCACAGTATCCGGCAGAATCATTCAGAAAGAGCAGATAGGTGAATATTTTAATGCGGTAAAAGAAAAGTATAATATGATAACTCCAAATGATATTAAGGAATATACTCGAACTATGTTTGAACAGATATAAGGGAGGAAATAAGCGGTTAAGCTTATTTCCTCCTGAGGTTTATTTCCGTATGGGGAAATAGATTTCGGTGATGTTTTCTTCCGGTGGGGTATTGTTTGGATCGGTGACGTAAAATTCATAGGGTTCTGATGCAGGTGAGTAGCCTTCTTTTTCAATCCACTGCTGCAGTTTGGCATAAGCGGCCGTAAGCTCGGTATAGGGTCCATGTAAGGTAACATGGGCACATAGGCCACCGGGCAGCAGGCGGGTACCTTCTACCGTCTCTTTTACCGGAACGGCTAATTCATTATCAAAGCAATCGGGATTAAATTCTTCCTCATGATAGAAAATGCTTATGGGAGGGCCGGTTACGGTGAGGCTCTTTTGTTGAACGGTACTATACAATTTGGACAGGTAAAGGCCGTAATCCCTGGTGCTCATCTGCTGATGGATGAAAAGGATGTTTAAGGGTTCGGTCTCTATAAGCTGTACTTGGATTTTATCTAAATTTGACATAATATGGATGCCCCTTTCTAAGTTATGAATATCTTGTTCCATTTGATTTAACATATAGCTTAGCTGGTGCAGCTGTTGGTGCATGGTCTGATGCTTTTGACTAAGCTGCGCCAGCAATAGTTCATTATCATCCGGGTTTTGAAGTATTTCAGAAATCTCCTCAAGGGACAGATGATAATATTTTAATTTATTGATCAACAATATTGTTTGAAGCTGAGAAACGTCATAATAGCGGTAACCAGTATCACTATCCACCTCTGCGGGCTTGATCAATCCGATTTCATCATAGTAGCGCAGAGTGTTGGGGGTTACCTTACTAATTTTGGCAAAGGCGCCGATCGACAACATAAAAATCCTCCTTATTTTGTTTTACCCGGGTATAAGTAGAGTATAAACGTTACAGTAGGACGAAAGTCAAGGGGCAAATTAAAAGAAATTACTAAACAGAAGGGATGAAGAATGAAAAAGAAGATTGCAGTTATTACCGGAGCAACCGGAGGTATCGGACGGGAATTCACCAGGCTGATGCTTTCGGAGGAAGTAGATGAAATATGGGCCATTGCCCGCAACGAGGAAAGGATCGCCGGCCTGCGGGAAGAATTTGGAGAGAAAATTGTCGGAATCTCTCTGGATTTGGCAAAATCAGCAGAACTAAATAAGGTCAGGGAGATGTTGGAGGAGAGAAAACCAGTTATAAAATACTTGATTAATAATGCCGGCATTGCCAAGATGGGCTCCTATCAGGATTTTTCGGTGGATGAGATAGAGGGGACGATTGCCATTAACTGCACGGCTCTTGCTGTTTTATGTACTTTGAGCATTCCTTATATGGAAAGAGGCAGCCGAATATTAAATATATCCTCGGCATCGTCCTTTCAGCCCTTGCCTTATCTGAACTTATATGCAGCAACTAAGGTGTTTGTCAGAAGCTATTCCCGTTCTTTGGACGTGGAACTGAAAGGAACCGGCATTACAGCAACAGCAGTATGTCCCAGTTGGGTGGATACGGAACTGCTGGAAAAGGAAATAAGCGGAAGAGTAATTAAATTCAGGGGGATGGTATCACCGGAAAGGGTGACCGTACAGGCATTGCGGGATGCAAAAAAAGGAAGGGACATGTCAGTTTGTTCCTTATATGTTAAGCTTGAGCATCTGCTGGCGAAAATATATCCTCAGAAAATGGTGATGGCAACCTGGCTGCATCGGATTAACAAGATGTAACTTAAACTAAAAAGGGAAGGGAGAACAGGAACATGGCAGAATATCTATCACCCGGCGTTTATGTCGAGGAATTCGAATCAGGCGGTAAGCCGATGGAAGGCGTTGGAACAAGTGCAGCCGGATTTATCGGTTTGGCAGAAAGGGGACCGGTAATCGGTGTACCCCAGTTAGTAACTAATTTTGCAGATTTTAGACGAACTTATGGAGGATATCTATCTGAAAATGAGTTTGGGCAATACCGTTTTTTGGCTTATGCAGTGGAACATTTTTTCATTAACGGTGGAAGTCGCTGCTTTATTGCCCGGATTGCTCCCGGGGATGCCATATGCGCCCAGGGCCAGTCACCACAGGAAAATCCGGCAGCCTTATTCCGAGCAAAAAATCCCGGACTGTGGGGCGACAAAATCCGTATTATTCTGACCCCGGCAAGTAAAGCAAAAACTCAGATTTTTGAAGAAATAGAAGTTAACGGAATCAAAAAATATCTGGTTAAAAACGGTGCCGGCTTTAATCCCGGTGACGTGGTCATGTTTTCGGACGGTACCCAAACCAGCTATAATAAAGTGGTTAAAAATCAGGACAACGTAATTACTTTTGAACAGGAATTTACCGGTGATGTCACCGATAAAAATATGTTGCCGGTCAAAATCATTACCACCTGTGAATTTAATCTGGAAGTTAAATATGACGAAATCACGGAACTTTACGAGAACCTTTCTTTTAATGCAGAGGCTGCTAATTTCATCACTAAGAAAACCGCCAAGTCCGGTCTTATTGCCGTGGAATCCACAGGAAAAGAAAGCGAGGAAATTCTTCCCCCTTTCCGGGCTTTTCTGGAAGCGGGACAGGATGTGGACGTACATACAATACCCCTGGCTGGTGGCGGCAACGGTTCGGTGGCGTCCCTATCGGCAGCGGATTTTAACGGTACCGGCAGTGGTGCCGGCAAACGTACCGGCATCCAGGCTTTTCTGGACAATGATAATGTATCCCTGATGGCGGTACCCGGAGTAGTGGATTTCAATGTCCAGCAGACCCTGATTGCCCACTGTGAAAACCTGACCAGCCGCTTTGCCGTTCTGGACATGCCCAGAGATGCCCAAAAAGTTCAGGATATTATGTCCCATAGGGATATGTTTGACAGCAGCTATGCAGCGATGTACCATCCCTGGCTGGAAATCTTTGATCCCTTGGATAAGAAGAATATTGCCATTCCTCCCTCCGGCAGTATGTTAGGGATTTATGCCCGCAGCGATAGTACCAGGGGGGTTCATAAAGCTCCGGCTAACGAAGTGGTCCGTGCCTGCGTGGGACTGGACTGCCAATTTAATAAGGGCGAGCAGGATATTCTAAATCCCAAGGGCGTTAACCTGATCCGAGCCTTTCCCGGCCAGGGAATCAGGGTATGGGGAGCCAGGACCATTACCAGCAACGGCAGCTGGAAGTATATCAATATTTGCCGTTTGTTCATCTTTATTGAAGAGACCATCAAGGCCAATACCAACTGGGCGATTTTCGAGCCTAATGATGAAGTGCTGTGGGTGCGGGTAAAAAGAACGATTACTGTATTTTTAAGCGGCTTGTGGCGTAACGGTTCGTTGGCCGGATGTTCTCCCGATGAAGCTTTTTTTGTTAATGTCGGCAGAGACTCTATGAGTCAGGACGATATTGATCATGGACGTCTGGTGTGCGTAATCGGCGTGGCACCGGTGAAACCTGCGGAATTTGTAATCTTTCGAATTACCCAGAAGACATCGGATGCTAAATAAAACAGAAGGAGTAAAATGATATGAGAGATATGGCTTATCCCCATGGTAGTTTCCGTTATAAGCTGGAGATTGATGGGATGGAGGCGGGCGGATTTTCGGAGGTTTCCGGATTTGATGCTGATGCAGGATTAAAGAAATACGGAAATATTACATTGAAGCAGGGTATCGTGGATACCACTGTGCTATTTGATTGGATTAATAGTGGCATGGAAGGGAAGGTACATCGAGCCACGCTTATGATTACGCTGCAGGATCAGACAGAAACCGATGTGGCGGTCTGGAAGGTAAGTAGTGCCTGGCCGACTAAGTATAAGGCACCTGATTTTCATGCAGGTTCTACGGAAGTAGTAATCGAAACACTGGAAGTTGCTCATGAAGGTATGACCAGAGTAATGTAAAATTTTATATAGGTGTAACGAAACATCGGGAAAGCGGATATATATTTGAAAGGAGTGCTTATGGAAGAAATATATAAGAAAAATGCCGGCATTGTATATTACTTCTTACTCGCCCGCTGCCGTGACGAACACCTTGCGCAGGACCTGATGCAGGAAACATTCCTCAGAGCGTATCAATCGCTTGACCGTTATAATGGCAGCTGCAAGATGTCAGTATGGCTTTGTCAGATCGCAAAGCATCTCTGGTATCAATATCTGGAAAAGCATAAACATGAAGTGCTGCAGAATGCCGAAGCTGAAATGCTTCCCTCACCGGAGAATATCGAAGAAAATCTGCTTGCAAAATATGACTTGAAGGAAGTCCTGAAGGAACTGCATAAACTGCCGTCGGAAATGCGGGAAGTGATGTATCTGCGGATGACAGGTGATTTATCATTCAGAGACATTGGTGAAATACTGGGGCGAAGTGAGAACTGGGCCAGAGTTACTTACTTTCGGGGTAAGGAAAAAATCATGAAAGGAATGGTGAAAGATGAATAAAATAACCTGTAATGTGATACGCGATTTACTCCCTTCCTATATGGATGGTATCTGTACTCAGGATTCTCAGGTGTTAGTGGAAGAGCATCTGCAGGAATGTCGGGAGTGCCGGGCATGCAAAACCCGGATGACGGTGGAGGACATGGCTTTAAAACCGGAGTATGGAGAGGAACTGGATTACTTGAAGAAGATCCGTAGAAATATGGATTTGAGTACGATTGTCTTCTTTTTGATTATTATTGGGGTATCTACGACATTTTTGATGTATTTGCAGACCAGAGACCACCCGGTACCCTATTTGATGCTGGTACCGGTGTTAATTATCTGCAATTATCTGATGTTTTTCTGGCAGGATAAGAAAAAAGGAGCAGAGAAGAGTAAAAAAATCATATGGTTTAATCTGGCTAATATACTGATTGCACTGTACAGTCCATTTTTAATGATGGTAGTGGTCAATAACTGGTTTAATACAGGAAAACTCCCGTTTGGGTTGGAAATAGAAAGCTGCGGACCGTTTGTTTATTACCAGCTTCTGGCGGTAATGATAATCGAAATTGCGGTATGGATCATAACCATTGCGGTGCATATCAGAACATCACAATTTTACATCAGCTTGAGCGGGGTCAGCATTACCGGCTTTTGCGTGGCACTGTATTATATCCAGGTAATCCAGTCATTAATGGAAATAGATAAATATGCTGGTTTAAGCAGAACTTCAGTGCTTATTTTAGCAGAAGGATTCATCCTTACCGGAATTTTTTGTCTGGTTGACAGGAAAAGAAAAATGAAATTAAAGTAAGCACATACCGGGAGGCACATGATAAAATGTACCTTCCGGTAAATTTTAATTGAAAACCCGATGTTTATGTGCTAAACTGAAAAAGCTAACATATGATTTGCACAAACGAAAGGAGATGATTTTAAATGAGTAAAAGCATTGAGGTAATGATTATTTAAACTGAATATAGGAAATTTAGTAACCTTTCGTGAACAAACATAATGGTATTTACGTATGTCACACTTTAGGGTGTGTTTTTTTTGGCCCTTTTTTAGGGCAAAGGAGGATTTTTGTATGATAGATTTAACAGATTACGGTTTTTCACCAGCGATAGTACCCAATGGTGAAAAGGGTATGCCCGCCCGGGTGACTGCCGTACACAAAGAGCGGTATGAGCTTATCTGTGAGCTGGGCGAATGCTTTGGCCGGCTGAAAACAGGAACTTATTACGGCGGTGGTACGGAAGACTTTCCCACCGTCGGAGATTTTGTATTGATAAATTATAATGAAGTGGGTGACAGTATAATAACCAGGACCCTGGTACGCAAGTCCAAGTTTTCCCGCAATGACTTTTCCGGCCATGCAGCCGGCTACGTCAAGACAATACTGGAACAGGTAGTGGCGGCCAATTTTGACTATGTATTTATTATGCAGTCCTTGAATCAGGACTTCAATGCCAAGCGGTTGGAGCGGTATCTGACGCTGGCCTGGCAATCAGGGGCCATACCGGTAGTTATATTAACCAAAGCTGATCTGGTTGAAGATGCCGGTGAACAGTTAAGGGCAGTGGAAAAAGTTGCGGCCGGTGCAGCCGTTTGGGCGGTCAGTGCTCACACCGGTTATGGTCTGGAGGCACTGGATGAATATCTGAAACCCGGTAAGACGATCGTATTCCTTGGCTCATCGGGAGTGGGTAAATCCAGCTTGGTGAATACTCTTTCGGGGAAGCCGGTCATGGCAGTGAAACAGATCCGTGAGGATGACAGCCGCGGCAGACACACCACCACCCATAGACAGATGATCATGCTGTCAAGCGGAGTAATGATCATTGATACACCGGGGATGCGTGAACTGGGAATGTGGGAGGCATCGGCAGGGTTAGGAACGGCTTTTGAGGATGTCGAGCAGTATCTGGGAAGATGCCGGTTTTCGGATTGTCAGCATCAAACAGAGCCGGGCTGTGTGGTTAAGGAAGCACTGGACAGCGGAGCATTGTCACAGGAACGATGGGAAAGCTATCTGAATTTGAAGAAGGAAACCAGATTTACAGAAAATAAGGCGGTCTTTTTCAAAGATAAACGAAATTGGCAGAAAGATATTGCAAAATATCAAAAAGAAGTTAAAAAACGGAGGTATGATCATGACGATAATTGATTTTACGGAACAGCATGTGGAGGAAGCAGCAATATTAGCCCATGCTAATTATGAGGAGGAACGCCATCATGTGCCGGTGCTTCCGTCGGTAAGTGTAGTGCCGGATCTTGCAGATTTTACGAAGAACGGACTGGGCGTGGCTGCCTTTGAAAATGATAAAATGATTGGCTTTTTAGGTTTTTATAATCATTGGGAAGATATAGAACGTCGTATTAAAGGGATTTTCTCACCGGTTCATGCCCATGGAGCAGTAGCGGAAAACAGAGAGAAAATATATCAGTATCTGTATCAGGCAGCAGGTGAAAAGATGGCCGCGAAGGGAATCAACTGGCATGCCATTGCATTATATAAGCACGATGAACAAGCCATCAAAGGGCTTTTTGCATATGGCTTTGGGCTGCGCTGCGTAGATGCCATTCGTCCGATGACGAAGATAGAGTGTGAGGTATGTGACGGTTATGCATTTTGTGAGATAAATCCAGAGGAAAAAGACCGGCTGCTGCCCCTTAAAAACCTGTTGATTACTCATTTGGGTAAGAGTCCTTCCTTTATGTATTTCCCGCAAATGGATGAGAAGAAACTGGAGGAGGTTCATAAGGAACGGCAGTCACGGTATTTTGTGGCAAAGAAGGATGATGTGTTAGTGGCATTTCTGGAGATAACAGATGCGGGCGAGAACTTTGCCTGTGAGGATAAGAATATGAAAAATATCTGTGGTACGTATTGCCTTCCGGAGCACCGTGGCCGGGGCGTATATCAAAATCTTTTGAACTTTGTGATTTCAGTTCTGGATGGGGAGGGATATATCCGGCTTGGCGTGGATTTTGAAAGTTTTAATCCAACGGCCAAAAACTTCTGGCCGAAGTATTTCACTCCATATACCCATAGTGTTGTCCGCCGGATCGATATTTAATGTTCAAAAATGTCGAGTGCTTTGCATAAGGGTATGATAAGATATAATTATCTCCGGAGACAAAATATATAAAAGGCAGGTGACATATGTTTTACGATATTACATTAAAAGCGGTGGCTTCCTATATCGAAATTCACATTGGCGAGCCGCTAAATATAGGTATGCTGGCAAAGATAGGCGGATACGATGAGGATTATTTCCGTCGGGTATTTAAGAGCGGTACCGGTGAGAGTATCGCCCGGTATATCCGCATCAGACGTCTTTCCAATGCGGCATTTGCATTGCGCAATACCAACCGCAGCATAACCGATATCGCATTGGGGTATGGATTTGCGTCTCACGATGCATTTACCCGTGCATTTCGGGAATATGTAGGATGTTCGCCCATGGCTTTCCGCAAGTCGGACATGGGGGTTCGCGGTGTGCCTATCATACCGGGCATGATGGCTCCTGTCATTTTCCAAAAGGAGGAGACAAAAGCAATGACAGCAAATGAAATACAAAGTGATAGTACAGTATTACGTGGGGTTCCCAAGGTCAGCTATTTTAATGACCCGCCCGAGCTGACCCCATTTATATCTTCCCTTCGGGCCTGTTTGACCTATGCCGGGCAGTCCATATCATATGCCAGGTTACTGGCTGGTTCGGGAGCAGCGTTTCGGTTAATGTGGAGCCGGGAAATGTGGGATGGCGGAAATGTAGATATTCTTATCAGCCGTGAGGATCCTATGGAACCGCTTAACAAAGCATTCGATACAGCGGGGCGGAAGGGAAGGTTTTTAGCGAAAAAGGATAACCGGCAGGAGATGATTGACCTAATATGTGCGGAAATCAATGCCGGCCGTCCGGTGATCGGATTCGGTATTATCGGTCCGCCGGAGGCCTGTGTCATAACCGGTTATCGCGAAAATGGCGAGGTACTGTTAGGTTGGAACTTTTTCCAGGACTTTTCCGAATGGAAAGGCTCACTGGAAATCGATCCCTGTGGATACTTTATCCGCCGCGGGTGGTATGAACATAGTGAAACCATCGGGGTCATGGCAGTTGGTGAGACGGGGGCTTTACCGGATGAGAAAGTTATTTTGAAGGATGTACTTAAACTGGCGGCAGAAATGATGGAACCCCATGACGTCAGACAATATGCCGGGGGCTTAAGCGCTTATGATGAATGGGAGCGGGCTTTGCTGGACGAATCACAGTTTCCCAAGGAAGCACCGCTGCCCATGTTGATGGAACGCCAGATGTGTCAGGGCGATGCCTTTACGATGATTTCCGAGGGACGGGCTTATGCCGGAATGTTCCTGGCGGAGGAAGCGGAGAAAATAGCTGAATACCGCTGTGAGCTATTGGAAATATCCGAATTGTTTCGAAAAGAGCATGAAACGGCATGGCAGATGCCTCAGTACCATGCGGGAATGGGGATGGGCGAAGAGCAGGCCATTGCCATGGGAGAACGGAAGAATAGGGAAGCCATAGCTGCTTTAATCAGACAATGTAAGGAAATTGAAGCACAGGCACTGGAGAAAATCAAACAGTTACTTGAAAAGATGGAAAGCTAACAAAGGTGAGCAAACACGGCTAGGAAATTAAAATAACATTACCTTACAATATGGTTACGAGGTGACGAAAATGGATTGTATTCAAAGCATACAAAAAGCAATCGAATATATGGAGGAGCATATTCTGGAACCAATCAATTATGAGGATGCGGCGAGGCAGGTATACATGTCCAACTATCATTTTCATAGATTGTTCAGTTTGATTACCGGAATTACAGCTAACGAATATATTCGGAACCGGCGGCTGTCGATGGCTGGTCAGGAATTGATTCTGTCGGATAAGAAGGTTATCGATATTGCTTTTAAGTATGGATATGAGTCACCGGAAAGTTTTGCCAAAGCATTTTCACGGTTTCATGGGGTATCTCCTCATGCGGCAAAACGACCGGGGGTGCAGCTGCAATCCTTTAACCGCCTTATACTAAAAATTATATTGGAAGGAGGAACGGCGATGGAATACAGGATTGTTGAAAGAGAACCATTTAAGCTACTGGCTAAGGTTCAGTCATTTGGAATCGAAGCAGCAGCTTCACTGGACGGAGTATCGGAAGAAGGAAACATGGAGGTTCATGAATTCTGGGAAAGTGCCGGAAAGAACGGCATTATTGATGTATTACACCAGCATACCACATGCCACGAGCTTTACGGAGTGTGTACCCATGTCTCGGAGGAAAGTACGTTTTTTGACTATGGGATAGGTGTGCTATATGATGGCGGTGAAGTCCCGGAAGGATATCGCATATGGGAGGTAGAACCGACCTTATGGGCAGTGTTCAAATGCATCGGGCAAGAAGTTGACTGTATCGGAACCACCTGGGAAAGAATTTTCAAGGAATTCTTACCGGGGGCGGATTACAATATGCTGGACGATACGGATTTCGAATTGTATTTGACGAACAGACAGCCGGATTACTTTTGTGAAATCTGGATACCGGTAGAGAAAAAGTAAAAAATTGGACGGGTGGAAGGCCGAAGAAGGCAGTAATCCACTCGTCCGTTTGCTTAGGACTTCATAATATCTTCAAATGTAACCAGTGTCACATTTCCCAGCTCAACGCCTTTTTCAAGGCAGCCCTTTGTAAATCCGGTTTTAGCAAAAACAAAGAGCTGCATGTTTTTATAATGGAATAGTTTGCTGCGCTCTACAAGAGTATTAAGCACATTCAAATCAACTTTTTCATTTGTCCACTTACATTCGCAGAATAAAGCGGATTCTGAACCATCGGTTCCCATAATATCAATCTCGATTTCACATCTGTTCTTGGCATCATTTCCCCACCAGCGGCCCAAATCGGTAAATGCAACGGGGGATTTTCCCTGCTGATTTAACTTCCATAAATACTGGATACAAATGTCCTCAAAAACAGCGCCCATGTAATCACTGATTTGGGGAGCGATTTTTTGATATACAGTATCAATGAGTCCACGGTTAATAGGGGCAATATAATCCGGAATAAAACGATACCAAAACCGAAATAAATTATCATCAATTTTATAAATGGTCTTTCTGGTGGAGCTTTCGGCAAAAGGTGTTTCCTTTCTGACTATGCCAAGGGAAATTAAGTTTTTTATATATGCAACACATGCACTTGTTTCCTCTCCGACTTTGGAAGAAATCTCTGATAATTTTGTGCTGCCGGTGGCAATTGCGGTAATAATTGCATTATAAATAGCCGGCTCACGAACCTCCTGTTTGATAAGGTTGTTCGGTTCTTCAAATAACGGACTTGTTGGATCCAGAAAACTGTGTTTAATATTTTCTTCAATCGTTAAGCGGTCATCCATTTGAAGCAAATATTGCGGTGTTCCGCCAACGATACCGTAAATGATAGCCATATCTATATCGGAGAATTTATTAAAATAGTTCCGGCTTTCCCAAAAATCAAAAGGCAGGATTTTAAATTGGGCAGTTCTTCTGCCGTATAGAGGAGCTTTATAGGCCAAAACATGGTTCTCCATAAAAGACATGGAGGAACCGCATAAAATTAAAAATAAATTAGAGTTATCTTTGTTTTTATCAATCAGGGATTGAAGCGTGGAGGCAAAGCTTTTAGAAGCTTTGGCAATATACGGGTATTCATCAATAACAAGAATAATCCTTTTTTCTTCCGCCAGCGTAAAAACATATTCAAGAGCAGACTGGAAAGAAGGGAAGATAGAATTTTCAAGGGCGGTATCTGTGGCAGAAAGAATGCTTCTGCTGAAATTTTCGAGATTCTGCCGGGTATTGCTTTCGATTCCCGTAAAAAAGATTGCTTCCTTATCTTTGATAAATTCATTAATAAGTGCTGTCTTGCCCACACGCCGTCTTCCATAAATGACAGGAAACTGAAAACCCTTTGTATGATAAAGCGTATTTAATTTATTTAATTCTTTTTCCCTACCAATAAACATAAAATTACTCCTTTTAAAATTACTAATATACGATTTACTAAATTATATCTTATTATGGCAAAAAGGTCAAATCTTTGTTATAATCAGCTTAGAAACTTTAAAGAAACCGATAGCATGGAGGAATGAGATGAGTGAGAAAGAAGAATCCTTAAGGGCAAGATACAGACTTTTATCAACCAAGATTATTACCAACTTACAAAGCAGAAAGTTTGAAGCATACTATTGTGATACGGCAGCAGAGGCGGCGGAAAAGGCCCTGTCCCTGATTCCGGAGTCAGCATCGGTATCCTGGGGCGGATCGGTTACCCTTGAGGAAATCGGACTTTTGCAGCAGCTACGCCAAAGCAGCTTTGCGGTTATTGACCGTGACACAGCAAAAACACCGGAGGAACGTTATAATCTGATGCGTCAGGCGCTATTGTGCGATACCTATTTGACAAGCTTTAACGCGATCAGTGAAGACGGAGTGTTGATTAACGTGGATGGAGTGGGAAATCGGGTGGCAGCCATTGCCTTCGGTCCCAGAAGCGTGATTGCTGTCGTTGGCATGAATAAGGTGTGTAAAACAGCGGAAAGCGCCATTGAAAGGGCGAGAACATATGCCTCTCCGCTTAACGCTCAGCGCTGCTCTATCAGCCCCAATTTTAAGGCAGTTCAGGGCACCCCTTGTGTGATAAACGGAGCCTGCGGTAATTGTAAGACAGAAAATTGTATCTGTTCTTATGTTGTGGAAACCAGAATGAGCAAAACCCCCGGAAGAATCAAGGTGATTCTGGTGGGCGAATCTTTGGGATTTTAACCAGGCGGCAGATCATCTTTTTCCCTCATCATACTGACATAAACAAGCAGTTCTTTACGGGAGGAGACACTCAGCTTCTGAAAGATCCGCTTGTTGTGGGTTTTGATGGTATTGATGGAGAGGCAAAGGATTTTTGTAATCTGATTGGCATCGTATCCTTCCATGTATAAGTTAAACACCGAGCGTTCAGCCGGTGAAAGAGTCTCGATGTTTTTAACAAAATCATCATATAACGTAAAGGTCTTTTGCTGCTCTCCGATAGCAGTCTCTTTGTCTTGCTCGGCAAGATAGGCAAACAAGTCATCAATTTCCAAAATATTGGTTTTTTCATATGTACCGGATTTCATCTGATCAAAAGCCCCCACCACCGGCAGGATATACCGTCTGCTGACAATCAGCGCCATTCCCACACTAAGGATTAACAGAATACTAAGCAGCAGATAAAGCTTGCCATTGGCATTGGCGATGTAGGCGGAAAAATCAGTTTCCGGAATCATCACGGAAACCGCCCACAGTTCTTCGGCGTGTGCGGCATCCCGAGGGTAGAGATTAACTGTCCGGTGCTGCCCCACATAGACTGCACCGTTGCCGGCATGATATTCGGTCAGGCCCCTTGATTGTGGATGGATTGCAAAGTTTTCATTTAAAGTGGCCAAAGGGGCCGTATGGCTGCCGGAAAATAAAGCCGACTGCGCACAAAGAGTATTATCCTTCAGCGGAGAAAGCATGGCGAACACGCGATTATGCACACTGTTATCCGGTGTGTTCTGCAGTTTAAAAAGCATGGAACTGACTTCAAATCCGCAAATACCCAAAACCTCTCCCTCAGCGGTTATAAGCGGCACGCACAGCAGGATGGCAGTTTCGTAGTCCCCCGCAAGTTTGTCGGCAGGGTTCCAGTAATAAAGTCTGGAAAGCTCTTGTCCGCTGTTGGCGGCTGACATGGTGCGATGGAAAAAGTCGTCCTCCGCCACGATAAATTCCATCCGCCATTGGGGCAGCAGATCAAGCTCCTCCTCCTTGGCAATAAAGGAGGGACCCCGCAGAAAGCGGACGGTGGGAAAGGTTTTATTGACAGCATTTGGCTCCATGTTCTTAAAAAAGACCCCGGCTCGGGAGTTTTCCGCCCCCGGCTGGTGTGAGCCCACGGTAGCATCCAGCACCAGAAAGACCCCGCTGCACGTATTTTTTTCCAGGGCCGCCAGCAGTGGCTCCGAAGAAGCTTCTAAAATGTTATTGATCAATTCTGCATTCTCGGGAAAATCTCCTTTACTACGCTGCTCCTGCATGATTTGTTCCGCCTGTTCGGTCAGTTTCCGGGAAAGAGCTGTGCCCTCTACCGAAAGTGTTCCGAATTCCTTTACAACATCATCGGCAATATGGCTCAGTTCGGTTTCCAAAAATATCCGGCTTTCTTTGCGGCCCATGGAAAAAACCCCGGCGGACAGCAAGATAATCATCAGCCCCGACATGATTGCTACCAGAAACAGCAGGAAAAAAGCAAAAAGGCGGCGCTGCAGTGTATGTCCGCCATTTCTCATTGAAGCGCCTCCAACAGAGTATTGCTGGTTTCAGAGGCATCGCTGCCGCTTAAGACCTGTGTCCGTCCATCGCGCATGGCCTGCTTAATTGTGGTTTCATAGTCTTTACTCATGGCATCGTATTGTTCATAGTTGGGTGCAACTACAAAAGTATAGGTATTGTACATCTCCGTAGCTGCTTCCAGGAGCTTCCGAATATTGGGATTTTTCACAGTTTTGATTTCTCCGGTCATATTGGTTTCAAAAGCCGCTTTGGTCACCGGAAGATAGCCGGTAGAGGAGACAAAACGCATATTTTGTTCCGGCTGCGTAAGCCATTTTAAGAAAAGTGCGGCAGCATATTCCTTTTGGGGTGTGGACTTGGCCACCACCATACCGGCACCGCGCTGAAGTGCCACTTTTTCTCCGCCCTCAAAAACCGGAAAAGGCAAAACAGTGTACTCCACTGCTTCAATGGTATTGTCAGGATATGTCACCGAATCCCCATAAAACAGGATACCGGCGGTTGAACCGGTAGAACAGATAATCTCTCCGGTTTTAGACAGATCGGAAGAATATCCGTCGCTTACCGCGTAGCCGCCCTGAATAGCCGGAAGCGCGGACACATCCCAGACACGTCCAAAAGCGGCGGTATCGGTGCGGAGCTTTTCCGGTTCAATAAACGTTTCGCCCATCTGGGCAGTACCTACCTGGGCAATGGAGAACCAGGAATCTGCGGTGTAAAAGAAGCGGGTATCATCGTCGTTCCACTGGGCAAACT
Source organism: Lachnospiraceae bacterium (assembly GCA_031556725.1). Lineage (GTDB taxonomy): Bacteria > Bacillota > Clostridia > Lachnospirales > Lachnospiraceae > UBA935. The sequence goes on along the minus strand of JAVBSL010000021.1, from coordinate 31,777 downwards.
TTGCTGCAGCTTTGGCAATTCCTTCAAAAGTGGAAAGGCTTTCAAGGGTTACCCCGGTATCGGCAGCAAAACGGTCAAATAAAGTCTGATTAACAAATAATACTTCGGTTGATTTGGCAATGGGAAAAACATAGAGCTTGCCGTCCGGCAGACGCCCCTCTTCAATAAATTGAGGCAGATAAGCATCCAGCTCATCTTTTGTAAACTGCCCGTCCAGTTCTGTCAGCAGCCCTTCTTTGGTTAAAAATAGGGCTGTCTTGGGATAAGCCACGGTAATATCGGGCATTTCCGGTGCACCGGGATCGCCGCCTGCAATCATCTTCAGATTAGCTTCCACATCTTTAAAGGCGGATATGGCAGTTACACTGACAATAATCCCTTTTTCCCGTCCGATGGTATCGTTGAACTGGTCAACTAACTCGTCCATGGTGCTTTGCATCTGTCCCCCATAGTTGTGCCACATCGTTATGGTTACCGGGCTTTTAGGATCAAGTTTTGTTTTGTTGTCTCCGTCACATCCCACAAGCAGGGAAATTACAAATAAAAAAAGTATCGTTAAACGTTTTGTCACTAATTTTCCTCCTTTTTTGCTCAAAATCACCCCAGGGGTGATTACAAGAATAAATAGTTTATGTATAGTAGGCGTATGAGATTAACACTTTATCGTAATAATCTTATCGCAATAATCTGACCGGGTCAAGCTTTTAGAAGGAGAGCATTATGAAAGAAAAATTCACATTCTTATGCTGCCTGTGTGATATCGGTTATACCACCGGGTGGATCATTGCTTCATCAGCCGGTGAAGCAAAAAAAATTGCCGAGCAGGAAGCAAGGCCGTATTTTAACCGTTGTCACAAGTGTGGACGCTGGGTCTGTGATAATCACTACAATGAAGATGTAATGATGTGTACAGTCTGTGCGCCACAAAAACCATTCAAAAATTAATATAAGGAGGAAATGAAAATGGCAAATGATCTTTTTGGAAATCTCGGCGGAACTTTAGGGGGTATTATGGGCGGATTGGCAAAGTCCGGTCTGGTACCCAAGGATACGCCGGAAGGGAAGCTGCTGGTGGCACAGTCGGAACTGGCTGATCTGCAAAAACAGGAGAACGAAATCCTGCAGGAAATCGGCCGGCAGGCTTATGTCCAGAACCCTTCGGTATGGCCGGAGGATGCAAAGTTAAAGCTTATTCAGCAAAACATTGCAGCAGCCCAGGCAGTCCTTAATGAAGCAAAGCAGGAGCAGGAGCAGGCGGAGGCGGCCAAAGAGGCCCAGGATGCAATCGGCAAATGTCCTTCCTGCGGACATAAAAATCCGGAGGGGGTTAATTTCTGTCAGGAATGCGGAAGCAAGCTGGGCGGTTCATTTTGCGTATCCTGTGGTGCTGCGCTTGCACCGGGAATGCGCTTTTGCGGTGAGTGCGGTGCCAGACAAATGGATTAGAGGAAGGGAGTGGTGTCAAAATGGCAACATACAAACAGCCCTGTATTCATTGCGGTGAATTTGTAGAACGTGATTCACGCCTTTGCCCCAAATGCGGCAGCCGCAGTCCGTTTGGGTATCACTGCCCAACCTGTTTGCGGGAGATTAAAAAAGATCAGCCGGCCTGCTCCGGTTGTGGGCGAAGCCTTACAGTTACTTGTCCAACCTGCGGCCAAAGCACTTTTGCGGATGAACGATGTGAAAAATGCAGCGCCGGACTGATGATCCACTGTACCAATTCCCGTTGTGGTGAGCTGCAGTTTTTTGAAAATAAGAAATGTACGGTCTGCGGGAAAAAAATTAAACGAGGGATGGGAGGAAAATAAAAGATGCTGCGAGCATTTACAAGGAACTATCAGGACAATTCTACCGATGCCGGGTTCCAGTTTACCTTTTACTGTGATATCTGCAGCGATGGTTACAAGTCCAGCTTTATTGAATCTGATACATATAAGAAGAAAGGATTTTTGCGGGGTGCAGCACAGGGTGCCAGTATTCTTGGCTCTCTGGTAGGCGGCAAGGCCAGTCAGATCGGATATGCCGCACAGCGGGGCGGCAGCGTACTCTCCGAACGATTCGAGGGTAAGTCACCGGAATGGCAGAAAGAACATGAAAGGGCTTTTGAACACAGCCAAAATGAGGCAAAGCAACACTTTCACCGATGTCCGGCATGTAATAAATATGTTTGTGATCACTGCTGGAATGAGGACGAAGGCCTCTGCGTATCCTGTGCACCACGGCAGGAAGTATTGGTGGCCAAGACCCGTGCCGATGCCATGAAGCGTAACATTTCTACGGCCGGGGAGTCAGCTACGGTCTGGCAGGGGAATATTGAGAGTAAGACCACGATTTGCCCCGCCTGCGGAAAACCGGCCGGAACGGGCAAGTTCTGCAATAACTGCGGGGCCAATATGGCCTTAAAGGAATGTTCCAAGTGTGGAAGCAAGAATGCACAGGCGGTACGATTTTGCGGCAACTGCGGCAATAATTTGATTTAAAAGAGGAGGATATGAAATGGCATTTTGTACGAAGTGCGGGGCAAACATCCCCGCCGGCATAAAATTTTGCACATCCTGTGGGACACCGGCAGGAGTTCCCCTTCAGCCGGTTACAGCCGTGGCACCGGCGCCAATACCAACAGCGTATCAGCCGGTTTCACCACCGATGCCTGCGGCTTCGCCACAGCAACAGCCACCGGTTATGAACGGCAACGTACCTCAAGTGTCCGGTGGCAGCAGTACCGTCATGGGAACCGGAGCTTATATCGGGACAATGCTGTTGTTTGGACTTCCGATTATTGGCGGGCTAGCCTGTATTATTATGGCTTTTGCCGCAGGGAATCTGAACCGGCGAAACTTTGCACGAGCCATGTTAGTTTTTATGATTATTGGGTTTGTGCTATCGATAGTACTTTATTTTATCTTTAGCTGGATGCTGGAAGCGGTTATGCAGTATATCAATGAATCAACTGTTAATATATTCGGAAATTATCAATAAGGAGGAGTAAATAAATGACATTTTGCGGAAATTGCGGCACTCAAATACAGGAAGGTATCAAATTCTGTCCCTCATGCGGACAGATGGTGGGAGGCGCCCCCACTCAGCCTGCGCCCCCACCCACACCGGTATCGGCAGCACCCGAACCGCAGGTTTATACACCGCCGGTTATGCCCGGTGCACCCATGCAGGCTGACATTCAGGACGCACAGGAAAATAAAGCAATGGCCGTTCTGGCATATATCCTGTTTTTTATCCCGTTGCTGACAGGGGCTCATAAGACCTCGGCTTTTGCCAAATTTCATACAAATCAGGGAACCGTAATGGCCATTGCATCGATTACCTGGAGTATCGCTTACGGTATTTTATCGGCCATCCTGGTTTTTATCCCTTATATTGGCTGGCTGTTAATGATGATTATCGGACTGACCGGTTTTGTTCTGCCGATTTTATGTATTGTGGGGATTGTCAATGCAGTTAATGGTCAAATGAAACCGCTGCCGCTTGTGGGCGGATTCACCATTATCAAATAAGGAGGAAGCCATGAAAAAGGGTTTATTACTTTTGTTGGCCGTCACTTTAATTTGTGGTCTCTCCGCCTGCGGTTTTAAGAAAGCAGTACAGGATAAAACCAGGGCAACACTTGCCGGGTTGGCCGGTAGCACAGAAGCCGGCAACACAGGGGCGGCAGGCAGTGCAATGAAGGAAGGAGCAGGCGGCGGGCAATCCACCGGTATTACGCCAAGCGGAAAAAAGCGTCCCATTGCTCCCCTTCCGGAAGGTGCCAGCTATCTGGAGCAGATTGAGCATGAATGGCTGAATGCGCCGGAAGTGGGTTATGTCTGGACGATTACCATTCATGATGTAGATGAGATCAATGTGATGGGGCTTTGTACCGCAACATATAATGTGAACCTTTCCGCTTCCCATATCGGAGAGGATATGTTCGGTGCTTATTTTGGGGAGTTTGATTTTGATTACAGTGCTGATATGGGCGGGCTGTCGGCCTTGCTGACCCTGCAGGGCGGCAGCGTGGACTATGATACCGACGGCTGGTTTAAAAATGATGAATTTGTTTTTAAGCTTAGTCCATATGACCGGTTGGATGAGGAAATGGTGGAAGCCATTGTCAACGGCGGCAGTGAGTATTCGGAGATGAGTCCGGAAGAACAGGCCTATATGGAAGCGTTTCTGGGTAATGTTTATGATCTGGACAATGAGAAACAATTTGAGAAGGACAGCGAAGCCGCGGCCATGTGGTGGAGCCTTGATATGCCCATGACCGAGGGTGATTTGAGCGGTTATTTCCAGATGAATGGCATACTGGGCGGGATAGTGGATGGTAAAAGTGAGGTGGATGCTGCCGGAAAGAATGTTACGGCTGATGTCAGAACGGCCTTTGGGATTTACGCAAACGGTTCGATGATCTATAAATTTGACGAGCGTTATTCCGAGAACGATACCATTGAAAATCCCATTACCTATACCATCAAGGTCTATCCGGACAACAATGTGGTGATGACCATTTACAGTTCCAACGGCGGGCCGGTAACGACCAAATGCTATGGTACCATTGATAAGATTCCGGTAGAGCAGACTACAGTGGTGCGGCCATAGTAAATTGTTAAAATATAGGAGGAATTTATGAAAAAGAATTTAATAGCCATACTTGTAGTGATATTGGCGCTTTCCTTTGTCGCCTGCGGTGCCAGGGCGGCGGTGCGGAACGCTGTGAAGGATGCAATCAGTGGTGAGTCTGATACATCAGAAGATGCGGACAGCTCTTCAGAGGACTTCAACGGAGACACTTCGATTCTGACTCAGAAGGATATTGATGATGCCAACGAAGCCTGGAGCCGGTTGGAGGAAATGTTTTATGCCGAGGACTGGTACTGGGATAAGGAAGATGACTCCGGATACATTAACGGGAAGTGGGACGAGAGTGTGATGTACGATCCCGTTCCTGCACCGCCCGAAGGGATGAAGATTACCGAGATGCAGTATAACGGCAAAAAGAGTCAGAAGTGGAGCGAAACCGGAACCATCGGTGATATGCATATCGATGGTACAGACTATGAATACATCAGTGTGGACTTTGAGTGCTCTAAGGCGCAGCTGGAGGAAATGGTCAGGGGTTACACCGAAGCCGGATGGATGATGCACTTTGAGGAAGATTACGGCAATGGGGATGTGTGGCATTTTTACTATGGCGATGACTATTATGCTTATCTGCGCGGGAGCGATTATATGGCGGACGACGGCTATGAAATCGGTGCGTACCTTCTGGTTACCCCAGCCTATTATGAGCTTCCCAAAACGGTGGCCGGCGTTAAGCTGCCCCAGTGCGGTATTTTATTCGGAGCGGGCTGGCTGGATGGGTACGACAAAGATTACAACCGGGTTGAGGAGGAACTTTCGCTTGATACTCCGGCCGGCAGTTTGCCTACATTTTGGATATTTGCCGGTGAAAGCTATTATGGGACGGTGGCAGATGATGTCAAAGCCTACCGCGATGAGATGGTGGCGGAGGGCTGGGAACTGGTGAATGAGTATGAGGAAGCTCCCGAATATAACATAACGCTGAAAAAGGGTGATGTGCGGATTCAGTGTGGGGCTCATGGCGGGTACTACATGGATATCCAGGTAGCTAATGACGATAACCTGTATTATTAAGGAGGGCTCTGCCGCCGGAGTTTAACCTTTCACAGCGGCAGAAGCTAACCCGTTAACCATATATTTAACCAGGAAAATGTATAAAAATACCACCGGCACGGCAATGAAAACGGCACCTGCCGCAAAACGGGCAAATTCTGTTTCCGAAAGGCTCATAAGTCCCACGGCCACAGTATACAGATCCTTTTCCTTTAACAGCAGCTTGGGTAAGATAAAATCACTCCACGGCCAGGTAAAGGAGGTTAAAGCCGTATATACTAAAATCGGCTTTGACAGCGGCAGGTTGATTTTCAGAAAAGTAGTCAGACTGGTTGCCCCATCGATCTTCGCAGCCTCATCAATGGCCATGGGGATGGTGTCAAAAAAACCTTTCTGAGTCAAATATCCCATGGGTGCGCCGGCACTGTAGATCAGGATCAGCCCCCAATGATTATTGATCAGATTGAATTGTGTCATCAACAGATAAACAGCGATCATGCCCATGAAGGAGGGAAACATCCCCAGCACCAGGGTGATTTTCATAATGGGTTTTCTGGCCCGGAACTCAAAGCGGGACATGGTATAGGCGGTTAAGATAACCAAAAAGGTACTTAAAATACAGCTTATCACGGCAATAAATAATGTATTGCCAAACCACTTGGGGTAATTGTATAAGGCGGTATCGGTAAATAAGGTATGAAAGCTTGCCCAACTGTATTCACTGGGGAAGAAACCGTCAAAGGAATAGATGGTTCCGGATTTGGAAAAGGAAGCCATGATCAGCCACAGGCAGGGAAACAGGAAAATGATGGCGACGATAATCAAAACCGCGTATGTGGCAGCGGCATCCAAAGTATGCATTATTTTTTTCATCGGAAACTGTCCTCCTCCTTATACGATGCCGAACTTACATATACCCCCAGCGAGATGACTGAGGTGATCAGGAAAATAATCAGACTGATTGCCGCACCGATATTATAATAATTATTATCAATGGAAAGGTTATAAAGCCAGTTGATCAAAAGGTCGGTATCACTGGCAAGAAAATAGCCGTCCATATAAAGTCCTCCCCGCAGGAAGTAGAAAATCCCGAAATTATTGAAATTCCCCGTAAACTGGCTGATCAGAACCGGAGTGGTGGAAAAGAGGACAAAGGGCAATGTAATGGCCCGAAATTGTTTAAACCGTCCGGCACCGTCCAGCCTTGCCGCTTCAAAAAGAGTCTCATCCAAATTGGCAAGAATTCCGGTAGCTAACAGCATAGTAGTGGGAATACTGATCCAGGCATTTACCAGCAGACCGATCGTCCTGGCAATCCATTTAGCATCCAGATCCAAAAACCCCACCGCCGGTTTCCCCATATCGGTAATGATCTGGTTAATGGGGCCGCCGTAGGAAAACATGAATTTGAAGGCAAGCAAGGTAATAAAGCCCGGAATGGCATAGGCAAGAACCGGAAAGAAACGGAAAAATGCTTTTCCCTTCACACACTTTTTATTTAGCAGCAGTGCCAGGCCCAAACCACCAAAATAATTGATGGCGGTAGCGGCAGCGGCCCATAAAACATTCCATCCTAATATATTAAAAAAAGTCGGAGCAAACTGTGACAGCGAGAGCAGGGTCTTAAAATTACGAAAGCCCGTCCAGTCCACCAGCTCCGGGGGCACGATATTGCCCCCATAATTGGTAAATGCAATAAATATCATAAAGATAATCGGAACGATATTAAAAATACTGACACCGATCACCGGTAAAAACAGCACACTGAGATAAAATTTTTTGTCCAGCAATTGCATCAGTTCATCTTTAAAAGTAGTCGGCGCCTGGCCTTTTTTGACCAGGGCAGCAGTCCTTTTAACATCATTAATATTGGACAGGTAAATACCCACAAGCAAGGCAGCCAAAATAAAAGTAAAAATACCCATGATCAACATCACGATAGAATTATCTCCGGCTGTCCCCTGCCAGGCATCGGCCTTTACCGTACCTAAGGTAAAGAAACCTTTTATCGCGGTGATGCCGCAGGCGGCAAAGTAAGCAATACCGCCCGCCATCACCAGCATATAGAGCAACCCCTTTACATACTGACCATACATCATCTGCCCCAGTCCCATGATAAAGGAAGAAGCAATCAAATTTTTTTTATCCGTCTTTATTCCCATTCGTTTCCACCTGCTAATTTGAAGTGCTTAGTGTGAATATGGCATCATAGATTTGCTTGCACATGGCATCCAGTCCCTCCTGAAAGGAGCCTGAACCCATATATTTTTGCTCTGCAGCCGGCCGGAAAGCATCCTTGGCGATATCGGAAAAGAAAGTCTGTGCCGGTGTCCAGATCTGAGCTACGGCAGTAACGGAAGGCATAATCATAATATTGCCTTCTTCCAGCCGGGCAAATAAAAGACTGGACATTTCACCCGCCTGTTTCGCCGCATCGCTTCTGGCCGGGGCAATCCCAAGGTATTCGCTCCTTAACATCATCATCTCATAACTGCTGGCAAAATCCACGAAAGCCAGACAGGCATTAGGAGCCTTGGTATAGGCGCTGACGGCATATCCGTTCATGCCTCCCATGGTCTTATTGGTAATCAATGTGGGATTTTCTTCGGACAGATCACCGCTTTCCGGAAGCATCGGCAGGGTAGTGATGACCAGATTTTCTTTGGCTTTGGCATCCGCTTCCTCCTGACTTAACCCCTCCTTCTGATAGCCCAGTGACAGCTCTTTTAGAAAAGTTGTATAAGTATCGGGGGTGGAAATAACGGCAAAATAGGTACCGGCCCCCAGCTTGCTGTAGGCATTTCTGGTTATCGTATCATCAATGGTTTCCTCATTCATAACAGAAGCAAGCTGCTTCAGCACCCAGGCACCCTTTTGTGCGTCAGCGGCACCAAAGCCGATATCTTCGGGATCGGTATTATTGTTACCGAATACATAGCCGCCGTAAGAAAACAGATAACCGGAGGAAAAGTATACCTCATAGATGGACTGCATAAAGCCATACCGGCTGGCATCCGTCTGGCGGATTTCCTGGGAAAAGGCAAACATATCATTCCAGCTTTCCAGCATATCCGGAATATTGTTCTGGTTATCATCCCATTCCTGGGGCCAGTTTTCCGGCAGCAGATCCTTCCGGTAATAAAGCATGGGTGCCTGGACGTTTACGGGAACACCACAGGTATAAACTTTCCCGTCGATCGGGGCCTGATAGGCAGCCCAGGCCGCTTCCGGTACTTGCCCGTAACAATCCAGGGTTTCCACCGGCAGCGGGAGGATATGCTTACCCGCCACATATTTCATCAGGATATCGTTGGCCTGATACAATACATCCGGACCATAACCGTAAGGGCCGTCATTGGCCAGATCCAGATATTGATCCATATTGGCGTCTACCGCCTGAATACCATAATCCGCATATGCCTCATTAAAGGCCTCGATCAGAGCGGCAAAATAGCCTCTTTCGATAGCCGTATCATTTTCCAACACCCGGATAGTTACGTTTTCTTCCAATTTACCGGTAAAAAGCGGGCTGACCGTGCCGCCTTCCACATGTTCGCCGGCGGCCGGCTGACTGTCACTGCCCGTTGCTCCGCAGCCGCTAAAAAGCTGCATCCCTATGACCCCTGCTATTAAAATGGTAATACATTTCTTTTTCATCTAATACCTCACTCTCCCAAACTTTTTAAAATAACAAACCCCCCTGGTTTCAGTATCTGATTTTCAACATTATTTTCTGCGGATACGGTCATATCTTTGACAAAATATTCTCTTGACCATTCATGATTACTTCCGTTATAGTACAGCACCATTCGATCAGTTTCCTGAAAACGCTCTAATATCAATAAGCCGTCTTCCGCATAGATTTTTATCTCCCCTTCCCTGATGATCTTTTCCTTCCGCAACTCCAGAAGCTCTTTCACTTTTTCCCGAAAGCCCAAATCATGATTGGCTTCATTCCAATCAAAGGTTCGCCGGCTGTCCGGGTCATAGCCTCCCTCCATGGGGATTTCCGTACCATAGTAAATACAGGGAGCACCCACAAAGCAAACCATTACCGCAAGGGCGGCCAGAACCTTATTTTTATCCTTCTTAACCTGTGTATAAAAACGGAAGGTATCATGAGAATCCAATAAATTCAACATCATTTCGTTAACCATCTGACTATTGCGCATCAGGATGGAATTCAGCTTATGGGCATAGTCATCTGCCTCAAAGACCTGAAAGGCAAAGTAGTCCAGAGCCGCTTTGGTAAAGGAATAATTCATAATACTGTCATATTGATCCCCCATTAAAAAGGGATAAGCATTATGCCAGTTTTCACCGATAATCACACAATCCGGTTTCCGCATTTTGACTTCCCGGCGAAAGTTTCGCCAAAAATGATGGGATATCTCATCGGATACATCCAGCCGCCATCCGTCTATATCGTATTCTTCAATGTAGTGACAGGCAATATCCAGCAGGAACTTTTCCACCTCAGGATTGGAAGTATTTAACTTGGGCATATAGGTACAGGCACCAAAACATTCATAATTAAGAGGCTGTGCCGTCGGTTTATCGCCCCGGATCAAAAACCAGCCGTGATAGGGGGATTTCCGTCCTTTTTGCAGCACATCCTGAAATTGCATCAGTTGGCTGCCGGCATGGTTGAACACAGCATCCAAAACAACGCGCATTCCTCTTTTATGAGCAGACGCTACCAGCTCTTTTAACGCTTCTTCATTGCCAAACTGGGGATCTATGATTTTATAATCTATAATATCATACTTATGATTAGAGGGAGATGAGAAAACGGGTGTCAGATATATGGCATTTGCACCCAACCCTTTTATGTAATCAAGCTTTTGCGTAATTCCCTGCAGATCGCCCCCGGCAAAACGATAAGGTGTCGGTTTATCGCCCCACTTCATGTTAATGTAAGAGGTATCCTTAGCTTTATTTCCCTGATAAAACCGATCTATAAAAATCTGATAAAAAACTGCACTTTTCATCCATTCCACGACCGGGAAAAAATCTGCTTCATTAAGATAAGGAACCTGAAAAAAATTGTAATATCCCTGTTCAAAATCGTATGTGGAAGTCAATCCGTCCTCAGAATAATAATGCTGCCGGCCGTCAAAGGTAATCTGAAAGATATAAGCCAATCGGACATCCTCAAGTAACAATTCGACTTCATAATAATCATACAGCCGGTCCCGGTACCGCAGAGGCAGCTCCTTCTCTTTTCGGATGGTGCTGTAATCATATTTACAGCCGTATATCACCTTTACTGCTTCCACCTGTTCGCCCCGCTGCATCCGCAAGCGAAGCTTCAGGCGATTCCTGCCGGTAGCAAAACAGTAATTTGACTCCGGCATATGTAGTAGTGCCTGTTCATTCATAATGTAAACCTTTCTATTGACAAAAAAATAAAAAAACTATATAAAGAATACATGAAGACTAAAATCACAATGAAAGACATTGCCAGAGAAGCCGGCGTATCGGTGGCAACGGTTTCCTACATTTTGAATAACCGCACGGAGCAGAGGATAAGTGAAGAAACCCGTAAAAAGGTCCTTCAGATTGTTAACCTGCTCAATTATACGCCGAACCAGTCCGCAAAAGCGCTGGCTACCAACAGAAGCCGTAACATTGCGGTATATCTTCCGGCCGGTACTTCGCCATTTAAATGTGCCGAGCAACTTTATTTTTTAAATGATTTTGCTGCACTATTACATCAGCACGGCTATTCTCTGATCCACCTTTGCCCGAATGTTTTCAAGCAGATCGACAATGTTGATGCGATTATCTGCTATGATGTGAAGGCAATGGACTTTCATAATCTGGGTGATCATAATTTTGTCCCGTTACTCTCTATTGACGGATTTATCAATGATCCGTTATTTTTTCAGGTAATTTCTGATTATGCCCGCATAAGGGAAGATGCATCAAGACATTTTGACGGTAAGGATTTTGTGTTTGCCGCATTGGAAACGATCAATGACAAACGCAGGGAATTGCTGGTAGAATTATTTCCCAGCGTGGTGACAATCAATTCTCCGGCGGATATCCTTACTCTGCAGGAGGAAAATGTTGTTACAACAGAGCATACAATCGCTAATCTGCTGTCCGCCTCCGGCCGTCTTTTTTACTATCCGTCCCTTACACAGGCTAAATTCGATAAAGTTTTAGAATGCATGGAATGCGCCATAAACCGGGTACCCGTCAAGGAGCATTCCATTTTGGTCTGATTCGTTTATCCTTGGGTGAAAATAATCTCACCGGTGTAGGCATTAAAGGATATTCCGTATGTTCCGGCTGTGGTTACCACGATATTGCCGTGTCCGTCATCTTTGGGTTCAAAGTTACCGTTTGCATTATCATCAGCGGCGGCTTTCATATAGTCGAAGTTGTAAAAAGTAATTCTTTCACCGTCTTTCATACTCTGAAGCCCCAGTTCATCCCCGGCTTCTAATGTGACAGCATCTAAGGTATACACATAGGAGCCCGCTTCTTTTTCCACTAACTGATAATCCGCATTGCCCTCCGTACCCCATTCGGTACCGCCGAAACTTCCTTTGACATAATAGTCATATGGCTCAATAAACTTACTGTCATATGTTACCGATAAGACAGTGCTTTCCTTGTCATAGGAAAAGGTATAGGTACCATCTTCCTTGGCGATCATATTAAAACTATCCGTTTTGTCAAATAATTCCTGTGAAGCCTCATCCAAATTAGAATAGCGGATGTATTCGGTGCCCACGGTCTGGGTATTATCCACAGTTACCATAGAAGTAAACAGGAATTCCTCACCGGCTTTTAAAGGGGCAGTAAACTTATAAAGACCCTCTTCCCGGGTAAAACCGGTCTGTGCGGTATATTTGTCCTGCCATCCGGTAATCCCGGCACCTTTGATGTAATAACTTGTCTCCATTGCCACAGCTTCTTGGGCCAGTTCACCGTTATAAGTCCATAAAATAGTATCATAGGGATTAATATTAAAGGATTCTTTGCTCTCCTCGGTGTAATTTACATTATCTGTTTCATAAGTATCTTCAGCCGGAAAAGTTGTCAGGGTGAAGGTATAATTACCGGTTACAGCCACCTTGATATTGGATCGTTTGGTACTGGTTTCGCCCAGACCGCCGGCATTGGCAAAATACTCTTTTCCATCCTGTTCGATGGTTGTCATATATCCGTATCCGCGCTGACCGTGCCAGGAGGAATTGTTGGCAAACTGAAATTCATCTCCCGCATATAAATCCAGGGTAATGCTATACTCATTTTTGGCCGGATCCCTGGTCATTTTATGTTCATCATTAATTACAGTGCCCCAACTGGAAGCCAGCAGTGCCGGACTGGTGCCGTTGCCCACAATTGCATATTCCCTTGTATCTGCCTGAGAGCTTACAAAGCCGCTATAGACAGAAGTGTTCTCGGTAATTGCCGTGTCAAAATCAAATTCATGTGACAGACTGGGTGTAGCATACCATCTCATAAAGGTATAACCCTCTTTTTCCGGTTCGAAATAAGTTACCTTGCCCCCCTTGGCAACTTCTTCGGTTTTTAAGACTACGGTTTGATCCGTATCATAAAAGGTTACCGTTATTTTGTCTGTTTCCTCGACATTTTCACCGCATCCGCCCAGGATGCCGGCCGCTAAAATAATACTTGCCATCCATACCCAAATTGTTTTCTTTTTCATTTTACTTCCCATTTCTGACCTCCTTCATTTTTTACACCAACAGCAGAGCTTAAGCGATTAAGTTAAAAGTTAAAAAAGAGCCGGTTTCAGCAATACTTAACCGGTTAAGCTAATTAAATAATATCATCACAATCTGTGAATGTCAATAAACTTTTTTCTTGTAAATGCATGGGCAAACATATATAATAAAAGTATCACATTAAGGGTCGCACAGAGGAGGAGAAGGTATGGATAATAAAGCAATGAAGTTCTATTCAAGATCAGGCAACAACATTATTCTCAGAGCAATTCCGGGACATTTTGCAACCAGCCACTCCCACATTAACTATTATGTGGACATGACAGGACTTAAAACAAGACGCTCCGAAGCTGCCGCCGTAAGTGAAGCTTTCGTCCGGCGACTTCAGATGGACACGGTGGTAGATACCATTTGCTGTCTGGACGGCTGTGAAGTGATCGGCGCATACCTGGCGGAAGAACTGGAAAAAGGGAGTTTTCCATCCATGAACATGCACAGCACCACTTATGTGGTAACACCGGAGTTCAACATGAATAACCAGATGATCTTCCGAGATAACCTGGTGGGTGCTATTACCAACAAGAATATTATCCTTCTGCTGGGCACTACCACCACCGGTAAGACACTGAGCAGAAGTGTGGAATGTATTGAATATTACGGCGGTAAGATCCAGGCGATTTTCTCCGTATTCAGTGCGATTTCTTCCATCAAAGGGATTAAGGTGGAATCCATGTTCGACATATCCGATGTACCCAGCTATCAGGTCTACGAGCCGCATAACTGTCCCATGTGCAAGGCGAAGCAGAAGCTGGATGCAATGGTGAACGGCTATGGGTATTCCAAATTGTAAAATAAAAGGTATATCAATCTTTAGCAAGCGATGCTGGGGGATGCCGATAACACTCAATCAGAGAGTCGATCGGTATCCCCCAGCATAAATAATTGCGGCTGAATGCAACATCTGTTTATTCTAATCGACCGAAGTTTCGCAATTGAATCATCTTATCAACAGCCTTGGCCGCTTTCCACCAATTTTCACTGAGTGCATAATTTTTGGAAGCGGTATATTCGTTATACCATTCCCATGGAATGCCCCATACATCATTCGAGGGCTTGCTGTCAATTATTTCATCTAAGGCCTGCTCAACCGCCTGCCGGTTTTCGTCATAATATTTACTGTCAGGAGAGAAGACAAATTCTAAGGGGTTAGCCATAAAATTATCTTTTTCATTGTTTATCTTTTCATTTATTAAGAAAGAAACCTTTTCTTCCAGATATTCAGTATCATACTCATCAGATAAGCCGGCCGCCTTGATATCTTCCAGCAATTCACAGTAGCCGCCCACACCCATGTCACCATGCTCGATTTCGGACTTAAGTCTGCTTATCAGCATAACAACATATTCTTCGGCAATATGATACAGCCGGGAAGATATTTCTCCATAACGCAGAATAAATCCGCATAAACTGGCAGTTGTTCCGACATTTTGAAAAATATTCGTATCCGGATTATAACTCCACCAAACCCCATGAGGATAATTGTCATTGGAAGGTATAGTGAAGAACCAGCCATATTCGGACTTATATTGGGTATTTTCAAGATATCGAAGGATACCTTGATAGATGGGATGTGATAGATCAATAAAGTCTATCTGCCGCAGCATTCTGATCACGATTTGGGCATTATAAGGTGTGGAATCCGGATTCCAGCTATCGGGATCAATGGTGTTGCCAAAGCCGCCATCACTATTCTGATAGCATTGCAAAATTCGCAGAATGTTTTCTTTACTGCCATTTTCGAAATGATATTGCCATAAGGCCAGATCAAGAGGCCTTGCATTGCGGTAAATCCAGTTGATGATTTCGAATTGAACTTTTTTTGAAAGTTTTTTCACATTAAATACCTCGCTTAACTATTTGTTTTTAATCTAATATTACATTATTAAACGGACTCCGCATTGTAAAAAAAGGACATATTTTCGATATATTCAGTAGGTGTCAGATTCAAGATATCTTTAAAATCATGGATAAGGTGTGACTGATCATAGTATCCCGCATTTTGGACAATATCCAAAAACTCCGCATGATTTTCATTTAATAATTGCAGCACATAGTTAATCCGTGCAATTCTTAGAAACGTTTTGGTCGGAACGCCAACACACTGTAGAAACAATCGCCGGATATGCTTTTCGCTGTAATAAAGCTCTTCACTTAATTGCTTGGTGGTAATATTGCCGTTGAGCGTGATTATTTTGTTAATAGAAGCTTCAATAGAATTATTACTGTTTTTCAAACGTTTTATAAAAATAGTATCAAGGGCGGCAATTAATTCTTCGATTCGTTTTGACTTTACTATTCCGTTTATAATCTCATCGGGGAGCATTTTATCAATGTAGCTTAAGTCCACTGATGAATCGACTAATTCAACTTGCGAAAAGCCGTAAAAAGGGAAGAAGCCGCCGGCTCGGAATTTTACCAGCAAGAGCATCGAGTGTTTATTGGCAAAACTTCCCACAACGGCTACTTTCGAGCTTGTCCCGCTACAAAAGGAGGTGAATTGCCCATTTTTTAATAATATGCCTAAAACCGAATTGGCTGAAGGCAAAACAGTATAGCTTTCGGACATGGTTTGAGGTGTTGGAAAAGATATACAATAGTGAGAAATGTAGGGGCACAAAACAGTATTTGGGGAAATATACAAGCAATTATCCTGGCGGCTGATGTTCTTTCCCGCATATTGGGTAATATTTTCAATCGTAATCATTAAGGCACTCCTTATGGAAATCTACAGTTATAGCCACTAAACATAATTGTAGCATATTAAGCATAGAACGCCAATACCGCCCTACATTTAAAGGGCGGTATCAGGCTTACCGGTAATGATTTAATACGGACGATCTCTACGTCCGGGTGGAGGCGGAGGAGGAGGCCCCCAAGGTCTGGGTGGAGGCGGCGGGGGTGGTCCCCAAGGTCCGGGCGGAGGTGGCGGGGGTGGTCCCCAAGGTCTGGGTGGCGGCGGGGGAGGACCCCATGGCCCGGGAGGGTGAGGCGGCCGGGGTGGTCTGGGCGGCCCGGGTGGGCGGTTTGAATTTTTACTATCTATGCAAATTGCTCCATTACCAAAAGGAATACAATACCGTTGATTTTTTGAATCCATAAGTACTCCTGATATCTTCATTTAGTACATTATATGACCGGAAATAAATAATTGTGACCGAATTCAACATGGTAGACTGTTTGATTTTAACATGATAAGATAAAAATCAGCAGTACAGCATAAGTGAGGAGAGCAGTATGGGTTTCGAAAAGAGTATGGATAAAACACGCAGGGGCTTTGAGGAAAGCTTTCAGGAAGCGGCATTTTATAATAAGCAGACAGCAGATGAGACACATCTGAAAATGCTTTTGGAACTGGTGTATCCCAATAAAGGGGATACTATTCTGGACTTGGGAACCGGAAGCGGTTATATGGCATTTGCCATCGCCGACTATGAAACGGATTGCAAAGTTATCGGGATAGATATAGTTGCGGATACATTGGAAAGAAACCGACAAAGAGCTTTGGCAGAAGGGTATTCTAATTTAGAATTTACAGCTTATGACGGGATTGTCTTTCCTTTTGAAGATAACAGTTTTGATACTATTGTTACACGATATGCTTTGCACCATTTCCCAAATCTGAAAGTTAGCTTTGGGGAAATGCACCGGGTATTGAAGAAAGGCGGGAAATTAGTAATCTCTGATCCCACACCGAATCAGAGTGATGCGGCTCGCTTTGTTGATTGCTTTATGCAGAAAAAAGCAGATGGGCATATAAAATTTTATACATATGAAGAGTTTGACGGTATGCTGAAAGAGGCAGGGTTTGAGTTTGTAAGTAAACAGGATTCGGTGATTCGTTTTCCCAGGAAAAACCCTGAAGAATATGAAGATTTGCTAAGACAGTATGATCAGAAAACCCTGGAGGAATATGAAATCAATATCACCGGTGATGAGATTTGGATTAAGGAGAACGTGCTGAATATGGTATACCAAAAACACAATGAACATTTAAACGGTTTCTACCATCAGATGAATATACATAAAGACACAAAGTGGGCAAGAGATATTATTGCATTACAGGAGGATGACGGTAAATGGGGGTGCTTTCATTCTCTTTCGCAGCGCTATAATTCGCCGATAACAACCGAGCAGGCCATCCGGCGGTTACGGGTTTTGGGTTATACCATAGAAGATGAATGCATCCAAAAGGCAGTGAACTATATGGACGACTGTCTGACCGGGAAAAAAGAAATTCCCGACCGAAGAGAAGTAATACATGATTGGGACATATATACAAGTCTGATGCTATCCACCTGGATCAGAATTTTTACCAAAGATAACACCGTGGCTAATGCAGTTGCCGGGAAGTGGGCAGAGATTGTATCGGCGGCTTTTGCCCAGGGTCAGTATAATCATGAAGAATATTGTAAAGCATATCAGGACATTATGGGCCTGAAGCCAAGAGGCGGCCGCTTAGTTGATTTCGTTCATTTTTATCCGGTTTCACTTTTGGTGGATTGTCTGGACGAAAAAATAGAGCCGTTGTTTCTTGAATATGTCCTGAATAAGGAAACAGGAATGTATTATGTCTATGACGGCAGGCTTTATGACCTTCCGCAGGTTTTTCAGGGCAGGGAAGCCAGTTGTTATCTTGGAGCTATTGAATTGCTGGTAAGATATAAAACAGGTAAGGATAAGCTTCGATTTGTAGCGGAATGGCTGGAAGAGAATAGAAATGAAAATGGCAGATGGGATATGGGCAGCAGCGTTAACGATAAAGTGTACTTCCCTCTCTCGGATAGCTGGCGAAAGAAGGAAGTACGGGAAGCTGATTGTACGGAACGGATTATGCGGTTAACGGATTCGTGCATGTAATTCTTTCCACTTTTTCGCCGTTATAAAGCTGGTATCGGCATCCTCTAACATCTGCCTGAAGATCTTTGTGGGTATGGTAAAGAAGAAAGAATTTTTGTCAAATATCACTCGTGAAAAGATATCAACATTGCCGATTACTGCCCGTGGATTTTCCTTTTTGCTTTCATCAAAAGGGATTCTAAAAAGTGAGGCACAGCCGGAGCTCATGGGAGCAATAACCGAGTCGTAATCACTTCTGCGATAACAAAACAAATGTATAAGAGCTGACAACTGGTCAGGAGTACACAAAAAGGTGACCAGAGCGGAAGCACTCTCTACATCTAAAGGTTTCACAACAATATATTGCTTGCCGTCCAGTACGCCGGTGGGCTGTGAGGCTAACATTTCTTCACCAATCTCAGCAGACTGCTTGATTCGTTCCCCTTCGGGAAATCCCTCACCACAGCCGTTGGCAATAAAATTACCGAAACCGCCCTTGATTGGGGGAACCCCGTCAAAAAACCCCATCCCACGCATGGCACCGGGGCAGCCTTTCATTCCACCATGGAAACATACGGTTTTTCCGGCAAGGGCATCTTGCAGTAAGGAAAGTGTACAAGCATTTTTTTGCGCTGCATTGTCACCTGGAAGCTGGTCTTCCAGAGAAATGGAAAGTGCCCGGCCATTCAGATTTAGTTCAGATAGAAAATCATTTAGATTCATGTGAGGAACCTCCTATAAATTCATTAGTGTGGAATATAAACATTATACCTGAAAGTTTATGTTGTCACAAGAATGGACACAAGTTTTAGGTATACTATTTGCTTTCGGCATGGTAAAATTTATGAAGTGATATGGATAGCGGAGAATTACAAATGAACTTAAAAGAAAAAGCAAAAAATTAAAAACAGATATACCCGCTTTATTTTTGGCATTAAGAAGAAAGGATACGCCTATAGCGGCTAAAATCTTTGCCGGATTGACTGTAGCCTATGCACTTTCTCCCATAGATCTGATACCGGATTTTATTCCGGTGCTTGGTTATCTGGATGATTTGCTTATCCTGCCGGGACTGGTGGCACTTACGGTTAAGCTGATTCCAGCCGAAGTTTTCGAAGAATGCCGGATAGAGGCAGCTGGCCTTTGGGCTGATGGGAAACCAAAGAAATGGTATTATGCGATACCGATTGTACTGATTTGGGGATTGGTGGTGATATTATGTTTGAAATTATTGCTGTAGGCATGGGTGGATTTATAGGATCATGCGGGCGGTTTGCTTTAACGAAGGTAATGCAGAATTATTTTGATAAATTTCCTTTTGGCACATTGCTGTCAAATGTGATTGCCGGATTGTTGATTGGATTTATAATAGGACTTGAACAGCAGGCGGTGAAGATACCGTCTAGAACAAAACTCTTTCTGACAACGGGTTTTTTGGGCGGATTAAGTACATTTTCTACTTTTAGTCTTGAAACGGTGGTGTTTTTTCAGGACGGGAAATATTTGGCAGCAGTAGTGAATATTATGTTGAATTTATTCCTCAGCCTGATTAGTGTTGCAGTGGGGTTGTATATAGCAAGGGTTCTGATAAAAGTATAAATGTGACTGGAAGGAGGAGAAAGATGCAGGATTATATTCAATATTTATCTGAACTGATACCTGAAAAGGATAGTTTAAAGCTGATCAAAACAGAGGCAGAGAAATATTATAAAGCCCATACTTTGGAAGAGTGCTACGATACAGGTCTGGAGCTCTATCAATCGGATAACTTTCAGATACAGGAGGTCGGAGTATTTCTGTTAGGTTATTCCGCACATGAAAATGCCCAGGCACTGACTTTTTTGAAAGATACTGTCAGTAAACATAACAGCTGGAAGGTGCAGGAGATTTTAGCAATGGCATTTGATAATCACTGTAAGATCATTGGTTATGAAAAGGCTTTGCCGTTGATCAAAGAATGGCTTGTCAGTGATTGTGCCAATGTTCGCAGAGCTGTTTCGGAAGGATTGAGAATATGGACAAGCCGCCCGTATTTTAAAGATCATCCCCATGCTGCCATTGAGTTGTTAAGTGCTCATAAAGAAGATGAAAGCGAGTATGTACGGAAGTCTATCGGAAATGCGTTAAGAGATATCAGTAAGAAGCATGGTGATTTGGTTGCGGCTGAATTAGCCGGGTGGGATTTGGCTTCAAAAGAAATGAAGCAGGTATATAAACTGGCAAGTAAGTTTTTGGATAAGAATTAGTAATTGATGAGGAAAATTATGTTTTTAAATGCGAAGAATGGCAGTGTGAAAATCGGAAATACGGATATGGATTATATCTCCTTCGGAAAAGGAAAAGAAAATCTGATTATGCTGCCGGGACTGGGTGATGGACTGACAACGGTAAAAGGAACCGCTCTTCCCTTTGCCCTGGCATACAGAGCCTATGCAAAGGATTACAAAGTCTATGTTTTCAGCAGAAAGAACCGATTTGAAGAAGGATATTCCACCAGGGACATGGCGAAAGATCAAATCAAGGCGATGAAAATACTTGGTATTGATAAGGCCAATGTTGTGGGGATATCTCAAGGCGGGATGATCGCCCAATATGTGGCAATCGAAGCTCCCGAAATGGTGAACCGGCTGGTATTGGCAGTTACCCTTTCAAGGAAAAATGACATTGTGCAAGAAGTGATAACTGATTGGATCGAAATGGCCAAGTCCGGTGATTACAAGCGACTTATTATCGATACTGCGGAAAAATCCTACTCCGAGAAATATCTTAAAAGATATTGTATCCTCTACCCCATTCTCAGCAAAATCGGAAAACCTAAAGACTTCGGCAGATTTCTCATTCAGGCGAAATCCTGTATTGGTCATAATGCCTATGATGAATTGGCAAAGATTGAGTGTCCGACACTGGTTATCGGCGGTGACTGTGACAAGATTGTGGGCGTAAATGCGGCAGATGAAATAGCACAAAAGATTAGCGGAAGTGAATTGCATATATATCAGGGTCTTGGGCATGCTGCGTATGAAGAGGCAAAAGACTTTAATGCCCGGGTTCTGAACTTTATAGCAGCAATCGACCAGTAAAAGAAATTGATGGGAGGAAAGCCATGTTATTTTCAAAAAATGCAACTATATCACCGGAAGAAGCACATCAGATACTGGACAGCCGGAAGGACGCTGTGCTTTTGGATGTACGTACTCACGAGGAATACAAGAAAATACACATTGACGGGGCCAAACTGCTCCCTGTGGATAATATTAAACAACGGGCGGAGGCAGAACTGCCGGATAAAAATGTTCCGATTCTGGTCTACTGCCAAAGCGGGATGCGGGCCGGAAATGCCGTAAAGCAGCTTAAGCAAATGGGTTACACCAATGCTTTCAGTTTTGGCGGTATTGTAAACTGGCCATATCAAACTGTCAAAGGATAAGGGGAGGATACCTGCATGAAAAAAATACTGATTGTCGGTGGTGTGGCGGGAGGTGCATCCGCCGCCGCAAGACTTAGGCGCCTTGATGAAACTGCGGAAATTATCATGTTTGAACGGGGTGAATATATTTCCTTTGCCAACTGCGGTCTGCCGTATTATATCGGTGGTGAAATCAAAGAAAAATCCGCATTGACTTTACAGACACCGGATAGTTTTCATGCCCGCTTTCGTGTGGATGTCAGGGTATTACAGGAAGTAACCTCTATTGATAAAGAAAAAAATTACGTTACCGTTAAAAAAATTGCCACCGGTGAGGTGTACACCGAAAGCTACGATAAACTGATTCTTTCCCCCGGAGCCGCACCGATTATGTCGAAGATCGAAGGAGCGGACAACAACAAAATTTTTACCCTGAGAAATATTCCTGATACGGAGAAAATCAAAACGTATGTGGAACAAAAGGCGCCCAGACGTGCAGTTGTTGTGGGTGGCGGATACATTGGCATTGAAATGTCGGAGAACTTGAAGAACCTGGGTCTTGACGTAACCCTGGTGGAGATGGCGGATCATGTGATTGCACCATTGGATTTTGATATGGCCTGTGATGTGCATAACTATCTGGAGCAAAAAGGCGTTGGGTTATTACTGGAGAATGCGGTGCAGGGTGTCAGCGATTGTGAGGAAGGATTATCCGTTAAGCTGCGGGAGGGTGAAATCATTGCCGATATATTGATCATGGCAGCAGGAGTACGCCCCGAAAGTGATATTGTGAGGGCCGCCGGGCTGAAGGTAAATGACCGAGGCTGCATTGTTGTCAATCAATTCATGCAGACCTCACATGAGAATATTTATGCAGTTGGGGATGCCATCGAGGTTAACGACTTTGTTACCGGTCAAAACAGTTTTATCCCCCTTGCCGGCCCGGCCAATAAGCAGGGGCGTATTGCCGCAGACAATATCTGCGGTATCCCGTCAGAGTTCGAAGGAACCCAGGGTTCCGCAATCTTAAAAATATTTGATATGACAGTGGCAACCACCGGAATCAATGAAAAAGCCGCCGGAAAACTGGGGCTTGATTATGATAAATCTTTTACCTATTCAGCGAGCCATGCCAGCTATTATCCCGGTGCTGTGAATATGTCTGTGAAAACCATTTTTGACAAAAAGACCGGTAAGATCCTGGGGGCTCAAATTGTGGGGTATGAAGGGGTCGATAAACGCTGCGACGTGCTGGCAACAGCGATCCGCGCCGGAATGACAGCCCATGACTTAACAAAGCTGGAGCTGTGCTATGCTCCGCCCTATTCATCAGCGAAAGACCCTGTCAATATGGCCGGTTTTGTAATCGAAAATATTCTCACCGGAAAAGTAAAGAACATTCACTGGTACCAGGTACCGGAACTTCCCCGTGACGGCAGTGTGATCCTGCTGGATACCCGAACACCGGTGGAGTATCGGAACGGGCACATGGAAGGTTTCATCAATATACCGGTGGATGAGCTGCGGGACCGGCTTGATGAACTTGATAAAACCAAAAAAGTATACGTCACCTGTCAGGTTGGGATGCGGGGATATGTTGCCGCACGGATTTTAACCGGCAACGGATTTGATGCCTATAACTTAAGCGGTGGTTTCCGGTTGTACAATTCTATTTTTGGCAAAACAACACCGCCTGATAATATTGGAACCAAGGTTATTGCAAAGAATTGAATCCTAAGGATGTGGTAAATGTTTCAGTATCATCCACATAAAGGAATACTCCTACAGAAAAAAAATTCTCTATAGTGATAATGTCACGGAGGGAATGCAATATTTCCGGTACAATCCACTTATAAAATATAGAAAGAAAGAGGGATTTGTATGGGAACTATTAACCTTACTAAAAATAATTTTGAACAAGAAGTACTTAAGTCCGATAAACCGGTACTGGTAGATTTCTGGGCAGAGTGGTGCGGGCCGTGCCGCATGGTGTCACCAATTGTGGATGAAATAGCCGATGAGCTTTCGGATATTAAAGTGGGGAAGGTCAATGTGGATACAGAAGAAGCATTGGCAGCACACTATAAAGTTATGAGTATTCCTACCCTGATGGTCATAAAAGATGGCAAAATAGAGCAGACAGCCGTGGGAGCGCGTTCCAAAAATGCGATTATTCAGATGCTAAAATAGAACAGTCAGAGTGGTTTCAGCAAGATATAAATGCTGAAACCACTTTTTTTAACGCTGCGAGGATAAATAAATATTCATTTCAGGCACTGCTTCTGCTATAATAGACTATCAATAAGATTGCCTATCCTTTGGGCAAAGGAGGAAAATGGAAAAGTTATTATCGCAGGCACTGCCTTTTTGGGGAGAAATAAGTGCAAAGCAAAGAGCACTTGTCTTAGATCATATAAAGACAATGCAGATGTCAAAGGGACAAATGACCTCATATGATGGCGGAAACTGTACCGGTATTCAGATCTTAAAATCGGGGAGGATCCGCATTTTTATCATGTCTCCCAATGGGAACCAGATAACGCTGTACAGGCTGCTCTCCGGTGATGCCTGTATCTTGAGTGCAGCCTGTATGATTCAGAATATTGATTTTGAAATTTATGCGGAAGTCGAGCAAGATACTGAGGTTTTGATCATACCCAAACAGATCTTTGCTAAAATAAAAGAAGAAAGTTCCGCAGTTGCTGATTTTGTATTGGAAATGGTATCATCACGTTTTTCCGATGTTATGTGGGTGATGAATCAGCTTGTCTTTGGCGGTACCGGTAAACGCCTGGCAGAAGCCCTGATCGAGCACAGTAATATAAATAACAGCTTAATAGTTGATGTGACCCATGATATGCTGGCCAATGATTTGGGAACAGCCAGAGAAGTAGTTACGCGGTTGCTGAAGCAATTTCAACTGGATGGCTATGTCAAGCTGTCACGAGGCAAAATTGAATTGCTTGACAAAGAAAAACTAATGAAAGATCTCATACGGCCAGTTTAATTTGCCGTCAAAAGCTCAATTCCTTTTCGAAGTGTTTTTTCATCAATGGCACCTTCGACCCCAGTGACAACATATCCGTCCTTATCAATAAACAGAGTGGTCGGAAAAGCTCTTATTCCATATTGGAAAACGGCGTTTCGATCAATATCAAAGTATACGGGAAAAGAAAAACCATTTTTTTCCACATAGGCTTGCCCTTTTTCTTTTGTTTCACGGCTGCCGTCTACAGCATCTACCATCATGAAGTGTACATCCTCACCCAACTCCTCATAAACTTTATTAAACTCCGGCATTTCTGATTTGCACGGCGGGCACCAGCTTGCCCAAAAATTCAACACAATGGGTTTCCCGATCATATCGGACAGTTGGACTTTATTTCCCTCATTGTCATATACAGTGAAATCAGGAGCCAAGATTGGCTCATTTTGAGTATTACCTTCGCTCTGAATGTCCGGCCCGGCAGTATTTGCCTTTAATGTATTATATAAGACCGTACTGCCTCCCAGAATTACTACCAGTGCCAATACCAGGATTATTGTTTTGTTACGCATATAGTTTCCTCCTTATAATGTAAGTATCGCTAAAAACTGTCCCATTAGTCCAGTCATCATCAGAAGACCGATGATAATTAGAAAAAGTCCGCAAATGAAGTTGATGATATTATAGTGTTTTTTAATAAAGCCAATTGTATTCTTAAGTCGACCAATTAATATGGCACTTATTAAGAACGGTATCCCCAGACCCAGTGAATAACACAGAAGCAGTAAAATTCCCTGCACTGCTGAGCCCTGTTGTGATGCCAGCATCAGTGCCGAACCTAAAAATGCACCGACACAGGGAGTCCAGCCAATCGAAAAGACAATACCCAAAACCATTGCGCCTAAAAACCCATTGCCTTGATAAGCATTTTTAAGCCCATGATTTCGGCTGAAAAAATTTATTTTGAAAACACCGATAAAGTTAAGGCCAAACAGGATAACAATGATACCTGTTATGATATTCAGAAGTGTTTGATGTTGAAGTAACAGTCCTCCCAAAACTCCGGCAAATGCACCTAAAACGACAAATACCAATGTGAAGCCCGAGATAAAGCCGAGGGCATTTCGCAAGGTTTTTTTCGAACCGGTATTTGCATCGCCTCCGGCAAAATATGAGATGTAAATTGGCAGCATGGGGAGCAGACAAGGTGAAATGAAAGTAATCATGCCCTCCAGGAAAGTGATGAAATATTGCATTGAGTTCCTCCTTAATTTTTGAATTGGTTTAATCATAATATACGAGGTATTTTAAGGATGCTCAGTGATTTTGTCACAGGGATGGCAGGTACCGGTAAGGTGTGAAAATAGAGATTTATTTTTCATATAAGGCAAGGATATCATGTATTCTGCGCTTCATTTCCGTGCGGATATATAGTGGTTCTAAACACTCGCATTTATCTCCGAAACTGAAGAGAATATTGTAATAGTAATCATTTTCTATGAAGGGAAAATTAACAATATAATAATCCTCACCATCCGGAGAAAATTCTTCATAAGAGCAAAAATCAAGTACCCTGTCCATGACCGATTTATGAATACGAATCTTGATTTTTGTTTGCATAGCTGCCAAAATATCCGTAAATTCCAACTGCGGTTTCCGGTAATCTCGTGGTGTAAATGATTCTTCCAGCATTTGCAGGTTTGAGATACGGGATAGCTTGAATAAGCGAAAGTCATTTCTTTTATGGCAATACCCTTGCCAGTACCAATGGTTACCTTTCAAAACAAGCTGATACGGTTCGGCTGTTCGTGCGGTTTTATTTCCGCAGCGGTCTGCATATTCAAAGATCAGTAGCTTGTTTTCCTGTAAAGCTGTTTTGATAATTTCCAAATATGGTTGAATGCTTCGGTTGCCCATCCACGGGCTTAAATCAATACATATTTGATTTACTTTTAATGCAATGTCTTTTGCTCGGTCGGCGGGGATAAAACTTTTGACTTTTGCAAGGGCGTTTACCAGTTCATCACCTCGTATCATGTTGGAAAGACTGGAAAGACCCATCAAGATAGCCGAAAGATCGGCAGTCGAAAAAACTTTTTTATCAATCTTGTATTTCTCCATGATCTCAAAACCACCGCCCACTCCCGATGCACTGCGAACAGGAATCCCCGCCATGTTGATAGCATCTATGTCGCGGTAGATTGTGCGGGGTGAAACTTCAAACATATCTGCTAATTCCTGTGCGCCTATCCGCTCTTTATCAAGAAGTATCATAATAATACTAACAAGCCTGTCAACCTTCATCTGCCAGCTGCCTCCCTCAATTTTTTACTTTACCTGTAATTGTTGCCATACAGTTGTCAACAATTATAGCGTATAATAAAAAAGTAAATAAATCAATCTAATTATCAGGAGGAAACACTATGCAGAAAAAAGCCTTAGTAATAATTGATATTCAAAATGACATAACAAAGAATTACAAGGATATTATTGACAATATCAATAAAACTATTGATTGGGCAGACGATAATGATATTCATGTTGTTTATATAAGGCATGAAAATTTATCAGCCGGCACGCGGACTTTTAAACAAGGTACACAAGGGGCTGAATTAGTTTCGGATTTAAAAATGGTGTCAGAAAATGTTTTTACAAAATACAAAGGAAATGCATTAAGCAGTGAGGAGTTCGCAAACTTTATTGATAAAAATGAAATAGGTGATTTCTACATTGCCGGGGCAGATGCTATTGCCTGTGTCAAATCAACCTGTTACAACTTATGCAAAGCAGGATATAGCGTTAATGTCTTGTCAGATTGTATTACCAGTTATGATAAAAGGAAAATTGACGAAATGCTGTGTTATTATGAAAGTAAAGGCTGTAAGATAATTAGTTTATTTTAGGGTACCGCCCATCTTTTCTGAGGCAGTATGAGGATGAAAGGCAGATAGCAGGACCAAATGGATGCACTAATTGTTGATTTGTGCTACAAGCTGATTGGTGTATGGTTCTAGCAAAAACATCAGTTGTTCAGTGACTTCCTTAATAGCGCAGGGCATGGAATTACTAATCCACCATTCCAATACGCCAATAAATCCAGAGGTCAAAAAGTGAATGGTTGTGTCATTGAAAAATGCATTGTTTTCCGGTCTGAAACTGAGAAGCTGCGACAGTGTTTCCTCGATGGCTTCATATAAGCGGTTTCGAAAAAATCCAACACCTTCATTACTTAGAAGCAAATGATAAATCGAAAAATCCTTCTCTAAGTATTCAAATACATGCTCAAACGCGTTAGGGTTTAGAGTAAAGTCATTATTGCCGTTGCTGCAATGATTTAGCAGCTGATCAACATAATCTCCAATGCACTTGTCAAGCAAGTCGAATTTATCATCGTAATGCAAATAAACCGTCCCTCGGTTTATATTTGCGCGTTCGGCAATGTCGTTGATGGTTATTTTCTCAAATCCTTTTTCGGTCAAAAGGTCGATGAATGTACTCATAATCGCCTGTCTTGTTCTTTGTATTCGTCTATCCATAAAGCTTTCTCCTCCAGATACTCAACACATAAGTATAAGATGTTGAATTTTCAACAGATGGCTCTACTATAACTATTGAAAATGTTGCCACAAAACTGTATGTTAAAGATATCAGACACGTGTTGAAAAGTCAACACATGATTATTAGGAGGATGTCTTATGAAAATACTATTTTTTGGCCGCGGAGTTATAGGAACACAATATGCCTGGGCCTTTGAAAAAGCAGGTCACACCGTAGAGTTTTATGTCCGAGAGGGGCGAAAGACACAGTATGGCACACATATTGACCTGGAGATTTTGGATACGCGGCGAAGCAAAAAAAACCGGCGGGTCAAGGAGAAATGGCCGGTTGTGTTCCACGAAGAAATACCGGCAAACCATAACTATGATCTTATTTTCGTGAGCATCAATCCCGAACAGATGCCGGGTGCGGTTCAGTATCTTGCGCCGCGTATTGGCAACGCAACTTTGTTGCTGATGGGCAATTTCTGGGCAGACATACGCGAGTCTGCACATCCTATTCCGCTTAGTCATGTTGTTTGGGGATCACCTGGCAGCGGCGGCGGATATGAGGGAAATCAGTTGTACGGTGTCCTTTATAAGACGGTTCAGCTTGGGACTTGGGAAGCCGCACCCACAGTACGAGAACTGGAAGTTCAGAACCTTTTTACCAGTGCCAACTTCAAGGCCGTGATGCAAGCAAATATTCAAGACTGGCTTAGAAATCACTTTATTATGAATCTTGCGATGGAGGTCGAGGTTTTAAGATGGGGCAGCTTTAAAGAAGTGGTCACGACCCAGGAGGCTCTTGTCGACATGAGTCATTGCATACGGGAAATGATCCCGATTCTGAAAGCAAAGGGCTCACAACCCGATGCACAAACCAGGATAATAAGCCTTTTCCCGCCGAAGTTATTTGGATTCATCATGCGCAAAGTTGTTTTTTCACCCAAGGGCATGCCCTATGCAGCTATCCTGCATAACCACTATCAGGTTGGTGCGTCTGTCAAGGAAATGATTGCGGAAGCCAGAAAACACGGCATAAAGGCGCCCCGGCTTTACGCCGTAGAAAGCCTTATTGTGAAATAGAGTGTGAACAGTTGTAGTTAATACTTCAGCAAAAGCCAAAGTGTTTTCAACGGAAATGGAGAGATTTGGACGCTCTTGCTGGTTACTCGATCTACCGTATTTCGAGTGGAATCGGGATGGTGCCACAGGGTCACGGGTTGTACCGGGTGGTCACGGATAGGTAGGGGGAAAAGGGGCGGAAAGTCGGGGGATGTTGGGATGGTAGGTACCGGAAATGTAGTGGGAATGCGGGTTGCTGGATTTGGGTGAAAAGTGGGGGAAAATGAGTGGTTTTTGGGCGGTTTGGGAAAAAGTGCGGGAAAACTGCGAGATGAGGTTGGGAAAATGAGGACGGGGTTGAGGTGATTTTGGGGCAGATAAGGGCGGAAATAAGAATGGAAATGAGAGTGGATCTGAGCAGATAAAAGTGGAAAGGTGGCATGGCTGGATGGGGCTGGAGCGGTTGAAATTAAGTCCAGTAAGGTGTGATAAAATGCAAAAAAATATAAGAATGTGATGCAGGTATGTAATATGAAAAGCAGTTGGTGATGATGATATGTAGTTTATAAAGTAAAATATTAAGATCTGTATTGAAGAAATAGAAACACGGAAATAAAGATTTTTTGATTTTCTCCTATGAGATTTAGAGTTCATAATGAAATTTAATGTGGACTTCCGGTTGATTTTGCTGTCGGCAGATAACAGTGCAGAGGAGAAAAGAGTTATGGCATATAAACATAAAAGGGAATACATTGAGAAAATGTTTGCAGGTTATCCTGACTGTATGATACCGGAAGAAGCCGGAAAATGTCTGCGGATTGGGAAGAATAAAATCTATGAAATGCTGAAGGATGGGATGCTGCCTTATATTGATGTGAGGGGGCGGTATTGTATTCCGAAGGAAGTTTTGATTGATTATGTGGTGGAGAATAGTTATGGGGATGTAAACCGGCGGGTGGATTATAATGAACGGGTGGTACAGTATTGCCGGAGACAGCCGCGGACGGCTTCGAAGATTGCGGAGCACCTGGGGCTGACTACGGGGTACTGCCGGACGGTGTTGCTGAATCCATTGTGTTATCAGGGATCGCTTAAGAAGGTGGTTTTGTCGGGGGAGAATTGCCAAAGGGGAGTGGTGCTGTATGAAACGGTGGTGCCGCGGAAGAGAAAGGGGGCAGGGGAATGAGTGGGTATCAGGAGATAATGAAGGAGTATCCTTCGGTGATTGGTAAGGAGCAGCTACGGCTGCTCCTTCGTATAAGCAAGAGAAAAGTGACGTTTATGCTGGAGCAGGGATTTATACCTTGTGTGGAAAAAGGGGAGAGAGGGCGGAAGTATTTTATCAGGGTGAAGGATGTGGTTGATTATCTGGAAGATGTAGAGGAACACCCGGAGAAGTATGTGTTTGCGAGGAAGTTGGCGGTTGGGAATCCGGCCCATCAGTATATGAAGAAGCGGCCGGTGGAGTTTTCGAGAGAGGAGTTTGAGCGGTGGCTGGGGGAGAAATGGCGGGAGGTGCCGGAACGATTGACGGCGCAGGAGATAGCGGGGGTCACGGGATATGCGGAATATACGGTGGAAAGGTGGTTTAAGGAAGGGAGGCTGAAGGCGGTGCGGCTGCCGGGGGAAGTGGTGTCGTGTAAGGAGTGGGTGATGGAATTTTATGTGGGAGAGGGGTATGAGCTGGCGAGGAAATCGAAGGAACATATACGGCTGATGGAGAAGTTTTTTGAGACGATAGGATGAAGAACAATGATGAGTAAATTAATAATATTATTAGCCCCAAAAGAGAACTGGCATGCATAAGAATTCGGCTAATATTTAATTGCATTTAAAATTAGCCGAAACTAGTGAAAGGGAAACGGATTGATTTTGCAATATTTTTGCAAAATAGTAATAACATTGTTGACTTATGAGCATAATATAGATAAAATGTAATTATAATTTTGCAGAAAGTGAGCAGAATGGAGGAAACATATGTTATTAGAGTTTAAAACAGTAAATTATAAATCATTTAAGGATGAGCTAGTATTTTCTCTTGTACCTGCTCCTAAACAAAAAGGACTGGATTACAGCATATTAGAGGAAACAATTGGAAAGAAAAACTATAAAGGACTATGTTCGGCAGTCATTTATGGAGCCAATGCATCCGGAAAAACAAATATTATTGGAGCAATGGACACTTTTAAAACTATTGTACTACGGGGGAATATCCGTAACAATGATGAAAAAAGTGATCCCAATGCGGCGGCCAATGCTTTGGAACTAATTCCTAATAATGCCAATAGTGATTCTGACCCTGTATGTTTTTCGATAAGATTTACAGTAAAGGATTTTCTTGTTGAGTATTCTCTTTCAATTGATTTAGGAAAATTTTTAGAAGATGATTACCCACGCAAGATTCTATCGGAAAGGCTAGCGGTTAATGATTCCATGATTTTTTCACGGAATAATGGCCTGGAATTTGGACAATTAGATAGTATTCAAGAGCTGCTTATAAACGCTTTTGAGCAAAACGCGGAAGGCGCAATGGCTTTAGCAAAGG
>JAVBSL010000004.1:0-214848 GCA_031556725.1 Lachnospiraceae bacterium | reverse complement strand
GTAAGCGCATAATTTCGGGGTGCATATGTAATCCATTGCTAGAAATGCAAGCGTTTTACTCTGCTTTGCCCTTGCAAAGTTCCTGAACCCTTTCGCTCCAAGGTGCAAGATTCGCCAGTTCCTCATCTGACATGTCCTTGCTTGGACGATGTTCCAACAAAAATTTCAGATATTCATATAGATTTAAGCCATATGCCTTTGACATCTCCACAATGCTCAGGTATAGTGCATTAGCGGCT
This sequence comes from Lachnospiraceae bacterium, assembly GCA_031556725.1. Classification (GTDB taxonomy): domain Bacteria; phylum Bacillota; class Clostridia; order Lachnospirales; family Lachnospiraceae; genus UBA935. Next base: position 214,609 of record JAVBSL010000004.1, on the reverse strand, counting down.
GCACCATCTGGCGTATCACTGAAAAGCCAGTTCTTACGGCCAACGGTTACCGGGCGAATAGCATTTTCGCTGAGATTATTACTTAGACTGCAGCGCCCATCCTCCAAATAGGTCATCAGAATATCGCGACGGTTCTGAATGTATGTAACGGCCTTTTTTAGTTTATTGTTGCTACCGGGGTTAACCTGATCAATCCACGCTATAAAGCCCTCAACAACCGGTTTTTGGTCCTTGAGACGTCGTTTCTCTATCTGCTTGTATGAAAGACCTTTTTCCTTATAAATTCTTTCATACTCGAAAAGCTTATTGCAATACAGAACACCTTGAACTGCCGGATTACTATAATCCTTCTCCTGACTCTTGGGGATGGCCTCCAATAGGTATCTTCGGATGTGGGCATAACAGCAGCATCGGTTGGTTTCCTTCACCTTGTTGTAGCCTTGATATCCATCGGTCATGAGATAGAATCCCGGCGCAATTCCATTTAGGAACTGTTTTGCATTTTCTCCCGCTCTTGTAGGAGTGTAATTGTAGAGGATGATGGGATTTAAGCCATCCTCACCGGTGCGCACAAGCCAAAAATAGGACTTTGACTGTGCCCGACGTCCCTCCTCTTTAAGTACCTGGACGGGCGTTTCATCCATCATCAGGAATCTTCGCTTAAGAAGTTCCCGGTGGAAGAAGTCATACATCGGTTGTATGTATTCCTGACCAGCGGTGATAATCCAGTGTGCCATGGAAGTGCGCCCTATGGGAGCATTCAATTGCAGAAAGTCCTGCTCCTGACGGTACAGGGGAATATATAATCCATACTTTCTGTATAGGATATATGCTAACAATGAAGCGGATGTATAGCTTCCGGGGATTAGTGCCGGTTTTCCGTTATCTTTGATAAACTGAGGCTCTTCGGTATCCTTACACTCCTGACAAGCATAGGTGGTAGCCATATATTCGATTCGTTCCAGTTTTGGCGGCGTATATACGATCTCACTGCGGATCAATTCGGTTCCGATGGGTTTCATTTCCAAGCCGCATAGTGGGCACATCTTATCTTCGTCTGTAAGAGTGTCAGCCATAACCGTTCTGGTGGGGATATCTTTAAACTGAACTTCTAAGGAAGGCTTTGCCTTGCGGGGCTTCTTAGGTAACGGAACAATTTCCGGTTCGATCAGCTCTGCCGGTGTTTCTTCTTCCGGAAGATTATCAAAGAGACTTAGCTGACCCTCTACCAGGTCCACCCGACGTTCACTGGAAGCACCAAAGAACTTTTGGCGAAACCATGAAAGCTCTGCTTTCAGATTATCATTCTCTGTCTGCTGTCTGGAGATCGTCTCATTCAGGGTTTTGATCGTAGTATTCAGTTGTGAGATCATATCCTTAAGCTCAATAAGCTGGATATTTTGACTACTGTTCGCCATGCCTTTTGCTCCTTGATTCACTAGGGATAGTATACCACAAAAGGGGCATAAAATCCAGTAAAATCAATGGTTTTAGGCTGTTTTCAAGGACTTTGGCTGCTCGATTTCTAAGCCCGACATAAGCCAGTCGAATTGCTGCCAGGTGATTGGTTTTACCTCCGAACTGTTCCTTGGCCATCGGTACCGCCCCTGTATAACATCGAGCCTTTTATAAAGCAGGACGTATCCATCAGGTTCGCGTAGCAGGACTTTAATACGGTCACATCTTTTTCCGCAGAAGAGATAAATGGAACGGCCGTCTGGTTCTGCCTTCAATTGATTGATAATAATGGCACACAAGCCATCAATGGACTTGCGCATATCGGTATAGCCTGTAATAATAAAGATGTTGGTAGCCAGGGATATGTCACCTAACATAGGAAACACCTCCCAGACATCTTAAAGTCGCTTCAATCAAACGCTCGTTGGCATCGTTGAAAAGATGAATCGTCACATCACCAAGCAATATCTCTACCGCCGGATGTGATATAGTGGCAGGGCTTGCAAGATTGCGAGCATTTTGCTCCATTTGCACTGGTGCTAAAGCAGGATCAGATACTAACTCGACTTTTACAACCTCCTGCAAACAAGGAGCAGTTTCCACTGCTTGACGAGAAGATGCAGGAATTGTGGTTCCACATTTGCGCAATCTACTTATCCAGTTATAAAAAGTTCCAGACTTGATATTATTTGCCTGGCACCACTGGTAATCGGAGAGGCCGCTTTTTCGGCACTCCATGATGAGCATAAGCTGCTCATCGGCAGAAACTCGTTTTGATCTCATAATCGTTAACCTCCAAGGTAGAGTAAAACGCTTGCATTCTAGCAAAGTAGCGGTGTAAAATGCTTGCATTTTCTGTTAACAATTATAACGATAAATGGTGGTGGATTAAATCCACCCCGAAACAATGCGCTTACTCTGAACCGAGTATATTAATATTCATAAATTTCCTTTCCTACAATAAAAAACCAACTACCTGATATTGATAGTTGGTATCAAAAACATATTGGCTATTCCTAGTGCCTTATACTAATACACTGTTTCTTGTCTTAAACTGTTTCAGAATCGGTATCACTCGGCTTTATACCTAGTTTGTCCCAATTGATATCACAATTAAAAAACTTTCCATTAATAATTTCTTCGATGCGCTCCAGTGTAAGGTCGTTTTCAAAATAGCTTCCTTCATTTTTCAAAGTATTACCGGCCTCAAACTCTCCTTTATAGTACATATAATTTGTATTGTCATTTTTAACAATGTACCAAGCATTTCCAGTTTTATCGTCAAAGTCACCATTCTTAAAATTACCTTGATAAAGCGTTCTTACTGTTCCATCTTCAAAATACTTGACTATGTATGCTTCACCAGTTATATCATTGAATTTTCCATTTGATGTATTTCCGTGATAATAGCCAATCAAATGCTCACACATACTTATCTCAAACTTTTCAACACTAATTACATTTTCATATGTAGCTTTTTCCACCTCGAAACCTTTAATGTATTCTTCTTTTCTTTCATATATTTGTGTATCTCCGCTGTTTAAACTTCCTTCATTTACTCTTCGCGAAACTAGCCATTCTGGTTCTTCTGCTTTTGATTTCCCCTTTAGTACTTGTCTATACTTTTTTACAACACCATTATCATAAATTGCATCCATAATCAATTTAAGATTGTCATTTTCGTAAACATTAATTATACAATTTCCATCCCACTGATTAAATTCATTGAATTGACCAAAGAAAACCGTTTCTTGATCTCCTTCTGTATATGACAGTATTATAGGCGCGTTCGTTAACTCTATTGCACTATACTCCTGACCACTTTCATCCATGGCAATTATATCTGTGCTGTTCCATAAAGGTTCGTTTAACGAATATGAATCTTCTGATTCTTTATATATAAGTAATTGCGGCGTTCGCATGCTTTCAATTGGACTCAGTACTGCAACATTTTTTGATATTATATTGTCCTCTATCCTTATCGTTCTGTCCCGTAAATCGTTGTAAGAGTTACTTACAACCTCTACTTGCGATCTAAGACTAGAGATATCTCCGCCCATTTTTGCAATGTCATCTTTTAACTCTGGTATACTCGTTTCTATTATAGCTTTAATATCCTTTTCAATACCATTCATCCTGTACGGTAATATAGCGGTAAACGCAATGATTGCTATCGCCAACTCTATGCCATATTTTAGAAAACCAACGCCAAGGGTTTGCAAAATGGATTTAGATTTTGTTTCCCCGTCATAGTTGGTGACACTAGATTTACTTTCACTGCTCTTTTCATTGTTAATTAAAGTTTCATTATCTGCTTTATCGACCGAATTTTTGTGCTTCTTTCTTTTTTTGGAATCCTTGTTCCCCATATCCCAAAATCCTCTTTCGTATTCAACATTTACACAGTCCATTCTCGAAACCATGTCCTTTCATTCTACACTTGTCCTTCCGAATCGTCAATTAGTTTCTTTTTTAAATTTTATCATCCCATTCTAAACAAAACAATATTAACTCAACGCGTAGATTTCATGGCTTAAATCAGGCTGTTGTGTGCAGCAATCCACCTATTTTAATTATATCCCATATTCTTCCAACTATCAATATTCAGTTGTCAAGGTGACTGCGTAAATTAATTGTTATATAAAGATATATATGGTAAACTATTCCTTAACAAAGGAGGAATGTTTTATGGAACACACTGTTAAAATGATTAATTTAATCAACTCGAAAGACTCTTACATGCAGTACGAAGAAGAAACTGTTTGTCCTATTTGTAAAGCAAGTATCTCTCCCACTTACTTAGCATCATCACTAAACAATCGTGAAGACGCAAGTATCTTTAATGCCTGTCCAGCTTGCCATAATTCATTTGTAACCTATTATGGTGTTTATGTTTCTGGAAAAGCTACTGATCGAAATGTATATTATTGTTCAACTATTATTTCATCTGAGCCAAATAAATTTTTCAAGAAATCTTTTGACAAGTCTATTTCGACTCTATCTCCCCAGTTTGATAAAATATATAATCAAGCACTTGCGGCTGAATCCTACGGCCTTGATGAAATTGCCGGGTTGGGTTATCGCAAATCTTTGGAGTTTCTTGTAAAGGATTTTGCTATTAAATTGCATCCAGATAGCATTGAAGAAATTAAAAAACTTATGCTCTCTCCATGTATTAAAAAATATATTGAAAACGACCAAATCCGTACACTTGTAGAACGATCTGCTTGGATTGGCAATGACGAAGCTCATTATGTCCGTAAACAACAAGATCGTGATGTTAACGACATGAAAGCTTTCATAAAAGCTACAGTGTACTTTATTGGTATGTATCTTATTTCTGAAGATGCAGCGTCTATTGAGGCGGTAAAATAGATTCTTTTACTGCTTTTGCATCGTATTCAATTATAGGAATACAATGTTGTGCATCCGTTTCTGCTAAAAATGTTCCATCCAAGTCCCAGTATTGAGTTACTTCTCTTGCTGGGTCTTTTTCTGTTCCAAGCCCTCTTTTTGCCGTAGTCTTAATAACTTGTATTACCTCTGCGCTATTAGTTCCGTCTGGTCTTACCATATTTTCTTATCTCCTTTTTAATTTTTACTTACATAATACTAATTATGACATTTGACTTCTCATCACCCCACAGATGATATAAACTATAAATGGTACTATAACCACGTAGCTCAGCGGATAGAGTTTACCTCTCATAAAGGTAGGGTCGCGGGTTCGAATCCCGCCGTGAATGCAACGCATCTGATTCGTCAGGTGCTTTTTATATGCGCATCTTCCGGAAGCTCGTCCTCCTTTTATTTTATTCCTTTCCTACCTTCTCCCGCTCTGGATGCCCGCACTCATACCATTTTTTGTCTCTATTGTATTTTTCGTACAAACACGCTTCGCAGTTATTGGATTCACCCCACGGGCAATTTTTATCTTCCATAGTTTCTGCCTCCGTTACCCCTAACTTCTGCAGGGCAGCTGTTATTTCTTCATGTGTTGTCATAGGCTTTTTCCTTTCTGGCTTGTCCGGGGTTCCGGCCTTAAGCCGGTTCTTTCTCTTTCCGTTCAATTTCTACCGTAACCTTCACACCATTTTGCTCGGCGAGCAGGTCGAAGAGTAATCTTATTGCTTTTTCCATATCAAGATTTCTGAACTTATTTTCATCCAAGACCTTACACCGCCTTTCTGATTGATTAATAAAATGTATGTGTTACTGGTTGTACTTGTTTCACAATATTAAGCATTTAGGAGCTGATTTTCTTCCTTTTCACCTTCAGCACAGATTCTGCTGTTTCTGGTTCCTGCTAGATATGCAAAGGCAAGACCCTTTTCAAGCTCTGTGGATGAATTAATCAATGCAACTAACTTATCCGTTCCGATGTACGGATCTTCTCTTACTTTTTTTCTACTCATAACCTCACCTCGCTTTCTGATTGATATTTTGATGGTTTTTCTTTTCAAAACATATTTTTATATGTTACAATTTCTCCAAGAACGTAAAGGAGAAATAGCTATGGCAAAACTTGATGATGATTTAAGAGAAGCATTGATGGATTCTTGTTTAGATGAATCAACAAAGGTAATTCGTTATTTAAAAGAACAAGAAAGAAAACAGAAAAAAGATAATACCATCATGCTCATAATCACCTTAGTTGGTGCCTTGGGTTCCATCATTGCCGCCATCACCGGGCTTCTGCTTTTCTTCCAATAATGTTCTAATTCCTCTTAACTCTTGCAGGATTAACACTAAAAACATTAATTTTACATCTTTGTTTTCATCTGCCCACTGTCCTATATTCTTTATGCCTTCGTCTGAGAGCTGCATTTTACAGGCCTCCTTCCTCTCCATTTATATTGAAAAAGTATATGAAGCTGTTAGTCAATTTTTAGAATCTCCGGAATTAACTCAAGAATCGTTATTATCTGATTTTGAGATTCCAGTATGTCCAAATTGCTTTGAAGAATCTCAGAATATTGAGTCCGAAGTTGACACCGAAATTGATAATCATGATATGAGTCAACTACCTGATTAAAGGAAAGAACCGTTATCACAATCACCAAAGCGATTTGCGGTTTTTTATCTTTCATCCTTTCTATCTCCTTTTTTTCTATTCTTTATTGCCTATGCGATTATTTATATCGCATTGGAGTTTTTGTCAATATAGGATTTGTTGACAATGCGATTTTCTTTGTTAGTATGGATTTACAGAATGGAGGTGATTTTTTGAATACCCGAATAAAACAGGCAAGAAAAGCGCTAGGTTTGACACAGGAAGAGTTTGCAAAGCGTTTAGGAACGGTTCAAAATACTATAACGGGTTATGAAACGGGCAGAAGAGAACCCTCAAATGTAGTCATTTCATCTATTTGTCGTGAGTTTGATATTAATGAGAATTGGCTCCGTACAGGTGAAGGTGAAATGCGGAACCATCTGGAATATGACGAGTACACAGCCATCGTTTCAAAAATTGACATAAGCGATCCAAGAGCAAAGCAGGCTATTATAGATTATTGGAATTTGAATCCGAAAGAAAAAGAAAAGTTCTGGAATTTCGTTGACATATTTATTAAAAAAAGTTGATTTTCTTTGAGTTTTGTGTTTGAATAAAGTAACTATTAATCTCACACAAGAAGAGGGGGGTATTTATGGGTTTTAACGAAGATTTATTACAATTATCAGAACGAATCAAATCTGTAAAAGAGAGTATCGCAACTGAAGAAGCCACCAAAATGTCAATGATTGTCCCATTTTTTTCAAATATTAGGATATGATGTCTTTAATCCTAATGAGTTCTGTCCTGAGTATACTGCTGATGTCGGTATCAAAAAGGGGGGAAAAGTGGACTATGCTATTATACAGAATGGTGATCCAATTATTTTAATTGAGTGCAAGTGGTGCGGGGATACCTTAGATAAACATGGTTCTCAATTATTTCGTTATTTTGGTACAACAGCCGCTAAATTCGGTATTCTCACGAATGGTTTAGTTTATAAGTTTTTCACAGATTTAGACGAGTCCAACAAAATGGATCTGACTCCTTTTTTGGAAATTAATATGTTGGAGTTAAAAGAGATACATCTTAACGAATTAAAGAAGTTCTGTAAAACAAATTTTGATAAAGATAAAATTTTTAGCATAGCTTCCGAATTAAAGTATACCAACCTTATAAAGGAGGCATTAGCAACCGAACTTGAAGATCCCTCTGATGATTTTACCCGATTTTTATTAGCAGACATTTACGAAGGACAAAAGAATCAAAAAATTGTCGATAAGTTTAAGCCCATTGTCAAGAAATCTTTTAGTTCATTTATTAATGAAATTATGAATCAAAAGATTTCTTCTGCTCTAAAGACTGAAAATGCAAAAGAAAAGGAAGATGGCGCCGTTGTCGAAGAAGTACATGAAAGTAAAGTCATAACTACTCCTGAAGAAATAGAATCCTTTTATATTGTCAGAGGATTACTCGCTGGAGTTGTTGATGTAAGGGATATTGCACATAGGGACACTGAAAGCTACTTCAGTATATTGTATCAAGATAATAATAGAAAGCCCATTTGCCGAATGTTTCTTGATGCAAAGAAAAAACAAATCCAATTACCTAATGAGGACAAAACGTTTGTAAAATATCCTCTTGAAACTCTGAACGATATATATAAATATAAAAATGAAATAATCGCTATTGCTATGCGATACATAAGTGATTAACTATTAATTTCACACAAAAAGAGAGGGGCTCTAAATATGAAATGTGAAAATTGTGGAAACTATATGGCTCAAGTAAAAGTCGGCAATCTAAGGGTGTGGCGTTGCCGAAAATGTAAAACGGTAATTGATGGGAATGGTAATAACATCTCTTCAGGAGACTCCTTTCCGCCAGTGAAGAGGCGAGGTCCCATTGTTCCTATTTTAATTGTTATAGTATTAGTGTATTTTATTGGGAGCCAGTTTTCCCCTAAAAATACCACGGAAACTAATTCTACTTCTGTATCAGAGTCACAATCTCAAACAGAAATTATTCTTGATGTAACACAATTTAGCCAAATCGCACCTGACAAATTGATTGAAATTATGGGGGAACCCGAAGAGACAGAGGATTGGGATTTTGATACTGGCGTAGATACTTATCTTACTTCAACCTATTCATATGATAAGCATAGATATGAGTTTATGTTTATGGATGATAAAGTGGTGCGGCTAACAATTAACTCTCCAAAATATAATGACATAAATGATGAGAGCTTTAGCTATAATGATAATGAGTCTCTATTTACCATGCTCGGTGTAGAAACTTCCAGAGATATAACTAAAATAATAGATACTGGGGTTGCTTTAAAATATCAAATAGTTTGCAATGGCATTGATGAAATATGGTTTCCTGATATTGATGTTACCAACAAAAAATTGGATACCATAAAAATAACATATGATCAAACTTATTTTGGAAATTTAATTTTGTCCTTAGATGAAAAATCAGATTATCAATATAAGTGTAAAGAAGTTATGAACGAAATATTAGTTTCTCCATCAACAGCAAAATATCCTAATATTTATGAATGGGCAATTTTCAAAAACAATGAGGGAATTGTAGTTCAATCATATGTGGATTCTCAAAATGGTTTCGGTGCAGAAATTCGAAGTGATTTTCAATTCTTGATTAAGTATGATAACATCATCTCTTTAATCATTAATGGCGAGGAAATGATAAAATAAACAAAACCGCCCAGTGCGTCAACACCGAGCGAGAAGAGAGGGAATTAATTGAACAATAAAGAATTTGAGGAAATGTTAGGCAACCTGCATGATAGAGTACTGTCAATGGCCTTATCGCAAGATGAAGAAAATAATTATACTGAATCTTTGTTCGAATCAATTAAGCATATAAATGAATATGGTCAAGAATTTTGGTATGCCAGGGAATTGGCACGGGCACTTGAGTATAAGGACTTTCGTAATTTTGAATTAACTGTCTTCAAGGCAATGGAATCCTGTAAAAATAGTGGGTATGAAATTTCAGACCATTTCGGTGAAGTCACCGAGATGGTTCAAATCGGCTCTGGTGCTCAAAGAGGCTTTAAAAGTTTTCAGCTTACCCGGTACGCTTGTTACTTAATTGTTATGAATGGCGATGTTTCAAAAAAGATAATTTCGCTTGGGCAAACATATTTTGCGATAAAAACGCGCCAACAAGAATTAATCGATACATACGATTCCCTTGATGAAGACAAAAAACGCCTTGCTATTCGCCATGAAATGAAAACACATAATAAATCACTTGCAGAAGCCGCCAATAATGTCGGAATCAAAGAGCCACTCGAATATGCCATCTTTCAAAACAAAGGGTATCAAGGGCTTTACGGTGGATTGACTAGAAAAGATATTCACGAAAGGAAAGGTTTGAAAAAAAGCCAAGATATCCTTGATCATATGGGAAGCACTGAACTTGCGGCAAACCTCTTTCGCGCAACACAAACAGAGGAAAAACTTAGGAGGGAAAGCGAAGTTGATAGAGAACAGGCCAACCAAATACATTACGAGGTAGGAAAAAAAGTGCGCCAAACTATCCATGAATTGGGTGGCACAATGCCAGAAGATTTGCCTACACCGCCTAAAAGCATCAAGCAAATAGAGCGAGAGCAAAAAGGCCTATCAGATAATCAATAAAAACCGCCCCTGTCGGCAAACAGGAACGGTCCAGTCGATATACCAAGGATGACATTCTTCAAGTATTTTGCTTGATTAATATAAGGTGACTATTAATTTCAAACTAAGAGGGGAGGACCAAATATGTCCTTAGTAAAATGCCGCGAATGCGGAAAAGAAATCTTTTGTATGGTAACAGAGTATCCGTTGAATTCAAAAACTTATCTTAAAATGGGGAGGGGTTATTTATGAAAACTGTATTGAATGTTCTAAAGGCTTGCTGTGCGCTTTTTATGATTTTTCTTGCCATACTACTTATTCCAAGTGCCAATGACACTACTGCACGAAATAATATATGGTTGGCTATTATTTTCTTAATCATTGCCGCGTTAATTGTAATAAATATATTTAAACCAAAACGAAAGAAGCGTAGACCATTATCTATTGGCGGCAAGCATATAAATGGTTTACCTTTTGCAGAAGGTATTTTCTGCCTTATTCATTTACAAACAGATGGCATCAAGATAACAGGAAATAATATGGAACTTACATTGAATGACCAAAAAATTTTAAATATGTGCGTTAAAACAGATGTCGAAATTCAAAAACAATATACTTCAAGCATTGGAGGGGCAGTCGCAGGCGGTGTTCTATTTGGACCCGTTGGTGCCATTATAGGCGGTCGCACGCAAGAGAAAAAAACAAAAACAACACATTACTATTTGATTATTACCTATAAAAAAGATAATGAAGTCCAATATATAGGATTCGATATGTCAACCTCACCAGGTGTTGTTAGAAAATTCGTAAACGAATTTAGCATTGGACGTGAGAATACTGTAGCCGAATCAATTGAATTGTAATTAAAAACCGCCCCTGTCGGCAAACAGGAACGGTCCAGTCGATATACCAAGGATGATATACCAATATTTTACATTATTATTCTATCATCCTCCCGGTTTATTTGCAACCGGGCATTTTTATGTCCAATCGTAATAAAATATACTGGAGGATAATTATGTCTGAAAAACTAAAACGCTGTGCAATCTATATCCGGGTGTCTACAGCAGAACAGGCCATGTACGGAAAATCCCTACAGGCTCAAAGAGAATATCTTGAAACCTACGCTGCTGATCACGACATGGTGGTTGTAGGTATATATGCTGATGAAGGCCAGACGGCCCGTAAGGAGCTTAAAAAGCGTAAGGCTATCCATGCGTTGCTTGCATCTGTAAAGCGCGGAGAAATCGACACGATCATCTTCTGGAAGATGGATAGATGGTTTCGTAGTGTTGCGGACTTCTACAAGGTTCAGGAAATCTTGGATGCACATCAAGTAACCTGGATTGCCACCGCCGAACCAAATATCAACATGGATACCAGAGATGGACGGCTGAACCTAAATATAATGCTTTCTATCGGCCAGAACGAAGTGGATACCACCTCTGAAAGAATTAAATTTACCGTTGATAATATGATCCGGAACAAAAGACTTGTGTGGGGTGAGGCAAATATGCCCCTGGGTTATAAAATCGGTGAAGTAGATGGTCAAAAAAAGATGGTGAAGGATGAAGATACCGCTCCGATTGTGGAAGAATTCTTTCGCTACTTTATGAAATATCAAAAAAAGAAGCAAACCGTTATACATATCCAGGATACTTTTGGCATTGATTTTTCGTATACGCAGCTACGTACCATGTTATCAAGTGAGTTTTATATTGGAAAATACCGCGGATCAGACTACTGCCCTGCTTACCTGACTGAAGAAGAATGGGCAAAGATACAATCTATATCGCAAAACAACATCAAAAGTACCCGATCGGGACGTATTTATCTGTTTACCGGCCTGATGCGATGCCCTCTTTGCGGTCAAAAACTGGTCGGCACTGGCTGCGCTTCCATCATCAACCGTAAGACTGGCGAAAAGCGTACCTACTGTTATTACAGATGCAATCGTGCCCTTATTGACCACATCTGCACATATACACATAGAATGAGTCAAAATTTACTTGAAGATTATCTTCTGGCTAACTTAGAAAGGGAATACGAAAAATTTTTAATTCGTTCAGAAATACAAGCCGAAAAAGTGAAAATGAAACAAGGTGCCAGGACTGCTTCGAAGATTAAAGATGAACTCAGTCGGCTTAATCTTTTATTTCAAAAAGGGCGGGTTTCTTTTGATTATTATGAAACAGAATATGAAAAATTGGAAAACGAACTTAAAGAATTAACCGTGGTACAGATTACTCCTGTAAAAAAAGCTCAAAGCGCCAAGACTATGTTCGAACAGGATTTTAGAGCGATGTATAATACTCTTACCCAAGAAAAGCGACAGGCATATTGGCGCAATATGATTACAGAAATACACCTAACTATTGACAATCAAGTGGACTATGTAGATTTTTTTTAATTTGTTTTGTACTAACTACATAACACCATTTGGTGCCGATAAAACAATGACGGCAGTACTTACCAATGAAGCTGACATTGGTTTTATGGGCAGTGAAGCTTCGATATACACCTATCTTGGCGGTGCTTCTGACAGTGTGGTAAACTTTGCCCAACTTACCCAACGGGCCGGCAACTTTCTGGTAGCCAGAGAACCCATCGACAATTTCTCATGGGATATGCTGGCCGGCAAACAGGTTCTTGGGGGAAGAGCCGGCGGCATGCCGCAAATGGTCTTCGAATTCATTTTAAAGAAAAATGGACTTGACCCCAAAACTGATTTGTCCATTGATCAGAGTATTGATTTCGGTTCCACTGCCGCTGCTTTTTCCGGTGGTCAGGCAGATTTTACCGTTGAATTTGAGCCCCATGCGACCTCCCTCGAAACCAAAGGGGACGGTTACGTAGTTGCTTCTCTGGGTGAAAGTTCCGGCTACGTTCCATACACAGCCTTCAGTGCCAAAAACAGTTATATTGAAGCACATCCCGAAGTAATTCAAGGTTTTACCAATGCCCTGCAAAAGGGAATGGACTATGTCAACAGCCACAGCCCGGAAGAAATCGCCAAAATAATCAAGCCGCAATTTGCTGAAACCGATCTGGACACCATTACCAAAATCGTAACCCGATACTATAATCAAAACACCTGGAAAGATAACCTCATTTTCGATGAGGACGCCTTCACATTATTGCAAAACATCCTCGAAGAAGCCGGCGAGCTCTCCGAAAGAGTACCCTATGATGCCCTGGTAACCACCAAATATGCCGAAGCAGCTTTCAAAAAATAAATAACCGAAATCAGGACGCTTTCCCTTCTGGCAAAGCGTCCTTTTCTATAACCCATCATTCTTTACTTTTCCATCTCCAGCGTTTCCTCTACCAAAGCTAACTGCTCACGTATCTTAAGCCGCTGGGGGCACTTGGTTTCACAAATACCGCAATTCTTGCAGTCCTTATAGGTCTTGCCTTCCGGTGTACCGCGATATGACCGGTAAGCCTCCAATGCATGGTCTTTCAGTCCATATACATTGTAATACGTATATAAGTTGAAAATATGGGGAATATCGATTCCTACAGGACAGGGCTGGCAATATTTACATCCGGTACAATACAGCTCATTAAACTTATTTAACTGCTCCATTGCTTCACCTAACTGCCGCCACTCCGTCTCACTCATGGCCGTATCATCGGCCGCAATGGCGGTATTTTTTTTCACCATATCCAAGGTCTGCATACCGGACAGGGCACAACTTAAGTTGGGATTGCCCAACACAAATTTAAAGGCCAGCTCATAGGTTGCTATGGAAGGTTTGCCGGTAAGCTTGGTGTATAGATTCGTAGGTGCCGAAAGCCGGCCGCCGCCAACCGGTCCCATGGCCACTGTACCTAAACCTTTTTCATGGGCGTATGCCAGCATTTCTTCATTGCTGCGATCCAGCAGATTATATTGCACCAGCATACTTTCCATGGGAATGCCTCGTTCAATGGAGGTATCGATAATATGTTTGATCGCCGAAGGTGCATCATGGAAGGAAAAGGAAATATGGCGTATCAGTCCTTCTTCCTTAGCCCGCGCAGCCTCCTTCAGTAAATCCATCTTCATAATATGATTATCAAAGGCCTGTTGGCTGATTCCCCAAAAATGATAAAAATCAATATAATCGGTATCCATCCTTTTTAAGCTTGCTTCCAGGGTCCGTCGGTAATCCTCCGGTGTCTTCACCAGCTCCAGCGGCAGCTTGGTAGAAAGCATTACTTTGTCACGAAATCCCTTCACGGCTTTTCCCAAAGCCAGCTCACTGTTCTTATTGCAGTAAAAAGGCGCTGTATCAAAATAGTTTACTCCCTGTTTATAAGCATGACCGATCATTTCTCCGGTCTTCTCGTCATCTATATACCATTGACCGTTTTCCTGATATTCCGGAAGGCGCATGCATCCAAATCCTAAAGCTGATATTTTTTCTGCGGTTTTCCCAAACTCTCTGTATTGCATAGGTATATCCTCCGTTTTTTTGATAACTTCAGTATACCGCTGCCCATGCCTTACAGCAAGCCTTTTATCCCAAATTAATATAACTGATTTGATTCACATACAACCAGTCGATCCAAGCCAGACCCAGTGTCATAAATAACGCACATCCGGTCAGGATAATGGCTGGGATATCATAAACCACTTTGCATTGTTCTACCACCTGGCCATCCCTTCCAACCACTTCATATGTTTTATAGCGGCTTCCCCGCAGGACCTCTACTCCCAAAAGGATCAGCACCACCGGCCATAAGCGGAAAACCATCATGAAATTCAGTGCCGGCAGGATCAAATGAATCATAAACAAAGCTCCCAGCAAAACCAAGACCACCCCAAAGGTTACAGAGCCTAAACGGTGCACTCTGATTGTTGTATTTTCCATTGTTTACACCTCCTTCGAGTTTTCCTTTTTCTCTTCCGTCTCTTCCAGGAAAAGAGTTTTCTTTTTTCCTTGAATCATCTTGATCCCAGCAAAGATTACTAGTACCGACACAGCAATCTGCGGTACCACCGATTTGATTTCCCAAACAATCCAGCGCATCCCGTTCGGAAGGCATCCCATTAACAGCTCAATTCCAATATTCCACAATAAAATTACGCCAAAACCAATCAATAGGTATGCAAGCCATTTCCGATATTTCTCTGTGTCCTCTTTTCCGGCGTCAAATATTTCTGCCCCCAGCAAATACTCATCCTGCACCTGCGCAAATTCTTCATCATTCAATCCCGCCAAATTGTTGGCATGGAAAAAACCATAAAACCAAACTACCGTAATGAGCAATATCATTATTGGCATATCCAGTAACCCGGCACAGGCACATAAGCCAAAGAACAAGCCCATCAGACTTACACCAGCCTTCATGAATCCCATATACATTTCTGCTGCTCCCGGTAAAAAGGAAAAGCAAAAGTTTAAAAATCTACTCTTTTTCTTTTTTTTCATAATATTTGTCCTCCTGATCAAATAAATTATTAATTTTCATTATTTTGTTAAAAATCTTTGTTGATGTATCATTGATGACATCGGTTCCCTTGTGAAGCCATTGCTGGTCCGTAGGTATTTGCGGTGACATAAATATGAGGAATAATGCCGCTGCCATTCCGGCCCCTATTTTCATACTATAGGTAAACATTTGGATTTTGGCCTGCCGCCTTTTGCAAACCGGAATCAGCTCTTGCTTTTTCAGTATTTCATCTTTCAAATACCCGGGGGCATAAAGGGGTTCTTTTTCAATTTCTTCTATCCATTTCATCAGCTCTTCATCAGTGGGATATAAACTCATACGGCTTCCTCCTTTCCATACATCTTCCGCAGCATATCTCTGGCACGATAAATCTGGGTTTGAATGGTCTTCACTTTTTGTTTCCTTAGTGCCGCAATCTCCACAACGCTTTTTTCTTTCAGATAATATTCTCTGGCAATTTCATCGTAAGGCGGTTTTAGCTGTTCACAACAGCTCGATATTCTTTGCTTTACTTCATTCTCGATACAGATTTGTTCCGGAAGATTGCTCTTTTCCTCCTGTATCTGAAAAAAATCATCCTGAGTCGGAATTTGCCGCCGGCCGGCGCTTCGCAAATAGTCAATACTCTTATTAGTTGCGATTCTGCAAATCCAGGCTTTTTCATTGGCACCATCAAAGCTGTCTATCTTTTGATACGCCGATAGGAAAGTTTCCTGTGTTAAATCCTCAGCGGCAAAATAATCGCCGGTAATCTTATAGCAGATAGAAAAAACAAGTTTTTGATAACAGTCAATCATATCCGCCAATTTATGTGACGCACTTATTTTTTCCACCCTCTTTCCTCATAATCTCATGCGCATTACATCTTATATAACGATACATTCTTTTGAATGTCTTCAACTTATTTTAAAAATTTTTATTCAGAAAAACGCTTAGGAAATTTATCCCAAGCGTTTTCACATCTATTCCTTAATAATATCCAAGATTTCTTCATATTTATTTAAAAGGATTTCCGCTTCTTCTTTCATTAATGCGTCATTTCCCTTTTTTATTGCTTCACAATGCTTCGCTGCCATTTCCATAAGTTCCGTTGCGCCGATGGTTGCCGCAATATTCTTCAGGGCATGTACCTCCAGGTAGTAGTGCTTTGTGTCCCGTGTGGCTGCATATTGTTTAATCAGTTCCTTCTTTTCGCCCCCCTCTTCTAAGACGGTATCTAAAATTTCCTGATACAAACTTTCATTTCCGGAACAGTAATAAAGTCCTTTCTCAATATCGATTCCTTTACTTTTTAGGTTCTTTATCTGTCTTTTCACTTACTTTCTCATCTCCCTTACCATTCCGCAAATTCAATCCGTCAATCATCTTCTCAATCAACAGCCTTTTTACATATACATCAAAGCTCAGCATGCTGATAAAAGCAAATAACTGCAGGAACTCCTGGTTTTCTTTGGGAGCATCTTTATAAGTAGTCTGTGAAATTTCGAATTTCTTAATAATATCTTCTTTCAGTTTTTTTACCTGCTCCTCCTCCAGCTCAAATACTTCTTGATAAATTGAGCCCAGATCGAACCTCTCATCTGTTTGAAAAAAAGATTCCCTGACCGGAGCCAGCAACGTCTGGATGTCATTTATGGACAAAATGCCCTTATAATAATAAATAAAAATCAGCAGTAAAATATGATCTTTATTATATTTTTTCTTAACCGGCGGAGGCAGCAAATCGTTTTTAGTGTAATTATTAATCATTGTTTTGGTTAATATCTTATCGTCTGCTTGATTTCTGGTGGTTTTCTTTAACTTTTCATCCATAAAAGTCGTCACTTGATCCATATATAAATCAATATTGGGGATGTCCTCCAATTTTACATATTGAATCCGATCCAAACTTTCCAGTATACTGTTTAACAAATCATCCTTATCGATTGTCATTTTCACTCCCATCTGTTATCACAAACCAATCATCCACACTCTATTATATAGTATCCATTACCACATGACAAGAGGATATTCTCTTTACTTTAGGACTTTAATATGTTAAAATACAGATGTTGAAAGGATGTGGTGATTAGCATGAACAAGAAAATACAAACTCCTGCCGTGGATCATATGTTTGAAGCCATACTTTGTCTTGAAAATAAGGAAGAATGTTATAGTTTTTTTGAGGATTTATGTACTGTCAATGAATTATTGTCCCTGTCTCAGCGTTTTGAAGTTGCTTCCATGCTGCAGGAACGTAAAACCTATCTGGAAATCGCCGAAAAAACCGGTGCTTCCACCGCCACCATCAGCCGGGTGAACCGTTCCCTTAATTATGGAAATGACGGCTATGAGATGGTTTTTTCCCGTTTAAAATAAGCGGCCAAAATCAGCCGCTTATTTCTATCATATCCATTGGATTGATACTCTTTTCTTCTTCTAAAATCTGGTAGGCCAGTTCCTTATTATCCTTGGTAACGGAAAAAAGAATATAACCTTTTCCCAGTTCTTCCCCGACTTTCACCAGCGGTGTTCCCTGATTATAATAAATTGACTTATAGCCGTTTTGATGGTCCACCACTAATTTTGTGCCATACTTTTCATCAAGGCCAATGCTTTCCACTACGCCGGTTCCTACTGTAACTATGTTATTTCCTTCTGAGGCATGAAAGATCAGCGTAAGCGGATCATCTTCCGACTCTGCCATAGATGCTGAGCCGCTTAACGGAAATCCTTTGGGCAAGCTGTTTTCCGCTACTTCTGCTTCTTTTACCTCTTCTACTGCTGCCTTTTTGGCAACCGTCTCACTTAATACCGCAACCTTATTAATCAATTCACTGTTTTCAGCTTCTAAAGCTTCATTTGCATCTGTCAGATTATTAATGGCCACCAAATGTTCAATTGTCTCTTTTCGCACATCCTCAATCACAATTGATTTGTAAACAATCTGGCAAACAGCCACCACCGCAAGGATAAATAACAGGAAGGCACTCAACTCAATAATCCATGAATTGATGTGATGCTGACGTATGGTCCCATCCTCTTTTTCGCGAACCAGAAGCAATGCAAATTTGCTCTTTCGCTTATTAGTTTGTTCCATATATAGGTATCTCCTCTGTTTAAATTTTACTCATTTTAACATATTTGTTTAAAATGCACAACTTTATTTAATACTTTCGTAACATTTATAGAGTATTCTGCATAAATACAATATATTCCTGCTTTACTTTTGTTTTAAGTTATGTTATTATATCAGTGTTGCAACAGCACTTATTTATTTAATTTTTTGGAGGTATCCTAATGAACAAAGGTACAGTAAAATGGTTTAACAACCAAAAAGGTTACGGTTTCATCTCTGATGAGCAAGGCAATGATGTATTCGTACACTACTCAGGTCTTAACATGGACGGTTTCAAGTCTTTGGAAGAAGGCGCTGCAGTTGAGTTCGAAGTAATCAACGGCGAAAAAGGCCCTCAGGCTGTAAACGTAGCAAAGTTATAATTAGAAGCATCTAATTTATAGCACCCATTTAATCAGTAATACGATGTGCCTGTTCTGGAATATAAATGATGAATTTTATTTGGAATTAGCAATATTGTTTTATCAGATTAAGGAAAGAACCTATCTTAACGATAGGTTCTTTTTTGTTATCTGCTTCTATCTTCATCCACTACTCCGTATAAATAGTAAATCCTTTTTTTCCCAGCTTTTTGGTATGGTAAAGGGCACTGTCTGATTTCTGATATAAAGTATCATATTCCACTCCATCCTCCGGAACCATTGCTATTCCGATACTGACCGATACTCTATATGATTTCCCGTCTATACTCTTTCCATTCCCTATCGCTATCTGCAATTCTTTCGCCTTTTTTACTACAAAATCGCGATTAGGTGCATTGATAAATACTAAAAACTCGTCACCGCCGATACGGCCGATCAAATCGCTTTCATAAAATGTATTCCGCAATGTTTTGGCCACTTCCAATATCACCTTGTCTCCTGTTGCATGACCTAATTTGTCATTTACATCTTTGAAATCATCAATATCAATGATAAAAAAAGCATATTTATTATTATCGCCCTCCTGCAGCACCTTCTGGATATGATACTGGATTGCTGTTTTATCATATAATCCGGTCATGGAATCTCTTTGAAGCTGTTCCTTCATCCAGGTTTCCTGCCGTTTTTCATTATCGATGTTCTGGCGATAAGTAATCATATGTAAAGCATCATCACCGCGCCAATATATAATATAAGCCATAATACGCATCCAATAGTATTCTTCATTTGCTCCCAACGCCAATAAATCATAGCTCAGCATTGTACGATTTTCCAGATATGCCTGTAAAACATTCTGTGGTGAAAATATTTCGATATAACTTTGCCGGAATTCTTCTTTAATCTGCTTCTCTGCTATCAACGGCAGTACTTCATCGTAAGGTGTATCTCCTGAGGCCCCAAGGCTTTCAAAAAAAAGTCTGGTTTCATCATTGGCGGCCTTATTGTTTGTAATGTCCAATTCATATATATTTTCGTAAAGCTGTTCCGTAACTGCCTGAAACAACGTTCGGCGTTCCTGTTCCATCTCTCTGGTCATCTTGATGACCCGAGTATTATACTTGCGAATTATAAACGTAATAGCCAGTACGATTGCCGCTATCACATAAACAATCACTATTATAATCTCCAATAACTGGTATTGGAACTGGCGCGTTTGTTCGGAGGTATCTTTTTCCACAATGAGATACCACGATAAGCTGGGCAGATACCGTACATCCACGTAAGTCCGGCCGGCTGATGTATCACACCAGAAGTACTCCTTTACTGCCCCATTCTCCAGAAGTGTCATAATCTGTTCGTCGTACTCACAAAAGCCAAATATATTGACCTGTTCAAATCCGGTCTGACTGTTAGAAACCTGAATTGTGCCGTTTTGATCAATCAAATATGCCTCAAGCGAATATCGCTGGGTGTACTGCTCCATTAATGACTGCAGGGAATTTACATCCATTCCGACCCCGATCACTCCCAGAACCTGACCGCTTTTGTCAGTAATCCGGCAATTAACAAACGCTGTAATGGTGTCTCCTGCTGCTTCATCATTATCAATGTTTAACCGGCATTCCTGATCTCCTGCCAGGAAATCATAATACCATGCATTCTCCTGATTTTCCGGTGTAAGTACACGATCAATTCCTTCAAAATGATAATATCTACCAGTCTGCGCCGATACCAGAAATACCGAATCATATCCGTATCTGATACGATATCCCTTCAAATAGTCCTGTATAGACCGGACAAAATCCGAGTCGTTCAGCCGTTCCCCCTCCTTCGCCAACAATTCCTGCAACAACAAATCATTTGCCATTGTCAGCGACACATACATCGGCTGTGTAAAAATAGATTCTATCTGATAGTAACAATCCTCTGCTGTTAATGTGGAAATATTCTCCACACTTGCCTTAAAAGTAGCGGCACTTAGCCGAAAATTAATCATAAAAAACACTGCAAAGCCTACAACAATAACCAAACTGACAAACAAATTGGTTCTTACCAATATCTTTTTCATATAAATAACCTCTTCCCTCTTTGTATTGTAGCACCCCACCTACATCAAATTAATATCAAAACAACAGATGCCGCTGGATTTTTTACAGAACTCTGCTGTCCAGATAGCTGATGACCCCTTCTGCCCAGCTATAATTCGCCATATATTCTCCGGCATAGGCGTTTACCGCATTGCTGTCGCCGTTTAAAAAGCGATAGTAATCGCAATCAATTTTTGTTATATCTACCGAAAGACTATTAAATTTTCTGATAATCACATCGCCCATGCCGATGTCGTTTAACACCTTCAACATCGTCGAAACAATTGTCTGCATTTGTTTTTGAACAGACACACTATAGCTCTTATCCTCAAACAAAACCGCCATCAATTCCTTCGTGGTACTGCCGGTTCCCTTTTTGTGGATTAAATATGCAAATAATTCTTTCGCTTTGGTTCGGGGAAATGTCAGTAATGAACCTTCATAAAACACCGCAAAATTACCGAAGGTCTGAACTCTGAGTCCTTGATCGGCAGCCCGAACCGGTTCCCGCAAATTGTCCATACACTTTCGAATATCTTTTTCACTTACCGGTTTCAAAACATATCCGCTGGCAAACAAAGAAAAGGCTTCCAAGGCATACTCCGAATAGCCGGTCACAAATACAATGTTGGTCTTTCCACATATTTCCTTTAACTTTTTAGCTAATTCCAATCCGCTGATTCCGCCGATTTCAATGTCCAGAAAGGCCACATCGATCAGATGATCTCCGGCATATTCCAAAGCCCCTTCAAATGTCTGAAAACTCTGTATATCCGCCTCCGGTATTACCATGGCCAGGGTATCCTTTAAATCCTTAAGAGCATAATACTCATCGTCCACTGCTAACACTTTCATTTTCCTGCTCCTCTTCATTCCGGAAAAGTCCGTTTCCCCAAACGCACATCCTCCATTATTTCTGCCATGTCATCCGGCAAATGATCAAACAAATAATTCCTTCCCTGCTGCTTCTCCTGATATTCATTTCTGATCTGAATATTCGTTTGCTCGATTTCTTCCCTTAATCCTGCTGCCGAAAGCCGGCTTGCACCCTGGCCCCAGATGATCATCTGTTCCAGGGCATCGGAAGTAGCCACTGTTACCTGATATTTTCGGCCTATTTCATGAGCCACCTTCTCAATATACATATCTGCTGTCTCGGCTTCTCTGGTATACACAATATGAATATTCAAATAGGTACTTTTTTCCCCCAGGCTGCCTTCTACCCGATATGCATCAAAAACTAATATGACGGTATTATTTTTATACCCCTGATAATTACAGAGAATATCCGCCAGTTTATCACGAGCTGCTGCCAGATTCACCTGGGCCAGCTCTTTTAGCTCTTCCCATGCAAAAATAATATTATAGCCGTCTACCAGCAGATACTCCTCCTGGCTTTTTCGTTCTCTTCCGCGGTATTTACTGTCGTCTTTATCAAACGCAACAATTTCCCTCTTGTGTTCTTTCCAGTTTGGCCGTTTTTGCCAGCTTTCCCCATAAGTACGGTTAAAAATCTCTTCCAGCTCTTTATCCTCAGACCGGCTGCCGGATTTTGGCGGCATTAATACCGATGATTGCATTTCTGCCTCTTCTTCCGCTGCAGTCATCTTAATACCATTATCAATGTGTATATAGTTTCCCACCTGATCCCATTCCACAACAAAACCTGCTCCATGGGTACAAAAAACCGACCCTGTGGGATTATCCGTATCTGCTTCCGGATTATATTCTTTTTCCCGGATTACTGTCTCAGCATTATGGCATGGTTCATAGCCTTTCAGAGTACAAAACAGTCTGCCGTAGCCTCTGCTATAGGACATCACCTCGGTTTGATATCCCTGCATATTTACTACCGGTGCACTTCCATGAAGCACCGCCATCTCACCCACAGTCTGAGGGGGGGCAAAGGTTCCCTTCATCCTTCCGATATCCGCCATTGCCCGGCCTACCATCTCCGTGGGCACCTCCAGACGGAATTCATATACCGGCTCCAACAGTACACTTTTAGCCCGTCTTAGCCCCTGTCTGACCGCCCGGTAGGTGGCCTGCCGGAAATCTCCGCCTTCGGTATGCTTTGGATGGGCTCGTCCGGCAACCAGTGTAAGCTTCATATCGGTAATCTCCGCTCCCGTCAGCACGCCCTTATGGGTCTTTTCCTGCAAATGCGTCAAAATCAACCGCTGCCAATGACCATCCAGCATATCCCCGCTTACATTACTCTCAAATTGCAGGCCGCTGCCCCGCTCCGCCGGTTCCATCAGCAAATGAACCTCCGCATAATGCCGTAACGGCTCAAAATGTCCCAAACCCATTACCGGTTCTTCAATCGTTTCTTTATATACAATGCTGCCGGCACCAAATTCCACCGCCACATCAAAACGCTCTTTAATCACACTCTTCAGGATCTCAATCTGCACTTCACCCATTACCTGAACCCGGATTTCACCGCTTGTCTCGTCCCATGCCACATGTAATAGCGGTTCCTCTTCTTCCAGTTGGCACAGCTTTGCATACATCACATACCCGCTGATCTCTTCCGGCAAATCAATCCGGTAAGTCAGAACCGGTTCCAACACCGGTAAAATACTATTGTACTCCAGCCCCAATCCCATCCCCGGATAAGTCTTTTCCAAACCGGTAACCGCACAAATCATCCCGGCTCCCGCTTCCTCCACTGCCTGAAACTGACTGCCCGAATAAATCCGGATCTGATCCGCCTTTTCGGTATCCTGGCCAACTGCAATCAGCCCCTTTACCCGCAGACTTCCACCAGTAATTTTCATGTACGTAAGCCGGTTATTTTGTCCATCCCTACCAATCTTAAACACCCTCGCCCCAAACGCTTCTCCATATTCCGGAGCCTGGGCATACTCCTCAATTCCTTTTAGCAACTCCCCAATTCCCTCATTCTTAAGAGACGAACCAAAATAGCAGGGAAACACTTTCCTTTCCATAATAAGACGGGCAATATCTTCATTCTCTACTTGCCCCTCCGCCAGATACTTTTCCATCACAGCTTCATCACTAACTGCCAGGTTTTCAAGAAATTCTTCCGTTGTCCGAGGCACATTAAAATCCAGGCACCGCTCATCCAGCCGCCCCTGCAATTCTCCCAACAAAACACCTCTATCCGTCCCCGGCTGATCCATCTTATTTACAAACAAAAACACCGGAATCTCATATCTCTTCAACAGCTTCCACAGCGTCTGCGTATGCCCCTGCACACCATCAGCCCCGCTAATCACCAATATTGCTGCATCCAGCACCTGCAGCGTCCGCTCCATCTCCGCCGAAAAATCCACATGCCCCGGTGTATCCAACAACGCCACCTGCCGTTCCCCCAACATAAGCTCCGCCTGCTTCGCAAAAATCGTAATCCCCCTGGCCCGCTCCAACGCATAATTATCCAGGAATGCATCCTGATGATCCACCCTCCCCAGCTTACTAATACTGCCGCTATGATACAACACACTCTCCGCCAGCGTCGTCTTCCCCGCATCCACATGCGCCAACAGCGCAACACATATATGCTTTTTAGGTTTATTCTCTGATGTATTTCCCATCAAAAATGCCCCTTTCTATGATTCGATGCTCATGCAACAAATATAGTATAACATGACAAAGAAAAGAAAATAACATTTTTTTCGTTTCTTTTAAAAGCTATTAATAGCAATAAAAGCCACTTGTGCCACCAGTCGAAAACTGAGAGCGCTGTCGCCGGCCCAGCCAGTGCATCCATATGGGAAGCAACGGGCAATAAGCTCATCCTAACAGTGCACCGTTGAAAAAACAAAAAAATCCCCAATGTCCGCCAATAGCAGACTTCTCTTGTCTGATATTGGCGAACATTGAGGATTTTATTTGTCTTTTCTTCGGTGTGCGCAGGATGACTTATCGCCCGCCGCTTCCCATATGGATGCACTGGCTGGGCCGGCGACAGCTCACAACCTCCCTACACTCTGGCTACCCCAGTATCTTTAGCGGCCTGAGCCACTGCCTTGGCCACAGCCTGTGCTACGGTTTTATCCAGCGGACTGGGAATGATATAATCGGCTGCAAGCTTATCGTCAGATACAAATGCTGCAATTGCCTTTGCTGCTGCTATCTTCATCTCATCATTGATTTCACTTGCCCGTACATCCAAAGCACCTCTGAAAATACCCGGAAATGCCAGTACATTATTAATCTGATTAGGGAAATCACTGCGTCCCGTTCCAATGACAGCCGCACCGGCATTCTTTGCCAAATCCGGCATAATTTCCGGTGTCGGATTAGCCATTGCAAAGATAATCGGATCGGTATTCATGCTGCGTACCATCTCTTCGGTTACACAGCCGGGAGCCGATACACCAATAAATACATCCGCACCTACAAACATTTCTTCCAAAGTACCTTTTTTATGTTCGTAATTGGTAATCTTAGCCATTTCTTCTTTTTCTTTGTTCAGGTTTCCACGGCCTTCATAAATTGCGCCTTCACGGTCACAAAGAATAACATTCTTCAAGCCCATAGCAATCAGTAGTTTAATGATGGCGATACCGGCTGCACCGGCGCCGCTCGTTACAACCTTGATCTCTTCAATCTTCTTGCCGGTAAGCTTTAACGCATTAAATAATGCTGCCAAAGTTACTACGGCGGTTCCATGCTGATCGTCGTGGAAAATCGGGATATCACAGATTTCCTTCAACTGTCTTTCTATTTCAAAACAACGGGGAGCGGAAATATCCTCCAGATTAACTCCGCCAAAGCTGCCTGCCAGCAAGGCTACTGTCTTCACAATGTCATCCACCTCTTTAGAGCGAATACATAAGGGAATGGCGTCCACATCGCCAAAGGCTTTAAATAAGGCGCACTTTCCTTCCATAACCGGCATTCCGGCCTCCGGTCCGATATCACCAAGGCCAAGCACTGCGGTTCCGTCGGTAACTACTGCTACTAAGTTAGAGCGTCTGGTCAAATCATAGCTTTTGTCCACATCCTTCTGAATCTCCAGACAAGGCTCAGCTACACCCGGGGTATAAGCCAAAGACAAATCATCTTTTGTTTCCAACGGTGCGCGGCAAATCACCTCGATTTTACCTTCCCACTCATAATGCTTCTTTAACGACTCTGCTGCATAATCCATTTCTTTATTACCTCCTGTCCAATTTATTACTTTACTCTAATCCGCACTAAAATTCAAGCGTCTCGATAATATCTTTTAATACTTTTTCGCTGTTATGAAGCTGTTCTTCTTCCGCTTCGGTCAACTGCGGCTCCAATCTTTTTACAAGTCCCTGAATACCCAGGATGCAGGGAAGGCTTAAGCAAACGTTCTCCATGCCGTACTGTCCCTTCATCAGGGTTGATACCGGAAGGATACTTTTGGTGTCACGAAGGATACACTTGCATAAATACGCAACTGACATGGCGATGGCATAGTTGGTAGCACCCTTTTTCTGAATTACCTTGGCGCCCGACTCTCTCACTTCTCTTTCAAATTCAAGTAAAGTATTTTCATCCCACATATCCTGATTGACATCATTGCTGCCCACATATTCTTCCATGCTCATGCCGCCCACGCGCAGCAGGGACCAGGGCACAACCGAAGAATCACCATGCTCACCGATTACATAACCATGGATATTATCCGGAGCAACATCAAGATAATCCGCTACAATGGATTTCAAACGGCTGGAATCCAATAACGTACCTGAACCGATTACCTGCTTGGGAGATAAATCCGTAACCTGTAAGATTGCATATGTTAAGATGTCAACCGGATTGCTGACTACAATGTATACTGCGTTAGGTGCATATCTGGCCACTTCCGGCATAACGCTTTTGACAATATTTACATTGGCCTGAGCCAATTCTATTCTGCTTTGCCCCGGTTTTCTGGCCATTCCCAGAGTTACGATGACAATATCGGAATCCGCTACATCCGAATATTCTCCCGAATGAACATTAATTGCCTGTGAAAATGGTGTTCCCTGGAAGATATCCATTGCTTCACCCTCTGCTACTTGTTTGGCAATATCAATTAAAACGATTTCTGAACAGGTTCCTTCTACTGTCAGTGTGTACGCGATGGAAGCCCCTACTCTTCCCGATCCCAATATACTGATTTTTTTGCTTTTCATCTAAGTCCTCCTAAAATATAAAGTATAATGCAAATAAGATGGTAACACTCTATAAAGAGTATTACCACCTTATTATATGTTTCTAAACAAAATCTTCACACTTAAAACTAAGCTTCGTAATTAATCTGGCTTCCTACCATTTTTTCTTCCTCTGTACGGACATTTTCAAACATTCCCTGCTGATAATAATCCTGAATTTTCCGCATCAGATCTTCCATCGAATCAGCCGATATGGTTACTGTATCCTGATCTTCTTCGCTGTCCGCTTTGTCTGCTTTTTCACTTTTCTTATTCTTAGCTGCCTTACCGGCTTCTTCTTTTTTGGTTTTGGCTTTTTCTTCGGCTTTTTTCTCGATTCTCTCCCGCTGAGCTGCCATAGATTTATCAAGTACGGCAAAGAAAGAGGCCGTGCCTTTATCATCAAAGGACATACCATAAGCCTTCACATTGGCACCGCTGCTGCTAAGCTGGGATTTCATCTGGTTTAAACCCGATTGGGCGTTACTTAAAATGCCTTCGTATTTTGCCCGATAGTTCTCATCTGTAGCCATCCGCTCGATTTTGTCGGTATCAATCAATACCGTCAGCTTGCTGGAATTGGCAAAACTGCCTTTCATCATTTCCGCTTCCTGCTTTTTGTCTGATGCTACCAGGACAAAATTCAGATTACCGTACTTCTTTTTTAATGTGTTGTAGTACTCCATTGCCTTTTCACTCAGCTCCGGCTTGCCATATGTACCGGGACCGTTTACTGCGGTCTTTTTCTCATTGCTGACCGTCTGTGCCGCGGTAGTATTTGCGGCTGTTTCTTTTTGGGCGCCGCTTTTTTCCTGGGTATAGGTGTTCTGATAAGCGGCCTGGGCATAGCTTGTGTTGTTTACTGTGGTCATCGCGATTTCCTCCTTAAAATCATTTTTCATGCAAATCCGTTTGCACACTTTTAGTTATCATGTTATATATCGGCACATTATGCTTATTTCGTTATCTTTAAAAATAATTCATTAATACCTTCGTAAAAACCAATGGTCACGATGGTCTTTTCCTCTCCCATGCCGGCAAAAACATACTTTTTGAAATAGGGCGTGGTTTCTAACAGCGGATTTTCCGTCTCGTAGGGTTCCGGTTCTCCAAGACCCAGATATACCCGCCATTTTTCGATTATTTCATCCGGATCGATATCCTTCCAGGCCCATTCGGTCCGTGTATAAAATTCATATATTTTTCCGCTGTCCGCATCAATATAGGCATCCAGCAGACGGTTTTGCTTATTGGCATTTTTCTGGCTGTTAGACAGGTTCAGTTTCCACACCGCCACATTGTTCCGGGGCTCCAGCACATCAATGGCTGAGTAAAGAACCGCATCATATGCCGATGATCCCACTTCCTTTACCGCCTCCGGCAAGATGCCCAGCTCCTTTAAGGTATCCAGCCCGCGGTTACAGGTCTCATAAATCTCTTCATCGGTGATCTCTCTTCCTGACGGTCCCCGCCGATTGACGATAAAGGCATAGGTTCCTGCCAGTTCCTGATATTCCTGATCCGAACCCGGATTTCTGGTCATGGCATTCATATCACTTTCCGGCTGCGTCTGACTGTTCAGACACTCCGCCAATATATAAAGCCGCTCTTTACTGCCGAGCGTATACCGATAGCCTTCACCCACGATTTCCACTTCTTCTTCATGGGTTTTACCCAGAATCGACCGGTCCTGATAATTCGCCAGTGCTTCCGGTCCCCAGATGGAGAGTGCTATGATCAGACATACAAACAAAAGGAAGACTGCATTGATTATACTTTTTCTCATACTTCCTCCTTCCGTTCGGCTGCCAGGATAAAACTGATACAGGTACCTTCACCGGTTGTACTTTCTATTTCCAGCCGGCTCTCATGCAGCAGTAAAATTTCCGCGCACAATGCCAATCCCAAACCGGCACCGTTTTTGCTTCTTGCCCTTGATTTATCGACCATGTAGAAAGCCTTGGTTATCTTTGCCTGTTCCTCTTTCGGTATTCCCACGCCATTATCCTTTACCGCAAAACAATAGCCATTTTCCTGCCAGGCCCCCTCAATCTTAATGGTACTACCTGTGTCAGAGGCTTTGCAGGCATTATCAATTAAGTTGATTAGAACTGTCTTAATCAGATTACTGTCTGCCCTGACCAATGCCGGTTCATAACTGAATTCATACTTCATCTCAGTATCAGCACCAAACATATCTTGTAAATAGGTAAAAAAGGACTCGGCTGCTACCATCTGCAGTTCGGTTTCCCCGCGCTTGGTCACGATAATATCTAAAAGCCGGAAGGACATCGCTTCCAGTCGCTTACCCTCGGTATAAATATAGTTAGCCGATAAAAAGCTTTTTTCTTCATCCAGCTTGCGGGAACGCAGCATATCCGCATAGCCGATAATGGAAGTCAGAGGGGTCTTCAGTTCGTGGGCAAACGCCGCCACAAATTCTTCCCGGTCCTGCAGCTCCTCCTCTAATTTATTAATGTTTTCTTCCAAAGCATTGGCCATTTTATTAAAATCATTGGTAAGAAGCCCTAACTCATCATTGCTCACCTGTTTAGCCCGGTAGTCATAATCACCGGCGGCCATCCGTTTGGTTGCTCTGGTCAAAAGACGGATGGGTTTGGTCAGCCAGGAAGCAATAAAATGCATAATAACCGTACCAAAGATCAGCATCAGGACCGTTACCCGGCGATAGACGGAAAAGCCCAAAGCCCGCTCCTTAAATACCTCCGATACATCCCGCATGGTTTCCAGATACAATATCCGGTCCAGGGCATTCACCGTAATACCGGTCTGAATATAGTAGCTGCCCTCCCGCTCGATAACTTGATAAGTCTTGGTACTTTCATCGGTTAAAAGCAATAATTCCTCATCACTTACAAACCCTTCACTGGCATACAGAACATTTTTCCCTTCGTCACTCAGCCGCAGCAACCGTTTGGTACTATGACCGCCGGTTTCCAGTTTCGAAGCAATATGCTCGACCATACTGTTGGGCAGTACATCATATTTCGCCGGTATGTTAAGAGCCGCGGTCTCAAACGCAAAGCTTAAGATGCTGTTTTCATCCAGCGCCTGACCCACCTCCCGGTTCAGAGAAGTTTCAAAGACAAAATTTACAAAATAATATCCGCTGAATCCAAGGGCAATGGCCATAACGGTAATGGTCCACAGCAATAGTTTAATCGAAAATTTCATATTCTTCCTCTTTTATATTTCTAAACGATATCCAACCTTATATACCGCCGTAAGACTGTTCTCCCAGCCCAGCTTCTTCCGCAGACGCTGGACATGCAGATCCAGGGTTCGGCTGTCACCATAATATTCCTCTTCCCAGACCTTCTCATACAGCATTTCCCGAAAGAGGGCAATGTTTTTATTTCTGATAAAAAGCACCAGCAAACCGAATTCTTTGTTAGTCAGTTCCACCGGAAGGCCTCCCCTGGTTACCCGGCGAGCCTCCACATCTACCACAATATCCCCCACCGTAAGCTTTTTATCCGCTTTATTATACCGGCGCAGTACTGCTTCCACCCTGGCTACCAGTTCCACTACATCAAAGGGCTTTACCAGATAATCATCAGCCCCCAGCTTCAGGCCCTTTACCCGGTCCTTCACTTCATGCCTGGCGGTAATGAAAATAACCGGTATCTTCAAGGGACGGATGTATTCGATAATATCATACCCATCCGCTCCCGGCAGCATGATATCCAACAAAATAAGATCAAAAGCTTCCTTCTCGATCCGTTCGATAGCTTCCAGCCCATCCTGTACCGCCGCGCAGTGATACCCTGCCGCCGATAGATTCAAATCAATTAAGTCGCATATGGACTTTTCATCATCTACAATCAGTATCTTAATCATTCTTCCACCTTCCACCCCCAATAAGCACGGGCCCTTCGTACCAGTTCTTCCATGGTTACTTCTTCGTCACACCGGTATATCCTTTTGTATTCCGTATCCGCATAAAATCCCCCGGTTCTTTGATAATAAATGGCATAGTCATTTTCAATCAACGCCTCACCATAACTGCCTTCTTTGCTGTAACGGGCTAACACCACCATATCCTTTAGGCCGTCGCCGTCAATATCCTTACAACTGATTCCTCTAAGCGCATACAGGCTGTCGTATTCACCCATAGGCTGCAAGCTCCACACGATATCGCCCTGATCGTTTACCAGATAAATCATGAATACATCGTAATTAGCCATCCGGTAAATCCCCGGCACCACCTGCAGCCGGCCCAGCTTTTCAAATTGCCTGGTATAGTTTTGTTCCACCACAATTTCCAGCCCATTTTCCAACAATTCGTCCAAGGTCGCGGCGGTATACAAAAATTCCGTGGAATAACCATCCCGGATAAAAGCTGCCATAGTCTTAATACTCTTATTCATACTGAACCGGTTGATTTTATCGGAAATCCGGTAGTCCCGATAAAACCCACCCTGATTCTGGAATAGTACATCGCCCACCTTATAAGGTTTCCCGGCATGGTCCCCGGTGATATTGACGCAAGTAGTGATCAGCGCAATATCAGTCAGCCCATCCCCATCCATATCCTGAAAAGACACAGCGGCAATACTGCGGTTTAGCTGTTTCAGCTGTCCCTTGTTCCGGTTGTTGCTTTCCAACTGGTCGGTTTTATATACCACCTGCCCGTTTTCATCGATTAAGAACAACGCCAGACGCAGATATTGTGTTTCAAATGCGGGCACAAAAAAAACATCGCCGAAGGTTTCCAGCGTGATGGGGAAAATCTGTCCCTCGATCACCTGAAAACCTGCTTCAGCGATATCTTCCTTTTCTTCTATTCCTTCAAAACGCTGCTGATAATCCTGATACTTTGCCGAAACCGCAGCAGAATCGGAAGCCGCCCGAAGATAAACCTTGGAACTTGTAAAAATGATTAATATTATGAAAATGATTACTATAGTCCGAATCCGAAGTCTTTTGTTTTTCAATGAAACACACCAACTTTTCTTAAGTTATACCACTATTTCGACTATAGCAAAATAATGTGGATTTTTCAATATCCTATATCTTAAAATGTCCCACTGCCTGCTGCAGTGTTTCAACTACTTCACCATTATCTTTGGAAGCGCCCTCGATGTTAGTCATATTATTGTTCAAATCGGCAATTACCACTGTCACATCACTGATACAATGGGCATTGTTATCAATGGTTTCTACGACGATACCCAATTCCTGCCGAATATCTCCCATGGTTTTTTCCAAAGAAGACGCTCTTCCCTTAAATTCACTTAAAATCCGATGGAATTCATTGGCATCCCGGTTGTACTCTTCACCGGTCTCAGCCAGTTTCTCATAGTCCTGCATCATATCTTCTTCCATAAAGACCATTACTTTGGATACCGTATCATGCAGACCATAAACTGCCTCAATTGCCGCCTTGCTCACTTTACCGATTTCTTCCGCTGCCTTACTGGAACTGGAGGCTAACTCTGCCACCTGAGTCGCCACAATGGCAAAACCCCGCCCGGCTTCTCCTACTCTGGCTGATTCGATGGAAGCATTCAACGCTAAAATGTTGGTACGCTTGGCAATATTTATAATTTCCCCTGATAACTCGCTGATATTTTCTACTTCTTTGGATTGGGCAATCTTCCTTTCCAGTTCCGCTGTAATCTCCTGCATTAGGGATTTGGCACGCTCCTTGGCTTTTGCCGCGTCTTCTTTCATGGCAATGGCCGTCCGGCTGACTTCCTCTGCCCGGCCGGCTCCCCGGGCGGAATCCTGATAGATCCTTTCAACCATTTCACCCACTTCGTTCACCGCTTCATGAATCAAATTGGCGGACGCTGTGGTCATTTCCATACCGGCAGTCATTTCTTCCATGGTTGCCGCCGCGGTTGTGATTCCGCTGACCGCATCTGCCATTTGGGTGCCGATACTGCCCTGTGATGCATAAATCGTGGCGGCGGAATTAACAATCTGTTCCACAATTCCCCGTAAGCGTTTAAGGAATTCATTAAGGCTGTCTGCCATCAGTTCCAGTTCATCTCCGGAAGTAACCTGAATCATCTTCGTCAAATCACCGTCACTGTATACCACTTCATCAATCTTACTGTTTACAATACCAAGGTTTTTACCGATACTCCTTGAAAGAAACAGGCCGATCAAAATACTTACAATGAAAGAAATCCCGGCAATCAGGAGAATTACCGTTCGCAGTGATGCCAGGTTGTTTTCTACTATGCTTAGCTCCAAATCAACTCCAATTATGGCCACTACTGCTCCGGCCTTGTTATAGATTGGGGCAAAAGCCGAAAAATATTGTCCGTATTCATCATCGGTGGGTTCTTCGGATGCTACCGTCTGCCCTGCCAATGCCTCAAGCATCATATCCGAGATTTCATATTCCTCGCCAATCTGCCCCTGCAGCTCCGATTCGTCGGTATCAACAACAAATTGCACATTTTCTGCATCCAGTGGCTTCAATGTATACATATACAGTACACCGGTCTCATTTTTACATGCCCGGAGGGATGCCAGATACGCTTGATAGATTTCTGTATCTTCATCACCCGGCTGCAAAGCATCGTGTAAATCTCCGTCTATGATCTTAGCTGCCGATGCGGCGATACAGCGGGTATTTTCCCGTCTGCTGTTAAGCATATCCTCCGAAACCATAGAATACACCGTAACTCCCATAAAGCAACAACTGATAAGACCCAACAGCATTACTGACCACAATACTTTTTTTTCAATACTCAGTTTTCTGGTTTTTTTCTTTTGTGTCTTCATTGTGCACACTCCTGTAAATAACTTTGTTTTATATGAATTAACATTATCACCTTTTTCAAATATTCGTCAATCATACAAATCTCATTACCGGCGAAACCCGCACAAAAAGCCACTTAAACAGCACGAATCTTCTTCTATTTTGCTGCTTCCACACCAACCACAAGCAGCCGTGCATCTGCCGAAACATAGTCGCACGTAGCCAGTGTAATCAAGTTCTGCACATTGCTTACTTCTACCGGAATATCATATATAGCTTTCTTCTTTACCCCTTGAATATACTGATAAAAAGCTTCTTCCGTCAGCTCTACATACTCATAAAAAGGAAAATCATCCGCTTTTTCACCATCCCAGTAAAAAACACTTATAATCTGATAGTTGTGCTCCTTTCCCTGACTGTCATAAAATGTAATCTTCTGATGGTTTTCATAAAATTCCTTCTTCTTATACTGGGACAGTTCATGGAACATCGTTCCATCCTTCATATGATGTCCATAGAGGATGGTGTTCTGTAATTCGCTCTCACCGCAGCGATAATCCATAAAAACTGCACCATGTTTATCTTTTTCCCGATAAAAGTTATTGGTCATATAAAACTGATTGTCTGCCGTCTGCACTACCGGATAGTCGAGGGCGGTTCCGGGAATGGTAATCCACCCTGCCAAATCATTATTGATGTTTCGCAGGCTATTCATCACTTCCGCTTTATTCTCCATTTTACTTTTGCCAATATCCTCACTTTGATCTGCCCCGGTTGATGATTGTATGGTTTGCGCTGTCCGGCTATGAAACTGCTCTGCCAATTGGCGGCTTTCCTGCTTTTGTATCTGTCCTTTTACAAACCAGGCTGCCGTATAGACACAGCAGCCTGTCATTGTGATCAGACAAAGGAAAAAAATGATTTTTCTAGTGATTTCCTTCATTTGTCTTATTCCTTTTTCTTTTTCTGGTTAAAAATGCTCCGATTCCGGCACCGGCCCCTATCGCTACGATTAAGGCAATGGGTGTATCATCACCGGTTCTCGGCACTGCCGACAGGGGTTGTACTGCCTGCGCTTCTTCTGTTCCGTCTGCCGGATTAACCGGCTTTGGTTTTACCTGCTGACTATCGGTAGTTTCGGTTTCATTGGAAGAATTATTGTTTTCACCGCTACCGCCGCTGTCGTCTTTGGGGTCATCACCGTTTCCGGATATATTAGTGCTCTCCGTTACAAACAAGAGATCAACCTGCAAAGGTATCAATAGATTATTCAGCATAATTTTCACTTCCGCTACATACTTCCCGGAAGCATCATAGGTGTAGAAGACCTCACCGCTAATGGGCACATCGGTAGCCACGCCTGCTATTTGGGTAGATAAAGTGGTGGCAAATTTACCATCACTGCCTACGCTGATCTGCGCAGCGGTTCCATTCAAGTCATTCATATTACGCAACAACATCTTATTGGTATCTACCTTATAGCCTGCTGCCGCTGTACCATACACTGTCGTTTCACCGGCGTAAGGAAGGCCGTTATCACTTGGAAGGCCGTCTGAGGCTTCATCAGGAGAACCGTTTTCCACCTGCACCGTTCCGTGCCGGCTTGGCAGCGCACCATCCGCCGGAGTAATATTCCGCACCGCCAGGGTGGGCGCAAAATCCACCTGTACCGCTGTCTGCCGCTGCATGCCGGTTAAGTTATTGGCCAAAGCCATCCTTACCGCTCCGGTAGAAGTCAGGCTAAGCGCCTGATCGGCAATATGCGGGTAAATCATCTGTAAACCGGTCAGATCGCTGGCGGCTCCATTAATCATTATGTTACATGCGGATAAGCTTCTCACTGAATTAATACCGTTTATCGGGTCTCGATCCAGATAGTTCATGATCTTAATGACACCGCTGTTGTTGTTAAAATCGGTATATAAAATCGACAATGCACTTCCGTAAGTCCAGTACTGCTCCGGCTGCCATACTACTGCCACCTGATTTTCCTTATAATCATCTTCACTGGGATGATCAGGGTTCTCATCGCCACCGACGATAACCTTTACATTACCACCGGCATTGGTCTCGTTTTCATGGCCGGTGCCGGGATTTTCGGTTTCATTTTCAATCTTCAGTTTGGTGGTCGCTTTGTTAAAGGCTGATGCAATAACCGGAGTTGCCGCTATTTGTCCGGTCAAATTCTCAGAATCGGACATCTCGTATTCATTGCTTGATTTTTCCGCCACCTGGTAGTAATACCCGATGGGAAGTTCTGTTACCACAAACTTCTGTTTTGCGGTAATCGATATCTCACCGTTTGTGGTGGTAGTACCGGTCTTTATGGGTATCGCTGTGCCGATATCGTCATTCATGCCGTAAACCTTGTATCCGCCTGTATAAAGCGTTCCCTGATTGCCGGCCGTGATGGCTGCATTTGACCATTTTACCGTAAAGGTATGAAGTTCGTCGGTACCTCCCCGGTCTTTATCTTTCTTCATGATAAGGGTACCGGTATTTAATTTATTGGTAAAGTTAACACTTATGATGTTACCGCCGTTTGCTACCGTTCCGGTTCGGTATTCATCCGTTTCCGGCTCGGTCCTGGTATAACCGGAGGGGACTGTCTCTACCACGCTGTAGGTTCTTGCAACCGCATCCCCGGGGGAATATTTCAACAGGTTCTTAATGGTATAAGTCCAGGTTCCGGTAGTGGTATTCAGGTTCCAGTTCACCGGATAGGAATTGCCATCCAATGTCCAGGTATTATGTGTTGAATCCTTGTAGTAAACATTTAGTGTCAAACCCTGCTGTGGACGGGTTCCATATTTGTTCGCTTCATCTGTCCAGGTCTTGGTACCGGAAAGATCGATGGTTTCTACTTTCAATTTATTGGTTACTACTGTTTTGTATACACCATTATCCCCTTTGGTTGTTACTGGTGCCGGTGACATTTCATATTCGTGAGCACCTGCCGGAATTGCCGTTTCTACGGCTTGGTATTGGTATTCCTTGCCACTTGTATCATATTTGGGTAATCCTGCAACCGTTGGAACGGTATCCGCATCCGTGGATATGTTTTTAACTTTTTGTGTTACTACTGCCGTACCATCTGTTTGACAATCACTAACTAGCGTTCTCGTTATGGTTCCGGTTCCACTTGTCACATTGGTCCAGGCGCCTGTACCTACTTTTCGTTGGACAGTAAATGTAACATTGGCAGGCCGGGAATTATAAATGTTGCGATAATCATCCCATTTCTTTTCAATATCCAAGTTCACCGTATCCAACTTATTGGTTACAGTTACTTCAATATCATCGCCAGTACTGCTGGAATTCTTGGTATAAACCGGCGACAGATAGGAGGGCAGCGCCACCTCATTGCCGGCAGCATCCACCTCAACTACCGAATAATATATCTTCTGACCAGCGCTTTTGTATACAGGCAGATTGCTCCATGTATGTTTCCATGCCGTCGGTGATGAAGATTTCGATATTTCCGCCGGGTTCTGACCGGCGGGCAATTGAACTGCTGCCGCACCTGTTTTTCCATCACTGTTTAAGGTACTCTTTAGTAATAACTTCACGGTCGCCGGGCGGGTGTTATAGGCATTATTGTCGTCATCCCATATCTTGGTAGCTGTGACTGCCATGACCTTTGGGGTATAAGAATTTTTCACTATTACTTTTGCACCTGCCTGATCCGGTATGGGACTGCTGCCGGTTGCTATCGATGGGCTATAGGTTGTCCCGTTGTCTATGCTATAGGTGACTGTATATCCAGAGGGTACTGTTTCCGCAAGGGTATAAACACAAAGCGTTGTTCCGTCATTGCGGTACTTCGGCAGATTATTCCATGTATAGCTGCTCCAAACCCCGGCGTTTTCGGTTAAATCCACCGTTTGGGAAATGGTTTCACCTGTAACACCTGCATCCTTCGTGAGCGTCACTTTTACCTTTTTATCACCAGGACGTTTACCATCCTGATCGCCCGCATCATCCCAAATCTTGGTTACGGTAATGCTGTTTCGCGTTTTAAGGGTATTGGTAATGATATCCTTTGTCTCTCCCGCTGCTGCCCATTGTACCGTATTTTCGTAACTTCCAGGGTATACACCGCTTCCGGTAGCCACCCCATTTATTTCACTTTCCACAACACGGTAGAAATAGGCTGTTCCAACATTATTTTCAATCGGTAAACCACTATATGTATAGGTCTTTTTTCCGTCTTTCAGTTCTTGTACGGCTTTCGTACCGGCAGCATCCGTCCATGTTCCTGTTGCACCCAGGCGATATTGCAGCTTCACCTTGATCGGTAATTCACCGGCAAAGGGATTGGCCCCACTGCTTCCGGTGTCCCATACTTTTTCCACATCCAGAGAAGTCTTTTTCAGGACATTAGTTAACGTAATCTTCCCAAGATTTGCATTATCCGTTTCGTTCTCCGTTATGATGGCCGGCGTCGGACTGGCGGTATAGCCTTTGATTGGCTCCTCACCAACCTGATACTCATAATATTTCTGTGCACCGCTGGCACCGTTAGTGCTATTCCATCTGGCCTGCAGATCCTGCCACGTGTGGATCCAGTTATTTGCTGCCGCTGATAAGGTAATCAGTTCTGCATCAGCCTTTAAAATACTATAGTCACCATTAGCCTTTAGATATTGCCAGGGATCGTTCTTTGTATCACGGCGCATTAAATATACCTGCACAGAACCTGAACGGATTGCATCCTGATTGGCGTTACCGGTTCCCAAACCAATTGTCTCTCCGATGGAGGCATCACTCCAGGCTTTTGTCACTTGAATATCAATCTTCTTATCCCCATGCCGATTGATTAATGTGAAAATTTGTTCGTTCCCGGTTCCCACTGTAAAGGTGCTTTGGGTATAGGAATCCTTAGCCGCACCTTCTAAAGTATATTCGCCTTTTTCCGGATCCGTTAAGTTTTCAGTAACCCGATAAACTGCTGCTACGTTTCCTTCCGTCCTGGTTATCTTTGGCACTGAAATCGTTACCCCCGTTTTCCATTCCCCATCGGCTCCCGGCGTTGAGGGACTAATCGGAACAGTAATGGTTTGTTTGTCATCACCATCTCTTTCCACGGTAAAGGTGATGGAAGTAGGACGTACCCCATCCTGATTGTCACTATCGATCCATTCCTTCCGAATGGTCAGAGGAATGGTTTCCACCGTATTCTTGAGCGCCGTATAATCGGCATTGGCGGCATAGGTGTAGCCGTCCGCATTTCCTGTTATCGCAGTAGTACCGATATGGGTTTCAATTGCACGGTATGGAATTTCATATTCCTTTTCCTTACCACTGTCAGTCGCATCTTCATAAGTACCGTATTTAGGCAGGTTGGTAAAGGTAATCGCTTTGGTAATATGTTCATCGGTACTGCCCAGCAGTAATTTCTTAATGTCCGCTTTGAGCAATGTCTTATCTGCTACAGTAAAATCTGTCCAGGCAGCATTCGGTGCCGGCTTATATTGGATCTTTAAAGTGATGCTGGCTGGCAGCATGATATCCATATCCGCCGCTTCCATCTCTACTGCTTGCTTACTGCCCTCCTTTTTCCACCATTCCTTGGTTACTTTATAATCCGTTGAAACCATGGTGTTTCTGAAGCTGGCGGTTATATTTCCGGTGGCGGTATCGGCAATTCCCTTCAAAGTAAGGCTGCCGGAATCCCCAATATCAGTCACTTTACTTCCGGTTACCGGGGAAGGGGTATAAAATCCAAGTCCTGTAGTCTTCAGCTCTTCCACATAATAGATATAAGCACTGCCATTGGGGGCATAGCGGCATAGGGTAGCACCGTCATTTGCCTCTGTTTTTGCGACACCATACAGATAGTCGCCTCCCTTGCAATACACCGAATAACTCCAATTGTCACTATCCGTATTCGCCCATACAACATCCACCTTACTGGTAATTTCCTCTGTGGAATCTGCAATTCCGGTAATGGAACGATAGACTTTTAGCTTAACCTCCGAAGGCCGAAAACCAAATCCATCACTGCTGTCTCCGGTCCAGACCTTTGTTCCACCCAGTTTAATGAAGGCCGTTCCATCTGTTGCGCCATTATAGTCATTGGTGACATCAAAGGTAATCCTTTCCACGTCTTCGTCCTTAGCGTTCTTAACCGTATCCGGAGTCTTTATGACTTCAATGTCATAACCATTCAGCAATTCTTTGACAAAATACTTGAATTCATTACCATTGTAGCCATAACGAGGTAACTTTTCAAAACTGGCCGCAGCACTTTTTGTTTCGTTAGCTGTCCAGGTGAATTCTGCTGACAATTTTGTATCTTCTGCCGAGTCCGTAATCTCAGCACCTTTTTCATCTGTCAGATAGCGCCAAAGTTGGATTGTCGTCTTAGGTATCTTATCTCCTGTTAATCCTGCTGGAATATTTTTCCAGGTCTTGGTAATGTCTATCTGCACCATTTCATCTGCGCCTAACTCACTCTGGGACTTATAGGCGTTAATAATCTGCAGATTATATTCATCGTATACCGGAGTTTTATAACCTTTGGGCGGAGTGGTACTGGTCTCTTCCGCCCTATATTTTATAATCGTTCCATATTCATCATATTTGGGCAGTTGCGTATCCTTTGCACCAAAGAAAAATTCCTTTTGTCCTTCCTTCAATATTACCGCATCATAGCCGGCATCTACATAAGCATACGTTGCATTATCGTATTGATAAATCTTTAAGTCCACTGTAATATCCGGATAATAGCT
Source organism: Lachnospiraceae bacterium (assembly GCA_031556725.1). GTDB lineage: Bacteria > Bacillota > Clostridia > Lachnospirales > Lachnospiraceae > UBA935. The sequence goes on along the minus strand of JAVBSL010000004.1, from coordinate 173,886 downwards.
GGGAGCCATATTCGTAGGAATGTTGCGCCATATCTTAAATCCTTTCAGGTAACGATCCGCCTTTCTTTGGTTGACAATCGTCTCCCCGTTGGACGCTCCTTTATACGTCCCACCAATGGTTTTGCGGTTTGCTTCGGACACATTATATATTTTGGTCACTTCCGCTTCTGTATTCAGGATTGACGACAACTGTGGATCATCCCTATATGCCTGGACCGGTTTTTGGCTATAATACTGCGGTGCAATATACTCACTGTCAGAGGGCGGATCATCTTCCACTACCCAATAAAGTATCTCCTTTCCGTCCGCCGTGTAGCGAGGCAGTGAACCGAAATCACAGATCCAGTAATAATCACTTTGGGTAGTATCCCATACTCGCTCCACATATCTGTTACCGACCCGTTTCTCTGCCGTTTCTCCCTCTACCTGACTCCACAGCGTCAGATAAATATCCGGACGGATTTTTGTTTCCATCAAGATTTCTTCCGCTGACACATTTTTCGTTCGGGTAATATCCTTCCATACTTTATATATGATAAAGGGAACTGTTTCACTTCTTGAGTTGGTAACCGCATAATGCATCTCATCCGGACTGGGGGGCTTATCTTCGTGCTCTCCCCATGCCGCTTCCACACCTACACTGACCGAATATCTTTGTCCATCCACCAGGCGATAACTATTATCGATAACATCGTGGGAGTTCAGGCCGGTTCCATCGCCTTCTTTTACATTGGTCTCCTTGACAGCATACAGGTATAGTTCACCCTTTTTATTGTACTTGGGAAACCCGGTCAGGCGCGTCTTAAATGCTTCCGTCTTGCTGGTATCAAGAGTCACCCCGCTGATCAGACCTGAAGGTACCGCATAAGGTGCCGTTTCCCCGTTTAAAGTTACTGTGGCAACCGTGTCCGTCACTTTGGTCTTCGTGTCTGTTCTCTCAACCTTCAGGGTTACAGTCTGATTAACCTTATCTTTCTGATATTTATCGTCAATCCACCCCTTCTCCAAATCCATATTTACAGTTCCGTAACGTGTATTGACAAAAGTGTAATCTACTGCTATGTAATCAACATTATTTTTATCTTTTCTAGTGGGTTTCGTAATATAAGCCGCCACATTGTAAAAATGGGCGTCTGTCTCCAGGGTTCCCACCTGAACCGCATTATCTTCTCCTATTGCTGAAGCAAGGTCCGGATATGGGACTGAGGCATCATACTCAACATCATATGAAACGCTGTCTCTTGCAACGCTGTCTTCCTTAACATAATAATGGGCATAATCCTCGTCGTACCTTCCGAATCCATCATCAGCAGAAAGCCTGATCCAATTCTGCCAGTTATTCTCCTTATTCAACACGACAGTGGAAACGGCATCCTCTTCCCATGGCTCATCGACATCAGTCCTATGATACAAGGCTACCGTCACCGGTCCACGACAATTTTCATCACCGTCATCCTGCCATTTTTTTGTAATCATTATCCACTTTCCTTCACCCACCGGGGTGTTGGAAATCGTTGTCTCAACAATCCCTTTTAGGGGGGCTGTCTCTTCATATTTACTGGAAGTAATTACCGTACTATATCCAGGCACCGCTACTTCTTTAACGTTATATTCGATTTCCTTACCGTCAGCGTCATAACGCGGCATATCCTCAAAAACCACCCATGTGCTGGTCCAGACATCAGTTTCGTTAACCGTTTTAGGGTTGGGTGACGGATATACTGATACACCTACATCTATACTGGTTGTGCTGCCTTCTTTTTTGTTATCTTTATACAATTGGAACGTAATTGCCGGCGGACTGCTGTCGCCGGTTTTCAGTCCGTTCCAAACTTTCTTTACCTTGACATCTGTTGTACCGACCAGCCGGTTAATCAACAGAATATTTCCATCATCATCCGTAGTTTCTTCCATCACAAAGTAATGGCCATCAACCTCACACTTTCTGGCCTTGTCTCCGTTCGACAGGGTTATATCCTCATATTTTATCGGAGTCTTTTCATTTACCGTAATCCCCAGTTCGCTGACACTATATGTATAGGCTTCACCATTACCATCATACTTGGCCAGGTTTTTAAAGGTATGGGTCTGCTCCATGACTTCAGCACGAAATCCACCAAGTTTGTAAGTCGCTGCCACCTCCCACTTACCTGCTGAATCCTTACGGTTTAACTGAAGATCCACAGACGCTTTCATGTCCTGCATGGCCACCGCTTTCCAGGATTTGGTAACCGGAATATCCATAGTGCCGACCCTTACGTTTCTTAGTACTCCGCCATTATAAAGGGCATTGGCTGTGCTGAAATCATTACTGGTTGCGGAAGCATAAAACCTTTTTTCATAGGTTGCTCCGCCGGCTTTGTTGTTCAATACCTCCTGAACATAATAAGTGTACTCCCGGCCCTCTTCATCAAAACGGGGAAAACCTTTTGGAAAATCACTGGTGTACTTACTCAATGTTTTAAAACTGATCGGATAAGTCGTTATAGCTTCGCTGGGTGAAAAGCGCATTCCCTGTACCGGTGTTCCATGCTGATAACCGTTACTATCACTGCCCAGATAACGCATCAAAATCAAAGTATACTTCGGCCGCGCATTCCTTACCGCTTCTGCTTCGGGTGTCTTATCATCATCAGTGACACCATCCCGCCATTCCTTTGTTGCCTGATAGTCAATATAATCGGTCAGGGTATTAATAATTTTACCGCCATCATAACAAGCCTCCTGGTCGGCAGCATGGTTACCCACATTGCTGTAAGTGGCAGCATAAAAAACATTAGTCTTATCGGTGAGTGTTGTCTGACTGGCGTTAATAGTCATTTTGTTGTCAGTTTCCCGGACATAATAAATATAGGGCAAGCCACTGGGATCATACAGCGACAATTCACTAATCGTAAATGTCCAATTGTCCCCTGTCTCTCCCGTAACCCCCATGCTAAACGATTCTGTAACCGGTTTTCCGGACGCATCACCACTTACCATCCGGTATAGGGTCAGATTGCTTTTTAGTACCTCTACATCCTGTCTTGTCAAATACTCGTTTGAGCTATCCTTCCAGGCTTTAGTAAAAGTCATTTTAGCTTTTTTGGTATTAATTATTATATTATTATTTGTCTGCTCATCAACAAAATAATTTTGCTCCAATTTGCTTTTTGAAGTATCTTTTAATCTAAAGGAATAAATAATGTTTTTTACTGCCTGCTGCTCCCCTTGGTATGTTTCTTTTCCATTTCCATCAATATCCGGTACTTCCATTAGTGCCTTGGGCAAGTTATAAGTATAAACCCAGTTATTATAGGCTGTCATATCCGGAGTGGGGGTAACTATATTGTTATCGGCATCTATCGTAAAGTCGGCTGAATCAACAAACCAACTTTCTAATATCTCCGGTGTCAAATCTGCAAAACCAGTCATTCCATCCATTTTGTATTGCAAAACCAGTTCCACTGAAATTCTTCCATCTGGGTTAGTTTCTTCATCATACAACGCTTCATCATTATCATTCCAGTTAACAGTCACTTTGTAGTTGACTTTCTCCGTACTTGCCTGCATAGCGCCTGGTTGTGGTCCGCCTGAAGCACCCAATATGCCCATCATCAGCATTCCACTATCACCAAAGTAACAATTGATCAGTCTTCCCCCTTCACACAAATATTCCCATTCCCCTTCATAAGGAGATACATTTTCATAATACGCCAAATAATCGTCTGCATTTCCATCAACCTGCACACGATACTCTATCTTTTCTCCGGACAAGGGGTTATACTGCAGACAATCCGACAGCCACCACTGGCCATTTTCACTGCTGACACCACTTCCTCTCGCCAGATCGCTGTAACTGTTCTCCTCACCACCAACCGTAGAATAACTGATTATTACCATCTCGTCCGGCGGACCCTCATCCTCATCATTTTTTTCTATCAAATATTCCCCGGTGATGTCACCTCGCCCTACATACACCAGTGTGGTGCCTGCATCAAAACACAGGCTGCCGCCGGTTGCTGCAATCGAACCGCCGTTTATGTAATACAGATCTTGTCCACCACTCGAATAATTTCCATCTGTAAAAGAGTACTCGTAAGCATCTCCATCTTCATCCGTTTCCGGAAGATCGTCAAAACTAAAATCCCATGCCGAAAAGCCCTGATACGATTCACCATCCTGTATCTGCGCTTCTGCATCCTCAACTTTTTCCCCATTCTGATACAGTACCATTTTCACAGAATCAATCCCCGATTCCGCATTGCCCATAAACACAATTTGCCCAGAGACAGATATATATTCTGTTTCCTGGCTGTTGCCTTCTTCGATACCGTTGCCGCTTACTTCACCACTGCCGCCTTCTTCGACACCGTTGCCGCTTACTTCGCCACTACCGATACTGACTTCTTCGCCGTTGCCACCTTCTTCACCGCCACCGCCTTCTTCACCGCTGCCACCCACTTCTTCGCCGCTGCCTTCTTCACCGCTACCACCCACTTCTTCGCCGCTGCCTTCTTCAACACCGTTGCCGCTTACTTCACCGCCTCCGGGCGTCCCTTCGATTTCATCAGCATACGCCTGCTGAACTACTTGCAGTTGCGGCAGGGCAATCGCCAATATTAAAAATAAGACGAAAATTCGCTTCATCACCGGTTTGCTTACGGTGATAAATTCTCCAATTTTACGTCTTCTTTTGTCCCATGTTCTTTGTTTTGCCCTCTTCTTTGTTTCACCCTTATCGTAAAGCATAGTTATTATCAGCCCCCTATATTAATACATTCTTCGCCAATCATAATCACTATTTTACCTTTTTTTAAACAATTCTTCAACTAAAACAATACATATTAGACAAAAATTTACAAATAACCCTTCATAATGTTGACACGCAAATTTATATATTTTATATTTAATTAGCAGAGCAAATCATATATTCACTTACAAAGGGGGCGTTCTTATGATTGAATTATTGAAGGAAATGTCTAAAAAGAGCATAATCCGAATAGTAACCGGTTTGCTTGTTTTGAACTTTTTGGGAATCATTGCCCTTTACTGTTATTCTTTCTATTTAAATCAAAATGTTATAACTTATTACAGTTCCGAATCCGATTCGGATTATTCTTTGAGTATGCAAATGAACCCCGACGCCAGTAAGCATTGGCTGGAAGACTCCCAAAAAGCCATCTGGGGTGCACAATACGATGGTACTTTCTGCAACAACAGTAATTATACTGTTGAAGACTGGTCCATTACCTTTCAGGTACCGGCCGGTTCTGTTATCGACAGTTGCTGGGAAGGCAGCTTTCTTTATGATGAGTCCTCCTCTATCATTACTATTACTCCCGCTGCCGACGGCCATAATGCCAAAGTACTTCCCGGTTCCTCATTTTCGCTGGGAATGATTCTACATACCAAAAACAGTCCCTGCATCATTGATTCTGCTCAGATTAATTTCCAAAGGAACTGGACTGTTTTCCGCTCACTGCCCTTTCTTGTCATTATGTTGTTTATTATAATGTTGCTGATTGTTGCGATCACCTATATTATTTCTAACATTCGCTACGAAATGGAGCATAAACGCCAACTGGTTTTTAAGGAATTTGCCGAACAAACACTGATGATTTTTTCTAAGGTTATTGATGCAAAGGATCCCTATACTCACGGTCATTCTCTGCGGGTAGCACAGTATTCTCTGGAGTTGGCCAAGCTCCTGGGGCTGAGTCCGGATGAGCAGGAAGAACTTTATTATGTGGCGCTTTTGCATGATATCGGCAAAGTTGGGATTCCCGATAATATTTTAAATAAACCCGGTTCGCTTACTCCTGAAGAACGGGCCATTATTCAAACCCATACCAATATCGGCGGTGATATTTTAAAAGAGTACCCGGCCCTTTCCCAGATTGATTTCGGCGCCCGCTACCATCATGAACGATACGACGGAAAAGGATACCCTTCCGGTCTTGCCGGAAAAGATATCCCTCTTTACGCACGAATTATCTGTGTTGCTGATTCTTATGATGCCATGTCCTGTGACCGCTGTTACCGTCCCCGTTTAAGCAATGAGGTGATTAAGAAAGAGCTGTTTGATTGCTCCGGCACTCAATTTGATCCTGATATTGTCGCATATATGATTCAAATGATAACCGAATAATTTATGCTTTCTTTCTCTTTGATATCAAGTCGAAGGTTACTGCTCCTAAGAGCACGATACCTTTGACTACCTTCTGTACATCTGTGGTCCATCCGATCAGGGACATACCGTTATTCAAGATACCCATGGTAAATGCACCGATAACCGCTCCGATAATCGTACCCACACCACCGGATGCTGCCGCACCGCCGATATAACAGGAAGCAATGGCATCCAGCTCAAATCCGTCACCGGCTTTGGGAGTTGCGGACGCATTTCGGGCCGACAATACGATACCGGCCACACCGGCCAAAAGACCCATGTTCGCATACACCCAGAAGAATACCTTCTTGGTATTGATACCGGAGAGTCTTGCTGCTTTGCTGTTACCGCCCAGCGCATAAACCTGGCGTCCCGCTACGGTTTTACTGGTGATAAAATGATAAATAACTACCAGCACCAGCATAATAATGAGAACAATGGGAATACCGTTATATTTAGCAATCTTCATAAAGAAGAACCATACGATTCCCAGAATGATAACATTTTTCAAAATCATCTGCCAGATCGGTTCGGTTTTAAAATTATATTTTTTCTTTGTGTTCAGGTTCTTAATTTCAAAGAAAATCATTAAAACAGTGGCAATAACCGCCGCAAAAACACACACCAGATCCAATGTTCCGTTTCCGAAGGGAACCTTCATGGTGGGTAAAAATCCGGCACCGACTTTTACATAACTTTCCGGCAGGGGACCTTTGGTCTGGGCTTTTAAGATGGTATAGGTCAATCCGCGGCCCATCAACATGGTTGCCAGGGTAACAACAAAAGGCGGAATTCCCAAATAGGCAATAAAGAATCCTGTAAAAAGTCCTGTCAAACCGCCAATCACCAGTGCAGCTATAAACGCCACCCAAATGGGCAATCCCATATCAACTACCAAAATCGCTGCGCAAGCTCCGCACAATGCCACCACCGAGCCCACGCCCAAGTCAACATTACCGGTCAATACACAAAGCAGCATACCGGTAGCCAGAATTACAACATAACCGTTTTGCATGATCAGGTTATTAATGTTTACCGGTGTCGCATTGGATCCGCCGGATAAAATATAAAATATTAAAAAAATCGCAATCAAAGCAATGAACATACCGTACTGCTTGAAGTCAATACTTTCTCTTTTCTTTGTCTTCATATTCTTTCTCCTCGCTATTTTCTGTTATGAGCCATGATGCAGCCCATGATTTTTTCCTGTGATACTTCTTCTTTGGTTAACTCACCTGCAATTTCACCTTCATTGATAACATAAATCCGGTCACAGGTTCCGATTAATTCCGGCATTTCCGAAGAAATGACGATAACCGCTTTTCCCTCCCTGGCCATATCGTTAATGGCACAATATATCTCGTATTTGGCTCCTACGTCAATACCGCGGGTAGGTTCATCCAGAATCAGTACATCGGGCTGGGTCAGCATCCATTTGGCTAGCACCACCTTCTGCTGATTTCCACCGGATAGGGAACCTACGGTCTGATTGACATTGTTGGCCTTTATGTTAATCAAGCCCATATATTCTTCGGCTTTTACAATTTCTTCATTTTTATCCACAACACCTTTTTTTGAGAAATAGCCTCGCAGAGCTGCCATGGTCATATTATGTTTCAAGTCATCAATTAAAACTAACCCATAGGTTTTTCTATCTTCCGATGTATAGGCAATTTTATTTTTGATGGCATCTTTGACATTCTTAATGTGAACGGTCTTCCCATGCATTTTGATCTCACCTGATATTTTCTGACCGTATTCCTTACCGAAAAGACTCATAGCCAGTTCTGTTCGTCCGGCTCCCATCAGTCCGGCAAAGCCGACTACTTCTCCGGCCCTCACGTTAAAGGAAACATCATTGATCATCTTGCGGTCGGCATCATCGGGATGATATACATTCCAGTTTTTCACTTCCATAATGATGTCTCCGATGGGACATTCTTCCCGTTTCCGTTCCGGGTAACGATTGGTCAATTCCCGTCCAACCATACCTTTGATAATCCGGTCTTCCGAAAAGGTATCTTCGCCCTTAACCAGGGTTTCGATTGCCTTACCGTCACGGATAATGGTGATGGCATCAGCCACATAGCTGATTTCATTTAACTTATGAGAAATAATGATACAGGTAATTCCCTGAGCCTTCAGTTCCAGCATAATGTCCAGAAGCTTTTTACTTTCTTCATCATTTAAGGCCGCTGTAGGCTCATCCAAAATAAGTAATTCTACCTTTTTCGCCATTGCTCTGGCTATTTCGATCAGTTGCTGCTTGCCTACTCCCAAAGAGCTGACCGGTGCATTGATATCTTCATTTTCCAGTCCCACTTTTTCAAGCATCTGACTGGCTTTTCTTCTTGTTTCGGTCCAATTGATAACACCCTTCATGGATTTTTGTTCATTTCCGATAAATACATTTTCAGCAATAGACAAAAATGGGCTAAGTGCCAATTCCTGATGGATGATAACTATTCCTTTTTCCTCACTGTCCTTAATTCTATGAAACTGTCCGATTCCGCCGTTATAAATAATATCGCCGGAATACTCGCCATATGGATATACGCCGGAAAGCACATTCATAAGAGTGGATTTCCCGGCTCCGTTTTCCCCGCAAAGAGCATGGATTTCACCGCGCTTTACCTTGAAGGAAACATCATCCAGTGCTTTTACACCGGAGAATTCCTTGGTAATATGATTCATTTCCAGAATAACATCTGACATCTGCTCTCATCTCCTTTATTTTCTTTTGCCCCATAATCAAAGGGGCGGCGACCAGGTCGCCGCCCTTATGGTTATTATAATCCAATATCTTCTGCTGAATGAACGCCGCCATCTACAACGATTGCCTTGATGTTTTCTTTATCTACTGCTACAGGGATGCACAGATAAGAAGGAACAGTCAATACGTTATTATTGTACTGGGTGGTATCATTGATTTCCGGTTCGCCGCCTTCTAACACTGCCTGAACCATGGTTACACATTTCTGAGCCAGAACCTTGGTATCTTTACAGATTGTCATGGTCTGATGTCCTGAAAGGATGTTTTTACAAGCCATAGTTTCAGCATCCTGAGCGGTAATCATCGGCCAATCTTCGCCTACTTTGTAGCCGGCACCTTCTACTGCGGAACGAACGCCGTAAGCTAATCCGTCATAAGCGGTAATGGCGATATCAAGCTTTTTGTCTGCATAGTTTGCAGTCAGAATGTTTTCACATCTTTGCTGTGCGGTTTCCTGAGACCAACGAAGGGTGTTGTTGCTCTGGAAATCAATCTGTCCGGACTGGCAAACTAAAACACCGTTGTCAAGGTAAGGCTGAATAACTTCCATAATTCCGTCATATACAAAGTAAGCATTGTTATCATCGGGAGAACCCATGAATAATTCTACATTGTAGCTTCTTCCTTCATCTGCTGCGGTTGCCAGCTTCATGTTTTCTTCTACATACTGAGCCATTAATGTACCAACAGCTTTGTTATCAAAGGTTGCGTAGTAGGAAACTGCATCGGTATCCATTAACAAACGGTCATATGCGATAACAGGGATGCCTGCTGCCTTAGCCTGAGCCAGAGCATTTACTAATGCTGCTGAGTCAACTGCTGCTACAACGAGACAGTCAACACCTTTTGCAACCAGGTTTTCGATCTGGGAAACCTGAGCCTGAACATCATCTTCTGCATACTGTAAGTCTACCTGATAACCTAATGCTTCCAACTGCTCTTTCATGTTAGCGCCGTCATTGATCCATCTTTCGGATGACTGGGTAGGCATTGCCACACCAACTGTTTTTCCGTTTGCAGATGCTGCCGTGTTGTCTGCTGCTGCGGGAGCTGCTGCTTCCGTTTTGGTTTCGGTGCTGGTCGTGCTTGCTGCCGGGGTACTGCCACAGCCCACGATCAGAGTAGAAAGCATTGCTACACTCAGTAATACTGAAAGTACTTTTCTCTTCATAAATAAATCCTCCACTTGTTTTGTTTGTTTTGTTGATTACAATGCTTATTATATTGATTCGGAATAGCAAAATACATATAAAATTCTTCTTTTCACCATGAAAATTATTCAATATCACAAAAAAATAAGTGCCGGCGTTGTTATTCACCGGCACTTATTTTACCTTTTTATTTATTTTCCCATATTTTTGGTAATAAATTCTTGCACATTTCCATAATTAATGATCTGATGGGGCAGGATGACATATTTCTCGTTTTTTAACGTAATCTCTGGCGGCAGCTCCTCATCCATAGCTAATGCATAAGCAATCTTCATAATGGCTTCAGCCTGTCCGTCAGCATCATTATAAACGGTTCCTTCCATATATCTGGACTTGATCATCTCAAGCGCTTCGGACATTCCATCCACCCCTACGATCAGCGGACGCTTATCCACGCTTCGGGATCCCAGTACTTCCAGGGCACCTAAGGCCATATCATCATTGTTGGCAATAATCAGTTCGATTTGATAGGGATACTTGTCCAGCAGACCGCTCATTTTGGTCTTGGCCTGTGCCCGGTTCCAGTTGGCGATCTCGTCCCCCAGCTTTTCCATATTATAACCGGCTTCTTTGAGGGTTGCCACGGAGGTCTGGGTCCGCATGATGGCATCCTGATGATTGGGTTCTCCCTCCAAAATAATATATTGCAATACCCCATCACCATTTTTATCAATTTCATCAAACCGCTGCTTGCAGGCCTCAATGATGATTTCTCCCTGCATTTCCCCTGCCTGTTTGGGATCGATACCCACGTAGTAAAGCTTATCCCATCTTTCCAGATCTTCCTCCACCAGCTCCCGGTTAAAAAAGACCACCGGCATATTGGCATTTTTGGCTTTATCAATCACCGTAGCGGCATCGGTCCGGTCAACCAGGGCCACACATACCACGTCATAACCCTTATCGGCAAACCGTTCCACCTGGTCATTTTGTTTCAACTGACTTCCCCCGGCGTTGACTACCTCGGCACTGATGGTAACACCGGTCTTAAGTTCCACTTCCTTCTGCCAGAGCATCAGATAAGAGGTGATATCTGTCATCAGCGAATCATAGTCATCATAAATACAGATTCCGATGCGGATACTTTCCTTTTTTTCACCCTGTTTTCCAAAGCTGTACGGATAAGAGCAGCCTGCCAGATTCAAAATACAGGTAAAGCAAATAGTACATATAAACAATCGGCTCCTTTTACTTTTCATCCGCTTCTCCTTCCTACTTCACAAACGGGAACAACAGCTTTTGATTACCGTTATTATACATATCCTGCTTGGTAACCGCCCGGAACTCTACCATCTGCTGTAAAATTTCATTGTCATAATCCATATCCTGCAGCAGCTTTTTCACACCCAGATAGCCGATGCTGAACTCATTTTCATATACCAGTGTCTCGATTGCTTCTTCATCCAGATAAAACACCGCTTTGTCCGTATTGGCAATAGCATATATCTTAACGGATTTATATTTGACCGATTTATTCAGATTCTTGGTTGCATCAATAATGGCATCTGCCGATAAATTATCCAATGCCACCACCACATCCACGGCTTCTTCAGTCAGCTCCCGCTGCAGGAAAATCATCGGCTGGAAATTCTGTTCATTTTCCGCTCGGCTCCACACTACCTGCTTTTCAATCTTTCCTGACAATGCGTCGGTGAGCCCTTCATAGCGTTTTGCTACGCTGTCACGATACCGGTGTTCACCGATAACTGCCACCTTAATATTTGGTGACTCCCGTTCTACGATAGCCTCTCCCAAAGCTTTACCCATGGCATAATTATCTGCACACACTACAGGTGTAGCGTTTTCCTGTCCCACCCCCGACTCTACCATAACCACCGGTATCTTAATCTGGGCATAATCCAGATACTCTTTCATCCGCTCACTGTCACAGGCCGCAATCATCAGTGCCGAAGCACCATTGTTAATTTCCCTGCCGATCAAGGCCGCCTGTTCGCTGATATCATCTTCTCTGTCCGTTTTGACAATATTAATCTCTGCTCCCAGCTCCTTAGCCGCCTGTTCTGCTCCCAACTGCAGGTTTTCCCATTGAGAAGAGATATTGCCGCCATAAAGAATCACTGAAATATTTACTGCTTTCTTATCTTCTCCGCCTAACATGCCATAATATAAAATTCCCAAAAGAAGAAAAAGAGCAACTGCTACGATACTAAGCCAAAATAATGCTTTTTTATTTTTCACGCTCTTCTCCCTTCTGCTTCGGCAGGCGAATCACCACCGTGGTTCCTTCATCCAGTTCACTTTTTATGGTTAAGCCGTAGTCTCCCTTGAAGTACAGCTTAATCCGCTGGTCAATGTTTCTAAGACCGATGCCCGCTCCTTTCTTTCTGATCCTGGTGTCATCGGTGAGCAGCAAATCTACTGTTTCGGCCTTCATTCCCATACCGTTATCACTTACTTCAATATAGATATCCTCCTCTTTTTCATAGCCCCGGAGAATGATCTTCCCTTCTCTGTCATCCATATGCTGAACACCGTAATAGATGGCATTTTCCAACAGCGGCTGAACAATCAGCTTGATGGTATGATACTCTTCAATGGCCGGATCGATCTCAATCTCCACATCGAACTTATTTTTATAACGAATCTGCTGGATATCCATATAATACCTGGCATGGGCAAATTCCTCCCTGATGGGAATGATGTTCTTCCCTCTGCTGAGACTGATCCGAAACAGCTTGGCCAGGGAAGTAATCATCGCGATAGCCTTCTGGTATTGGGCATTTTCTACCAACCATACCACCGAGTCCAGGGTATTGTACAAAAAGTGGGGATTGATCTGGGACTGCAATACATCCAGCTCACTTCGGCGGATTTCCTGCTGTTCCCGCACTCTTTCTTCCATCAGCTCATTCATCTGCCTGACCATATAATTGATGGTTCGGCCCAGATGACGGATTTCATGAGTTCCGCCGATGTAAATATCCATATCCAGATTGCCGCTTTCCAGATACTTAATGGAATCCTCCAGCTTACGGATGGGATCGGTTACCCGGGAAGAAATGATGATATTTCCGAAAAGAATCAAAAAGATGGTCAAAAAGGCAATCATAATCGTAAAGAAGCGAATATGATACATATTCACACTAAACTCCTGTACCGGTATCACACTGACCAGTTTCCAGCCGGTATAGCCTACCGATTTTACCAATACTACCCGCTTTTCACCGTTAAATGCTTCGGTATGCTCACCGTCTTCATAGTCCGCCACCGCCAGATTATTTTCCATGTGTAATCCGGAATAAATGGCTGACTGCTTGGGATGATAAATAATTTCCCCGTTCCGGTCGGTTAAATAAACATACCCCGTTCCGATTTCGTTGGCTTTTTCCAGAAGCTGCTGGATACTGCTGAAGTTCATATTGATCATCAAAACACCGCTGCGGGTTCGTCCCATATTGGTAAGCTCCACCGAGCGGCTGAGGGTAACCACCCAATAATACCGGTAGTTACTGTTTTTAAACAGGTTTTGAACGTAAGGAGTGGAAAAATGGAGACGATCGATCTTTTCACTGGCCAGGATAAACCAGCTCTGTTCTTTAATGTCAATGCCCTTCCGCCGTTCATCAACCGGTGCTGCGGCCATGACCGCACCATCTTCGGTAATACAGGCAATACTGATCAGGTTGTCCTTATTGGCCTCATAAAGAAGGTTCATCTCCTGATCTATGGGTTTTGCCGTCAAATCCCGGTTCTTGATAACCGTATAATACATGGCATCGGAAATCCCCATCATGTTGCGCAGATAAGAATGCAGATTCAAGTTGGCCTGATCAAGCAGTACCTTGTTGCTTTCGATAGCTTCCCGCCTGGTGCTCTGGGAAAACTGGGTATACAAAACAATCCCCATAAAGCTCATACCGATAATCGCAATTGCGGTAAAAGATATGGAAATAATCAGCTGTATGCTGCGCCGCTGAAATTGTTTCATAAAAGGATATCTCTTCATCCCTATTCTCCCCGATTCACCCGATACCTGGATGGCGATATTCCATATAACTTTTTAAATACATAACTGAAATAATTGGGGTCCATATATCCCACCATCTCAGAAATGATATAGGCCTTTTCTTCGGTGGTATTCAGAAGCTTAACCGCTTCTTCCATGCGGACCTGGGTCAGGTAATTAACAAAACTCATACCGGTTTCTTTTTTAAATAATGTGGAAAAATAAGTAGGACTCAGATTCAAATAATGACAGAGCCGTTCAACGGATATCTCCGGATCACTATACGTTTCCTGTATATGCTGTTTGGCCTTCTCGATTAGCAGCTTAGCCGTATCTGTTCGCTCTCTGCGGATCTGCTTTCGCAGGTTCAGGCAGATGGTAATCAGCCTCTCACCCATCATCTGCAGGGACTCGAATTCCGTTACGCTGCTTTGAAAATAAAGGGACATCCCTTCGGTCTGCTCCTCATCCAGTTCATATACTCTGGAAAGTCTGGTGATTTCCACCGCCATTTCCATGAAATAGCTCTGCAGCGCTGCCATGGATACTCTGGCCTGTTCCAGCTTTTTCATATGTCCCCGTATCGTCTTCTCAATGTCTTCCGGGGTACCCAGTTTAATATCCCGGATCACGGTTTGGATTTCCTTTTCACCGATTATAAATCCCTCACCGGCATTGGGCTCGATATCCTGAATAAAGATGGCCTGATTAACCCCCATTAAAATCCGGTATTCCATAGCCGTCTGAGCCTCTTTGCAGGATTGATTAAGTCCCGTCAGCTCCCTGCAGAGATTTCCGATGCCGCCGGAAAGGTTCACCTCTAAAAGCTTGGATGCCATCTTGCAGATTTTATCCAATGCCTGAATAAATACCGTTAATTCAGCTTTTTCCCGAAGCATGGCAATCACCGCAACGGTGTCCAGATAATTGACACAATGAACCCGCAATTCTTTTTCCAGGTTTTCCTCCATAATCTGCTGCAATGACATCAGCATCAGATTGGTTTTGGTATCTGCCGCCATCCCTTCTATCTGCAAAAGGCCGGCCACGTAGTAAGGGGCTTCCATGTCTAATTGGTACAGTCTTTTAAAATTATCTATTTCTTCACTTAACACATTTCCTTCTAATAAAGAGATCATGAATTTTTGCTGCAGTAAAGGAAGGCTTTCCTGATAATACATTTCCAGCCGTTCCCTATTTTTCTTTTGATCCCGTTCCTCATCCAGACGCTCTTTGATCCGCTTAAACACAGCCTGAAGCTCAAGAGTATCGATGGGTTTTAAGATATATTCTTCCGCCTCCAGTTTGATTGCCTCCTTGGCATATTCAAACTCATCATATCCGGAAAAGATCACTATTCTCGTTCCGTAAATCCGTTCTTTTAATTTTTTGCAAAAAGTAATGCCATCCATAAAAGGCATCTGGATATCGGTAAGCACCACATCCGGGCATAATTTCTCTGCCTTTTCCAAAGCATCTTCACCGTTTTCGGCTGAGTCCACCACCTGAAACCCCAAAGTTTTCCAATCCATTCTGCGAATGATACCTTCTCGGACTTCCTCTTCATCATCCACAATCATTACACTATAGTATTCCACACTGCCCCTCCTTCTCATTGCAGCTGCAACTCGGTATAATACCCATCGTCAATTACCAGCTGCCGGTAATTATCCACATCCAATACCTGGGGTATGCAAAGATAAGACGGCACCACCAATATCCCGTTATCATACTGATGGGTATCGTTGATCTCCGGCTCGGCATTTTCCAGCACAGCCTGTACCATGGTCACACATTTTCCAGCCAACATTCTGGTATCCTTAAATATGGTCACGGATTGATAACCGGATATGATATTTTTCACCGCTGCCATATCAGCATCCTGTCCGGTAATTAAAGGCCAGCCTTCCCCCAAAGTATACCCTTTATTCTCCAAAGCTTTTTTTACTCCATAGCAAAAACCGTCATAGGCTGTACAAACAATATCCAATGGCTCTTCCCCATAATATTTCTCCAGATATTCCGTACACATCTGTTCCGCCGTATCTCCTGACCACCGTAGGATACAGGTTTCCTCAAAAGAAACCTTCCCCGACCGGCAATCCAGCACCCCGTTATCCAGATAAGGCTGTAATACCTCCATCATGCCCTGGTATAAAATAAGGGCATTATTGTCATCCGGTGAACCCATGAAAAACTCAATGGTATAAATCCGGTTCTCTTCTATAGCTGTTTCCAGTTCCTTTTTTTCTACAATATACTGTCCGATTTGCTTTCCGATCAGCTTATTGTCAAACGTAGCATAATAGGACACTGCCGGTGTCTGCATCAGCAGCCGGTCATAGGCAATCACATAGATTCCCTTTTCCCTGGCCATTTCCAGCACATCTACTAAAGCCTCGGAATCTATGGAAGAGATGACCAGACATTCCACGCCGTTGAGAATCATGCTTTCGATCTGATCAATCTGCACTTCAATATCATTTTCCGCATACCGCAGGTCCACTTCGTAGCCCAGAGCTTCCAGCTTGGCCTGCATGTTAGTGCCGTCGCCAATCCACCGTTCCGAAAGGCTGGTCGGCATGGCTACCCCCACCTTTCTTCCATGGCTGGTACTTTCTGTAATTTCTCCTGCGGTATTTTCTTTCATGAAATCCGGCATTTCCGGTGCCGCTTTCTTTTCCTTCCCTGCTGCGCATGCCGTCAGGATAAGTAAAGCCAAGAATCCTGCACACCATACTACCCCGCTTTTTTTCCTCACGAAATACCCTCCTCCATTGCAATACAAAAGACTGCCGGCTGTTCCAAACCGGCTCGCTTCAACAAATCCTTTTGGCGGAATATCTCATCTCCGGAGCCGTCACCAATCACCTGACCGCCCGCCAGCACGATAATCCGTTCAAAACAATCATATACAAAATCCATATCATGAAGGATGGAGATTACCGTCTTCCCCGCTTCCTCCAATTCACCGATAATCCGTTTTAACGTCTCCCTGCCCCGATAATCCTGGGCGATGGTAGGTTCATCCAGAATGATTACATCGGTATTCATGGCCAGAACCGAAGCAATACTGACCATTTTCCGTTCCGACAGCTCCAGGTCATAAGGATTGACCTCCTCACAGCCTGACAGACCGGTCATTGCCAGAGCCTTCCTTGATTGCTCTAATGCCTGTTCTCTATCCATACCGATATTAAGCGGACCAAACATCACTTCATCTAAAACCTGATATTTAAAGATCTGATCATCCGGGTTCTGAAATACATAACCCACATCCCTGGCCAGCATCGCTGCCGTTTTGCCGGAGATGTCCTCTTTATTATAATATACATTACCGGAAATCGGAAGCAATAAACCCTTCAGCACTTTAACCAGTGTAGTTTTACCGGCTCCATTCTGTCCCACAATGGCCGTTGAACGGGAGTCCAATATCAGACTTAAATTTTCTATTACCGGAATTTCCGGGAAATAAGAAAAAAATAATTTTTCGATATTAAAAGCTGTCCGATTGTATTTCTCTGCTTTTTCTTTCCAGCCATATTGTTTTAGAATATCTTTCCCATTTTGTTCGATTAAAAACTTAAGAGGCGGGCAAATTCCGTAATTTTTCAGATCCGGTCTGGAAAATATCCTGCCCGGCACATCAAAATCCACCAGTTCCCCCTTGTGCAATAATAAAATACGGTCGCAATAAGCGGCCAGCTTTTCCATCTTCTGCTCAGCCATGATAATGGTTATTCCGGATTGTTTCAGCACTTCGATAGCCCGAAAGACCTCTTCACCGGCCGCCGGGTCCAACTGTGAAGTGGGCTCGTCCAGTACCAATACCTCCGGCCGCATCACCAGAATACTGGCAAGAGCCACCCGCTGCATCTGTCCTCCCGATAAGTCAAAGGGATTCCGGTCTTTATAGGGGGCAATATCTAACAGCGCTAACATTTCGGTAACACGATGCTTAATTTCTTCACTGGACACGCCCATGTTTTGCAGACCGAAAGCAACTTCTTCATAAACCGTGGCCTTGGCACCGGTAAGCTGATTGAACGGATTCTGAAAGACCAATCCAACCTTCTGGCATAGTATGGATACCGGATTTTTAGCAGCTTCCATACCGTCGATTCTGATGCTTCCGCCATATGCTCCCCGGTAAAAATGCGGAACCAAGCCCATAAAGGCATTGCACAGGGTACTTTTTCCCGCACCGTTTTCGCCGATCAAACCAATGAATTCTCCCTTTTCAACAGAAAAAGAAAGGTCATTCAAAGCCAGTCCGTCCTGATGAGGATAACGATATTTTAAGTTTTGTGAAATAATATAACTCATAAAAGCACCCTCCACAAAACAGTCGCTACTAATGCTGACACCAGTAAAATAGTCCCGATTATATCAACTGTGTTGTAAGACCGTGCAGAAAGGAAGGTTTTTTGTGTGTTTGTTTCAAATCCCCGTACTTCCAGAGCCACCGCCCGCTCTCTGGTATTGATCAAAGAACTGGTTACCACCGGTGATATTAAAGGTAAAAACGCTTTGGCCCGTTTAAAAAGACTGCCTTCCGTTTCCAGTCCGCGGCTCCTCTGGGCATCCATAATGGTATCCTTCGTGCCTAACATCTGGGGAATGATCTGAAATACCGATATGATAATATAACCGGCTTTTCTTGATAATCCGGCCCGCTCCATTTCCTCCACCATTTCAAAGGGATCGGTTGACAGAACAAAAACCGCAAAGGAGAGCAGCATATTTAGAATATTTAATCCGATTCGAGTAGCATAAAGCAGCCCTTCCCGATAAAAGCTAACCTTGCCCATCGAAAACAGCGGAATTACATTTTCTTTATAGAAAAGTCCTTGAATCAGGAAAATTGTTGCCAGAATGGTAAAGGAAAAGGCAATCAGCGGTAAGGCTTTTTTTAAAAGCCCACCACTGATTAATAATAGAATACTGATTCCAATGGTCAGAAGAAAAAACGTCAGATCACCGGCAAGCAGCGGAACTGCAATGGCCGCAGCAACATAAAACAATTTTGTGAAAGGGTGAAGTCCGGTCAGGTAAATCTCCTTTTTCACATACAAGCTTATACTTTTCATACGTTCTTTCCTCTTAGAGTAGTTTTAGTCCAGGCTTTCCACTGTATCGTCCGCCGTATATAAAGCAGTCAGTTTTTTCGGAAGTCCTTTTATAATCGCAAATACAATAATCAAGGTCAGCAGCTTGTCCGGAATATCCACCACCAGTTCATCTAATAACGAACCGATGAAAACCGGCATATTGGCGGCCTGCGTTAATGCAAATAAAGCATCTCCCCAAAAATTTCCGGTGGTACCGCCCCAGAAAATAATGTTAAGAGGGGTTGAGATCACTACTGCCGTCAATCCGGCCACACAGGCCGTAATCAATGCCTTGGGGAATATCTCCATAAAGCCCAGACGGGACATAATTCCCACCGCAAGACCGATTCCCAGACTGGTAAGGGCATAAATCAAGGTAATATTGTCACCGGTAGTAATTCCATAGATTAAGTTGTTGGCGGCTCCGCAGATAGCTCCGATAATCGGTCCGCCTAAAAATGCACCGATACAGGTTCCGATACAATCCAGCCACAAGGGTAATTTTAATACCGATGCAATCAGCTTGCCCAGGTAATTAATACCGATGCAAGTAGGAATCAATGCAATAACCGCAACATTCCATTTGGTGTAAAATAGTTTCTTCATTCTACTACTCCTCCTCATCTTTCTTGATATGATTGATTTTGTTTTTCTATTCTCTCAAACGCATATAGCGCTGTCAGAATCTGATTATGTTCTCCTTTGGCCGTTAATCCTCCGCCATTGTTATATTGATTGATATTGGCCGAAAGGTCAGTCTGGTATTCTACTACGACGTTTAAAAGGGAAACTGCCCGGATTCCCCGACGATGGCTTACTGCATACAACGCTGCTGTTTCCATATCAGAACCCCACGCCCCTCGGGACGACCATAGCTCGTCCATCTCCCGCTTACTCTCCAGATATAAACAATCATGACTCCGGCACAGACCGGTTATGTGAATAACCCCCAAATCCTCCGCACTCTCCTCACAAGCCTGCAACAGTTGTGAGTCAGCCGGCAATATTGCGGTCTGAGGAACATAGGCTTTCGAAGTACCATCATCCAAAACAGCCCGATCGGCAATGAGAACGGTTCCCAGCTTCAAACCTGCCTGCAAGGCTCCGCAGCTTCCCACCCGGATGATGTTTCTCACTCCGATCCGGCAAAGCTCTTCAATGACAATTGCGGCAGAAGGAGCGCCGATACCGGTAGAAACCGCAAGTACCGGAATACCATGGAAGTATCCGCGGATACTCTTAAATTCTCGGTTATATGCCAGCGAAGTTACCTGTTCCAAATGTCCTGCAATCACATCTATTCTGGCCGGATCGCCGGGGAGGATGGCATAGGCGGCGGTATCTCCTGCCGATAACTTTATATGGGGCATTTTCTCCATAAAAACTTGCTCCTTTTTGATATTGAAAATAACATATAGGTGCGGTCTTGTCAATCGCGGATTTACATTGTAAAATCTATATAGAGGTGTTGGATCATGAAAGATTTGTTGTTAGTGGTAGATATGCAAAATGTTTATAGAGAAGGACAGGCCTGGGGCTGCCGTAATACGGATGGGGTGACCGGGCAGATTAGCCGGCTGATTGACTCGGGGATTCCTTCGCAGGTAATCTTTACGCGGTTTGATGCGCCCCTGAATCCTCAGGGAACCTGGAAAGCTTATAATGAAGAATATGCTGATATTAACAGTAATCCTTTCCTAAATGAAATGATGGATGAGTTAAAACCGTATACTGAAAAGTATCCGGTCTATTCTAAAAGTACTTATTCTTCTTTTTCTATTAAAGAGGTGCAGGATGCCGTAAGGAATGCGGATCGGGTTTTGCTTACCGGTGTTGTTGCGGAATGCTGTGTTTTGGCTACATTGGAGAGTTTGGTCGATGCGGGTGTAAAAGTGCTTTACGTGAAAGACGCTATTGCCGGGCAAACTGCCGAGTTTGAGGCTGTTATCGAAAAGATAGCTGTGAGCTTTTCCACTATTCATACGGAAGTTATTACGGTGGATGATTACCTGGTAGAATAACTTTAAATCAGCCATTCCAAATTTTCTTTATAATTACTTTGAGGAATTAGATAATTTTTAACTGCATCTGTTTGTATTAGGTAATTATTCTTTGACAAAAATCTTTTTGCATCCCATTCTATTCGTTCTTTGCTGTTTTCTTCTGCCTTTAGTCTTTGGAATTCCTTTATCAGATATAATTTAAATACGGGGCTTATTGCTGATGCAAATTCAAATGCAATATCTTTATGGGCAAAGGTTCCACCATAACGACCTTTTTGTACGTATATACCAATTGCTTTTGTCTGTTCAATCCATTCAGATACACTTAACACAAAAGAGTGAAGACCCGCCTCACTTTTAAAGTGGTCGAATTCGACCACTTTAAAATCAGCATTATATATTTTTTCCCATGTCCCCAAAAATTCTAATGTATTTCGATTTCTCAACCAATTCTTTATCACATCCGCCGCTCTAGCATCATTTGCCTTTGCGGCTGCCATATCAGTAATGCAAATGTAATCGTCAATATTTAGCATAGCAATTGTAATCGGTACATCTTGTACCGTGATTATTCTATTTCTTTTCATATATTAAATCTCCTTCCTCACTTTTTCACAAAATTTATTTCCAATTCCATATCCAGGGCCATTGCCAACTTTGTCAGCACTTCGATAGTTGGTACATTTCTACCGCTTTCTATACGTATGATGTTGGTCCTGGCAATTCCTGTTCTGTTTGCCACAGCCTCCTGTGATAATCCCTTTTCTTTACGCAGCGAAATATATTGCTGAATAATTCGGTCTTTTACACGCTGTTTTTCTTCCTCAACCAAAAGCGATATTTCCTCATTCCTCACAAAAAAGTCCATATATTTTCCTCCCTTTTATTCTTGATACGTATTATCTTTAATACTACTATATTACACTTTGTTCAATTTGTATACTAAAATATAAAATAAACAAAAAATAAAACGCCGAGCAACCCATTCCGGTGCTTAGCGTTTTCGCTATCATTCTATAATAATTGACTTTAAAGTTCCTTTACCCTGAACATTCTTCGGGAAAGCAGTACCGATACAGCAAGAATCCCCAAGCCTGCCAGGATAAAAACCATATCATGGATATAACCATAGACAGAAATCATTTGTTTCAGATAAATCACCACCGGTACACTCCTTATTGCAAATGTAAATAGAACCACCACACTGAACAATCCTATCAAAGCGGCATTCATCGCCTTTATATATTCATACCTGATAAAAATAGGAATTAAAAGAGAAGCCAGTAAAAGGCAGAGTAAAACCACCACTCCTACGCCCTTCCCATTCATCTGATGACCTCCGCCAATCCCAGCCACCAGGGTAAAAAGAATCCCAGCACTAAAGTAAAACAACGTTCCCAGAAAGACCGATAAATATTTTCCGTACAAAACCATATCCCGTTTATACGGCAGTGCCAGCAGCATAATATCACCATTATTCTTTCCTCCGGTTTCAAAGAGAACCATAATACAGAAATAGCAAAAAAATACGGCCGTTGCCCCCGATGCCAAAATGCCATACAGGTTTCCTATCATAATAATCAAAATCATACAGACAAAACAGGTTATTCCATAGATCAGCAATTTTTTATATGTCAAAAGACAATCCCTTATCAGTAATCGTACCATCGTCCCATCCTTTCTAATATTCCATTCCTTTATACAATTTTACTGCTATCATGAAAGATATCAGCAGTGCCGCAAAACCTGCAATCAACCCAATTACCGGAAAATCCCGCTCCAGCCACTGCGTCAAAACTATTCTTTGGTCAGGTGACAAAAAACGAAAAAAAATAAAGCCTGCGTAAAATGTCCCGATAATAAGTACAATTGATATTATCTGCACAGCAACTGCCTGCAACCGCAGATATAAAGGCAGTGTAATTGCCAGAAAGAAAGAATAACTGATAAAAGTCATCGGAAGCAGTTTTGCAAACACTGTCACATCACCTTTTTCCATAATCAGTAATACTGCGCCGCCAAACACCGACGCGATTGCAAATAATAAAAGGGCGGTGATATATTTTGCCAGAATGATCTGTCTTCTGCGGTAAGGCATACAGGCCATAAATGCCATCCCCAGGTTCCCCTTTTCCCTGGCCGATACATTCATTAAATATGCCCAACAGACCGATGCTGCCAGTATCGGGTAAAACATGCTGCCCAAACTGGCACCTATTATCACCATGATAAAAATGAATTGTATCATCAACATCTTAAAGCCTTCACAGGTCAGCAGTTTCAGTTCTTTATAAATCAGCGTCTTCATCTTTTACATCCTCTCCCCTGCCGAATATGCTACCATAATATCCTCAATCAAGGGTCGTTCCACGATCACGTCCTGAAACATCGTCTGAATCTGCTGCCGGCAATTAGTCAGACCTTCAAATCCAAAGCCTTTTTCTTCTAATGCTACAAACAATTTACGGTTTTCATCATTCAGCAATGCCTTATCACCCTTTACCAACCCATGATGATCCAACAGTTCGTCTTTGTCTTCCTGAAATAATATCCTGCCCGCCTGCAGCATAATGATCTGATCAGCCGTTTTTTCCAGGTCATTGGTGATGTGGGTGGAAAAGAATACGGATTTTCCTTCCTCGGAAATAAATTCTTTAATAATCTGGATAAATTCTTTCCGGATCTTAGGATCCAGACCGGATGTGGGTTCATCCATAATCAGCAGATCGGCATGATGGGAAAGCGCCAGCGTCAGCGCACATTGCATCTTTTTTCCTTTGGACAAGGTCTTGATTTTCTGCTTCCTGTCAATAGAGAAGCGATCCAGATAATTGCAATATACCTGCTCATCCCACTGGGTGTAAGCCGCCGCCACGATTTTTTTCATTTCTTCCACAGACAAATCCTCGTACAAATAACCATTATCAAATACAATACCGATCCGCTGTTTAATCTTGATCTCATCTTCATGCAAGGATTTACCGAAAATCTTTATTTCACCCTCTTCGGGAAAGCATAAGCCCAAAATAGATTTTATGGTAGTGGTCTTTCCGGAACCATTGATTCCGATAAATCCGGTTACACATCCTTCCGGAACCGAAAAACTGATATCCTGTAATACCCTTTTGCTTCCATAGCTTTTTTTCAGTCCTTTTACTTCCAATAATGCTTTCATTGTCAGTCTTTCCTTTCCTGTTTTATAATCTCAAATATAGTCTGCAATTCTTCGTCTTTTAAATCAATCATTCCGGCAATGTCCATGACCTGTGACAGCAGCCTTTCGATTTCCCGTATTTTTTCCTCTTTCAGAAGCTCCATATTCCGGGCGGCCACATAGAAACCCTTGCCATGAACGCCATGAAGAAACCCTTCCTGTTCCAGCTCATCATATGCACGCTTGCTGGTTAGCACACTTACACCGGTTTCATTTGCCAGATTCCTGATGGAAGGCAGCAACTCGCCATTTTGCAAGTTTCCCGTTAAAATCGCTTCCTTAATCTGGTCCTTAATCTGTTGGTAAATCGGAATCTCACTGTTATTACTGATTACTATTTTCACATTAGTCCTCCATATGTATATTACTGTATATCATATCCATATACAGCAATATACACCCAACATCAGTAACTGTCAATATAGTCAATCAAATTTTTTTAGTTATATTTAGTTATAAATTGTGGTTGCAAATCAGGGACTTATTTAATAGAATGAGTATGAACCACAAAAAACAACGGAGTAAAACCATCATGATAATAAGTACTAAACAAATTAATCCAAAAGCCAATAAACTTGCCTCGCATACAATTATTGTCTTTTTCCTCTCACTTATCCTCTGCCTCCTGTTAATCATGGCCACCATAATTAATAGAAGTAATGTTGAAAAACTGCAAATGGAGCAATTGATTACCGAGAAAAGCATCAGGATCAATGAGGTGATTTCCAAACTGCTGTACAAAACAGAAGCCCTTTCGGCTCTTGTGATACAAAGCAATGGGTCTATGGAGAACTTTGACCGGGTAGCCTCAACTATTGTTGATGATCCGTCCATCTTAAATGTCCTAGTAGCACCTAACGGCATTGTTTCCGAAGTATATCCGTTTAAGGGAAACGAAAGTGTTATCGGGCTGGACTTTTTTGGCGAAGGAGCCGGAAATAAGGAGGCGCAAGCCGCTAAGGAAACCGGCAGTCTGGTATTCGGCGGGCCGTTCACCTTAAAACAGGGCGGTGAAGCACTGGTGGGCCGGCTCCCCGTTTATATCAATCAGGCCAATGATTCGGAAGAATTCTGGGGTATCGTTTCTGTCACCCTGAAATATCCGGAAGCTCTGGATGGCGTTGCCTTAAGTCTTCTGGAAGCCCAGGGATTTTCTTATGAAATATGGCGCATCAATCCGGAAGATAACGAAAAGCAGATTATTGCCCAAAGCCAGCTTACTCACAGTGAGAATGCCCGGTTTATTGAAAAGAAAATAGAGATACTAAATGCCGTATGGTATTTTCGTGTAGCTCCTGTTCGCCTGTGGTATCATTATCCGGAAAATTGGCTATTGATCATCGCCGGTTTGGGTATCAGCTTTTTGATTGCATTTGTTATGCAAAATAATTACGACTTGCGAATAATGAAAAATAAATTTGAAGACATGGCTCATACCGATTCTTTAACAGGTATCCCAAATGTACGCAGTTTTATGGAAACAGCCACAAGACAAATTGCTGCTGCATCAAATACCGATCAAAAATTCTATATTGTTATTTTTGACATTGATAAATTTAAAAAAATTAATGATACTTACGGTCATCTCGTGGGTGACGAGGTTTTAAAGGATATCACCGCAATTACCAAATGTGTCCTGCATCCAAAGGATATTTTTGCCCGGTATGGCGGCGAAGAATTTATCATTTTGGCACAAGCACCGGGACAGACGGAGATCATCGCACATATTGAAAATGTAAGACACCATATTTGTGAACATAAATTTTTATATAACAGCAATTGTATTGAGATATCTGCCAGTTTTGGCATTACTGAGGTATTGCCCGATACAGATCTGACTCAAGCCATTCAATGGGCCGACGTTGCTCTTTATCAAGCCAAAGCAAACGGACGTAATGCGGTTGTATTTAATTAACTACAAATCAAGTAAAACAGGAAATCACTCTTATGAAAAATACCTTTCGTTGGATCAGCCGGCATTTACTGGATCCTGATTTTATTAATGAAAATTTTAAGTATACGCTTATTTTTCGCAGTGTAGCTTTAACGCATTTTCTGATAACTCTGATTATGCTGGCTCTTATGGTATACCCGCTGTTTATTTTTAACCTTGTCAGCGCCGGTGTTTATCTTATGATGGGAGCGCTGGTTAAAAAGGATATGTATAAGCTGGCTTTTAACATTACCTATATAGAAATATTTGCCCACACTTATTTGTGTACTTTTTTAATCGGCTGGTCCTTTGGGTTTTCGCTTTATGCTCTTGCCTTGATTCCGGTTTCTTTTTATGTTTCCAACTCCTTAAAAAGCTTCAGAGATAAATTTTTTTATCCTCTAATCTACGCATTTACTTCTTTTCTGGTATTTGTTTCCTGTAAGCTCATATCTGTTTACCATGAACCCCTCTGCCGGGATGTCTGTACCGTAAACCGGCAGCTTCTCATCTATATGTTCAATACAGTTGTCATCTTTGTAATGTTGTTGATTTTTTCTTTTTTATTTGTTCTGGACATTCGGGCCTCCCGAATCAAGATTGAACTGCAAAACAAAGAGCTGGCCTATCTGGCCAGTACCGACTCTCTTACCGGCTTATGGAACCGGCGAAAAATGATGGAATTGCTTCGCCAGTATGAGAGCACTTCTGATGAATTCAGCATTATCATATGCGATATCGACAACTTTAAAAAATTTAACGACACCTATGGCCACGATTGCGGTGATAAAGTTTTATTGAATGTGGCCGGATATTTTCTCGAACACGTAAAATCACCCCATCATGTCTGCCGATGGGGTGGTGAAGAATTGCTTATTTTTTTATTGGAAGATCATAATCGCTCGGTGAAAATCGCCAAGGAACTGTGTGCGGGTATTGCCCAAACCCATACCGACTATATGGGAAAACGTCTCGCCGTAACCATGACTTTCGGTATTTCCTTCTACGACGAATCTCATCCCACCATCGACAGTATGATTATTGATGCTGATCAAAAGATGTATTGCGGAAAGGCCAGCGGCAAAAATCAAGTCATATCATAGTCCTCTTTTTTTCCCGTACCAACTGATTTTTGAAATAATCGTCTGTATATCAATGGGTTTTCCCAGATGATCATCCATGCCGGCCTCTATGCAGGCAGCAACGTCCTCCTTGAAGACATTGGCCGTCATGGCAATAATCGGAATTGTTTTTGCCTTGGAAAATTCCAGACTGCGAATGTTACGGGTTGCTTCCAGGCCATTCATAATCGGCATCTGCACATCCATCAGGATAATGTCATAGCGCTCCGGATTTCTTTTGAACCGCTCAACTGCCATTACCCCATCTTGCACAACATCAATACTAATATTGGTATGCTCAAGAGATGCCACCAAAATCTCGCTGTTGATTTCAATATCTTCTGCTAAAAGCATATTGATTCCCGAAAAGTCATTCTGCTTTTTCAGTCCGTGAATGCCATATGTCATAATGTTATGGGTAATCTTCATCATCACATTATAAAACAGGAATGGGAAATCAGAACCTTCCAGATAATTTTCAATGCCATACTTGCTAAGCATTTTTTGCACCTGCTTCCATGAGTTAAATTCAATAATCGGTACAATTATCTTATCCGCAATAACATTTCAATGCCTTTTCCGCATTTCGCGCATTATTTTATCATCATATAATGAAAAATCAAAAAAACTGCATCATAAGAACAATCAGCTTTTTCTGCATCAGTAATCATTTTTATTGCTTCATCCTCTTCCTGTACAAGATCACAGGTAATACCAAATATCCCGGCATACTCGGAAAGCCTTTTAACTGTTCTGGGATTACAGGACCAAAGCAGTATCTTCTTACCCTCCAACTGTCTTCTGGCATTGGCAAAAACCCGCCGTTCTTCATCATCCACGCATTTCAGACAAATCGTCACTTCAAACTTTGAGCCCTTACCGACCCCGGACGTTACCTTAACGGAACCGCCCATCATCTGTACAAAAGATTTCGTGATAGCAAGGCCCAAACCGGTTCCGCCATATTTTCTGGTGATACTTCCATCGGCCTGCTCAAATATGTTGAAAACACGCTCCTGTTGTTCCTTGCTCATGCCGATTCCGGAATCTTCCACGCTGATCTGAATGGTTGCAATATTATCTGCTCTGCTTATTTCATCCACGTAAACAGAAACATCCCCTCCCTCAGGGATAAACTTTACCGCATTGGACAACAAATTGGTGAGAATTTGCGAAACTCTTACGTCATCACCGATATAGCGCATCCGTAAATTGTCACCACGGTCAATAATAATATTCAGCAAATGTTCCGCTGCATTTTTAATTCCGTTAAAATAATAATTGTACTTTTCAATAGATTTCTCATTTTCAGCCAGCTTGGTCATTCCAATAATCGTATTCATGGGTGTGCGGATTTCATGGCTCATATTGGCCAAAAACTGACTTTTGGCAATATTGGCTCTCTGTGCTTCCCTGGTTGCTTTGATTAATTCCTCATCCCTTTTTCTGATGGAATATGCCCCGGCGATAATTGAACTTGCCATGATTGCCGGCCGGAATTCACGGTCTGACCAATTAGCATGCTGCTTATAACAGGTTAAAACCAGATATCCTGCCGTTGCTCCGGCTATTACAATGGGAATGTAACAAATACTTTTGGCTCCCAATGCAATTGCCGGATGGTCCCGGTATAGCTTTTCCGTGGTTTGGCGATAAAAATATGGCCCGTCTCCCATTTCTTCGTATAAAGACTTCATATCCTCATATTTGTGGCAAAAACCGATAATATTGGGGACATCTTCACCGCTTCGTGTGGAATATGTACACAGAAGACCCTTGTCTTCTTGAAATTCATATACAGATACTCTATCCGCCACAAAAAACAATTGCATTGATTTAATAGCACTATCCATCAACTTATCAAAGTCATCATAAGGCTGTGTAAAGGGAACAGAAAAGTTTGATATAAATTCCTCTGATAACAGCTGCCCTTCCTGCATCTCCTCAAAGGCCTGGTGCTCTATAACATCTCTTGTCACATCCCAGGTAACCCCCAGTATCCGCTCCGGATTACCCAGTTGGTCATAGTATGTCTTTGAAGTATTGTTGGTATACATAAAACTTCCGTCACTAAATTTCACATACATATTTTTATAGCTTGGCGACATACTTCCATCAAAATGATTATTCAGGTAATCAAATAATTCCGGAAATTCATCCGCATTTACTATTTTTGACATATACTCGGCTCATTGGCACGCATTTTCGGAACCACCACCTGCTTATAATAAGCCGCTGAGCGGGGTGCCAGATGATTGCCGTCAGCCCATGCATTTTGCGGATCATCTGCCCATCCGGTAATGGCATTTAGGGTTGGATTACAATATAATACTTTTAAATCATTGTCAAAACCGGCCAGCATGTCCTACGTATTTTCGAAAATACCATGCTGTAAGTCCAGTGCATGCTTCATTTTTACTGTTGCTGAAATATTGTGGGCAATTGATACAAATGCAACAATTTTACCAGACTCATCTTTTTGGGGAAAGCAATTAAACTTTAACAATATCTGTTTGGCATCTTTGGCTAACAAAACCACTTCGTCGCTTGAATCGGTTTGTCTAAAGATCTTTTCACTGGGAAAAACCTCTCCGCATACCAGATCCAAACCTGTTGCGGTTCTGTATAAATCATTAGCATAAAGGAGCCGCTGCTCCCCATCGACTGCAAAAACATATATCTCCTGCGACTTATTTATAGCTTCGCTAATAAAAAACTCCGATTGCGGTAATCGTTCCGTTGTCATTTTCTGTTCTTCTTTCTCTTCACGAAATAACATTTACACAGTATAACAACTTTAAACTACCATATCAGATAAAATTACAAGATTTTTCCCTTCCGTACACCTCTACTTGCGTCAATGCCGGAAAGGGTGAGGGGTCTTCAGCCTTGATGAGATTCTTTAACTCTAAACCTGTCACCGCTTTGGCCGGAAAAGAGATTTCCTGTCCCCGGTCGGTTTTGGTCAGTTCCCAGATTAGCTCCGTACCATCCGAAAATCCTACTGTCACCTGCTCCCACCATGCATCATGGGGAAAATCGGCACGCAAATATAAACACATCTTATCCACCAACACCTGACGGCCAAACTCCAACTTCATCACAGCTTCCGGATTCCGGTTAATCCCCCAGGATTCGTAAGGCCACTCTCCATGGGAATGATTTTCACAGTTCCCGTTAATAGCATTCTTAGCAGCAAAAACAGACTCGCCTCTGGTCTCTACATTAGCCGAAGCATGCGGATAGCAATTGGTTTCCCCATGCTGGTCATATTTGTTAAGAGCCAGATTCTTATATCTTTCGATTTCTTCTTTCTCTGCATACCGAGCTGACAGCAGGTGCTTTTTACCATAAAAGCTTTTGGGTGAATAACAGATTTTCTTTTCCCCAAAAGGTATTTCAAAAGAAATGCTCCGACCTTTCACAAATACAAAACATTCTCCCATGGCATCATCCAGCTGCATTACCAGAAAAGCCTCTTCTTCACTCAGCTCCACTGCAATGCGGTCTCCTTCCTCGTAGGCACTGGCATAAACCAGCTGAATCTTTTCATCCCCGGACTGGACTGCTGCCGTATCACCGTTTTCTTTGATTACTTTAATTGCAATCGTTCTATCCAAAACAGACATTTTTCATTAACCTCCCAACGCATCAAATAAACTGTTATTTCCGTTCCATCATGATTTTGATGGGTACGCGGCATTATCCGGACCTTTTCCCGTTCCTCTGCTGCCAATATCACCACACAGGACTGCTTTCCCTGAAGCAGTATTCCTTCCTCAGTGATGGCCGGCTTTACAAAAGAAATCAGGTTTTCTTCTTTCCTTTCCATCGGGGAAAATCCGGTAAAGGAATCTTCTATTTTCAGCATTCCTATTTCCTCATCAAAATCAAGTACCCGGCGGATCTGTTTCCCTTTTCCGGCTTCCGCATCCCCATAGTAGGCTGATGCAAAAGAAATCGTGGTTCTGCCTTTTTTATCCGTTTGAAAAAAATCGGCCAAAAACTGCTTACCGCTTTTCTGGAACTGCCCGTTGACAATCGGAACATTATGTCCTTCCGAGCTGCAGCATAAGATATCATATCGTTTTTCGCCAAAATAGTCACGGGTATATTCTCCGCACCCCAAATCCGGCAATAGCATCTCATCCCCCACTACATACAGAAAGCTGCCAATATCATTATGGTTGTGGCTTTCATCATTGTTTCCCCCTTTGACCGCCATACCGCAGCCGTTTCTGCTCTCCCGAATACACCACTGGGCATCAGGGAATACATCGCACCGCCCGGTTGTCCCGGTCTTGCTCATAGCCATTTGCTCCTGCTCCAAGTATTCTTCCGTCCACAATATATCCTGTAACATGGGTAAAAACCGAAAGCATCTGTCAAAATCATATTTCGCTGCCCGCTTACCATCCGGCAGCCTGACTCCCGAATAGGTTGCTGCCAGAAAACTGCTTAATCCGATTCGAAAGAATTCCTGAATATTTCCATCGGAAAAGCTCACACAGGTTCCGCCCTGAAAGTAACAGGCCTGCTGAAACCGGGCAATATCTGCCAGCTTTTCCTGAGATAATAAATCTATATCTCCTTCTGTGTACGCCTTTAATTGACGAGCAAAACCGGTATAATAGGCCATTCCGTATGTAAAGTAGCCCAGTCCTTCCAGGCAGGCTCCATCCCCTTCAAATCCCTCCAGATAGTAACCAAGAGCCTTGATAATCCGCTTCAGACACCCCTCCAGCTTTTTCGGTTCTGCCTCCCATAAATAAAGTGCCGCACTGCCAATAGCCCCATTACAGACAGCATTCCAGTTATTATTCAAATATTCCCAATTAGAATAAGGCGGCCGGGTTTCCAAAAAGGAGCACAGCACCCGCTTTTCAACCTCCTGTTTCATCAAATTCCTGATTTCAGCGGATAATTCTATCTTTAGGAAAGACCATAAAGTTCCCAACGTCTGAGCTGTTTCCGCTGCAAACAAATCGACATATCTGGTCAAGTCACCATAGATATCCCGATCTCCGTGAGCCGGTAATATCCAGTACTGTTCTGCGCAGACCTCCCGGATGATCCTTTCCAGCATCAGAATATCTTCTTTTTTTCTTCCTAAGATCGCTGCTATCCCGAATACCGACAGATATTTTCTTCTTTGAAAATAAACGCCTTCGTAAATCAGCCGGTTACCGGTCTTCCTGTACAAATCAAACAATTCATCTGTTAAGGACGGTATGGGCAAGTCACGCAGAAGGGCCGCTTCCCGCCAAATATCCTTTTTATACTCTTCCAGGATTTGCTGTAGTTCCGGTTTGTTCATCTTAATGACCCTGCCTCTCCCACGCTACTTTAATGCTGGTGCGGATTCGCTGTGTGCCTGCTGTGATTTGATACTTTATGGATGAGATCGCCGTCTTGGGGTAGCATAGATTCGTATTCGGATCAGCAAAAATAATCTGCTCTTCTCCTGCTCCCTCCAGGGCTTTTACTTTACAAGTAAGCTTATGGTTACCGGTATTAGAAGTATCCACCGCAAAACCACAGTCATAAGCTTCACAGACGATTTGACTGGTAATATTATGCGTCCGCTCATGTCCCTCCGCACCCGGACAGATAGTTGTTTCCACCATAATTCCCGGATAAGGGCTCCATTGGGAATACACCGCATTTTCCGTTATTATATGTTCTATGCAGATACGTCTCACATAAACATATCCATCGATTACAAAAGCCAGCATACTGTCCGGAGCATTTTCATGAAGCTCAAATGCAGACTTGGCCATGTTAATACTAAACTTACTGTCATAGGCAAATTTGCCGTACTTGGCGGCAATCTGACCATGTCCGTCAGGGCTGTACACTCCCGGCGCAAAAGCAGTCACATGGCTGCCATAATGATAGATCAGCATATCCGCCTGCGGAATGGCACACATCGCCTCATGTTCCGGATAGGGTGCAGTCTCCGCATGCCAGAAAGGATGCTCATCAGGCAGCATTAAAAAGGCAAATACCTTCATACTCCAATAGGGAGAACCGGGCGCATTATAGCGCTCGGCCATCAGTAAATTAGGATATCCGTAGCCAATGGTCAGAATTCCGTTCCGGTCAAAAATCGGTTTTTTTAACCAGCTTTCCAAGTGTCTGACAATCAGTCCTTTCATCACCGGAATGGGAAAAGGCTCAATGCCGGCAATCAGACAGGCACTGAAAAAGCTTACCTGGGCAAAGCGGTAGGTCAGCGAACGGCCAAAAGGAATGGCGTCACCATCCTCATCAAACCAGTAAATAAAGCTTCTGGCAAAGATAAGTGCCCTTTCCTTGTAAAGTGCCGCACGCACCCCATCCTCCCGCTCCATGACCCTGGCATAGATCAGACAGTAAAAATGAATGGCAAAAGAAATATAATAATCCTTCTGCCCGGAATCTCCGTCCTGATACCATCCATTTCCCAAATAAAAAGTCTCCAGTCCATTCAGATACTCTTCCAAAATCTGAGCATTGTAATCGGCACCCACGCTTTTCAAAGCAATATTTACCAACACTGCAAATAAAATCCAGTTGCACACCGGCAACGGATGTTCATTAATCTTATTCAAATAAGCCAACAGATTCTTTTTCTCCTTTTCGGTCAAAGGCTGGTAAACCACCTCAGGAGTAAACAGCAATCCATAAGAGATGGCGGCCATCTCCACAAAACGCTGGTCAAAATCACTGCATTCGCCCCAATGTTCTGCGCTTTCGGCATCAGTTCCGGCGCCCAGTCCCCGCCTGTATATGTCCGCAAAGTCCTCGGCTCTACCACCCCCTGCCCATAAAGGTACCAATGCCCATAAGGGGCGGGAAAAGGCTTCCATCCAGGCAGCCTTCTGATCATAGTGAGCCATGGTAACTCCCAGATTAAGCTGTGCGCCCTGGGGACTGTAATAAGGCTTTAAGGGTTCCAAAAGACTAAGAGCTAACTGCTGAAATTCTTTTTTTGTGTTCATCACCAATACATCTCCCATTCTTTGTTTAGCCTGGTCAGGGCTTCCATATAGAAGTAATCACCCCAGGAATTACATTCATCCACCCCATAATGACCGCAGGTGTTATAGGGTGAGTGATTGGAATAAGTACTGTGCAGCACCAACCCGTTTGATATTGTTTTATCTTTCACCGCATAATTATCATAAAGTGATTTCATGATTTCTTTAGCAATCCGCCGATAGCGCGCTGTTTTCTCCTGATCGGTTAAATACTCCGTCATCTCTAACATCCCGCATACAGCAATGGAGGCCGAGGAGGAATCCCTTGGCTGATCTGCCCCGTCCGTAAATTCCAGATCCCAGAAGGGGACCATATCCTTCGGTAAATGCTTCAGAAAATATTCCGTAACCCCTTCAAACAGTTCTATATATTCTTTTCGGCCGGTATATTTATACGCCAGTGCCAATCCATAGATGCCCCAGGCCTGCCCTCTGGCCCAGGCTGAGCCATCCCGGTAGCCCTGACAGGTAGCACCATGATCCGGTGCACCGGTTTCCATGTCAAAGAAAAAAGTATGCCAGGTAGAAAAATCCTCCCGTATCACATTGGCTGCCGCTGTGGTAATATGCTTCTCGGCAATCTCCCGGTATTTGTCATCACCGGTTTCTTCCGTTGCCCAATATAGTAATGGCAGATTTAATAAACAGTCGATAATCAGCCGGTAATTTTCCGGAGCATCCATGGCCCCCCAGGCCTGAAGAAAATTCCCTTTCGGATGAAACCGCCTGATCAACTGATCTGCTGCCAAAATTGCTGCTTCCCGTCCTTTTTCACTGCCGATCAACTTATAGGCCGCCACACAGGAAAGAGAATATAAAAATCCCATATCATGGTGATCCACTTCGATCTGTTTTACAATCCGCTCATAAAAGCTTTGGACTTGAATTTCACCGGCAGCTCTCAACCGCTCATCGCCGCAAAATTCATAACTGAGCCAAATTTCTCCGGTCCAGAAACCGGTGGTCCAATAATTATTGGGAATGGGCTTATAAAAACCATTTTCACTATATGCATTTTGAAATACATGGGTAAACTGCGGCAGATTATCCTTAATCTGCCCGGCGGCAAAGGAAAGTCCTGCCTTAATTTCTTCTTTACTGATAATCATTCTGCCTGCCTCCTATCCTTTCAGTCCGGTGGACGCTACGCCTTCAACAAAGTACTTTTGCAGAACCAAAAATACGATCAGTACCGGTATTAATGATAGCACAGATCCGGCCATAATTAGCCCATAATCGGAAGAATATTGGCTGATAAACATTTTAAGGCCCAATTGGATGGTTTTCTTCTCAGGAGATTTCAGATAAATCAAGGGACCCAAATAATCATTCCAGGTGGCCACAAAGGTAAAGATCGTCAAGGTAGACAGCGCCGGCTTGGACAGCGGCAGCATAATACTGGCATATATCCGGTATTCACTCATACCGTCAATCCGAGCCGCCTCGCATAAATCGCCGGGAATCCCTTCATAGAACTGTTTCATCATAAATACTCCAAAGGCCGAAAACGCCTGCAGACAGATAATTGCCAGCAACTTATCATTTAAACCCATCCGCCGCATCATAATAAACTGCGGTACCATATACACCTGCCAGGGCATGGCAATGGTGGCAATATAGGCAAAAAACAGTTTGGTTTTATGCTTAAACTCCAGCTTGGCAAAAGAATACGCCGCAAAGCTGCTGGTGAGTAATTGTAAAAAGGTTACTACCAGAGTCAAAAATATCGTATTCTCCACAAATTTTAACATCGGAATCTTGGTCCAGATATTTTTATAGTTGCTCCATTTGGGAACCTCTGGAATCCATACAAAGGGATTCATCTGGAAAACTTCCCGGTCACTTTTGATGGAAGCCGATAGCATCCACAAAAAAGGAATAATCATAATTGCTGCGATGGTGATCAAAATCACGTATACCGCTATTTTTCCAACTAAAGCTTTTTTTCGTTGTGATTTCATGCCGTCTCCTCCTGCTTAATCCTGGTTGGCCTGACCCCGGAACTGAATCAGGGTAACGATCAACACCAACACAAACAATACCATTGACACTGCACTGGAATAACCAAGATTCCAGTCAATAAAGGCCTTCTGGTAAATGTAATAAACCAGAACGGTTGCGGAAGTGGTCAGCTCACCGCTTCCGCCGCCGGCCAGCATGACAGCAATATCATATACTTTGAAGCAATTGATGGTCAGCATGACCACCACAAAAAAGGTGGTAGCCTGCAGCTGAGGCCAGGTGATATAACGGAACTTCTGCCATGTGTTGGCACCATCCAATCCTGCCGCCTCATATAACTCTGCGGAAATCCCCTGCAGTCCGGCCAGATAAATGACCATATAATAACCCATATATTTCCACACACTGAATAAAATCATCGAAAGCAATACCAGTCCGCCGGTAAACCACTGCGGCAAGTTTTCCTGAGGAACATGGAAGGTATTATATAAAACGCTGTTAATAGGGCCTTTTGAGGGATGAAAAAGCATTTTCCAAACCGCTGTAATGGCCACTAGAGAGGCTACATAAGGAAAGAAGGACAGCGTCCGGAAAATTCCCCGGCCAAAAACCTTTTGATTTAATACAATGGCCAGTGCCAAAGAAGCAATCATGGTCAGCGGAACGGTACCGATACAATAAATAATCGTATTTTTCAGGGCCGCCTTAAAGAAGATATCATCCGTCAGTAAGGCAAAGTTGCTAAACCCCACCCATTTGATGGGATTGCTGCCATCCCACTGCATAAAAGCCAGGGCAAAAGCAAAGACAATGGGAATCAGGGTAAATATTGCAAATCCGATAAAGTTAGGGGCAATAAAGGAATAAGCTACCAAATCCCTTTTGGCCTCCCGGCTGAGCAGTCTTCCCGACCGCATTTTATCTATTTTTCTATGTAAAGCATCGATCTGTGCAATTTTTTTCTTCTTTTCTTTTTTATTCGTTTCGGTTCTGACCGCTTCGATCAGGGCTGTTAACTCATTTTGAAGGATTTCTACTTTTTCCATAATCAGATCACTCCTTATTTACTAATAAATATGGGGCCGGTGTTCCGACCCCATATCCGTTACCGGTAATTGTCTGGTACTACTTTATTATTTTAGATACTTCGGCATTCATTGCGGCAATACCTTCATCAATTGACATTTCACCTGACATGATGCTGCCGTGATAAGAATCCAGTGCGGAGTTGATTTCCGAAACATTGGGTGCATAAGGTACTTCCAGGTACAGGTTAGATACGTTCAGAGCTTCTTTGCTCGCTGCATCGGCAGGGAAGCCTTCCAATCCGGTGATCAGCCCAAGAGCTTCGGCGGTCATAATTGCCGGGAAGTTTCCGGTAGCTGCCATAACGGCTGCGCCTTCTTCACCACTTGCCCATTTTACAAAATCCCATGCTGCATCAGGATTAGCAGATGCGCTGGTAACAGAAAGTCCGGTAATGGTTCCCAAAGTAGATCCAGCCGGGACACCGTCCGCATGAGGGTATTTTACTATGCCCCAGTTTCCGCAAAGGCTTGCATCATATTCGCCGCTCTTAATGTTGTTGATCAGGGTGGAGATAAACCAGGAGCCCATATTCAGCATGGCTACATCACCGCCGGAAAAGGCTGCGGAGTAGTGCAGACCTTCGGTCTTAAGATCAGTGTAGCTTCTGGTCACTTTGTCTTTTTCCTGATTCAGAACCATTTCATAGTAAGGCTTAAAGAATTCATATTCGCCATCCAGGATCGTGTGTTTTCCATCCAGTACACCAAACAGCTGCACTGCTGATCTCCATGTGTGGTAATGTGCACCATATACCTGTGAGCCAAAGGTGGTGTCGGTCATCTTTCTGGCCAGTTCATCATATTGATCAAAGGTCATATCGTTGGTAGGGTAAGCAACTCCTGCTGCATCGAAAAGATCCTTGTTGTAGAACAGTACCCAGAAATCGTTCCGGAAAGGAAGTTCATATAAACTGCCGTCTACGGTAACCTGATCGGTAGCTCCGGCATATTTAGCCAGATCCACACCGCCATCCTTAATGTATTGATCTAAGGAAAGGATTGCATTTTTCTGAACCAGGGTTGCATATCCGGGAACATCTTTAATGGTTACTACGTCAAAGTCAGATCCCTGACCGGATAATTCGGTGGCCAGTACGGTCATATAATCGGTGGAGCCTAAGTCTACAAGGTTAAGAGTTACATGCGGATTAGCTGCCACATAAGCATCGGCCATAGCCTGCCAGTATACTGTAGTTTCCTGATCCCAGATAGCCCATTTCAAGGTTACCGGATCGGCTGCGGCTTCTGCTGGAGCCGGTTCCTCTGCCACTGGGGCAGGTGCTTCTGCGGCGGGTGCTGCGGGTGCTTCTGCGGCCGGTTCGGGTGTGGATTTGCTGCCGCATCCAACTAACAGGGATACCATCATCACCGTTGTCAGCAATACGCTCAATAATCTCTTTTTCATTTTTTATTTCCTCCTTAAAATTGATGTCTATGTAACTCTGATGTCAGTATATAGCAGCGAATGCAAGCTTAACATGGAGATTTTTATGATTTTTATTCATAATTTATCCGCATTTGGCAATTTAACAAAAATACCATGTAATTTTTTTAGAAATCATATAAAATTTATTCCAGTTTTTATTTTATATAAAATTAAAATCAAATATAATGTATAATATGGAATAAGTATATCACCTATTATTTGTTATTGGCAGAGAGGTTGTTATGGAACACAAAAAATCTTCCATCGGAATTCAGAAAAAAATATTATTGATTACCCTTTCCTTTATTTTAGGGATGGGTATTATCATTACCACTGCCAGCAATTACATCTTTCAGAAGTATCTGCGGAACAGTTTGATCCAGTCTACGGAAATCAATCTGCAGTTTTTATCGGATAATATTAATAAAAGCATGGATGGTATCCGGCAGATGGCCCGGTTCTGTCAGACCAATACCAATGTTGCCGCTTATATAGAAGGAAACCCTAATCCCTCCGCCGGCTTGTCTCTTTCTACCCATGACCGGCTGACAGAGGAATATAATAACAATCCCTCACAGAATTATATGGCCAGAGTGGTGGTTATCTGCGGGGAAAATTATCTGCAAGTGGTATCTGCCACCTTTTCCACCACTACGGATATTGCCGAAGTTGCCCCCACATTATCTTACTTTGATCTGCTTTTAAATGAATCTTCCTATAATTATTCCATTGGCCTGATTGCCGATCCTTTTGCCATGTGGAAACCCAAACCGGTACTGATGATCATCCGTCCCATTACTTATCGTTACAATTCCGTTCAGGGAGGCTATGTTCTGATTGAAGTATCCCCCGACCTTTTTACCGTACCGTTACGTAATTATACCGTGGCCGAGGACAGCTGCCTGTTTGTAACACTGGACGGCCATACCTATCTCTTTGCCGACGGTGCATTGATCGAAAGTGAATTCCCGGCCCAAAACAGTGATAATATTATCGTCACTACCCCTTTGTCCATGCCGGACTGCTCCATCAGTCAGCTCATCTCGCCCTCCGAACTGACCAATCAGCAGGCAGTCTACCGTCTGGTTTTGTTTGGTTCCATAGTGGCTGTTATTATTGTAGGGATTGCCCTGATGATGATCTTAAACAGCACCATCAGTGTACCGGTACAAAAAATACGCGAGCGAATAGACCGCATCTCCAACGGCGATTTCAGCCGTGATACCTCCATTGAATGGGATCACGAATTAGGTGATGTGGGCCGCGGTATCAATAACCTTTCCGCCAATGTGCTGCACCTGTTAGACAAACGACTGGAAGATGAAAAACAAAAGAGGGATCTGGAATATCAGATGCTGCTAAGCCAGATCAACCCTCATTTTCTATATAATACCCTAAACTCCATTAAATGGATGGCGACGGCTCAGAATGCCACCGGTATTGCGGAAATGACTCTGGCTCTATCCCGGCTGTTAAAAAGTGTTTCCAAAGGTACTACCCTTTTGGTTTCTCTTAAGGAAGAACTGGATTTATTGGAAAATTACTTTACCATTCAGCAATATCGCTACGGTGGAACCATCACTCTGGCTGTACAGGTAGACTCCAAGGAGCTTTATGATTGTTCTATTGTTAAATTTACCTTGCAGCCCCTGGTAGAAAATGCTATCTTTCATGGCATCGAACCCAAAGGGTGCAGGGGAAATATAACGATCCACGCAGCTTTTTGCGGGACTGACGAGTTCACTGTTACCATCACCGACGATGGGGTGGGAATGTCTGCGGAAACCATTGAAAAGGTTTTGCATACCAGACAGGAAACCTCCTCCACTTTTTTCAAGGAAATCGGTCTCTATAATGTACATAAACGAATTCAATATCAATTCGGTGAAAAGTACGGCATCTCCATTACCAGTGCCGAAGGGGAATATACCGCTATGACCATCTATCTCCCTGTCACGAAAGGAGGACTGTCCGATGTATAAATTATTAATTGTTGATGATGAACCGCTGGTACAGGCCGGCATTTCTTCCATGCTGAACTGGAATGAACTGGGCATCGAAATCTGCGGGACGGCTGTAAATGGCCAGATTGCCTTACAAATGATCGAGCAGTCGGTTCCGGACATTGTTATCACTGATATCAAAATGCCTATTATGTCCGGCCTGGAACTTACCCGGATCTGTTATGACCGGTATGGCAGCGACCACCCTTCCTTTATTATCCTGACCAGCTATGAGGATTTTCAGATGGTTAAGGAGGCTCTTACCTACCATGTGGCCGATTATCTGGTAAAAATTGAACTGACCCCGGAGTCGCTCTCTGCCGCCATTAAAAAAGTTCTGCAAATGCGGGCCAAACGCCAGGCTTATATGAATAAGGATAGCCGCTCAGACAGCAGTCCTTTTTCTAATATTCATTTATATAATGATAAGTTTTTTATCCGGCTGCTTAATAACTTGTTTGAAGACAAGGAACAGTTTACACTGCAGTCCAAGGACCTGCATCTGAACTTTGAATATTCTGCTTATATCTGCTGCCACGGCGAAATTATCAGTGACACTGCCGATGCCATGTCCATTGAAAAGCAGGTGAGCCTTTTCGGTTCCACCATGCAGATGCTGAAAGAAATTACCGGCAAGTATTTGCCCTGCTATAGTCTGGCTTTGGATGTGAAGCATTTTGCTATTGTTTTCTGTTATAACGAAACACCTTCCGATGAGTATGAGAAAGAACTCCTTGGTATTTTACAAAATGTCTGCCGGACCATTCATAATTATTATAATGTGGATTTTTACATCGGTCTCGGTACTCCGGTAAATTCCCCCTTTTACATTTATGAGTCTTACCAGTATGCCCGTCAGGCTTTCACCTATGCCTGTGAGGAAAACCCGATTTGCTTTTTTAATGACTGCCTGCAGTCCGACCTGTCTCACTCTTCCTTCCACATGGCACTGTTCAAAGAGGATCTGACCAAAGCCTTTGAGGAATTTGACGCTGATATTTTGTATCGGACCATTGATAAGATTACTGATTTGTTTTATGCCCACCCCAATCATCTGCTGCAGGCGATGGATGCCGTCTGTAATATTCTGTACCTTTCCCTGTCCCTGCTGCCCGGTGGGGAGATGGTGATATCCGCGATTTTCAGTGATTATCCGGAAAATTACCGTTCTATTTACCGGCAGACGACTATGGAACAGATTATGGACTGGCTGCTATTCTTCAGGGATAGCCTTTGTGTTGTTTTTTTGGATCGGAAGAAGGATTACAAGAATCATATTGTTACCGGAGTTAAACACCATATTCAGGAACATCTTTGTGATCGGTTGACGTTGAACGAGGTGGCGGCGGTATTTGGCATCAGTCCTAATTATCTGAGCCAGCTTTTTAAGAAGTATAGTGATTTTGGATTTAATGAATATGTAAATACGGAGAAAATAAAAGAAGCCAAACGACTGCTGGCCGAAGGTCATTACAAAGTGTATGAACTGGCAGACATGCTTGGCTTTGAAAGTCCGTTTTATTTTAGTAAAGTGTTTAAAAAGGTGGAGGGATGTTCACCTTCGGAGTATTTTAGAGGGGAGGGGTGAAATAGGCATCAAAAAATTGCTTTCCTGATTAATAGTTTTCCAGCTTATACTTTTCATATTTTATTAAAAGAATACTCATAGATTCCTTGAGCTGACTAATCTGATGATCTAGCGATGCAATTAAATCAGAATCTATTATAAGCAAACTCCTATTTGAAGTATCTTCAATAAAAGACAGAATTTCAACCATCATATCTAATGCATTTTGTAACCGAAATAAATCAATATTATTTGTTTTATTTGGTGAATTCAAACATTTAACCGAATTTACAAATATTCTTTCCGTTTTACCAATTGAAACTTTTAAATAATAAATAACTTCGTAATAGTAAAAAGTTGACACTTTATAATCCTTTGTTCGCACAAATGGAAATTTTCGAATAAATTCATTTGC
The DNA here is from genome assembly GCA_031556725.1 of Lachnospiraceae bacterium. GTDB lineage: Bacteria > Bacillota > Clostridia > Lachnospirales > Lachnospiraceae > UBA935. The sequence continues at coordinate 130,919 of JAVBSL010000004.1, read as the reverse complement.
TATTAATATATTATCTAATGCAATGTGATCGAAGTCATTTATTATGTCTCTTGTCTCATCTGTAGAGTAAGATACGCCTTCTGGTTTTATTCTAATATAAATTTCTGTTACTTTTCTAATAATAAACTTAACGATAAAGTAAACCAATATAAAAGAAGACGTAAAAACTAAACAATATTTTAATACGTTGCATATAGAAATTGGAAATACCTTTGTACTTATATATGTGGCTAGCACAGAAAAAGATCCCGAGAAAATGCTTCCTATAAGCATAGAAGAAGTAGAATCGCTTTGCTTAACTAATTTATCAATATTTTTTGTTAAATTAAGGGAAACAAAATATCGAAAAAGTTCAGTATTTTTGAACGAAAACATCGACTTACCTCCTAACAATTTTTGTTTTAAAAATATTATTTTCTGCGTTAAAATCATTATTTAATTCTAACTTAAATTCATAACCTTTATTTCCTTTTGCTTTTTCTGTTAATTCTTTATATACTGCATTATATTCACTAATATGTCGTTCATAGAAAATAGCATATGTACTATCTTTACTTGATAGTTCTTTTGGTAAAGGATTTTCTTCTGATATCTCGTTTATAATATCAATTATCGCTCGAAAAATATATGATATTTTATATGTAAAAAATAATTCCCTATTTCTAATTTTTCCTTTATAAAAGTTTTCTAAAATTGATCTAATTTCTCTTTTCGAAGTACGTGCATACAGCGGAGTACCAACAGTTATACCCAAAAGTTCATTAGTACGCGCTTTAATTCTTACAAAAGCATTTCCAAATTCATGTTCTCTTCCTATATATTGACTATTTTTGTCTATATACTTTAATATAATACTAAACATTTCATTATCATATTGATCATTAATAGGAATACGAAGATATTTTTCTGGACATTTAATTAATTCTTTTCTGGTTATATTTGATATTTTATTTCTTTTCATTTGTAATATGCCCCTTTTCTTGTTATTTTATTTTGACATTTCAAATATTTGTTTTATTAAAATAATCGTTCTCCTTAAGATATTGCTGTATTTTTATAATTGTTTCGTTTTCTCTAATACTTGAATATACCGTTTTCTCATCAAATTTTATCCCATTTCTTTCAAATACTATTCTCGATGCAACACTAACGATAGTTAGGCATTCTGCTTTCGAAAATACATATGCATTCCATTTGTGCCAAGCAAAAGCATCTGCCCAATCCGATAATCGCACAATCTCAGATAAATTAACAAACTCTCCACTATTCGTCATTACCAATGCGTTTGATAAATCTTTTGCTATACTTGTCTTTGGAATCGAAATGTGTATATCATACAAATCTATTTTTTTCCTTCCTCCCATATTTTTTGGAATAAAATTAGATATTTTTTTTGATTCTTCACAAATATTTTTTCTTAATTCATTAATCTTTTTCAACCTATCTGCAATATCTGAAACTTTATATTGTTTTTGTTCCGGGTCTTTAACTACGGTTGTGCAATTCACAGCAAAAGCACGTTTCGGTAAATCACGATTATTAATTTTCCTAACTATATCCTCGATGTTTTTACTTGATTCTGCGTTAAAACTTTGTTCTGCAATTTTAGCTTTAAAATCTTTATCTGGATTTTCATTATATATTCCAAATATGTCATTATCGCAAAAGTATAAGAAATCACAAGGATGATCTAATTTTCCATTCATGGTCAAGCTTTCAACCACATCATGAATAAGTGCATCCGTCGCCAATACCTTCTGATGTTGATAAATATAACTAGCAAGCATCAATTGACTAAATGCCATTTCTTCAACCGCAGAAACACCCGTGATAGGGATCACCAAATGCTGGCCCTGTACTCTTTCACCATCAATATTCTCATCTTTATTAGCAATTTTAATTTTATATAAAAATCTATCAATGTCATATGTTAATGCCAAACCCGCCGTATAACTATCACGACGTAAATAATCTAATTTATCTGCATCATATTGACCATTAATTATTTGTGTCAAATAGTATTTTCTCACGTAAATATTATTTTCCTTAGCATAAGGCAAAGTCGCTCCTACAATCATATGCCCTATATTTACAAATAAATTGTCAATATTTTTCTTATCCCATAAATCTACTTTTTCTCTAATAAACTCTTTAAACGCCTTTGTATTAATAATTATATATGCAAAAATTTCATGCTCCTTAGCAGCACTAAAAATAGAAAAGCTTTTTTTAAGATTAACAAATTCATTTAGTTTTCCATATATTGTTTCCGATAGATGTGAGCAAAAACAATGTCCAACATCATGTAATAATGCTGCTAATCTTAATATGTAAAAATCCTTTGAAGAAATCACAGGATTTTCTGCCTTTTGATTTATATGATTTACCATCTTAGTAACAACCGAAGTCACCCCTAAAGTATGTTCAAATCTAGAGTGATGTGCTGACGGATATGTCAGCATTGTCAGCCCTAATTGACTAACATTTCTCAATCGCTGTATTAATGGTGAATCTAATATTTGCAATTCCCATTGGTAAAATAAAGTAGTCCCCCAAACCGGGTCATGAATAACTTTCGTTACATCATATCCGTTGGGGGTATACTCTTTCAAATATAATTCTACAAACTTGTTTACTCTTTCGTCAAATTCCTTATACAACTTATTTTCCTGACTATCACTTTTTCCTTTGTATGGATATTCGATCATGATTTTCCCCTTAATTTTGGTTAATATAATTTTCTGCAATACTTTCAATTAAATCACTATATTCTTTTGGCATAGAGTCTATAATTTCTCGGACCTCTTCATTATTATATTTTACAATAATAATACCAAATGAAGGATTCATTTTACCTAATAACCCTCCGTTTTGCAAATTAAACAAGGCATCCTCCACATCATCTGAGTAAAAACATATACCATTACTTCTAAAATTAATTTCATCTAAAACATCTTTATATTTTTCATTTTGTTTTTGTTCATGTAAAAATGAAATAAGATCTCTTTTAACTTCATCAACACTTCCTGCTTTCAAAAATGCAAAAAAACATTTTAAAAACTCATAAGCAGTGACCTTCGGTTCATAAAAACGCGCCAAATATGAAATTTGTTTTTGATTTTCCACAGCATCCCCCTTAAAATTAGCATTTTATACAATTTTCTCTAGACCATATTAATATCATAACAAATTTAATAATATAATTCAATATTAAACATGCCTTATCATTTCCATTTTCAGCATTTTTATTATCAAATTTCAATATATTTTCCTTCTAGCATCATTCACCTATCCATATAGTCATCAATCCCATCTGCAATCCCTTTTACTATCATCAATTGGTATTCCTCAGTTGCCATTTTCAAGTCTTCGTCCCGATTGGTCATATAACCCATTTCCACAATGGTAACCGGTACTTTGCACCAATTAATCCCACTCATAGTATCGGTTTCCCATACCATGCCCTTTTTCGCTTTCGTTGTGGCAAGCATATGATCCAATACCACTGTCGAAAGTAATATGCTTTCTTCATATATGTAGCTGCAGTAGGGATTCTTTTCAGTGGGGCAGATGGTCATAATTCCTGATACGGAAGCCGATTCCGAACCATTGGCATGGATTCTGATAAAGGCATCTGCTTTGTTTTCATTGGCAATTTCCGCCCGTTCAGCATTGCTGATGTTAACATCATTAGTGGTTCTAATCATCAGAACTTCATAGCCACGAGATTCCAGTTCGGTTTGAAGTTTCAGGGCCGCTTCCAGGTTGAGCTGATATTCTTTTTTTCCGCTATATTTACCGCTTGTTCCGGAAGCAACCTTGGCTTTCATCTGGGTGGCACCGGGACCGATGGGTTCGGTTTCAGAGTTACCCTTTTCCTGATGGCCGGCATCGATTACGATTAGTTTTTTAGCAGTGGGTTCTTTTGCCTCGGTATTATACTTCTGATATCCACATAAGAGAATTGGTATCAGAAGGGTTATTACTATTTTCAATAAATTGTTTTTTCTCATAATACTACTGTTTCTCCTCTGTTTCTGACTTCCCCAACCAATTTCTAATGGGATTGATTTGCCTTGCCTGATCAATGATTTCTCGCTGATTACCAATCATGTATTCCCGCAGTTCTTTTACTTCTTCTTCTGTAAAGCCTTCTGATTTTTCAATAATACCATCCGGGACAATGCCTTCAGCAAAATCACTGCCACGTATAAAGGAGATGCGCACAAAATTACGCCCATCTGTTCTAAACACTCCTGATAGTATCATATTAATTGATTCCACTATTATTGCCTCCCTCATTTTGCCAATCAGAACATTATCCGCACACTTTTTTATAGGTACATCTTTTTCTCCCATCTAATATCCCCACTATTCCCCAACACATTCCTGCTCCAGCTTAACACCCTCCTCAAGCATATACTCCAGCACCTCCCTATACCCATTATCCCTCTCCTTCAGCTTCGCGATCCGCTTCCTGTCATTATCCGTCAACTTCCTCGCATACCCCCTATACTCCACCAAAGTCTTTAAATCCATCCGATACGTTTGAAATGAAATCCCCGTTTTCCGGCACAAATCCTCATAAATCTCAAATCCCCCCGCATCAATATCCCCAAAGTGCAAATACTGCGCCTCCGGAACCGCCTGATAGATAATCTGCAACAGTCTCCGCCTGACCGAATTATGATAGCCGCCCAGATATACCAAAATACTATCTGCCGACCACCAGCGAAAGAAAGTCGTCAAGTTTTCTATGGTAATAACCTTCTTGATCCCTTCCGTCTCTTTTAATCTTATCTTTTCAATATCCTCACCGGAAATCCCAATCCCCTGCTTTAACGTTTTCAGTGGAATACCGGCTTCCCCCATCTCAAGTACTCCCAGACTCCCCTTCAAATACACATAATTGGGAGTATTGTATATAAAATGCTCTGCTAAAATAGCATAAACATCCATGGACTCATAAGCCGCGCCAAACCTTCTCATCACTTTGGCAACCCAGCTCATCATTTCCTCAAACACCTTGGAATCTCCGAAATGTCTGATTGAAAATTCCCTGATATAAAAAGTTTCCTGATTGCTCTCCACCAATGACAATGCCCGAATCAACTGCTCCGTTCTTTTCCCATCGCTCACATCAATATACTCATTAACACTCTCACCGGCCTCTAATCTGTCAGTGAGATACTTCAAAAAATTCTCGCAGACAGGCGTCCGGCAAACGTTTCTAAGTTCCTCCAGAAGTCTCAGGGTCTGTACGATACTATCTCTTTTAGGCCCTCGCTTTAAATGAGCATATATCTCCAAAAGGGATTGCTCCACTAACAGTACCTTCCTGACTATCTGGGTTCCCTGCCGCCAGACAACTTCGATATACCCCTTTTTCTGCAATCCTGCCAAAATTTCATGGATTTTTTCATATTCCACCGAGCTTTCATCAAAATACTCCGGCATGGTTTTGGGTGTAAAAGGATAGGCTATCCGAATATTTATTTTGTTTTCCCCGGTAAAAAGCCGGCTGTTTTCATAAGAATCCAGTAATCCGTTCAGTATCCTTTTCTCATACTGTAGCATGGTAATACTCCTCTACATAGTTCGTCTTTTCGTCAGTCATAACCAAAAGGGTTTCCTCTACTGCCGGACCGATGTACTGAATCTTATCCGGTGGTGCCGCAATCAGGATTTGTAACGGTAAACGGCCTAAAAACTCCAGCACACCGCCAATCCTTTCATCGTCCATATTATTAAAGGCTTCATCAAACATCACCAGTCCGATTGCCTCCCCACCGATATTATTGCTATACAGCTGGACAAAAGATGCTGCCACGGTCACATAAAAGGGAGTCTGAGTCTCGCCGCCGCTCTTTTCCTCACAGACCTTTGAGTAATAAGAGTAGGTATCGTCACTGTGGACAATCTTAATATCATAATCCATATAGGTCCGGTAATCGGTAAATTCCTCCAGCGCTTTTTCCCCATTCTCCTGATCCAATGCCAGTTTTTCAAACAACTCATCAATTACTTCTTTATGGGTTTCGTGAAAAAGACCGCTGAAAATCGAGGTTCCCTGCACCGCATTAAAATCATCCATGATCATTTCGTAATAATTACGGTGTTTTTTACTGGGCATAAACAAAAACTCATACTTTTCACTGCTGAACCGGATATCCTTCAGCGCTTTATTTAACTCCTTGAATTCCCCCTGAGCCTGCTTCATATTTTCCTGCAGCTTGGCCAGGAACTGCTCCCGGAACTCCTCTTCGGCGGCGGTTTTTGCCATTTGTACCTTTTCTTCATAGGCCAGTAATTCCGATGTTCTTAATCGCTCGTAGACAGCGGCAAATTCCGGATATCCTGCCATACTGGGAGCGGCACCGAAGTCATGCTCGGTTTTGTATTTGATCATCACATCAATCATCTGATCCAAAGCTTTGCTCTTTATGGTTTCATTGGCCTTTTTTTGTCTCCCGAAATTTTCCCTGAACTTCTCCGGCTCTTTTTTTAAAAGCTGCTTCTCATACTCATTTTTCCAAGCTGAGAATTCATTGCCGGCCTGCTCTGCCGCTACCGAAACGATTGCCTGACATTCGGTCTGGTATCCCAGATAATTCAGCCTTTTTCCTTTTTCCACTTCGATGTTATTTTCAATCCGGCCGGATTTAATATTACTTTTACCGATCCGATCCTCCAACTCACTGCGCAGTTCTTCAAGAGTTTCCAACTGCAGCTTTTTTTGGATGTAGGTAGCATCCTTCTCCAGAGTTCTTATGTTCTTTTTACACACTTCTATGGCATTTTGAATCTGCCGGATTTTAACGATGGTATCCAGACGATATTTAATGTCAATTTCATCATCCGTCATCAGCGGCGCAAGGATAAATTCCATATCTTTGATTCGCTGTTCACATTTTTCGATATTCTCGGAAATTGCCACCTGTTCTTTCTTAACCTGCTCCAGTTGTACCTTAAAAGCATTCTTTCCGATAAAGGGGACTTCGAATATTTCCGGCTTAATGGCACTGGCCACCCGGTTTTGATACTTCATACATTCCCTGGTAATGGATGTGGGGTAGCGTTTCAGTTGATCATAGTGGCTGCACATATGCACTTTTCCAAGGATCATATTAATAAACCTTCGGGCATGGACATTCCCGGATGTGATCACAGTGGCCAGGCTACCATCCGGTGCCTGTTCATACTCTTCCAGCTTCTGGGTATTAATGAGACCCACGCCGTAGGCCTTTCTGCTCTTTCGCAGCTTCTCATAAATTCCCAGGGCAATATCAAAATGCTCCGGTTCTACCAGTATATAAAAACGCTGGGTATTCAAATATCCCTCTACGGCATTACGCCAGCTTTCATCGGTAATCTCCAAAAGCTCACAAAGCACATAAGGAGCCGGTTCCCGTCCGATTCTGGAAAACTCGTCTTTGATTGCCTCCACCAGGCAGTTGACTGCCTCCGGGTAAGATAACTGCTTCCGTTCAAGCCGTTCCCGCTTCCGGTCAAGTTCCTGCCTTTTGGCATACTCTCCACTTATGTAAACCTTCTGCTCGGCCACTTTCATCTGAATTTTATCGGACATTCCCCTTTTATACTGGATTACCCCCTCTACCTGGGATTTGACCGCGGCGATGTCTTCTATGTTTTCCAGTTCCTCTAAGGTCTTCCGGTACTGGGGAATGCAGGCATCTACATCCTTTACCTTTTCCAGTTGGTATACTTTCTCCATGGAAAACCGGACACTTTTCCTTAATATTTCTCTTTCCTTCAGAGCATCTTTTTCCTGCTCGATTAGTCTGGCCAGATTTTTCTTCTGATCTTCACAGGCCAGAAAATCCTGATTTTGACTTAACTCAACCCGGATTGCTGTTTCCATTTCCTGCTTTTCATTTTTCTCCAGGATCAATGACTGGCGGAAGCTTTCCTCCTCCTTCAGCCGATACTCTTCGGCCTTCATATTGGCTTCCACTGCTGCGATATTGTTCTTTGTAATATCCAGTTCCACCTGAGCCAAAAAGAACTCGTACATCTTTTCCCTGCGGATGCTGTCCATTACCTCATCATGGTGCTGCTCGATCAATTCCAGCTTGTTAAGCCGCTTTTTCACCCCTTCCAGGGTTCGCTCCAGGTCCTGGTAGGTTCTGACGTTTTCCCGTAATATATCGATATTAACTTCTTTTTCGTCCAGCACATAGGAATAAACGAAGTCCTTGATATCATTGATGGGCTTAAAGGCCAGGGCTTTGGGAATCAGGCTGAAAAATTTGTCTTCAATTCTGCCAAACCGGGATTTAATCACTTTTTTGGCTTCTGCCTGAGTCTTGCACCATTGCTTGATTTTAGGATTGGATATGCGGAATTGGTTGATGGATTTAGGGGTATTGCTATTTACAAACATTTCTTCTGTAAATCTGGTGTCGTCCATCAAATACCGGACGGTGGTTTCCTGTCCTTCAGTGGAGGAATCAATAACGGCACCGATTACAAAATAACGGTCTCTGCTTTCCTCATAAAACTCCAAAGCGATATGGGCACTGATCTCTCCGGTTCGTTCATAGGGTTTATTTTCTTTACCGGTTTTGCAGCGGATATAGCCGGTTAGCTTCCGCTTGCCGTTTTCATGGGCTGCTTTATTAAAATAGTTGGTGGAACAGGTCACCACGAACTGAATGGCATCCAAAAGGGTGGACTTTCCCGCCCCGTTTTCACCGGAAATCAGGGTGGATTCGCCAAAGCTAATGGTACAGTTGGTAAAACGATGCCAGTTAATCAGTTTCATCCTCATCAATTTCTTCATTGACTCTCCCCTTCTTTCTGTATATTTCAAGCTTTTCATAGGCCTGCTTGATATCCTCTACCCGTACTGCCATCAGGATACTGTCATAGATCAGGAGTCTTGATTCCTCATCACTCAGATCCCGATCCAATATCTCGATTAGCTGGAATCTTCTGAATAAATGCAGGGTGTTGCGCATGGTGGTCTTATCAATCATTTTATCCCGTAACTTCAGGCTTAAAAATTTATCCTGGACATCACCCAGATTGACAATGACTTCATCGATTTCGGAAAGTTCCCGCCGTTTTTCATCATAAAGGATTCGTAGAATCAATAAAATAACCGATTCAAATAATTTCAAATTCAGGCGGTTATAATTCTGTGAATTGGTCAGTTGAATCACCCCATACTCTTCATTGATTTCCAGGCGATACCCTAAAACCTCCAGATAGGACGTGAATTTTTCTTTGTATTTTATGACAAAATAGTACTCACCACGGCTTGTTACATTGCCTTTACATAAAAAGCAGGTATTTAACAACTTATTACACAAGCGTTTAAACTCATCCTTTTCCCGTGCCAGCATCCCTTCCAATAATTCCAATATTATTTCCTCCGAATCACATAATCTTTAAAGCGAAAACCTTCCTGTTCCAGTTCCTGTTTCACAACCACTTGATAACTCATATTCTTGCGCTGCCCGTAAAGACGGGTATAAATAATCTTCACAAAATCCTCCAGGCTTTCCAGGGGCAGTTGGCTGGCCAGCATTTCATTTCGCTCACCAAGTTGTTCTTTGATATATCCGTCTATTTTTTCCTGACTGAAAATTTTCTGCATTTTCTCGGTCATTTTTCGTAATTTTTCCTGACGCATTTCCGGATCCGGCTCATGAAGGAAGATTTCCTGAGGTTCAAATGACTTTTTCCCTTCGGCCGGTGAATAAAAAGAATTGGCATCCAGAAAGGTGCTGCTGTAAATGCGGATCAGTTCTTCCAGAAAACTGATTTCGTAGATTCCATCCAGTTCCATCTGTTCTTCGTTAATGACCTCATTGATACCCAACAGGATTTCCTTAAGCTGTCCACGGATATCCTCACTGCCGGCCAGCAAGAACTTAGCCCGGTTGATGGCGGCTCTTTGATAGGCGGCATTTTTCTGGTTGATTTCGTTCAAAATATCATCCATATTGCGAAAGGCATCGATGATTTCATGCAAGTACCGGTATACAACTTCCGTGGCTTCCTCAACGGAAATCTCCTTTAGGCGGGAGAGTTCTTCCGCGGATGCCGCTATGTACCTGGCATTTTTGCTTTTGCCCTCCAGTCTTTCAATGATCTCCGGACGAAACTTTGATACATTGTCCGATGTCAGCAGCCGGTGATATGCTTTGTCCACAATATTGGTAATATAGTCATTGAATAAAGCATCCATGATTTCGGCAACTGTTTTATGCTTTGTTAAGCTGTCTATGTAATGTTTGATGTTGGAATTTAAGTTTTTCAGACCGGTAATCAGCAGATCGGTATTTTCCAGAATCTGCGTAAGTACCACTCCCGGATTGTCGGTATTGCTCCGCACCAGACTATAGATTGTGTAGATATATCCCTGATATTCAATGCGCTTTCCATCTTCGATTTCCAGCAATGTCTTTATGATCTGAACTGCATGCTCTTTGAAGTTGACCTTTTGTACATAGCTTTTATCGGTTTCGATTTCGATCCAGCCATAGCCCTCCAGCCTGCGCAGCATCAGATTGGCCTTGCCCCGGCTGTCGGTTTGTGCAAAATCTTCTTCGGTCAGTTCTGCCGCGAGAGATTGTTCAAAATAGTATTGCAGTTCATCCGCCAGCACATCCCGCTCAACACCAAAAGAAAGCTGATGGTTCATTACCGAAAACAGCTTGCAGATGCATTCCCAATATGCTGTTTTATTCTGTGCCGCCAAGGGCACAAAGAAATTCTCCGGAATAATAGAAAATAGTTTACTCATTTATTCTTCTCGCCCTGTATCTTTTTAATCTCCTTGTCAAAGTCAGAAACTATTTTTTGATGTTTATTAAACTCCTTATATTCACTAATCGCTTTTCCCTTTGCTGTATCATGAGTAATACGTCCATGTCCTTCTAAAATTTCATAACGATTAAATCTTAAAAATTCATCAATACTTGTCGCAAAATCTTTCATCCCCAACAAGGTCTCTTCTTCAAGCAGTCGCTCAACATAGTCAAAATAAGCAGAAATATTTCTCTCAAGGCTACGAATTTCTTTTTCCGACAGGTAGTTTTTTGCCACTACCACATCAGACTGTAATATTCTTCCGTCCGGCGAGTTTTTCCATGATGTAAGACCCATGTTTTCTTTATTTTTATCTGCTGTGTTATAAACGATTTCGGCGGCTGTTTTTCCGGTTATTGCATAATGAAATTTATTTTGTACTGTTGCATAGAATCTTTTCTTAATATCGGAATTTTGATCATAATCGTAAGATACTTCTGCAAACACATCCGTAATCTGCTGCCAGATTCGCCGCTCACTTGCCCGAATAGAGCGAACGGTTTCAAGTAATTCACGGAAATAATCCTTGCCAAAGACAGTCTCCCCCTGTTTCATTCGCTCTATATCAATTTTAAACCCTTTTTGAATATACTCCTTTAAGATATCTGTTGCCCAAATACGAAATTTTGTCGCTTTTTTTGAGTTTACACGATAGCCCACGGATATAATTGCATCTAAGTTATAAAATTTGACACTTTTTGTTTGCGTTTTCCCTTCGATAGCACCATGCTGAGTGGTCTGTGCAATTTCTGCACTAACCACTTTTTCATCTAGTTCTCCTGTTTCAAAAATATTTTTTAAATGGCGAGAAATAGAAGTTCTATCTACATCAAATAACCCTCCAATTGCTTTTTGCGTTGCCCAGATGGTTTCATCTTTCACAACAACTTCTATCTTTTCATCTGCTTCATACATCAAAAATTGTATTTCGTTCATTATAATTATATCCCCTCTCTTTAAGTACCTACCCTCAGCTCACCGCTATAGCCGATATCAAGCACCTGCACTCCTCACCGGAAGCAACTCCCACCGGCAAGATCTCCACCACATGCTTTTTCACGGTATCGCCCGCATATATCTCCATGGCATCCACATAATCCCCCCAGCCATCTGTAAAATCACAATCCATCAGAGCTACGGAAGTACCGTCTACCACCACTTCACATCTGCCGCCACCCTTCACCAGTTTAGAATAAAAAATTCCGATATTTTTGCACTTCACTTCTATAACAAGACTATTCTGGTGATTTCTCTCATCACCGGTCATGATGTCCTGCCATACTCCTTTAAAATTGCCGAATACACAATCTTTATCCGGCACAAAGCTTCCCTCTGACCGGATTTTATCCCCCGGTCGGATTAATGTTGCTTTGGCATACTTATCTTTTGTATAAGCACTTCTTATATCACTTTCTCTTCCTTTCATTGCCGCACGTTTTGCCAATACATCACTCAGATACGCAATGACCAGCTCCGCTAAAATCCCATGTCCGGTCTTATTGGGATGGATATCGTCATCGGAAACTGCGCTCCATGGGAAATCCCCCTTCTTTATCGCATGCAAAACCGCATTCCCGTATGATATCATGGGAAAGTCATAGGCCTTGATAATTTCACTGTGCTGAGCCTGAAAGCTGATTCCGTCCTCCATGGTCATGGCAATGGTGATAATCGCCGGCCGGCTCTTACTCCGCCAGATTTTACGCAATAAGCTGTCATAGGAATTGATATTGCGCTCTGTATGATCAGCGGCATCATTTACCGAGAAATCCACAAACACGATATCCGGCTGAGACGCCAATATATCATTTTCCACCCGGTGCACCCCGATGTAAGAACCGGTAGCGCCGATTCCGGCATTGACATAGGTAACGGTAATATCCGGAAAGGTCTTTTCAAACCAGTCCGTAGTCAGGCGGGCATAGCATTCATTCGGTTCGGCGCTGAAGCGTTGGGTAATAGAACCACCGATATAAGCTACAGTCAGATTTTTACCCTTTCCAGCCTTTTTAAGTTTTCCTGCCAGCCGAACCCGATTTCCTTCATTTAAACGGCTCAGATTAATCATTTCGCTTGTAATCATGCTCTTCTCCTCCTCAATATCTTTCATGAAACTCTCGCTTTTTTTGATACATCATCTGATCTGCCGCATCCATCAGTTGAGATGTGGTAGCATGCACCTGCTGATCATAAATGGTATAACCGAGGCTCATGGATAATATATACGCATTACCCCTGCGATTCTCTTCCGCCAGATTTTCCTCAATTTTATCAAGTATCTCCTCTATATCCTCAATACTGTTTCGAAAGCCTGCTATAACAAATTCATCACCGCCAAATCTGGACAGACAATCTCCTTGACCACATGCCTTCTTTAACGCTTCGGCCATCTTGATCAATGCTTCGTTTCCTACCTCATGCCCATGTGTGTCATTAATCTGCTTAAAGCGGTCCGCATCCCCAATTATAACAAAAAACAACTGCCGTTTTTCTGTCTCCCGCATATTTTGTTCCAAATATCTGATAAAGGTTCGGGAATTATTCAAACCGGTCAGCTTATCAACAGTAACCAAAGCCGACTGCTGCTGTATAAAGATGATCAGTAAGGCAATGGCATAACAAATGGGAATCATCGATACGCCATACAGCATACTTTGTATTACGGTTCCCACAATCGGCGATGCACAAAAAATCAACAGCGAATACGCATCCATCCGTTGAATTCCATCTTTTTTACCGGCACTTTTTAAAATAAAACCAACTGACCAAATACCGTAAATAAAAAGCGTTCCCAAATAAATAATATAAAACCGCTCCCGATGATAAACATTCAACGAATCGTAGGTATAAATCCATCCGGTCCAATGGTTGGCTATAGTGATTACAGTGCTGATGCCCCATGGTACAAAATAGAATTTCTGTCTGAATGTGCGTTTAGAATCACTATTAATCTTCCGATCACAATAATATAGCCACAAACTATAAGAAAATACCGTAGATATATAGAACAACGCCGTCGCTGTCTCTAAAATCATTCTAGCTCCAATAAATCCCCTGCCCTCTATTACCCATTGCAGAGTATCGGATACCAGCATCACCACCGTCGTAGCCAGAAGAATATTAAAAATAGTCTGGGTTGGCGACTTCTCGCTATGCTTTCGCCCAAACCAGTAAATAACGCCAATTATGACAAAACCCACAAAATCTATCTGTAAATATAAATATATATTGGTTAGATTCATCTGTTATCTCCCGTCCGAATTACCCCATATAATCTCCGTTATAGCTCACCAGAACCGCACTTTCCACGCCGGACACTGCCGATACTTTATTGACAAATTCCGAGTCATCGCTTTTCAAACGCACTTCCATAGTCAGCTCGATACCGCCTTTGGACACGGTTTTCGATTTTAAAACCTGCTTTTTAACGGATTCCTTCACCAGTGTAAGCACATTCTTTTCTGCCTCACTGTTCTCACAGGAAATGATCATAATATAAGGCTGGTCGATGGTTTTACGATTTACAAATACCCAAAGAATCAAGCCGATAAATACCGAGCCCAATACTGCCAGCGGAATCAGGCCCGCTCCCAGGACGATTCCCACCGCAATAGCCCAAAACAGAAAAGCAATATCTAACGGTTCCTTAATGGCGGTCCGGAAACGGACGATGGACAAAGCACCAACCATACCCAACGACAGCACCACGTTTGAGGTGACTGCCAAAATCACCAATGTGGTAATCATGGTAAGAGCCATCAGGGATACCCCAAAACTTGCGGAATACATCACGCCGTTAAATGTTTTTCTGTAAACATAAAAAATGAACAGCCCCAGTGCAAAAGCAAGAGCCATTGCCAGAACAAAGTCGATTGGTGCGAAGCTGCTGGCCTTCTCTAAAAAAGAAGATTTAAAAATATCACTAAATGTCATTGTTATTACCCTTCCTTATTTTTAACCGTACATCCGGCATACTGCGTATTTACTGAAGGCTGTCATCTGACGATTTGGTACCCGTACTGCCTTCTCGATAATCTCCGGCAAAAATTCATCGTATTTCACTTCCAGTATGATGTTTCCTGCTTCTGTAGGAGCTGTTAGCAGCGGACCGTCAAACAGGGTATTATGATAAATACCGGTCCGGATATCACTGTCAAAGGTAATCCTGACATTTCCCGGACCATATACATAAGGCTCACGCCAATAATCTACGATTACCTTAGGCCGCAACAGTTGATAGGTCATTTTAGCATAAAACTCCTGTAAAAGCGGATATCCTTCCTCTTTTAAAAAAGCGAAATCACCCTGACAGATTTTTTCCGCCTGGGTTTTTCTTAAGGGTGCCGATCTTTTTTCACACAGGCCGTGAATCTTACTCTTTTTTTCCAGATGGATATAATCGGTATTATCATTATAATAGCGGATTCGGAACTTTTCCCGGTTCTCCACCCCATCCAGCTTTTCCCGTAAAGCCTTATCCGACAGATTGTCAAAATACAAACTGCGGACCCGATATCTGCCTTCTTCACCGACATGTACATCGGGTTTTACAAGATATTTCAACCGGCTTTTAATAATCAGATAATCCTCATAATTAATCCGGTGCTTACACTCGTGTCTCATTTTTTTGGCTGAACCCTTTCACTACATTCTTTCCGGTGCCGAGAAGCCTAATAAGTCAATGCTGGTTTCCAAAATATCTCTGGTGAAATCCAACAGGGAAATATAGCCCTTTTTCTTATTTTCATCCTCTTCGGTCAAAATCTTGGTTTCATGGTAAAAGCTGTTAAAAGCATTGGCCAGCTCATAAATATAAGCGCAAACCTTATGAGGCGCTATTTCCTCATAGGCAGCTTCCATCATGGCATTGAATTTGGTTAACACCAGCATCAAGTCTTTTTGGGCATCGCTACCGGCTTCTTTGAAGGAGCCTTTATCCATCTGCCCGCCCTGTTCGCTGTATTTGGCCAGAATGGACTTGATCCGCACAATGGTATAAAGAATATATGGGCCGGTATCACCTTCAAAAGAAGTGAAGCGGTCAATATCAAAAATATAATCCTTCGATGCCTGGTTAGACAAATCCCCGTATTTTACTGCCGAAAGAGCCACCACCTTAGCGGTCTCCCTGGCCTCTTCCTCAGCCACCTCACGGTTGGAAATAATCTTTTGATACATTTCCTCATTAATATCCGCAATCAGGTTTTCCAGGCGCATAACACCGCCGTCACGAGTCTTGAAGGGCTTGCCGTCCTGTCCGTTCATGGTGCCGAAACCAAGAAATTTCAATCCGGTCTCCGGTTTCACCAGCTTTGTCTTGCGGGCACAGCGAAAGACCTGCTCAAAATAAAGCTCCTGCCGTTTATCCACCACGTATATCATTTCATCGGGAGCGTACTCCTTCATTCTTTCCTGGATCGTTGCCAGATCGGTAGTATTATAAAGGGAGGCACCATCTGATTTAAGGATCATACAAGGAGGGATTTCCTTGGTATCGGTTTCTTCCTTCACATCCACCACCAAAGCCCCTTCACTGATGTAAGCATAACCGCCCGCTTTCATATAATCTACCATGTCGAGAATGGCATCATGAACATCCGATTCACCCTTCCACAAATCAAACTCTACATTTAAATTGGTATAATTTTTCTTTAAATCGGCAATCGAAACCTTCATAATATGCTGCCATAAAGCACGGTAACCCGGTATACCGCTTTGCAGTTTAAAGGTAGCCGCCATGGCTTTTTCTTTAAAGGCCGCATCCTCTTTTGACTTTGCACTTGCTGCCGGATATATCTCCTCTAATTGAGAAATAGTAAAAGGAGCTTCCTCAGGATAATCACCGTTATATGCCTCATCAAAGTAAATCAGTTCCGGCTCCTGTTCCTGCAGCTTGGCCATAATTAAGCCCATCTGCAGCCCCCAGTCACCCATATGAATGTCGCCGATCACCTCATGCCCGGCATAGCGGGCTATCCGCTTAATACTTTCCCCGATAACCGCTGCGCGAAGATGTCCCACATGAAGCGGCTTAGCCACATTGGGGCCGCCGTAATCAATAATAATCTTCTTCGGATTATCAGGCATCTCCAAACCGAACTTGTCCGCTTTTACCATCTGTTCCAAATATGTCTTAACAAAAGAAGACTTCACCTTTAGATTCAAAAATCCGGGAGGTACTGCCTCCACCTGTTCGAAAACTTTACTGTCTTTTAATTGTTCAGCCACCTCACCTGCAATAATAACGGGTGCTTTTTTATATTCTTTAGCGCCCGCCATAGCACCGTTACACTGGTATTCACACAGATCCGGCCGGTTGGATATCGTAACCTTCCCCAGTTCCTGATTATATCCTGCTGCCCCAAAAGCCTGCTTTATCTCTGCTGCAATTTCATCCAAAAATTTATTCATCACTGCCTCCACAATTATAATCTCATTAATACTAACATCTCAGTATGATTTTCGCAAGTATTCCTACTTTATCTTCCAAAGTCTTTTACAACTCATAGCAGACTCTTATATTTTCGAGCACCTCTTGATATGTAACTCCCCGTACTCCAAGCAACTCCATGTCAATAGCGAGACGCAACACATCGTTCTTATGCTTTCTAATATTTTTACTATCTACATTCTCACCCATGCTCCGTCTTTCGCTCAAATCAAGCCAGTCCTTAATCTTATAGAGGATTAAGCACTCAATACTTAAAACCGATAATCCTTCAACGTCTATTATTCCATTGGTAAGCAAAGCATAATACTCATCATCCAATAAAATTGCTGACAGACTAATTCCTTCGTCACTTATACGTACCGGTGTCAGTCTACTGTCAATGCTTTGTAAAAAATCCGGTTTTCTGCTAAAAAGCTCTATCATATATGGAAAATTGAAATTGTTAGGTTTCTGAAATCGGTAAAATTGGCTTTTACCTGTTCCTTTATTTATATGTTGATATCCTCCCGCCTCTATAAAAGCAATAAACCTTTCCAGAAATTTGTCATTCACTGCCTCAATTAGAAGCACTATATCCAAATCTTTGGTTTGCCTGAATTCAGTTCCAATTTTTCTATTCCCCGAACCATTCTTCTCCTTCCATTAAGTCTTCTATGGCCATCTCAATTCTTTCATCACTTTCATCCAACCCATATACTAACGTGACAGGATCAACATATTCTTTATAGGAAAGACGTTCTATGTCATACTGCATAATCTGAATCTTAGGCAGTAATTCCTCCATTGCCATTTCCTTAGACACAAGAAACTCGGTTAATAATTTTTCTGCCGTACTACTTACCGCATAAATTTTCTGCACTGGTTCGTTTAGCATGGTTTGTTCCCCAAGTGCTGTCAATCCACTTTTATATGCCTTCAAATTGTCCGGAACTTTAGAAACAAAAACTGTTTTCTTGACAGGATTTTGTAAATATTCTTTTCCGATTTGATAATATTCCCGTTTAGGTATTCTCTTAAAAATCTTTTTTCTGGCTGTCTGTCCTTCAATCCTAAATTCAACGGCTCCTATCTTACTTAACTCACTCATCCCACGCACTACTGTCATTGCGGATATATTAAGCTGTACGGATAAGCCTTCAATATCAAATTCTTCTTTAATTGAGTATAACATATATAAAAAAATCAGTTGTGTAGCCGGTGTGAATTTACCATGAAAAGACTCTTCCAACACAGCATTTCTCATTTTTCTTAGATGCATTGCTATAAAAGGCAAATATACTTGTTGATCAGCCGCTATAAATGCTATTCTTTCCTGTAACAATCTTTTTACTTTATAAGCAGTCGCCTTTTCCAGCAAAACAGCAACAGGTATATCTGTCTGTTCTTCTATCATAGCTATATTTATCTTGATTTTTTGAATTGCCAGGTTATCATAGGGACGAATTAACAAAAAAAAATCATTTAGCAGTCTTACCAAGTAGTACTCATAGCTTCCAGCCAGTTGAAGACTTAACTTTTTTTTTGCATTCCATTTTTGTATAGTTGCATTATCATCTATAATTGTTTCTAAATATTTCAATATTTTTTCCATTATTCCGCACCACCTTTTTCACAATATAACACATCGATGTTTTATTGTAAATATTTATGTTTTATTCCAAATAAATTTTTTACTGATTATCTTGTATTTTAGAATAAATACATCCACAGTAGTCCTGCCGATACAGCTCATATTTCTTAGACAGTTCAATGGAGCGCTTATACCCATCCTTCTTCTTAAAATCCGAAGGCAAAAAAGAAATTTCGTATTCTTCGCTCAACCGCTCCCCGATTTCATTCAGTTTTTCCGCATTTTTCAGCGGGCTGATTGTTAATGTCGTGGTAAAAAAATCAGCCCTGGCCTGCTTCGCCATATCAGCAGTCTTCCGAAGTCTTAATTCATAGCACCCAAAGCACCGTTCGCCCCCTTCCGGGCACTGTTCCAAGCCTTTGACAATCCGGTAAAAGCGATCCGGCTCATAATCACCATCCACATAATCAATCATATATACATCCTCACTGCAAGCACCGGTATTCAGTTCCCTGATTAACCGCTTCTGCTCTTCCCGACGTATCACATACTCCTTTTCTTCGGAAATATTAGGATTATAGTAAAAAACAGTAATCTGAAAATAAGGGCGAAGATATTCCAGCACGTAGCTGCTGCAGGGTGCGCAGCAGCTATGCAGAAATAATCTTTTCCCTTTTATTTCCGGTTTACATAATATTAATTCCAGTTCTTTCCCATAATTTTTTTTCATGGATTTTCCTATTTTTACTACTTTCTGTAAATAATATCTTCTCTTCCCGGGCCATTAGAAATCATGGTGATGGGATAGCCGATTTCTCTTTCGATAAACTCAATATAGTTTCGGCAGTTTAACGGTAGATTTTCATATTCTTTCACGTGTCTGATTTCACAGTTCCATCCCGGCAGGGTCTTAAATACCGGTTTCGCCTTCTCCAATTTAACAGTAACCGGGAAATCAGTGGTAATTTCACCGTCGATCTCATAACCCACGCATACCGGGATCTCATTTAAATAACCCAGCACATCCAATACCGCAAAGGCTACATCGGTAGTTCCCTGTAAGCGGCAGCCATATTTGGAAGCCACGCAGTCAAACCAACCCATTCGTCTGGGCCGGCCCGTTGTGGCACCGTATTCACCGCCATCACCGCCTCTGCGCCGCAGTTCGTCCGCGGCTTCCCCAAAGATTTCGGAAACAAAAGCTCCTGCTCCTACCGCCGAAGAATAAGCTTTGCAGACAGTAATAATCTGTTTGATTTCATAAGGCGGAAGACCTGCTCCTACTGCGCCGAAAGCCGCCAGAGTTGAGGAAGATGTTACCATGGGATAGATGCCATGATCCGCATCTTTTAAGGTTCCCAGCTGTCCTTCCAGCAAGATAGTCTTGCCTTCCCTGTTCGCCTGATTCAGAAAAGCTGCTGTATCACAAACATATGGAGCTACCATTTCCCGGTACTGCTGCAAAGTTTCCAGTAATTCCTTCTCCTGCAATAAAGGTTTGTGATAAAGATGTTCCATCAGCACATTTTTCAGTTCACAGACCCGGCTGATTTTGTCCTTTAGTACTTCCTCATCAAACAGTTCACTGACCTGAAAACCAATTTTAGCATATTTATCGGAATAAAAAGGAGCAATTCCCGATTTTGTAGAGCCAAAGGATTTGCCCCCTAACCGTTCCTCTTCATACTGATCCAGCAAAATGTGATAAGGCATGACGATCTGAGCCCGGTCCGACACCAGAATTTTCGGCATGGGAACCCCCTTGTCAACTATCGATTTTACTTCTGCAAAAAAAACAGGAATATTCAATGCCACACCATTACCGATGACACTGGTGGTGTGTTCATAAAATACCCCTGAGGGCAGAGTATGCAAGGCGAACTTACCATACGGATTAACGATGGTATGTCCGGCATTTGCCCCTCCTTGAAAACGTACAATGATATCTGCTGTTTTAGCCAGCATATCGGTTATTTTTCCTTTTCCTTCATCGCCCCAATTGGCGCCTACTACTGCCTTTACCATATTGATTTCTCCCTTCTTTACTTTTTACATAAATAGTATATCCCAATTTATGTTATAAGAAAAATCAATATTATTTATGCTCGTTATAATCTTTTCTTATTCCATTCCATCCCAACAATAGGTACATAGTTTTTCCCGGTCTAATCCTACCGCTTCAATCATATCATCCAGGCGGTGATAACGCAGAGAGGTGAAATTGAGCTGGTCACCGATACGCTTTACCATAGCTTGATATTCCTGAGTTTCGGGGTCTGAATAAGCCGACAGGTTAATGTATTTATTATCACCTTCAATTTCCTTGATCACGCGTCTGGTAATCAAATCCATTTCCGAACTGGAACGGGAAAAATTCAAATACTTACAGCCATATAACAGGGGCGGGCATGCCGGCCGGATATGTACTTCCCTGGCACCGCTGCTGTAAAGAAACTCGGTAGTTTCCCGCAATTGTGTTCCGCGGACGATGGAATCATCAATGATCAAAAGGCTTTTATCATAAATCAGATCATGTACCGGGATCAATTTCATCTTGGCAATCAAATCCCGCTGGGTTTGAATAGTCGGCATGAAGGATCTGGGCCAGGTGGGTGTATACTTAATAAAGGGGCGGGAAAAAGGAATTTTCGAAGCATTGGAATATCCGATGGCATGAGCCACCCCGGAGTCCGGCACACCGGCCACGGTATCGGGTGATACATCGTCCCGCTTGGCCAGCAGGGAACCGCATTGATAACGCATTTTTTCCACGCTGATGCCTTCATAAGAGGAGGAGGAATAACCATAATAAATCCATAAAAAGGTACAAATCTTCATGTCTGTTCCCGGTTTTATAAGGGTCTGCACCGCTTCCGGTGTCACTACCGCAATTTCCCCCGGTCCCAGTTCTCTTACTTCCGTATACCCCAGATTCAGGTATGCAAAACTTTCAAAAGAGATACAAAAGGAGCCTTCCTTCTTGCCGATGGATACCGGTGTCCGGCCCATCCGGTCACGGGCGGCATAAATTCCCTTGTCCGTCATCACCAGAATGGTCATGGAGCCTTCAATAATCTCCTGGGCATATTGGATCCCTTCCACCAGATGATCCTTCTCGTTGATAATGGCGGCTACTAATTCGGTGGCATTGATATCCCCGCCGCTCATTTCCAAAAAGTGAGAATGACCCTTTTTAAAGAGCCCTTCCACGATGGTCTCCAGATTATTGATCTTACCTACCGTTTCAATTGCATAAGTACCATGATGGGAACGAACGATCAAGGGCTGGGGTTCATAATCCGAGATACAGCCGATTCCTATGTTTCCCTTCATTTCATTAATATCTTTATCAAATTTAGTCCGAAAAGGCGCATTTTCAATATTATGAATGGCCCGGTCATAACCCTTTTCTTTACTGTAAACTGCCATTCCGGCACGTCTTGTCCCTAAGTGGGAATGATAATCGGTACCGAAAAACAAATCAAATAAACAATCTTCTTTTGATGCCACACCAAAAAATCCGCCCATATTGTCCTCCTAAGTTTTTATACGTTAATTTCCGCTTTCATGCCAAGTAATTCGGCATTTTCCTCTAACATCGGTCTGATGACTTCTGTCACAAAGCTGATGGTCTGTTCTGCTGCACAGCCCACATAGCGGGAAGGTTCCATGGCCGCCTGCAATTCTTCCAGACACATGGGAAAAGCCTCGTCCTCTGCAATCAACTCCAACAGGTTGTTGGGCAAGCCGCTCACCTTTACATTCTTTCCGGCTTCCATGGACAATTCCCTGATACGTTCATGAAGCTCCTGCCGGTTACCGCCTAACTTTACCGCATCCATCATAATATTCTCGGTTGCCATAAAGGGCAGTTCGCTCTTTAACCGCTGTTCGATCACTTTCGGATAAACCACCAGTCCATCCACTACATTTAAACACAAATCCAATATACCATCAATAGCCAGAAATCCTTCCGGAATGGAAAGCCGTTTATTGGCAGAATCATCCAAGGTCCGCTCAAACCATTGCGTAGCAGAAGTTATGGCCGGATTCAAAGCATCGATCATCACATATCTGGCTAAAGAGGCAATCCTTTCACTGCGCATGGGATTTCGCTTATAAGCCATTGCCGAAGAGCCGATCTGGCTTTTCTCAAAGGGCTCCTCCACTTCCTTCAAATGCTGCAGCAATCGAATATCATTGGACATCTTATGGGCACTGGCGGCAATCCCGGCCAGAACATTCAAAACCCTGGTATCCACTTTTCTGGAATAGGTCTGCCCCGATACCGGATAGCAGCTTGCAAATCCCATTTTCCCGGCAATCAGCGGATCGATCCGATTGATTTTTGTAAGATCACCATCAAATAACTCCAAAAAAGAAGCCTGGGTTCCGGTAGTTCCCTTACAGCCCAATAGCTTAAGTCCATCCAGAACATAATTAAGATCCTCCAGATCCAGATAAAACTCCTGCAGCCAAAGTGCAGCCCGCTTGCCTACGGTAGTTGGCTGAGCCGGCTGAAAATGCGTAAAAGCCAGGGTTGGCAAAGCGGCATATTCTTCCGCAAAATCAGCCAATTCCCGAATAACATTTACCAGCTTCTTTTTCACCAGCTCTAGTGCCTGCTTCATCACGATAATATCGGTATTGTCACCCACATAACAAGAAGTTGCGCCTAAATGGATGATGCCTGCTGCCTTCGGACATTGCTGTCCGTAGGCGTATACATGGCTCATCACATCATGGCGCACTTCTTTTTCTCTTTTTTCTGCCACATCATAGTTAATATCCTCTGCATGCAGCTTCAATTCTTCAATCTGTTCTTTGGTGATTACAGGCTGGCCATTCCGGCTAAGTCCCAGTTCCTGCTCAGTTTCCGCCAGAGCGATCCAAAGCTTTCGCCAGGTCCGAAACTTCATATCGGGAGAAAAAATATACTGCATCTCCCGGCTTGCGTATCTCTCAGATAATGGACTTTGATATCTATCTTTATTCATTACATTCTGCTCCTTATAATCCCAAACGCTTCATTACTTCCTGATAGGCTTCTTCCACATTGCCCAAGTCCCGGCGAAAACGATCCTTGTCCAGTTTTTCATCGGTATGAACATCCCAGAGTCTGCAGGTATCGGGAGATACTTCGTCAGCCAGAAGGATCTTACTGTCACCATCACCGTAGTAACGGCCAAATTCTATTTTAAAGTCAATCAGTTTCATATCTGCCTGTAAAAAATACGTTTTCAATACTTCATTTACCTGAAAAGCATATTTCTTAATGATTTCGATTTCTTCCCAGGTTGCCAGTTCCAATGCCACCGCAAAATAATCGTTGATCAGCGGGTCACCCAGACTGTCATTTTTGTAGCTGAACTCAATGGTGGGCTGATTAAAAACCTTGCCTTCCGGCACACCCAGGCGTTTAGAGAAACTGCCTGCCGCCACATTTCTGACAATAACTTCCAAAGGAACAATCTCCACTTTCTTAACTGCCGTTTCACGGTCACTTAATTCTTCAATGAGATGAGTAGGAACCCCTTTTTCCTCAAGCAAACGGAAAATATGATTCGTCATCCGGTTATTAATAGCTCCTTTACCGGTAATCGTCCCTTTTTTCTCACCGTTAAACGCAGTGGCATCATCCTTATAATCCACAATCAGGACATATGGATCTTCTGTTGCATAAACTTTCTTTGCCTTGCCTTCATAAAGCTGATTCAATTTTTTCATGCTTTGCTCCTCTTCTCTGCTGAAAACCGTTAACTTTTCCACAAAAAAGTATAAACCATGAGAAAACAGAAATCAATAAAATTTTCCGATAAATTCTTTTACCCGTTCATTTTCGGAATGAAAAATCTCCTCCGGAGTGCCTTCTGCCTGAATCAATCCCTGTTCCATAAAAATAATCCGGTCGGAAAGTTCTTTGGCAAACTGCATCTCATGAGTCACGATAATCATGGTCATATGCTCTTTGGCTAACTCTTTGATTACCTTTAACACCTCTCCGGTCAGCTCCGGGTCAAGGGCCGATGTGGGCTCGTCAAAGAAAAGTATCTTAGGCTGCAAAGCCAGAGCTCTGGCAATGGATACCCGCTGCTGCTGACCACCGGAAAGCTGATAGGGATAAGCATGGGCTTTATCGCTCAGACCTAATTGCTCTAAAAGCTTCTCCGCCCGCTCTTGGGCTTCCTTCTTCGATACCTTATCCACACTGATAGGAG
This sequence comes from Lachnospiraceae bacterium, assembly GCA_031556725.1. Lineage (GTDB taxonomy): Bacteria > Bacillota > Clostridia > Lachnospirales > Lachnospiraceae > UBA935. The sequence continues at coordinate 105,841 of JAVBSL010000004.1, read as the reverse complement.
CATCCATAATATTTTTCAGCACACTGTAATGAGGAAACAGGTTGAAATTCTGGAAAACCAGGCCGAAATGCTTCTGGATCTCTTTTAATTTCGGCTTCGGTGCGTATACACATCGGCCGTCTTCATCCCACGCCGCTTTTTCACCCAGATAGCTAAGCTCACCGCCTTCCATCTTTTCCAAAAGCGTAGCACATCTGAGCAAGGTGGACTTTCCCGAGCCCGAAGGCCCGATAATGGACAACACTTCACCTTCTTTCACCGTCAGCGAAATATCCTTGATTACATCCAGCTCGTCAAACCCCTTCTTCATATGAGAAATTTCCAGTAAGTTCATGTTTCCCTCCTAACGGTAATAATTCAAGGCTTTTTCCAGCCGTTCCATGGCAACTGCTACTACTAAGTTAAAAATGTAGTAAAATACTCCTGCTACCATCAGCGGCACAATATTGGCTTCCTTGGCCGCAATCTGCTTGGCAATCGTAAACATCTCGGCCTGGGCCAGCACAAAAGCCAGTGAAGTATCCTTTACCAGTGTAATAGTCTCATTGGTAACCGGCGGCAATATCCGTTTGATTACCTGGGGCAGAATAATCTTAAAGAATGTCTGTCCCTTATTATATCCCAGCACCTTAGCCGCTTCATACTGCCCCACCGGCATGGACTCAATCCCCGACCGGTAAATCTCCGCAAAATAGGCTGCATAGTTTAACGCAAACGCTACAATTATGGCCGGAAAACGAAACCCCGCCAAATTCATCTTAAACAAGTAAAAGGGGGCAAAATAGATTACAATCAGCTGCAGCATCAACGGCGTGCCCCGCATAATCGATATGTACACCTTCGTCAAAGTCCGGACAACCCCATTCTTCGACATCCTTCCAAAAGAAAACAAAAGTCCCAACGGCAACGAGAAAATCAATGTCAGAAAAAAGATTTCTACTGACGATAACATACCCTTTCCCAATTGCAGCAACATCATTGATATACTCATTTGCCTATCTTTCCTCCTACTTATATTGCAGAAAGCCTTCTGGGTATAGAAGGCTTTTTATTCCACGCTGTAAATCATTCAAGAAGAACGCCCTGCGTTCTTCCAGACGAAACTATAGATACACTTAGGTACGGTCCTTTCGTACCATAGTGTATCTTTTCGTCTTTTTATTTGCCTAAGCAAACACTATCCTGTAAACCATATTTCTCAGCAATCTTCATGAAGGTGCCGTCTGCTGCCATTTCCAGAACGGTTTTTTCCACTTGATCTTTAAGTTCCGTATTTCCCTTTAAGAATCCAATGCCATACTGCTCGGTAGCCAGTTTATCATCCAACATCACAAAACCATCGCCGCGGGCTGCAATCTGTTTCTCAGCCACACCGATATCAATAGCTACGGCCTCTGTAGCTCCTGCTTCCAAATCCATAAAAGCGGTATTATAGTCCGCATATTGAATCAGTTCCTTAAAGCTGTTTATCAGTTCTTCATCTTCTTCCAGTGCTGCCAGAGCAGAGGAATCCTTTTGCACTCCAACCGCCTTGCCAGCCAGACCGGCAAAATTTGCAATTGCAGAATCTGCCTTAACCACAAATACCTGCGAACTGTCTACATAAGGCACTGACCATGTGTAGCTGTCTTCTCTGCCATTGATAGTAAATCCGTTCCAGATACAATCAATGCTTCCGGAAGAAAGCTCCATGTCCTTAGCATCCCAGTCAATCGGCTGTTTCACCAGTTCCCAACCGTTACGGGCACAAACTTCAGCGGCCAGATCAAGGTCAAAACCGGTATATTCACCATTGGCATCCATGTAGCCATAAGGTTCAAACTCGGCATCAAATCCTACCGTAAAAGTAGTTCTTTCGGTATTTGCTGCCGTTTCGGCATTTTTTGACCCGCAACCGGTAAATAAGGTAAGGGCAAAAGCTGCTGTCAGCACTACCGCAATCAATTTCTTTCCATTTTTCATAATACTTCTCCTCTCAGCACTTTGTTTCATTAGCAAGATAAAGTGTACCAGACCAAGAGGTTTATGTCAATTATCCATTAAATTTTTTCTCGTAGGAGGCTACCATTTGTAATATCTCGCTGGCGTATTTAGGGTATTTCTCCACCAGATCCTTGATTTCCTCCTGGGCCTTATGGGCTACCACTTCCTTATTATAATCAATTCGGCGGCGCAGGGACTGTCTGCGGATAATCAGATTATGTCTGATTTCCACCATTTCCTTTTTATCCAGGATGGCCTCTGTCTGATGAAGCCACACAGCCGGGTCCTTGACCTGATACCGGCGTAAAATATGCAAAAATTCTTTCTGACAGATATCCAGTTCCCGTTCCGCCTGCCGGTAAATATCCCGCTGCGCTTTTTCCTCCTGATATTTGTTCCAGATCTTATCTAACTCCTGGGCATTGGATACGGCATATTTTAACTGCAGGTATTCCAATAAATTGGTATTGTTGATATATCGTATTTTTACGGTATTATGCAGCAAAATTATCTTGTTGATACTCTTTTCCACCCGCTTCAATTCCCGCATGGAATCGCTGTGTTTGATAAAAATCAACGTAATCGCCAGGGCCGCCCCGCCCAACGTCAGCAGATAGCCGGCCTTCGTGTTCATCCCAAATCCCATCTGAAGTATCAAAAGCAGGACGAGGCATAAGACCACCGCCGTAACACAGATTACTACCATCCCCTTTAGATCCTCCAGGATGCGCCGCAGCTCATGCTTTCTGAACAGATAGGCCTGCTTTTCGTTATCCAAATGCCGCATATCCGATTTGATCAGTCCCTGATAGTCTTCCGCTTCCTTTAATTTGGTATATCCTTCCTGCACTTCCTCCGCTAACGACTCCATCTTCCGGTACTGAGCTTCGCTCATCCGGTTGTTGCGTTCCAGATAACCGTTTTTCTCAACTTCCAGCTGATTGATCTTGCGAGCCGCCTCTTCCAGGATTGCCCGCTCTTCAGGCGGCAATGCTTCCACTTCTTCCATATCTTTCAGATAGGAGGTAACCATATTGTACTCAAACTGAAGATTTTCCACCTCACGAGTGGCCTCAACGATTTGTTCCAGACAATTTTTCACATAATCCTGCCGTTGTTCCCTGTCATTGATCTGCAAATCGTCTCGGTCGTAGACGACTTCATTCCACTCTTCATATTCATATTCCGGTTCATAATCTTTCCGAAACCGTTGCCATAGCTTTTTTAGTAAACCCATTATCCTGCTCCGTTATCCTGTCACACTGTCGCGGTATTGCTGCTTAATCTCGGCGGTTATCTTATCAATTTCCTCATAATAGGAATTGACATTTCCCTCCTCTTTATACATCTGTAAAGCAAATAACATTCGATTTTCCCTGGTCTCCTCAAATCGGCCGGTTGCTTGTTCCACCAGATGTTCTACCTGCAAGGAAAGGTTATAAAACTGGGGTTGGTCGGCAATAAACCGAATATATTCATCATCTTTGAGCATCTGCCGGACTGCTGCTAAGTATTGAATTCCGGATTCTTCACTGCCGCTTATTTCATAGGCGGATAAAAAGCTTTCCGCTGCCCGGTCAAATAAAAACAACTTGGCATAAGCTACTCCCCGGTTATGGCAGACGGGTCCGCTAATCACCAGTTCTCCCTTAGGTAACGCATCCAAAATATAGTCATACTCCTGCAATGCCATCAGGTATTTCCCACTTTTCAGCAAAAAGTCCCCTCGCTTTTTTTTCTTTTCATTCTCGTTCAGCCCCACATTGCTTTGTAAAATCTCGGCAATCTGCTTCTGTTCAGCAGGAGTACAATAATTCACATATTCCAAAATAGTCATGACAAACAAACTGACTGAATTGGCCTTATGAAATAAATTATGCAGCTTTACTCCCAATTCATCAAGTCCGCATTCTGTTTCCAGCCACTCCACCAGCTTTTTATCAACAATATCCCGGTCTAAAATAAACGGATTGGTTTTGAACAAATAACACAATTCTTCCACCGACCAGATGCTGATGCATAACTTTTGAAAATAATAGGGATTCTCCGCATAACGCCCTACACACAACAATGGTTGCCTCACTGGTTTTCTCCTTTGCCTGACACTCACTATGATACGGTAAACTCCTGTATCCATTTCTTATCACTGGTGGAAAACAACTCTCCAAACCCCATATCGGTTACTGTCACCTGTACCGCATTGGACGAAATCATCTTAAGCTGAATCAGCAAACGGGTAGTTCGCCCGGGTCTCTCCGGTAAACCTTCTAAAATCAGTTCTTCTTCAATGACAACGCCCCCGGTTAAAGACGTTACAATAAAAAATAATTGTTTTCCTTCATCCAGAATCACTTCGTATTGGCTGCGAACCTCATACCAATTCATTCCTGCGTCCAGAATGGCATAATAAGATTCAATTCCCTGCCGCAATACTTTCATACCAATATTGGCCTTCAGCTTATCTTCACCCAGAAAGACCTGGGTTGAATTAATTTCCGAAGGTGTCCGCTTTTCCTGAGCGCCATAGCAGGCGCCTTTGCTATACAGGTTATTTCCCTGAAAAACCCTCCGTCCCCGACATAAAAACTTAATGGAACCTTCCGCCCAGTTTTCCTTAAATCCATCCCCCAGCAAATAAACTGTGGAGATAATCCGATCCCGGCACATCTGCTCCGAAATCTCCAAGAAGCGCAGATCCCGCTCAGCCTTTTGCTCTTCCGAACATACACCGCCGGTCATTTGCGGAAATTCCAGTTTCTCTACAAATACTACCTTAGGAGTGGTCCGGTTGTTGCTTTCCAAAAGATAAGCCTTCAAGTAATTGCTATAATCAAATATTAACACCTGATGAATCCATAATTCTTTCGGTTGATGTACCATGTACTGATAAATGCTTTCCCGGTAGCTCTGGAAAAAAACGCGTTCCGGTGCAATCCGCAGCCCAACCGCTACCGCCCCCAGCACTTCCACTGTTCGAATATCCAGATTTTCTACCGTAAACATAAAGGATTCCATATCTGCCGGTTTTATTTCCATAGATAAAAGTGACAGACTCCGCTTAACAAACAAAGTAAGCAACGCGATAGGATCAAAGCTTTCGTCATCAATCTGTACCTGTTCACCGATTAACGCCAGTTCATAGATGTTCTCCAACAGGATTCCATCTTCCTGTTCCGCATATTTAAGTGCTTCCTTTCCATAGAACCACTGTCCAACACCTTTACGCTTGCAAAGAGCTGTGGGAATATTATATTGTTCCGTACCCATAACTGCCGATACGGTTTCCGGCTCACCGCCGTTCACGCTGCAATAACTGATCTGAGAGTATAAATGCCCCAGATCATATCCGATTATTGCGGCACCTAAACCTTTTTTTCCAATAATACTATTCATATGCTACTCCGCTTAAGTCTGAAGATGAAATAATTCTTCCACTACAAACTCCTGTCTGTAAAATTCATATAGTAAATTGTTTACTGTTTCATAATCCTGCAGCATCTTGGCAATTTCAATATCATTGATATGGTTAAACTTACATTCCCGCTGCTCGCCGATAATATCACTTTTACTGATACTTGCACTTTCGGTAAGGTGCTCCTTATCGTCTTCCCTTTCGGTTATGTAATACAATAGCTGTTCTCCGAAAAAAAGGACAAACTGCTTGGTACATACACCGCCATACATATCCCGCATTTCTTCTTTTGTATATTCGCTTTTGCCTGCACCATCCCGTTCAATCAAATAATGAATAACTGCCGTATTCCCTGCTTTGGCGCGATATTCAATAATTGTCTTGTCCAAAAAAGACTCCATAAAAGGAAAAGTGTCAATATACTCTTTAAAAAAGGAAAAGTATATATTCTGTTCCAACAACTGTTTTAAAAACGGGTGCAGGATATCTTTTACCTCTTCGTCGATTTCTCCCGGATTTTCTGCGAAATATTTGACAAAAGCCAGCTTGCAGATTAAGTTCAGTTCCTCCCGTCGTTCCAAAGCCCGGGCCATCTGATTAATAACAAACACATCTGTAACCTTATCATTCACAAAATAATTATACGCACATTGTGCCAGAAAGGCTGCTTCAATACTGCTTTTTCCGCCGCCGGCCACATAATCCTTGAAAATTGACATCTGCTCGCCTACAAAGGAACCGGAATAAAGAATCTGGATCAGCAGTCTTTCGCTCAGTTCATAAGTGTCTAAGGTGAAATCCTTGGCTGCCCGCCAGACATTCCGCATTTGTCTGATAGTGCCCGTATAAAACCGGTTCAGATAATTCAGTAGTCTTTCATCATACTTACCTGCGGCAAATGCTGCATAAGCCAGTTCAATCATCCTCTTATCGGCAATTGCATTTCCTTCTGCCAGTACGGCACTCACTATTCTTAATATCTGCTTTACATCAACCACCGCAGAGCCGATAGTCGTCATCCATTCATAGGCCCGGCTGTACATATAGCGTAAGGTCATTAATCGAAGAACTTCCGCGTAATTTCTGCTTTCCACCTGCACTACCGAAAGATTTATCAGCATCTTGTCCAGCTCTTCGATTCGATCCTGCTCATAGAAGTAGCGGATCAACTTGATTCTTATCTCCTTCTGATAGCTGTCAGCCAAATAAGAAGTTTCCAAAACCCGCATCATGGCATGCCGGTTAGCCTCAGTCACAGGAGCCAGTTCCTCACCCTGCTCACACATCCACAAATCCAGACCGATCAGATCCGATACCATGGGTGCTATCATTTTAGCCAGCTTGTCCGGCCAGATCAGTTTTTCGATTGTACAATTATCTTCACTTACATAGCGGTTGCCTTCATAGTCTTCCAAAAAGACATGGAAACCGTTTCCGTATATTGGCAGGAAATTTTGCTGTCCGGTCACCGGATAAGTGATTTCTGTCTTGCCTTTATCATAGATTACGATGATTTCGCGAATATCTTTTCGGGCTACCGTTACTTGCAAGGTAAACAGTGCTTCCGCCAGTCCCCGTGCATTATCAGGGGTAATCATCCCGGGAGTTATCACATTTTTATACAAATAGGCCAGCCACTTGTTTATATGTCCTTTAGCCATCTGCCTGATTACAAAACGCTCAATGGGCTCCTGATAGCTTTCATATAATTCCGGAAATTCTTCCCGATACCGGTGGACATTAGCATACAAGTAAGCATTATACCGATAATCCATATCACTGTTATAAGCAAAATACATCAGCACTATTTTAGGCAGCTTTGCCTCTGTTTCCAAATCCACTGACATCAGATAATATTCATATAACCGGGTAACCCGAAGTTCCCGTTCAATTCCCAACTGATACCACTTTAAATATTCCGTACCTCTTTTATTGCCCTTAATCAGCAATCCGCAGATAACTTTGATCACCTCATCGGTAGGTTCAACCAGGTAGCAAGCCTCCAGAATCCGCATCAATAAGCCCGAGTACTCTTTGGTTTTGGAAATCAAATAGATAATCTGGTCAACCAGTTCTCTGGATAACAATTCCTTTTTGGCCGCATACAAAAGAACCTGCTTCTCAAATCCTTCTACTTTCATCAGCAAGGTAGGATTTATCTGCAGCAGATGAATTGCTTCGATATAAATAACCGGGCTGGTACAGCCACGTTTATACTGTTCCTCCAGAATCATCCATTTTTTGGAGGGGCTTTTGCTATACTCTTCTACCAGGTAGGTCAAAAGCCATGCCACCCGCCAGTTATCACTGTTTTGCGTAAAAATCCGCTCTACCTGAGCCGCTACGGAATCTATATATTCTTCCTCGCCGCTGTGAAGTGTAGTCAGATACTGATAGTAACACCAAAGTGCCGGTTCCCAATCTTCATTTCTTTGCAGTAAGGCATCGGCATGATCCAGCATCCAATTTGCCTCATTGTACCGTTCTTCGGTAAGCAACAGCTGGGCCTTAAATAACTTGGCGGCAACATCCTTCTCATTGACCGCAACCATTTTATCCACTAACTTTGCGGTTTCCTTCCGCCACGTAGCGGCGCTGATCTTCTTGGTCCGGAAGGCGGCATAGTATTCCATCAACTCCAAAATGTGGTGCTTCCGTTCTCTGCGCAGACTCTTTTTTTGGGCTAAGCCCATTTGCTTGGAAACAATGACTGGAATGATTGTTTCCATTTGAGCATTATAAAGTCTTATTTTACCCACATTCTGACCGGCATGCAGCTTATCAGCCGAAATATAATAGGGCAGGCGGTAAAAATTACCCAGGAAATCTTCTTCTCTGATAATCTCCTTATCAATCCGCAGAAAGCTGCCTTCCGCTTCCACTTTTAACCGGGTATATCCCCACCCGTTACGGTTAATCGATAAAGTATACTCCGTGATGGTCTCCGGAGCATCCATACGAATTTCGGTTTCTGAGATCAGGTATTCAATCTTCTGTTTTTTCTTAATAGACTGCAAAAATTCTTCAACATTTTGTTCGTTTTTTCGCTCTTGATTACCGGAGAGACCCCGGTATAAGGGATAATACTGTCTGTCCGTTCCCTGGAAAACCCGATCAAAACCTTCATCATAAAAGAGATTGACCGCTTCCTCCCAGTTAGTCTTAGCCAGGTTGGTAAAGTGAAAAAGGTTCTTAATCGCTCCCAGACTGGACAGGACTTCCCCCGGGACTACAGATACTTTGTATGGAATGGTGTATTCACCATGATTAGATATAATAACAAATTCCCCTTGCCGGTTACTGCCCTCTTCAATGTTCTGAGCATGAAAACAAAAGGCAATCTCCGATACGGCTCCGGCAAACTCTGTGGTAATACACTCCATCTCCAGACCACCGGTACTCACATATCCTTCAGTCAATTGATTTGCCGGTCCGTATATTTCAAAAGTACCTTCATAGTCTTCCCCCGCGGTCAGCTCTATTTCAACCTTTGCGCAGGAGAAGTCCAATGCTCCTGCATCCGGCTGAAATTCCCCATCTAATATGCGGTCTACGATATCCTTCATGCCCTCTCACCACCCCAAACATTCTCGAAAAACATAACTGTTTTCAGTATACCATTTTTTCCCCCTAATGCGCAATATTTTATCCTTACAAAACTGCCAGTCGGGCAACCGCAGTATAGATATAGGATATTTTATACCAGGTGGCATAATCAACCACTCCGGTCTGCGGTAAATCGAAAATCTGCTGAAAAATTTTGACCGCCTCCGAAGTCTTCGGTCCATAAATGCCATCTACTGTCACTGTCGGAATAGAAGGATATGATTTGGCAATACGGTTCAACTGCTGCTGGATGGTTTTGACACTTTCTCCTGTGGATCCAATATACAAATCATATCCCGGCCAGGAAACAGGCACTCCCGCCACTCGTTCTGCGGTATTGATAAACATATCATTGCCATAATAGTTTCGCAGAATTTCAATTGCCGAATACCCCTGCTCGCCCAATGTCTTTGATCCCCACTGACTTAAACCGTTACAGGTCACCCGGTCACCGTCACAGTAGCTGGTCAGAATCGGCTGCCGCACGCCGGGCCTTGAAAGGTAATTGGCAAATACACTATCCACCAGATAGTCAATGTTGCTGAAAATATTTCGTCCATAGGAAAATTTCTGGTCATAGGCCGTGGAACTGGTAATGGTGAAGTTATAGCCCTGACCTCTATACCACTCCGTAAAAATGCGGTTCATCGTGAAGGACATAATAGCCAAAATGTTGGCATAAATGGCATTTTCCGGCCAGGTGGCATAGATTTCGCAGGAAGCCACGTTCTTGACATAATCCTGGTACCGCACATAATAATCAGGGGCGGAAGCATCCTGAGGCGCGCCGTCATGAACAACGACGTACTCGGGAATAACGACCTGAGGCAAGACAATTTCCCCGCTTTCATCGATGGGCTTAATCTCCGCTTCGGGGATCTTCGGCGGGTATTCATAAAATAAGGTATGCGGCGGGACAACAATATCCCGGCCTTCTTCATCCACTTCCAGCGGCCGCATGGCAATCGGCTGAAGGGCTTTCACATCCGGTAATATCTGCGTGCCGGATATCAATACCGGTTCATAACCGGGGGCACTGACCTCGATATTGTATTCACTATAGGGCTGTTCCATGGAAGGCTCCAGACTGTAATCAACAGGCGGTGCCGGTACTTCGATGGCTTCGGTCTGCCCGGAAGCATCCGTGGCAAGACTTTCCAATGTACGTTCCGGGAGTCCGGTTAAGGAAATGGTAATAGTGGCATTTTCAATCGGTGTTAATCCTACTGTGGAGGTAACATTGATCTGCAGGCTGCCTCTGGCATTATTTTCGGGCATAAAAATACCTCTGCATAATATGTTTAACTTATATTATGCAAAGGCATTTGTTTTGACAAAGAATACCGCTTACTTTATTTGGTCAAAAGCAGCATAATGTCGTTGCTTCTGATCACAAATTTGCTCATGGCTTCAGCATCTAACGGACCGTGCTGAATCATTGCCAGATCATAAAGCTGCTCACAGATCATATTAACATTATCACCGCTCTTATTATCCAGAACATACTGTACTAACGGATGGTTAACATTCAGCACCAGAGTTTCGCCCTCTTTACCGAACATACCCATATCCATTCCCGGCATGGAGTACATCTTCATCATATCCTGCATCCGGCGGCTTTCTTCTGACAGGGTGATCATGGAAGAAATCTTCTTGTTCTTAAGTTTCTCTACTTTAACGGTAATCTGGTCTTTTTTCAAAACCTTCTTCATGATCTTAGAGATTTCTTCTGCCTGCTCTTCCATCTCTTTTTCTGCTTTTTTGGAAGTTTTGGCTTTAAAGGTATCAGTCAGGTCAGCATCGATACGCTGGAACTTAACCCCTTCATTCTTGGACTCTAATTGAGTCACAAAAGGCTGGTCGATATTGTGGGTCAGGATTACCGCTTCCATCTTGGCCGATTTAAACATGTTGATGTACTGGCTCTGCTGAAGCTCATCGGTTACATAGTAGATAATCTTTTCTTTTTTATCTTCGTTATCTTCATCTTCTGCTTCATCAACGGGATTTCCTTCAGCGTCAACTACTTCCGCTTCCACCACATCAGCTTTTTCTTCCGCCTTTTCTCCATCCTCACCTACTTCATCGGGATCGGTCTTATTTACTTCCAGACATTCCGGCAAGGTCAGGTACTGTCCATCCAGATTCTTGAACAAAATGTAATCGTTCATTTTCTCACAGAATTTATCATCCTTTAAGCAGCCGAATTTGATAAAGGGACTGATGTCATCCCAGTATTTCTCATACTCTTCCTTTTCGGTCTTGCACATACCGGACAGCTTGTCTGCCACCTTTTTGGAGATATAATCGGATATTTTCTTCACGAATCCGTCATTCTGCAATGCACTTCTGGATACGTTAAGCGGCAGGTCGGGGCAGTCGATCACACCCTTCAGCAATAACAGGAATTCCGGAATAACTTCTTTGATGTTGTCAGCAATAAATACCTGATTGTTATAAAGCTTGATTACCCCTTCAATGGATTCGTATTCCATGTTGATTTTGGGGAAATACAAAATACCTTTTAAGTTAAAAGGATAATCCATGTTCAAATGAATCCAGAACAAAGGCTCCTTGTAGTCCTGAAATACCTTCCGGTAAAACTCCAGATAATCTTCCTTCTCACATTCGTTAGGATGTCTCATCCACAAAGGATTGGTATCATTTAAAAGCTCCGGACGTTTGATAATCTTATATTTAAGCACATCCTCTTCTTTTTCCGGTTTGATTTCTTCCACTACCGTATCGGTATCCAGTTTTTCTTCAGCCGTTACCGTCTGGGTGTCGGTGGTATCCTGCTTGGAAAGATAGATTTCGGTAGGCATGAAGGAACAGTATTTACCGATCACTTCTTTGGCCTTATATTCGTTACAGAATTCCAGGCAATCTTCATTCAAAAATAAAGTGATCGTAGTTCCTACTTCCGCTTTATCTCCGTCTTCCATCTCATACTCGGTACCCCCGTCACATTCCCAGTGTACAGCCTGTGCTCCGTCCTGGAATGAAAGGGAATCGATATGAACTTCATCCGCAACCATAAAAGCAGAATAAAAGCCCAGTCCGAAATGACCGATAATCTGATCTTCATTGGTCTTATCCTTATACTTTTCAATAAAATCCGTAGCTCCGGAAAAGGCAATCTGGTTAATATATTCCTCTACCTCATGAGCCGTCATACCGATACCGTTATCGGTAAAAGTCAAAGTCTTCTTCTCCGGATTGACCATTACCGAAATCTTCGGCGTGTAACCCTCCGGCAAAGTATATTCCCCCATCATATCCAGCTTCTTCAGCTTGGTAATGGCATCACAACCATTAGAAATCAGTTCCCTGAAAAAAATGTCATGGTCTGAATAAAGCCATTTTTTAATAATAGGAAAAATGTTTTCACTGTTAATTGATAAACTTCCGTTTGTTTTAGCCACAATAATCACTCCTTTTCTAGTTTCATTTTTGCCTAATTTATAATGAATTGTAATTCCCTCTCTCCGAAAAGTCAAGACCAAATTAGCACTCATTTGTCATGAGTGCTAATAATTTCTTCAAAACGCTGTAACCACGCGGGTTTGCACATTTCTAAATTTTTTATAAATTATTATTTATTGGAGTACAAAACGTTCATTCAGCCAAACAGTTGATCGAAGCCAAGGCTGTCGCAAAATAAAAAGGAAGCGGCCGCCCACCACTCAAAAAAATTGCCGGTAAACGTCAAAGAAATCTTTGGTTTTTACTTCGCTGTTGTGAATAAAGGTTACCTGCTCCCAAAGCATATCGTTTAAGTTCTTGGTTAAAGAATCCACAAATGCATTGTATTCCTGCCCAAACACTTCTTCCCGCCGTTCCTCTACGATCTTTACCTTATTGGCATCGGTCTCCTCCCGGTTAAAGGTACTGACACATTTGATAATATGATAACCGAAGCTGGTTTCCACAATATCACTGATTTCTCCGGTTTCCAATTGGAATGCCGCATTTTCAAAAGGCGCCTCCATGTCACCTTTACCAAAGGAATACACCGCTTCATCGGCCTCACTATACAGCATAATCAGCTTTTCAAACTCTTCACCGCTTTTACTCTGCTGCCAGATATCTCTGATTTCTTCATAAGCGTCTCGTTTAGCCTGTTCGGAATATTCAATCTTTTTACCGGTACCGTCTAAAGCATAAGTTTTAATCAGAATATGCTGCACCGTAATGGTCCGGGCTTCATCATCACTGATTTCGGGATTGATATCTTTGATAATATAACGATAGACCTTATCTGCCAGGGCATATTCCGCATAAAGCTTTTCGATGGTGGCCTGGGTCACTCCCATACATTCCTTTTCGGTTTCATTTAAGGAAGTATAATACGTCGCTGCTGCTGCACTGACCTTTTCCAGTTCATCCTTTTCCAGGGTGATTCCATGTTTTTCTCCAAGCAGATTCATGGTTTTAATTTGCGCAATCTGTGCCAATACAGTATCTTTGACATTCTGCTCCAAAGTCACCCCGTTTAAGTCCGTTTTCCATATCAGGCTGCTATATACACTTTCATACTGATTTTGGGCCGTAGTCAGATAAACCCATACTTCAGGCAAAGTGCAGGACATGGTCTCAATTCGAAAGATCTCGTCTTTTGCAAAACCAGTGGTCAAAACCACCTTCATATCCGATGATTTATCGTTACAGCCGGCCAAAACCGGAAGCATCATCAGAACGGCCGCTATTATTAAAAATCGTTTCATTTTTTCTCTATACATTTATTTCCATCTTCTTTAATATACTTCTTGCTACGCTGATACCATTTGCCGATGCCTGCTGTAAACCACGGGTAACACCGGCACCATCGCCGATTGCCCGCAGACCCTTGATACTGGTCTCAAAATCTTTGTCTACGACTACCCGGTTAGAGTAGAATTTTACTTCCACGCCGTAAAGGAGGGTTTCATCACCCGCAATACCGGGTGTTATTTTATCTAATGCCAGTAACATTTCTTCAATATCCACCATAATCCTGTGGGGAAATACCAGCGATAAATCGCCGGGTACCGCATCCTTTAAGGTGGGAATCAGATTGTTCCGGCAAAGACGCTCTTCCGTAGTTCTCCGGCCCCTGCGGAAATCACCGAAGGTCTGCACCAGAATCCTGCCGCCGCACAGCATGTTGGATAATTGTGCAATCTGCTTGCCGTATTCGATCGGTGTCTTAAAAGGCTTGGTAAAATTTTTGCTGACCAATATGGCAAAATTAGTATTGTTGGTCTTATATTCGCCGGATTTATAGGCATGACCGTTGACCACTGCCAGGCCGCCTTCATAATATTCCGTGGCCACCTCCCCCGAAGGATTGGTACAAAAAGTCCGGACCTTGTCGTCAAAGGTGGGGGTATGATAGATCAACTTGGCTTCGTAGAGATTTTCGTTGAGGAACTGCATTACTTCATCCCTGACTTCCACCCGGACACCCACATCTACTGTTCCGGGAGTGGTGGCAATCCCGATTTCTTCACATTTATCCTTAAACCAGTCGGCACCTTCCCGGCCCACCGCTGATACGATTTCACCGGCATAGAATGTTTCACCTTTATCGGTTACCACGCCCACCGCCTGATCATCTTCCAGCAAAATCTGTTCCACCATGGTATTAAACTTAATGGTCACACCGACTTCTTCCAGATGATGCTGCAGTTTGCCGTATATTTTATAGCCTTCTTCGGTTCCCAAATGCCTGATGGGACATTCTACCAGTTTTAAATTGGCGTTAATTGCTTTTTTACGGATGTCCCGAATTTCTTCTTCCTTATCCACCCCGTATACATTGGTGTCCGCTCCGAACTTTAAGTATATCTCATCCGATTCCCGAATCAGACCAAGGGTTTCATCATAGCCTAAAATAGCCGGCAGATTTCCCCCAACATCCGGGGATAATGACAGCTTGCCGTCCGAAAATGCGCCCGCTCCCGCAAATCCCGTGGTAATGGAGCAGGGTTTACACCCGATACACTGTCTGGTGGTTCGCTTGGGACACTGCCGCTTCTCAATCGAGCGCCCCTTTTCAATCATCAATATGTTTAAGTCCTTATTCTTATCTTTTAATTCATATGCACAGAAAATGCCCCCGGGACCTGCCCCGATTATTATCACGTCGTATTTCATAAAACCATGCTCCTTTCAAAGTCTGCTGTCTTAGTGTATCATAACTTTCACGGTGCTACCACTGTTTGTTTTGGTAACCTGTATTTGATTTTCTATTTTTTCCGCCAATTCCGGCACATGAGAAATAATGCCGATCAGCCGCTCCTTTTCCACCAGCGATTGAAGGGTATTGCAGGCCTGATCCAGAGATTCACTGTCAAGAGCACCAAAACCTTCATCAATAAACAATACATCCACCTGGATTCCGCCGCTGAAGGCCTGAACCACATCGCTCATTCCCAAAGCCAGTGACAGAGATGTTTTAAAAGATTCTCCGCCGGACAGGGTTTTGACGGAACGGAATTTGCCGGTATAATAATCCAGTACTTCCATCTCAAGATAGTCCTTGCTGCGGCCATCGGTCACCCCTGCCACCCGGCGCAGTTCATAGCGTCCGTCACTCATCATCCGCAGCCGGATATTGGCAGCCCGCAGAATCTCTTCAAAATATTCGGCTAAGACATATTGCTCAAAAACCATACGCTTTTTATTATTGCCGTTTACCACATTCTCCAGTTCCTTAAGGATTCCGTAACGGCTGCTGAGGGTCTTTTGACAGTCATCCTTTTCCTTTAAGGACTTGCGGATTTTGAATGCTTCTGCGGCCATCATCCGGTCGAGGTTTTGCTGTTCTTTCAATCTTTCCTTTTCGGTCTGAAGCTTCTGAAGCTGCTCCTTCCAGCCGGCTGTTTCAATCATCTCCCCGCCTGCGCATTCCTCCTGCAATTGGCGGCACTGCTCTGTGGCCAGGCTATACTGCGTCTGAAAGGTGGTTATTTCATCCTGCATTTTAGCTATTTCAGCAGAATCCCGTTGATAACCTTCCACATCTTCTGCATCTGTAAAACCTTCCTTCAAAAGTGTTTCTTCGTATTCCCTTTGGAGCTTATCGTTTTGTTTCTTCTGCTGGTTTTCTTCCTCCTGTAATTGCCGTAAGCTCTCCTGCCGCTCGGCAATCAGGATATCCAGACGTTGATATTCCTCCATCCGTCCGGTAAACTCCGCCAGGGAATATTGTTCCAATACCTGCAGCAGTTCCGGTCTAAGCATTGCCAGCTGCGCCTTTTTCTTTTCTGACTGAGTTCTTTTTTCTTCCTGCTGTTTATGAACCCCTTCCCACTCCGCCTTTACTGTTGTCATCCTGGCAAAAACATCCAAAAAAATCTGGTTATTTTGTTCATATTGCTGCCGCAATGCAGAAATTTCCTCTTCTTTCGGTACCTCTTTCCGCACCACTGCTTTGTCCGGATGTTCTCTGGAGCCACACACCGGACAGGGCATCCCGCTTTCCAGCTGACTGGCCAGGATTCCCGCAGCCGCCCGTTTGTATTGTTTATCAGCTTCCTCATACGCCGCTTTTGCCTGTTCGGCTACTGTTTCAGCCTGCAAATATGTCTTATTCAGTTCTTCCTTGACTGCTTCAATTTTTTTACTTTGTCGGTCAATCACCATCATCTCCGACTCAATCTGGGCTTCCTCCTGCTTCATGCGGTAGCCTTCTTCGATTTCTTTCCGCCACAGGAACAATTCCTTTTGCTGCTCTTTTTCTTTCTCTGTCCTTCGCAATTGCTCTGTCAAAAGATTGGTCTTTTCCCGCCGTTTTACTTCCATTTCCCGATTGCGTTTGATTTCTTCTGCTTTGGGAAACAGCAATGCTGCTTTCCTTACCTGCACTAAAAGCTGATTAAGACTTTGGATTTCGGCCTGCTGCTCCTTAAGCTCTGCCAAACGTTGGACTGCTTCCTCTTGTCTTATAAAGAGCTGGGCCACTCGCTCCGCTTCATTGATCGCCAGCGAAATCCCAAGGATCTCTTCCTCAAGTTTAGCCGCCAGGGGGTCCGCTTCCTTTTGGGATTGTTTCTTTTCTTTCTCTATTTGATGCAAATATTTATAGATAGACTCATAATGATAATTTCCGTCCTCTGTCAGTTCCTGCCACCGCTCATCTCCGGCTGCCGGTGTAAAAAGGGCAATGTCCTCGGCCATCTTATGGCGGTATTCCATCACTTCCCGGTAAAGCTCATTGGATTTAGTGCGCAGCACCGAAGAAAACAGCTCATATTTTTCGGTTTGAAATATTTCCCGGAATATTTTTAGTTTTTCAGATGAAGTAGCCACCAACAACTTCGCAAACTCTCCCTGGGCAATCAGCGACAATTGCTTAAACTGCCGGTAGTCAAGCCCTAAGAGTTCCTGGATTTTCCGAGTCACCTCACTGCCTCCGGAAGCCAGAATCGTCTGACCCTGATGCAGCACGGCATTTTCTTTTTCCTTAGTAAAGGCCTGACCGCCGCTGCCTTTCTTCTTGGGTCGCTGGTATTCGGGATTTCTTTTTATATAATATTCCTGCCCCCCATGGGACAAAAAAAGTTCTGCATAAGTTGGGGTATCAGCATGTGCGAAATCACTTCTGACTGAGTTTTTTTCCCGCATTTCCCCACTCATCATACCGTAAAGGGCATAAGTAATGGCATCAAAAATCGTCGTTTTTCCGGCTCCGGTGGCTCCGGTAATCAAAAAAAGCCCACGGTTCTTCAAACCGGAAAAATCAATTTCCTGCCTGTCTTTGTATGGTCCCCAACCGCATAAAATCAGTTTTTCAGGTTTCATGGCTCCATATCCTTTACGATTTCTTCCGCAACTTTTCGCCGCTCATCATCAAGTTCCTCATCCGTAACGATTCGATAAAATTCATTAAATAAATCCAACATATTTTTACTTCTTACTGCCGCCACCGTCCGTTGCTCTATGTCCGCCGTTTCTTCCCGTACCAGATTTTTTTCCAAAACAATCTGCATAATATTCTCATATACGCTACGCAGGGAGCCGATGGGATCAATCAGTTCCTCCCTGTCGGTAAGAATAGCCTGAATGTAATCTTTTCTGTCTTCACTTTGCACTGCTCCGGCAGCCAGCAGTTCCTCCAGGCTTCCTTTGATCTTTCGCATAGGATGGAGGGGTGAAAGGGCAATACTTTCTACCTGTACCTCTCCTTTTTCCGCCAATGTAACCAGATAGACACTTTTCGTCTGCCCGGCTTCGGCAAAAGAATAAGCTAAGGGTGCTCCCGCATAGCGAATCGATGGGGTGATTTGCTGGGCTTTATGGATATGGCCTAAGGCCACGTAGTCAAACCCCTGAAATAAACCGGCTTCCACATTATCCAGTCCTCCCACATGAATGGTGGTTTCACTTTCTGACAGCTCCGGCTCCCAACCTCCGTTGGTTACAAAGTAATGGGTCAGCAATACCCGCCGGTCCGATTGTATCTTCGGCAGGTCCTTAAGCATCTTTTCCACCGCCTCGTTATTGGTGGCGGCATTGAGATATCCGGCTTTCACAAAGGGCATCATAACAAAGGTTACTTCTCCATCAACATCAGATACTGTAACCTGAGGTAAAACACCCTGATAGGTCCCTGCTACAAAAACATTGTGATTCTTAAAGATTTCCCCGCCAAAGTTGATTCGCTCAGGGGAATCATGATTACCGCTAATCAGAAATACTCTGATGCCGGCATTGGCCAGTCGGGTCAGAAAATCATCTAATAAACTGACCGCCTCGCCGGTGGGTATGGCCCGGTCATAAATGTCCCCAGCCAAAATGCAGCCGTCTGCTCCATTAGACACGGCTGCTTCTATAATTTGATTCAATATATGCTTTTGATCCTCCAGCATGGAAAATCCGTTGACCGATTTCCCAATATGTAAATCTCCGGTATGAATAAATTTCATAATGGCTCCTAATCCCAGTTGACCATATGGATTGGTTCCCCTTGTTTGGTATACCAGAAAACCCCATCGGTAAGCAGATAATCTTCCTCTTCCAGAACTTTCCTGCAAAAATGCTGCAGGTCTGTTAATTTCTCTGTAAATGCCATACCACCCCCAAACAGCTTGTCACAATGCATATCCGAACCGGCTGTCATGGGTAATTGCTGCTCTTTGGCATAATCAATTGCTTTTACATTGTAAATCTGATTTTTCTGGGTAAACCGGTTATAGTGACCGGCATTGATTACCTCTACAGCATCTGCCAGACCAGGGAAAAACCGCACTTTGGGAATATAGCTGGCCTCTCTGTAGGGGTGCGCATGAACCACCATTCCCCCTGCCTGTTTGACGATTTCATACTGTTCTTTCACCGTTGCATCCTTCAACTGGGGATGCTCCTTTAAAAATTCCGGGGAAAGACCATAGATCAGAAATTCATTCCCCTCATAACAAGCCTCATATCCCCAAAACACCGACAAGCCGTTTTGCTCACCCCAGGCTGCCGCTTCTTCATATCCTCTGGTAAACTGCCTGATCCATTCCGCCCAGGACAGGGACTCTCTAATGGCCGTATTCCCATACCAGTTATGATCGGTAATAATAATCCCTGTATATCCGGCTTCCTTGTAAGCACGGGCAATCTCGGCTCCGGTGCTGGAGGCACAAGCACTTCCCTGAGCGGTATGCATATGGGTTTCATAAAAATAGGGGTATTCTTCCGGTAATAAGATTCTGGACATGAGGGCTCTCTTTCATTTGTTTGCTGCTACTATTATACGTCAATTTGCCTTCCTTATCAACCGCCCACTTTTTTTCGCATGGACAGTAAAATGCGTTTTTCCATCCGGCTCACCTGGACTTGGGAGATGCCCAGCTTTCCCGCCACCTCGGTTTGAGTCTTTTCCTGAAAATACCGCAGACGGATTAACTCCCTTTCATTTTCTTCCAATTCGGAAAGCAATTGTTCTAACATAAGGTTATTGATAACGTGCTCGGATTTGTCTGCATCGGCCAGCTTGTCCATCAGATAAATTTCATTTCCGTCGGTCTGATAAACGGTTTTGTGAATAGACTCCACTTCTGCTCCGGCTTCCATAGCCATTACAATATCTTCCGGCAGGAACCCTGTTTCCTCCGCCAGTTCAGACAGGGTGGGTTCCCGGCCCATTTTCTGCTGCAGCCGCTCGGCAGCCTGTTTCACTTTATAGCCGTTTTCTTTGATGGAACGGCTCACCTTGATCATGCCGTCATCCCGTAAAAAGCGCTTGATCTCGCCGCTGATCATGGGAACCGCATAGGTGGAGAATTTCACTTCATAAGTAATATCAAACTTGTCAATCGCTTTCATTAAGCCAATTGTCCCGATTTGTAACAGGTCCTCCACCTCACATCCCCTTCCCATGAAGCGTTTGACAATATGGTGAACCAATCCCAGATTTTTCTCTACCAGTACTTCTCTTGCCTCTTTTTCTCCTGCATGTGATCGTTCAATCAGTACGGTGAGTTCATCCATATGCTATTCCTCATGACCGATCCACGAACTGATTCCTATCTTTTTCTTCATCAATATAGTAGTTCCGCAGCCCGGCTCGGAAATTACTTCCAAGTCATCCATAAAAGCTTCCATAAAAGCAAAGCCCATTCCCGAACGGTCCAGTTCCGGCTTGGATGTATAAAGAGGTTCCATAGCCAGTTCAATATTGGCAATGCCCTTTCCTTTGTCCCAGACCTCCACATGGAGGACATCCCCCTCCTGAACACAATGAATATATATTTTGGGTTTTTCCTCCCTATTCTCATTCCTTTGGAAATACTCCTCATCATATCCATGGATAACCGCATTGGTGACGGCCTCCGAGACAGCTGTTTTCACATCCGAGATCTCCTCCAGGGTAGGATTAAGAGGTGATAAAAATGCGGCAACTGCCATTCTGGCAAAAGATTCATTAATGGAAACCGCATCAAACTCTATTTGCATTTCATTGCAATCCTTACCCGAATCTTCTCCCCCTTCTTTCCCTTTCATCCGTCTGATTAAATATTGTTCCTCTGTTTTACCGGTCATTTTTTCATTTCCTCCTATTCCATAATATCTACTATTTTATGTAAACCAGATATCATTAACGTCCGTTTAATCCGGGAGTCTGTATTGATAATGTATACTTTTCCCCCAAAGCAAGCAATTTTCTTGTATCTTCCCATAATAATTCCGATTCCCGAACTATCCATAAAGCGGGTATCTTCAAAGTCAAAAACAATGTTTCCCACCCTCTTTTGTAAAATAAAATCATCCGCTTTCTTACTTATGTAAACTGACCTGTGATGATCGATCTCTTCCGGCATTTTTACCATCAGATAATTATCGATTACTTTAAAATCCTCCATTTCCAATCTCCTTCTTTTATTTTTCAAAAATTTCAACGCAAAAAGAACATAGCTGACTGCTATGTTCTCTTTCGTGTTTTATGTTTCATTTATCTTAGGTTTGTCCTGCTGTATTGATTTCCACCAGATAGGTTTCTGACCGATTGGCCTTCTCCGTACCCGGGAACAGCTCGATTACTTTCGCGTAGGCTTCTTTTGCTTTATCATTTTCTCCAGTCTCTTTATAAGAATTAGCTAAATGGAATAATGCCTCACCATTGGTCTGGTCATATCGGAATGCTTTTAAAAGATTGGGAATTGCTTTCACAAATTCTTTTGCCTTATAGTCAGCATAACCGGCTTCATAACACATATTACCCAAATCCTTGCCCACTGCACCCAACATGCTTTCATACAACTCACCAAAAGCCGCTGAGGATTCCTCTATTTCTTCCTGGGTAATCACATCCATATAGGTTGCTATTTTTTCGATTTCGCCCGGTTCGGTAAGATATACACTGGTTGCCATCAATAAATTATCGACGGCCTGTACACTCACATCACTTCCCGCATATTCCGCCAGTTCCGCTGTCAAACGGTTATTATCATCGGTCAGCTTATTGTTCTTTTGTTCCAATTCATCGATGGTGGCTGTCTTGACATCCAATTGCTCGCTGACCACCCGTACCTCATCCTTGGTTGATGCATTGGCCCGCTGAAGCTGTGCCGGGAGAATCAGAAAGCATGCGATGGCAATACCTACTACCACACCAATGCCCACATTAAACAAAACGGAAGCTCCCTTGGCATCTTTCACCTTTCCTGGTTGAATGATGGTTTCATTGCCGCTTTGATAGCGGCGGACCTCATCGGAACCTTTCTTCTTCGTACCGCTTCCCTTAACATTTTCCTCCGGGGTCATCATGTGATTGACCTCCTGCAGGTAACGCAGGGTGATGGTATTGTTGGTGTCTATCTCCATACATTTGAGCAGTTCGTTCTTGGCATTTTCCCATTCTTCAGCATTAATATACAAAAGTGCCAGCAATTGATGGGCACGAACGTACTTCGGATTATAAGATAATACTTTCTTTAACTGAATGACCGCCAAATCCATACTATCCTGATAGCAATAAGCCAACGCCTGATTGTATTTCTTAATGGTTTGATTGATCGTATCCAAACGGGCCTGGTTGGTCTGAATCATATCGATATAATCATCAGCAATGTTTTTCTTTGGGCGGATATTTTTGCTGATGACCCACTCACTTAATGCCGCAACTACTTCACCCAGTTCAAAATACACTAAGCCCAGCAGATTTCTGGCTTCAATATTACTTCTATTAAATTTCAAACTTTGTCTCAGGACTTTCGCTGCGCCGGTCAGATCACGTACTGTAGCCTTTTCCAGTCCTTCATTATACAATCGGTTGGAAGTGGATAGTATCTTCTTATACAGGGAAACATCCGCTCCGCAACCGGTACAAAAATCATGCTCCGATAAACGGCATCCGCATTGATAGCATACCATGATGTTTCTCCTATTCTTCGCTCAATCCCACATCCGCATTCACTTTCTTTACCATTTTAATCAATATGTCGGTCATATCTGTAAGGTCCTGATTATATATGGCTTCTTCGGCATCCTCAACCTCCAGGCTGGGATGAAATTTTTTCAATTCGTCTTCAAAATTAATCATCCGGCATTCTCCTCACCGCTTTTTATCTGCCCCGCTAAATATAAAGACCCGGCAATATAAATCATATCCTCTGGCCGTTTCTTATGCTTCAGCAATGTCAATGCCGCTGTGGCATCCTTACACACTGTACAAGGCAAATCTGTATATTGTAAAAAAGTTTCTTTTAAGTCATGATCAGACAGACTTCTTATGGTTTCAAGAGGCGATACTGCTGCTTCGGAAAATAACCCGGACTGAGCAAGCATACCGATAATCTTACGATATTGTTTTTCTTTCATACCGCCGAATAGCAGGTATCTTTTTCCCTGACAGCAATCTGCCTGTACAGCATCTAAAAACGCCTGTATTCCATCCTCGTTATGAGCACCGTCCAGAAAAACCCCAGGACTGATTTCCTCCATCCGGCCGGGCCAATATGCATCCTTTAGTCCGCTTCGGATATGTTCTTCGCTAATCCGGTTATCCTTCAGCAATTCCACTGTTTGAACCGCTAACGAAGCATTTTCTGTCTGATAAAATGCTTTCGTAGATAAAAGAAGTCTAACATACATATAATAACGAGAATGAAAGGAAAAATCAATGGTTTTATTTTCTATTTCATTAATTTTTATATCTTCCGGTTGAATTACCAGCAGCGGACACCCGATTAGACGGGCAGCATCCTGTAATTTTTCAGTGACCGCATCCTTTTTTTCGATGGTTACCACCGGTACACCCGGTTTCATAATTCCAGCTTTCTCACCGGCTATTTCGGTCAGCGAATTTCCCAGATATTCCATGTGGTCATAACCAATTTCGGTTATCACACAAGCCGTCGGATGGCTGATTACATTAGTTGCATCCAGCCGCCCGCCCAGTCCGGTTTCCAGTATAAGATATTCCACATCCTGTTTTTCAAATATCACCATGGCCAGGAAAAACAAAAATTCAAAAAAAGAGGGATGAAAATCGTCCTTTCTTATATCGGCAAATGTTTTTATACTATCCTTAATCTTATGAAACGCTGTCACAAACTCCTCCTCCGATATCATTTTACCGGAAAGTGAAATCCGCTCCCGCATGGTTACCAGGTGGGGAGAAGTAAACATTCCCACTGAAATCCCGGCTTTCGTCAGAATAGACTGTAAATAGGCACAAACGCTTCCTTTCCCGTTTGTGCCTGCCACATGAATCACTTTTTTCTGCTCTCCGGGACAATCCATATACTGCCAAAATGCCCGGACATCTGTCACTGTATGTTTACTGCTTATTTTGGGAATGTCCAGAATGTATTCTTCGCATTCCAAATAAAATGAATCCATTATCCGATAACCTCAATGTACAATTACATTTCCTACAATCATACCACCCTGCGTCGTGTAATTCATGTAGCAGGTATTGTTCTCAATGGGCATTTCCAACTGCCCGATACAAATCACGCATCCCCGGTAAATATTGCCATCCACTCGAATTTGTGCTCCTTTACCTTTTTCCATCTGAGCAAAAATCTCCTGCTGCTCTTCGGCCAATGCTTTCAGTTCTTCCGTAATCTCTTTTTCCTGTAATTTTATTTTTTCGGCAGATGCCTTCAATACCGGTAAATATTTTTCACCAAGTGTCTGGGCCTTCCTTTTCAAGTCATCAATCTCCTCATGCAACGTCGCCATCCTCTTTTTAGTCTGGTTTTCCGCTTTTTTCAGATTGATGCCCTTAAAATAAATATCAGCTTCATAACCGGCATGAACTACCGTTCTGGTTTCTGCATCATTACCAAGCGAAACTACATCAATTCCCTGCAGTGCATGGGTATAACCGCCAACGAGAGTTCCCCGTTTTCCCGATAGCATCACTTTTCCTTCGGCCGTTATCCGGGAATTCATAATGCTGTCGGCCGTCACATTACCACCTGCCGTTACCACGGTCTGCTCAATAAATTTAGCAAATACACTGCCTCTTGCCGAGGCCTTGGCACGCTGCTGCCCTTGAATACCTCTTTGCAAAATAATATCACCACCGGCAAATAAAGATGCAGCCTCTACCGAACCTCTGATTTCGATATTCCGGCCGGCCCGGATGACTACACCGGACTCCACATTACCGTTAATGACTACGTCACCAAAAAATTCCACCTTACCAATAGTTTGATCCACATCACCGTATATTTCATGGGTGCTTTGAATATCCAGCTTACCGTCCCGCAGCTCTACTTTACCCTCTTTCTCTGCGAAATAGGTGTCTGAAGTGTCCCGTTTGCTGATAGACGCTCCCCGAAGTGCCGGTAAATCTTTAGCCGCTTTACCCTTAACTACATTTCCCAATACATCCAAACCGTCTTTTCCCTGCTGGGCCGGCTGATACTTCGCCAACTGATCGCCTACACGGACATTGGTTATCCGGTTGACTGAGGTGTAATCTACCGATCCGTCAGCCAGAATCGCAGGTGCCTTTTCCTCTGTTGCATCAAAGGTGTACTCAAAGTATCCATCGATACCGTCTACCTGCGGATTCCCAACCGCTACTTCTATTTCACGGAAATAAATCTCTTTTTTGACCATTGCCGAAAGGTTAGATTCCCGAAATCCGGCAACTACTTCTCCATGGACAAGATAATCCTTGATTTCCTGCTTGGTATATGGCTCTTCTCCGACTTCCGGCGGCACTAAATACAACCATGCTGTCATCTTGTCTTCGGCAATCTTTATATATGATTGGCTAAGATCAAGTCTTGGAAGCAAAGAGTCAAATAGTTCATTATTATCTTTTTCTTCAGTAGCAGCGATGACACTAGCAGCTTCTGCAATTGTTGCATCATTACCCATCACTGTTTCCCCCAAACGAAATAGTAAAACCTCTTTATTCTATTTTACCTAAAATCTGCAATTGTTGCAAGCGTATCTTGATTTGTTCTTGCATTTGCTCATATTTTTTTAATTTTTCTGTTTCTTCAGCAATTTTTGCCGCCGGTGCCTTGGAAATAAACCGTTCATTGCTCAGCATTCCGTTCACCCTTGCCAACTCGCCCTCCAGGCGCTTTTCTTCCTTTTGCAGGCGCTCGATTTCCTGTGCCACATCCACTAGTTCAGCGAAGGGGAT
Organism: Lachnospiraceae bacterium; assembly: GCA_031556725.1. Classification (GTDB taxonomy): domain Bacteria; phylum Bacillota; class Clostridia; order Lachnospirales; family Lachnospiraceae; genus UBA935. The sequence goes on along the minus strand of JAVBSL010000004.1, from coordinate 79,754 downwards.
GTACAGCGTTGCATTTGCAATAACTACCGAAACAGCATCTTCCGGAATACCACTTTTTTCTGTTTGAATGTTAACTTCGGAAGCATTCGCCAGGGATGCAAAAAATAATTTCCCCTGTGTAAATGTATTAATAACATCTACATTCTCACTTACCACAAAGATACCGGCCTTCCGGCTGGGCGGAACATTCATCTCGGTACGGATATTTCGCATTCCCCGAACCGCCTCTTTGATGATCTCGATATCCTTCTCCTCTTTGCTAAAATTACGCTCTTCCCGATACTCAGGCCATCTGGAAACCATAATAGATTCTTCCGTTGATTGCAGAGTACAGAAAATCTCCTCGGTCACAAAGGGCATATAAGGGTGTAAAAGCTTCAGGGCATCGATTAAAACCGTCTTCAACGTCCACAAGGCAGCACTCTGGCTTTCTGCATCGTCGGAATTATACAATCTGGGTTTTACCATTTCAATGTACCAGTCACAGAATTCATCCCAGATAAAGTCATATATCTTCTGTACCGCAATGCCCAGATCAAAGCTTTCCATATGATCGGTTACTTCCTTGATCAACCCGTTCAACCTGGATAAAATCCATTTGTCAACCGGCTGTAATACCGGGTTTTCCTCATCCGTACTGCCATTCATCATAATGAATCTTGACGCATTCCAGATTTTATTGGCAAAGTTACGGCTTGCTTCAACCCTCTCATAATAAAAACGCATATCGTTGCCCGGTGCATTACCGGTAATCAGGGAATACCGCAGAGCATCAGCACCGTATTTCTCGATTATTTCCAGGGGATCAATACCGTTTCCTAATGATTTGCTCATTTTCCGGCCCTGCGAATCTCTTATCAGACCATGAAATAATACCGTATCAAAGGGTTTTTCTCCCATCTGCTCGAAACCAGAGAAAATCATTCTGATAACCCAGAAGAAAATGATGTCATAACCGGTTACCAATACATTGGTGGGATAAAAATATTTCAAATCCTCCGTCTGTTCCGGCCAGCCCAAGGTGGAAAATGGCCAAAGGGCTGAAGAGAACCAGGTATCCAGGGTATCCGGATCCTGCTCCATATGGTCATGCCCGCATTTTGGGCATTTATCTGCCGGGGCCCGGCTAACAACGATTTCCCCGCACTTTTCGCAATAATAGGCGGGAATCCGGTGACCCCACCAAAGCTGACGGCTGATACACCAGTCACGGATATTGTCGGTCCAGTTATAATATAATTTATCCATCCGCTCCGGCACCAGTTTGATCTCACCGTCCTTAACAGCCTTTACCGCAGGCTTAATAAGCTCATCCATTTTAACGAACCACTGCTGTTTCACCATCGGTTCAATAGTGGTCTTGCAGCGGTCATGGGTTCCTACGTTATGAGAATAGTCCTCTACTTTTATCAGCAGTCCCATCTCATCCAACTCTTTAGCGATAGCCTTTCTGGCATCGTCACGGGTCATTCCGGCAAATTTGCCGCCGGCGGCGTTGATGGTGGCATCATCATTCATAATATTGATTTCCGGCAGGTTGTGACGCTTGCCTACCTCGAAATCATTGGGGTCGTGAGCCGGGGTAATTTTAACCACACCGGTTCCGAATTCCATATCTACATAATGATCAGCAACAATCGGTATTTCCCGGTTCATCAAAGGCAGCATCAATTTCTTGCCAATCAGATGCCGATACCGGTCATCTTCAGGATTTACCGCAACCGCCGTATCCCCCAGCATGGTTTCCGGGCGGGTGGTGGCAAAAGTCAGGAAGGTGGTGGTGCTGATGGAACCATCCTCCTCGATCAACGGATAATTAATATGCCATAAGTGGCCCTGCTGCTCTTCGTACTCTACTTCCGCATCGGAAATAGAGGTGTTACAAACCGGGCACCAGTTGATAATCCGGCTGCCCTTGTAAATCCAGCCTTTTTCATGCATCTTACAGAATACTTCGGTAACGGCCTTGTTACAGCCTTCATCCATGGTAAAACGCTCTCTGTCCCAGTCGCAGGAAGAACCCATCTTCTTCAACTGTTCGATGATGCGGCCGCCGTATTCCTTTTTCCATTCCCAGGCCCGCTCTAAGAAGCCGTCCCGGCCAAGGTCGTTTTTGTCAATACCTTCTTCCCGCAGCTTCTCGATAATTTTAACTTCGGTAGCAATACTGGCGTGGTCGGTACCCGGCTGCCAGAGGGTATTATAACCCTGCATTCTTTTAAAACGGATGATAATATCCTGCATGGTATTATCCAGGGCATGCCCCATGTGCAGCTGCCCGGTGATGTTCGGCGGGGGAATCACGATGGTGAAAGGCTTTTTGGTATAGTCAACCTCTGCATGAAAGTACTTTTTGTCCAGCCACTTCTGGTATAGTTTTTCTTCAATTCCCTGTGGGTCGTAAGTTTTTGCTAATTCTTTACTCATGATAGTTTGTCTCCTTTTTTGTGTGCGTGAAAAGTACGCCGCCAGGCGTATTAAAAAAGCCCCTTGCCAATTACTTGGCAAAGGGCGTATTTAACGCGGTACCACCTTTATTCACCACATAAAATGCGGCCTCTGCGATTCTTAGGAATCTATGTTTCCTGCAAATCCGATCCTGTAACGGGGATCAGGCGTGAGAACTTACTCAATGACGCTTAAAACGGTCTGTTGGGCTCTCCGGTTCGGAAGCTACCTTCCACATCTCCTTCTTAAAATGACCTTACAGCCGGTGGGTCATTCTCTCTGCTAAGAGTCAATGTGTACTCCTCTTCGTCACTACCTTTTTTGTATTACTCTTAATATAGACAAGACTAAAAGTTTTGTCAAGTAGGATGTCGCCTTTCTTCGGTGATATCATCCTCTAAAATAGTTATATTCAGCACCTTTGACAGATCAATGTCCTCACCAGGCACACTTTTCCCGTCCTTTTGCTCAATCCGGCGTACCACCGGCCGAAAGGGAAGTCCTGGTGTCTGTTCCTTTACAATCGCCTTACATCCATCGGAAAGAAGCAGCATATTCCCATTAGGATAAATCGCAATACTTTGGAAAAATTGTGCTACCAGATCTGCGTCCAGCTTTTCCACTGCGTCGGCCATTAATATTTCAGCAGCACGGCTGGGAGTAAAGCTTTTACGATAGCAGCGATTGGCCGTCAAGGCTTCATAAACATCAACAATAGATGCAATCCGAATCAGATTACTTAATTCCTCACCATAAGTGCCGTAAGTATATCCCGAACCATCCAGGCGCTCGTGATGATAGAGCGCTATATGTCGGGACGCTTCTGTAAGCAGGGGATCTTTCTTTAAAATATCGTATCCCAAAGCAGGATGCTGCTTAATATGCTCAAATTCTTCCTCCGACAAGGCTGATGATTTATAAAGAATGTTTTGGTCCAACGCAATTTTTCCGATATCATGGAGTAAAAGCCCTTGGGCCAGGTCGCGCATAGATATTTCGCTCATCCCGACGCGATGGGCCAGAATCAATCCATATACCGCCACATTTACACAATGGGTTAAGGTTTCATCTTTGGAACTTCCAATATCGCTTAAGCTGATAATAATATTAGGCTGACTCATAACGTCATTCATCAGCAGCGTTACCATCTTTGCTACCTCTTCACTGTCAATACTTCCGCTCTCCCGAAACTTTGCAAAAGCATCTGACAGAACCGCCTTGCAGCTATTTCTGGTTTCTTCGGAAATAACATCCGTAACTTCTATTCCTTCACTGGCTTCATCCTCAATATAGAGGTTCTCTATCCCTAATTCATTCAATTTATTGGCATACCGATTCAGATTAGAAGTACCTCGTCTAATCAACATAACGGTTTCCGAATATATGCTTCTTCCCAATTTCATATCGGGAGTTATCATCGCTAATGAAACTCTTCTCATAAGTATTCTTCTCTCTTATCAGTATTAAATTCTTGGTTTCAATAATAATAGCATATTATTCGACTTTTCTTTGCATTTTTAAAGGTTTCCCGGTAACATTGTACTAATTGCACAAAATTGATCCCTGAGGGTTACTTATTTTTTTATAAATCTTCGGTTTTAATTCTGGTAACCTCATATCCTGCCTCGGTAATCACATTGTCCAGAATTTCATCACTGATATCGTTATCCAGTATCACAACCGCACTTTTATCTTCCAAACTCATAGTTACTTCCTTAACACCGGCAACTCCTTCCAATGCTTTCTGTACCCTGCCCGTACAATGTCCGCAGGACATTCCTTCAATTGTAATTGTCTTTGTCACTTTCTTTTCCTCCGTTACTTTTTCCTTTTTTCTTTTAAAATTTTTTAATCTCAACGCATTCCCGACTACAAACAGACTGCTAAGGCTCATCGCCGCCGCTCCGTACATGGGGCTTAACTTAATGCCCCACAGCGGATAAAGAAGACCGGCCGCCAGAGGAATTCCGATGCTGTTGTAAAAAAAAGCCCAAAATAAGTTCTCTTTGATATTTATAATTACTTTACGGCTTAACCGGATACTTGTCACCACATCGGTCAGCATGCTTTTCATTAAGACAATATCAGCACTTTCCAATGCCACATCGGTACCGGCTCCGATGGCAATTCCCACATCCGCTGCCATCAGCGCGGGAGCATCATTAATACCATCTCCCACCATCGCCACTTTTCGGCCTGCTGCCTGCAGATTGCGGATTTCTTTTTCCTTATCCTCCGGCAATACCTGAGCAATGACTTTGCCAATCCCCAGCTTTTCTTTTACTGCATTTGCTGTTGTCTGATTATCACCGGTCAGCATCACCACTTCGATGCCCATGTTCTGCAACTCCCTAATAGCTGCACCGGAAGATTCCTTAATAGCATCAGCAACTGCTATTACAGCGATTAACTGTTTATCATCGGCAAACAGGAGGGGTGTTTTTCCCTGTACTGATAATCCGGTTATCCTGTTTTTCTGTTCATCAGTTATGGCAATGCTGCTTTCCTCCAGAAATCGGACGTTTCCCGCCAGATAACGGGTCTGTTTCCCATCTTGTTCCAAATAGCCTTTAACACCTCTGCCAAAGACTGCTTCAAAGCCTGTTACCGGTATTGCTGCCCTGGTTGCCGGTATTGCCATCTCCCCGGCTTTCATAACCACTGCCTCTGCCAAAGGGTGCTCACTGGCCTGTTCTAACGCTGCTGCCAGCTGCATCATCTGTTCCTTACTGATGCTTTGATCAAACATCACGATATCTGTTACCACCGGCTTTCCTGCGGTAATGGTTCCGGTTTTATCCAGAACCACCGTATCGACCTTCCCGGCTGCTTGCAGGGCTTCCCCTGACTTAATCAATATTCCTTGTCCGGCTCCCACACCGGTTCCTACCATAATTGCCACCGGCGTAGCCAGTCCCAGCGCACATGGGCAGGAAATAACCAGCACGGCTATTGCCGTTGACATGGCAAATTCAAAACCGGCACCGGCAATCAGCCATCCCCCCATAGTCAATAACGCGATCACAATTACTATCGGCACAAAGACACCGGCGATGGTATCTGCCATCTTTGCAATGGGTGCCTTAGAAGCTGATGCCTCTTCCACCAACCGGATAATCTGGGCCAATGTGGTATCCTCACCCACTCGGGTGGCCCTGCATGTCAAGGTCCCTGCCTTGTTCATGGTGGCCGATGTTACTTTGTCACCTGTGGTTTTTTCCACCGGCATACTTTCACCGGTAATCACCGCTTCGTCAATACTGGAATTTCCCTTTACAACCACACCGTCCACCGGTACGGCACTGCCGGGACGCAGCAAAAAAAGGTCTCCAACCAACACCTGTTCAACCGGAATCTCTCTTTCTTCACCATCAGCACCGATAATCGCCGCTGTCTTGGGTGACAGATCCATCAAGGCTGTAATCGCTTCCTTGGTTTTACCCTTGGAACGGCTTTCCAGATACTTTCCAACCGTAATCAGCGTCAATATCGTCCCCGCCGATTCAAAATACAAATCTCCCATATATTGCTCTACCAAAGCCAAATCACCATGCCCAAGACCATAGCCAATCCGGAAAATAGCAAAAATGCCATATAAAACCGATGCTGCCGCACCAATGGCAATCAAACTATCCATATTAGGATGAAGCCGGAACAACGTCTTAAAACCTGTCTCAAAAAATGCCCGGTTCACATATAATATCGGCAATACCAGTAAAAACTGCGCAAAAGCAAAAACCAAAGCATTAGCACTTCCATGAAAAAGACTAATCATAAACCCCGGTACCGGCAAACCAAACCACATCTGCAGCATATGATGCATGGCCAGATACATCAGCAATACCAGAAAAACAATCGACACTGCCAACCGCTCTTTCATACTTTGACCAGCCCTTTTAGTCTCATCCGTCGTTGACTTATCTAGTCGTTTTTTTGTTCCATCTATATTTACATTTCCGCTCGCCTGGCTCTCCTTAATGATCGGACTCGCTCCATACCCGGCTTTTTCCACCGCATCCACGATGACAGAAACGTCACATACCTTTTCATCATACTCAACCTGCATACTGTTCGTCAGCAAATTCACACTAACCTTCTCCATGCCCGGCAACTTGCTCACACTTTTTTCCACATGCGCCGAACAAGCCGAACAGGTCATTCCACTTACATTAATTTTTTGCTGCATACTAATTCCTTTCTTATCCGGTAATTATCGGTAGTCAATGAGGTTGTGGCACTGGCCTTGCTTCGTGGAGGCAATTGGGGGATTCAACAACATGAGGCCGGGAGTGTTCCTGTATCGGCAGAGCGGAGGACTCTATATAAGTATCTGCGATTTACGAATATTTGTATTGATTTCTTATTGCAAAATTTTATAACGTTATCCTTAAATCTGCAACCTGTTTGACGAGCAACGCGAGGAGTTTTGCTGATTTAAGGATTGCTTTAGTTAAAAAATTTTACAATTAGAAATCAAACAAATATGAGACATGAGCAGAACTTATATAAAGTCCCCGCCCTGCCGATACAGGAACACTCCCGGCCCCACGTTGCTGAATCCCACAATCGCCTCCGCGAAGCAAGGCCAGTACCACCACCGGACCAAGTCACCTGGCTGAAACCCGCATAACCCGCATGGCATTCAAAATAGCTATAACCGCCACGCCCACATCCGCAAAGACTGCTGCCCACATGGAAGCAAGACCCACCGCTGCCAGCACTAATACTAATATTTTAACACCTAATGCAAAGATAATGTTCTGCTTTACAATGGCCAGGGTTTTATGTGAAATTCGGATTGCCTGAGCAATCTTCGAAGGTTCATCAGTCATAATAACGATATCCGCTGCTTCTATAGCCGCATCCGAACCCAATCCCCCCATGGCAATCCCGATATCCGCTCTGGCCAGTACCGGTGCGTCATTGATGCCGTCACCAACGAATATTAACTTAGCCTTCTCCTGCTTAGCCTGCAGAAGTTCTTCCACCCGTTCCACCTTATCACCGGGCAATAATTCAGCATACACATCAGTAATGCCCAATTGTCCTGCCACATAATCAGCCACCTTCCGGCTGTCACCGGTAAGCATGGCAATCTGACCGATACCAGCTGCCTTTAGCTGTTTCACAGCCATTGCTGCATCTTCCTTGATTTCATCCGCTATAACTATATACCCCAGATAGTCCGAATTACGGGCTATATATACAATCGTTCCAACTTCTTTTGCTGCCGAAAAAGTAATTCCCTGCTTATTCATCAGCTTATCATTGCCGGCATATATATAGTTCCCATCCAGTTTCACCGCTATCCCATGACCGGCAATTTCTTCCACGTCTGATAGTCTGGATTGGTCAATTTTCTGGCCATATGCTGACAGTAATGATTTTGATATGGGATGATTGGAATAACTTTCCGCATAGGCTGCGGTCTCCAACAGTTCCCTTTCGTTTGACATCTCTGTCGGTGCCACTTTACTGACTGCAAAATTCCCTTTGGTCAAGGTTCCGGTTTTATCCATAACAATAATTTCGGCCGCAGCCAACGCTTCCAGATAATTGCTGCCTTTGACCAGAATTCCGGCTTTACTGGCTCCACCCAGTCCGCCAAAGAAACTTAAGGGAATACTGATGACAAGGGCGCAAGGACATGAAATGACCAAGAAGGTCAATGCTCTGTAAATCCAGGTTTTAAAGTCACCACCAATTATCAGGGGCGGAAGAATTGCCAGTAAAGCCGCACTAACTACCACAATTGGGGTATAGTATCTGGCAAACTTTGTGATAAAGTTTTCCGCCTCTGCCTTTTTATTTCCGGCATTTTCCACCAAATCTAAAATCTTGGCAACGGTTGACTGGCCAAACTCTTTTTCTACCCGAACCTCTAACAATCCATTCTGATTTACACAACCGCTGATTACCTGTTCTCCCTCGCCAACCTCTCTGGGCAGGCTTTCACCGGTCAACGCTACGGTATCCAAGAAGGACGTGCCTTTCGTAACGACTCCATCTAACGGAATCTTTTCTCCTGGCTTAACCTGAATCGTTTCTCCCACTGCTACTTCATCGGGATCAACCGTTTGGAAGGTACCATCACGCAGCACATTAGCGTAATCCGGACGGATATCCATCAGTTCTTTAATAGACTTCCGGGAATTATTAACTGCATAACTCTGAAAACATTCACCTACCTGATAAAAGAGCATAACTGCTACCGCTTCGGAATAATCACCTACAAAAAAGGCGCCCACCGTCGCAATCATCATCAAAAAGTTTTCATCAAAAACCTGCCCTTTACTGATATTTAATACTGCCCTTTTGACAACATCACCACCGATAATGATGTATGCTGCAAGAAAAAGCAGGGAACTGATTAACAGTAAGCTTTCCGGCAGGAAACGGGCTGAAATTATCGCACTTACATAAACTGCCGCACCTGCGCCAATCCGAATAATTCTTTTCTTTAATTTCTTTGTCATATTATTTCTCCAAAACTTCTACATCAGGTTCAAATTTTTTCACTATCTTTTTAATATCAGCGGTAATTCCTTCCGCTTTATCATCTTCCACTTCTACGGTCAGTTTCTGGGTCAATAACGTAACCGTACTTTTTAAAACCCCCTCCAGTTTACCTACCGCTTCTTCAATCTTGGATGCGCAGTGTGCACAATCCAGATCTTCCAAAATATATGTTTTCTTCATCTCAAATCCTCCTATTTTTATGCTTTATTCTTCTATATGCTCCATTCCCTGATTCAGAATGGCTTTGATATGGTCGTCTGCCAGAGAGTAAAAAACCGTCTTACCTTCCCGCCTGTTTCTAACCAAATCCATCTGCTTAAGTGTCCGCAGCTGATGAGAAATGGCTGACTGAGTCATATTCAGCATATCTGCCAGGTCACAGACGCACATCTCCGAATATGACAATACATACAACATCTTAATCCTGGTTGAATCGGCAAATATTTTAAAGAAATCGGCCAGATCATATAAGGCATCCTCTTCCGGCATCTGTTCCTTTATCCGCTTAACAGTATCATCATGAACATGGATACATTCACATTTTTCTATTTGTTCATCCTGCTTTTTCAAATAAATCCTCCTTTCATTTGAATATATGATTATATGAGCACTTGTTCATATGTTTATTATATCACAGCTTTATTCTATGTCAATATAAACTTTATCCAGAATTTAATACCTGGTATTTCCATCACTTTCAATCCCCATGTATACAAAACTGTGGTGATTCCTCCGCAAATGGCTCAATACCGTCCGAATACTCTTTAATTGTCAACTGCAGACTATCAACACCATATTTCTCACAAAATGCTTTTATTTCTTCCGGACTTTGTTCCTTTTCGAATATCACTTTTATCTCATATTCAGCAAGTTCATGATAACGGAAGGGTGTAGCAAAATTAGAAATACGACTGTTTCCCTCATAGTGTCTCTCTGCGTCTGCCCTTATCTTTATTATTTCATCTTCACTCAATGACCTGTTAAGATATATCTGTATATCCCGTTCAAAAGTATTATCACTGCAGCCACTGCTAAACGAACATCGTGACATATCAAAAAAGAGCTCCATATCCTTCATTTCATCAACAAGGGGAACAAAATAATCATCATACTCAAACTCTCCAAGTTCATGATCATTGCGAAAAGCCTTTTCCCATTCCTTTTCATTCGCTGCCTGTGCTGAATACTCAAACTGAATGTACGGTTTTGTTTCATTAATAGATTTTTCCGGAAGATAAACAATATTTCCCCTTCCCGCATTCTCCATATCTTGCCTGAGCTTCTCAAAATCCATAACATTCTTCACATAAAATGTATATTGATATTTCTTATTTCTCCCCTTCATAAAAGAATTAACTCTATAGTTTTGTTTAGCTGAATACATCCCCGGAAAGGGAATGCTGTGTACTGTATATTCATTTATAAAATGAATCACATATTCTTCATCAACCTCCCACAAATGCGTCGAAACTCTGGAAAAGCATCGCTTCAATGCATCAACATCTTCTGCCCCCTCCACTACATACACCATATGGTCATCTGCATCACTGCTCTCAATGACCACCCGACTAATATAATCCGTCTTTTTAAACAGGTCATATTCCTCTGTAATATCCGTGCCTAAAATAAAGAAAGCAAATCCCCCACATACACACAAGACAACAATAACCACACATATCCATATAATTTTTTTATAATTTCTTTTCATCAAAAAATTACCCCACTGTTTTAAATTATTATAACCTGTTTTAATACAGTAGGGCAATCTATTATCCTCAGTTATTCTGTCTGACCCGTCACTATTTCACTGCCTGATCAGCATACACTTCCAGCTCCGCCACCTGCCCCCCACCTGCTCCGGTATTATTGGTAAAGGACAATTTCACATATTGGGTCTCCACTGCGTCAAATTCCATCACCGCTTCATTGCCCCTGTCCGGATCGAACACATAAGTCTCTTCCGGTACCAATTCGGTATATTCTTCCCCGTCACTACTTATCCATACAGAAAATGTCTGCTCCCGCTTTCCCCAGATATTCTGTGGACACAGGCAAATTCTAACAGCATGAATGGCCTTAACTTCTTTCAGATTCAAGATCAATAGATTGGGATAACTATCCTTTTTCCCTTCCCAATAGGATACACCCATGGTATTTCCGTCAATGGCCTTTCTGGGGGTAAAACTGCCCTCAAAGCTGCTGGCATCCATTTTCCCCTCTAATGCAACATTGGTGCCCTCGGGAAGCTGCGGGATGTATTCTTCTTTTATAAAATCCGGATGCTCCATGCTCTCAGCCCGTTCCGGTGCTTCTACTATGGTCAGGTTTTCTGCTTTCATCAACTGCGCTGCCGGTGTCGGTTTGATCAGCACCGCCGCAAGAATGATTAGGATTAGAATCACTCCCAGACCGATATTTATTTTCGTTTTCACCGTTACCACCTCCTACTCTATCATCAGACTGCCGGTGGTACTTTCCTCTATTTCAAAATGTCCGGCTTCAAAACTGGTTATCTTTTTTCCTAAAATGGTCAAATCTTTGATGGATACATTTTCGATCTTATGCCGATCATCAAACCCTTTGATTCGGGAAGGAGCATCATTTCCTTCCAGCAGCGTTACGTTCTCAATTGTAATATTTTGAATGATACCTCTTTCTTTGGTGGTTGACCAATTGGTGCTCTGGGCAATATTCAAATCGATCAAGTAGGGCATCTCACTGCCGTCACCGCTGCCCATACGGCCATTTTCCACGGTAATATTCCGAAAGGTAATGTCCGATACCACTGCATCATCGGCATTGTGCACCGAAATTACCGGCTTATGAAAATTATTCAAAACCGTAATATCTTCAAAATGAATATCCTTGATAGCAGCATTGGGTTTATTGCCTTTGTTGGTTTCATATCCCACTTCCATAGACTGAGCCAGATCGGTCCAAAGCTGCATATTGGTAAAGGTGATGTTCCGAGAATTTCCCGCGTAATTCTTAACCACCAACGAATCGTCCCAGGTCCGGACAAAGCAATTCTTAACCGTAAAATTCTCACAGGATTGCAGGGTAATACCATCACCGTTAGGACGGGGTGAAATGATCTTAATTCCGTCAATCAAGCCGTTTTTACTCTCAAACCCCTGGCACACCCAGGCATTGGCATTCAAAACGATAATATCCTTAACAGTAACATTTTCACAATAATCAAACTTCAAAGGAATATAGGCACTGGTACCCTTCCAACCGGCCAGATGGGAACCATCGATTATCCCTCTGCCCATTACCGTAATATCCTTAGCATAGTTAGCATTAATAATTCCATGAACTACTGCACCACCGGCCAGATAGAGGATCTGTCCGTCTGCCAGGGCGATGCTTTCGATATCCCATTCTCCGGGACCGATATAAATTACATTTTCGTCTTCAAAATCCGGTAAGTCTGTTTCTAACGGATTGGCAAAAATATGAACTGCCCGTTCCGGTGAATCATTCCAGGTAATGGTATAGGTATCCGGTGTGGTAATCATAAAAGATACGGTCCGGTTTTCTTTGTCAATCTCCGGCACGATCCCATAGCTTAATGGGCTGATTTTCACGGTTTCGATCTCCCGCTCTGTCAACGTCACACTGATTTGGGCTGCACCTTCAAAATCAAAATAGGCCACCGGCGTTCTGGAAATGGGCGGCACATAACCATCCACCCATTTTCTGGTATGATTAACATTAGTGTCATAGACATAGCAGTCATAACCGTTTACTTTTAGCAAAGTATCGGTGCAATGCATCAGAGATAAATCCCTTTGATTTTCCGACACTGATTTTCGGTCTTCTTCAGCAGCATCCTGAAGGCTGGCCGGACCCTGATACAGCACCAGTTTGGCTTCTTCCAGCATATTTTCACTTCCCTCGCTCATTATTCTCTTACTCATTATAACAGCACTGATGCCGATGGCTACCAGCAAAACAATCATAATGATATTATTTTTCATCTAAAATAGCCTCCCAGTCAATGTTTGCCGTTAAGGTCCTGGCGGTAAAATCTGCTCCTAAGGAATGATAATATGGTCCTACCCCCAGTGATTTCATGTTAGCTGCCCTGGCCGCCACAATGCCTGCTGCCGAATCCTCCACCACCACACAGGTTTCCGGTGCTGTTCCCAATTTCTCGGCTGCTACCAGAAAAACCTCCGGGTCAGGTTTAGAACGGGTAATATCCAAACCACAACTAACCTGATCAATGTAGATATCCAATCCGGTTTTCTGTAAGATCATGGGGGTGTTCTTGCTGGCCGAACCTACGGCTATCTGAACGCCTTTACCGCGCAGCATGGTCAGGGTCTGCACTGCACCTTCCAATACGGCGCTGTCATCCAGTTCTTCCAACATTTCTTTATAATAATCATTTTTCCGATCAGCCAATTCTACTTTTTCGGCTTCACTGAAGGTCTTTGATGATTTTTCCAAAACTACCTCCAGGGATTCCATCCGGCTGACGCCTCTTTGTCTTTCATTATCTGCTCTGGTGAAATTTGTGATTTCCAGTTCCTCCGCCAACTTTTTCCATGCCTGGTAATGCAGCTCATCGGTGGAAACCAGTACTCCATCTAAATCAAAAATAACATTTTTCATTACGCTTCTCCTCAAATATGATTTTAGTTGAAAATTTATATTAAAAATGCTACACTATATATAGTGAGTTAAACGTTAAACGGAAGGGATTTTCACATGGTAACTATAAAAGATATTGCTCAGGTAACAGGTGTCAGCTGCACCACGGTTTCTAATGTCATAAACGGTAAAGATCATCGTGTCTCTGCCGAGACTATCGAACGGATCAATGATGCCATCAAAGAACTCGGCTATGTACCGAATATGTCTGCTCGTGCCCTTGTATCCAACTCTTCCAAGGTGATTGGATTTATTAACCACGTGGTTACCAAAGATGATTCCAACTTTATGGAAGATCCTTTTCATTCCGTCTTTATCGGTGTTCTGGAAAGAGTGCTGCGGGAAAACGGCTATTATCTGATGCTTCGTACCGTTGCCACAGCCGAAGAGCTGATGGCTTTCCTGCGAAACTGGAATGTAGACGGTCTGTTCTTTACCGGTATTTTTAAGGATGCCTTTTTTGATGCATTGGCTCCCCTTACGATTCCCATTGTTTTAGTTGACAGTTATGTGTCCGACACCCATATATGTAATATTGGTTTGGAAGATTTTAAAGGCAGCCATATGGCCACTTCTCACTTAATAGAAAGAGGGCATCAAAAAATTGCTTTCGTCTCTCCTTCCTTCCGGGAAGGCGGCGTTGTTCATGCCCGTTTCTGCGGTTACCAAAAGGCTTTGACCGATAACCGGATTCCCTTTGATCCCTCACTGGTTTTGGAAGCCGAAATGGATTTTGCTTCCTGTAAGCAGCTCTGTGAAGAACTGATTCCGATTCCTGATCTTACCGCTGTGGTGGCCTCTGCCGATATTATGGCTGCCAATCTGATGACTTGTCTGCGGGAAAGAGGCGTTTCCATTCCGGAAGATCTTTCCATCGTCGGTTTTGATGATATCAGCTTAAGCCGGGTAGTTACGCCCCCCCTTACCACCGTTCATCAGGACATGAACCTGAAAGGTTCCATGGCTGTGGAAATGATGCTGGAACGGCTGGAGGGCAATGTTCCGAAGAAGTCCAATATTACCCTGCCGGTACAACTGATTCAGCGCGAAAGTGTCCGAACGCTGTAGTCATCTTTTTCTTTGACGATTTCAATATCATATACTGTATTCATAAAATGAATTGAAAACTTCATTTTAGTCCAATGCGCCGGAAACTTCGGTTTTACTTTGATTTCTCCGTTCTCAAAGGATACTCCCGCAAATCCGTGGATTGCCGTCATATAGGCACCTCCCGCAGCCGCCGGATGGGAACCGCCGATGTACACCAAGCCGGCCCACTGTTTCCCGCCCCCCTTCCAATCAGCCATGGCCGATTTCATAAAGAACGGATAAGCCCTATCCTGCATATCGCAAAGGCATGCCAGCCAAGCATACATACAGGCGCTGAGGGAAGATCCATGCTCGGTCCGGGGTTCATAATAGTTCCAGTTGTTCTTTAATACTTCCAAACTGTATTCTTGGGCAAACAGCGTCAGATAAGTCACCACATCGGCCTGCTTGATTATCTTAGTTTCCGAGGCTACCCCATAGGCGCCGCCCCAGTATTCTTTTTCATGAAGCAAACGGCTTTTCACCGTTTCTACCGACACATCCTCCAGTTTTTTGTAACCGTCAAACTGTTCGATAATTCCATCTTTATCCGGGTGGGGCAGATACAGATTAGCCGCTCCTTCAAAAAAATTATTCTTTAACTCCGCTACTTTGTATTTGTCATTGATCCGACGGACCGTTTCATTATCAAACTGTTCCAAGCGATCTAACAACTGACAGGCTGCTTCAAAGGTATACTTTGCCATTCGGTTGGTATAACCGTTATTGTTGACCCGTTCGTGATATTCATCCGGTCCAATCACATCCCGCAGTTCATAACAGTCTCCGGCTACCCGCTTGATCAGCAGACCATAATAAAACCGGGCACATTCAATTACAGTCTCCAGACCGCCCTCCTCCCAGATACTATTGTCACCGCTGACCTCCGCATAACGCATAATTCCATAAACAATAGCTGCTGAGATATGTATCTGTTTATCCCGAAAATAAGTCCGCATAGGTCGGCCGGTAAATACATCGGTAACATTGTAATCCGAACAGGCATCAAAACCACCTTCCTGACTCTCCCATGCATAAAAGGCACCTTCATATCCATACTCTTTGGCTTTATTCAAGGCACCCGGTAAGGTATCTATCCGATACCGCAGCAAGGTTTTGGCCACTTCCGGTTTGGTATACAGGAAAAAAGGCAGCATAAACATTTCCGTATCCCAGAATACCGCCCCCTTATAAGTCTGCCCGGACAGTCCCCTGGCCGGGATGGACAAGCTCTTACTGTGTCTGGGTGCTATTGAATATAAGTGGTACAGGGAATAATTCAGCACTTCCATGGCTTCTTCATCACCTTCGATTGTTACCATCGCCTGCTCCCAGTGTTTTCCCCAATGAGCAAGATGCTCTTCTTTCTTGCGGATAAAAGTATCAAAGATGAAGCTCTCTTCCTGTGGGGCGTCGTCATCCTTGCTGGTTCGTATGTTGACTTTCTTGGTCATTTCGAATATATTACCAGCTTTCAGAGAACAGCTAATCTTACGAAGAATCTTCTTATCCTCTTTGATAATCTCTTCTTTTCCTTCTGACTTCCACAGTTCTTCTTTGACCCATACGGTCTCACGTTTTTCCTGGATGGATACTTCCGCAACCAAAGCCTCCGCATCCTGCTTTAGTACATATTCCTGATAATGCGGTCCATAAATGTCCCAGACATCTCCATCAATTCCAGTTGTGATGCTTATGTCACATTCATAGTCAACTGTTACTTTATAATGTTGATAAAGACAGTGGGGATTATCCATATCGGCAAACCGCTCTGTTTCCAGAGTTATTTTTCCTTTTGGTGTTTCCCACCGGCTCCTTCTGTACAAAACAGCTTCCCGAAAATTCAGGCGTAATTCATGCTCCCCTGGCTCACGTTCCATTACATGAAAAACTTCTCCGTCCACCTGTAGCAATGCATACAGGGCATTGGGGGCATTCAGCGGTTCCCGCCAGCCATCCCCCACCTTATCATAAATACCGGACAGATTAATTGCCACAAGCTGCTCTTTGGTAAATTCCTCTAAGGTTCCCCGGACTCCCATATAGCCGTTTCCGATTAAAAAACGATTACCGTTATCTTCATTCCGTTCGGGGGAAAACCCGGTTTCTTTTATTATCCACTTCATATCAATCTTTCCATTCGTGAGGTATTGTGATCAAAGTTTCTTTGCCGTCAATCAGATAAGAACGACCATATACCATAATTTCTACTTCGAATCCGTTTTTCGTCCGGAAGCGGACATCCTCTTTTCCTACTGTTACAAGCAACACTTCTTCCCCACAGGTAATACGGAAGGAATAGCTGTTCCACTTAACCGGAATCGCAGGGTTAAAGCTGATTGTTTTTCCATCCGACCGCATACCGCCAAAGCCATACACAATATTGATCCAGGCTGCGGCAATGGAAGTTGTATGTAATCCTTCCTGGGTGTTCCGGTTGTAGTTATCCAAATCCATTCGCGTTGCAAAGGCAAAAAAGTCATAGGCTGCCTCATGCTTCTTTAACTGTGAAGCAAGAACTGAATGCACTGACGGTGACAGCGAGCTTTCATGAATACAACGTGGTTCATAATATTCATAATTTTTCCGAATCTGCTCTTCTGTATAGTCTGAATTAAACAAGAACATCAGCATTAACACATCCGGCTGTTTAATCATGTCACTGCGGTAAATCCGATCATAGGACCAATGATGATACAAGGGGAAGTCCTCCACCGGTATCTGTCCCACGTCCACATGGGGCAGGCTGAAATAGCCTTCATGCTGCTCG
Source organism: Lachnospiraceae bacterium (assembly GCA_031556725.1). GTDB lineage: Bacteria > Bacillota > Clostridia > Lachnospirales > Lachnospiraceae > UBA935. The sequence continues at coordinate 62,266 of JAVBSL010000004.1, read as the reverse complement.
AACAAACCGGTATCTTCTTCATAAGGCAGATACATTTTCCGGGCAATTCGGGCAAACTGTTTCCGTTCTTCCCAGGTTATTCCGGTTTCTGCCGCAAGCTTCGCAAAAGCCTCCGGTTTGGTCTGTTCCATCCGGTCCAGCACTTCAATGGTATACTCTAACGTAAATTTACCCATATAATTAGTATAATAATTATGGTTCACCATCATTTGAAATTCATCCGGTCCCATCACACAATAGTATCCATACCTGCTGCCGTCGGCACTGAAATCACCTCTGGTAGCCAGCATTCTGCTGATTTCTACCAACATTCTGGCACCATATTCGCTTACAAATTCGGTATCTTTTGTCTGTTTCTCATAAAACCAGATCCCATAAGCCACGGCCGTTGATGCCTGTAACTGCAGACTGGCATGCTGCCATAGATTGCAGCATTCTTTACCACTGATAGTAGCAACCGGATAAAAAGCTCCCTGGCAGTCCAGTTCCTTTGCCCGTTCCATGGCCTCTTGCAGCGTCAAATAACGAAACAGCAGCAGATTTCTAGCCGCCTTGGGGTCATTAAACACGTAAAAAGGCAGACAATAGGTCTCGGTATCCCAAAAGGCATTACCATTATAGGCCTCACCGGTAAGCCCTTTTGCACCAATATTGGTTCCCGGCTGAGTGCCATGATAGGTCTGAAACATTTGAAAAATACAAAAGCGGATTCCCTGCTGATTACCGGCATCTCCATCAATCTGAATATCTGATTTTTCCCAAATCCGCTGCCACCAGCAGCGATTTTCTTCTTTTAAGCTTTCATATGTATAGGCCGCCAGTAGTTCCGGTCCTGCTTCTACTTTTTGCCGGAATGCCTTCTCTTCCTGACTGCTTTTACACACCAGGTTTCTGACAATTCTTCCTACAACCGCTGTTTCTCCCTGATTTAAGGGAACATGGCCGGTAATGCCGATCTGCTTTTCCTTTTCCCAGTGTACAGGATTGGTTAACTGCCCAAAAAGCTGCCCCTGAGAAGTCACTTTCTGATTGGTGTTTCTGGTGGTACCGGTAATGGTCAGATAATCATCCGTTGCGGTTTTCTCGGAGCATACCCACAGATTATCCTTGGCAGATACATGCATAGCTGAAAAATCAAGCATCATATCCATCTGAATCTCACCGCTGAAATTAAGCGGCTTTATCTCTATTTTTTGCACACCGACCTGAGACTTTTCCATACATAGAAAGCGTTTAAAAACCACTTCCGCTTCTTTTCCGCTTAAGGTTTCCCAGATAAAAGTACGGGTCAGGATACCTGTCCGCAGATCCAGCTCCCGGCGAAATTTACGAAACTTACTGTGGTGTAAATCCAGGACTTCACCATCCAGCTCCAGCCGGCAGGCAAAGTAGTCCACACTGTTGACCATGTACTCGGTAATATCCGAAACACCTTTGTAACCGCTGGTGGATTGTTTCAGTTTTTCATAAATACCATTAAAATAGCTGCCCCGCAGGCTGTCACCTGTATAGCCTTCTTCAAAGCATCCTCTGATGCCCATATACTCATTTCCTAAAGAAAAAACCGATTCCGCCACTTGGCCGTAAGCAGGGTTAAAGCCCTCTTCAATTATCTTAATTTCATCTTCTATAAAATATTTATCTGCGACTTTCGCCATGATAGTTTCCTCTTTTATCCTTTAATTGCTCCGGCCGCAGCACCATCGGTAATCCGCCTCTGGAAAATGGCAAATATTATTGTCGGCGGAATGATGGAGAACAATACTGCTCTCAGCACGCTTACTGCGTCGGTGGGTGTATCTTTGAATGCAAACAGTTTTACCATAACGGTTTCTTTACCGGAGCCGTTCAATACCAGATAGGGCATCAGGAAATCAGACCAGGCAGCGGTTATGGCAAAAATAGTAACTACCATGATAATCGGTTTTGACAACGGCATAATAATGCTCGTAAATATTCTCAGTACACCACATCCATCCAACCGGGCAGCCTCCAGCAGCTCCTGATGAATTCCTTCAAAAAACTGCTTGAACAAAACCACATAAAAGGCATTGGCGCCAAACGCCAGCCAAATGGGAATAAAAGACCGATTCAGGCCAACCATATTGATGTTACGAAAAACTGCAACGATACTGGTGGTAGCCGGAATCAGAAGGCTCCACATAACCAGTCCGTAAGCAACCTTGTATCCTTTGGGACGCAGTATGCTCAAGCCATAAGCCAGTAACCCGTTGAAGATAACCGCCGCTACGGAACATCCGATCACACTGATCATAGAGTTCATATAGTACTTTTGGAATTTTAAAGCATTCCAGGTATCTTTCAGCTTGTTGAAATCAAAGGTTTTAGGAAAAATCGTTACATCATTTCGAAATTCTTTGATGTCCTTGAATCCTGCCAGCAAAACCCAAATTGCCGGAAATATACATACTATCACTACTGCAAAGCATATCAGCATGATAACTATACTCAGTGCCCGTACCGAAGGGGAGTGCATGTCATAGCTTCTGATTGCTCCATCTTTTTTTTCGCTATATTTACTGAAAAACATAATCTCTCCTCCTTACTCTTCTTTGTTTGCTGTCAGCTTCATATAAATTCCGCTGAGAATTACCAGTACGATACAAATCATAACCGAAAGTGCTGCTGCGGCCGGGAAGTTGTAATCACGGAATGCATAGCGGTATACCAACATCATAATCGAAATACTTGCATTGTTCGGCCCGCCGTTGGTCATAACCATCGGTTCGTACATAATCTGGAACACGGATATAACTTGCAGAATCAGCATGGTCTTGGCAAGACCAAGTACACTGGGCAGGGTAATGAATCTGATTCTCTGCCAGATGCCTGCGCCATCAATGGTTGCGGCTTCATACAGATCCGGACTGATACCGCTGATATTGGCCATATAGATCAGGGCGGTGGCACCGGCACTTTTCCATGTCATGGTAATTATGATCAAAGGAATCGTCCAATGGGGATTGGTAAGCCACATCAGCGGCTCAATTCCCAGTTTGCCTAACAGAATGTTCAACACTCCCGTCTGGCCCGGTGTGAAAAAGTAACTCCAAATCCACACTGTTGCAAGACCCGGCATAATATTGGGAAAATAAATCCCAACACGGAACAATCCTTTGAAGCGAACAGTTTCGGAAATCAGGATACCCATTACAATGGGAACCAAAAATCCAATCAGCAGTGACCAGAAAATATATGCAAAGGTATTGCCAAAAGCGGCTGTAAAATCCGGATTGCGCATAACCAGCTTATAGTTATCCAATCCGACAAAGTCAAGGATCTCGTAGCGCTTGGCTGTAAATAAGGACAATCTGACGTTTTCCAAAAGAGGCTCCCACACAAAGAATGCAAACAAAACAAGTGTAGGCAGCATGACCAGCCAGCCAACCAAATCTCTCTTCTTAAATTTCTTTTTTGTTTTTTGTGGGTTCATCTTCGATAACCTTACCTTTCCACTAACATCTTTTTAAAGCTACTGGGGTTTCTTTTTCAAAAAACCCCAGTCCGTTAGCATTGTTTATTGTGCATCTAAGATTGCCTGATAGTTGTTGTTAGCTGTTTCCATCAATTTAGCAACATCTGCGTTTTTGTCAGTTAAAACTGCCTGTAATACTTTGGTCAATTCACTGTACATATCCTGTGTCAGACCAGGTTCTTCGGTACGAAGTCCTTTAGAAGAAGTAGCATCAAAGTAAGGCTGGAACATCTTGGTATCTACGTTGCCGAATTCTTCAATGATTTTATTTTCTGCATCCAGGATTTCCGAATTAGTCCAGCAAGGGAAACGAGGGATAACCGGAACGCCGTTAGCTGCTTTGTTTGCATTATCCGCTCTCATACCTTCCATGGAAGCATCGCTTGCTACAGGAGATTTACCCATGATTTCAATGTAATCCAGGGCTGCGTTGATTTCTGCGGAAGTTGCATCTTTAGAGAACATATAAGGGGTACCGCCTGATAAGGAGTACTGTCCGCCGGGTCCTGCCGGGATTGCACACATTGCCAATTTGTCAAGAGGCAGTCCGTTAACCTGAGTAGGCTGATTTACAGCATCATTTGCGCCAATGTACATAGCTGCTGCACCGGTTCCCAATGCGGTAAAGCCGGTTCCCCAGTCTTCATTGGTGGGATCTGCTGTCAATACGTCATATTCCCATTTTAAAGATTTTACATATTCCATAGAAGCAATTGCTTCTGCTGATGCCAGGTTAGCGGTAAAGGTGCCATCGCCATTGTCAGTACAGAGAGTTGCGCCAAATGCCCAGGCAATGTTGGAATAATGCCATCCGCCGGCATTATCTTTTGCTAACAGGCAAAGACCTGCCGCACCGGTTTTCTCTTTGATCGTTTTAGCGGTTTCTGCCAATTCATCCCATGTCTTAGGATATAAAGGATATCCATCTGCATCTACCAGGCCTGCTTCTTCAAACAATTCTACGTTCAGCATCATTCCCAAAGCGTATCCATCACGAGGAATACCATAGATTCTGCCGTTTGAATCAGAAAGTAATTCTCTGATAGAAGGGTTGATGTCTTCCAGCCATCCTCTTGCCTTCAGTTCGTCCGTAATATCTGCCACTGCGCCATTTCTGATCAGCTTCTGTGGCTCTGTAAACCAGGATTCAAATACGGTAGGGCAATTTCCTGATTCAACAAGGGGCATAAAAGTTTCTGTTGCATATTTGTAATATGCAGGTACTACTGTTACGTTAGGATAATACTCAGCCATAGTCTTAACATAACCTTCATGTACTGCAATGTCATCGGTCAAAGTGTCTTCCGGCCAAATACCCAATGTAATGGTTACCGGTCCCTCTGCTTCGTCTGCCGGAGCTTCTGCTGCGGGAGCTGCTGCTTCCGTTTTCGTTTCGGCTTTACTCTCTGCTGCCGGAGCTTCCGTTCCTTTGGATCCACATCCAGACAATGTTGCCATTACCATTGCTGCTGTCAATAGAGTTGCTAATAACTTTTTCTTCATTTTACCTCTCCTTTCAATTATGTACAACTTTGGTTTAACGTTAAACTTGCTATCCAATATTTTTTTCGCTTCTCACACATCTTCCTTGTTTGTTAGTTTAACGTTAAACTAATAATAACATCCATCTCTTTTCTTGTCAATATGTATTTTTAGATTTTACTTCATTTATTTTTTTAAGCAAAATAGCACAATAGATTGCACAAAAATGCGCCCATTGCAACCAGATGTCACAATGAGCGCTTTAAGTTTTACTATGATATCTTAAATCTGTCTACCAAATTGATCAAACCTTCTGCTGTACGTTGGGTATTCTTCATGTTTTCTACTATAGCAGCAGTATTAGCTGAAATGTCACCGGTCTGCTGTGCTACCGCACTGGTCTTTCTTGCACCCTCCTGGGCCGCCTGGGCAACTTCATTAATTGCTGTCATTACCAGGTTAACACCGGCGTTCAATTCTTCTGAGGTGGCATTCAAATCACTGGTCATATCACTTACATATACTGCATCCGTAGTGTAAGATTCAGCTGCTGCCAGCATATCTGCATAATCCTTATTAACATCATTAGCCACGAAATTCAGCAGGTTATTGGAATTTTTCGCCAGATTATTTACTGCACTCATTACTACTTTGGTTATCGCCTGAATCTGGTTTACTGTATTTTTGGAGTTATCTGCCAATGCACTGATCTCGTTGGCAACTACCGCAAAGCCACGTCCTGCTTCTCCTGCTCTGGCAGCTTCAATAGAAGCATTTAATGCCAAAAGGGTTGTCTGACTGGTAATACTTAAGATTGCATCTGCTAATGCATTAATCTCATCCACGGCCTTGGAATCCTTTAAAGCTTGTTCCAAAGCACTCTTAATTTCATCAAATATCTGATTAGATTTCTCGATGGACTGATTTACGTTAGTACCCAATTCCGTTGCTCTGATATGTATTTCATTTGATTTGCCGGCACCCTCTTCAGCTTTATCCGCTACCGAATCAACAGCACGCTCAATCTCTGACGCTGTTGTATTCATTTCCTCGGCTGCTGCTCCGGTTTCTTCCATGGCTGCGCTGAGTGCTTCCGTAGCCGCCGATGTATCGATAATGTGTTCATTCAGCAAAGCCAAGGTCTTATTGGTTGCTGTCACCTGATCGCCCAGATTGTTGGCCGATTGTTTGATACCGGAAACTGTTTCGATCAGTTCCTTCTTCATATCATCGATATTTCTGGCTAACATACCAATTTCATCTTTTTGCTTCAAATACTTCTGATTTAACTGAACGCTCAAATCACCCTCGGCAATCTTCTTAGATACCCCGCGCACTGCATTTAACGGACCGGTAATAACACTGGCCATTACCAATCCTACAATAATAGAAACCACAAATGATACTCCAAGAATCATGTATGTAAGCATTGCATTTTGTGTATATTGGCTTTTGGCAATATCTACATTTTCCTGTGCGTCGCGCAGATTATACTCTACCGCTGCCGTAATGCTCTCCTGTACTTTATCACTGGCCGGATCAACAAATTCGCTGTTGAACTTATTTGCTTCAATATACTTTCCGTTACTGATATATTCAAAAAGCTCAGCCCGCTGTTCCAGATATGCGTTCATCTCCTTTTTCAGTTTATCATAAATCTGACGATCCTCTTCTTCAGCTATAGTCGCTTCGTAGTTTGCCATCGCCTGCTCATTAATCTTGTCATACTTATCAATTTCCGCCAGAATAATCTCGGCAGAAGATACGTTAGAGCGGTTTACCAACTTCTGAGTGCACATCCGCACATCGCTCATCCCGGCATTAAGTGTCTCAATCTCAACGGTTGATTTGTAGTTGTTCTCGTAGACATATTCGTTAGCGCTACTGATCTCTTCCATGCCTTGGACACCTATTATGCCCATAATGATCAATGCAATGATCAGCAAGGCAAAAGACCCCATAAACTTCACTTTTATCTTTAAATTGTATAATATTCTCATGCTGTACCTCCCTATGGTGTGTTACCCATATCATATCTAAAATAGCAAGAATAGTCAATAATGACCAAATATATGCAACTACCAAAAAAAGCATCAAATGTTTGTGCACTATTTAGTAAACCCTTTTACTAACTCTTGTGTAATGTTCTACGGTATGTTATAATTCATGACACGGAGGCATAGCTCAGCTGGGAGAGCACCTGCTCGACAAGCAGGTTGTCGCTGGTTCAAGTCCAGTTGTCTCCATTTTCTTTTTGGCAATCAGCATTGCCAGATCACCACACTTAATCAGTGTAGCATCACCTTACTCTACAGCAACATAATATACTTCTAATTTTTCACCCGGCATCATGTGACTTGTTTGGATTTGACATTCATTAAGCAACCGCCACTTTCATATACTTAAGCAGTAACAATGCAATAGTATTGACCCGGCTAAACGAGGAGGAAGCTAAATGAATAATAATATTAAATTGACGAATGAGGTCGGTGCTCCCGTTGCGAACAACGACCATTCTCTTACATCCGGACCACAGGGACCGATCGCTTTACAGGATGTTTGGCTTTTGGAAAAAATGGCACATTTTGACCGGGAGGTTATTCCGGAGCGCCGTATGCATGCGAAAGGCTGGGGCGCATACGGCATTTTAAAGATAACGGACGATATTTCCCAATATACAAAAGCAAAGGTTCTGCAGCCCGGCAAGGTAACCGAATTATTTATTCGCTTTTCTACCGTTGCCGGCGAGCGCGGTGCCGCCGATGCCGAGCGGGATATCCGTGGCACTGCGATAAAGTTTTATACGGAAGAAGGCAATTGGGATCTGGTGGGAAATAATACGCCGGTATTTTTTATCCGCGATGCCCATCATTTTCCCGACCTTAATCGTGCTGTAAAACGTGATCCGCGCACCGGTCTTCGCAGTGCGCAAAACAACTGGGACTTCTGGACACTATTGCCGGAAAGTTTTCACCAAAGAACTATCACCATGTCCGATCGGGGTATTCCCAGATCTTTCCGGCACATGGATATGTTTGGCGAGCACACTTACTCTTTTTACAATTCAGATAACAAACGATTCTGGTGTAAATTTCATTTTATTACCCAACAGGGTTTACAGCACTTGACAAATGCAGAGGCGGAAGCACTTATTGCCCGGGACCGTGAAAGCCACGGGCGAGATCTGTTTGAGGCCATTGAGCGGGGCAATTTTCCCCAGTGGACCATGTGTGTGCAGATTATGACAGAGGAACAGGCTAAGAAACACTACGAAAATCCTTTTGATATTACAAAATCCTGGCGGGAAAATGAGTTCCCACTGATCAGGGTGGGCGTTTTACAGCTGAACCGGAATCCGGAAAACTTCTTTGCCGAGGTGGAACAGGCAGCATTTAATCCGGCTCATGTTGTTCCCGGTATCGGGTTCTCACCGGATAAACTGCTTCAGGGACGATTATTTTCTTATGGTGATGCGCAGCGTTATCGCCTGGGGGTTAATCACAACCTTATTCCGGTGAATAAAGCACGCATACCCGTATGTGACAATCATCGTGACGGACAGATGCGGGTGGATGATAATTACGGAAGAACACCTGCCTATACCCCGAATAGTTACAACTACTGGTCGGCACAGCCCCAGGCACTGGAACCACCGCTTGATTTGGAGGGATGTCTTTATCGATTTGATCCTGCTGATGACCCCACCGATGATAATTTTCGGGCTGGCGGCGAACTGTACCGTTCCATGTCGGAACCGGAAAAGCAAAGACTTATTTCTAATACTGTCGAAAATATCTATTCCGTTACCCCCAATATTAAGTACCGTCATGCAGTGCATTGTTATCTGGCCGACCCGGATTATGGCCGACGTATTACCCAGGCCCTGAAACTGAATCCGGGAATGGTGCTGCAGTTATCGAAGCTTTGTAACGATGAATTGATTCAAGCGACTTTAAAGCCGAATATGTAATGCTAATAGCAGAAACTAAAACGCCACAAGCCTTTTATCCGGTTTGTGGCGTTTTAGTTTGAATAGTGCAGCATGAGTGTTAATATAAAAATAGTATTGACAAATTTGTACGAAGGCAATATTATGTTAATATCTATTTGTTATTATCACAATATAATTATCAGCAAAGAGGAGTATCATGCGTAGCTTAAAGGACGAAAAACAAACAACTTTTTTACGTGCATCGGTTTGTGATATATGTAATTTTTCGTGTGAATATTGTGCAACAGATCTCGGAATGGAAAATCATACTCCCAAATGCTTAAACACAAAGCTTCTAAACGTAAATCAGTATATGAATAATATAAATCAACTTGCAAAATACGGTTTTAAAACAGTTTCTTTTACTGGTGGAGAACCATTGCTTAATCCAACTTTTCCTGAAATACTTAGCGGATGTCGTCAGTTATTTGAGACAATTGAAGTGACAACAAACGGTTCGAGATTATTAGAAAATATTGAAGTTATAAAAGTAAATGTTGATGTTTTAAAAATTTCAATTGATGCTTTTAATCCTGCTTTAAGAATGAAAATCACTAACAATCCACAAGCAAAACAAACCACAGAAATTATTGAAGGATGCTGTAAACATGGTATATCTACCATTGGATTAAATTTTGTTTTTATGAAGCAAAACAAAGAGGAGTTAGCTTTGCTGGTGGATTTTGCAAGTGCATTAAAAAAGAAATATGGTACTAATATATATATTAGTGTGCTAGATTTATATTATTCAAACGGAAATAAAGAATTTTGGAAGGAACAATTTGTAAATTTAAAAACTATCAGAGATTGTTTAAAGGAAAAAGGGATACCGATAAATCACCGGCTGCGAATAGGTTGTGACTCATACTATTTTAGCTGGAATGATGTTATCGTGAATATGAAAGACAGTATGTCATGTACACATCGCGCTGAAATATGCGAAAATTGTTCTGATTATTGTCAGGAAGGTATCTATAGTCTAAAACATTCTGCAAGCGGTTGGATAAGTGTTTGCCCGTCAAATAATATCGCTTTGGGTAGCCTGCTGAATGGAAGTTCACCTGCTGAAACAATAGATAAGTATGTTGATATTCTTAATCAGACTATTAGAACTGAAAACACTGGCCAAATATTCTGTAACTCAAAAGGCTTGGAGGGATTCATTTGAATAAATTATCGAAACATTTAGAAAATCCAGTTGTTAATAATAATATGTTCATTTCGAATAAAATCAAACGAAGTGTTCGTTGTTTTCTTGAAAACAAGAATTTTGTTGAATATGATACTCCCATTTTATCTGCAAGAACCGGAGAACCCTACAACTCAACTTTTGAAATTGAAGTGGAAAATTATAAAGCGATGCTTTCTGATTCACCACAAATTTTTAAAATGCTTTTAGTTTTAACACAAAACTTTAATTATTTTCAATTTGCACATTGTTTTCGACCTGTTGATCACGAAAAGGATATTCATACCCGTCTTTGCGAATTTACTCAAATAGACTTGGAAATGAAGGTTGGCACTTTAAAAGAGCTAATACATTTTGCCAAAAAAATATTAATAAATATTTTTGAAACGCTAGATATGGATTCGGAGTTTATAAGCATTGACGGGATTGAATGTCGTGAAAAATATGGTAATGAAATGAAACCAAGGTTCTACAACAAAGATAAGGTCACTGTGTTATTTATTGAAAAAATGCCCCTTACAAACGGTGAAAAAACAGAAAAGAATACACTTATTCCTTGTCACCATATATTTGCTTTGCCAACTGATAATATGTATATTTGTACTGAAATGATGTTTGAAAACATACAAACCGAGTCCTTCGACATAGTAATAAATGGTATAGAAGTTGGAGGCGGTGATTTGCGCATCATGGATGTCGCTTTGCAAAATCATATGATGAATCTTTTTAGTATTGATAAGTCAATGTATTCCGACTATCTGCAAATACTCTCAATGAAAGATTTTCCGCAAATCGGAGGATTTGCAATTGGTTTGGAGCGTTTTATTATGGCCGTGACTAATTGCAAAAATATCTGCGAAACAACGTATTTCCCAAATATTTTTAAAGGAGTTTAAAAATGGCAGGTAACATAGACGAAAGCGCTTTCTTAGATAATTATAACTCGAATGAATATGATCCGATTGCAGTTACCGTTGATGTTGTGGTTTTAGGTATTTCAAAGAGTTCCAGTTCTAACTATCGCAAACTCGATAATCAGCAGCTTAACGTTCTGCTTGTAAAACGAAACTCTCACCCTTTCAAAGATTGCTATGCTATCGCTGGAGGATTTGTTCAAGTCAACGAGGCTTTAGAGGATACCGCTAAAAGAGTACTTAAACAAAAAACAGGCCTAAACGATATTTATATTGAGCAACTCTATACCTTTGGCGAGGTTAATCGTGACCCAAGAATGAGAATTATAAGTTGTGCCTATATCGCTTTATTAGATATTGAAAAAGCTGAAACTTGTGATGCAACGTGGCATAGTTTAGATGAATTTGAAAATCTTCCGCTTGCTTTTGACCATAAAAACATTGTTGTGGAGGCTCTAAAAAGATTACGCGGAAAACTAAATTACTCAGATATTGTGTTTAATATGATGCCGGCCAAATTCACTATAAGTCAGCTTCAAGTGGTTTATGAAATAATTCTTGGAGAAAAACTTATTCCTGCGGCCTTTAGACGAACTATCTCAAATAAAATTCAAGAAACTGATGAGTTTAAAAAAGATGCCGGGCATAGACCTTCTCGTTATTACACTAAAGTGAAGGATTAACCAAGAAAGGAGTTAATGAGGTGTCATGAAAGGATTAGTCATTTTTGATCTTGACGGTACGTTGCTCTGCACGCATCGGCATATATGTGAGGATGGACGGCTTTTTGAAGGAGTCCCGGAACTTTTATCGTGCCTTAAAAGAGAAGGCTTTCATCTGGCAATCTGTTCAAGCGGCAGTCAGGAATATGTTGAGCTTGTCCTTAAAACAACTGGCATAGAGAATATGTTTCAATTCATTGTCTCTTCTCAAAAATTTGCATCTAAAGCCGAGGCTATACATGCGCTTATTAACTCCATTTCGTGCGAAAATTTCATCATGGTTGGTGACCGGTATCACGATCCGACAGCCGCACAGTCAAACTTGATTCCCTCCATAGCCGCTTTGTATGGATATGGTACCGCCGATGAAACAAGCACGACCCTGTTCACAGCTAAAACACCAGAAGATATTTTTCCATTAGTTATGGGAATCACGCTATATACTCAAATTTACACCCAAATCAAGCAAACATCCGGCATACGCTGTGTTGGAATAAACGGCGTTGATACATCCGGTAAAAGTATATTTGCCAAACAATTTTCTGAGGCGTTGAGGAGCAAGGGCGTAGATGTTGTTGTTATTCATTTGGATGATTTCCATAACCCCAAAGCTCTGCGCGCAAAAGGCAATAATGAGATTGAGGCTTACATAGCAAACGCTTTTGACCTGAGCACTTTGTCAAACGAAATACTTTGTCCGCTTCGGTACAATGGAGAAGTGCATACGGAATTGACTCTTTTGGACTTGGATAGCGATTCATTCACCCTAAAAAAACAATTTGATATTTCACAGGAGACGCTCGTCATTCTTGAGGGCGTACTGCTTTACCGAGAACCTTTGGAGGACTTCATCGACTTTAAGATTTTCCTCGATATCAGCTTTGATGAAGTTATTCGTAGAGCAACCGTTAGGGATGTTCCTAAATATGGAGCTCATTTTTTGGATAAATATCGTGAGAAGTATATCCCCGTTCAGCAGTGGTACTTAGAATCATGTAATCCGAAAGAAAAATGCAATGTCATTGTTGATAATTCAAATCCCAGGCACCCTCTTATCTTGTAATTTTTTTCCATACTAAAATATATACCTGATGAAAAGGACGGTGAATAGATGCAAGTATTGGCGCATAACCATATTGCAGCGTCAATATATTTCACGGCCGCCCTCCAGTGTTGTGCAACTTAACTTCGAGCCAACTTAGCCCGAAGTGATTGCTATTCATTCACACAAATAATATGCTTATATTTACCGCTTTCCGGGTGCTGTTTCGGTGTTTCATCAGATAGAGTTATAGTCACATCTTTTATGCCGTGGATCGCCAAAAAGGGTAACAATATCTCCTTTGCTTGTAAAAAGGAGGCCTCTTTACTGTTTTCTTCTTTTGGTTCCAAGCGCAGCTCAATTCTATTTCCCGGATAAGCTATAAACTGAAATCTGCGCAGGGAATGAACCTCTTTTAGTGTTGCATAAATTGCTAATGGAGCAATCTTGATGTCGTTATTATCTTGACTGAAATGTACTACATCATCAGTGCGCCCTTCCAATGTCAGCCAAGGGGATAGGTTTCCACAGGCACACGGCTCATGGTGCATTACAACGCGATCAGTTACTTCGTAGCGAATAAACGGTTGGGTGAAGTTAAAAAGATTGGTTAGTAAAATTTTGTCTGCCTGCTGGCCATCTGGAACAGGCTTATTGTCTTTGTCCACAGGCTCCACAATTAACCAGTCATCATTGAGATGAAAATGTCGTTCAGTACACTCACACGCAATCGTGCCGCCCTCAGTACAGGAATAGGAAGTCTGCACATAGCAGCTAAAAGCAGCTGATAAATTTTTTCGCAATTCTTCGGAAAGATATTCGCCACCTGTCATAATCAAGATTGGGTGGATATGTAGCCTCCCGCTTTTTTGTTCGTCAATGAGTAATTCAAGATTTGACGGATAGCCGCCTAACATGGCTGGCTGAAATTCATTTAGTTCCGTTACAATCTGTTCTATCGGCAGCAATGCGCTCGTGACAGCCATCTTACGCTTTTTCCACGGCATCATTAACTGCCGGGCGCGTACTGAACTATTGCCTAAATAAAATCCACCTGTTGCAAAAACACCTATTGTTTTGCCTCCGCGCATTATAAAGGATTTCATATCCTCTTTCCGCGCAAAACTCCGTGTGGAGTTAATCGCGCCCATCATATTATTGGAAGTGCTGTCACACAATGCAACCAAAGGGTTTCCTGTTGAACCGCTTGTGGTAAACACCATATATTTGCCGAGAAATTTTCGTCCGATGTTATCTTGATTTTCCATAAAGCTCTCAACATCCGACAACTTTACTATGGGGTCAGTCAACCAATCGTCGAACCGTGACATCAACTGTACTTTGTTCACAGGGGGCAAATCAGCCAAAGTAAATTCTAAGCCGATATTGTGATATAGTTCCCGGTAAATAGGGCTATTTTCTTTAGCCCATAAGACCATCTCGCGTAAGCGGGTATCGCGCAAATCATTCCGCTGCTTTTTATCCAGTTTTTTATATTGGCGACAAAGATTTATGCCTTTGAATATACCGATCTGCTTCATGTTTTTGTCCTTTCTTTCCGTTCTTTAGCTCCGCGTACAATATCGCTTATTGTATCTTTCATCATTGACGCAACCTGTTCGTCACTGAAATCCATATGGTTTGTGGAAACCATCGTTGCAATGCCGTGTAAAAAGAGAAATCCCTTGATTAAAATATCCTCGCACATTTCGCGGTCAAGGCCATAGCCCGCCATCATTTTGTCCAGCATTTCTTGATTACTCTCATACGCCAACATAACATCCAGTAAGTTTTTGCTTGCGTAGTTGTTGGACAGATACAACAGATGATATAGATGGGGTCTACTTTGGGCTAAATGAAGTACCCACAAAGTTGTTTGTGAAAAGAAGTTGGGCGAGTCCTTAAAGTCCATAATTTCAGCCATTAAGTATTCACAGGCGTAATCAAAAGTACCTTGCCTCAAATCCTCCATTGTTGCAAATTGACTAAAGATTGGCTGAATGGAGCAGCCAACCTGCTTTGCAACACTTCGCGCTGTTACAGCCTCTATTCCATTTTCGCATACAATATGAAATGCCTGCTCTAAAATCATTTCTTTTGTAACTCGTTGTTTGGGTGGCATATCATCATCTCCCTAATAATAAATCATTCGTTATATATCATATGATATATAATTGACGCAGGTTTGTCAACACAAATAATGAAATCCAGCACAGTGTCTTGTAAACACCTTCCTCGGGTCAACTTGGCACGAAGTCTGTTCTGATGGCGTTTTCTCGGCGGTATCCTTGTCTCTGTATTTGGATATGAAGGCAGAAGAGTTAGGCTGCTCACTGGAGGATTTATTAAATCCTACCCTCATTGCCAGGGTAAAATAATCACTTTTTAGCGCAGTAGTCCCCAAAACTTTAATTCTCCAAATAAACCACGAAAATCAAAAAAGCCACAAGTCCCTTATTTACTGGGTTTGTGACTTTTTTCTTTACTGATTTTCAGTATGCAGGAAAGCAGGATAAATCCGAACTCTCAACCTCTGCAAGTGTAACGGTTTTGGAACCCTCTTTATAGTTAAAGGTTAATACTACCTTATCCTCGTAAAGATATACTGCATTAACGAAACTGTCAATCAGCCGTTGCCGCTGTTCCTGCTTTGTCACATCAAACTCGCGGAAACGGTAGATGAAAAATGCAACCTGTTCCCTTGTAAGCATAGGCTTTTGCATTTCTTCCTGTAAAATACTTACTTCAAGTTTGCTTTTGGTTTCTTCAAGTTCATCCAATCGCTGTTTTGTGGATGGGGTAAATATCCCAGCTTGGATTGCATTCAGCATATTGTTAATACCCTTTTGTGTTTCCGCAAGCTGTTTTTTCAGCAACGGAAGTTCTGTGTTTTCCTTTTTTTGCAAATCCATTAATGTATCTATCAGCCGTTCCATGATTTCATCATTCATAATAGCGTTCATGGTATGGTGTATCACCAAATCTTCAATCCAGTCTTTTTTAACTGCTTTCTTGGTGCATAATTTCTTTTTCTTGGTATTTACACAACGGTAATAGTGATGCACTTTCATAGTTTTGCTTGTGCCACTTTCGCCAACCATAAAGGAATTACATTTTCCACAATATAGTTTGGTGGTTAAAAGGTAAGCATCTTCTGCTTTGTGTCTGGCAGGAGCTTTTTTATTCTTGGCTAACTGCGTCTGTATCTGTTCAAATAACTCCTTTGATACAATTGCCGGTATACCATCTTCTTTCACAACATCCCGGTAACTGTATTCTCCCATGTATCGACGATTTTTCAAAAGATGGTTCATAATATTCAATGTAATTTTACCACCCCCAATGGAACGTATTCCTCTAGCATTCAGGCTATTTACAAGTGCCTGCATGGTTTCCCCATCTTTGTAACGGGTAAACAATTCCAAAATTATTGGAGCGGTTTTGGGGTCAATCTGATAATATTGTTGTTCATCAATATAGTAGCCCATCGGAATCCTGCCACCGTTATATTTGCATTTCAACGCATTATCCGTCAAACCGCGAATAACCTTTTCTGAAAGTTCAGCAGAATAGTATTCCGCATATCCCTCAAGCATTGCTTCCAGAATAATTCCTTCACTTCCTTCGGAAATATTCTCTTTAGCAGAAAGGACTTTTACACCATTCTTCTTCAAGATATTCTTATAGCGGGCACTATCATAACGATTACGGGCAAACCTATCCAATTTCCAGACAAGCACTATGTCAAATAAGCCTTTTGCACTATCCTTAATCACATGCTGAAATTCTGGGCGGTTATCCGTTTTAGCTGATAAAGCCCTGTCAATGTAAGTCCCTAAAATAGTAATGCCATTCCGTTCAGCATATTCCTTACATTCTCTAAGCTGTCCTTCAATGCTTTCTTCTCTCTGACTATCAGAAGAATAGCGGGCGTAAATAACACCATTCATTTAGGCACCTCCTCCATCATTTGAAGAAGCGTTTGTTTTAGCTTCCCGTTCATTGGTGATTGTGGGTCAAAACACATTTCAATAAACTGTTTCATTTCGTCATTGTTGGCGACAATCTTAGGCTGAAAATCATATAATTTGCCCTGCGGGTTGTCTGTCCGGGCAAAAATATAATCCATGGACACATCAAAGTAATCTGCATATTTTGTCAAGGTTTCACATGAGGGTGTTGAAAGTCCCTGTTCATAACGATTGATACTGGACTGTTTAAGGTTCAATATCTCTGCCATTTTTACCTGTGACAGTCTTACCCCATCCCTCAAAACTTTCAATCTGTTTCCTAATTCTTTCAATGCCTGTTTCCTCCCTTCCTGTTACTATAATCATTATACCACATTTTGGCATATCATTCAACTCCGTTTAAGCATATGTATATGCTCTATAGTAGTAATTCAGAAGCACACCTGTCGGATGGATACCTCATACGACAAAGCTATCATCAGCAATCATTTTCATTCAAAAAATGCCTGGCAGCTTTTACTGCAAGGCATTCTTTACCTGACTATTCAAATTATATAATCTAGCCGAAAAAGCAGAGACAATATGTAACATTATCTAAATGCCTTTTTACATTTTCAAAACAAATTCTTCTATAAACTTTTTAATTATTTCAAGTTGACTATAATTACATTTTTCAATCAAATCATAAGTTTCTTGTTTTAATTCTTTATCATCCAGTTCCTGAAAATGTATATCTACCAATGTCTCAATCGGAATATTGTAAATATCACAAATCAATAAAATCTTCTGCAAGCTGATGGGTTGCTCTCCACGCTCAATTCGTCCCCAATATTCAGAGTTTTCACCTAAAGACTCATAAAATTCACTTCTTGTTAAATCTTTTAACTCTCTAATGTTTCTGAGCTTTAAAGCTATATTTTTAATTCTGTCATCATAATTATCCAATATTCCAACTCCTTTCAAAGCAAACCCTTTTTATATTTTAACGAAAATTGAATATTATTAACAGGCATATATGTGTATGGCAACATTGACATATGTATGCACCATACTTATAATATGTGCAAATACAAACGAAAGGAGACAATGTATGAAAAATCGGATTGATGAAATATACCAAAGCCACATAAACAGCATAGAATTTATTGAAAGAGCCAGAGAAGTAGACGTTGATATTTCATGGCTTCAGGACAAGCTTTGCTTTGAAGATATGGCAAAGCTGGAAGAAGATATTTCTTCATACCACATAAACAACGGCAAGGCTTTTTTTCAAAGTGGATTTTACTTCGCGTGGGAATTATTTAAACAATGTCAAAATGACGGAAAGGAATAAGGCATATGTTATTAGAAGCAGAATATAATAATCGGTTGGATATCCAACAATTACGAGAATTTTTACTTCATGGAACAGAGTTACCCAAAACGGAAACTGGTGATTATGATATGCGAATCAAAAATGCACAAAAGTCACTTCGGAAATTCATGGATAATAATTTTCCTGACAATTCGGAAGATGAAATAATGGAATATATCCTTGATTACGCATCAGATATGCAAGACATATATTTTGAAATGGGAATGCAAAGTGGAGCTTGCATAATTGTCCAATTGCTTAAAAATATACTGACCGCTAAATAGACAGTGTATCAAAAACTTACAATTATAGCTTTACGTAAAATGGCTATTTCATGGTCTGTATAAAACCGGCAAGCAGGGCAAGTGTATGACACTTGCAAATTTCCCACTTTTTCCGGCTTCGGAAATAGTGGGAAATTTTGCTTGTTGGGGTTCCCCCAAACCCGTGACTTCGGGACAAGTTGACCCGAAGTGGAGTGCTTCGCACTTTATTGTTGCGGTCCTTTCGCTATCGCTTCATTCCCTTGTTCTCAACCCACCCCCGCCGCCCATTCATGGGCGGAGCGGCTCAAAAGAATATATCCCCGCCACCAGCCGGAAGGAAGCACAGACAGAGAAATCAGTCAAGGGTAAACCGCTAGGCGGCGCACCTTGTGTGCCCTTGACTGATTTCTCTGTCTGTGCTAATCGGATCACGGCGACGGGGAATATAAAATCTTTTTGTAAAGATAGCAAGGTGGAACTTATTTGCAAAAAATAACTTCGGGTCAACTTGGCCCGAAGTCTAAAAATCCTAATACAATAAAGTAATAAAAAAATAATTTGTTATAGGTATATCGCCTGTGCTACTTAAATTATTTTAATGAAACATTATGTTTTTCCGCATACTTTTCCATTAATGGGCGGGTAGCATTTTCACGATAACTTTCATCCTTAACTTCACAAAAAGAAAGGAAAGCAATAACATCCTCTTTAAATTGCATATTCATATTATTGAACTCGTCAGTTGTAATAAATTGTTCCATCCGCATTATAGCATTTTCAATATTAATATGTTCTTTTATTTGATTAAGATTAATATTCCAGATATCAAAAACAAAATCAGAAGCTCCCTTCCCATGTCCTATAAATGTTGCAATGAATTTTGAAAGACCTAAATTGGTTAATTGTATTTGGTCTAAGTATTTTTCGAACATCTCTTTCAAAACATCATTGTCACACTTTTCTACAAACCAATGAATTGCAGATAAATCCTCTTTATCAATGGATTCAGCATCTTTAAGTTGAGCTTTTATCAGTTCAATACAAATACCTTCGTATTTTAAAACATTGCACAACATAAAAATATGTTCATCATATTTCTTTTCTTCTTCATCGCTCCCCAAAAAGCGATTATGGGATCTTTCAAAGCCCATTAATATTCGTATTTTTATTGAGATACTTATTTTAAAATCTTTAAAAATCTTTTCTAGAATTATGTATCGTTCTTGTTCCTCGTCAATTACCCACAACAAACAATCAATTATATTTGTCATCCTCCAAGTCCATGGATATGATATGAAATTTGCAGCATCGGCATCATGCAATTCATTCCATGTAGATGTAATTTGTTGCAACAAAAAAATAACGCGTTGTTTATGTCTATCAGCTTTTTTCAGAGGCGTAAAAAAGGCACTAAGATAATCTAAAAAAAGGTTTGTCTGCTTTTTAGCATCTAATTTGAGCAAAGTTTCCTTTATTTGTTCTTCACTCATAAATAATATAATATTCTGCGCTTCTTTTATTGAAAGGCTATTATCTAATGAGAGCGAAAAGTATCTATCAAAGTAATTCACATTGTATATGTTTCCTAATCTTTGCGAGTTTTGATAATGATATACAACTCCTGAAATACCTTTTTTCATTATATTACTTACTTTGGGGAACAAGCAACATAGTATTTCCGTCACAGAGTTTTTAATATGTTCATCTAAATCCTTTATGATATTTTCATATAGTGTTTTGAATTCTTGTTCATTTCGATTGTCAGATAAATGTTGGAAAGAACCACAGAAATTTTCTTTATATAGAGGCAATGCGCTGTAAATATGAGGGGCAAATACTTGTATTGCCGTAACCCCAACTAAGTCAGCAATATCAACTTCTCTTTCTAAGAATGCATATTTTAAACTTATTGTATTGTTAAGCCGGATCACATCTCTCACAGTTGATAAAAGAGGCTTGATACCCATATGAAATAACCTTGACCATTTTTTCTTGTCATAAGACTCATCAGGTATTTCTCCAATAGTATCATTTAATTTGTTAAGAAATATTTGAGTTAATTGCTGCTCGTTTATCTGAGGCAACTGAAATGGAACCTGTATAATCTTTTCTAAGTATTTTGATCCGTCATAATTTTGCACACCTGTGAGTGCATGACTAACGATTTCAAAGTCAAAAGCTAATAGGTAAATTGTGTTAGGAAAATCTGCAATAGATTTAACAAGTTGAAACACAGCACGTATTTCCTCATTTGATAATCTATCAATATCATCAATAATAACAATAATTTTAGTTTTCGATTTTGATAATATTTGAACTAGAGCATTCTTTTTATGTTGAATATTTTCTTTTTTTTCTGCATAATTGCGAACTCCCTTGCTGATATCCTTTGTTAATGTTGAGGATATTTTTCCAATAACCCCAACTTGAGGTATTAGTGAGGTGAACTCCAATGCACCTCCAAAGGTTTCAAGAGCATTTGCTATATGTTTAGCTGCTTTTGAAGAGTTGCTTATATTAAATTCACTGGATAGTTGTGCAAAAAACTGTGTAATTAATTGCGTTTGGTCAGTAAAAAGCCATGGGTTGAATCTTAAAATAATTGGCTTATTCACCATTGATGTTGCTAAATCTTGTAATTTTTCTTCAATCATATTAATGACAGAAGTCTTGCCAGATCCCCATTCCCCATACAGACCTATATTAAAGCTACTTTCCTGGTTGTATTTAATTATTGCACTTGCCAATTGCCGCGCAAAATCAGCACGGTCAAGTGAATCTTCATTGGCGTTCTTAATTGGAATGTCAGCGTTAAGCAAAATTTATCACCTCTGTTATTTTTATTTTATCAAGTCAGTCACTGCTTATAGCTAAAATCAGTGAATAACCAAACTACTCCTTATTGCTATCAATGCTTATCGGTTTTATACATAATGTGCCACAGAAGGTTATAAACATAATTGGCAACTTAATTCCAAGCAAAATATCTACACTATTTCATTGTTAATGATAATTTCCGTTTGATCGGGTATATTTAAAATATTGTTATAGATCAATTTCGCTAAAAATTCTGTGCGATTATATGGTACAAACTCTTTTTCTCTATATCTCTGAACAAAGCTATGAGGACACATTAGAGATGACTCATTGTAAATATCATACTTCTCTAAAAGTTTCTTATCTGAACATCGCTCATTTAAATTACCTTCTAAATAAAATAAATTACCTATTTGGGCATTTTCAATACTATCACTATCCGGCAGTATATGTTCAATAGTAACATCGATGTTTATTGTTCTATTCGATACATATTCTTCAAGAAGCTCAAGGACAATTTTACATCTATCTTTATTTCTTGAATCTTGATAAATTCCCCAATGATTAGACCAGCCGACATTTTTAAAAGAATTCGTAAACGATTCTAAAGATGGTAATTTTGATTTTAAGTTTTTCACACATTCTTCAAGCTTTACAACTGTATATTCATTTTCTAAAAGATATGCAGATTTGTACACGGAATCACTTAACATATTTGAATTTTCTTCACCAATTATCTTATAACAAATAAAAAAGTTATATAAAAATTTTAAAATAGAATTATATTTTTCTAATGTAAGATTTTCTAGTGTTTTTTGATGCATCAAACTCAACAGTAGTGGTCTGAATTGTTCAACTCTTTTTTGGCGAAAGAATATAAAAACTTTATACTCAACAAGATTGTCAGGGGATGGAGAAAAAAATTGTGTGTAATAATCCGACTTAATTTTTATATCATCTAATAGATGATTTACATTTCTTCCCTTGGTTACATTTTGTATTTCTTTATATACGGTAATGCCTCGCTTTCTGTCATAATTGTATTTATGTATAGCATAATGTCTCAAAAATGATTGAATGTTACGTCCAAGATTATTTTCCACCTCTTCCCAAATGCGTTTAGCATCATCGCGAAGTTCAATAGGATGCATATATCTCATGATATAGTTTTTCAACAGTTCATGATCTTCCAACTCAAGCCCACGTGCATTTAATATTTCAAATATTGTATATGAATCTTCATCTGTTGTTGAAATGATGTTGACATACCCTATATTTATAACTGCATCACGAATTTTCAACAAATAATCATTATCAAAACCTTCAAATTTGCCTGCAAAAAACTTAAAAGAGTCGATAATATTCTTATCTTTTGAAATTGACATAGTACAATGACTAGTGAAAGCGGTAATACTTTTTGTTTCAATTTCAGCCTGTTCTATATTTAGAATACTATTAACCATCTTTGGAAGTGAAAGATGATATTCTGGATAAACAATTTCTCTAAATTTATTCTTAATATCCTTTGCTACAAGATATTTTTCTGTACCACCAAAATCATCTAACATATTTCTTTTTTTCATTGTAAACATTATGGCTGTCAAAAGAATAGTCAAAGTAATTATTCTTTGTTGCCCATCAATTACGGTATATTTTGAAAGTCCTTCATCTTTTCCTTCATCTTTCAAAACTATACTTCCAATAAAATGTGAAGTAGAAATACTATCAGCTACGAGTAAAATATCTTCAAGCATGTCAGTCCAGTTTTGACTTGTCCAAACATATCTACGCTGATTTCTAGGTATTACATAAATCACATTTTGAAAAAGTGTATCAACAGTTTTCTCTTTTGCATCAAAAGCCATCCTTGGTATCCTCCAATAATTTCGAAAAGTATCTCATTTTACATATATTACTTTATTTATGCCTTAATCTCTGCCTTGACACAGCCAATAAATTCGCCTTAATTCATATAGTAACCATAACTCTCTAAAAATCTGATTCAATTATATCAAAAATAAATGTAAAAATATAGAACTAAATATTTATAAACTAAATCAACTTTAGCCGTGGTCTAAATCGCGCAACTTCGGGTCAACTTGTCCCGAAGTTGTTCTATATTTTATTAATTTAGAATAAGTTATATGACCAAAACCACCCTCACATTCGCTTCTTCCCCCTCTTTCTTCCCGGACTTTTTAAGTGTTTAGATTTATTAAATGCTTTCACCAATACTCTAAATTCCTCTGGTGTCAGTTTATTATAATCAATCCCCAACTGCCTTAATAGCATAATGATTTGTTTCTCATATACACTCCCATTGAAGTTATCAGCTTCTTCTACTGCTTTTTTAAATTCCTGTACAGTAGAAGTTTCCGGCGCACTGGTACTGTCACTTTTATGTACTCTTTTTATCTCTCGAATAATACTATCCATATCCTCATGGACACGCATGGAAAAATAACTGTCCTCATTGATGTGTGCCGCTTCCAATGCTTTTAAGGTTTTATCATTTTCATCCGGTTGATAGCGTTCCACAATTTCAACCCTCGCCATATCCACTACACTATTAAGATGCTGTATCTGCATACCGGCAATACCATCTACATATATCTCAATATCTGCTAGCAACTTCATAAAATCCGGGTGTTCTGCCATCTCGCACAACAACCGAGTATTGATTTTCCTATCCCTTAATAGCTCAATCATCCGGTCACTTAAATGCAGTTCATGAAGTTCTGCCTTAGCCTGTTTTTTGATATCGGTAAGCCCCAATAGATAATCAGCCGTAACATCATAGAACCTTGCCAACGTCACCAGATTATACACACTGATATCCTTGTATTCGTCAGTTTCATAACTACTCAATGAGGATGTGGAAATCCCCGTTTGCTCTGAAAGCTGTTCCAGTTTCAATCCTCGCTCCACCCGCAAATCTTTTAATTTTTCCTGCAATGTCAACGAAACATTCATGTGCTACTCCTCCCCTTTGCCCACATCAAAATCTACTTTTCCATTATAGCATAACTCTTTCCATAAGCGAGGATTTTTTGATATACCAACACCATTTCCAACCTTTCGGATATACGGAAAAGATGTCTTAAAACAGGTATGCTTATTTCAGTCGGCAGACAAAAAATCGAAGGAGTGTTTTATGGCAAAACAAATGACCCCGGCCATGCGCCGGAAAGCAAACGCCCTAATCCGTACCACCTGTTGTAACTATGACAATGGGAAATGTATCGTACTAGAAGATGGGGATGAATGTGTCTGTGTCCAAAGTATTTCTTACTCCCTTATGTGCAAGTGGTTTATCAATGCCGTACTTCCGGCAGATAAAACCTTGTATGCTGAAATCATGGGGCATGAGACGAAACGCTGTGCCGTATGTGGTACACTTTTCGCCCCTTGTTCTAACCGGGCAAAATACTGTGCTAATTGCGCCCGGAAAGTACATAGGCAGCAAAAAAACGACAGCAACAAAAGGAAACGAAGCAATGCGGACAATTAGAGCCTTACAAAACCCGCTTTTACAAGGGCTCAGAGCTTCTATTCTGGGGATTATAATAGTTTATACCCTTTCCCCCGAAAAGCGGCTTCTAACGGTCACAAAACAGTTTGATTGAGAAAGGCGGTATATGGTAACAACAAAATCAAACAAACATATCCCACAACACGAGATCGACTCTCTAGCCCGGTGTCTGTTTCCTGAAATTCAGAAATTCTTTGAAAGCCCAGAGGGAAAAAGGGAATT
This sequence comes from Lachnospiraceae bacterium, assembly GCA_031556725.1. Lineage (GTDB taxonomy): Bacteria > Bacillota > Clostridia > Lachnospirales > Lachnospiraceae > UBA935. The sequence goes on along the minus strand of JAVBSL010000004.1, from coordinate 37,268 downwards.
TGAAGAATGGCAGAAAAGCCAGAGAGAAAACACAGATAAGAAATAACCATAACAAAACGGCGATATCATCACTGATACCGCCGTTTTGTTCAATCAAGATACACCACAAACCCGAAACCGTCCCCAATTGGAACAGGGTTCGTATTATCATGATTCAATGCGGATAACAGGACTTGAACCTGCACGGTCTCCCACCAGAACCTAAATCTGGCGCGTCTGCCAATTCCGCCATATCCGCATGGCTTTTTACCGTTCTCTATCGTAACATTCCTACCCTTAACTGTCAATACCGATATGTCTAATAATCTTATTATTAATTCTAAACGTAAACATAACTGTCATGGTAATCGCCACCACCTCCGAAATGGGGAATGACCACCATACATAATCCACTTTTCCCAAAAGAGACAGCAAAAATGCCGCCGGTACCAGCACCACCAATTGTCTTGCCGTGGAAACAATCATACTATATACTCCATTGCCCAGTGCGGAGAACATGGAACCCACAACAATATTAAAGCCGGCAAAAAGGAAACTGATACTGATGATTCTAAGGGAAGGAGTTCCAATCGCAATCATATTTTCCGATGCATTGAACATCTTAAGCAGCAGACCCGGAAAGGTTTGAAATGCTACAAATCCGACAACCATAATCGCCGTTGCATATATAGCACTAAGCTTAACCGCCTTGACCACCCGTTCTCTTTTTCGGGCGCCATAATTATAGGCAACAATGGGCATCAAACCGCTGTTCAATCCAAATACCGGCATAAAGATAAAGCTTTGCAGCTTATAGTACACTCCAAACACCGCCGTTGCCGTAGAAGTAAAGCCAATCAGTATCTGATTCATAGCATATACCATAATCGAGCCGCCCGCCTGTATGATAATAGAAGGAACGCCCACCGCATAAATCTGTTTGATAATCACCCCGTCTGGACGGAATCCTTTGATACGAAGGGTTATTTCATGGTTCTTTTTCAAATTAAAATATAATGCTAAAAATGCGGCTACTGTCTGACCTATTACTGTTGCCACTGCCGCCCCCGTTACTCCCATGGCCGGACAGCCAAACAATCCGAATATCATGATCGGATCCAAAATAATATTGATGACAGCTCCCACACCTTGCGTAATCATAGTGTAAAAAGTCTTTCCCGTAGACTGCAGCAGTTTTTCCAACGTTATCTGAAAAAATACACCCAGAGAAAAACAATTGATAACGGTCAGATATTCCTTTCCGTATTTGATAATTTCTACATTATCGGTTTGTCCCCGATAAAAAGCTTCCACTGCAAATAATCCAATCAATAAGAACACTATATATGATAAAGCTGCTAAAAAGATACCGTTAATTGCCGATCCATTTACCTTATCCGCATTTTTTTCTCCCAGAGCCTTTGATAATACGGCGTTGATACCGATAGCCGTTCCGGTAGCCAACGCAATCATCAATGTCTGGATGGGAAAGGCCAGGGATACCGCTGTCAATGCATCCTCACCTATCTGTGCCACAAAGATACTGTCCACGATATTGTAAAGTGCCTGCACCAGCATAGATATCATCACCGGCAGGGACATACTGATCAGCAGCTTGTTAACGGGCATAACACCCATCTTGTTTTCTGTTACGTTTGCCTGTACTTCATTTTGCATTTTTCTTCATTTCTCCTCAAATATTATTGACACTTCATTTTTGACACCTTTCACAATAGTAGATGGTTCCTCCCATATAATTAGCCTTATGAATGGGGTTCCCGCAAATCGAACATGGGCCCCATGCATCACCCTTACCATAGGTCTTTTTGCTTAAGCGGGTGGTGTATCCGCCGGGATTGCCGAATAAGTCCTTTTCCGTATCTCGTCCTCCCAAGTCAGTCATATTCTGAAGTGTCTGCTTCAATATTTCATATAGATTACGATATTCTTCTTCCGACACCTCTGACATCTTTCTTTTGGGATGAAACCCGGCCAGCAGCAGGATATCCTGTAAAACACCATTGCCAAGCCCCGGTATCCGCTGTTCTGTTGCCAAAAAGGCTTTTGCTGACATTCGTGTCGTTTTATTGTCTCTTAAAGTCAAAAAATATTCATAGTCAAATTCCGCAGATAATGGTGACGGTTTTTCCACAGCTAGCAGGTAATAAGGATTTTCATTTTCTCCCTCGTGGTAAGCCCATATGCCACCATACATCTGTACCGTTCCCGCTAAAGCCGTCTGGTCATCAAATTCAATATATAGCTGATGCTTCTCCGGAACTTTTTTCAGATCCTCATAGTATCGCAGCGCCACACCATCGCCAAGCACGATTCGGCAGTCTTCCGCTTCAATCTCTACCATCCCGCCACGGGCATAGCTGTTTCCGATTCTTTTACCGGCAAGGAGTTCGTCATAACCGGCCGGATCGCCAAAATACCAGGCAAACCCATGGGGCGAGTGATTTGCTTCCGCATAGGAAATTATCTTTCCCTGCAAGGTTTCGTTTATTTGTCTTGCAATGGTTTGGCCTTCCGGTATTTCAAGCATCTTCCTTTTCCTCCTGATATAACTGTCGCAGCTTTTGATTGATTGCCTTGGCGTTCATCCGCTCTCTTTCCCATCCGATCCAGATTACCGCCAGATAAACCACCAGTACCATCACTGCCATTACTATATGTTGAGTCAAATCCCAGCTTCTCAACCACCGAAATAAGAAATGTCCGCTTCCGATTACCGTAACTTCCAACAGCAGGAAATGAAATACCTTTCGTATCAGCCATTGTCTTTTACTTAGTTCCCGCGGAGCACAAAACACCAGATCGGGAAGTACATAGAGCACCCCACTGATCAGTACGTATCCCAACTCGGTTACGGAAAAACTACTATCCGGCATAAATAGCATGCAAAAAGCCGTCATACTGAGCAATACCCCCGTTGTTATCACAAAATAATCCCTGAACATTTGTTTCAGTATATCTTTAAAAGGCATTTTACTCCTCCTATATCATCAGCTTTTTCTTCAAGTCACTAACATACTGCCTTGAGATAATCTGCTTTTCCCCACTGTCAAAGCAGGCTTCAAAACGGCCATTATAGGACGGGCTGACATATTTAATCTTTTTAATATTCATAATAACAGACTTAGATGTACGCAGGAAATATCCTCCTCCGTACATCTGCTCAATTTCATATAATTTCTGTTTAGTTTCAAAAACCTGAGACCGACAATAAATAAAAACTTTATTGTCTACCGCTTCAAAGTAATAGATGTCTTTGGGGGCAATCCGATGGATCTTCGTACCCTCATATCCGATTATCGTTTCTTCGGCTGATTTTAACCGATTGATAACCCGCAGAACCTCATCACCTATCTCATGGCAGCGGATTACGATCTCTTCCTCCCGCTCCCGGCCGATTTCTTCAATACTAATCTTCACTGCATTCACCGTCCTCGTTGTCCATTGTAACATAGATTATTTTGCTTTACGAGACATATTTATAATTGCCAGTGTAAAAAAGATGAGGGCAGTCGCTATTAATACTGTGACATGCAGCCCCGTCGTGCCGGTGGTGCTTCCATAGGTAAAAACCACTCCCATTTCCTGCTTAAATTCTTCTACGAGTTCAGCCGGAACGCCATCAAAGGAAACTTTCATGGTCTCCTCCATCATAGTCTGCCTGAGCAAAACGCAAACATGAGACGCAGGAAAATATTTAATCAGCCACTGTACATTTTCGGGCAAAGTTCCTACCGGCAGATACATTCCGGTGAGAAAACCAATCAGGGTTCCTATGATGATACTGACATTGGAAAAAGCACCGTTGGTTTTTAAAAAACTGGTAATGAAGAGAACCATCGCTCCCGAGGATAGCACTGCCAGAATGATAATTCCCATAATTTTCAGCATAGTTACAGGTGCCGGCAAGATACAGCCACTGACAGCCAGATAAATTTCTGCTGCAACAAAAGTCAGGATACACATTAACAATCCTATCGCACAGGCACTGAACACATAGCCGCCGACAATTTGATAGCGCCTAAGTGGTGCTGAAAGAAGATCCTTTCCATTCTTTTTCACCTTATCATCTACCATAACACCACAGGCTCCCAGACTAGTGGTAACGGACGCTACCGCAATAATACCGGCCATTACCCAGCTGTCAATCAGTAATCCGCCTTCCGGCAAATCTGCCACCTCTGCTTTTATACCATTGCCCAGAAATAAGATATACAATCCGATGATAACCAATATTCCCAGAAAGGAAAAGAATACCCCTCCCCCGTCCCGTATATATATTTTCAAATTACGCATTCCCAAATTAATCATTATTACTGTTCTCCTTCCCAATTATATTTAAAAAGACATCATCCATCGTTCCGTGAATAACTTCAAAGCTTTCAATCCATTCTTCTGCTTCCTTCAAAACGGCTATGGCTTTCCTGGTATCCTTAATAGCAATATGAAATACCGAATCCTTTTCTTTACCTTTTAAATTGTGCTGTTCAAGAAAATTCACCAGTGCTTTCCGCTCCTCCCGATAAGGCTTTATCTTTAAGTAATCCGAGCTGTAATTATCCCGCAGTTCATAAGGCGTTCCCTTTACTGCAATTTCTCCATGATCGACAATCAAAATATAATCTGCCCGGGCTGCTTCTTCCATATAGTGGGTGGTCAGAAATACCGTCATTTCCATATCCTTTTGCAGCCGGGCGATCATATCCCAGACACTTTTTCTGGTCTGCGGATCCAGACCGGTAGTAGGCTCATCCAAAAACAATATCTTAGGGGTATTTATCAACGCTCTGGCAATATCCGCCCGCCGTCTTTGACCGCCGGAAAGCTTTCCGTAAGGACGGTCGATAAACTCTGCAATTCCTGCCACCCTGGCTGCTGTGGCAACAGCGGCTTTAACATCTGCCCTATTCTTCATATAAAATTTCCCTCTGACCATGAGGTTTTCCCGTACTGTCAGCCGGGCATCCAGGATGCTGTCCTGGAAAACCGCTCCGATCCTGTTACGGATCAAGTCATCTTCGCTGCCTAAGCGGCAGCCATCAATTAACACCTCTCCGGCATCAGGCTTTAAAAGAGTACAGATTATATCAATGGTAGTACTTTTTCCGGCTCCGTTAGGTCCTAAAAAGGCAAATAATTTACCCCGCTCCACATAAAAATCAATTCCTTTCACGGCTTGAACCGTGCCGTAGCTTTTCTTTAAATTTTTTACTTCAATTATTTTATCCATCCAAAAATCACCTTTCCCAATTGCTTACGCGCTGCGTCAACTACTTTGTAAACTCAAGTATATACGCAATTTTGCACAACACAATATGGGGAAAGGTAACCTGTCATAAATAAACAGTCAGTTACCCAAAACCGGATGCCAGTTACTGAACCGAATGAACTATTCTATAATATGCCCGGGCAGTAATCAAATAGCTGCCCAGGTAAACAAAGCCAAATGCAACCACTACCGCAGCGCTGCACCATAGCAGCAACGGCACATCAAACAGCCTGATTGCTCCCATTAATTTAATGATCATCGGCAAGCCCGCTGCTGTATGCAGGATGGCTCCTGCCAGGGGAATAAAGAATACCATAAACACCTGCTTTTTGATTGTCGAACGCACTTCACGATCACTCATGCCCACCTGCTGCATGATGTCAAAATTATTTTTGTCCTCAAAGCCTTCCGTAATCTGCTTATAATACATAATCAAAAGCATACACATCATAAAGACAAGTCCAAAAAAGATCCCGATAAATAAAAGACTGCCATCCATAGACTGGATTTCCAATCGACCAGCATAACCGTTTGCAAGACCGATGAAGTCTTCCCTGCTGCCAACCATTACACTGGCTTCCTGAATAAATGCCTCGATAGCCGTCTTATCACCAGTCACCTCAATACAAATATCACTTTGGATCTGACGGGCCTGTTCTTCCCACATTCCGATATATGAAGTCAGTTCTTTCATATCCGGCAGAATAATGTAGTACTCTTTGGTAAAAACATCTCCCTTTGATTTTCTTCTTAAAAGGCTGTCATTAAGTTCTTCTTTTACCCAATATTCTTTGTTCTCTATCTTTATCCGTTCATATCCGTAATCGCTTCCGGTACTGTACACCATCACTTCATCCGGTTTTAGCTCATATGTCGTTCCCTGAAGGGCATTGTAATCTTCCAAAGGAATAAATTGCACCTGATATTTCCCTTCCAAAGCATATCGTCTTTCTATTTCCGAGTGAATGCTAAACTGCTCCTCTTCCTGGTTCAAAGTGGTATCCAGATGCCTGTATGAAATAAGTGTATCTACCTTCCCTCCGCATTCTGTTACCAGATTAATCAGCCCTTCCTCCACCTTTTTGGTATCCGTCAGTTCCCCAAACTGCAACTGCAGCGTATATGGATAGGCGGTCTTCATAATTCCCTCTGTTCCGGCATAAAGAGATGATGTGCACAGTAAGGTAATGATTACCATGGTGCTGAATATACAAATATTGACCAGGCTGGCTGCGCTTTTTCTCATCCGCCCGTACATTCCCGACAGGGTAATAAAGTTTTCTTTTCTATAATAAAATTTTTTATTGGCTCTTAAAATTCGCAATATCGCAATGCTTCCCCAGGTAAATAAAAAGTACGTACCTATTACTACCAGCAAAATTGCGCCAAAAAATTTAAAAAATATAAGGCTGTCTAATTCTGCACTAAATGAAAAGTAATATCCCGCTAACAAGGCCAGGACTCCCAGAACAGCAAAAATCCACAATCCCTTTTGTTCTTTTTCACCTTTCCGTGATTTGCCCATTAAATTTGCCGGATTGGTTCGGCCTACCTGAAATAAATTGACCGCTAAGTTCAATACTGATATGAATCCGAAGAAAACCGCACTCCCACCAACTGCCTTCCACTGCAAGGTAAACACAGCATCAATCGGCAGCCCGGCCATATTCAGCAATAATAGAAACACCAGCTTGGCAAAGACCATACCGGTCAATATTCCAATCGTCATTACAAATACATATATATATAATGTTTCCAGTGCCATCATGACGCCTATATGTTTTTTCTCTAATCCCAAAATACTGTATAACCCCAGCTCCTTTCCCCGCCTCTTTACCAGAAAACTGTTGGTATAAAAAAGAAAAGGAACCAGAATAAGCCCCAGTAAAATCAAGCCCAGCCGCATCAGCACCAATGCATATGACGCCCGAGGCAATTGCTTCATAATGTCATTATAAAGAATTGAGTCAAACACAAAATATGCAAATACCGAAAAGACGCAGGCCGCCAGATAAGGAATATAGGTTGAACTGTTTTTCCTGATTCCCATAAATGCCAGCGAGGGGAGTAAAATCTTTTTAGACAACCTGCTCACCTCCCGCCAAAGAAACTGTAAGGGAATCGGATATCTTCTTATACATTTCATCATTAGTCAGATTTCCCCGGTAAAGCTGATGGAAAACGCTGCCATCCTTAATAAACAATACTCTGCCGGCATGACTTGCTGCGCTGATGCTATGGGTTACCATCAAAATGGTCTGCCCTTCTTTGTTTATTTCCGCAAATAATCTTAACAGACGGGCTGCTGCTTTGGAATCCAATGCACCGGTAGGCTCATCTGCAAAAACAACCTGCGGCTCCGTAATCAATGCCCTGGCTGCTGCGGCTCGTTGTTTCTGTCCCCCTGATACCTCGTAAGGGTACTTATGCAAAATATCTTCAATGTTCAGTTTTCTGGCTAATGGCAGGATTCTTTCCTGCATTTGCTCAAAAGTTGAACCAGCCAGAACTAACGGCAGAAAAATATTATCCTGCAGGGAAAAAGTGTCTAACAGGTTAAAATCCTGAAATACGAATCCAAAATTATCCCGGCGGAAAGCACAAATTTCTTTTTCTTTAATCTCCGAAATGTTTTTACCGGATATGGATACCTGGCCGGAAGTGGGTTTATCTAATGACGCCAAAATGTTTAAAAGAGTGGTCTTGCCTGATCCGGATTCACCCATGATGGCAACATATTCCCCTTTTTCCACCGAAAAGCAGATATTTTCAAGGGCCTGCACCTTGTTTCCGCCGAAATGAGTGGTATATATTTTTTTAATATTTCTTGCTTCTAAAAGAGCCATTTTTGTCCTCCTATTTTTATATTGCGGCAATGATTGCCGTCGATAAATAAAAATATAATAGAAAAAGAAATGTGCTGCCATCGATTCGGCTTACATTTCTTTCTTATTCCTTACATTTTTGTAAGGTCACTGAAATTCAAACATACCCTCGTTCCCCTGCCCTGACCGGAAGTTATTGTCATGGAGATGCCAAGCCGATCAGTTACCTGACGGCTAAGATATAATCCTATACCGGTAGATTTCTTGTCCATTCGGCCATTATATCCGGTAAAACCCCGTTCAAAAATGCGGGGCAGATCTTCTTCTTTGATTCCAATCCCCGTATCTTTGATGATCAGCTGCTCTTCTTCCATATAAATGGTGATTTCACCGGCCGGTGTATATTTGATTGCATTGGATAAAAGCTGTTCCAGTACAAAAGTAAACCATTTTTCATCGGTAATGATCTCTTTCTTAAATTCCTGCAGGTTTAGCGTTATTTTTCCATCAATAAAAAGCAGGGAGTACTTCTTCACCGTACTTTTTACCATAGCGTAAATATCATACTTTTTCAGGAGCAGATCCGATGATATACTTTCCAGACGCAGATAATGAAGTACCATCTCCACGTAGGATTCGATTTTAAATAATTCCTTCTCTACTTGAAAGTCATGACCCGGCTCATTTTGAATCAGTAATTTCATAGCCGCAATGGGGGTTTTGATCTGATGGGCCCACATTAAGTAATAGTCCATCATTTCACTTTCCTTTTGCCGTTGAGTTGACAGGTTGTTTTGCAAGATACTCTGCATCTCCCGAAGCTGGTTTTGATATTCTTCCTGCAGGCAATCTGCTGCCGGAGGAAGTTCTTCTATAGTAAAACCCTCGCCGCTATTTTTTTGCACCGCAAGCTGACGAAGGGTCTGGCAGTGCCTGCTGTATCTCCAAAAATCATAGATTCCTATGCAGCTGCCGATAAATCCGATTATCACTGCTGCATAGGCAATCTTGGGCAGACTATCTAATTGATTGAGTGAACCGACAGCCAGAAAACATATGACAATCAGCACATAACCAATGATTACTTTTCTTTTATCCTTTAAGTATTGTCTAATCAATAACATATCCCATTCCTTTTTGCGTCCGAATCAAATCGGTGATTCCGATTTCTTCCAATTTTTTGCGTATCCGAGTTATGTTAACCGTCAACGTGTTATCATCCACAAACAATTCATTGTCCCACAACCGCTTCATCAGCATTTCCCGGGAAACAATGCGGCCGGAATTTTCTAAAAGTATCTGAAGTATTTTAAACTCATTTTTAGTCAATTCTACTTTTGCATCATGGTTGGAAAGTGTGGCATCTTCCAGATTCAAGGTGATTTCCCCATGATTCAGCAGTCGGCCGGTCTTGGAGTCTCCGCCTCCAAAGGTATAGGTACGGCGAAGCAATGCCTGTATTTTGGCTGAAAGCACTTCCAGTTCAAAGGGCTTGGCCACAAAGTCATCGCCACCCATGTTAACTGCCATAACAATATTCATATTATCGCTGGCGGAAGACAGGAAAAGGATGGGAACCTGTGAAGTCTTGCGGATCTCGCCGCACCAATGATATCCGTTGTAAAAAGGCAGGATGATATCCATCAGTACAAGATGAGGCTGGCAGGAAGCAAATTGTTCACTTATTTGAGTAAAATCTGTTACCGTTTCTACCTCATATCCCCATTTGATGAGATATTTACGGATTTCATCGGCTATGACGGCATCATCCTCGACAATTAATATTTTATACATGAAGGATTCCTCTTTTCTTAGTTTTACTGGGTTTACCTTTTTTATCATAGTATACGGAGAAAAAAAGTGCCAGTCTTTTTCAAAAATTGATTGTTTGAAAGACTGGCACTGTGTTATAATGATTGCACGCAGATATGGTTCATCGGTAGAACGCTGGCTTCCCAAGCCGGAGAGGCGGGTTCGACTCCCGTTATCTGCTTGGAAACTCCCCGGTGCGGGCAGCATGTGCTGCTACATCAGGGAGTTATTTGTTTATTATGTTATTACTTATTAAATGCCAGGTTAAATCTCAATTACTTGTTTTTATTACTTTCACAGTAACTTTTTCTACTCTCATTTGATGAGATGTTATAGTAAGAATTCCTGTGCTTGTATAATCATATGTCGGAAACGAAGTAATATCGGCTTGAAACATTTCTGTTCTGGTAATAAACACAAATAAATTTTTATTTAATATTAAACTTTGATAATTAGGTATTGAGGTAAGATTAAAGTTTGTGATTTGTGCATAACCAGATGCTGTATGAGAACTATAATTGAAATCATAACTATCAACAGTATAATCTGTATTACCCAATTTTTTTGATACTGAATCAGCACCTACGATATAGAAATCATTTCCATTCCGGTAGAAATAACATCCACCCAGTTTATTACTTACAGTCGTTAAATTGGTATTTACATTGGTAATCTTACCATCCAACGTCTTACCCATCGTAGCATCCAATGCCTTTCCAGCAACTGTTTCTGTCAAGTTAGCAACCAACTGCGGTGTATCACCCTTCGCACCCTGAGGGCCGGTTGCTCCGGTTGCTCCCGTATCACCTTTTGCACCCTGGGGTCCCTGAGGACCGGTGGCACCTGTTTCACCTTTTTCGCCCCGAATTCCCTGAGGGCCTTCCGGTCCGATTTCACCAGTCTCACCTTTTTCGCCCTGAATGCCCTGAATACCCTGAGGGCCTTCTGGTCCCATTTCTCCGGTTTCACCCTTTTCGCCCTGAATACCTTGGATTCCCTGGGGACCCTCCGGTCCAGTCTCGCCCTGATCTCCTTTGGGACCCTGCGGACCTTCCGGGCCCGGCTCACCCTGATCACCTCTTGCATTTACACCTGTATCATCGTTACCTACATACCAATTTCCATTTTCTCCGATTACCGGAATTTCGATTACCCCACTGGTGCAACCGTGTAAATTTATTGTTTTAAATCCTTTTGACATAATTTTGTCCTCTCTTTCATTTTATTTTTTACAGTTCATACGTATGTTCTAATTACATATTAACTTGTAGTATCCCTTACTGGTTACCCACTTTGAGAGTCTGCCTGGTTACAGCTCCAACGATCCCATCCGCCTTCAGAGCATTTTCCTTTTGGAATGCAATTACCGCTCCCAGCGTCTGCACTCCGAATATTCCATCTACACTTAAAGAATATCCTTTTTGGTTAAGTTCAAATTGAATCCACTTGACCGACTGACTTTTCATTCCATAACAAATATTTGTAAGCGGTTCCTCATAAGGATTTTCCCCATTATTTGTTAAAACTTTGCCTGTCATACACCCATCGTACCGAGTGAGATCATATTTTTTGATAATTGATGTAATTGTTGTTATGTAGTCCGGATCTGTCGCATAACCACCGTTTTTAATTGCGGTAATAGATTTAGTATAATCTGTTTCTCCGATACATTTCGCATATCGGGAGCAGGTACCTAACATATCATAATAGTCTTCCACCGCATCACGAATGCAATCATAAGCCCGAAACATATCCACAATATTAGTATAGGTTTTTCCGTCGTAACACTCTTTTGTCTTTGTGCTGTATACTTTATCTTTCCATGCTTTTCCGAAGTGCACCCTGTTATTTCCGACTTTAATGCCAAATACTGCATTGGCTGCAACCATTTTAGTACTTGTTCCGTATGCACTCTCACAACATGCCTGTGCGATGCAAACAGACGGAAGTACTTTTTTTGGTTTTTGATTACATACAAAAATTGCAATGGGGGCAATGGTCTCAATAAATGTTTTTACTTGTATTTGTGTTGCCATATTACTCTCCTCCTTTCTCATCCGGATCAGTGTTTTTTGTGTCCACCCAGCCCTCCGTCAATATATAGGCAATTAGATAAGCCCCGCTTATAATAATTGCTGTGAGCTGTTCCGTAGTACCGTTATCCACATTAAAAACCACACATAACGCACTGATAAAGCCAATCAAAGCTAACCAAAATTTACGGCTGCTTAACTTTCTCTTCCAATCAATATTTTTCATTTTCTGATTCCTCCGTTTCTTTTTCCTCTAACCTTACTTTCTCCTGTTCCTTTGTTTCCAAAAAAGATTTTGCGAAATACACCGCCATAATACCGATTATTTCTGTCACAACTGTGATGGACAGTGTTTCCGCTATTTGTTCTTTACCCATAAATGCCAAAACATAAGACAGTTGTATGTCTATTACTGCTATGTACATAAGTCTGCTTACCCATATTTTGGAAAATGTAATAAAATTACTTCTTTTTGGTTTTTTCACTATTCCACCACCTCCTGAATGACAAGAGCCGATAAGGCTTTTCTCTATCGGCTCAATACTATGTAATAACTACTTTGTTAAACAGCAGTATCACCGGGAAAGTAAACAAGGCTGGTGATACGCTGACTGGGGATTTAGCCTTTGGAGCAAACAAGTTCACGTTTTCAATAGGGGGACGAAGAGGATATTACATAATTAACCAACCGGATACATAATGCTTATTGACCCCGTCCAGCCATTTTGGATATCTGATGGAAATGTCGCTGTAACATTGCCAGAACCTGCTGTAGTTTTAAACATACAAACTCCATTAGTAACACCGTAACGGCACGGGCACAGACATTGATAAGTTTTATCAAATACATATCCATCAACAGCAAAACTGATAGTGGCTTGTGAACCGTTATTTGTAAAACTAACAGTTCCACACGCAAATTGCTCGTTTTCGTACAGCGTTCCACTTGCCGCTGATAAGGTCGTGCTTCCTGATACCGTTTTAAAGGTGTGTTTTTTAATTGTGATACTGCTGTTTACACTCTTAATCTTATCATCCAACGCCTTACCCATAGTCGCATCCAATGCTTTTCCAGCAACTGTTTCTGTCAGATTAGCGGCCAATTGCGGTGTCTCTCCTTTTTCGCCCTGAATACCCTGAGGTCCTTCCGGTCCCATTTCTCCGGGTTCACCTTTTTCACCTTGAATACCCTGAATACCTTGAGGCCCCATAGGTCCTGTTTCCCCCTGCTTGCCCTGTAATCCTTGCGGGCCCATCTCTCCGGGTTCTCCCTGTTCACCTCTTGCGCTTACTCCGGTATCATCGTTACCGATATACCAGTTTCCATCTTCTCCAATTACCGGAGTTGCAATTACTCCACTTGCACAACCGTGCATATTTACTGTCTGAAATCCTTTTCTCATACTTTTCATTTCCTTTCATTTTTTATTTTTTTGCCCATACGTATGTTCTAATAACATCTTACCCCACCATTGCCACCTGTTGGTTACCCACTTTTCTCCCATATTTATTTTTATCGTTTCTGCGCCAACAGAAGAAAAAATACCCGCCTTGCTTCATAGAACTGCCTTCTGCCGCAGGGAACATCCATATACTCATACTTAATCCCCTGTGTTACATTTTTGAGTATATATGGATAGATCTCAGACTCAGCCTCAATGGCTGTCTGCTCTATCATTTCCACCTCCCATTGTCTATCCGGAATGGCTCGCTTTTCATCATATTGCATGCAAAAATATTTTAATTCGTTATACTTTGCACTCGATATATTATAATTACTCAGCTTAATATCTCTTTTTTGAATTTCCATTGCTATCCCTCCTTCTCTAATATTAATGATTAAATTTTCTTCATTTGGTAAACAATAAATTTATCAGGAGGTGCTATATGAAAAAAGCAAAGGACGATAAACCTACTATAACCATGCCGAAAGGTGCTTACGAATGCGGAACGATTAATCAGGAGCTTCGTAAAAATAAAAATAATTCCCTGAACAGCCTTTCAACAGACATACAGGGAAATGGATACCCTGTATCTCAATCAGAAAAACAGTTTTAGTTGAACTACATTCCACTATGAATGTAAAAAAATTTGTATTATTGTCAAATCAAATAATATTCTATCCAAACACAATAAAAATCGCAATTTAGTTGACTATAATTCAACCTGTATTTATCTTACACTTTGGTTGAATTTCTGTCAACTATTTTTTATTAATGTTGATTTTTTTTCAACCCCATGTTAATATTACTATATAAATCATAGAAAACGGGATGGTAAAATCATGGAAACCATATACGACAGAATTAGAAAGTTAAGAAATGATTTACAATATTCACAAGAGCAGCTTGCCCAGAAGGTGGGATATGCCGACAAAACGGCAATTGCTAAAATCGAGGCCGGCAAAGTGGATTTGCCCCAATCAAAAATACTTGCTTTTGCCAAAGCCCTGCAAACTACCACTGCCTATCTGATGGATGGGGACAGCACTGATCCGCTGACTCTTGCGGCTCATTTTGACGGGGATGAGTATACGGAAGATGAATTGGAAGAAATAAAGCAATTCGCTGAATTTGTCAGAAACAAAAGAAAGTAAGTCCGTTTTATGGTACTGCTTATCTGATACCATGATGTTGGGGGGCAAAAGGTATTTTGCCCCCATGATACCACGGATTGCTACGCATTTCATGCTCCCGCAATCCTAAAACATTCGAAATTCGCTCTAATCGAGCTACTTTCTCATGTTTGGCGGGTCCCAAAGTCATACTTTTTCATGCAAGCATGAAACGCATGACCTTTTGACCCTGGTATCATACCATATAGTAAAAGGGGTGTTGAAATGAACAGATTTGAATCCTTAGAAAATGAAGCATTGGCTGAAAACATTGAATTACTGGAAAATTACCATTTTAAAAGTAATCGAATAAAGGGACTTTATTGCAATAACACGATTGCACTAAGCAAAGACATAAAAACCCAACAGGAAAAAGCCTGTATTCTTTCCGAAGAATTAGGGCATCACCATACCTCCTACGGAAATATCATTCATCAATCCACTGTTGACAGCCGGAAGCAGGAGCATCGGGCACGAATGTGGGCTTATAATTACTGTCTGGGATTACAGGAGATTATCCAGGCCTTTAAGCATGGCTGCAATTCGGTCAGCGAAGCAGCCGAATACCTGGATGTTACGGAGCAGTTTTTTCTGGATGCCATCGAATCTTATAAGAATAAATTCGGCCTGCATACCACTGTTGACAAGTACCTGATTTATTTTGAACCCCTTGGGGTCCTGGAATTATATAAATAATTTCTATTTTTGTAAATAATTTCCTTTTATCCTGCACATACTATCCTCAGAAAGGAGTGTGAAGCATGATAGAAATCAAAGACAAATCCAACAATTCTTATGATGATGGCAATATCCCGGATATCGATTATCCCGCCACCACCGACAAAACCGAACCTACAGAACCGTTGCCTGAAAAGGAACGCCCCAGACAAGATGGACCGGGAGGGAACTAATTTCCTCCCTCTACATATCAATAAACGATCTATACCATTCGAAATACGACTGTTACTTTCATGTTTTCTTCAGCCACTCGGGCAAATATATCGCCATCCATTTTCATCATCAGCTGACGGCAGATATATAGTCCCAGACCGCTTCCGGATTTATTGCCCACATTGGAACCCCGCCAGAAGCTTTCGAAGATATGCGGCACTTCCTCTTTTGCCAGATTACAGCCGTCATTTGATACTGTTATCAGCTTGCAGCCCTCTTCTTCCGATACAGATACTTCTATTTTCTTTCCGTCTCCATACTTAATAGCGTTTTCCATTATATTCTGCAGTACCCTGATACTGCTTTCCCGATCGCCTTTCAGCAAGCAATTGGTTCCTTTATACATTATCAAATCGGTCTGCAGATAAGACAGCTTTTCCCGGTAATATCCGTCCACTTCCTGCAACAACTCATAAAGATAAAATTCCTTATTTTCAACCGTCAGGTTCAGAAAATCCTCACCGGATGCGGCCACGATACGGGCCACAAAACTTTCAATCACTTCAACGTTCTGACATATTTTTTCACCGATTTCCTTTTGCCGCTCATTATCCGTAGTTTCATCATACAGATTTCTGGACAGCGCTTTGGCATACAGCTTGATGGCACTTAGAGGTGTTTTGATATCGTGGGAAACTGAAAGAATCATGGTCTTTTGTTCCTTCTGCAATGCCAGTTCCTTCTCCTTTTGCTCTTCCAGTCTTTCCCGCAGCAAATTGAGCCCCCAGATAAACCGGGCGAAATAACGATTCTTATTTTCCTTGATTTCCCCTGGCAGATTCCCCTTGGCAATGGCATAAGGCATATTTGTCACTTCATGAAAAGGCATTAAAATCTTGGTTTTAATAAAAATAAGAAAAGCAAACACAAATAATGACATAATTGCCATTATCGTATTTACCCAAATAGTCAACTCTGCTTTGTCACTTTTGATGTCATTAGTCCAGTCAATCCGATAATAGATCCCATCAATATACCTGATGGCAGTCTCATTTTCTCCGTCTGCAAAAAACCGGTGCTTTTCTTCCTCGTCAGCCTCCTGTGAAAGTACCGTAATCCCTGAAATATTGGGATATTTCCCGATATTCACAGAAGCTGCTCCTTCTTCTTTGATAATCTGTTCCACACGATTGATTTGAACGCGATATGCCCGGCTGTCTTCCCCCTCTGCCGCAAAATACAACAGGATATTAGCGGTTACTATTATAACCGCCATTACGCCCATCCATATTCCTGCTGTTCGTCCAAATCCCTTCATCCTTATAGCCATGCCTTTCCGATACCTGCAAACTTTGGGCCGTAGGCACAAATTTGCGTGTGAAAAATTTATTTTTCACACTAACCTCCCTTTATTCGAAGCGGTATCCCACGCCCCATACGGTCTGAATATGCTGCGGTTTCCCCGGATCTTTTTCGATTTTTTCCCGCAGCCATTTAATATGCACCGTCAGCGTCTGTGGCTCACTGAAGCTGTCAACCCCCCATACTTTGTTGAACAGAAATTCTTTATTCAAAGCCTTTCCTTTGTTTTCCATAAAGAGAAGCAACAGCTCATACTCTTTGACCGTTAAAGTCAATTCCTTTTCCTGTTTTTCTTCCATTAGAAGAAACGCTTTGTGTCTCTTCTTATCCATTTTCAAGTTACCGGCCTGTATAACGGATGCTTCATATCTTCTTTTAAAAATACCGTTGATTTTAGCAATCAAAATATCGATATCATAAGGCTTCTCGATATAGTCATCGGCTCCCTGAAGCAATCCATTCAGCTTATCTTCTTTGCTTCCCCTGGCACTGACCATCATAATCGGAACACTGTTTTCCTTTCTGATCTGCCGGCACAGGTCAAATCCGTCCATTCCCGGCAGCATAATATCCAGTACAACAAGACGCACTTCTTCCTTATCAATGAAGTCAGCTGCCATTTCGCCGCTGAACGCCAGTTGTACCGTATACCCTTCAGCCCTAAGAAAATCACATAACAAATCTCCCAGTTCCTGATTATCTTCCACCACCAGTATATCCTTCATGATTTCCTCCATTGACTGTTCGGGTCACCAGCCCATTTCCATCAACCAGTTGTTTAAAGAACGTTCCCGCTCCTTTAAACTGCTGTCATCGCTATAACTATCTAAACTATATTCTCCTTTGATACTGCCGTCAACCAAATACAACACCCGGGAACATTTTGCTGCCACCCGCACGTCATGGGTTACCAGCATTACCGTCGTTCCTTCCCGGTTAATCCGGTTCAGTTCCGCCATTACCTCTGTCGATGCACTGCGATTCAAGGCTCCGGTGGGCTCATCGGCAAAAATAATCTGTGGCCGGTTAATCAGGCTCCGGCAGATACAGGCACGCTGAAGCTGCCCCCCTGAAACTTCGGTGATATCATTGTCCGCCACTTCAATAATATCCATTTTTCTCATCAGATCCTGACCTCGTTCCGCAATGCTTTTCGTCCCTTCTTTATTTTGCCGGGACTGTACTGCCGGCAGGATAATATTGTCCAGAACTGTCAGGTTTTTCAGCATATGCATTTGCTGAAAAATAAAGCCCATGCGGTTTAAACGAAATTCAGTCATTCTTTTTTCCGGCAGCTCGCCGATATTTTCCCCAAAAAAGAGCACCTTTCCGGCAGTAATCCGGTCCATCCCGGAAACCGTATAAAGCAAGGTGGATTTCCCTGAACCGGAGGGACCCATAATGGCTACCATCTCACCTTCTTCGATTATGAAGCTAATGTTCTTTAATACGTTATTTTGCCGCTTATTTACAATATAGGACTTACACAAATCCTTTGTTTCCAATGCTTTGGTCATATTCTCACACTCCTATTCTATATTCATCATTTCTCTGGGATCAATTTTCCTTACATCCCGGGCCGTAATCAGACTTCCTGCCAGAGCTGTTATCAACAGCAGTATCGGATACAGTACATATACTTCCAGTGGGACAACCGTAAACGGCACTTCCTTCAAGCCCATCATACGAAATATTGCTCCCGATGACAACTGCCCAAGGGGATCTGAAAGTACTATCCCGGCGGCAACGGACAATATCATAATAATGCCGATTCTGCTTACCTGCCACTTTACAATCGCCTTATTGCCGTAGCCAATGCTCTTAAGGATGCCTATCTCGCCCCGTTCTCTGGTAATAAAGGTTTTTACCATCAGTACCGCCACCAGCATATTAATTCCCAGCACCACCACTGCAATAATCATCTTAACGTCTGCCATCTTTCCCAATATATCTCCCATCACATGGGCAATATATTCTTTACTCTGATAGACTGCGTATTCCGGAAATATTTCTTTTACCTCTTCCGGCGATGTCTCTTCCTCAAAAATAATCTGAATAATACCGGTGGCGGATGCTTTTCCATAGTCTAGTTCTGTTCTTTCACTAAACCTTATTGCCTCTCCCAAATTAATCATGGACTGAAAAAGAGCGGTTACCATAAACTCCTTTTCACTTTCACCGATGCTGATTAATATATTGTCTCCGATTTTGGCCCCCAGTTTCTGGGCCGTAACATGGCTAAGCGCCACTTCATTTTCATATTTGGGCGGATATCCTTCTATATAAGTGAAATCCTCTGCTGCTGCGCCAAGGGCTTGTAATCCCGTCACTTTAACATTGTTCTCCCCCCATGACAGTTTGCAGTAGAAGGCTGCTTCTGTTATTGCTTTTCCTGAAATACCATGCTCCGCTAACCTTGCTTCCATTTTTGTCAAATAATCTTCTGTATACTGTCGCTCACCTGCCTCGATCAGCTTCAAAGCCTCACTATTGGAAGCCAGATAAACATCACTTTTTACCATACCCATCAAAACAACCATATTATCACCGTTTAAAGTATTTACAGAATTTACGCCGATCAGGATTAAAATCGTTCCCAGCATAAAAATTAGAAACAGGCTGCCGAATCTTTTAGGGCTGCTGGCAATATCATTGACTGCCATAAAAAAAGCCGGTGATATTTTCGGAAACTTGCTCAATCGGAAAAGAACTTTCTTATGAAACCGCTCCCCATTAGAGCCGTTTCGAATAGCATCTATCGGTGAAAATCCCATAATAGCTCGGGTGCAAAAATAACTGAACATCATGATAATTATTACCACCAGAATAACCCCAACCAGCCCGATAAAAATTCCCGGTGTGCCATTTGACATAATGATATTATCTGAGACCTGTTTCAGCAGCACCTTGCCAAAAGGTATGCTTATCCCAAATCCAATAGCCGCCCCCGCCAGTGCCAGCAGCAAATATTTTACAATATACAGTTTTCTGATATCTGTTCCGGCTACTCCGATGGCTTTCATAATACCGATTTCACGATATTCCTCCTGTAGGGTAAAGACAATGGTAAACCGCAGAATTACCATAGAAATCAAGATCAGGCAGACACTCACCACCAACAAAATAGCTGCAACCACCATATCCATTACATAAGAAAACCTGATCAGATCTTTGCTGCTGGAAAGCATTGTAGTAATGTTACTTTCCCCTGCAAAACTCAGTTCGAACCCGGAAATATCCTTTGTATGGATAGAATACATCTCCACTTTAGGCAGTTTTGTCTCTTCATTCAATTCCCGGTAATCCGCATCACTCACCAGAAAACGATTGAGTCCTATCATGGCGGAACCCAGCAGGGCATCCTTAAAGGTTCCCTTCACAACAAATTCCTTGCTGTAACCGTTCTCATCCTCAATAAACAGATGCTCACCTTCTTTTACGTTATTTTCAGCCATATCATAACGGTTCATATAAATTTCACCATCTTCAATATGGGTGAGCGCTCTGTCATTTTCATCAAAAAACCGCAACTGGCTAATCTCCAGGCTGTTAATCATCAAAGAGCGAACAGCATTGAACTCTCTGTTATCTTCCAAATGTACATAACCTTCATCAGTAAAAAGACTTGTATCCAGAGAATAATTTTCCACCTGCTTATTTTCTTCCAGAAAACCCTCAATAGCATCATGATTTTTTTCATCCTGTAAGGCAAAAATGATATAATCGGCTATCCCTGCTTTTTCAAAAAAACCATCCATGGCAGTCATGATGGATACCACATTATTCAAGCTGCTGGCCATAAAAGTGGCTGATAAAATAATAAACAGCAGTAAGATGATGTTCATTGTCTTCTTTCGTTTTAAATCTTTTTTCAATATCTTTCTATACATGGTAATCTCCTTCCTGTTGTATTTAATTTACCAAGGGAATTATTAAAGAATCCTTAAATAAAACTATAATTTGAAGCAGTTTACAGAAAGCTGTAAAACATTGTATACTGAAGATACAAAAATATCAAATCGGAGGAAAACCAATGAACTTTTCACCCAACAGTCATTTTCTTTTTTTAGTGGCAGCACTGGTCATTCTTTTTGTCATTGCCCAGTCGGTCTTCTTTCTGGTCAGGGCATACAGGCAGGCCGGGAAACTGGGAATGGATATGAAACAAATTCATAAAACCATTGCTTCCACTGCCTTATTTACTCTGGCCCCGGCTTTTTCTATTCTATTGGGAGTCATCACTTTATCCAAATTTTTAGGACTTCCCCTGCCGTGGATCCGGCTCAGCGTCATCGGTGCCATCACCTACGAGCTGCCTGCTGCCACTTCCACTGCCAATGCTCTGGGTATTTCCCTGTCCGAGACAGTGACCGATCCCAAGGTTTATTCTGCCATTGCCTGGGTAATGACACTGGGAATCCTTCCCAGCATCCTACTGGTACCTATCTTACTTCGTAAAATTCAAAACGGATTGGTAAAAATCAAAAATAAGGATTCCAAATGGGGCGATTTATTTATAACCGCCATGTTCCTGGGCATGATTTCCGCCTTCTTAGGCATGGTCTTTGCCGATATCCGCAGCGGCCTGCCCGGCTGGATCCCGATTTTCGTACTTTTATTTTCCGCCATGCTGATGGCCATCTGCGGACTCTTGATTAAAAAGTGTAACATCAAATGGCTGGAAAATTATGCCCTTCCCATCAGTATGCTGGGAGCCATGGCCTTTGCGGTGGTAATTACACCGATTATTATCAAATAGGAGGATACTGCTTTGAATAATAAATATTATGAAAAAACACATTTTTATGGAAAAGTCTGGATCTGGACGGCAATTGTCCTGATTCTCTGTGTTCCCGTGGCCGTCTGCGTTTACTACGATGCCTGGCCGGGGATGACCCCCGTTCTGAAAGGCTTGTTAGGTGTTGCGCCGATTTTCTGGACTGTGGGAACCATTGAGGTTATCACCTTTACTCCGATGCTTGGAACCGGCGGTTCCTATCTGGGATTTGTAACCGGAAACCTGACCAATCTGAAGGTACCGGCCGCACTCAACGCCATGGAAAACAATAAAGTAAAACCCAATACCGAAGAGGGTGAAGTGATTTCTACCATTGCCGTGGCAACCAGTTCGATTGTTACCACACTGGTCATTGCAGTGGGCGTTTTGCTCTTGGCACAGCTTACCCCGATACTAAATTCTCCGGTGCTAAAACCGGCTTTTGACAATATCCTGCCCTCTCTGTTCGGCGGACTGGCCGTGGTATATGTCAGCAAAAACTGGAAAATTGCCATGGTTCCGCTTTTATTTATGCTGATCCTTTTCCTGTTAGTGCCCTCCCTTGCTTCTTCGGTAGGTATTCTGGTTCCGGTAGGAGCCCTGCTTTCCATCGGAGCCGCAAGATTTTTATATAAGAAAAACATGTTATAGAAAGGCGCCGTCATGGGTTTAAAAATATTACTCTTACTCCTTTTGCTCCTGATTCTGTTCTTTACATTTATTATCATCCGGGCGGTCCGGTTCAAGCCATACCAGATGCCTTCGGCAGTGCCGGATAAAGTTTCTGTTCCTAAAGAAAAAGCTGTGGCTGATCTGACCGATATGATCCGCTGTAAGACGGTCTCCCACCGGGACGACGCTTTGGTAGACCGCAATGAATTTAATAAATTTGCAGACTTATTGGAAGAGCGCTTTCCCCTGATTCACAAAAAATGTGCATTAGAAAAAATCGGCAAAACCGGTCTGCTATATTATTGGCAAGGTAAGGAAAAAGATGAGCCGGTGGTTCTCATGGCTCACTATGATGTGGTTCCTGCTGATGAAGAACATTGGGAGAAACCGGCCTTTGCCGGAATTATTGAAGATGATGTTTTATGGGGCCGGGGAACATTGGATACCAAGGCAACCTTATGCAGTATTTTGGAAGCCGCAGAGCATCTGCTGTCACAAGATTATGTACCCAGGCAGGATATCTATTTTTCTTTTTCGGGGGAAGAGGAAATCGATGGGGAAGACTGTGCGCGGATCGTGACCAGACTTGAGGAAAAAGGCATCAAGCCGGCAATGGTCATTGATGAAGGCGGTGCCATCGTGGAAAATGTTTTCCCGGGAGTTGCAGGTTCCTGTGCGCTGATTGGTATTGGTGAAAAAGGCAGCGTCAATGTAGAGTGTATTCTGGAAAGCCAGGGCGGTCACGCGTCAACACCGCCGGTCCATACTATTCTTGGACAGTTGTCTCAGGCCGTGGTAAATCTGGAAAAACATCCTTTTGAGGCTGAATTTACCAAACCGGTAGCGGAAATGTTCGATACCCTGGGACGTTATTCCACCTTTGGATATAAATTACTTTTTGCTAACCTGTGGTGCTTCCTGCCCTTGCTGAAACTGATCTGCAAGATATCCGGCGGTGAGCTGAATGCCATGATGCGCACTACCTGTGCCGTAACCCGGATGGAGGGAAGCAAGGCCTTTAATGTCCTGCCGCCGAAAGCATCCTTTGGGATTAATCTTCGGCTGATTGGCAGTACTACCATAGACTCTGCTTTGAATTATTTGAAAACGGTTATTAAAAATGATAAGATCGAGGTCAAGCTGGTAAACGGAATGAATCCTTCCATCTGTTCCGATACCTCCTGTAAAGAATGGGAAACCCTGAAACAGGTTATTCATACCACCTGGCCGGAGGTTATCATTTCACCCTATCTGATGATGGCCTGCAGCGATTCACGCCATTATTGCCGGATTACCGACCGGGTGTACCGCTTTTCGGCGATGAAGCTTTCCAAAGCGGAGCGGGCTATGATTCATGGCCATAACGAACGGATTCCCTTAGAAACCTTATATGAAACGGTTGCCTTTTATATCCGGCTGATGCAAGCAGTTTAGATTATTTTGTTGTAAAATCTCATCTGTTTTTCATTTTTTTAATGTAATATTTTAATTAGATATATGTTAGCTTTGCACATCGGGAGGGGCCCGGTAAGTTGGCATATAACAGCGGGAGTTTAATATTACACTAAAACAAATGAAAAGGAGGCGTGAGGTATACAATTAAGTAAATTGTTATCCGGAAAAAATGAAATTATTGGCGCAGCAATGGACGCATTAGTTGTAAGAAATAACATTATTGCTAATAATATTGCCAACGCCAGCACTCCCGGTTTCAAGAAACAGGCTGTCGTCTTTGAAGATATGCTTGCCGATGCCGTTGACGACTATAAAAGGACAGGCAAGCTCGACTTATCCGATGTACGTCCCTCTATTCGAGAGCCCTATAGCAATTTCAGCTATCGCCTTGATGGTAATAACGTTGATATTGAAAACGAGACGGTTGATTTGAGTGAAAATCAAATCAGGTACAACGCTCTGGCAAATTGTTATGGATATAAGAAACTGGAAATGGTATTACAAGTTAAATAAAAATAAAACAACTGGAAAAATTCAGAATTTTCCGGTTGTTTTTATGCTATACTAAAAACGATGGAGGTAGCATATGCGACTGTTATTGATTGAAGATGATAAATCTCTGCATGAGGTAATTTCCAAGCGGCTAAAGTCTGAAGGTTATCTTCTTGACTCCTGTTTTGATGGCATCGAAGGGTATGACTATGCCAGCAACGCAGAATATGATTGTATTATTTTAGATCTTATGCTGCCTAAAATGAGCGGTCTGCAACTTTTAAAACAGCTCCGGACAGAGGGCAATAAATCCAATATTTTAATTTTAACCTCAAAAGGCAGCGTAGAGGACCGGGTAACCGGATTAAATCTCGGCGGCGATGATTATCTTGTGAAGCCCTTTGCTTTTGAAGAGCTTTTAGCACGGATTCGTAACCTTATGCGGAGACAAGGGGAAAGCAAAGATAATACTCTTTTCTTTGAAGATTTAAGTATGAATGTAAATGAACATATTGTAATGCGCAGCGGCCAAAAAATAAACCTGACCTCAAAAGAGTATTCCCTGCTTGAATACTTAATGAGAAATCCCAATAACCTTTTGACACGGGCTCAGATATCCGACCATGTATGGAACAATGAGTTTGAATATGATTCCAACATTGTGGATGTTTACATCCGCTATCTTCGTAATAAAATCGACAAAGATTTTGAAAAAAAGTTAATCCACACCGTTAGAGGTGCGGGTTATATTTTAAGGTGTGAAGAAGAATGAAAATCCGAATTAAAATGACCCTGTGGTATACCTTGTTGACTTCCATTTTGCTGGCAGCATTCTTACCCCTGTTATACCGCACGATTTCCAATTCCTTATTCAGCAGCGAAAAAAATCTGCTTGAATCCGCAATGGCACAAACCATTATGAACATCGATTATCAAAGCACTGACTCGGTCCTATACATTTGGAGCGATTCCGAAACAACTTATGACCTGCCCACCATCATATGGGATGTGGATGATAAAGTGGTTTACTCACATCATTCGTTAAGCTGGCTTTTTAACATTCCCTTTACCCGCGAAAACATGCAGAAAATAAATCAAAATGACGTTAACTGGCTTTTATATGACAATATCGCATATGATGAAGGTAAACCGATTGCTAAAATAAGAATCTGCCGCTCCCTGGAAAACATGAAAGCCACCTTACGTAGCACTTTATTCATGATGCTGATTATTGCTTTGCCTATCTATTTCCTTGTTACCATTTTAGGCGGTCTCCTGATTGCCAAAAGAGCTCTGCGGCCCATCAGTAAAATTACTGCTTTGGCAAAAAACATAGAAACCGATGATTTGTCAAAACGAATACAGGAAATCAAATGTAAGGATGAAGTCGGGGAGCTGACTGAAACATTTAATAGAATGTTAAGTCATTTGGAACAATCCTTTCAAAATGAAAAGCGGTTTACCTCCGATGCATCCCACGAGTTAAGAACACCCATATCTGTTATTATGGCCAATGCGGAAATGGCTTTGGCGACGGAACAAAACACGGAGACCCAAAATTCCCTTTCCATAATATTAGCTGAATGCAATCGCATAAATGTAATCATTTCACAACTGCTCCTGCTTTCCCGTGGCACAGAAGGACGATATGTACCTGAATTTGAATTAACCGGTTTAAATGTAATCATTGATACCGTATTAGAACAGCTTGCGGATATAGCGGAGGACAATTCCATCACCTTGCTGCATACCACCGAAAAAGACTATCAACTTTTTATGGATCAGAGCCTGCTCACCCAAATGATGTTAAATCTGGTTGAAAATGCAATAAAATATGGCAGTCCCGGCGGTCACGTCTGGGTCAATATAACAGAACAGGTTGATTCCCTGACCATTAATGTTACAGATGACGGTATCGGAATCGACAGGAAAACTTTTCCGTTCCTGTTTGACCGTTTTTATCGGGTGGACGAATCCCGTGACCGCAGCGGATGCGGATTAGGCCTGTCTATTGTAAAATGGATTGTAGATATCCATGATGGCAAAATAACTGTTGAAAGTGAAGTTGATAAAGGAACTACCTTTTCCGTTACTTTGAATCGGCTTTGCCCATCAGTTTTCTAATTCCGGAGTAAGCTACCATCACTCCCAAACCTAATAACAAAACTGCTATGATAAGCTGCAAGCCATCGGAAAGTATGGAAAATCCGCCGTTCTGCAGCTTTTTCAGTATTGAAGCAATACTCATACTCAATGCCGTAAAAGTTACCACCAGCATAAATCCCATGGGTAAATAAAGCATAAATCCTTGTCTTTTTGTACTTTTCAGGAATACCGCACAGGCAATAAGAGCCAAGGCTGCCAAAAGCTGATTAGCGGAGCCAAACAGCGGCCAGATTTTTTCATATCCGTTAACCGAAAGCAGATAACCTAAACCTAATGTAATGATCGTAGCAATATATTTATTGGCCAGAATGCTTTTTTCCGGAAATAGTTCCTGAAAGCTGAGCCGTCCCACTCGTGCCACTGAGTCCAGTGACGTCAGTGCAAAAGCAGAAATTGCCAGGGTTATAATTGTATATGTGGCACTTTCCGGCAAACCGATCTTCATTAAAAATCCCGATACTGCCGTGGCGAAAATAACCGGCGGCGTTCCTTCCGGCATCTGCCCGCCTACCGCCAACGCTCCTACCGTTATTAATGATATTACTGCCAGAAAGCTTTCCAACAGCATGGAACCAAATCCAATTGGTTTCATATCCGCCTCATTATCGATCTGTTTCGAGACCGTGCCGGACGCAACCAGTGCATGAAAGCCGGAAACCGCTCCGCAGGCAATGGTTACAAACAGAAATGGAAACAAATAGTTATTATTTACAACAAAGCCATTAAAAGCTGCTATGTTTACCGTCGGATTTGCAATCAAAATTCCCAGAAAAGCCCCTATTATCATTGCTACCAGCAAAAAAGAATTCAAGTAATCCCTGGGTTGCAAAAGTGCCCAAACCGGTGTTACGGAAGCAGCCAGTATATATATAAATATAAAGTAAAGCCAGATATTTTTACTGAAATATATCGGGAATTTAAGCCCCAGCATAATGCATATAACAAGAAAAGCAATGGCGATTCCTGCTGATGCCCACTCATTCATCTTACACTTGTTTAATATAGCTCCCAGAATTACTGCTGCTACAATAAACAGGATACTGGTAGTTGCAACAGATGCATTGGCCGTGTTTGCTGCACCCTCCGCTGTAAATCCGTTAAAGGTTCCGGCTACGATATCGCCAAAGGCGGCCACTACCAGAATGGCAAGCAGCCATACGAATAAAAGAAACAGTGTTTTCCCCGTTTTTCCTATATACAATTCAATAATATATCCGATGGATTTTCCTTTACTTTTTACCGAGGCATAAAGGGCGGCAAAGTCCTGTACCGCTCCGAAAAAGATTCCGCCGATCAATATCCACAGCAACACCGGAAGCCATCCAAACATCGCCGCAATAATCGGACCATTAATCGGTCCCGCACCTGCTATTGAAGAAAAGTTATGGCCAAACAGAATACTCTTTTTGGCCGGAACGTAGTCTACTCCATCTTCCATCTCATGAGCCGGAGTCATGCTATTCTTATCTATTCCCCACTTTTTTGCCAAATACCCACCATAAAAAATATATGCTAAAACAAGTATTGCTGCCGAACCTAATAAAATAAGTATACCATTCATCGCGTATTCTCCTATTGTATTTTTTATCTATTATACTACACATTAATAAAAATCAGTATTTTTTTATTATAACCGTCCAGATAACGCAAAACTCCGAAATCAACTTACCAGATTCCGGAGTTTTTTAGTACTAATTATATAAGGCCTTAACGGCTCTCATTAACATAAAGCTGCATTCTGTTCTGTATCACGTCGGCTGCTTCCTTTGCTGATTTTTGCCCTGAAAAATAGCTTTCGGATTCTTCCTGGACAATGTTATACAACTGTATATCATCCTGATAACTCCGGTCAACATTTTCAATTACCTGCCAGAACATTTCCACATCTTTCTCTGTGGCGGCATAAACTTCCACCGTGTAGTCTGAGAATCCCCACCAGTTTGATTTTACTTTTTCGGTTTTCTGACCGTTTTCATCCGTATAATAATCCGGCCTCATCGCTTCCTTGCAAATACTGTCAATAGCGCTTCTTTTAACCGGCAGGGTCCAACCGAATCCATAAGTTCCGTCAGTTAATCCCACCTGGTATTCTTCTGACATCAAGAAACGGAAGAATTCCCAGACACCATCCTTTTGCTTCGACTTGGCATTCATGCCGTATGTGTTGTTGGCCTGAATCATCGCTCCGATTCCGTCAGACACCGGATATCCGATAAAGGTGGCCGGTTCGCCAAATACGCCTTCCATCATCTGTATCTGGGTGAGTGAATTTACATAGCATTGAGTCAATAAAATTTCGTCATTTAACAGGGCTTCTCTGGAGATACCGTAAGCGGGCGCCTGTGTGCTGTCTTTTTGATATTTTTTAGCATACTCCAGCATCTTGATAAATTCATCTCCATCAAAAGAACATTCACCGGTTTCCCAGTTCACGAACTGATCTGTACTTACCCACAGCAGGCTTCTTAAAACATCGATAGCCTCGCCTTCAAACATCTTCGATTCCGGTCTGCTTTGCTCCAGCTGCATCATCTCATCCACAGTCCAGCCTTGCTTATCTCCCACGATGGATGTTTTCCCAGCCAGGGTATAAACGTTAAATCCGATGGGGAGTCCATATTGCTTATCATCTACTGTGAAAGCTGCCATTACATTTTCCAGATATTCATCCTCCGAAAGTCCATCCTTACCGGTTATATATGGCCTTAAGTCCTCCAGCACGCCTTTAGCAACAAGTTTATTCATATTGACTTCTATCAGGTCAATAATGTCCGGACCGTTTTTGCTGGCAATGTCGGCTATAAACTGAGCCTGACCGCCCTCGACATCCATCGGGTATTCCCTAACCTGAATCTTATATTTTTCATTGGTTTTATTAAATTTAATAATAGCCGTTTCAATGTCTGTCCGCAAAACAGTAGTTCCAAAAACAATAATCTCCTTTTCTTTCACCTCACTTACCGGTGTCTTGGCAAGCATGGTAAACCGGAGTTTTGCACTATTGGTTCGGAAACTGTAATTGCTTACCAATACCCATATATCACCGTTCTGCGTACTGCCGAAACCGGTTACATTGTTTCCGGCAACACCACTATCCAGCCAATTAAATAACGGAGTCATCTGCCCGCTGGTGGGATTTCCTTCATAAACCGTCAATCCATCACTTACCAACGGAACACTCTCACCGGCACCAAGAATCAAATTACCCAGACTTCGAATCTGCCCCATATCAACCGGTTCTTTTATTGCTTTATTTACTACATCAACCATTCTCATTTCCATGCCGGATTGACTGTAACATGTGATATAGAAATTGTTATCATCACCGATAAAAATACTGTTAATATAGTTTTCAAAATCCAATTTGCAAACTTCCCGGTCTGCGGAATCCAATACAAGAATCTTATTTTTTCCACCAACGTCGCTTCCGGCCAGACATATATTTCCCTGTTCATTGATTTCCATATTTTGAACATATGTTAATCCCATATCACTGACAATCTGGGTATAGTCTTTCTTTGAAACCGTATTGCCCCTCTTATCAGTCTGATACAATATGTATTCGGTCTGCTGATCACTATATTGGGAAACCCAGAAAATAAAGTTGTCTTCCCCCTGCAGCTTAACCTTTTGAATATAAGAATCTGCGCCTATTTCCATAATCGGCACTTCTTCAATTTTCCCGGAAGCCAGCTCCATCTGATTAAGCCGGTTTTTTGTTTCCCCGGTTTCCGGATTGGTTTCCGTAAGCAAATAATAGAGGATTCCTTCCTTCTCGAAATAATGACTGATATATCCATCACCAATGTTCACTTCCTCACCTTTTGGCAGATAGACATATTTCCCTTTTCCGGAGTCGGATGATGCATCCTCCTTTTTCCCACAGCCAACAGCCGCAAACATCCCTAAAACCAGAATAGCAGCTATAATGCCCAACAAAATTTCTTTTTTCCTGTTCATTCTTTCTGTTCCTCCCTCCTGTTACATTGGTCATCTTCCTAATTCTAATATAGCACAGGAAAATCACCAGACAATCAGTCATTCTTCTTTTAACAAAATGAGACCACAAATGACAATTTGAGTCATATGCCCATAAGTATATACCAAGCTAATTATTGGCAAAGCAATGTTGGGAAAATCAAAAAAGTTAAATCGTGTAATGCAAAACAACCACGGATACGCCCAGGACATAGTGAATAAGGGCTGTGCCCCATAAATTACGGCTCTTCGCATAGTAACATCCCAAAGCTGACAAAAGTAAGAACGCTGCCAGCATATATTTGATGCCATAGGCAATATGTACTGTCCCGAAGATTAAGGAAGATACAAAGATAGACAACATCGTGGCGTATCTGCCAGTGAAAACATGGCATAGGCTTGTCTGCATCATACATCTTGCCAGTACCTCCTGCAGCAGGGCGGTCAGCGGATAAATAAGTGCATAAATACCAAGAGGGGCAAAATCCAAAAAAGGCCGGTCAGCGGGGAAAAAGGGGATTTTCAGGCCTATTACAATCGCTTTGATCACCACCATAAGAGCCACAACCGAAGCCGAAATAATGATAGACGGCAGCATATCGTGCAGCGGGTTTTTAAGACGCAGATTAAAATCAGAAATCATGAAACTGGTATTTTTTAAAACAATAACCATGGAAATAATGGCCATAATCTCAACCACCAGCGTCATCGTATTTGGTGCAATGTTAAAAGATGATTCCTTAACCGCCGCCCAAATAAAGATATACAGCGTAATACAGGACATTAAAACAGAAAAAATGACCGACGAATCACGCCTGAGCCGGGTAAGCCTTTCGGTTTCGGTCACATCTGAAAAAACAACCGAAATACCAAGCTGCTCTGTTTTATCTTCATTAAAAACAAATGATGTAGATATTTTCAGCTTTTTTTCATGGACTGCTGTCTCATAGGAAACAACACCACTGTGAGTGGTGCTTTTGTCATAAACAGCATCCAGCACAAACTGGTGGAAGTCATCATTTATGTTCTGCTTATCCATAAAATCAATATATTTAATTCCTTGCATATAGTCCGTTTTCTGGTCAAGAATTTGCTCACCGGAGGGATTTACATACTGGATTTCACCATGGTTATCTATAACCATTACACCATCCGTCATATCCCGCATAATGGTTGTTGTCATACTTTGATTTTGTCTCATCGTTTCATACCTTTCTATATGTCTTGGATAGCTGTCTGCGAATAGTTTATCATGCTTTCCTTTACTTAACAATTACATTTTAATTGTCAACCCTTGTCAACCCATCCCAGGTATATTATCCTACATCTTCCGACCCATAACAGAGTAAAAAAAATGAATGCAGTGTCAGGTTTCCCTCACACTGCATTTAAATCTTTCCTGTCAAACCAGCGGATAGCGGCAAAGCTGGCTCCTGCCCATATCAGAATCGCCAGCAGTACATAACCGGCATCCAGATGGTTTTCCAGCAGCCGTCCGGCCGGAAAATATTTAAACGGCGAAAGTACTCTTAATATCCCCGGATGATCAAGCATATCAATCACGACTCCCATTCCAAAAGCAATCATCACCGTCCGGTTGGCATACCGGCTGCCCTTTTCAGCCTCTGTTACCGCCGCTGCAAACATTGCCGAAATCCCCAAAAATGTCAGTCCGCATAAATAAGCTGCCAAAGTAAACAATACCATCTGGCTGTTCAAATCATTTTCCACATTCAACATTTTAATTGCTGATATGGAAAACAGATAATTCAGCAAACAGAACAATGTATAAAAAATCAATGCCGATGCCAGCTTCATCCCCAGAATATAGACTCTGGAACGAGGCTTGGTAAAAACAAATTCATAGGTTTTGTCCACCGCCTCTCTGGATACTGCATTGTCTCCCAGATAGACACCATAAATAGCCGCACATAGCAGGGAAAAGAAAGACAAGACACCATAATAACCGCCCAGAGTGGTAAGGTCCAGACCCACGCACCCAATCAAGGCCGTCACCATCCGCGGCATGGAATCCACCACCTGCTTAATGGCATCCCCGCCGGTACTGATACCGGTGAATTTGGTTATTCCTGCAAAAACCAGGACAAATAGTCCCAGGGACCAAAACAGGAAAGGCTTTAAACCTGCTCTTAATTCTCTTTTTAATATATTCATCGTCGCTCCTCCCTTACACCGCATGAACATCGCTTTTTACATATTTTATGTAGGCAGTCACAATCAGACAGGCGGCCATGGCCAGCGCAAATACTCCATACCTGACCTCATAACTGCCGCTCCCAAAAGCCGCTGCCGGATCAAAATACTTAAATACGGCAATATACCGGAGACTTTCCTCACCCATGATACTGTACAGCGAAGTGAGAATAAAAGCACCGAATCCCACTGCCATAGCTGCGCCCGATACCGATCGGATTTTTTTCAAAAAGACTGCTCCAAAGACCGCCACACCCAAAAAGAAAAGTTGTGTCAGCAACATTCCCAGACCGGCAAGCAAAGACCTGCCAGGCATTGCCTGATCCGTTTCCTCGCGCATATTAAGGAGCACCAGCGTTAAAATATAAATACCATTCATCAGAATCAGCCATAATAGGCAGGAAGTCAATTTTGCCCAGAATAAAGTCATCCTGGTCTTCGGTTTGGTAAAAAGAAAATCCATGCTCCTGGTTCTCTTTTCTCTGGCAAAAACACTAAATCCCAAGGTACATGCCATGATCCCGCCCATCAGGGATAAGTAGATAAATGCAAAACCATAAAATCCTCCGAAGCTGAACATCGTATCAATCGAAGTACCCAGAAAAGCGGCAGCAAACTCCGGTGGAAACCCCTCCAGCACCTTAGCCAATTCCTCCTTTTGCCCGGCATAAACCGGAAAAACAAAGACCATCAGTCCAATCAGACAAAGGAGCAGGGATACCGCCCAACTGATTGCGGTTCTTGCCTGTGCCTTCCATTCAAATTTGAATACATTCATTTAAGATACCCCCTGGTCCACATAAAAATGAAGAAAAATCTCTTCCAGTGACGGTTCCTCGATATCAATGTTCTTTAACGGATTTTGGTTCAGTGCCGTCAGCAGGCGGTTACAATCGCCCTTATACAGAAAGCTGACCCGGTGGCCGTCCACCTCTACACTGGTTGCCCCCTCCAGTGAAAATAAAGGGGCAGCGTTTTCTCCGGCCAGTGTAAAACTGACCTTTTTATAAGTACTTTGCTGCAGATCGGCAATTTTTTGCTTGCTGATGATCCGCCCTTCCTTAATAATGGCAACCTTTCCGCATATCCGCTGAACCTCACTTAAGATATGGGAAGAAAATAATACCGTAGCGCCGTTTTTATTTTCCTTTTCAATCAGTTCAAAGAAGGTTCGCTGCATCAGCGGATCCAGACCACTGGTGGGTTCATCCAGAATAATCAGGCGTGGTGAATGCAGCAGGCCCTGGACGATTCCCACCTTCTTTTTATTTCCCAGACTCATATCCTCGATACGTTTATTCAGATCCAGCTCTAAAGCATCCGCCAGTTCCCTGATTTTGGCAGTACAATCCTTGCGATAAAAACTGGCAGAATATTTCAGCAGGTCAATAGCTTTCATATTATCATAATAAAATACTTCACTGGGAAGATATCCCACCTGCTCCAGGATCTTCACCTTTTCCTGCTCACAGTCCATCCCAAAGATAAATGCCTCGCCGGCAGTTTTATGAATCAGCGACAGCAGCGTCCGGATGGTGGTGGACTTTCCTGCCCCATTAGGGCCGATAAATCCGTAAATATCCCCTTCCTCCACTTCCAGATCAACGTCGATGATTCCCCTTGCCTTCCCGTAAGATTTGGTCAGCTTTCTGGTTTCAATTACATGACTCATTCAGATATTCCTCCTTATAAGCAACCTGCTTTAATAAATAAATCCATTTGTCATAGTGTTCCATCAGTGCCTCATAGTTGTTTTGTTTTCCGGTTCGCTGCCGTTCATGGAGAAAGCCGTCTGCTATCCAAGTAAGCATCCGCAGAATCTCTACCGGCTCCACGTTATTCTTAAACTTGCTGAAATCAACCTCATTAAAATAAGCTGTAAATATTTCCCCGACGGCGTTGGCGACCCGGTTATCCATTTCCTCCGATACCTCTTCCTTTTGGGAAAAGAAAGCCCGAGCCACAAAGTCCATCATATGGGGATTCTGCGCCAGCATTTGGTATTTCCTGGTTGCAGCATATTCACACAGTTCAAAAAAATCATGAATTTCCCCAAAATTTCTGTCCAGTACACTTTGTTTGAGCAAATCTTCGGCATACCGGAACAGGTAAAGATAAAAGGATTTCTTATTATGAAAATAGTAAAATAACAACCCTTTGGAGATATCCGCTTTCGCAGCAATCAGGTCGGTAGAGGCCCGCTTATATTCGTTGCTGCCGAACACTTCGAAACCGGCATTGAGAATCCTAAGCCGCTTTTCCTCCGGAAGTTCTAAAAACTGTTCGTTCATGATCCTCCTCCTTCTGTCCGAATCGGTCAATGCAGTTCGGTCAAAGTACTTATATTTTTATTTTAAAGCTTTGACTCAGATTTTCAACCCCCTGTTACTATTTTTTTAACTTAATTTGGCGATAGTAAACTGTTTTGATTCTGGTGTTGCAAATCTGTTGGTATCATCAAACGAGGCTGCGTTTCATGTTCCGCAGCCTCGTCACGTATTATTTGCAATTCTCTAATACATCTTGCTTCTTTTGCACTCACAATCCCCAGCGTAAAGTGAAAAAAATAAAGCACCAGATTTACATCTGATACCTTATCATTAATGAGCGTGCGGGGGTTCGAACCCCGGACAACTTGATTAAAAGTCAAGTTGTCTTTTAGTTATAACCCCCGTATATATCTATGTTTTCAATGTCAATGACGACATATTGACGACATTACGCTACACCTTTTCGTGATAGATTATTATTGACCATATGATTCTTAAAAAAGATATATCTGCTGACTTTTCAATATAATCAATAATTGCCCTCTTATATTCTTCCATCCGCATCCCTCCTTAAGAACTTCTTTAGTGACCTTCTTTCTCCTTTTTTCATTAGAATTACCCTCCACAAACCATACAATATGTTAACTATATATATAATAGGCAAAAAGTGGGATTTTTGCACTGGAAATAAACGCTGTTTTTTACCAATTATTTTTGTTATCGTCATGTTTTTGTCTAAATTCACAATAAAATTTCCATAAAATGGTAATAAAAATTTAACAAAGTAAGATTCCGGTATTCTAGGTGTCAAAATCCATTTTCACATTCTGGAAACTTTGTTAAATATGCTAAGTGGGATAGTATAATTATAATAGAACATATGTTCGTTTTTGTCAATATGCAATATCTGGGCAAAACGTAAAAAAACCCCTACCGGCTAAGGTAAGGGCTTAAGTATTGTAATTAACGAAAATGATATCATTTGCAAAAAGACAATGCCTTCTTTATATCTATAAGGTCTTTTAGAATATTGTATTCAGTCTCCATAGCAGAGCATATTCTCTTGAAATTTAAGATAGTGTAACCTTGGACTTCATCCGAATCAATATCACGCATTGCAACAATGTTATCTGTCTGGTCATCTCCATAAGAATTAGAGGTATCACCAAATACATAATACATTACATCAAATTTTGAATCGTAATTCCATTTTTCATTTGCTGTAAATAGCATTGCTGATTCCTCCCTTCACTTCCTTTGTTGGAAATGCTGTAACTACTTTTCCTATTATATCATTCCCTTTTTGATCGTCAGTATACTCAACAATTACTTTTGTCATAAGGGTTTTTCCGTATGTAGAAAAACTCGACGATTTAAAGTATACCTCTCTTTCGCTGTTTTGACTACTCTGGTATACGATATCGGGATTTTTTATAGTATCCTTGACTGCTCCGACATTTCCTGCCATAATCGGATGGCCTGAAGCAATATGTGTATTCCACTGTGATTTCGTGCAAGTTACCACCCGGCCTTTATAATCGGTTTCTTGAAATTTACTATCCATACTATTTCTCGCTATTTTGATTCGAATAACTTTGAAGATTTATCTCGCCATACTGCTCTTCATATTGCCTTATATTTTCTGCCAGTATGCCGGTAATAACCTTAGCCAGAGCCGGGCTAATTCTTATGTCTGCTACATTTTCTCTCACCGTATCAATAATGTTATGGTTTTCGTCAAAGACAGGGCTATCAACCTTAAAAATTAATAGAGCCTCAAATGTGCTTATTGAGAGTTGAAACCCATTTGCATAAATTATATTGTTCTCCATCACTTTATCCTCCGTACATATAATATTTATATAATAATTATATCATCTATTGTCAACTACTACATATTGTATTTTGCTATTTTTATAGTAGTATATGAGGATTATTTTAATGTTATCACATTCTCTTTCAAGGCAGTTACCCATCTATACGCAAAAAAGGACGCACCAACCGGTACGCCCTCATAATCAGAAACTATTAACTTTTCAGTGCCTGTCTGGTCACCGGTCCGACTATGCCGTCTACCTTCAATCCGTTGGCCGCCTGGAACGCCTGGAACGCCCGCACCGCTTCCAATGTCTTGGCTCCGAACACACCATCTACGGCTACAGCACAACCTTTCCGGCACAACTCCCACTGGATCCATTTAACGACTTCCCCGGACGATCCCCTGCAGATATTTACAGATGGCTCCTTATACGGATTCTTCACCGCAGCGGTCCCGCCGGTCATACATCTGTCATACTGGATGAGATTATACTTTTTGATGATTGATGTAATCGTTGATATGTAATCCGTAGCAGTGGCATATCCACCATTTCTGATCGCTGTAATGGATTTTACATAATCTGTCTCGCCGATGCACTTAGCGTACCGAGAACAGGAGCCTA
>JAVBSL010000006.1:0-139156 GCA_031556725.1 Lachnospiraceae bacterium | reverse complement strand
TCTATCCGTTGTGTCAAATACCATAGCGCGTATCACACCGAAAAACTCTTTATAGTAGTGACAACAAAGCCCATCAGGATATGACGTTGACAGCAGGTTCTTTATGTCATTTTTTGAAATTTGCTTATTTTCCTCAAACATTTTAACAATTCTGTCATTACGGATTACCGAGTTTTCAATGAGCATTTTCTCGTAAGGCTTTATATCTTTCAGAAGCACATGATTTGTTACACTCAGAAATGTTTCATCACTGTTCCCATCCAATATTTTATATGCCTTATGACCGTCAATACATTGAAGCAATGCTATTTTGTTATGACTGTCTGCTAACATTAGGTTAATATTATAGCCAATTGGTGCATCCATTGTCCATTCAATTGCTTCCTCTACATTTTTGCAGTTTTCGAGTATACTGCGAACGACAATCCAAAAGTTCAGACCCGTTACCCCTGCTTTTTGAGCACCTTCAAAGTTACCAACCGGTAGCCCATTACTAGCCTTACAAACAGCAAGTCCATGTTCATTCATTCCGTCACATCTACCGAATAAATTTAAGGTCGAACCAATATGTTTATACCTGCCTTTGACATCCGTAAAAACAAAGCACATTTCGTCCATTTCATTGTTGAAATCAAAGCTTCTTGCCATTACCGTGTGACCATTCTCGATCTTTTGCGGTAATGCCGCCATTAAACTGCACCCACGTTCTAAATAGGTCATTGCGTAAAAAATCACCTGTTCCTGGGAAACGCCTATGGTATCTGCAAATCCTTTGATTTCCTCGTTGATACCTTGTCCATAAGAATCAAGCAAGTCAACGATTTTAGTAAGTTTATCCTGCGGATAAGCATTCGGTGGCAATAATAGCCGTTGTAGTAAGTCAGGAGTAGCCATCGCCCATTTTCCTATTTGCGTTCCCACTTCATAACTTGTACCCACATAGTTTTTTAGGTATCCTTTTGTCTTTTCCATATATATCACCTTTACCTTTCGCTAGTAGGATAAACGAAAGCCAAAACTAAAACTTGATATTTTTTGCTATTTGCTGGCAATGAAAATAGATTTCCTCAGCCGCCCGCTTAATATCCGGTTGCGCAATAATTTCAGAAACTACCGCCAAGCCGTCAATTCCACAGGAAATAAATTCAGCAGCATTTTCTTTATTTATCCCCCCGATAACGACTATCGGTAAGTTAACCGCCGCTCTGATTTTCTTTAATTCTTCCATCGAAACAACTTTTGCATCGCCCTTTGTCCCAGTAGGAAACATTGCTCCAACACCAAGATAATCAGCCCCATCAGCCACAGCTCTTATGGCTTCCTCGACAGATCCTGCCGATACGCCTAAAATCATCTCATTGCCGATAATCTTCCTGGCCGCTCTGGCCGGAATATCATTTTGTCCCACATGTACCCCATCTGCTCCCACTGCCAAAGCAATATCTATTCGGTCATTGATGATAAGCGGTACCTGGCAGCGCCTGGTAACCTCTCTTATTTCTACTGCCGTTTGATACAAATCGTAAGATGAAAGCTCCTTTTCCCGAAGCTGAATCAGTGTACAGCCCCCTGAAACAGCTTGTTCGACTGCTTCCCGTAAGGTTTTTGTGCTCATTAAGCGCTGATCTGTAACAAGGTACAGACTATAATCAATAGGATGGCGCATAAATTTTTGCCCTCTCTATCAATATTTGTCTGCTCATATTTCCGATTGCATCAATCAGTGATATATGAAAGCTGCCCAGTCCTGCTTTTTCTGATACCTCATAAGCAAGCTCTCCGGCAATACCCATACATATTATACCACCCGCTGCCGCCATAAGCATATCATTATT
Organism: Lachnospiraceae bacterium; assembly: GCA_031556725.1. Taxonomy (GTDB): domain Bacteria; phylum Bacillota; class Clostridia; order Lachnospirales; family Lachnospiraceae; genus UBA935. The sequence goes on along the minus strand of JAVBSL010000006.1, from coordinate 137,321 downwards.
TGCCCCGCAAAAGGCACCAATCAGTGAGGAGCACATACATCCTGTCCCGGTAACTTTGGATAACATCTCATGTCCGTTGTTAATACACAATACTCTTTGTCCATCTGAAACAACATCTGTTTTACCTGTTATAGCAACTGTGCAGCCCAGCGCATCAGCGCAGCGGCTGGCAATCTTTACGCTGCTAAAGGCTCTGTCCTCATCTGCTGCATCCACTCCTTTGGTGTTGGCATGACCTTCCGTCAGATAAAGGATTTCCGAAAGATTTCCTCGTATAACACTAAATTTCACCTTTTCCAAAAGCTGCAAAACCGTTTCATTGCGAAGCCCGGATGCACCGGCACCGACCGGATCCAAAACAACCGGAATACCCCGTTTATTTGCCTCAACTCCGGCACTGATCATAGCTTCTGCCGTTCTTTTGTTTAATGTACCGGTATTGATTACAAGGCTTGAAGCTATGGCGGTAATATCACCAATTTCTTCCATATCATCAGCCATAATCGGCGATGCTCCGATGGCAAGGCAGATATTGGCACAATCATTAACGGTAACATAGTTGGTAATATGATAGATCAAAGGGTTAATGCTTTTTATTTTTTCCAATTGTAAAATTATATTGTTAATCATAGGTTATCCTCTCTTAAGCCATTTTCATATAGATCATAAAAATGATGAGTGGGACCGTTCCCCTTGCCGATTGACAGTGAATGTTCAATTGCACCAGTCACATAGGCTTTTGCTTTTTTCACCGCTTCTTTAACCGATAGGCCCCTGGCAAGCTGGGACGCAATGGCTGATGAAAAGGTGCAGCCGGTGCCATGGGTGTTCCTGGTGTCTATCCGTTCCGCTTCAAAGTGTGTAAACTGCTCTCCGTCAAATAGTACATCAACGGCCGTTCCTTTGGCGTGACCACCCTTGATTACCACTGCCTTACAGCCCATTGCACGAATTTTTCTTGCGCTGGTCTCCATATCCTCCACTGATAATATCTTCATCCCAGAGATTTCTTCTGCTTCGGGAATATTCGGGGTCAGTACATCGGCAAGGGGAAGAATCACTTTAATCAAAGTGTCAACCGCTTCCGGCTGCATTAGTGCACATCCGTTCTTTGCATACATAACCGGATCAATTACAATATTTTTGGGTTTATACTGTATCAGTTTTTCTGCAACAGCCTCCATACACTGCGGTGTAGAAAGCATTCCGATTTTCACAGCGTCCACTTCAATATCCTCAAAAACAGCATCCATCTGTTTCCGGATCATGTCCGGTGTAATATCCTGAATATCAATGACCCGGCTTGTATTTTCAGCAACCACCGAAACAATTACACTCATGCCGAAGACACCATGTGCGGAAAATGTCTTTAAATCCGCCTGTATACCGGCACCGCCGCTGCAATCAGAGCCGGCAATACTTAAAACTTTATTCATGTGCAGTCCTCCCGTAAGCCATTTTCCAAAAATCAAGTTCCAGCAAACTGCCTTTTAGGAAAATATCCTTTAGTTTTTGCTTTTCCGACGTTGACAGTTCGCCGCATTTCTCATCTGCGTAAGCGTACCACTGACTATATAATTCATCAATATCATCGGTTGCATAATCACTGATAAAGTCCCAATAGGGTGAATCCCTGGCAATGGGTTCAGCCGCAATAATGCGAAATATATAGCAATAACTCATCAAGCAAGGCAGTATTGCCATCAAAATCTCACAACTATTGCTGCCTTCCGCTATTTCAACCATAAAATCAATGTAGTTTTGGTTTTCTTTATAAGGCGCAATCAATTCAATATCATCATCTGTCATATCAAACTTCTTCAGATAGTTTAACCTTACCGCCGCTTCCGTGTCTGTCACAAAAGCAAGTGCCGAGTAGTACAACTGGATTTCTTTTAATGTTGCGGCACAGTAGATGGCTTTTCCAAAAATACGGGCATAATGCTTTAAGTAGATACTGTCCTGAATCATATACTCTTTGAATTTTTCCATTGGCAAGGTACCGTTTTTAATTTCCTGAACAAAAGGCGTTGCCATGCAATCGTCCCAGATACCCTTTGAAGATTTATGTACTTCTTTCATAAACGACATAATTTTTCCTCCTTAAAAAAAATAGAACCTCCAATAAAATATTGGAAGCTCTTTCAGACGCAATCCGAGCGTAAGAAATTGCTTCCCTACGCCGGTATTAGCCGACAGGTCAAGAGGTCAGGTCTTACCTTTTTCAACTTTTTACAGTTCCCTCGCATGATTACACATAATATCACAGCTTTTTTTCTTTGTCAATTTGTAAAAATCAACGTTTTGATATAACGGAATCGATTATGCCGTAGGCTTTGGCTTCTTCTGCGGACATATAATTATCTCGGTCTGTATCACGTTCTATTTCCTCGATGCTCCGTCCGGTATTCTGTGCTAATAAGTGATTCAGTCTTTGCTTGCTTTTTTGCATATGATCGGACATTATCTTAATGTCACTGGCAGGACCTTTCATTCCTCCGGATATAGCCGGCTGATGAATCATAATTTCGGCATTTGGTAAAGCAAATCGCTTCCCGCGGGTACCGGCGGCGAGTAAAAAGGAACCAAAACTCGCAGCAAGTCCAACGCAAATTGTCGATACATCGCATTTTATATAATTCATTGTGTCAAATATAGCAAAACCTGCTGTTACGGAACCGCCCGGACTGTTAATATAAAAGCTTATGTCCTTGTCAGGATCTTGACTTTCCAAAAACAATAGCTGCGCCGTAACTATACTGGCTGTGGTGTCGTTTACATCTTCTCCCAGGATAATGATTCTATCTGCCAAAAGCCTGGAGTAAATATCGTAACTTCTCTCTCCTCTGCTTGTTTGTTCTATCACATATGGTATTGTACTCATGCCGCCCTGACCTCGCATTTCGCATTAAATTTACAGATCATCATAGCACTGTTGTTTATGGTAAATCTGTTTAATTTTGGGGCGTAAGTTCCAATCATTCTATACCTTTGCGGCGTACAGAGATATAGTTGCTTAAACGCCAGGGTAAATGACTGCTGTGAGTCATAATTTGATTCATAGGAAATCTGAATGATAGGCTTTTCGGTATTGACGAGTTTTTCAGCCGCTATTGTCAGCCTGCGTATTTGGATATATTTATAAATCGTACAGCCTACACTTTCTGAAAACAATCTGTTCAAATGAAATTTTGAGTAACCAACTTTATCAGCCACTTCATCCAGGCTTAATTTTTCCTCAAGATTTTCCTCAATGAAATCAATAACTGTCATTACTATGCTGTTATTTCCCATTTTTTCACGCTCCGTTCACGATAATATCATAATATAGTATATATGATACTAACGGATTCGTCTTAATAAAAATTGCTATTTTCATTTCTTTAAGAAATTTTTCATCGAGAAATTTTCCACCGCCTGCATTGCATAATCCTTCAACTCACCTGTAACCTGTATGTCTTTTTCCCACCACCAGTTTTTAACACGAACATGATCGTTTGATTTTTCCGGCTCAAAACGCGCAACAAAGCGGTTCTTATAAAGTACCGGTATCACATAATAGCCATATTTTCTTTTTGCCGCAGGCAAATAAACCTCCCAGGAATAATCAAAACCGAACAATTTCGATACCATGTCCCGATCCCAAAGCAGATTATCCAAAGGCGCAATAAAGCGCATAGTATCCGATTCATTTACTTTATCTATATCAAAATGAACATCCTCGCTCCTGATATAAAACGGATCAGGTATGCCTGTGACTTCAACACGTTGAAGCAAGCCCTCTGCAACATATTCATCAAGAATGCGCTGCCGCAGCTTTTTATCACTTATGAACTGTCCAAGCCATCCGCCGCCGTTTCTGTTCCAAAGCATCCCCACGCTGCCGATTCTTCGGTATACATACCATTTGCAAAAATCGTATTCGCTTTCAAATGGATTGGGCTGGTTAAGAATATCGGCAGGAAGAAGATTTTCAATCAGGTCATATACTTTATTTACATTGTTCTTCTGATATACTCCGATCTTACCGATGTGAAAGAGATAATCCATTGTGGCACTGGAAAGGTTTCGATGTCCCCAGCTGCTCGCTGTGGCTGCCCCAAGAGGAATCTGTTTGGGCAGCATGGGGCCATTCTGCATAAGATTATCCATCACGGCATCGGTGTAAAGCAGTGCTTCCGATTGTTTGCGGTGTTCCAGAACTGCAATGGTTTCTTTCCCTCTCTGCTCACGGGCAAGGTGAAAATACGGCCAATCTTCACTGGAATAGATAGACATCATTTTATCCCAGCCATCAAGAAGTGCCCGCTCTTTATACAAAAGATGCTCCAGCATCGTTACGTTATAATCCTTGACTCTTGCCTGCAGCACAAGGTCAGCATTACGGCCTATTATGTTTAACGGATCGTATTGTATGCATCCCACTTTTCTGATGTACTCTAAAATTCCTTCCGTACCGTAAAGTGCGGTGGAATCGTTTAAATGCTGATAGCTGACCAAAAACCGGCAGGCATCTTCTTTACTTATTTTCATTTATCGTCTCCCAGATCAGATTATTTCTTTATCACCGGCAGTAGCAAATCCACCTGCCAGCCGCCCGGGTTATTTTCGTTTACGATTCCGTGATAGTTTAAAATTTCTTCAAGGACCCATTCCCGATTTGTTGTTTCAGGGACGGTTCGACAGCTCCAGTCCACGCCGATTTCCTTTTGCTCATGGACCCATTCCTTTAACAAGTTCCATTCTTCATATGCCCCGCAGGGAATCGTATGGGAAGCATATAGCCCACCCTGAAAATACCGTTTTATAAAAGGTTCCGGGATGTCCATATCCTCCGGAATCGTTACCCACAGTTCAAACCCATCATTTTCTACGCTATTTTCCTTGTGAGTAAGAAAGTTAAAACGGCGGATATCGGGATTTTGTCCGATTAGGTCAATCGATAATGACATGATTGCCTCGCCGGCAATATCACCGGTACTGTTATCTTTGCAACAATATGACGCCACTGTCATCGGTGGCAGATATACCATCCGGACATCCCGGTCGGTTAACTTGTTCAGTCTTTCATTTGCTTTGATTAATGCATCCATAGTTTTCTCCTCTTTAAAATTGATTTTTGAAGCTGTTAAAGAATCCACAATTTCCAATAGATTCTGATCATCCACTAATTGCAATTTTGCATTTTTACTGCTCAACCGCTCAATAAATGATTGAATGATGTTCCTGATGGTGGACAGGGCAATTATTTCATCATCTATTTCATTAAGATTTTGTTGAAACACCTCTATTGCTAATGCTACATTTTCGTCTTGCAGTATCTCGGCGATTTGCTTCAACGGTATTCTTAATTTACGTAAGATTATAATTTGCTGGATTCTTTTAATGGTGTCCTCGTTGTAAAAGCGGTAAGCACTATCATTTTTCTTATCACTGGAGATTAAGCCAATCTGTTCATAATAGCGTAAAGTCCTTACTGATATATTAAATTGTTTAGATACTATGCTGATTGATTGCAGTTCCATAATTCCTTCCTTCCAACAAAACATCACCTGTAACATTTTATTTATATATTAATTGAAATATGGTAGTATTTGTATAAGTCACTTATTGGTCCGTGCTATCCACGCAGAGATGGTTCACCTTTTGCCAAAATGAGTACATTTTGAGAACTTTCTTGTATTTGGAGATGATGCATATGGTGATAGTTGTCAAATAATATTCTTTTTTATACTATTAGCCTCTATATGCAATTGCATCCAGTTGAAATTTTAATCCATCTGCGCCACCGCGATGAGCAAATTCTGTCTGGATAGACTTACGTGCCGGATATTTACCGCCAAATCTCTCTTTGATGACCTTTTCCATCAGCGGAATATCCCAAACATCACGAAACAGTGCATCCAGTTTTACTACTGATTCTAACGTTAAGTCAATCGCTTCCAGTCTGTCGGCCAGATGGTCAAATGCTCCATTTATCTGTGCTTCAACAGGCTGTCCGATATTGCCTACACAATAACTTAAAAAGACAAAGCCACCGGCCTCTACTGTCCCAGAATGTGCCCATTCTTCATTTACGTCACATCTAATAATATCCTTCATACTCTTTCTCCTTTGCATTTATTAGTCTAAGTATATAAGATTACGTGACGTAAGAGTCAATATGCAAAAAGAAATCCTCGTAAAATTGCTGTAAATAATTCTCATCTATCAATTGATTTGGGTTACAGCAATATTGTACATATGAAATCTAAACATCCAATTGATTATAACAAATATGGGCAACAGTTTTCTTTATCTATTTCTGATAACCGGAAGGACTCATCCCAAAAGCCTTCTTAAATGCTTTAGAAAAATATTTCTCGCTGGTATACCCCACCATCTCACTGACCTGTTTTACCGGATACTGCCCCACCTCCAACAATTCTCTGGCTTTTTCCATCCGCACCCCTGTCACATAGTCAATATACTTTTCACCGGTTTTTTCCCTGAATATCCGGCTTAGATAGGTGGGCGTAATGGCCATAACCGAGCCCATCTTTTCAATCGACACATCTCCCATGTAATTGCCTTCAACATATTTGCAGATCTGCGGAATAATCTGATTCTGTGACTGAAGCTGTAACTGGTCTTTGGTAAAAAACATTTTCATTTCCTGTAATAGCCCTTCGATATCTGCTGCCTTGAAGTCAGCTCCCCATATTATACTCAGGCGTCCAATGACTTCCTCGGTCAATGGCAAGCTGTCATCCTTTTCAGCCAACATCTTCTGTACCAAATGATTAAAACCCTCCAGATCCCCGGCAAAATACTTCGAAGTCAGCTGTTCCAGCTGTTCGCCAAGATATTGCTTTTTCATGATATCCGTATCCTGATTCAGATCTTCCACTCTGACCATATCCAGGTTTTTCTGATAAAAACGCAAAGGTGACAATGCTGTCATTAACTGCAGCGTTGTCTTTACCGCCTGAATTCCCTGGAACTCCGCCACAAATGCCACTATCATTGCTTCCTCACTATACTCGTGAAAATGCAGCTTTAAGAAACTGTTGATCCGCAGCTGTCCTTCTCCCTTAATCAACAGGCATAATTCTCCGTTAGTTCCGAAGAAAAGTCCAAATCCAGTATCCTCTTCCGTAATATGGTTGATGAATTGATCCAGTCTCTGATATAAATCCTGATAAATATTTCTACACCGTTCCTCATTCCGGGCATCCACCCAAAAAACAGAAAGATTAAAATTCCCTTCGGTCTGCCGGATATCGGTAAAATCATCCAGATAAATACCTTTTCGTACCGCTTCGATAAAGAAGCTGCGATCCTTTTTATGTTCCTGCAGGCGTTCTTCCTTAATATGATCCATAAAGTCCTTCAATTCATTGGAATCCGGCGGTTTAAGCAAATACCCTTTCGCTCCCAGCTCGAGAGCCTTTTTGGCGTATTCAAAGTAACCGTATCCGGTTAAGATACACCATGCGCAGCCTTTATATTGATCTTTTATCTGTTCCATTGCCTGAAGGCCCTGTTGTTTGGGCATGTTGATATCCAGAAAAACCAGATCAAAAGGCATCTTTTGCAGCATGGCCTCCATTTCTGCCGCATTACCGGCCTGATAGATATCATTTTCTTCTCCATATAATTCTTCCAGCATCAGCTGTAACGTCACCCGAACCAGCCGTTCATCATCAACAATCAATATATTCATATTCGCTCCTCTCCACTTATTCACCGATGACAATCAGCAGATTACAGATGGTACCGAATACCGAATCCGCAGAGTACCACATAAAAGAATCAGGATAAACAATACGCAGACGTTCTCCCACATTGCTGATTCCCACTCCGCTTCTTTCCTGCAGTTTCTTTTTGTCCATCGGACACCCATTATTTGCTACGGTAAGCCAGATATACTTTTTTTCCCGGTCCGATAAGCTGCTTGCTCGAATTTGAACCGTCATTTTGTTATTATCAACAAATCCGTGTTTCATGGCGTTTTCCACGATAGGCTGTATCAACAGTTTGGGTATTACCATATTTCCCACCTCCGGTTCAACCTCTATCCGGTAAATCAGCCGCTCTTCAAACCTTAACTTCTCCAGCATTAAATAAGACTCAATAAACCGGCATTCCTTATCAATTGTTGAATCATAGCCATGCTCACAGGTATAGCGGAACATCTTGGACAGGCTAATAATAGCTGCTTCCAACGCCGTTTGGTCAGACAGTCTGTTTAAGGCCATCAGCGAAACCAGCACATTATTTAAAAAATGCGGATTGATTTCGGTTTGCATGGCTTTATATTCCGCAATCTGCTGATTTAACTTAAGGATATACTCCTCCTCCACCAATGTCCCGATTCGCTTTTTCATATCTACCAGCGCACTGCTGATGTTGTCAAATTCCACAATTCCGTTTTCATGGAACTGCTCAATTTCATATTTTTTATCATCCAATTGATAATGACCGATGAAATCCATGATCCTGGCGGTTGCATCGGAAATATTCTTAAACAATCGGCTATAAAGAAAAAAAGCAAGCAGAATTACCAGCGTCCATACCCCGATGAAAATAAAATATAAGCGATTTTCGGCCTCTGTGACCGTACTTTTAGAAATCAGATAATCAATGTAGAAGCCCGCATCCGATCTGGCCGAATAAACATAATATTGTTCTTGATCAATCTGTTCCGAAGATGCATAAGCTTCCTGACCATCGGGGTAAGAAATGATAACATCGGCATTTTTATCCAGCTTAAAGTTGCTGACCACCGTATCAAACATATCCTTAGAGATATCCAGGAAAACATACCCCCATCTTTTGGCTTTTTCAATCCGGTTAATCTGCCTTGCCATGGTAAAGCAGCCTTCCGGTGCCTGTTTCCTGACATTCTCAGTAATCAGTATCTGCTTTAAAGAGATATCCTTAACTTCTGTTAGCAAGTCCTCAAGCCCGGTTTCCCCCAGTTCCAGAATCTCCACACTGTTTTGATTTTTTCCAAGGCAAAAGACCTTATCCGTATTGGCATGCTCCGGAATAAAGGAGATGCCCTTTATATAATCATTTCCTGATGCCATATACTTTATCGCCGTATCCCGGTATTTTACCGATATCTTAAAGTAATTGTAAAAAACCTCACGATTGTTCAAGGTGATTTCATAACGATCCGTATAGGAATAAAATCTGGCCAGCTTTTCATCAAACAAATATTGAAAGAAGAAGTTCTCACTGGAATCAACATAGCTGTCAATATGATTCGCCATACTTTGCAACGTCAGGCTCGTCGTGGTTCGGTAATTGGATAGGATCAATTGTTCGATCAATGGCCTGTGAACCATAATGGAAACGGCAAAGGGAATTCCTATGGATATCAAAAATATAGTATTAATGGCCACTTTCAAGCTTTTTTGTTTCATCCTCTGCTCCCTTTTCTCTCAAATGCAAGAAATGCTGCAAAATTATTTATACTAAAATAATTCCGCAACATCCCCTTAACTATTCAAAATTTAGTTATCAAAATATTTAAACTGTGGTAAATATTCCTTATTTACTTCAAACATCTCCCGAACCATGGTCTTGATTTCTGCCATACTAAGTACTGCTGAAGAAAGCGGATCAAAGTAACAAGCCTGGTAGATTTTCTCCGGGTCACCGGTGAGTGCTCCTTCAATCGCCAGTTCTTCGATTCGGGCACTGACATCTGTCAGCAGCGCCAGATGATCCGGCAATTTCCCCACTTTGATGGGTTCCAGTCCAGCCCTTGATGCCAGCACCGGTACTTCTACACAGCAACCAGTGGGAAGATTATCGATAAGACCGAAGTTTCTGACATTGCCGTTAAACTTATATAGGGTTCCATCGCCAAAGATGGCATTGAAAATATGTGCTGCATATTCGTTTCCTCTTTTCAGGTTCACCGGATTATCCGCCCAATCCAGGAAATCCTGCCGCCAGGTTTTTTCATTTTTATCATAATCGATTCTGGCCATAAAATATAGTCCCGGATTCCATGCCGTTCCATGAGTACAATATTTTTCCAGCAGATCCGGCCGCTTTCTGAACCAGGAAACATATTCCGAAGCATGTCCGCTGGATTCCGTTACATAGTAGCCCAGATGCCGGAACATTTCGTTTCGCACGATTTCTTCGTTATAATGCTCCTCCACGGCTTTTTTAATCAGCGGATAGGCATCCTTTCCTTTCCATTTATAATCCAGGTAAAAGGCCTGATGGTTGATTCCCGCACAGGTATAAGTGACGTCTTCCAAGTCGGCTCCGATCCACTTAGCCAGCATTTCCGCCGTTCCCTGAACACTGTGACATAACCCGGTAACGTTAACTTTAGTTTCTGACTGCATCGCCCGGCACAAAATCGCCATGGGGTTAGTATAGTTTAAGAAGACGGCATTGGGACAGTATTTTTCAATATCCTTGCAAATATCCATCATCACCGGAATGGTGCGAAGAGCCCTAAATATTCCCGAAACACCCCGGGTATCGCCAATATTCATATTAACTCCATACTTCATGGGAATCTCCAAATCCTTTCCCCATACATGGATGTCACCCACACAGATGGTGCTGAGAACACCATCCGCATTTTCCAATGCCTCGGCCCTGCTTGTGGTAGATAACACCTGGGCCGGATAATTCCCTGATGCAATAATTTTTTCCACAGCTTTTGTGGCATACATCAATTTTTCCTCATCAATATCCATTAATGCAATGGTTGCATCCTGAAAACTGGGGAAGGTCATCAGATCACGTACCAGATTTCTGGTAAAAACAACGCTTCCTGCTCCAATAAATGCTATTTTTTTCATATTAATACCTATCCTTTCACAGAGCTGTCGATGGCGCCCTGTACAAAATATTTTTGTAAAATCAAATAAATAATTACCACCGGAACGATTGCGATTACAGCCGATGCTGCCGCTCCATTCAAGTCTTTTACGGTTTCCCCGAAGAACTGTTTCACTGCCAGTGTGACATTATACATCTTTGGCTGCTGCAGGATATAAAGGGAGTAACCATATTCATTCCATGAAGCCACACCCTGCATCAGGATCACCGAGACTGTTACCGGCTTCATCTGGGGCACAATAATCCGACAGAAAGTCATCAGCACTCCAGCTCCATCAAGCTCTGCCGCCTCATCCAGACTATCCGGAATGGAGGAAATAAAATTATAATACATATAAATTGACAGCGGCAGCCCAAATGCGGTTGTTACCAGAATGATTCCCCAGTAGGTAGATAAGGCGTGCATGCCTACCAGAATTGAATAAATTCCCACTACCATGGACATTCCCGGTACCATCATAACTCCCATTACAAAGATTTTGATACCGCTGCTTAATTTATTTTTAATCCGGGCCATGGGATAGGCCGCAAGGCTGCCCAGTACTACTACCAAAAATACTGTACCGGCAGTAATTATGGAGGAATTTAAAATCCCCCGTAACACATTACTGTGTTGAAAAACCTTAATAAAATTTCCCGGATACAGATCCTTAGGCAGCAACAGGCGGGCGCTTTGGTCGGTCATTGGTTTCAGTGATGTGGTCACGACAACATACACCGGCAGTAAATAAATTACAATAATCATTAATGCTATGAGATATTTCCACCAGTTTTTTTTCATACGTCTATCATCTTCTTTTCAAAATATTTGTTGGCAGCAACGGCAACAATCATAATCAATAAAAAGGTGACGATTCCGATTGCCGATGCATACCCGGCCTTTTCCTTTAAGAAATACTGACTGTTCAAATAGGTCATCAATGAATGGGTCTGATAATTGGGTCCTCCGTTGGTCAGGGACATAATCGGATCAAACAGTTTCAAACCACCGATCAGATTAATAATAACCGATGTGGTAATTGCCGGAATCAACAGCGGTAAAGTAATGTGAACCAGTCTTTGCCCTCTTGATGCCCCATCAATTGCTGCTGCCTCCACATAAACCGCGGGAATATTCTGCAATCCGGCCAGATAAATAATCATACAGTTTCCGGCATATTGCCAGGAGTTGAGCAACGTGATTGCTGTCACACCTATTTTGCCGTTGGCCAGCCAATTAATGGGTTCTCTTCCAAACCATCCTAATATTTCATTCAGTACACCTCGGTCATACGTAAAGAAAAAATACATAATATATCCCATGATCAGCCCTGATATGATGATTGGCAGATAGATAACTACCCGGACAACGCTATTCCCCCTGAACCGCGAATTTACGAAAAAGGCGCTGGATAGTCCGATCAGGTTTTGCAACAGTGTTGATACAAAACCATAAATCAGGGTATTGATAAATGCAATCAGGAATCTGCTGTCACTGAAAATAGCCAGGTAATTTTTTATCCCAATAAAGCTTTTACTGGCGGAATATCCATTCCACCGACATAACGAAATAGCAAATGTTTCAAAAAAGGGAATGATGTTAAATACTGCCATTATGAAAAGCGCAGGTACATAAAACAAATACATTCGCCGTTTTCTTTTTTGCATATTAACCACCATTCCCTTCCTGATTCTTTAAACCGGCTTCCTAATTACCGGCATCCAATTTTTCCACATAATTTTCCTGCATACTCTTTGCTGCTGACTGGACACCCGTATCAGCAGGGTCCATAAACACTTCCACAACGCTGTCGGACAGTACCGACCACATCCCGCTGGGCAGGTATTCACGATCAAAAAGATTATCATAACAAATGCTGTCAGCAAACAGCGCCTGACTTTCCGTAAAGGCAGTATAAGTCCGGTTGCCCGCCGTCTCAATATTGGACAAAGCAGGAATCATTCCATCCAGTTCCACAATCCTGGCTGCGGTCTCCGGTTGTGCCAGGAACTCCAGTAATTGTTTTGCCTCAGAAACATATTCTGAATCCTTCCAGATTCCGAAGGCACTTCCTTCACCGATGGAATACTGCATCTTTCCATCTGCTGCGGTAGCCGGAACAGGCATGGTGCCGATTGTTGCATCAGGATTGTACTGTAAGATTCTTTCCAGGGCCACGCCGCCTACCAAAAAGGCACATTTCCCGTTGGCCAGTGCTTCAAAGCTCTGGGTTTCGTCGGCTGTAATAAAGTCCGGATTAAAATATTCGTTATTGATCATATCTTTGATATCGTTAAAGCAATACAGACCGTCCTTCTCCCAATCGAAGCTTCCGTTCTTTAATTGATCTGCTGACGGATATGCAGCTCCTTCCGCAGTATAATATGCGGGGGCAAAGGTTCCCAGGAAGCTGGCACTGGTCCAGTAATCCTTTCCGCCAATATATACCGGTGCTGCTCCGTTTTCTTTTATTTTCTCACAGGCATCCATAAAACCATCCATGGTCTTTAAAGACTCCAAGTCCACACCGGCTGCATCCAGAACTTCCTTATTGTACATAAGACCGTTAATTCCCTGGGTTACCGGAAGAACATAAACCTTGCCATCAGCGTCCGAAACCACTCCCTTGATGGATTCTCCCACCGTGCCAAACCATGGCTGATCATTTAATTCCATCAGGTATTCTTTATATCTGGCAATGGACCATCCGTGGGTAATAAATACATCCGGCATATCGCCTGAAGCCATTCTGGTTTTCATAACCGTCTCATAGTCGGAACCGGGGGTTATCAATTCAACATTTATTCCTGTTGCTTTGGTGAAATCATCAGTGATTCCTCGAAAATTTTCCAAAGCTTCATCGGTGTATCCTACTTCCATTTCAATTGTTTGTCCTGCATTGTCTGTTTCTTCCGCTACAGCTTCTTCTGACGGAGCTTCTTTCACCGGTTCGGCCGCCTCATTTACCGGGCTGCTGCTTTCATCGGTGGGCTCTGCTGGACTGCTGCCGCAGCCGCTAAGCATGCTGGTGGCCATGGTAATTGCTGCTACTACTGTAAACAGACTTTTTATTTTTTTTCTCATTGTTTGCCTCCCATTTTTCTAAAGTATGTGTTCGTCCTTATTTGGATATCCTTCTTTATTATATCTATAATCAAAAATTTTAGAGGTGCTTTCTTTTGCAATTGTGGTGTCTATATTTGCACAAATTATTCTTCCAGACGAATTACATTCTCTGATAGTGATCGGCGATACTCACCTGGTGTCATGCCATTCTTCTGACGAAACAGTCTGTTAAAATAAGAAATCGTATTAAATCCATTGCTTACCGCAATTTCAGTTATGGAATGATCTGTGCTTTCCAACTCTTCCAAAGCAGAAGACAGCCGGTATGTATTGATATAATCAATGCAGGTCATATTTGTATACTTGCGGAACAATCTCATAAAATGATATTCGCTGAATTGGCAAACCGCAGCAAGTTCTTTTATGGAAATATCGTCCCGATAATTTGCCTGTATGTAACTGATTCCCTGCTTGATCTTTTCCAATACCTGTATATTTTGTTTTTTTTCTTTATTTAACATTTCCGGCGTCAGTAATTCTCCCAGAAACTCAAAAAGACTTGCCTTTAATTTAAGTTCATATCCAAAACCCTTTTTTATATAACATAATAGAATACGATCGAATATCCTGTTCAATGCCGCATATCGGCGCTCCTGTTTCCTGATAATCACAGGCATCTTCCCACGCTCTTCCAACAACGGCGAAAAATAGGTCACCGCACAGGAATCCGGATAGGTTCCCCCTAACATATTTAAGTTGAAAACAAAACTGTCAGAGCACATTGTATGCCCCTCCCGCTGTTCTATCCCATGTAAGGTATACGGCAGTAATACCAGAAGGTCTTGATCGCCAAGCACATATTGCTCCGATTGGACATAGTACGTGACTTCACCCTCCCGGATTCTGGTTATCTCAATTTCCTCATGCCAATGTACCGGCAAAACCGCAAAATCCTGAGGCACATGGCACAAATAGTACCCCAGAGGCATGGACATCGTTCCATGAAGTGTTTTCTCTTTTAAATCATATCTTTTATCCATCTTTTCACCACCCATAGCAGTATTGTGTTAAAATATGTCGCATTATTTCTATTATTTGTTGCATGATAGTATTACAATAGCATATAAATACTATTTGCAAAAGGAGTTAACGATGATTAGAAAATTTACTTTTGGAAGTCCTCTTTCCACCGATGCGGTTACTGTATCCACACCTGTCTGCACGGATTCATTTCCCTATTTTTCCCTGACTAAAACCAGTTCCTTTTTGTATCACATGGACGATAAAACCCGGATTTACGGTCTTGGCGAAGCCGTTCGGGGAATCAATAAAAGAGGATGGATTTATGAGAGTTTTGCCTCTGATGACTGTGATCACTCAGAAAACAAACGCTCTCTGTACGGTGCACATAACTTTTTGATAATTGACAGTGAAAAAGATCTATTCGGTGTCTTTTTCGACTATCCGGCACGCCTTACCTTTGACATCGGCTATACTTTATCCAATCAGTTATTGATCACTCCTCTGGATGCAAACCTCGATATATACTTTATCGAATCCGAAGACATCAACGATATCGTTACACAGTTCCGCCAGCTCATCGGCCAAAGCTATATCGCACCCAAATGGGCTCTGGGATATGGCCAGAGCCGTTGGGGATATAAAAATGCCGACGATATCCGCACGGTAGTCCGCAGACACAGGGAAGAACACCTGCCCCTTGACAGTGTGTATCTTGACATCGACTATATGGAAAAATACAAGGATTTTACCGTAGATGAAAATCGTTTTCCCGACTTTTCTTCCTTTGTGGAAGAAATGAAGCAGGAAAACATTCATTTAGTGCCCATTATTGATGCCGGAATTAAAATCGAAAAGGGCTATTCCATATACGAAGAGGGAGTTCATAAAAACTATTTCTGCAAAAATGAGGATGGTACCGATTTTACAGCAGCCGTCTGGCCCGGTCATGTTTGTTTCCCCGACTTTTTAAATCCCGCTGCCAGACGATGGTTTGGCCAAAAGTACAATATCTTGTTAACCCAAGGTATTGACGGATTTTGGAACGACATGAATGAGCCGGCTATTTTCTATACTCCTGAACGTCTTGCTGCCACATTGCAGGAGCTGGGTGATTACTGCGGAAAAAATCTGGGCGTCAATGAATTTTTTGAGCTGAGAGACAAAATAAAAGATCTTTCTAATTCTGATGTGGATTATCGTTCCTTTTATCATAATGCCGACGGTAACATCCTCTGTCATGATAAGGTGCATAACCTGTATGGCTACAACATGACCCGCTCGGCTTTTGAAGCTTTTGAAGAACTGCTCCCGGAAAAACGTATTCTTATCTTTTCACGTTCTTCCTATGTCGGAATGCACCGTTACGGCGGTATCTGGACAGGTGACAATATGTCTGTCTGGGGACATATCCTGCTGACTGTAAAAATGCTCCCCTCTTTGAATATGTGCGGCTTTTTATATATCGGTGCTGATTTGGGCGGTTTTGGAGAAAATACCACGGAAGACTTGCTTTTACGCTTTCTTGCTCTTGGTATCTTTACTCCGCTTATGCGAAACCATTCGGCACTGGGCACAAGGGAGCAGGAAATCTATCAATTCGAAAAAACCGATGCCTTCCGCCGCCTTTTATCGATTCGTTACGGACTGCTTCCCTATCTTTATAGTGAATATGTAAAGGCCTCCTTAAAAGGTAAAATGCTTTTCCGGCCAATGCGTTTTGTCTATCCGGAAGATTCCAGGGCCGCCGGGATTGAAGACCAGCTTATGCTTTCCGATGAATTAATGATAACACCTGTATACGAGCAAAACGCAGAGGGGCGTTACGTCTATCTGCCCGAAAAAATGCGCATGATACGGATGAGATCTTTGACCGATTATGATACCGTGCTTTTATCCGCCGGAGACCATTATATTGATATTCCTTTGGATACGGTTGTTTTCTTCCTGCGCCCCAATTGTATTATTCCTTTGTCTGCGGGAGGCGAAAATATCACCGAAGTATCCGGCATATCCCTAAAACTTTTAGGATATGTAACCGATACGGCCTGCTACGTCTATTATGATGACAATGGATATGAAAAGGATTATAACAATCCCGCCCACTACAATACCATCCGGGTAGACCCCACCGGAAACATTCTGGTAACCGGTGAGCGCACCCTGGATCTGACCATTGCTTCCATCTGATACACCTGATGCATCAATGAGCGCCTTTCTACAGGCGGATCATTACCAGTTATAAAGAACATTCCTTGTTCGGAATATCGAAAATAACGAACCGCTGAGTCTTTCCCTCATAGCGGATGTGATTGGTGTGAACAGTTGTTACCTAAGTGACTTAATTCATAAAAATCTTGGCCTTACTCCGGCCGTTTATATGGAGCAAGCTCTTAATCCGATTACTCCCAGTCCTCAGTAATAGAAAAAGCACCCCAAAAGGGTGCTTTTTGACGTGCGTGAGAAGATTCGAACTCCCGACCTTTTGGTCCGTAGCCAAACGCTCTATCCAGCTGAGCTACACGCACATATTCATTGCGTCATCCGCAACGAAGTTTATGATACAATAATTCAGCGCATTTGTCAAGTATTTGCCCGCATTTCATTTTGTATCTTTTGCACATAAGTTTCTGTTAATTTTCTGTTAAGATGTGTATTTTTCGACAATTTGCCACAAATTCCGTTTCTTTTTTACTAAAAAAATAGTATGATTATTATGACTTTTAGAAAACTTTTTATACCGGAAGGAGGCATTTGTGTGAGTTTATCATTTATTCAAATTTGTTCTGTTTTTGTTTCCTTAATTGCGTTTGCTTATGCCGGCTGGCTGTATCTCTGGGTAAAACGACAGTCCGCCCAAAATCCACAGATTCAAAAAGTAGGTATTCTGATTCAAAACGGGGCTCGCACCTTTTTAAGGAAGGAATATGCTGTTCTTGCCAAATTTGCGGGTGTTGCTGCCCTATTGATTTTTCTGTTCTTACCGCTCCCGATATGGCAGGGTAAAATAACAGATAACCTGATTATGGCAATTGCTTATCTGACCGGTACGATTATTTCAGCCATTGCCGGTAAAATCGGTATTGAAGTAGCCACCATTGCCAATTGCAAAACAGCCGAAGCTGCCAAAAAGGGAATCAAACCGGCATTCCTGCTGGGTTTCCGCGGCGGTGCTGTAATGGGTATGGCCGTTGTGGGTGCCAGTCTTTTGGGTGTAACTTTAGTTTACTTTTTAACCAACGATGCCACTGCTATCTTAGGGTTCAGCTTCGGCGCAAGCTCACTGGCACTTTTTGCCAAAGCCGGGGGCGGTATTTTTACCAAAACAGCCGATATCAGTGCTGACCTGACCGGTAAGGTAGAGCTTGGTATTCCGGAAGATGATCCCCGTAACCCTGCGGTTATCGCTGATAACGTTGGTGACAACGTAGGCGATGTTGCCGGAATGGGCGCTGACTTATTCGACTCCAATGTTGCCTCTATGGCTGCCGCATTGGTTATTGCTTCTTCTCTTGATAAACTTACCGGCGGCACTCTGAACGTGGGAATGGTATTTTGCTATGCTGCCTTAGGCCTGCTGGCTTCCATTATTGGTGCCCTTACCGCCAGGATTGGTAAGAATGGCAATCCGACCAGAGCACTGAACGCCAGCACTTACGTAACCACTGCCGTTTATGCGGCATTGACCGCATTAGCCACCCTTCTACTGGGTTATGAATGGCGGATCTGGGGCGCTTGTATTCTGGGGCTTGGTGTTGGTGTCGTTATTGGTATTGCCACCGATTATTTTACCGATGATTCCAAAAAACCGGTTCACTTTGTTGCCAAAGCTTCCCGTTCCGGTTCTGCCTTTACCATTTTATCCGGTATCTCTTATGGTTTCTTAAGTGTCCTTCCGGCCATGGTGGGGATTGGCATTGCTGCTCTTGGTGCTTATAAATTATGCGAACCGTTAGGAGGCACCGAATATGCCCTGTTTGGTATTGCAATGGCCGCTGTCGGAATGCTTTCCATCGTCGGTATGATTATTTCCAACGATGCTTTCGGCCCGATTGTGGATAATGCCAGGGGCCTGGCTGAAATGGGCGATCTGGGTGATGAGGTCCTAAGCATTACCGATGAATTGGACTCTGCCGGCAATACCGTTAAAGCGGTTACCAAAGGATTTGCCATTGCGGCTGCCGGTCTGACGGTTATCGCTCTGCTTGGAGCCTTTATGAGTGAAGTAAATGTGGCTGCGGCTGAATTAGGCGTTCCAGGACTCACCGGCTTTGATATTATGAATCCCCTGGTATTCTTTGGTATGATCGTGGGGGCATCCATTCCCGCTGTATTCTCGGCCATGCTGATGCTTGGTGTTGACCGCAATGCCCAGCGTATGGTTGCTGAAATCCACCGTCAGTTTAATGAAATCGTCGGACTGCGTGAAGGAAAAGCCGAACCCGAATACGATAAATGTATTGACATTGCTACAACCGGTGCTTTGAAAGAGTTAATTCCGGCCGGACTGATGGCCATCATTGCCACCCTTCTGGTAGGCTTTATCGGTGGCGTAAATGCCATCGGCGGCTTCCTCACCGGTAACATTATCAGCGGTCTTTTGCTGGCACTGTTCATGTCCAATGCCGGCGGCCTTTGGGACAACTCCAAGAAATACGTGGAGTCCGGCCATGAAGGCGGTAAAGGCTCTGATGCTCATAAAGCCGCTGTTGTGGGTGATACGGTAGGTGATCCTTTTAAAGATACTGCCGGGCCTTCCATCAACACGCAGATTACAGTAGTTTCTTTGATTGCTTCCTTATTGTCAACACTTTTTATTACTTTCTCCATTTTCTAAAATTGCACGCAAAAAGTCCGGCTAACCACCGGACTTTTTTATGTTATATTAATACCTGTACGGGTTACAGCATAAACCGCCGCCGCCACAGCACAGATTACAGATTATATTGGCAATACACAACTTCATACACATACTGCTGCCCCCTGAATAAGGCTGACTGTAGGTGCTCTGCCGCTGCCTGTACCAGGTTCCGCCATTTTCCATCTGATAGGCCAGGTTCTGGTAATCGCTGTTCCCCGGTTCCATGGCGGCTGCTTTTCTGGCATGCTCCATAGCCGACACCTGATTGCCCATTCCGGAATGAGCTAAAGCACTGTAATAGTACCAGCGGGCATTTCGCTCTTGCACGTTAATATCATCCAAAACGGTCCGCGCTTCCTTGTAATAACCGTTGCGGATATAATTACCGGCAGCACGCAGATAATTATCTTCTTCGTAGCCGGTACTGCCGCCACGTTCAAAACCACCAAAGCCGCCAAAGCTTCCGAAACCACCGAAGCTCCCAAAACCTCCAAAGCCTCCATAACCACCGGCTCCGCCATAACTGCCGCCGGTTCCCTGGCTGCCATACTGATACCTTTCCGTCCGTTCCTTCATCACCTGCTGATAGGCCTGCTGAATTTCTTTAAACCTTTCCTCAGCCTGATCCTTATTAGGATTGTTGATATTGGCATCGGGATGATACTTTCTGCTAAGGTTTTTATATGATTTTTTGATTTCCTCTTCTGTGGCATTCCGCGAAACACCCAGAACCTGATAGGGATCACTCATTTTCCTGTTCCTTCTGACGTTTTTCCTTTACCTGCTCATAACGATACCATACTCCGGAATACAATATATTCCGTAATATCTCAACATTCTCGATAACCGGCAGCTTCTCAAACTCTTTGGAGCATTCGGCCATCATCATGGTTAAAATTGTACTGCATTCCTCTTCAAAATCCGGATTATCATATTTTTTCCAAAAAGGATTATAATTCATATCTTTTAAATCTTTTTCGATGTCCTCATAGGCATCCATCAAATAGATAAACTTGCCCAAGTAAAAGCCGATCCGTCTTAAGCTTTCACTCCACTCATCCGGCTTATAGTCCATAATTTCAGCCATCACTTCGCCAAACAAGCCGGACATCTTATCAATATCATTTTCATTCCGCTTTTCCAGTGCGGTCAGATCAGCCATCGACTTTTCGATCCGATATGCCTTATCGGGATAATTCCTTCTGATCTTACGGTAAGCCGGGCGCAAAACCTCGCCCAGAAGAAATTTATTGCATTTCTTTTCATCCTCCCAATCATCAATACATTTAAAGTAAGTCAGCAGAATATTCATATCGGCAGCATACTCACTAAACACGTTCCTGCTGGTTGCATGCTTCTCAAAAGGATGGGCAATACAATTACTGCGGCCGGTTATCGTTTCCGGCTCATACAGACTGGTCAGAAGCATTACCAGAAAAGTCATGTCATAGGATAACGTCAACTGCCCCCGTAAGCCGTACTTTTCCTTCAAGGTACGGCATAGTCCGCAATAGTATGAATGGTAGACTTCATATTCTTTAAATTTCATTTCGCCCTGATTAATAATAATATAACCAAACATTTCATCACCAGCCTTTAACTTTTCTTAATAAAAGTATGTCTGCATTTCGGACAAGTTATTTCAATTTTGCCTTTTCCTTTAGGTACTCTGATTTTTTGTTTACAGGAAGGGCACTTATAAA
The DNA here is from genome assembly GCA_031556725.1 of Lachnospiraceae bacterium. Taxonomy (GTDB): domain Bacteria; phylum Bacillota; class Clostridia; order Lachnospirales; family Lachnospiraceae; genus UBA935. Next base: position 115,831 of record JAVBSL010000006.1, on the reverse strand, counting down.
TATGATGGGTTTTTCTTTGATTCCAAAATGCTTTTACCCGATTTTCATATTTCAAATATGCCCGGTTTTCCGCTGCCCGCTTATAAATGTTCTTTGAAAGCATCCGGAAATAAACAAGAATAAGTCCGATCAATCCTAATGAATAGAGAATCGGTGTGGTAAACATTGATATCACCCACAGCACTATCGTTGCCACCATCAAAAAACGGTTTAAATTATCATTCCCATATCTGCCCTGCATAAATCGGTACATTTTTTCTTTCATATCAATCATACCTTTCCAATATATCGTCAATACTCTTATATCCTACTGCCTTGTACCGCAGAATGCAATAAACTGTCTATAAAAAAATTATTAAAAAAAGTGGTTAACAGGCACGTTAACCACTTCTGTTTCTTTTCGTCATACACACTTCACTTCTAAATATCCTTGCAGCTTACTTATGTCATACTCGTCAAATACTTCCATATTAGGATCATAGAATTTACCATCATAATGCACCAGATAATGGCAGAACAACCCCATCTTCTCCATCATGATGCAGCACTTGGGCAAGGTTGCATCCCGGCCTTCCGTATAGATGATAATATCACTATGGTCAATACCATAATAATTCAATGCGGAAATCACCATTCCCATGGTTGCCTGCCATTCTCTGCAATCCATTACACTCATTACCTCGGCAATGGTCACTCCGGCCAGCATTGCAACGCAGGTTTGACCGCACAGGCCATCAGCCGGCTGGATAATAACCTCCATACTGTCAATCTTGCGAATTGGTTCATCAAAATTATAAGGACTGTTTTGCCCCACCTTAATCAGGCTTTCCCCAATATGCAATAAAATCTTATGTTCCTGGGTAATATCAATATGGGATACTTCTTCATCACTGAGATGAATCTTATAATTCCCCTTTGCCTCAGGCAGCAAATCACAGTATATGAACTTATTATCCAAAAGTATCTCTGCCTTGATCACATCCCGCTTTTTACAAACCTCCCATACATTAAAGGGAATGCGAATAGAGTAGACATCCTCCATTTTCTCCACCTTGCCGCTAAAAAAATACCTCACTGCTCAATACCTCCTACTATACTTTTTTTCTAAAAACGGTTAAGTGATACCCCTCACTTAACCGCTTATCATCATAATACTTTTTCTTCATCCGAATCATCAAATGTATTGATTCCGTTTCCTCCGGAAGCACATGTTACCACTACCGCCACAATTATTACAAGTATTATCACCAACAGGCCTCCGCCCAGAAGAATAAGTTCCATTTTCTTTTGCTTCCCTTCACTTCTAATATGCTTCTTCAGCTGATTTTATTGTAAAGCATCTGCCTGTTTTTTTCAATCCTTATTTTGTCTTTTATTCCGTACAATCTAAAAAGTAAATACCTTCAGTACGGTTTCCAGATTATCCGTTTCTCCTGTAAGATTTTGTGCCATTGCTGCAATTTCTTCGATAATCGCTGTTTGTTCTTCCATCGATGCCGATATCTCTTCGGTAGCCGCAGCATTACTGTCAATGCCTGCACTTATTCGGTCAAAAATCTCCGCCAGCTTCTTTTCCGCTCTGCCCATAGAAGTTGCTGAGGCCGCCAGGTTCTTAATGGAGGCATGGGTCATGTTCACACTTTCATCAATACGCAAAAAGTTTGATTCAGTCTGTTCCACACATCTGGTCTGTTCGATCATTGTTTCCGACATCTCATCCATAGTGGACATCATATTTTCCGAGTTCTCTGTCAGCATATCAATAATACGGGAAATCTCATCTGCCGATGCATTGGATTCTGCTGACAATTTTCTGATTTCTTCCGCAACTACCGCAAAGCCTTTTCCCGCTTCCCCGGCTCTGGCCGCTTCAATAGAAGCATTTAATGCCAATAAATTGGTCTGGGACGCAATATTTTTAATCGCTGTACTGGCTGCACCAATGTGTGTTACGCTATCGTTGGTGTTGCGAATGTCATTTCCCATTTTCTCCATGGTATCACCGGTAGTTTCCGATTGTCTTTTCAATATGGAAATGGTACTCAGTCCTTCATCTTTACAGCTAGTCACCATTTCCAGGGTATTTATCAATTCTTCCAGGTTAGACTCATTGACATGGATGTCCTGCCGCAAACCTTCAATCTGGTTCATTCCATCCCCGGCATGAATCGTTTGATTACTGGCAGATTCCGCAACGTTGCCGATGGCCTTAGTTACTTCCTGAATAGAAAGAGCAATCTGGGAAGTGCTCTCATTCATTGCTGTAGCAGTACTTGTCAAGGTTCCAGCCGCTTTCATAATGACCCCAAACATCTTTTTAAGACTATGTACCAGAAAATCCAGCGACCGGTTGATTCTTCCGGTTTCGTTATCTTTATCATAATTGTATTCAAGGGTAAAATCGCCGGTTGCCAATTCCTTAATATAATTTACTATTTTACCCAAAGGTACAAACAGTCTTATGCAGACAACAATTGCTATCACGGTTGCTATTACCGCTAATATTGCAAACGTAAGTATGAACTCACTGATTATCTTCTTAAGCTCTGCCAAATTGCTATTTACGCTAATATCTGTTCCCAAAACAGCGATTACCTTTCCATCACTTGCTTTAATGGGATAGTAAGCACCGATCAGATTATATACATCGCCGCTGACATCTTCATACTCATATAAATCCGAAGTCACATGCGATCCCTCTATAAAAGCCTGATCAATGCCATCATAATCCTCCTTGGGCTCCAATCCGCCTAAGGGAGTATAATCGGCATCCGTAACGGCACAAGAACCATCTACAATATATTCTACGCTTTCACCCTGATCGGTAATTACGTAAATGTACTGTGAATCAGTTCTTTGTTTGGCCTGATAAAGCTGCTCCTGCAACTGTACCAGATAGGGATCATCTGCTTCATACTTTTGAATACTTTCCTGCAATTGCTCTGCATCTATATATGTACTCATCATTTGAACCATATTGGTACATTTGTCTTTTACCAGATTTTGAAACATTTGGTTCAGATTATAATAGGCAATCAACACAATCGCCAGCATCGAAACAGTGGTCAGTAAAACCGTCATAACTGTGATCAATACCTTCAATGTCGGCGCTTTTTTTAAAATTAGACCTTCCTGGTCTTTATCGTTCATAAAACCCTCCTTACCTATACCCCTTTTCTTGGATATTATCACAGCAGAGATTTTTAGTAAATAGGAGTAAACAAAAAAACTCTTTTATATCACCTAATTCAACAAAAAAAGCAGGGCGTACCCTGCCAAATTTGTTGGTTTTAATTATTTTCGATATTTTCCAGCATTACGCCATGAGCTACGCCCGGTACACTCTGCCCTTCGTTAAAACTGGTTTTGCTAAGCAGCGCCCCGGTAGGCACGAACAATACCTTCTTCCAGGTGCCCTCTTCAATCTGTTTCAGAATAAATGCCGACAAGGTCACGGCACAACAGCCGCAGCCGGAACCGCCTGCATGAACATCTTGACTCTCCAAATCAAAAATTTCCATACCACAATCCATATGCACCTTAGAGATATCTTTTCCCTTATCCCGCATCAAATCCCAAAGCACCTTTTGTCCAACGCTTCCCAAATCACCGGTAATAATCTTATCATAGTCCTCCGGCTGACTGCCAAAGTCACATAAATGCTGATAGATCGTATCCGCTGCTGCCGGTGCCATACAGGCCCCCATATTAAGAGAATCCTTCAATCCATAGTCAATAATTTTGCCGGAAGTGATACCGGTTATTTTCGCCCGGCTTTTTTCACCCTGTTTCGTACTGAGTATAAAAGCACCGCTGCCGGTTACCGTCCAATGAGCCGACAGGGGACGCTGATTTCCGTAAGCCAAAGGAAAACGAAATTCTTTCTCCGCACTGGCAAAGTGACTGGAGGTCACGCACCCTACATAGTCAGCAACTCCCGCTGATAATGCCATGGTTCCCAGTGATATCGACAGCCCGCAGGTAGAACAGGCGCCATACAATCCGATCAGGGGAATCGGATAGGAGGCCAGACCAAAACTGCTGGCAATGGACTGCCCCAATAAATCTCCCGCAAACAAGTACCGCAGATTATCCTGGGTAATACCGGCTTTCCCGATGGCCAGCTGCAGGGCTTCCTTTTGCAGGGTACTCTCTGCTTCCTCCCATGTTTCACAGCCGAAAAAATCATCCGCTGCGACCATATCAAATAAATCCCCAAAAGGACCTTTTCCTTCCTTGGTTCCCACTACCGAAGCACTCGCCGTCACATAGATCGGATTGGCCGGAACAAAGCTTTGCTTCATATTATTATTTTCACTCATATCCAACACCTGCTTTCTTTTGGTGTTAGTATGGAAAATTTTATTCAATTTTATTCACACCGTGGGCCAGTAAAAATTGTTTCACCTCTTCGTTATGAATACCCAGCAAATGGATTTCGTCAAAAGTATAATCTTCGAGCAAATTGCCCTCAGCATCACATAACACTTCATTGGCATCAATATAGAAAACGGATTGGTTGTCAGCCAGCGTTGCCAAGGCACGATTGCGGGCTTCTATATTATGATTATTAAAAATGGCATCCGTGTCATTTTTGGCTTTTGACACCTTCATAATGCCCTGAATGACAATAATGGCATCCGGTTTCAACTGCCGCAGCTTATCTACTACTTCCCTATATTTTCCGATATAATCCTCGGTGGTTCCCCGACCCAATTCATTGATTCCTACCGATATATATATCTTTTTGTAATCCTTTTGACTTAAAGCTGCTTCCACCGTTCCCTTTTTCCCAATACTATGATCAAAAATCTTATAAATAGTCAAAGAAGTCTCACATAGAAAATCCCCATGGGATGACATGTCTGTATAATCGCGCAAACCCACCATCCGGGAATCTCCGATGAAAAGTGCATCATCAAAATACTCCTCTGTTACCGGCACAAATCCGTATTCACCGGCCCGCTCTATTCCAATGGTTCCATAGATATCGGCCGAAACATGATTTATATACTCGTCATAAGTACTTTCCCGATAGGGCTGAATCTGACCGTTTTCATCCATATAACCCCGCTCCAGGCCTTCTTCCCATTGCCACCGGATCTGATCCGGCTCTGCTGTGGGTTCCGGTTCCGCTGTTGGCTGGGCGGTCGGCCTTACTGTGGGCTGCGGCGTCTTTGATGGAGAAGGAGCGGCTGCCGCCAATACCTGTGCCTCTTCGGGCGGCGGCGCCTCGTTAGACACTGCCTCTACGCTATCAGACATTGCAAACAGGTCTTTTCCTTCATTAATACCCTGAAAAACCAATGCAAGCAAGGGTTCTTTCACCGGATCATATTCCTGACCTGCATAAATGTTGTTTTTCCCACTGATGCCAATAACCGTGAGCAGTATCCCTGTACTGATCAGCAGCAGCAGTACAGGAGCATTTTTAATTATTTTTTTCATGTTCCCATTCCTCCTGCTTAGAATTTAAAGTACATAAACGGGTTTCCCGCCTGGCTTACCAGAAAATACACGCTAAACCAGAATAGGACTACCAGCATTATGCTTACCAAAATGTTCTTTTTATATTTTTCATAGAGCTTTGACACGCCCGGAATACATAACAAAATCCCTGCTGTCAGAAGCACTCCGTAGGTCTGCAGATAATTACTGAAATCACTACGATTGATATATCCTCCCACTTCACCGAAGAAAGGGAAAAGCCTGCTAAAGTATGTTCCCAATTCTTTCAAATCATTGATGGCAAAGACCACCCATGTCAAAGGTATCAATACAATTATATAGATATTTCCCAAAACCGGAATCTTATTAAGAAACTTACCTGTAAATAGCTTTTCGGAAACCACCAGTACCCCCAATAAGAGGCCCCAGATCACATAATTAACACCGCTGCCGTGCCAGATACCGGTAAGCAGCCATACCAACAGCAAATTAAGGACAATCCGGCCTTTATTTACCCGGCTGCCGCCCATGGGAATATAGACATAATCTCTAAACCAGCTTCCCAGCGTCATGTGCCACCGCCGATAAAACTCACTGATACTTCTGGCTCCGTATGGGCTGTTAAAATTTCGGATAAAAGGAAAACCAAGCATCACCGAAAGCCCGGCCGCCATCAGCGAATATCCCCAAAAATCAAAATAAAGCCGTAAAGAATAAGCTGCTGCCCCCAGCCAGGCCAGGGGTGTGGAAATACTGGCAAATCCAATCATCTGCATATCATTCCAGAATATCGCCAGCCGGTCTGCCAGCAATACCTTCATACCAAAGCCGATAATAAAATACTTCAAACCATCTTCAAATTTTTCCAGACTGCATTCTCTGGGAAAATCAAAATCGCCCTCCTCATACCGCATGATAGGACCGGATATCACTTGCGGGAACATGCAAAAATAGAGTGCCGCATTTTTCAGAGACGGACTGGGTGAAATCTCTTCACGATACAAATCTACCTGATAGGAAATCATCTTAAACATATAAAAACTGATACCTAAAGGCAGCAGGTCACTGCTCACCCACACACTTAAGCCTTTAAAAACTACTAAAATAAGCACATCGATTATGATTGCTATAACCATCATCTGCTTTTTCTTTTTTCTTTTGGCCAGCCAAAAATTCAAGCCCGTTGCAACCAGCAAAACAGGGATAAAAAGAAGCTCCCCAACAGCATAAAAAACAATACTGCCAAATAACAGTACTGTTTCTCGAAAACGTTTGGGAACTACATAATATATAATCAGAAAAACGGGTAAAAACCGAAATATAAATTCCATTCCCGCAAAATTCACCATCAGATACACACCCTTTTTGTCAACATATAATATATTTTAACACTTAATTAAAATTTTCACAATATCATATATTTGACAATTTCCTTTTCCACATTTTTCTCTCTTATTCTACAGGACACTTGCATCAAAGTTGCATCATTTTTTGATTTAATGTATATTTTTCCAAATATATTTACATACTACTTTGTAAATGTATTAACTGGAGGAATCTCTATGAATGAAACTGAAAAAAAGCAATATGAGGAATATGTAAAATCCGTGACACCCACTCATAACCTCTGGTTGCAAATGTTAAAAGCTTTTATCTGCGGAGGGGTTATCTGTGTGGTCGGACAGTTTATCCTGAATTACTTTATCAATACCAAAGGGCTGGAAAAGGATATGGCCGGCAGCATCTGCTCCCTTATTCTGATCTTACTGAGCGTCCTCCTTACCGGCTTCAATCTTTATCCCAAAATTGTTAAGTTCGGTGGCGCCGGCGCCCTGGTACCCATTACCGGCTTTGCCAACTCTGTGGCTGCCCCGGCCATTGAATACAAATCGGAAGGCCAGGTTTTCGGTGTGGGCTGTAAGATTTTTACCATTGCCGGACCGGTTATTCTGTTTGGCATCTTTACTTCCTGGGTTCTGGGGGTTATCTACTATCTGTTACAGCTTGGCGGCATCAGGTTTTAGTGGTATAATAAGCTCATTAAGCGATTCCAAAGGAGAACCCCATGAGCGAAAAACTGTATACCATTCCTTTAAATGATGCCATAAATGCTAACGACGAGTGTCCCTTTTGTTTTATTGAACGGGACGTGGAACGGGATCTTTTGGATTTCGTTCTGGGAAGCGGCTCTTCCTATATGGAAAGTGATGTTCGCGGAAATACTGATAAAGAAGGTTTCTGCCGCACTCATTTCAAAAAAATGTTTGATTATGGCAATACCCTGGGCAACGGCTGGATTCTGAAAACCCATTACGAACGCATGATCAAAGAAATGAATGAACAGTTCAAAAGTTTCACTCCTTCCAAGTCAACCTTAATGGGTAAATTCAAGAAAAATACCGAACGGGTAAATCCAATCGGCATCTGGGCTGAAGAAAAAGATAAATCCTGTTATATTTGCAGCCGTTTTACCGATACCTACGACCGCTATATGGACACATTTTTTGTTATGTACAAAAAAGATGCTGCCTTTCGGGAAAAGATCAGAAACAGCAAAGGTTTTTGTCTGAAACATTTTGGTGATCTTTGCGAAGCCTCGGAACAAAGGCTTGGAGATAAAGAGAAAAATGAATTTTATCCGGAAATGTTCCGGCTGATGACCACCAATATGGAACGTCTGTCTGCCGATGTGGCATGGCTGGTGGAAAAATTCGACTATCGCAATCAGGACGCTGATTGGAAAACCTCCAGGGATGCGATCCAGCGGGGGATGCAGAAATTAAAGGGCAGCTATCCTGCCGATCTTGTTTATAAAGCAGATAAATGACATTTCAAGTTAATATAAAAGTGACGAACCTGTAACAGCGTTCGTCACTTTTATATTATTTTTCCTATTGCTTCTCTTTGTTCTTCTTTTTTCTTTTGATAATAACCCAAACAGTAACGCCAATCACGATCAGAATCAGGAGCCAGATAAAAATACATATTCCCAGCGGTTCAAAGCAAAAGCCGCAAAGCTGGCATTTATGCGCCGGGCTGATTTCCGCTGCCTTTAAGGTAAAGGCGATCGCGTATGTGGAAAAGAGCCTGGTTCTAATGGTAATAGTCTCGTTGCTGCTGTCCAAATCGTCCAAAAGCATCGTAATGCCGTTATGGCATCTTAACATATAAAAGACCTCTCCAATCTTCAACATATCATCCGGAATGTCAATTGTAAGCTCGATTTCATTGCGGGCTTCCGTAATTGAAATCCACTCGCTGCTGCCGACACGATATTGCATGGTTATATCAATGTATCTGCCGAACTCAAGTCCTTCGATTTGGGCGGCATATTTGTCTATGGAATCCTCAATGCTCACCTTGTCGGATTCGGGTACTTCTAATTCTTCATCCAGGTATTGGATATGGATTTGAATTTCCGCATGTTCTCCGTTTGCCACCCGGGTCAGCTCCTGGGGAGTAAGAATGGCATTTATTGCTGTTCTGGTATCAACCACCGTCACAACGCTGTCCTGCTCACCATGCTTTACAATAATCAGTGTAATAGAACCCTGATCGTAGTCATAAGTGGTGGTATCTTTAATCGTTTTTGACGGGATTTCCGGTAATGCGGCTCTTTTAGAAGCTTCCCCAGAGGTTTCTTTAACGGTTTCCGGTACTTTTGCTTCCGGTTCACTGCTGGGCTTCCTGACTTGCGGTGCCAGGCTGGGCTGCGCACTTGTCGTGGGTTCAGGCTGTCCTGTAGGCTCGGGACTGATGCTTGGCAGGGCTTTCGGCAAAGCACTTACCTGCGGTGTACTATCCGTTGCAGCTTTGTTTCCGCCCTTCTCGTCATTACCGCCTTTTTCTTCCTCCTTGGCGGTAATGGTTACGCCGGGAGCGGCAATCGAACCATCTTCGGCAGCACTGGTCACCACGCAGCTGATTACCGCACCGATGTCGCCCGTGACTGCCGTATAAGTTTGTGCTGTTGCCCCTTGGATGTCTACACCATTACGCCGCCATTGGTAACGCAGCGTTGTGGGGTCGCCATAGCCGGTAAGATTGCCTGTGTTAAGCGTTAATACTTCACCGGGCTTTAAGTTACCGGTGATGCTCACCGTTCCGCTTAAGCTCCCTTTTGCTGTAAAGGTTAACGTGGTGATGCCCCCTGCTTCATGGGTTGCAGTTTCGGCATATCTGATTTGAATCGTAGCATCTCCGGTGAGATCAGGAAGGTTTGAACCGTCATAATTGGTCCAGGTCAGACCACCGTCCGTGGAGAATTCCATGTCTGTACCGATACCATTAATATTATGTTCACCGGTTATATGATTCTCGGTGGCGGTAGTGCCCGGAGCTGCCGGACCGCCTGCTTTGCCAACCGTCAGCATAATGGTGCCTGTTACCGTAACATCACTTTGCGTACCTACCACATTCACTGTAGGTATGGTTGCCGGAATACTTAAATCAGATGAGCCTACACCTGTTACAGTACCTGTAACGGCGATTTCCACCCGTGTATCGCTTATTCTTGTTGCCGTACCGGTCGAAAGACCGGCGGGAAGATTACCGACGCTGAAATCCCCTGCATAAAACTCATAGGTTAGCAAGTCAGGTGCACCGCCCTGCATAACCATCAAACTGTTTCCTGAAATGTCACCTGCTTCTGCCACAAACAGCGTAAACTTATTCATTTCATTCTCATCCACTGTTGGGAGCGGGGGGCCGTCAGTTTCAGACCCGCCAGCTACAGGTGGTACAGTTTCGTCAGTTCCATTCCCATCTGCTGCCGGTGGTGCAGTCTCGTCAGTTTCAGACCCATCTGCTGCCGGTGGTGCAGTCTCGTCAGTTTCGGATTCACCTTCTGCCGGAATTGCGGACTTCTTTTTTTCTGGTCCTTCCGCTGCAAGGATTGCCGCTTCATCTACTTCATGTCCTTCTGTTTTAAAAAATGTGAGCACCATCGGAGATGTGTCAGCATACGCAAAGGTACCATTTTCATCAGCAAGGGTAAACACGATCTTTCCCTCTACAGCATCCCCGTACCTAAGACTGCCAAGCCCTTCGGCTGAAACGGTAATACCGGCTGTTACAGGGGTTACCGTGCAGGTGGCGTTAACCTGGCCTGCAAGGGTATTGATGGTGAGGTCAGCCGTTCCTTCGCCGCCGGTGCCCGCACCGCTCCACGCGTAGCTATAAGCATCCGCGCCGGTTGTTCCGTTTATCGTGATTTCCAGCGTTTTGCCGCCGATTACTGTTGCGGCATTACTAATATCAATGCCGTCGTAGGAGGCACTGATCGTACTGCCCGAAACTCCCGCTTCGTCGGTTACACTAAACTCCACGGTATAGTAGTTGATCGTGGCGGTGGCATTGCCGCCGCTGACATTTACCGTTATGCCGGTATCGATTGTATCATCGTACAATTCATAGAGGGCAGTATCGTCATTTACGTTAAAGGTAATGGCCGGACCCGTTCCGCTGCCGGTATCGATTACATTTCCGCCCTGCCGTAAAGTGAAGGTCTTGCCGTGATCCTCCCAGCCGCTTCCGTTTCTATTGACCGTCACCATTACCTGGCGCGGCTGACCTATCGTGACCTGAGCGGCGTTACCGGCTTTGGTGGTGCCGGTTTCCTTCAGACGTACATAGTACGTTCCCGCGGGCAGTCCTGTGATCTGTCCATCGGCATCCACTGTCACTGCCGTATATGTGATGCCGTCCGCGCTGTACTCATACAATGTACTACCGGCGGGCAGTCCTGTAATCTGGCCGTCGCTTCCGTTGTAGGTGGTCACATCAGTTTTACCCATAGCGGGCGCAGCCGGAGCTGCCATCTTATCAATAATAAAGTCTATGTCCACGCTACCGGTATAGTCAATGTCATCCGGATCTACGGAGATGGTCAGCGTATAGCTGCCCGGCTCTATGGGCGGGGTCGCTGCACTATAGGGTGTACCGTCACTTTGTGTTCCGGTGTACCAGTATTCAAGTGTAGGACTGCCCTCCGAGGTTGTGGGGGTGCCGGTATAACCGTTGTGCTCATTGCCATTGTAGATGCCATCATTGGCCGCAGCACCTTCTATGTTCACCTGTGTTTTGGGAACAACCGTAAAGTTTATGGTTACATAGATATCCTCATAGTTATCCGTCGCAATCTTTACCCTTTGGGTTGCCTTTTCCCCCTCGCTCTTGGAACTTGACGGGGTGTAAGAGAGGGATCCGGCACCGGTTATGGCCGGATTGGTGCTAAATATACTTAGCGTACCGCTTGGCGCGCCGTCTAACGAATAGGTCACACCACCGGTATTACTTTCCGACAGGATAATATTACCGTTAACATCGTATGTTGCCTGAGCGGTGGCCGCTGCTCTGATTCTTAATTCATGTGTATCAGGCGCAGCGGTAAGCCCCGAAGCTTTGGCAATTGTAAAGTTGGCCGGACCATATTGGCCCTCGTAATCCTCATTATCCACCTCAATCGTGAAAGTATAACTGCCGGCATCGGTGGGAGGCTGGGCGGCAGGACCGTAACTTGTACCATTACTGGTAGTACCTGAGTAGGTTTTTTTAAGCTTCAGGCTGTCGGTTTGATCCTGGCCGTTTTCATCCGTTATCTTAAGTTTACCGGTGTAACCGTCATAAGGCTCTCCATTATATATGCTGTTCTGCGGGATGATATCCTCAATTTCCATATGGAGCTTAGGTATTGTCTTAAACGTGACGGTGACGGTCGTATCCAGATAATTATCTGTTGAAATGGTGATAACCTGTTCCGTTGTCAACCCAGTACTTTTACCGGTTGCGGCTGTAAATGACAGCGTGCTGCCATCCAGTTCCGGGGTGGCCTTCAGTACTCCGCCGCCGGCATTGAAGGGTTCCAGTTTATATGTCACCTTGCCGGTATCGGACTTATTAAGTACGATTTGGGTAAGGTCAAAAGTTCCATCACGTTGAACAGTCAGCATTTCCGGGAAGGTGATATCCGCCGGATTTGTCGCTGTAAGCCCTGCCGCCCTGGCAATTGTTACGGTCACATCCTGGGGTTGGGGTGAATGATAATTTTCCGTATCATCCACCGTAAAGGTGACATTGTGCCGGGCCGATGGAGGTGCCCCTACTGCTGTTCCCGTTCCACCCGTCCAGGTGAATGTACCTGCTGTTGTGCCGCTGTTAGGGGGAAGCGTCACGTTAGCGAGAGTCTGCCCGTAGGTCGCCGATAAGTTTTCCGGCCATACAACGTTGGGATTTGCTTTGGCCACCGTAACTGCCATGTTGTTTGTCAGGGTTTTATAATTTTGAGTGTCCTCAGGCGTAAAAGTAAGATTATGCTCTCGCTTGCCGGCCGGACCCACCAGCGTGCTGTTGCCGCCCGTCCATGAGAATTCACCCTTCGTTGTCCCTTCACCTTCATTAGTGAGAGTCCCCAAATCCGCTAGCGTATCGCCGTAAGTTGCAGACAGACTTTCCGGCCATTTGACGCCAGGCACGGCCTTATCGATTTTAAAGTTAATTTCTTTTTCGCCTTGATATGTGCCATCGTTCACGATAATCGTCAGGGTGTAATCACCTGCATTGGTGGGCGGTTCTGAAGTAGAGTCATACACCGTGCCATCACGGCCGGTGTAGTGGTAGGTAATCTTTCCGGTAAAATCGCCGGGGATGACATCACCGTTACTGTCTTTGATTACGATGTCATCGTCACCCGTGGTGAAGCCCTTATGAGTCTTTCCATCATATACGCCATTCTTGGGGGTTACACCCGAGATAAATGCCGGTTTGAGATCGATCACCTCAAAAGTTATGATAACATCAATATCCTTATAATTATCCGAAGATATGGTAAGTGTAATGGTGGCCATTTCACCGACATTTTGCGGACTGTTCGGTGTATAGTTGAGTTCTCCGCCATCGCCGCTTATCTTGGGTTCATTAGGATTCATGGCAAAGATATTATTGCTGCCGGAAATATCTTTTATGTTGAAGCGGACATTCTTTGCTTCGCCGTTAGGTGCTGCCAGCAGCAGATTCCCATCCACGCCAGTGGTCAGAGCATAGCTTGCAGGATCGAATGCCCCTTTTGTAATGTACAGAACCGGATCTCGGAGACTGACAATCAGACCGGCCGCCTTATCCACCACCACCGGAACATCCTGGGTGACCCTGAGGTAATTGGCTTCATCGCTGGGGATAAAAGTCATTTTGTGCTGCTGTGTTCCTTTGCCGCCAACATCTTCACTGCTGTCCGTCCATGTGAAAGTACCCGTCGGGGTGGACGTACCCTTACCGCTCAGATCAATATCTCTCAGGGTATCACCACATGCAGCACGAAGTCCTGTGGGGAATGTAACATTCGGTATAGCCTTGGCCACGTCCACTATTGCATTTTTGTTGACGGTCTTGTAGTTCCATGGATCATCCGGTGTAAAGGTTATGTTATGGGTCTGTTGGCCGGCAGGGCCAACCTTCGTCAGGCTTCCGCCGGTCCAGGTGAATGTACCCGGTGTACCGGGATCGTTATCCGTCGGCAAGGTCACGCTTCCCAGCGTATCACCGTAAGTTGCTGTATACGCCAGCTTCCAACTGACAATCGGATCAGCTTTTTCAATGGTGAAAGGAATCACCGTTTTACCTGTATACTCCTCGTTTTCGATGGTAATGGTCAACGTATAATCCCCTGCTTCTTTAGGCGGTACGCTTTTGGGACCGTAAGGTTCCCCCTTATTGTTATAGCCCTCGTAGACGTATGTAATATCACCTTTCAGCTCGGGTTTGTCATTGCCGTTCTCATCGGTTATGGTCAAATCATTATTCTTGTCAGGCTCGTCAAAGGGTTCACTATAGATAATATCCAAATCATCATTATCAACCGTAATAGTCACCGACTTTTTGGGAATGGTCTTGAAGGTAAATGTTACAGTTGTATCCTGATAATTCTGGGTCGTAATGGTAATGATAAGCGTTGCCGTCAGGTTGGGGGCCTTGCCTGCTGCTGCCGTATAGGAGAGCGTGCTGCCGCCGACGGTGGGTTTACCCGTCAGGATGTTGAAACCATCATTGAACGTACCGGCTGTATAGCTCCTGGCGCCGGTATCGCTCTTATTAAGAGCAATGTTATTAAGATTAAAGGTTCCTCCTTTAGCATCTTTCAGCTTTTCATAGAAAGTAATGTTATCCGGAGCCGAAGCTGTAAGCCCCGATGCTTTGGTAATACCCGCAACAATCAGACCGTCTTTGGGTGTCACGGTATAATTGTGTGCTTTTGTGCCGGTGAGTTCCACGGCGGTGATATTTAACGCTTTGGTCCCGGCATTTGCCGAAGGGTACGCCGCGGTAACCGTACCGGGCTGCACCATGCCATCCTCCGCAGCTACAATGCCGTTTAGCGTAACCATTGTGTCCGCGGCCTCTGTCAGAGCATCATAAGGCTTCGTATGAATAGCCCCGTTGATGGTCAGCGCCTTTTTGTCAATCTTGAAAGGAAATTCTTCCTTTCCGTCGTAGTCCTCATCTATTACAGTAATAGTAAGTTTATATTCACCTGCATCGGTGGGCGGCTGGTCAGTGGGATCATAGGGGTCACCCTTGCTGTCGATACCGGTGTATTCATAATTGATCTCACCTTCGCTTAGTATCTTGGGTTTTTTGTTAACACCGTCCCCGTCTTCTATGGTCAGCTCGGCAACGGTGGGTTTCCTGGCGGGATCACCGTCATAGGGTTTATCTTCCGGTTCTTTTCCGGACTCAACCCCGATCGTCACCTGAGTTTTATCAACGGTCTTAAACGTAAGAGTAACAGCTTTGTCCGCGTAGTTGGGTGTATGGATAATAATTTCCAGGGTCGCTGTCTTGCCGGATACCACTCCTGCGGCACCGGTAAACTCTATCGTCCGGCCGTCCGCATTTAAGGTTGGCTTACCGCTTAAAACACCGCCCGAATCGCTAAATGTGCCAAGAGTGTAACTGACATCTTCCGCCGGACCGATTGGTTTATCGGCGGCTGCCGGAGTCAGGGTAACCGTCTGGATACCGGTACTTGTGTGGTTAAGTTCATAGGTCTTAGCCCGTGGGTTAACCAATTCCGCAGGAAAATTAACCTCCTCAGGTGATATGCAGGCGCCCATATCCTCATAAGGCGCTTCCCTGGTGATGGTCAGCGTATAGATCCGGGAGCTGCCCGTTGCTGCGATAACCTCCACGGTAAACACATTTTCCCCCTCGTTAAGGGCCGCATCTTCTGCCACCGCCCGGGTGGGGTCGGTTCCGTCCGCCGTAACATCTTTCAGAACTGTAGTACCTTCTTCCGTCTGCTGCCTGATAATAATCCTTGCATCCTTGTCGGCAGCCTTTGCTGTAATTGTAGTTTTATCAAAGCGGGGCTCGGTGGTTGCTGTGTACGCTAACACACCGGGGGCATAAGCAGGAACCATCCCCGGCGCACTAAGGTTGGATGCCGAAAGGCCATCCTCATCGGCCAGGGCACAATTGTCCGCACCGGCACGCACGATAACCAGAGTGTATTCCTTGATAGTCTCACCGTCCTGGGCCGCAACCCTGATCAGGATTTCATTGTTGCCAACCTTAAGGTCAATACCGCTGCTTGCCGCTTCGGATTCCAGCACTTGGGGGGCTCCGCCGTTGACGCTGTAATACATTATGGCATTGCTGTCCTGAGGCTTGGCTGTAACTGCCACATTGCTCACATTATTAGGCACGGTTTCAAGATAATTCAGCGTATACGAATCAAAGCCGGTGGACTTTTCCGTCGCCACAATCCGGTCACCATCGTTATCTATATAATAGTAGTAGGTGTTGCCATGTGCATCGGTATCTATATCATATTCCTTACCGTCATCCGGCATCGTTTTGGCAAGTTCAATTCCTCCAACCATACCGCCGGGGGTAAAATCCAGTTTCTCCAGCCATGCATTACCGGATGCACTGCGGATTACCGTGACCGTGTACCGGCGCACGGTAATGCCGTCCTGCGCCGTGACAGTGTACTCCAGCGTATTGATTCCCCTGCGAAGTGTGATGGTATCTGTGCGGGTACCGGCTCCTCCGGTTACTAAGGGCACATCATTCACAGTCAGGGCGATGGTTGAGGTATCGGTTTTGGGTGTAGCCGTTACTGTAGGTGAATCGGTAGCATAATCAACTACAATACTATATTCGCCCTGATCCTTGTTAAACTGGGGGGTTAACGTACCCAGGCCGCTTATGTCCGTCAGATATGCCTCCGATGAAACCTTGCGAATAATGTTTACAGCCGTGGTATTCCGGGCATTGCCGTCCGCCGCAATTACGTGGACAAATACCTCATTACTGCCGGGATTAAGCGGAAGAATCAGCGGATTATTTTGCGAGATTACCGTCTCCGGGCTGTACACCGGATCACCGCTGAAATAATAGTTTGCGCCGGAGTCCGCTACCACTGGAGCTATGTATCCAAAGTTCATATCATACTCAACAATTACCATATATGCCGTTTCCGCCTCATTAAAAGGGAGAATCAGCTTCTGTTCTGTTCCCTGTGATGCTGTTGCCGCGGCCGGACTGGTCTTTACCGTGAGGCTGGTCAGTTTGGTATTATCCGACACCCGCCGCGTGATTACTACGGTATAGGAACAGGTATTAATACCATCAGGGGCTGTTACAGTGATGCTCACTGTATTGTTGCCCGGCGTCAGACCATTTATGTAGTAAGAGCCATCGGCATCGGCAGCGGCTACGGTAAGTGCCGAACCGCTGGCGCTGATACCGCTCATGGTAATGGCCGAGCCTTTGGCAGCCGCCGGGGTAAGCCAGATGCTGTCGCTGCTGCTGGGTACGGCAACACCGTACTGGGTCTGGTTCGTATTGAAATCAGGGGCAAGGGTGTAGCTGCTGCTATTGCTGGCACTTCCTGCCTTTAATCCGGTTAGGTACGCGCTGGAAGATGCCGGCCGGATAATGACAACCGTATAGGTCCGGGTGTTCTTGCCGTCCTCCGATGTAGTCTGCACTGTTACCGTGGTGGTGGGGCCGGTCAGCGTAACGGTACCCGCAGCTTTCGCTGTGCCGGAAATGGCCGGAGCTGTGGTGCCGTTAATCTTGGCGCTGATCAGGGCATTATCACCCATATCCAGCTCGAAATAGACCTTTTCTGTTGCCGCCGTCACTATTGCTGTATAGTTGTCAATATTCCTGTCAAAAGGCTTCGGAGTATAACCGATGATATCCCCCGTCTCGGTTTCCTCCCGCAGCATCAGATTGGAAAGGTCTGCGCTGTCGGATGGCTGGGAAATGAGATTCAATATATATGTCCTGGTCTTGCCATCGCAGGTAACCCGGATATATACCACGTTTATGGCTTCACCGTTGATACCGGTAATGGTACATTGCTTTCCGCTCTTGTCGCTGGTGCCGTTGGTGCTGAGCCAGCTCTGGCCATCGCAGCTTATTTTTACAGTAGCGTTACTGAGGAACTGGAGTGTTGGCGTTATCTGGATGTTATTACGCTTGCTGGGAACCGATACCATATAGGAATGGACATCTTTATTAAACGCCGGAACCATCGCGCCGCCTTCCACTACCAGGTTGCTAAGATATGTTTTTTCATCAAGTCCGGCCACCAGCGTATTCATGGTTACCTGGGCACCGTAGGCCACTCCCGATTCGTTAATGGCATAGGTCCGTACATAGTAAAGCACATTGGGACTCAGCTCGCTAAGATCCGCCGAAAAGGTTCCGGGTCTTGAGCTGGCAGTGGAAAAAATCGCCTTCTTCGTATTGGCACTGGTAATATTGCCGCTTGCATTGATGGCCGGATTAACGCCCGGTGAATACAAGACCCCCACCTCGCTTATAGCACTGCCGCCATCGGTCAGTACGTTACCGACGATGGTTGCCTGGGTATCCTTTATGGGCAAAACCGACGTGGAACCCATGCTGCAAAGAGCCGAGGGCGTAACAGTTTCGCTGGTGCTGTAATAAGTTCCGCCGTCGGTAACGGCATAAGCACAAAATGCATATTGGGTTCCTGCCGTAAGACCGGAAATATTGGCGGAAAACTGGCCCGCTCCGCTACCGGAGGTAACCTTGGTAGAACCGGCCCCAATAGCCGGTGTACCTGCTGATGCCGGACCATAAACAAAGCCTCGTTCCTTTATGGTACTGCCTGTTACAGAAACATAGGAATTAAGTCTGGCCGAGTTAAGTGAGACGGAATCCGCCCATGGAGGGCCCTCGGATACCCCGTCCGAACCAATGAACCACGGGGCATTGGGCTGGATTGCCGCCTGCCTGAACACAAAGGAAAAGTCCGTACTGGTCATCGGCCAGTCAGCCTTGGCCGTCCCCCCATAGTTAGAATATGTTATCTGGTTTACAGGTACCATTACGCTTGCATTATCCACTCTTGTACGTTCCGCAGCTTTGCCGTCAAAGGTAATCAGCAGCATGGTATTATCGATTTTGGTTACCTTTGTGGTTAAGCCTGCCGGAAAATTGGCAAACTGCAGATTGTTTTCCGCACCGGCAGCAAATAATCCGTTTGTAACAGAAAGAATCAGCGTATCGGAAATACCGCCGTCAGCACTGGCCCGTTCGTTCAGAATCGTCCTGCTGATTGCAATGGTTGGCAAAGAAGCCCACACTGCATAGAGGGTAGTCTCACTGTTCCCGGTAAATGCTGACCCGGGTGTGTATGTGGCAGTCTTCGCTGATGTAGAGGTGCTCCAGCCGAGAAAAGTACAATCCTCTTTCTCGGGAATTTTGTCGGTAATATATTCTGCGGCATCTTCATATTTCGTTTGGCTTGCCGGTTCCTCGGCAAAGCAGCCGCCATTGGCATCGTAAGTTAAAGTATAGGTGGTGATTGAGCTTGTGCTTTCTGCACCGATGACGGTTGCGCCATCAGCTTTAAATACCGTGCCGCTTGTTCCTCTAAGTCCGGTTGCGCCACCGGTACCGCCACTGCCTGCGTTAGTGGTGGTTCTGCTGCCGCTGCCGCCGGCATTGTCAGATGTTACTGTGGAGTAGGTGCCAGCGGTACCATTTTCGCCACCTGATGTTCCGCCAACACCACCTCCGCCGCCAAGACCGTGAGGAAATTGATAGGTGTTACCGACATAGCTTCCGCCTCCGCCTCCCCCGGCACCTCCGCCGCCTCCCCCGCCGCCGCTTCCAATGCCGTATGCAATGCCTCCTCCGCCGCCGCCTCCCCCGCTTCCGCCGTTGCTGATTGCAAAGTTCAGAGTCCAGCCACTACCGGTATCAGTCAGACGGGTATTACTTGTAGTAACACCGCCACGTCCCCCGCCGGTGCCTGTGCTGCCGCTTTCACCTGTTATGGTGACAGTATCCAGGACATATAGCTTCCCAGATGCATCCGAAGCAGTTCCTCTTGTACCGCCTCCGCCGGTGCCGCCGCTTTTGCCGTTACCCACGCTATCCCAATTAGATCTGGACTCAGTTGCCAGACCTGCACCTTTTGTACCGCCGTTTCCGCCGCCTCCACCGGACGTGCCGATACCTGCACCCGCACCGCCTCCGCCAGCTCCGCCTCCGCCGCCAGCTCCACCTGTCCAGGAACTGCTGGAAGTAGGAGCAGAAGAACCTGAGGAAATACTGCCGCTGCTGCCAGCACCGCCTGTGCTGCCATTTCCGGCATTGCCACCCTTCGCACTAAGCGTGCCGCCGCCGCGAATGATAAGTGTCGAATCAGAGGGCAGATAAATCCCCGCACCACCTGCTGTGCTCGCCGAACCCGCCCCGCCGGTGACTTCTAATTTAACCCCTTCCGGTATGTAGATTGTTACCGTTGTGCCTGCCGGAACCGTAAGGCCGTTTTTCCCCAGACCGGGTGTGCTGACCGTTACCGTTCCGCTGGTTGCGTCGACCCGGTAAGTACCGCCTGCAGCCAGTGTTGTGCCGCCGGTTGTGGGCAGCGTCGTCCAGTCTGTCCAGTATTCCGCCGCATTTACTTTCAGTCCGAAACCATTCCATTTAATAAAGCCCAGGTCTATACCTGAAATCATTGAAAAAACAATACAGGTTATCAGAATATAACTTAGTACCCTTTTTTTCAAAACCTTTCTGTTCATAAGTATCCCTCCATCCAAACAATTCATTACTCCCATATACATCATTCTTCTATAAATTCAAAGATAACTAACATTTAGAGTAATAAATATTATAGACCTTCAAGTGTGCCAATTCCGTGTCGAAAAACACAGCCAGTATTCCAGTAAAAAAAACCAGCCTCTCAATAAGGCTGGCAGCTATTTGCTGATCTATGAAGTTTCATAATGTTAATGAATGGAACTAAAACTTATTTGTATATCAAATTGTTCAACATCGTCAGGTAGTGTTGTATCTCCGTGTGAAAAAGTTCCGGCTGAAAAGCGCCGCTCCTGATTTCCTCACTCATCAGTCCGGTTATGGTAAAGTGAATTATTTTCTCTATCTTGGCAGCTTCCGCCACAGAACGGAAACGGCTGGTATCGGCACGTCCCCAAATTTCCTCATAAACTTCAGCCAGATTGGCACGCTGCTCCTCAGTAGCTACCAGGGCTTCGTTCACATCCTCCTTTTCCATGCTGTTCAGGAATTGCTGCATATACGGATAATTCTTCAAGGCCTGCAGCTTAGCTGTTTCTATTTCTTTGTGCAGGGCAAAATAATCTTTTTCTCTGGCACTGACACCGGTAGAAATCTCCAGAATCATATAACGGACACAATAATCCGTTAGAAAAGTATATAAACCAAGCTTACTGCCAAAATAATGAAACAGCAGTCCTTTACTGATACCGGCCTCTTTGACAATATCGTCGGTACTGGCATGCTGATAGCCATTCATGGCAAAAACTTTGAGGGATGCATTTATCATCCGATCCTGCTTTTCTTTCTTTAAGTCAAAAAACTTATCATTCATATGTAATAACCCCTATCTCAAATCTGCATATGGTTGACTTTTCCGGTCAGAAATTAAATATAGCATATTTGGTTTTTACATTCAAGGCTGCAAGACAAACTAGTAATTAAATTTTTTCCTACCACAACATCTTGTATAGCGTTTTTTTTAGTCAAATATAAACCAAATTTTATGGAATTTTAATACATATTCTCTTTTCATTTCCACAAAATAGTATTAATATATAGATATCCGTAATTGAAAAGAAAATCTGAAAGGAGTACTAACATGGCAAGTAAATTTGGAAAATTTTTATTTTTCTCCGCCGCAACGGTAGCCGCTGCCGCAGGTGCATATTATTATCTGCAAAAGAAAAACGCCCCTGTAACCGGAACTTCCCACCATGACGAAGATGATGATGACTTTGATGATTTCAGCGAGGATCTGGACGATGATGATGCATCTGCCAAAAACCGCTCTTATGTGTCTTTAAATCTTGATAAGGCTGAAGCTTTTGCTTCTGACGCTTTGCATAAAGCTAAAGAAGTGATTACCGATTCTTACCATCAGGTAAAGGACACCGTAAAGGCTGTAGCAGAAAATGCCGGCAGCTCTTCCAAAGAGTTTGTTAATCTGACTCAGAACGTTGCTTCAGAAGCGGTCGAAGAGATTAAAGACACCGCCGAAGAAGTGAAGGAACAGGCTGCTGAAGCAGTAGAGAATGCGGCTGAAACAGTGGAAGATGCTACTACTAAAGTAGAAGAGTATTTTGATGAAGACGACGATGACGATTCTTCTGATTCCATGTAAATAATCATACATTAAAGTACAAAAGACCAGAATGCTGCAACGAGTTGCATTTCTGGTCTTTTTTATAGCCACATTCTCCCAAGGGCTTCCAGCCCTTCCTTTATCTCTTCTTTCTCCAAAGCTGCATAACCCAACAGAAAAGTTGCTCGCTCGCCTTTCGGAGGCTTGATAAATGTATCCGATAATCCGTAGACCTTTATTCCGGCTTGATTCGCCTGGTCAATGAACTCTTTTTCACTAATGACAGAACTGTCCCTTTTTTTTCGGCAAGTGAGAAGTACATGCAGACCGGCATTTTCACCCGATATTATGAATTTGTTTCTAAAAGGTTCCAGCTGTTCCAGCATCAGGTCATGCTTCTCTTTATAAATCTTACGCATCTTATTCAGATATCGTTCAAAATAACCCTCTTTAATAAATTCATTTAAAATGCGCTGATCGATCCGGGAAACCGTAGAAGAATAAAAGTAACACTTTTCTCTGTAAATTTCCAATAGGGGCTGCGGAAGAATCATATAGCTGACACGAATGGCAGGTGCAATGGACTTGGAAAAAGTCCCAATATAAATTACTTTCCCATATTTATCGGAAGACTGGAAAGCCGGAATGGGTTTTCCCCGGTAGCGGAATTCACTGTCATAATCATCTTCGATCAGATATCGTCCCGGTTGGTTAATGGCCCATTTGAGCAGCTCCATCCGCCGGCCGATGGGCATCACTACGCCGGTCGGATATTGATGTGAAGGCATGACATAGGCCACATCAGCACCGCTTTGCTCTAATTCGTCTACCCGCATTCCCGACTCGTCCATGGAAACCGCACTGATTTCATAGGCGAAGGAATCAAAAATACGATAAGCACGTTTGTAAGAGGGATTTTCCATTGCAATCCTCACATGACGCCCGAGAATTTTCTCTAACAGCATCAGTAAATAATCATTTCCGGCGCCGATAATAATCTGTTTCGGCGAACAGTTCACTCCCCTTGCCGAAAACAAATACCGGCTGATGGTCTCTCGCAGTTCCGGGTCTCCTTGCGGTGAGCCTAAGGCAAACATTTCACTGTTGGCATCCACCAAAATATTCCTGGTAATCTTTTTCCATGTAGCAAAGGGGAATTCACGCATATTGGCAGCATTCGGTGAAAAATCATATTGATATATCTGATTTGGAATTTTTCGGCTTGAGCCATTCTCCTCTATCGTGGTCTTACCGGTAACTGCTTTTAACTGAATCAGATTTTCCAAGCGGCATACGAAATAGCCCTTTTGAGGCTTTGATTCAATATAACCTTCTGATAACAATTGTTCGTAAGCTAAATTAACGGTACTTCTTGATACCTGTAAATATTCCGCCAAAGAACGCGTAGAGGGAAGCTTCTCATCTTCCCGAAGCTTCCCTGTCTTGATTTCACTTTTAATATATTCATAAATCTGTTGATACAGACAGTCGGACGAATCCGATTGCAGTATGATCGTTAATTCATTCATTTATTATTTTTTTCTTTCATCTCTTTCAACAGAATATCCTTTAAATCTCTTGCTTTTTCTTTCATGCGGTTGGTGGCTACATGAGATCCCAGAATGCCGCCGATCATCTTGGCAGCAACCTCGAACTGTTCAAAATTGATAGCCAGCGTAGCGACCAGATAATCCAGTGTACTTTCATCCATTCCGCACATAGGAAATCCTTCGGCTGTTCTTGCTGAAATAAAGCCCTCGTAAGCATTCTTAAGATACTCCTGTTCCGCTTCCTTGATTTCCTTTAATTGAGTGTCATAATCCGGCTGTTCCTGATCCAGTTTCTCACCCATGCCTCTGAGAAGCCATCCTGTTTTTAAACAAATATAGGCTTTTTCACTGTCCTTGGCTTTCTTGACAATGGCATTGGCCAAACACAACTGATAACGTTCATACGCTGTTTCATAGGAAAATACCGCCACTTTTTCCGTCTTAGGCACAAAAGCCGCCGAAATATTCTCCTTAATCAGCTTCACATGTGTAGGAGCCATCGGTCCAAAATATCTGCTTAATACAGTATATCCACACTTGGGACAGGACACCACATCATACTTGCCCACATCCAATTGCTCATACCGGGGACGCAGATCCTGATCCGCACCGATCAATCTTGCCTTTCCGCTGCGAACTGTTCGTTCGCTGAATTTACTGTCACAAACCGGACAAACATAGCTTTTATCAAATAAGAAATCTTCTTCATTATATACCGGTGCTTTAGGCGCTTCTTTCGCCTTTTTTTCCTCTTCTTCCTTTGCGTCTTCCGGATCTTCGTATATTTTCATATCCTTCAAACCGCCCAAGCCAAATTTTCCTAATCCTGATAACAAACCAGCCATAAATGACTCCTTCCTTTATTTGGGTAATGTATAGGAACTCTTCAGCGAAACAATTCGGTTAAATACCATTGCCTCTGCCTTACTGTCTTTGGCATCCACACAGAAAAATCCCTGCCGGACAAATTGGAAACTTTCATACGCTTCCGCTCCTGCCAAAGCCGGTTCCAAATAACATTCCTTTAATATCGTTAAGGAGTCGGGATTCAGATTCAGACTGCCGTCCTCATTGTAAACCCCTTTTTCCTCATCGATAATATTTTCATATAATCTTACTTCTGCCTTTATGGCTTCCTTGACCGGTACCCAGTGAATGGTGCCCTTTACCTTACGTTCGGTAAAACCGGTTCCGCATTTGGTGGCCGGATCATAAGTGCAATGAACTTCTGTAACCTTACCGTTTTCATCCTTCACATAATCCGTACAAGTCACAAAATACCCATTCATCAAACGCACTTCATTTCCCGGATACAGACGGAAATATTTCTTTGGCGGTTCTTCCATAAAGTCTTCCCGCTCAATATATAGCTCTCTGCCAAAAGGAACTTCTCTGGTTCCCAATTCCTCATTTTCCAGATTATTGGATACGGTCAGCATTTCGGTTTGACCTTCCGGATAATTATCGATAATCAACTTAACCGGATCTAACACTGCCATCATCCTGGGGCGTTTCAGCTTCAGATCTTCTCTGATACAATACTCCAGCATAGCATAATCCACTGAGGAATTGCTCTTGGACACCCCGCACAGGTCTACAAAGAGTTTAATGGATTCGGGGGTAAAGCCTCTTCTGCGAAGAGCTGCAATGGATACCAGGCGGGGATCATCCCAGCCGTCTACGATACCTTCCTCTACCAGTTTTTTAATATATCTTTTACCGGTCACCACATTGGTCAGGTAAAGCTTGGCAAACTCAATCTGCTTGGGAGCCGGATCATATTCCAGTTCTCTTACTACCCAGTCATACAGCGGCCGGTGATCTTCAAATTCTAGGGTACAAATGGAATGGGTGATTCCTTCTATGGCATCTTCAATAGGATGGGCATAATCATACATGGGATAAATACACCATTTATCACCGGTATTGTGATGGGTCATCCGGGCTACCCGGTAAATAATCGGATCCCGCATGTTAATATTCGGGGAAGCCATATCGATCTTTGCCCGTAATACTTTTTCGCCATCCTGATAAACACCGTCTTTCATCTCGGTAAACAAACGCAGATTCTCTTCCACGCTCCGCTCCCGGTTCGGATCATTCTTACCCGGTTCGGTTAAGGTTCCCCTGTATTCACGCATTTCCTCGGCAGTCAGCTCGGATACATAAGCTTTGCCTTTTTTAATTAATTTAACAGCACCTTCGTACATCTGGTCAAAATAATCCGATGCAAAAAACAGCCGATCCTCCCAATCCGCTCCCAGCCACTTAATATCCGCCAGAATAGATTCCACAAATTCGGTCTTTTCCTTAGTGGGATTGGTATCATCAAATCGCATATTGAATTGTCCGCCATACTCTTTTGCCAATCCATAATTCAATAATATACTTTTGGCATGTCCGATATGCAGATAGCCGTTGGGTTCCGGTGGAAATCTGGTTTTTACTACACTACATGCTCCTTCTGCCAGATCCTTATCAATGATCTGTTCTATAAAATGTCTGGAAATTATTTTATCTTCCACGAATCGTTTCCTCCATACGTAAAAAGTCTGAACTCCTTTCAGAGTCCAAACTTTATCATATCATACATTTTTAAAATAATAAAGGGTATGCCCTCTAAAAAAACAATTTGACCAGAATGAACTGTCCAACCATCGCCATAGCTGCGCAAATAGCCGGTGGAACCTTCAGTTTCGTCAGTTCTTCCCGGCACTGACTGCATATTACCGAGTCCTGATTTTCCGTTCGGTCAATCGTTCTCTGCCCGCACCACTTGCACAGGTTTTCTTATTAATGATTATTTAAACCACTCCTTAAGTCTGGGGCTATTGCTAACCTCGATCTTAGATACTTTACCGTCCCGTACTATAATTTCATATTCATCGTTTACACGGTCACTTTTAATTTCATAGTAGGTATAAGAAGTGCTGTCTTCGCTTTCATAATCTGCGTCCTTCAGCAGCTCTTTCAGCTTATCCTCCTCCATCCCTCTGGTGATGCCGCGGGGAATGGTAATACTCATATTGGTACTGTAATCTCCGCCCTCTACCTTGGTCACAAAGCAGTTATTGATAGTAGCTGCCTTATCACTGTAATTATTGGCCATTACCCGGAGACTCTGGTTATTCTTCATCAGCGTAACCCAGCCATAGCTCTGGGCAGCTGCCGTTTCATCTGATTTGTCTGCGACAATCTTCCAGCCATTCGCTTCAAACTCAGCAACCGGTGCCGGCAGGGTGTAAAGTGCGCCATCATATTCTACATTGAAGGTACTGAAATCATCACCTACTTCTTTAGGCGCTTTATATTTGCTGACAATTTCCGGTACTTCGTCACTTACTTCACCGGAAGAAGTGTCCATTCCCTCAAATTCAATCAAGTTCTCAATATCTACTTTTTTCAAAACTCCATCAGTCAGGTTAAATTCAACCTCCCGATGATAATCGTATTTATATTGCATGGTCATATAATCACTGTCGTCGCTTTCATACAGGTAAGAAGGCTCGCCGTATGCTGCTTCAATGTCTTCTTTGGTTGATACCATGTATTGAATGCCGCCGGGCATAATAAAGGTCATCTTATCTTTCAAATAATATTCTTCCAGCGTAATTCCTGCTACCATACATTCGGAATAAGGCAATACGCTCTGTGCCAGGTTGGCAAACCGGGTGTAACATTTAATATCACCCTTTTTCCATGTTTCTGTAAAGGTATACTGATAAGGCTCTAATGTACTGCTGGAATCACCATCATATTCCCAGCCCATTGCTTCAAAATCGGAATACATCATCGGGAATTGATATACCGTATCATCAATCTGAATCTGGAAGCTGTATATATCATCTGACAGCTCGGCGCTGAGGGCTGCCGCTTTGGGGGCGGGCTGTTCTTCGGCGGGTTCTTCTGTGGGTTCCGGCTCAGTTTCCGGTTCCTCTGCTTCGTCCTCAATTTCAACATCCTCTTCCCATTCAACTTCGTCAGTAACTTCCGGTTCTGCATCTTCCAAAACCACATCTGACTTTTTACAACCGGCAAAAACCATTACCATTGTTAAAACCAATATTGCTGTTACTAATCTCTTTTTCATCTCTCTCTCCTTCATAAATCAGTTGATATAACTTACTAACGGTAATATATCAAAAAAGGAAAAAGAAATTCGATTTTTGTAAAAATAAACCTCTTTTTTGTCATAATCGGCAATTCGCAAAGGCAGCACTCTTAATACCCTTTCGCTGCTTCCATTAACATTTCATAATCATACAGCGGTGTGGTGCGCAAAACTGCCCGGCCCCCCACATACACCTGTGGCTGCTCACCTTGGTGCAGGGCTTTATAGTGCGGCAGCTCTGCTATGACTTCATTGTCTTTTAATAAATAAGCGGCGCTGAATCCTGCCAGAATCACTCTGCTGCCATCACCAAGATTTTCGGCTTTCACCACTTTTTCCTCAAGTCCGGTATAAACTTGCTTCAGAATCCATTGTTCCTTTTCATTTTCGCTTTTACACTCATATACTTCAATACTATTGTCCTTATATACCACATAAAGCAGGTTGGTTGTCCGATCAAAAAACAGATTTTCCACAAATGCTGCATTAATCGGTATTGTCTGCACTTTTTGAATATCCCGCAGTGTATACAAACAAAGTTCTCCATTCTGCGGGTAGACCACCGCCAGCCGCTCGCTAATCCCGTTTACAGCTTTAAAACGTCCGTCCGAAAGTTCATCCGTGGTATCCACCCGCACAACTTCCTCACCGGAAAGGGTATCGTAGATAACTATATAAGCATAACCGACAGAAGCCACCTGTTCATTATATTCTCCCAGAAAATATGCATCATGGCTCTCAAGCTCATACTCCGCCGTCATTTCGCCGGTGGTGCTTTCATACAGGCAATAACTATTAACCGTTCCCTTGGCAATCCTGGCGCAGTCTGCACCAACAAATACATAGTCACCGGAGTAAGAGGGCCCATTAATGGTACCGGTTCTTTCTCCGGTTGCCACATCATAAATCCCCACATCATCACTGGTATCCTTGACGATTATGCTTTTACCATCAGGACTTGCCGCTACCGAACTGATATAGCTATCCAACTCCATAACCGTTTCAAACTGCTGGCCTATTTTATAATTAAATACTGTAACGCTGGCACTGCTGTACGGCAGCGAAATCATCATCCCTTCATTACCGGGCAGCAGTACTTTTACATTGTCGGAATTGCACTGAAAGCGATAGGTATTATTGATGGCCTCGAGAATGCCGTTGTTGTTTCGGATAAAGTAAATCTCTCCGGCTCTTGTGTATGCAAAAAACCTATCTGAATCGGCAGCACATTTAATACTGAGAATATTTTCACTTAAATCGACTTTTCCAATCAGGCTGCCATCTGTTTTATCTAACATATATAAGCCTGTATAGCTGGTCACCAATACCAGATTACTGTCTTTGTCATCTGCCGGACGAATATGAGCCAATGCTTTTTCGGGATCTTCAAATACCCATTTAATCCCATCGACAGTGGCCAAATCGCAGGCGTAAATAAGTCCATCCAGTTTTTCATTAAAGTAACTGTTATCTTCGGTGGAGTAAAAATTTTGAAAATTGGTAACATATAGAATGTCGCGGTCAAATACAATTTCTTCCACTTCCTGTTGCTTCATTGCATAACGATTGGTAATCTCTCCGCTTCGGCAGTCCATCACCAGTACATCGGTTTCCTGCCAGATGGAACCGCGCAGCCGTCCTTCCCAGACTTCCGCGCTCACGTCTTCCTGATTCGCTTCTTTGTAAATATCAAAAGCAATCCTGCTGCCGTCCTCATTAAAGGAAAACCGATAACCGGAATTCCATCCTTCCTCCATCTGATAAGAATTAGTAACCTCAAAGTTTTCTGTATCTAAAAGCCGAACGCCCTTCGCATCAACAATGGCTACCTGTCGGCCTTCCCGATCCACGATCATCCGGGAACCGGTTTCCATTTCATGCTCGGTTACCGTTTGGGTAGAGATTTGGAATACGGCACCTTTTTTATGATCCATATAAAAAAAGGAATCATCATTCAGGAAAGAAATATTGTTTTCCGTAATATAGTAGCTCCGCTTATAGTCTTTATTCTCCCATAACAATTCACCACTGGTCAAATCCCAAACATAAAATATACTGGCTTCATCAGCTGTCAGCAGCAGTTTCCGGTTAGGTGATAATTTACATACGGAAACGTTCGTATGGTGTTTCAGCATAAAGTCAGCTATATCCGTTTCGCCGTCAGCGTACACACCTAAACTTTTTGACAAAGCATATTCCGCTTTATAGGTATATGGAATCGCCGGTTCCGTTAATTGATCCGGCAATACTGCCCGGGCCGTTTTGATGGCCGCTATCCGGTCCCCCCGGGCTAACAGTTCCAATGCATTATCAGCTTCATTCAAAGCATTATTTTCCAGGGCGATCCAGTACTGTTCTTTGATTTCCTCGGACTGCTCTTCGATTTTTATGGACTTTTCACTGATTTCAATATTCTGCCCATGTATTTTCAAGGCCATGGTCGTGCTGATGGCTCCAAAGATAAAACAGATTGCACTGCCGATGGCGGCTCCGGTCAAGATCTTCCGCATCCGGCGTTCACGATGCCGCTGCTTTAGTTCATCGTAAGCACAGTCAAACATCGGTGCTGCCAAACGAATAACTTCTTCTTTAATCTTCTTCTTAATCTCCCGCTGGCTCTTGCCCCGCACATCAGCCGCCAAAGGCTCAACCAGTATCCTCTCGATGGTTACCGTGCCATCGCTGTTAATCTTTTTATTCTCAATAAACCGCAGCTCATCGGGAAAGGAATCGTCCGGCTCACCTTCGATCAAAACTGCCAGAACATGGTCGCGGTCATGCATATTAATGAAAGTCTCAATCTCTTTTTTGCACCACAGTGACTCCGGCAAACGAGGCGAACAGATTACCAATAAAAATTCCGATGCTTCCAGTGCTTCGGTAATGGGATCAGCCAGATTGCTGGCTATCGGCAGTTCGTCCCGGTCTCTGAACACACGGTTTATTCTTGTCTTTTTGTTATCATCCATCTTCTTGATTAAATTTCTGGGCAGCTTGAAACTTTCCATCTCCTGATGTAATGTTTCCGCTACGAATTTATCCAGTTCAGAGTGACGATAACTGATAAATGCATCATATAAATACTCATTTTTGTCAGTCATATTTCTCATCTCGGTAACCATACCTTTCCCATATCTGCAAAATCTGCGCCAGGGCACAGTTTATTTCCACATTAGTGTAACATAGTTTTTTTGTTTCGT
Organism: Lachnospiraceae bacterium; assembly: GCA_031556725.1. GTDB lineage: Bacteria > Bacillota > Clostridia > Lachnospirales > Lachnospiraceae > UBA935. The sequence continues at coordinate 84,874 of JAVBSL010000006.1, read as the reverse complement.
ACTATTTTTGTAAAAAAAGTGGCATATATTGAAAAAATCGTCACCATCGGCAACGATTTATTGTTCATACAATAAAATCCGGAACTCAAAAATTCCGTTTTCCGGCTCAATCGTTATGATTCCCTGATAGCCCCTGACAATATGTTCCACTGACCGGACACCGATACCGTGCTCTTGCTTCTGCTCTTTGGTGGTCAGCAGCTTGCCCCGGCGGTCGGTCCGGATCTCTCCTGTATAGGTATTCCTGACAACAATAAAAAGGCTTCCCGGGTGATATTCTATTTTCAATCCTACCATGCGCTGTCCGGCCGGCATTTTTTTTGCTGCTTCAATGGCATTATCCAATGTATTTCCTAATATGACACACAAGTCAGTTTCCTCAAAAGGCAATTCTTCGGGAATCGAAAACTGTGTTTCAAAGGTAATTTCCTTATTTTTCATCTCTCCCAGCTTATATCCGATTACCGCGTCTACCACCAGATTGCCGGACCTATGGTCATAATATCCCCCTTTGAAATCCAAAAGCAAAGTATCCACGTATTCTCTGATTTTTTCTTTATTATCCTGCTCCACATATTCCTTAAGGCAAATCAGATGATTTTTAAAATTATGGCGGAACTGATGCATTTCCTTAAAAGCCGCTTCCCGTTCCTTGGCTTGCAAGTGAAAAAAATCAACCTGTTTTTCATACTTAAGCTTCTGCCACTTGTATACCTTGATTTCCTTGCTTTGGCGAAAGCAGAAAAACAGCATCCCAATTACTATTATGATACAGATGACGCATATTGCCTGCCACATAGACATTCTACTCCTTATTGCTTCCGATTCAGTTTTTGTACTGTTTCAGATACTGTGCATTCACTTCTTTCTGCCGTTTTTTACTGATTGGCAGCACTGCTTTATTCGCCAGTTCGATTTCACCGGTTCCGACTTTGAAAACCTTTTCCGGATTAATCAGATATGACTGATGGATTCTGATAAAGCACTTATCCATCTCATTTATCCTTTTCTCAATTTCATCCAACTTGCCATAGAAAGTTTCACGGCCGGATTCAGTTACAATCGATACCTGTCTGCCGCTGCTCTCAAAATAATAAATATCCCGAATCAATATGCGGCACTCATTCCAACCACTTTCATAGGTGAAATAGGACTGGCTGCCCAGCATTTTCTTCATTGCTTCCCCTAGGATTTTATCAAAGACATCTTTCTCAACCGGCTTGCGGATAAAACGAAAGGGTGATACCTCAAATAAATCAATCATATATTTTTCATGACTGGACACGTATACCAAAAGCACCTGCTCATCCTGATCCCTTATTTTTCTGGCCAATGTAATGCCATCGATATCCGGCATTTCAATATCTAAATAGATCAGATTGTAAAAAGAACCATCCTCCATTGCCTGTAAGAGATGGCTGCCCTTCAAATAATCATCGATTTGAATCCCGCCTTCTTTTATGACACTTCCGTCATGTATTATGGCATTTTGCTCTATCAGCTTATGTATCGACGAAACCATTCCCCTTTCATCATCGCATATGGCTATTCGCAGCATGACCCGCTTCCTTTCTAATTTTCATCATAAGATTTAAAAAAGATGTCTCTCTCCACCACATAAATATCATGCCGGTCATCACATCGCACGGCCAGGAAGTCACCCGGTTTTCCCAACATATATTTTTCCCTGTCCCAGGACGTAAACACTTTGACTATTCCGGTCAACTCTTCGGCATGGATGTGGGTTTCTCCTTTTGGGATACATACTCCGGCGTATTCGGTAATTCCCTTCGCCGAGCCATCAATGCGGCTTCTGATTGTAGGTACATATTCCGTATTTTCCTGATTCAAAAGCTCACTATACTTTTCATCACTGATACGGTAGTTTCGTTCAAACTTTTCCCTGCGGTTAGGATAAACCTCGCCCTTGATTCCGATCATGATAATCAGATCCTCTTCTACCATCATATCAATATCACCTTCCAGGGTTCGGATGGTTATGGGCGTTCCCACGGGCAGAACATCCTTGGCCACCACATACCCCTGGGGGGTTTTCTTCTTTATATATGCTTTCATTCCTGAAGTATCAATATCGTAAGCAGCTGCATCAATGATTTTGCAGCTGTTGAAATATTCATTCATCCGTTCGCCGAAGTATGCTTCCGAATGTTTTCCATGATTTTTTTCTTCATATTTTTGTCTCTGAATAAAACCACCGGCCTTTTCACTGTGGCCGCCGCCGGAGCCGATTCCTTCTGCCAGGAAAGCTGCCAGTTCATTGGCTTTTACTTCTTTGATGCAACTGCGTACGGAAAATTTGAGTCCGGCATCCGTTTCATGATAAACCACACAAGTATGAACTGTATCCACCTGCAATAGAAAATCACTGATTAGTCCCAGAATATTAGGATCGCAGGGATAGGATTTGATAATGGCATAATGATGATCTTCGTTAAAAATATGCTTAATCATGGCTATGCCGGCAATCTCCAGCTCTTTCAGGGACAGGTTGGCATTGCGGAATAAGTTAATCAGTGATTTTTCACAGGGTACCGAATCCCGCATATCCATATCCAGCGGATTATAAATCTCCGAAAACTGATTGGTATCAGCATACAAGCCATAGTAAAGTGCGGTTCCCACTGCTGTTTTGCCGCTCAGTGAATATCCCTCGTCAACCATCATTTTCCAGATCAGGGTAGAACAGCTGCCCAGATTGGAACGAATTTCGGAAAGTTTTATGTTGGTAATTTCTACCTGATGGTGGTCGATAATGGCCACTGTATCAGCTTCAAATTTTGTCACATTGCCGGCACCATACTGGCAGTCTACGGTAATCAAAAGACCGGGCAGTGTTGTTGCTGTATCCTGCACATAGGTAATGGGAATGCTCAGTTTATCAAGCATCAGTGTCAGATTGGTCTTTTGAATTTTATCACGGCCGCTATAGATAAAGCGGACTTCCTTTCCTTTTTCCTGAAAATAGGTGTATAGGGCAAAGCCGGAAGCGATTGCGTCCACGTCCGGGTTATCATGGCATTGCAGGGTAATGGGGTTGTAGGCATCTAAATCTGATAGTTGCATGGGGGGCCTCCTTAATAATAGGCTGGTAGTGACAAACTACGCGGAAAGGTTTATGCCCCCGGTCTAAGAGTCAGCAGCCGGTAATACATAAGGTTTCCGCTCATGTATTACCGGCTGCTGACTCTTAGACCGGGGGCATAAACCTTTCCGCGTAGTTTGAATTCCAGTTATTAATTAATTAGTGTTTGAAGTGGCGCATGCCGGTGAATACCATGGTAATACCGTATTCGTTACACTTATCAATAGACATCTGGTCATTTACGGAACCGCCGGGTTGGATAATCGCCGTAATACCGGCTTCCTGTGCCGCATCTACTACATCTCCAAAAGGGAAGAATGCATCGGAAGCCAAAACTGCTTCTTTCGTTACTCCTTCGCCAATCAGCTCTGCTGTATGTTCAAAGCACTGCTTTGCAGCCCAGATTCGGTTAACCTGTCCGGGCCCAATACCGATACTCTGCCCGTCCTTTACTACTGCAATACCATTGGATTTAACGAACTTAACCACTTTCATGCCAAACTTCATATCTTCAATCTGTTCGGCTGTAGGCTGAGTATTGGTTACTACCTTCCAGTCAGCCTCTTCATAAAGCTTGGAATCAATGGTTTGAACAATCAGTCCGCCATTTACTTTCTTCATATCCAAGGCATTTTCATTCTGCGGAACATCTATATCTTTTAATTCCAATACGCGGATATTCTTCTTACTGCAAAGGATTTCCAATGCTTCTTTTTCATAAGAAGGTGCCACTACCACTTCCAGGAAGATAGAATGCATTTCTTCAGCCATGGCTTTGGTTACTTCTCTGTTGCATACCACGATACCGCCAAAGATGGAGGTCTTGTCTGCCGCAAAGGCTTTTTTCCATGCAGCGGTTATATCTTTGGCGCTGCCTACCCCACAGGGATTGCCATGCTTGCAGGCCACCACGGTAGGTTCGGTAAACTCTTTCAACAATTCTAAAGCTCCATTGGTATCATTAATATTGTTAAAGGATAATTCCTTTCCGTTATGTTGTATGGCATCTACCAGGGATCCGATCTGCTTTCCTACCTGACGATAGAAAGCGGCCTTCTGATGAGGGTTCTCGCCATAACGCATATCCTGTACCTTCTCGAAGGTCATGGTCAGGGTTTCGGGAAGTTCATAATCCCCTCTCTGCTTTTTCAGATAATCGGCGATCATGGTATCATAGTTGGAAGTATGCATGAAAACCTTCTGCATCAGATAGAACTTTGTATCCAGAGAAACGCTTCCCTGCTCTTTTAATTCATTTAGTACTTCCTCATAATCAGCCGGATCGGTAACCACTGCCACATCCTGATAATTCTTAGCCGCACTGCGCAGCATAGTGGGACCGCCGATATCGATATTTTCCACCGCCTCCGCTCTGGTCACGCCTTCTTTTAAAATGGTAGCTTTAAAAGGATAGAGGTTAACTACTACGAAATCAATGGTTTCGATGTTAAGATCGGTCAGCTGTTTCATATGCTCGGCATTGGCTCGCATCGCCAGAATTCCTGCATGCACAATGGGATGAAGGGTCTTAACCCGGCCGTCCAGACACTCCGGAAATCCGGTAAGCTCGGATATCTCCATGGCCGGAACGCCTTCCTCCTTTAACTTGCTGTAGGTACCGCCGGTGGAGATAATTTCCACTCCCTGGGCCACCAGCGCTTTACAAAAATCTACAATTCCGGTCTTGTCAGACACACTGACCAATGCTCTCATTTCATTTCCTCCTCGTTTATCTTTCCGCAACCTTTAATACCATTTCCAGGTTCGGGGTGTATTTACGTTCAAATTCCGGTCCCGGAATAGGACGGTCAAAATAATATCCCTGTATCAATCCCACATTCATGTCGGAAAGAATACGATACTGCTCTTTGGTTTCCACACCTTCTATACAAATGTTAACATCGATTGCTTCTGCCAATTGCACCACCATCTTAATAAAGGAGCGGGAATAGGCATCGGTTTCCAAATCCTTAATAAAGGTTTGATCCACCTTAATAACATCGAAGGGAATCTCCCTGATATGATTCAATGATGAATATCCGGTTCCAAAATCATCCAGGGCAATCCTAACTCCCAGCTTCTTGATATTTTCCAAAATGTCTTTCATTCTTTCCATATCGTTGATGGCGAGACTTTCGGTTACCTCCAGGGTCAGATTGTGAGGATTGATTCCCGTTTCCTTAAGGGCTTTTTCTACAATCTGAACAATATCCGGCTGCAGCAGCTGCACCACCGACAAGTTAACATTAATCTTATATTCCGGATAACCGTTATCATTCCAGTGGCGGCAGCGTTTACAGGCCTCCATTAAGACATAATTGCCGATGGGATTGATCAAGCCTAAATACTCGGCCAGCGGAATAAATTCCGAAGGGGGAATAAATCCCATCTCTTCGCTGTTCCAACGAATCAGGGCCTCCGCACCGGTACAAGGTGTCCCGGATTTTTTAAGGTCAATAATGGGCTGGTAATATATTTCAAATTCCCGATAACCGCTTACCGTTGCATCACGCATATTCTTTTCCATGTCCAGACGTTTTCCGGACTTAAAATCCGTCCCGGCCGCATAACGGGCATAACGGTTTTTACCGCTCCGCTTCGCCTCATACATGGCAATATCCGCTTTTTTAATCAAATCATGAACGCTGTTGCCGTCGCTGGGAAAACAGGCCAATCCCATACTCATCGTACAGTAATAATCAGCATCCTTTAAAAACCAGGGTTTTTCAAATATTTCTCCGATGGCTCGCAAAATATCATCAAGCATAGGGAAGCTTTCCACCGGAACGATAATAACAAATTCATCTCCGCCCATGCGGTAACAGGTGTCTTCTATTCCTTCTATCCGCTGCAATCCATGGGCGATAGCCTTAAGCAGTACATCCCCGTACTGATGTCCCAAACCGTCATTGATATGTTTAAAATCATCCAAATCCAGATACAGCAAAGCACCTTCTGCATGTGCTTTACTGGCCTCGTCAATGTATTTCGCCAAGTCTCTTTCACAGCACATACGGTTATACAGCCCGGTCAGGAAATCCGAATAAGCCTGCTGCTCTATTTTCCGCTGGTATAATTTCTTTTCGGTTATATCGTATAAGGCATACAAATAAACCGGTCTGCCATCCACCCATTTAATACCGGTGATATATAAATCATACCAGCGTCCGCTTGACTCATGGTATATTTCACTGTTTCCGTTTTCCGAAATCCGCTCCTTGGAGATAAACTCATGAAGGGTGCCATTCTCCAGCTCGGGCCGGAAAATATTTCGCATATTACGATTGGCAAACAACATTTTGCCCGTCTGCTCATCCTTTACATAAATGGCGCTTCCCACGTTATCTAAAATAGTTTCCAGGGAAGCATAAGAACTTGCCAGGGAGTTTTTCTGAATCCGTCTGGTCAGGATGCTGTGTAAAATTTTAACTGCATCACTGACAAATTTTATATCCTGTGTCTGCCAGGACCGTTCACCATAAGCGTCACCAAACAAGGCATACATACGGTTGGTTTCTGTTGAAAAAACCGGCAATACTGTCAGTGCCTTGATTCCCAGTTGACCGATTTCTTCCCGTTCTGCACTGCCGATCATGGTATCCGCAGATATAACAATAGGTTTATCGGTAAATAAAAAGGGAATACTCTTCTGGTTGGCATTTTGGTCAAAAAGCGGAACCATTCCCTCTTTTCGCCACTCGCCTATCACGTCCATCAATTCATTATTATGATGAACACTAAATAGTGCTGCAACAGATATATTCAAGTATCTGCCTGCCGTCTCTAATAATTTTTGTATAATCACTTCAATGGAGTCATCATTGTCAAGCAACTGTACGATTTCCGTCATTGCTTCGGTTTTATGTAAGACTTCTTCCATTTCTCGTTGTGAAAATTGACTTCTGCGGTTTTCCGCCTGAGCATTAGTCGCCAGGTATTGGTACTCCAAAAGCACCTGTGAAATTTCCCGCATTACATCTATTGCTCGAGAAAATTCCGCTTCGGTCAGCATCTTTTCAAAGCCTTCCAACGGCGGATTAGTATAATCAGTACAATCGGCATCGGAAATAATGGCACACATAACCCAGGTTGCCATCAATTTTCCACCCTTTTTAATCGAAATTGCTGCTAATCGCAAATTAGGCGTATCAGTATATTCAATCGCCTGATCTTCCAAAGCATTTTCTGTCACACGCGCCACAAGATTCTGTACCTGCTCCTTTGTTATCGCACGGTGAATCTTGTTGATTTCTTCTGTTTTTCCTGTCATATCGGTAAGCGGTTCCCCTCTGCCATCTACCAAATATGCAAAAATTCCGGTCATCTGATGAAAGTGTTTCTGCCACTTTTTTAGTTCCTCACCGAATTGAAGTTCTTGTAAGTAAATTCCGGTATCGTGCCCCTTGCTGTCTACCTTCAAATTCTGCACTTTCCCTCTCCTCTCGCACCGCTCTTATTCTTCCACGCTATAATTTGGCGCTTCTTTGGTGATGTGTATATCATGAGGATGGCTTTCTTTTAAAGAAGCCGCAGAAATCTTCATAAACTTTCCTTTTTCTTTCAGTTCCTCGATACTGGCAGTTCCGCAATATCCCATTCCGGAACGCAGACCGCCCATTAGTTGAAATACGGTATCCTCAACCGTACCCTTGTATGCGACCCGTCCTTCCACACCTTCCGGTACCAGTTTTTTGGCATCTGCCTGGAAATAGCGGTCTTTACTGCCATTTTCCATAGCTGCTATGGATCCCATACCACGATATACTTTATATTTTCTTCCCTGATACAATTCAAATGTACCGGGACTTTCATCACATCCCGCAAAAATGCTGCCCATCATACAAACATTACCGCCAGCCGCAATAGCCTTGGTCATGTCACCGGAATACTTGATGCCGCCATCAGCAATAATGGGAATTCCTGCTTTTTTAGCCACATCATAAGCATTCATAATGGCTGAAATCTGTGGCACACCAATACCTGCAACAATACGGGTAGTACAGATAGAACCGGGGCCTATCCCTACCTTAACCGCATCTGCTCCGGCTTCAATCAGTGCCCTGGCACCTTCACCGGTTGCTACATTACCGGCAATTACCTGAACATCAGGGTACTTACCTTTAATCATCCGCAGACAATTCAATACATTTTCCGAATGGCCATGAGCGGAATCCAGTACGATCACATCTACTTTAGCATCAACCAGCGCTCCAACCCGTTCCAATACATTGGCTGTAATACCGATACCGGCGCCACATAAAAGCCGGCCCTGCTCATCTTTGGCGGCTAAAGGATACTTAATGGTCTTTTCAATATCTTTAATGGTAATCAAGCCCACCAGATTATAATCATTATCTACAATCGGCAGTTTTTCTTTTCTTGCGGAAGCTAAAATCTTCTTAGCCTCTTCCAGTGTAATACCTTCCTTCGCAGTAATTAGACCTTCACTGGTCATAGATTCTTTAATTTTCTTGGTGAAATCTGTTTCGAATTTTAGATCACGATTGGTAATGATGCCTACCAGTTTGCGTCCCTCTGTAATGGGAACACCTGAAATACGGAACTTGGCCATTAATGCATCTGCATCTGCCAAGGTATGATCGGGAGTTAATGAAAAAGGATCTGTAATAACGCCATTTTCGGAACGTTTTACCTTATCCACCTCTTCTGCCTGTTCTTCAATCGACATGTTTTTGTGAATGATACCGATGCCGCCTTGTCTGGCCATCGCTATGGCCATCCGGTGCTCTGTCACGGTATCCATTCCGGCACTCATCATGGGAATATTCAATTTGATTTTTTTGGTAAGCCACGTAGTTAAATCCACCTGATTGGGAATTATGGTTGAATATGCCGGTACTAAAAGCACGTCATCAAAGGTAATTCCTTCGCCAATTATCTGACCCATCGTGTTTTCCTCCTGTTATAGTAATATCTTTAATTATTAATCTTTAAAAACTTTTCTGGGTGCGATCATCTGAATAGCCTTGACCAGTTCAGGACTGGGCTCCAGGATTATCTTCTGGGTACCATCATAGAACATCGCATATCTTATATCAGGCTGCTGCTCTGCTCCGCTGCTGTAATCAATTACCTTCGGCGTTCTGTTTTTATAATTATCCAAATGATAGGACTTGATGGGTGCTAAAATCTCCATTCGCTCCATATCAAATTTTGCGATCTTTTTTCTTTTGCTTTTCGCCATAATCTTGTCCACGGTCAGCTCTCTGTCCACATACAGATATTCATATTCGATATCCGCCTGCAAATAAACAAAATAAGCCGCCAATGCCAAAAGTGCACCGATAATCAGTGCCGGCCACAAGGTAAATCCAATAAAAATAAAACATGCAGCGAGCATGATTGTGACAATTTTTAACAGTACCATAAAAGAATTGTTTTTCTTCTTCACCAAACATTCCACATAAGTTTCGTTCACGCTTTTTCTCCTATCTTTTTTATCTATGCTTTATATAATAGTATATTTTTTGCGAATTATCAAGACTAATAACAGTTAAAAACGTAGTAATTAATTACTATATTTGACCTGTATAATAAACTTTATAAAAACTTAATCAAAATTTCATACTCTCTTTTTGACTGTACATTGACACTCCCTGATTAAAAAGCTATCATAATACTATTAACAAATCGAGAAACAGGAGATTAAATAATGTCGAAACATACATCCGTATCAGCGGAAATCAGAAACGAACAAAAAAAAGCCTTAAAAGATATGTCTCTTAAGGGCAAGCTAATGTACTTTTGGGATTATTATAAGGTGCATACTCTTGTTGCCCTCCTCCTTATCGGCGTTGTTGTCGGCATTACCCGGGATATTATCAATGCCAAGGACTATATCTTCTATGCATCTATGATAAATTCTTACAATCTGGACAGTGAGGCTATTGCCAGCGACTTTGCCGCCTATGCTGATCTTGATACCGAAAAATATAACTGCTATATCGACACCAGTTCCACCTTGGATCTGGATTCTTTTTCCGAGTACGATATCGCCACCACGCAGATGCTTATGGCTCTTGTACAAACCGGCGATCTGGATGTTATGGTTTCCAATGCCGATATTTTTACCAATTATGCTGAAAGCGAGATGTTCCTGGATCTTCGTACCGTATATACAGAAGAAGAACTGGCCCCTTACAAAGACCATCTCTATTATGTAGATTTTGCCGTTATTACTGCCAAAAATGAAAACCCCGTTTCCGTTATGGATACACCGGAACTGACGGATGCCGAACGGGCCGCCATTACCGAAGGCCATCGGCATCCCGAAACCATGAAAACACCCGTTCCGGTAGGTATCTTCATGGACGATTCCGCTTTTATAAAAGCCACTGGCAGCTATCCTCTGCGGCCGGTTATTTTCGGCATTGTTGCTTCTACAGGTAAACCCGAAAATGCCAAAGCTTATCTGGAATACCTTTGGACTACTGCCGGACCTGAAGCCAAATGATATCGCTCCGCTTCTTCAGCCTCAATTTTGGTTCGGTGTACGGTACCACTTGGATGCGCCGGCGGTGCATAAATCGAAAAGAGCTTTAACGGGCAGTTGCCTGTGTTGGTCATGTTATGCCATGTTCCGGCTGGCACAAAGACAGCAGAATCTTTACACACATTGGTCTGGAAGTTCAGCCGGTCACTGGTGCTTCCCATCATTACGCAGCCACAACCTTCCTGCACACACAGGAATTGATCCACATCACTGTGATTCTCCAACCCAATTTCACCGCAGACCGGAATACTCATCAAAGTACACTGCAGATGACTACCGGTCCACAGGGTTGATCGGAAATTGCAATTCTGCCTGACGGCATTATTTATGTTGGTGACAAAAGGTTCCGGTCCAAAATCGGTTCCATTGCACCGGCAATTACAATTATTCTGATTATTCATTTTTCCCCTTTATATTACCTATCTTTTTCCTATTATTTTATGCAGAATATAAGAAAGTGAGATTATAATAATGCCTTTTCCCATGACGCACTTATGTATTGCCAATAGAATCCTTGCACTTTGCCCGGAAACTGTCCGGAGTCTACCCCAGTTTTATCTGGGTACTCTGGCTCCCGATTCCATCCACTTTCGTTCTAATCCTTTACCAAATGCCAAAAAAATCACCCATTTATGTGTAGGTGAAGGAAATTGGGGTGAACTGACCAATAATGCAGAGTGGCAGGAAAATGTACTATCTTTTCTGGATTCCCACCGTCAGTCCGAGGATTTTGATTTTATTTACGGTTTTTGCATACATATTATGGCTGATATCTATAATAATTTCAGCGTTTGGACCCCCTTTCGCCAAGCTCATCTTAACGAACTGAAAACGGGCACCGGCGATCAGTACCATACCGAATCCGCCAAAGTTGATCTTCAATTGTACCAAAACATTGAGCAGCAGGCAGAAATATGGTCCTTACTGGAACAAGCTCATGGTTTAACCCTTCCAGGCATTGTCCTGGAAGATGATATCAACCGAATGAAAGCAAGCATACTTTATCATCAATATCAAAACCAGCCTGCTGCCGATACTTCCGCCAATACTCTGATTACCTATAATGACACTTTGAATTTTATTAAAAGTGCTGCCGCTTTCATATTTGAAAGTTTTCATATTTGAATATTTTCATTTTTGAATATTTATATTGAGTCAGATCACATATTCAGGTTCTCTAAGAAACCGGGATAAAAATTGTTTTGTCCTCTCTTCCTTTGCGTTTCCAAATATATCTTTCGGGGATCCCGACTCAACCACTTTTCCTTCCGCCATAAAATATATTTTGTTGGCCACACTCCTCGCAAAGCTCATTTCATGAGTTACCACTACCATAGTGGTACCGTCTGCCGCCAGTTTTTGCATAACAGCCAGCACCTCTCCGATTAGTTCCGGATCCAATGCCGAAGTGGGTTCATCAAAAAGAATCACTTCCGGATTAGTTGCAATCGCTCTGGCGATTCCCACACGTTGCTGTTGTCCGCCGGAAAGCTGACTGGGATAATAATCATAACGATCTGATAATCCTACTTTATCAAGGGCAGCCCTTCCCACTTTAATTGCTTCTGCTTTAGGCACTTTGCGGGCAACAATCAGCCCTTCTGTTACATTTTCCAAAGCCGTTTTATTTTTAAAAAGATTGTAATTTTGAAATACGAAGGAAGTCTTCATCCTGACATCTTTTATCTCTCGTTTATGCGCATGTTCCATCTGCAAAACAGCATCATCAAACCGCATAACCCCCTGATCTGCTTTTTCCAAAAAATTTATGCAGCGCAGTAAAGTTGTCTTGCCGGAGCCACTTGGACCCAGAACGGCAATTACATCGCCCTTATTCACTTCAATGTCAACACCCTTCAGCACTTCGTTATCGCCAAAAGTTTTATGAATATTTGTGATCTCCAACATCTCAGTCCCTCTCATGCCACGTTTAATTTATTTTCACCCACTTTTTGGATCTTAGCCAAAACTGTACAAAAAATCAGGTATATCACTCCCACTTCACAGTACAGCGCAAAGGGCTCATAGGTCCTTGCGGCAATTCTTTGGGTTGCCATAAACATCTCCACCACTGTAATATTGGCCGCCAGTGAAGTATCTTTAATCAGACCGATCAGGGAATTAAACAGCGGGGGAAAAGCAACCTTCATAGCCTGCGGCAGAATAATACGCCGCATGGTCTGACCAAAATTCATTCCGGCACAATAACCCGCTTCCATCTGTCCCTTGGGAACCGAAAGAATAGCTGCCCGGATGGTTTCCGAGGTATAGGCCCCCACATTAAGGGAAAAAGCAATCACTGCCGCCGGAAATGCATCCAACAGGATACCAATCCCGGGCAGGCCGTAAAAAATAATATAAAGCTGTACCAAAAGCGGTGTTCCGCGGATAACCCATACATAAAATCGGGCTAATCGCCTTAACACCTTCACCTCCGCCACCTGCACCAGCGCTGTAAATACGGCAATTATCAATCCGCAGCTAAAGGAAATCAGGGTCAGCGGAATAGTCACCTGTAATCCGGGAAGTAAAATCTGCCCAAAAGATCCTATTAACAATGATACGATTCTCTCACTCATGCTGACCCTGTCCTCCGCCGTCCCTATTCTTTAGATACGTCAAAACCAAAATACTTTTCTGACAGTTCTGTCAGAACACCTTCCTCAGCAAGTTCGGCAAGTGCTTTATTGATTTTTTCATAAAGCTCTGCTTCGCCTTTTCTTACCGGGATGGCAGTAACCGTAACATCATCGGACAAAGCTGCAATCTTCAATCCGGCATCCGGTTTTTGCTTCAGATAATCGTATAAGGCGACATCCGCATTAATGGTTGCATCGGCTCTTCCCGACTCAATCAGTTCCACAGCCTGCTCAAAGCCCTCTACGCCAACCAGTTCGGCACCATAGCCTTCCGCACTTTGCGCCCAGTTGCTGGTGAGGGATTGAGCGGATTTTTTGCCTGCCAAGTCTTCAAAGCGCTTTATCTCTTCATTAGCCTGATCCACGATCAAGGCTCCATGAATATAGGTGTACGGTGTTGTAAAATCATATTTAGCCTGACGTTCCTCATTGATTCCCACTTGATTTACAATCACATCAAACCGTCTGGCATCTAAGCCGGCTATCATGGCATCCCATTTGGTTTCCACGAATTCCACCTGGACACCCAGTTTCTCAGCAACCTTCTCTGCCACTTCCACATCATATCCAACCAGTTTTCCATCTTCGTCATGATAGGAATAAGGTGCATAGGTTCCTTCTGTTCCCACCCGAATTACTCCTTCCGATACTTCCTTCGCAGATGCCTTGGTTGCTCCGCAGCCGGTCAGTCCTCCGATTATCAATGCTCCTGCCAATAATGCTGCAATTACTCTCTTTTTCATTTTTCTCTCCTCACTTTTACATTATTTTTTTGATTTATTAAATGCCTGCTCTAAGTCAGCCAGTAAATCCTCAACATCTTCAATTCCGATTGCCAGTCTAAGTAAATGATCCGTTATTCCGATTTGCTCTCGTAACTCTTTGGGATATGACTCATGTGTCATAGTTGCCGGCCGACAGATCAACGATTCCACACCACCAAGGCTTACGGCAAATCCAAACAGATCCAGATTTTTCACAAAAAGATTCATATCATATGCATCCTTCCGAAACAAAAAGGAAACCATTCCGCCCACGCCGGGATAAAACACCTTTTCCACTGCTCCGTGGCCCTTAAGGTAATCAGCAATTGTTATGGCATTACGCTGATGTTGTTCCAGTCGCAGCCCTAAGGTTTTAATTCCCCTGATCAGCAAAAAGGAGTCAAAGGGACTCAGCACACTGCCAAGTGTATTTTGCAAAAATTTTAATTTTCGATACAGCTCGTCGTCGTTCAAAACTACCAGCCCGGCCAGAATATCCGAATGTCCGGCGTAGTACTTGGTTGCCGAATATACCACAATGTCTGCTCCCAAATTCAAAGGTTTTTGAAAATAAGCGGTCATAAAGGTATTATCTACGATTACTAAAATCCCCTGTTTCTTTGCCGCTTCACTGACCGCTCTGATATCTGTTACTTCCAGCAGCGGATTCGATGGGGTTTCCAGAAAAACTGCCTTTACATCTGATGGAACCCGAGTAAAATCATATGTATTAAAATCCTCTACGATCTCATAACCGATTCCTCTGTTTTCAAACAGATTGGAAACATATCGCCATGTTCCCCCATATACGTTACTGTTAATCAGCACTTTATCGCCCTGTTTCAGCAAAGAAAAAACCAAACTTGTGGCCGCCATACCGGTTGCCAGAGCCAAACCGTATTTTGCCTCCTCCACCTCGGCTGCCAGCTGCTCCACTGCTGCTCTTGTGGGATTGTTTCCTCTGGTGTAAACAAACTCACCAAAATTATCCATATCCTCCTGTACAAAGGTTGATGATAAATAAATGGGATAATTGACGGCTCCTTTTCCTGTATCATCCTGTCTTCCACCATGTATTGCTTTTGTTTGAAATTTCATATCGGTTTCCTTCTTTTTTCATTTCCTACATTTCATACTTACTTGATAGGTTTAGTGTGATTATATAGTAACTTATGATTTCTGTCAACTACAAATTTAAACAAAAAACAGTCCTTTTATCTGCTCCGATAAAAGGACTGTAGAGAAACATGTTCAACTAACTAATTATTATAACTGGGCTATTACAAAGATATCATAAATCGCTTTGATTGCGGCCTCAAAATCATCGTTGGTCACACCGATAATAATATTAAGCTCACTGGAGCCCTGATCGATCATCTTGACGTTTACATTGGCATGAGCCAGTGCCGAGAAGATTCGGCCTGCGGTACCTCTGGTGGATTTCATTCCCCTTCCCACTACCGCGATCAGCGCCAGATCGGCTTCGATTTCGATAGAGTCCGGATTGGCCATACGGTGCAGGGCGGCTGTTACCTTCTGTTCCTTATCGGCAAACTCATCCTGATGAACAAAGACGGTCAATGTATCAATACCGGAAGGCATATGCTCAAAGGAAATGCCATTATCTTCAAAGGCCTGCAATACTTTACGGCCAAAACCGATTTCCGAGTTCATCATATCTTTTTCCACGTTTACCGAGCAAAAGCCTTTTTTACCGGCAACACCGGTAATGACATATTTGGATTTTTGACAGGTACTTTCCACAATCCAGGTACCGTTATCTTCCGGTGCGTTGGTATTTCGGATATTGATGGGAATTCCTTCCCGGCGTACCGGAAAAATAGCTTCTTCATGCAGAACACTGGCTCCCATATAGGCAAGCTCGCGCAGTTCCTTATAAGTAATGGTTTCAATTCCTTCAGGATTATCAATGATTCGGGGATCGGCTACCAGGAATCCTGAAACATCGGTCCAGTTCTCATATACATCAGCTTTTACCGCTCTGGCTACGATGGAACCGGTAATATCGGAACCACCTCTGGAAAAAGTCTTAACCTTGCCGTTCTCATAGGCACCGTAGAAACCGGGAATTACAGCTCGTTCCAAGGTTTCTAACCGCTCTCCGAGAATTTTATTAGTAATTTCCGAATCAAAGTCACCGTTTTCATCAAACCGGATAACCTCTGCGGCATCTACAAATTCATAATTCAGGTATTTAGCCATAATGATACCATTCAGGTATTCACCCCTGGAAGCCGCATAATTGGCTCCGGCATGATCTTTAAAATTCTTTTCGATAAATTTGAATTCTTCGTCCAAAGACAAATCCAGTTCTAAGCCTTTGATAATTTCATCATAACGTTCCTTGATCAGTTTCAGGTCTTTGCTGAAGTTCTCTCCGGCCTTCGCCTTAGCATAACACACATAAAGCATATCGGTTACTTTGGTATCGGCAGAAAAGCGTTTTCCCGGTGCGGAGGGAATCACGAATTTCCGATCTTCATCGGCACGGATGATTTCCACTACTTTTTTAAACTGTTCCGCACTGGCAAGGGAACTGCCGCCAAATTTTACTACTGTTTTCATCATTCTTTCTCCTCAAATAACTTATCTATTATTGTATGGCCTTTTGCCACATAATTGCCGCTTTGGGCTGCCTCTTTTTCATTATAATCCCACGTCTTTCCCATCGGTGTCCGGCTGTCATATAACAGATAGGGAACACTGTCCGAAGTATGGGTCCTGACCCGAATGGGGGTCGGATGATCCGGCAGTACCAGCAGGCGATAGTCCTCACCGGCTTCTTCCATTCCATTTACTAAAGGTTTGATGACCTTTTCATCCAAATATTCGATGGCCTGCACCTTGCGCTCCACACTGCCCTGATGCCCCATTTCGTCAGGTGCTTCCACATGAATATACACAAAATCATAGTCCTCCTGCAAAAGAGCTTTACAAGCCGCTTCCACCTTACCTGTGTAATTGGTATGAAGTCCGCCGTTGGCACCCTCTACATGGGCAGCACCCATACCGGTTCCCACCGCAATGCCTTTTAACAGATCCACCGCCGATATCATCATGCCCTTCTTACCGGTTTTTTCAGTAAAAGAGGTTAAGGCCGGTTTGGTTCCTGCCCCCCAGAACCAACAACAGTTAGCCGGGTTCAAGCCTTTTTTCTTACGCTCGATATTTAAAGGGTGATTCACCAGTATCTCATAGCTTCGTTCCATCATTTTCCGTAATGCATCATCTGCCGGCAGATATTCTCCAATCACCTGAGTCAGCACATCATGAGGCGGAGTTAATTCCACCGCCTGGCCTTTTTCCCAAATCAGACAATGGCGGTAGCTGGTTCCGGTGTAAAAACGATAGGTATCATTTTCCAGCTCCTTCCGCACTACCTCCAGCAAAACCGCACAATCTTGGGTGCTGATTTCATCGGCACTGTGATCGATAATCGTTCTTTCGGCAAAAGGTACCTCATCCTCCGACAGGGTCACGATATTACAGCGAATGGCAATATCGGTATCCTTCATGGGTACGCCGATACTCAAAGCCTCCAATGGGGAGCGGCCCGAATAATATATCCTGGGGTCATATCCCAATACCGAAAGGTTAGCCGTGTCCGAGCCGGGATTCATCCCTTCCGGAATGGTATGGACCAGGCCGATCTCGGCTTTTTTACTTAAACAATCCATCATGGGTGTTTTAGCATAAGCTAAAGGGGTTTTACCGTCTAATGCTTCAATAGGCTCATCGGCCATGCCGTCGCCTAATACAATTATATATTTCATCCGTCTGCCCTTATCCTTCCACACGGATTCTGCTGATCACATTTCCCAAAGAAGCTGCTTTATCCGCAAATTCTTTTTCACTGACCGGTCCGCAGACAAAAGCAAACTCATCTTCTGCAACCGGATCGATAACGGTAATCTTGCCAAACAGTTCTTCGGCTTTCTGCAAAGCATCCGCACTCTTCGTTACCCGGACAAAAAATTTACCCTGCCGGTTGTCCATGGAAGAAAGGGTTACATCCTCGCTGTCCCAGAAGCACATAATAGTTTTACCGATATGCCTGGCACAGTCCACCACATCAGATACCACGGCACTGGCAGTGGGCAGTTTTCCGGCACCACGGCCATAATACATAGAATCACCCAGCATATTCCCATGAACATAAACCGCATTGAACACATCATGAACAAAATAAAGAGGATGTTCGCTGCCAATCATAAATGGTGCCACCATGGCGTATAGATTTTCCTCATTACCATTTTGGACGGATGTACTCATGGCTAATAATTTAATGGTTTTTCCCATAGCCCTGGCATATTTAAAGTCAACTGCCGATATTTTTGTAATTCCCTCAGTGTATATATCGCTATATTTTACATTTTTACCGGTCATCAAAGAAGATAAAATAGCTATTTTCCGGCAGGCATCATGACCTTCCACATCTGCTTCGGGATTGCGCTCAGCATAGCCCTTTTCCTGTGCTTCTTTTAGAACATCGGCAAACTCTGCACCTTCCATCTCCATTTTGGAGAGAATAAAGTTAGTGGTTCCATTGAGAATTCCCACAATACTGTCAATCTTTTCTGCGGTAAGAGAGTAATTAAGCGGCCGAATAATCGGAATACCACCGCCCACACTGGCTTCAAACAGATAATTGCAATTATGTTCCTTGGCGATTTTAATCAGCTCGGGGCCATGATTAGCCACCAGCTCTTTATTGGAAGTACACACGCTCTTGCCTTTTAACAGTGCCTGTTTGGTAAAATCATAAGCCGGCTTGATACCGCCCATGGTCTCACAGACAATCTGAATCTCGGGATCGTCCAATATTACATTTACATCATGTATCACCCGGTCTTCATAAGGATCACCGGGAAATTCTCTTAAATCCAATATATATTTAACATACAGCTCTTCGCCGGCCTTCTTATTAATTTCCAGATTATTCTTCCCTATCACTTCTACCACACCGCTTCCTACGGTGCCATATCCTATTACTGCTACTTGAATCATCTTATTTCCTCCGTTTATTATTCTTTAGCCAATATCTTAACGCTGCGTACCCCTTTTTGGTTTTCCATCGCCTCCAGCATTTCGGACACATCTCCGGTTGTGGGCAATACCTGCACACTTAAGCTTAAGGATGCCACCCCGTTAATGGGAATACTTTGATGAATAGTCAAAATATTCGCCTGATACTCGGCTATAATCTTCAGCACATCCGACAAAAGACCCGGTTCATCATCCATCTGAAAGGTTAAGGTGATGGTGGTTCCCTGGGCATTATCATGAAACTGAAAAATATCATCTTTATACTTATAAAAAGAACTGCGGCTGATTCCCACTTTATCGGCCGCTTCATTGATGCTTGCGACCCTGCCGGATTCAACCAGCTTCTTGGCCTCCACCACTTTCAGCAGTACTTCGGGAACTGCTCTTTGTTTTACCACATAGTAGGCGGTTGATTTTTCCATGTCTCCCTCCGATTACCACACCCTGTTCTTCCCCTGCGGACAATTGTCTGCCAACGGAGGATATTCTATCATAAAACTTAGACCGGCGCAAGTTATTTTTTTTAGTTGACTTTATTGGCTTAATTATATACAATAAATGTTGACAATAAAAATATTGAGGGAGGTTCTTATGAATTATAATGATTTAGCTTACGCTGTTGGTAGTGGTGTCTCAACAGTAACTTCATTGATTAGCTTAGCAATTATGATTGTTGTTATCATCGGTCAATGGAAAGTTTATGAAAAGGCAGGGGAGCCTGGTTGGGCTGCTATCGTGCCTTTTTACAGCCAGTATGTTTTATTTAAAATTACCTTTGGTAATGGCTGGATGTTCTTATTGACGCTGATACCCTGTGTTGGTATCATTATGTTAATCATTGCTTATTTCAAACTTGCTACCGCATTTGGAAAAGGTGCCGGTTTCGGTGTTGGTCTGTGGTTACTGAATCCCATCTTCATTTGTATTCTTGGCTTCGGCGATGCTACATATGTTGGTATCAGTAAAGAAAATTAATAAATATTTACTTAAAGAAAGCGTCACCCATCGGTGGCGCTTTTTATTTTACCCTATTATATATTGCCGCATTTTTTGTAAAACCACGTTAAAATCCAACGGCTTGCCTATATGATCGTTCATTCCTGCCGCCAGACATTTTTCCACATCTTCTTTAAAAACATTGGCCGTCATGGCAATAATTGGAATTGTTTTCGCTTTTGGATCTTCTAATTCCCGGATTTTCTTAGTTGCTTCATAACCATCCATTTCCGGCATATGCAAATCCATAAAAATCAAATCATATTTTTCGGGCTCCTCCATAAAATACCGCACAGCCTCTCTGCCGTTTTCAGCAGTTATCACATTTATATGAACATCCTTTAAAATCGCCCCGACAATTTCCCGGTTAATATCAATATCCTCGGCCAGCAAGATGGTCTTTCCGTTAAAATCGTAACTTTCGCAAGAGTAAGCTTCTTCGCCCGCACTATTTTCATCCGCAGCACATCTAAGCTGCATATTAAATGAAAATTCTGATCCCTTTCCAACCTCGCTTTCAAGGAAAATCTCGCCTCCTAATAAGCTTACGATATTTTTTGCTATAGCCAGTCCCAATCCGGTTCCTTCATAGATACGATTGATTCCGCCATCCACCTGTTCAAAAGCATCAAACACCTTACTCTGTTGCTCTGGAGCAATCCCAATTCCCGAATCCTTAACCAAAGCTCTGATCTGCAACCGGTCTTCGCTTTGTTCCTCCAGCCGGAAGCCAAGTTCTATCTCCCCTTCTTCCGGAGTAAACTTAATGGCATTTGACAGCAAATTGTTGATTACCTGAGATATCCGCAGCTCATCACCAATCACTCTGTTCGGAATGTTTTCATCTATGAAAACCACAAGATTCTGTGCCTTCTCGTCAGCACGCACGCCCATAATGCTGATAATATTAGTTATCATTTGTGAAAAAATAAATTCATTCTCCACCAGCTCCAATTTATTGGCTTCGATTTTCGCCATATCCAATATCTGATTGATCAAATCCAGCATATGTCTGGATGCTGTTTCGATTTTTTCAAGACTGTATTGCTTTTTTGTACTGTCTTCTGCTTCCAGTCCGATTTTGGTCATTCCCAGAATGGCATTCATCGGTGTCCGAATTTCATGACTCATACGGGAAAGAAAATCCCCCTTTGCGCGGCTTACTTCTTCCAGGCGACTCAAGGTCTCCTGCTTGGCCTTTTCCATATAGCGCCGTTGGGTAATATCTTCATGAAAACCAATTAGCCGGATAGGATTACCCCCGGCATCCCGCACTACGGTCTTACTGCTCTTTAAAACAACAATTTCACCGGAATATACCGGCACTTCCTGTTCATATTCCAAAGGTCCTTCTACTTCCAGCGCCTGTTGATCAGTAATATTAAATTTCTCCGCTGCGGTCTTGGAGAAAATATCATCGTTGGTTCTTCCCACCACATCTTCTTTGGGTTTACTGATCAACTCCCAAAAAGCATTATTACCACCTTCATAAATACCGGTTTCCGGATTTTTCCAGTATATGGAATTGGTTAGTCCATCAATAACTGTACTGAGCATCTGTTCACTCATATCCAGATTTTGTTCTGCCACTTCTCTTCCCAGGGCAGTATCCACCAAGCCTGAAAAAATGCGAGTGAAATCAACATCCTTGGCCCTCCATCGATGTGAAGAAAAAACATCAGCAACCGCCCAAAATCCCCAAACTATGCCCTGAATGATAATCGGCATACTGATTATGGAATACTTTAAAACATCACTTTCTTTTAGCTTATAAGCTTCAAAGGGAAACTCTTTGGCCGGCACATCTGCATCTTCTGCCTGAAAATATTCATGCTCTTTGGCAATAAAATATCTTCTTGCCATATCACCGGGTATCTGAAACAAATCCACCTTAAGGCCGATAATATCTTCCCGAAACCAACCGTGAAAGTATTTATAGCTATCTTTTTTCGCATCATATTGATAAATAACCGCTATGTTTACTCCCAAAAAATTGCCTACCTGCTGCAATGCTGCCGGAAATGACAATTCCAGTCTGGGAGTTTTAACAAAGCTGGCCAGGATCTGCGTAATCAGCTCCTGCTGCATAAGCTGATATTTGGTATCCTCCTCGGCTTTCTTAAATTGTGTAATATCTACGGAAAATTGCGCATACGCTTTTCTTCCACCCTTCCAGGAAATTTGTATCCCGGAATTGTGAATATAAACGCCTGCCTGTTTGTAAAAAGATGACCAGGATATTTTCTCATGCCTGCTGTACTCTGCAATCGAATATTTAGGACAAAATTCACAACGGGAAGTCTTGCCCATTAAAACCTCATAGCAGGGTTTTCCCAGACTTGCATCTGTAATTTGTCCTCGTTCCTTTACTCTTTTATTTAAAAAAAGTAATTCGTCGGTCTCCATATCGGATATATACAGAGCCTCATCCATATAGTAAAGCAGTTCTTTCCAACTGGTCATGGATCCTCCCTAACTATAGTGCTTTTATTCGCTCTACAGCCTCTACTGTGTTTTCATAACTGCCAAAGGCCGTTAAACGGAAATAAGTCTCACCGCTGGGACCAAATCCGGAACCGGGGGTTCCTACCACATTAGCTTTCTCCAGAAGGTAATCAAAAAATTCCCAACTGGTCATATTATTCGGTGCCTTCAACCAGATGTAAGGCGCATTTTTCCCGCCTGACACAGTATAGCCGGCACTTTTAAGGCCTTCAAAAATATACTTGGCATTATTCATATAATAACCAACCTGCTCTTTCAACTGGGCTTTTCCTGCTTCGGAATACACTGCTTCACCGCCCCGCTGAACAATATAAGGGGCACCGTTATACTTGGTTCCATGTCGTCTGGCCCAAAGTGAATGGAGGGAAACATCCCCGGTTTTCAATTCCTTCGGAATTACCGTAAAGCCCAAACGCACGCCGGTAAATCCGGCATTTTTAGAAAAAGAACGCAGTTCAATGGCACAGGTTCTGGCTCCGTCACACTCATAAATAGAATGAGGCACATCCTCTTCTGATATGTATGCTTCATAAGCTGCATCATAAATGATTACTGCCCCTGCCTTATTGGCATAATCCACCCATTCCTGCAGTTCTGCCTTGGTAATCGTGGATCCGGTGGGATTATTAGGGAAACATAAATAAATAATATCCGGTGTTTCTTTGGGCAGTTGGGGAG
This sequence comes from Lachnospiraceae bacterium, assembly GCA_031556725.1. Lineage (GTDB taxonomy): Bacteria > Bacillota > Clostridia > Lachnospirales > Lachnospiraceae > UBA935. Next base: position 61,609 of record JAVBSL010000006.1, on the reverse strand, counting down.
CAAAATTGTTTTCTGCCGTACATGGCATATAAATGACATCACTCCAGGTTTCTTTTACACTATCATAGGTTCCGGTTCGGCCTGCCATCACATTGGTATCAACATATACCGGATAAACCGGATCACATACTGCGATTTTATTATTTAAACTGAAAATTTCCTGGATATTGCCTGAGTCACACTTGGCACCATCGGAAACAAAGATTTCATCGGCACTGATATCACAACCTCTGGACTGATAATCGTTTTTCACAATAGCACTGCGTAAAAACTCATAACCCAAATCGGGAGCATAGCCTCTGAAAGTTTCCTGATTCCCCATTTCGTCTACCGCATTATGAAGCGCTTCGATAATCGCCGGTGCCAGAGGCTGGGTTACATCACCGATTCCCAAACGGATAATTTTCTTCTCCGGATGTTCGGCTGCATAGGCGTTCACTTTTTTTCCAATGGTTGAAAACAGATAACTTCCCGGTAATTTTAGATAATTGTCATTTACTTGAAACATAATTTCCTCCTCTTCCTATATAGAAATTTCTCCGCTGAAAACTGTAACTGCCGGTCCGGTCATATAGATCAAATTACTTTCCCGGTCCCAGTGGATAAATAATTCTCCTCCTAATAGTTTAACAGTTACTTGATCGTCCGTCAAACCGTTTAGTATACAAGCCGCCACTGTGGCACAACAGCCGGTACCGCAGGCTAAGGTTTCCCCGCTGCCCCGTTCCCAAACCCGCATTTCGATTGTCTGACGGTCAATAACTCTGATAAATTCGGTGTTTATTCTTTGGGGAAAACGTTCATGATTTTCAAAAAGGGGACCTATCCCCGGCAAGTCCAAGCCGGCCACGTCCTCTACCGCCACCACCGCATGAGGATTCCCCATTGACACACATGTCATTTTATATTCTTCCCCGCCTGCGCTAATTTCTTCGTTGACTACCCTTTCGCCTGTTGCTATGACAGGAATATTCCTGGCCTGAAAATCGGGACTTCCCATATTTACCCGGACTGCCTTCACCTGATTTCCATCAGTTTCCAGTTCCAGATACTTTACCTTACCACAGCTCTCTACAGACAAATTGACCTTATTGGTCATTTTATTATCATACACATATTTACCCACACAGCGAATCCCGTTTCCACACATTTCAGCCCTGGAACCGTCGGCATTATACATTTCCATTTCAAAATCCGCTATTTTTGAAGGATTAATAAAAATGACACCATCTCCGCCAATTCCGAAATGTCTGTCACTTAACTGCACCGCCATCTTCTTCTTTTCTTCCGGTGTTACTTTTGTATCAAAGCCATTGATATAGATATAATCATTTCCACATCCCTGCATCTTAGTAAATTTCATATTAATTCCACCTTTCCCGCATAGATTTCTTTAAAATACTATACCATACATCTTCTGAAATATGTAGTCGGGTTTATGCTTATTACCTTGCATAAAATGCTTTTGTTTTTTGGAATACTTAAGCCCGCTTATTAATATGATAGTAAAAAGAATGAATCGGGGATCTTGCTATGAATTCCAAAACCAAAATTGTTGTACTTCATCTGAAAGAGTTGATATATACCGGTATTTTTGCCGTGCTGGGAATCTTATTCATCGTCCTGCTCATCATTATGTTCCTGCCTGATAAAAAAGAAGCCTCCGGAACCGGCTCTTCACCTGCTGTTACATATGTTCCCGGTATTTATACCACTTCACTGCTGCTGAATGATAATGTTCTGGATATTCAGGTTACCGTGGATGAATACCGCATCAATGATGTTTCCATTGTTAATCTGGATGAGGCAATCGCTACTATGTATCCTCTGATAGAGCCGGCCTTTGAAACACTGGCATTACAAATATGCGAGCATCAGTCCACAGATGATATTACCTACTCCAATGATAATAAATACACCTCCATGGTCCTGTTAAATGCCATCAAGGCTTCTTTGGAAAAGGCTACGGTGCCTACCCCCAGTCCTGAAGTGAGTCCGGTTAAGGTGGGGTAGAGCAGGTGAGGTTGTGAGAATCGAGCCGCAGACGCCCAAGTCCGGGTCAGCACCGGCAGCAAAATACCGGAATATATTGCGGTGTTTTTGCTGTGTCGGTGCTGACCCGGACTTGGGCGTCTGCGGCTCGATTCATTCTCATTCTGCGACAACCCTTATATGACTGAGTTCATAGTATTAAGGACTAAGACTAAGGCTTAGTCCTTAGTCTTAGTTTTGTCTATATCTTGTAGTTGTTCGGTCCAGATGCGGGCGCAGGCGTCGGAGGGCATGCGCAGGTCTCCCCGGGGGGATACGGCTACGCTTCCTACTTTGGGGCCGTCGGGCAGGCAGGAGCGTTTGAATTGGGCGTTGAAAAAACGTTGGTAAAAGAGTTTTAGCCATTTCCAGATGATCTCTTCGGTATATTTCTCCTTGAAAGTGAGGCAGGCGATACGGTAGATCTTGGCTGGTTCGTAGCCGCAGCGGAGCATGTAATATAAGAAGAAGTCATGGAGTTCGTAGGGGCCTACCAGGTCTTCGGTGATTTGGGAGATTGTTCCCTCCGTAGGAGGCAATAATTCAGGGCTTACCGGGGTGTCCAGGATATCACGTAAGACTGCTGCCAGTTCTTTGTTTCCGCAGGTATCGGCGTAGTATCCTACCAAATGGCGGATGAGGGTCTTGGGTACGCCGGCATTTACGCCGTACATGGACATGTGATCACCGTTATAGGTGGCAAATCCCAAGGCCAGTTCGGATAAATCTCCGGTTCCCACTACCATGCCGCCGGCCTGATTGGCGATATCCATCAGAACCTGGGTACGTTCTCTGGCCTGACCGTTTTCGTAGGTTACGTCGTGGTTCTCTATATCCTGATTGATATCCCGGAAATGGATTTTGACTGCTTCCTTGATATCTATTTCTTTAAGGGTTGCTCCCAGTTCTTTGGAAAGGCGGCAGGCGTTATCATAAGTCCTGCCCGTAGTTCCGAAACAGGGCATGGTAATGGCAAAGATATCTTTGCGGTCTTTTCCCAATAAGTCAAAGGTTTTGGCTGCTACCAACAGAGCCAATGTGGAATCTAAGCCACCGGACACACCTAAAATCACACGTTTGCTGCCGGTATGCTCCAGACGTTTTTTTAAGCCTAATGCCTGAATCATCAATATTTCTTCACAGCGTTTCTCTCTGCCGGCAATGTCCTCCGGTACAAAGGGAAAAGCTGGGAAGCTTCTTTCCAATACAGTTTCTTTCATTTGAAACTTAATGGTCACATGCAGGTACCCGTTTTGCTGTTCGGGTATAAAAGTATTCATTCTGCGGCGTTCCATCCGCAGGCGGTTAATATCAATATCGCCATATACCGTCTGATTGTTAAAGCGCTTGCCTTTGGCCAGAAATGTTCCGTTTTCCGCAATCATATTGTGCGCGCCGAAAACCAGGTCCTGGGTAGACTCGCCTTCACCGGCACTGGCATACACATATCCCGCTACCATCCGGGCACTGGCGGATTGCACCAGCATCTCACGGTAAGTATCTTTACCCACCGTCTCATTAGAAGCCGAAAGGTTCACTATAATTACTGCTCCTGCCAAAGCATGGGCTGTTCCCGGGGTTTCCGCTGCCCACAGATCTTCGCAGATCTCACAGCCGATCTTCAATCCTTCCATCCCTTCCGCTTCCAACAGAATATTTGTTCCAAAAGGCACTTCCCGCCCTTCAAAGATTACCTTCTCTGCCGTCTTGGGACCTGGAGTAAAATGCCGCAATTCATAAAACTCACCGTAATTGGGAATATAGGTTTTCGGAAGGAATGCCAGAATCTCTCCATCCTGTATCGCCGCCGCCACATTATATAAGCTATGATCCTTTTCCAGGGGCAGACCCACAAAGACCACTGCATCACTGCCAACTGTATGTTTGGCGATTGCCAGCAAGCTTTTGCGGCTTTCGTTCAGAAGTCTTTCCTGCAAAAACAAATCCCCGCAGGTGTATCCGGTAATGCATAGTTCCGGAAAGACGATAATTTTAGCCCCTCGCTTTACAGCCTCATCATAGCCCTGACAGATCTGCTCTCTATTGTGCACTGTATCCGCCACTTTAATGTAGGGCGTTACCGCCGCTGCTTTAATAAATCCATGCTGCATATGCTACCCCTTTACCTTTTCACTGCTTTCTTTAAGAGTTCCTTTAGTTCTTCAATTTCAAAGTAATAAGCCGTATTGCAAAAATGACACTTTACTTCGATGGTTTCATTATCCTTTATCATTTCTTCAAGATCCTTCTTACCCACACTGATCAGGGCTTTGCTCACCCGTTTTTTATCACAGTTACAGTAAAAAGCCGGTTCGATGGAATCCGTAATAACCATATCCATATTTCCCAGAAGCTGTTCCAGCAAATGCTCCGGGCTGTTGCTTTGCTCTAATATACTGGTAACGGAAGAAAAGGCAGCCAGATTCTTTTCCAGTTTCTCAATCACTTCTTCTTCGGCAAAAGGCATCAATTGAATGATAAAACCGCCGGCGCATTTAACCGTATTATCCCGTTCCATCAAAACACCCAATCCCACCGAAGACGGCACCTGCTCTGAAGTGGCAAAATAATAAGTCAGATCATCGGCAATTTCCCCGGTCTGCAAGTCTGTCTTTCCCACATAAGGTTCCTTTAACCCCATATCCTTGATAATCTGCAGGTATCCGCTTCCCACGGCACCGCCCACATCAAGCTTACCGGCACTGCTTGGGGAAAGCATAACCTGCGGCTCATTGGCATATCCCTTGACCTGTCCGGTGCTGTCAGCTGTCACAGTAAGCCCGCCGATTGGGCCGTCGCCCTTTACCTGTATGGTCAAAATATCCTTTTCTCCTTTCAGGGTCACTCCCATCATGGCACCCGCCGTTAGCAGCCTTCCCAAAGCTGCCGATGCAACCGGGCTCAAGTCATGAGCTTTCCTCGCCGCCTCCACCATCTCTTTGGTAGTTGCACCAAAAGCTCTAATCTGAGCATTGGCTGCCGTTGCTCTAATAATCTTATCAGACATCTTTCATCTGTTCCTTTCCCTGTTCTCTGGCAATTACATAAATCCGCTCACTGTTCCCGCGGACCTCATCTCTGGTTTCACCGTCAAAAGCAGCGACAAATTCCAGTCCGGTCTGAGCCAGTAAATCCTGCATCTGCGCTAAGGTATAACCCCTTTGATAATGAGTTTCCGCAAATCTTCGGTAACGGTCCCCATCTTCCTTGATGAAAACAGTCACATCATATTCATTGATCTGTTCCTTATCATGATAATAGTTTTCCCAGATAAAACTGCATTCATCCCGATTTTCGGCAATGGTAGTATCTCCAATTACAGTCTCGTACTTAAAAACTGTATTAAAATCAAAAATAAAGATACCGCCGGGATACAAATAATTGTTTACCCGGCTAAAAGTATCTTTGATCTCTTCTTCTGTTAAAAGATAATTAAGGGAATCACATACACTGATCACTGTCCCCACAGTACAAAACAGTTCCATCTCCTGCATATCCTGACAAAGATAGAGGGTTCCCGTACCGGCCAGTTCTTTTTTTTCAAGTGCCCTGGCCAACATTTCCATAGAGTTATCTATACCAATGCAATCGTAACCCATATTCGCCAGCATCTCTGTCAATGTTCCGGTTCCGCAGCCCAAATCCACCACCAGGTTTTCTTCCGCTTCTTCCCCATTTTTCTTTGATATCCCATACTCCGTAATCCAGCCATCTATCAGCCGGCACCATTCCTCGTAGGGAGTCTCATCCATAAAAATATCATATACACCGGCAAAATCCGTGTACATTTCATCTCTTCCTTTCGTTCAAAGTGCCGGAAGAATGCCTCGTCAGAGACATTCTTCGATGTGAGATTTTTCTCACATTATTATTCGCCACCCAGCTTCATTGATATCACAAATCCAACCGCAAACAATACAATACTGATTAAAATGCTCCCGATCGTTATCGCCGGAAAATGATTTAACAAAACAATCGCAACCGGCGATGCCACAATCAATCCGATAATGGCCCAGTATGCATAAAGGGGGATTTTCCTGAAAATAATTTCAATCAGTTTAGCAATTACAGCAATTCCGACAATGATACCGATGCCTGCCGGAACCAGGATCCCCATGGTTTCCAATAATACCGGAACATTAAAGCTAACCAGTGCCTCGATAAAATTTTTGATTGCCGAAATAATCGGAGCATAATATCCCATCAGCATCAGCATCATGGAACCGCTGACACCGGGAATAACCATGGTTGCGGAAGCAATTACACCTACCACGAACAGTTTGATTACCGACCAGAGCGAAAAAGTCAGATCTACTGATTTGCCGCTGCCGCTTCCTATTGCTGCAAAGCCGACTACTATTGCAAAAAAAGCAATACAGGACAGGATATAACCGAATTTAACTTTCGTCCCTTTTACTTTTTTCCACATAGCCGGAAAACCACCCACAATCAACCCAATAAACAAACAGTTAGTAGGCAAAGGGAAACGGTCCAATGCGGTTTCTATTACAAAAGACAAACTGACCAGAGCCAACACCATACCAATTCCCAGGGGAGCTAAAAATTTAAGACTTTCTTTAAAAGACTTAAATATGTTCGTGATACAAAAAATCAGCTTGTCATAAATCCCCATGGAAACCGCCATGGTTCCGCCGCTGACTCCCGGAATGATATTGGCCACACCAATTACCGCCCCTTTTAAAATATTTTTAACTAGTTTCATTTTGGTTATCTCCTCTTTATTTTCTCTTATTTTGTAAATATTCTTCTAAACAATTCAGAAAAGTTTTCATTTCCTCATCCGTACCTATCGTAATGCGCAGATAATTATCAATACGCGGACGGTTCCAATACCTTACATATATATCTTTTTCCCGCAGTGCTTCAAATAATTCCTTTGCGGGTATCTGTTTGTGAGCGGCAAAAATAAAGTTACCCTGGGAATCGGGAAAAACAAAGCCCAAACGATCCAGTTCTTTTTTTACCCACTCTCTGGTAGTCATGATCTTTCCGGTAATACTTCTGAAATAAGCCTCGTCCTTAACCGCTTCCACGCCCAGTTCAAGGGTGGGCCGGTTCATGGTATAGGAATTAAAGGAAAACTTGGCATCCAGCAAATAACGAATCAACTGTTCATTACCCATGGCATAACCGATTCGCATTCCGGCCATGGCGCGGGATTTGGAAAAGGTCTGCACCACCAATAAGTTATCATACTTCTCTATGAAAGGCAAGCAGCTGACCCCGCCGAAATCGATATAGGCTTCATCCACAATAACGATACTATCCGGGTTGGACTTCACAATAAACTCAACCAATTCCAGACTTTCTTCCACACCGGTAGGGGCATTGGGATTGGGAAAAATAATCCCGCCGTTTTCCTTAAGGTAGTCTTCCTTTATTATCCGGAAGTTCTCATCCAAGGGTTCCGTTTGGTAAGGAATTCGGTAAAGTTCGGCCCACACATCATAAAAAGAATATGTTATATCCGGAAAAAGAATCGGCTTGTCCGAATTAAAAAACGTCAGAAAAGCCATGGCCAGTACATCATCAGAGCCAACTCCCACAAAAACCTGTTCCTTCTTCAGTCCGTAATATTCGGCCAGGCTTTCGGTCAAAGCTGCTGCATCCGCATTGGGATATAAGCGCAGATCTGCTGTCTGCATGGCGGCTGCTTTCCTTGCCACTCCCGGTGCCGGCGGATATGGGCACTCATTGGTATTTAATTTTATCATATTAGGTTTGTCCGGCTGCTCACCTGGTGTATAGGGAGTTACAGTCCTGACATTTTGCTGCCAGCTCATAAACTATTTTATTCCTCCTTCGGTTTCCAGTCATTGGCCCGGGTCCGGTAGTCTGCTGCCTGTTCCGGCATTCCCAGTATTTCATAGCATTCCGCCAGTGCTGTAAGCGGAATGACTCCGCTGCACCTTACATTTAAGATACAAGGGGTTTCAAATACCGCATTATAAAACCAGACAATTGCTTCATGATAATCCTTTTGATCCATATAGTATTGACCCAGCTCGCAGCAAATTTCACTGCAGCCTTCACTGCCCACATCCTTGATGGCAAATTTAAAAAATTTACCGATATCACCACGCAATCTGGCAGCTCTGGCCACCACGCAAAAAGCTTCCTTTATTTGATCCAGTTCATAATCGGTATTTACTGCGGATTCTTCAAAATAACCTTCCGCACACAAAAAATCCTCTTTTTCTCCTGAAACAAACAGTTCCTTGGCATATAAATTGTGCAGTCGTTTGGATAAAGTTCCGCCTCCGGCAATGATCCGCTCAAATGCCTGTATATCCCTGGATGCATGATTTTCTTTCGGCAGATGGGTAATTTCTATCTCACTGTCAAAGATTACCGGTGTCAGTTTAATGGTTTCATGAATCGGATCGATCCATTCAAAGGTCCGAATCCTTTTAAACAGCTTCGGCCGGTATTCCCGGTCAAAATTATAGATGGTTCCATGCATCAACTGATTGCCATAATACATCTGTACAATATCAATCTCTTTGGTCAGCACTTGTTTTAAATCCCTGAAACGCTTGCGGTTATCCTCATCAATTATCTCATCCGCATCGGCCGTGTAGACATAATCACAGGAAGCCTTAGAAAAAGCAAAGTTTCTGGCCGCTGCAAAATCATGTATCCAGGCAAAATCGTATATCTGCTCCGTATACTGTGCCGCAACTTTTTTTGTTGCATCAGTAGAGCCGGTATCCACAATGATAATTTCATCTACCAGATCAGCGGCCGTATCCAGGCATCTTGCCAGAATATCCGCTTCATTTTTTACAATCATACAAAGGCTTATTGAGATCATCTTTATTCCTTTCATTGACATTTACTTCCAGATTTACTATATTTATTTTAATGCATTAAAAACAAAAAATCAACTTGTGGATAGGGGTTCACTAATATGGTTCTTCTTTTTCTTGTAGAAAGCTTTTTTACTGCCTGGGCTTTCATGAATGCCAGCCGTCTCCAAAACGGCAACATTTTCACCGGAATTCTATTTTTACTGTGCTTTCTTTTTTACCGCTACAGTGCCAAGATTATTCCGGCTACGGCAAAAACCAAAACGCATTTCATTACATCCGTTATTTTGTCAATTCTGTTTACCTTGTTTTATATGGGTGTGGATGCCCATAACTATGTCGAAGCTTTGGAAAACAAGCTGTTCCGCCTGGTCATATTAGCGGCCACAGCCTTGGGGTTCTTTTTCCTGTTCTTTCATTTACTGCGTCTTTTATTCGCCCTGATTGCCAATAAAGAACGTTGCATGAATATTCTGGCCCGGCCTGTTTTTGCCCGCTTAGCGCATCTTTATGATGCCCACATTGGTGTTCTTACCTTTTTAATATGTATGCTGGGCTTTTTACCCTATTATCTTTATCAATTCCCGGGGATTATGACCCCCGACAGCCTTAACCAGTTAGAGCAGGTATTAGGCCTCATTCCTTACAGTAATCATCACCCTTTTGTCCATACCATGCTCATCAAGCTTCTATATAGCTTTGGCAGCCTCTTTACGGATAATATGGTTTATGCTATGGCTTTTTACACCTTTTTCCAAATGTGCATATTGGCTCTGTCGGTAACCTGTCTAATTAAAACCATCCAAAAATTAAATGTGAATTTAATTTTTTGCATCCTTATTACTGCCTTTTATGCCTTCGTCCCGTATAATGATGTTTTTGCCGTGACCGTCTGGAAAGATGTTCTCTTTTCTGCCGGTGTTTTATTCTTCACCACGGCTCTGCTTCGTTTATATGTGGAATCCCGTCAGGGTGCCTTAACCGTATCCAGTCTGATTCTTTACAGTCTTTCCGGCTTAATGGTCTGTTTGCTTCGCTCCAACGGCTGGTATGCTTTTGTTCTATCTTTGCCTTTTTTAATTTATTTCTTCCGCAAAAACAAGAAAATCATGCTGCCCCTGCAATTAGGCATCTTTCTCATTGCCTTGCTGGTAAAAGGCCCTGTGATGAATGCTATAGCGGTTACACAGCCTGATTTCGTGGAGTCGGTGTCCATTCCTCTGCAACAAATATCGCGTGTTATTTGTAATGATCGGGAACTTTCTCCGGAACAATGGAATCTGGTTCATTCGGTTATGGATACTACTTATATCAAAGAGCTCTACCACCCTAATTTTGCCGACAACATCAAAGAACTGGTTCGCGCCGGTCATCCGGACTATCTGGCAGGGCATAAAGGTGATTATCTAAAGTTATGGCTAACTCTGAGCCTTACTTACCCAAAAGACTATCTGGATGCATATATTCAGCAAACCTTAGGCTACTGGTATCCCGATTCCTTCTATACGGTGGCCGAAAATGAAGGTATCAGTGCCACCGCTTTGGGCATTTCGCATTCCCCGATCATCGGCGGGCCGCTGGTGGTCAAGGCAAAAGAAATCGCCATTAAGCTGGGCGGGATGCTGCCTTTATACGGGCTTATCTGGAGCATGGGTACGATGTTCTGGGTTTTACTGATTTGTATCGGCTGCGGAATTGTTCGGAAAGAATTCTGGAAGCTGTTTCTTTACCTGCCCGGCCTGACCGTTATGCTTACCGTTCTGATTGCCACTCCGGTAGCCACCGAATTTCGTTATGCCTATTCACTGGTATATACTTTGCCTCTCTATCTTATCTTAGCGGTATGGGATCCGGATTATAAGACCTTGGATAAAAATTCCTGCAACCGCACGCTTTGAGGATTATTGAAAAAATCAGCCGGGGTATTTTCTTCTACGATGTTGCCCCCATCCATAAACAGCACCCTGGTTCCTACTTCTCTGGCAAATCCCATTTCGTGGGTAACAACGATCATGGTCATACCGCTTTCCGCCAGGTCCTTCATAACCTCCAGAACCTCTCCCACCATTTCCGGATCAAGGGCTGAGGTCGGCTCATCAAAAAGCATTACCCGAGGATTCATGGCCAAGGAACGGACAATTGCAATCCGCTGCTTCTGACCACCGGAAAGCTGACTGGGGAATGAACTTGCCTTTTCCCGTAATCCAACTCTGTCTAACAGCTTAAATGCATTATCTCTGGCTTCTTCTTTGCTCATCACCCTTAATTTTATGGGTGCCAGAGTAATATTATCTAAAATGGTCAAATTATTAAACAGATTAAAATTTTGAAATACCATCCCCATATGCATCCTGATTTTATCAATATTGGCCTTAGGACTGGTAATCTCCTGCCCATCAAACCAAATTTCTCCGCTGGTTGGCATTTCTAAAAGATTCAGGCAGCGTAAAAAAGTACTTTTTCCGGAACCGGAAGGTCCTACCACCACAATTTTTTCCCCTGCATGGATATGATAGTTTACTCCCTGCAGAACATGGTTATTATCTTCAAATGTTTTATGTAATTCTTTAACGATTATCACTTCTGCGTAGTCTCCTCTCCAATTTACCCAAAAAAATGGTCAATATCTTAATTAACACAAAATAGATTACTGCTGCACCAATCAAGGGCATAAAGGGCTCATAAGTTCGTGAAGATATTTGATTGGCGGCTCTGGTCAGGTCGGTCAGCGAAACATAACCTACGATGGCAGTCTCCTTTAATAAACATATAAACTCATTTCCAATGGGCGGCAGAATATTCTTAACTGCCTGAGGAACAACTATATAAAGCATGGTTTGGGCCTTCGACAGTCCTACTGAGCGCCCGGCCTCAGTCTGCCCCTTATCGACTGCCAGAATCCCTGCTCTGACAATCTCCGAAACGTAAGCACCGCTGTTGATACCAAAGGATAATATGGCAACCAACACACCGTTTTTGCTGCTGGACATAATAATAAAATACATAATCAAGAGCTGCAGTACTGACGGCGTCCCGCGAATGATATCGATATAAATATTGGCAATGACGCTCCACACGGTTTTTTTACCGTTTCGCTTAACCGACAATTTCATAAAAGCCAAAATTGTACCGATCACCATACCCAAAATAGCGGCACACAGAGATATTTCCAAAGTTACTCCCAATCCGCTCAGATATAACTTCCACCGGTCCCCGGTGATAAATGCCGCTTCAAATTTTACTGCTACTTCTGCTAACCACGCCTGCATAAATCAATGATTCCTCTCTCTCGTAAACTGTAAAAAGGATGGCAGACCTGCATCTGCCATCCCTCTTGCTTTCCTGCAAAAATAATTCTACCTTATTTTTGCTTATTCTTCAATATAAGTTTTTACTAATTTATCAAAAGTGCCGTCTGCGATCAGTTCTTTTAATGCACCGTTGATCTTGTCAGCCAGTTCGGTATCTCCCTTAGGCATTGCAATTGCATAGTATTCCGGTTCAAATCCGAATTGTGCACCGTCCACAGCTACTACCTTATCAGCAAATTTGCTTTCAAATACCAGCGCGGGGTTCTTGTCGATGATAACACAATCTACTCTGCCGTTGATTAAGTCGTTTACCGTATCTACTGCCTTGCTGAACTGTGATGCGGTAGCTCCTGCGATTTCTTCAACAATAAAATCTCCGGTGGTTCCCAACTGTACACCGATCTTCTTGCCTTCCAGGTCGGCTGCCGTCTTAATGTCGGAGTCAATAGGTAAAATAACATACTGTACCGCTTCATAATAAGGGTTGGAAAAATCTACGGTCTGCTTTCTTTCCTCAGTTACGGTCATACCGGCAATAGCTACGTCGATTTTCGTTCCGATAGAAGCTACCAATGTTGAAAACTCCATGTTCTCGATTACCACTTCCATGCCGATCTTCTCACCGATCGCACGAATCAAAGCCATGTCAAAACCGTCCGGCTGTCCGTCATCTCCCACATATTCAAAAGGGGGAAATTCGGCATTTGTTCCAACGGTAAGAACCCCGGTGGTTTCGGTGGCTTCTGCCGGTTCCGTTTCAGTCGCTTCCACTGCTGCGGTACCTTCCTCGGCCGGTGCTGCAGGGTTGGTTTCTGCTGTTTTGCTACCGCAAGCGGTCAGTAAAGAAAAGCTTAATGCGGCTACCAAAATTGTTGCTAATAATTTTTTCATAATATCATCCTCCTGTGTTTTATAAACATTGGTAGCTTATCACGTTTTCCCTATAAAATCAATATTTAAACTTCATTTCCTTCTCAATAACCAGAGAAACTTTCTTATTTTTGGCTTCTACTAACAGTTCAGACTGTTCATGTAACATATAAAAAAGGATACCCGGCCGCAGGCAGTATCTGCTGGTACAGGCCCGGTCAAGAATATGCTCCGGGATCACTAACAGGAACGGATCGCCCCTACGGATTAATGCAAATCCCAGGAAGCACTCATTTCCTTCTCCATCATCCCCATAAATACCGGCATAACGGAACAGTATCAGCCATAGTACAAACAGACCAAGCAGAACCAGCGCACTGCTCAGCGTTATTACTAATGCTTTGGCTACCGGCGTTTGCCAAAATGACGTTTCTGTCACCACCTCTTCTATTTGGACGATTTCCTCTTCAACCGCTTCGGGTTCTGCTTCCAGTTTCGGTACCTTGATTTCCTTTGTTTCAACCTTAATCATTGCCGGTGTTGGTGACGGGCTGGCTGTGGGAACTGCCTTTTTAACACTCTTACCGGTACTTTTAGGGGCAACGGCTTCTGTTGTTTTAACCGCTTCGGGAGTCGGCACTGCTTTTTTTACCGCATCATTTGTCCACTCCCAGATTCCACTGTCACTGCCGCCATCTTCATTCTCTTCACTGTAACTGCCACTAGTGTCATTACCACCGGTATCAGTGCCCTTGTCATCGCTTTCAATTTCGGTCTTTGCATCGTCATTGTTACTTTCGCTTCCGGTACTCTCATTGCCATCGTCGTTTTCGGTTGCGGCATTGTCATTATCTTCTTCCTGAGGCGGCGCTTTGACATTAGACACCTGAATGGTTACTGATAGGCCCTCGCGCTTAATATTTTGGTTTTCCGCCTGGAGGGTAACCTTATAACTTCCGTTTTGCGTTACGATAATCCTGTCACCGTCACCGATTTCCTCTCCGGACTCATCTGCTGTCCAGACGAAGGGGTTGCCGCTAATCTCCAATCCCTTGCCGGCTTGTCCCGTTGTGTCCTGATCATCATAAGAAGCTTCCAGCTCTACTTCTTCCGCTTCGGTCCCGGTCAGATTGGTTATCTTCACATAACCCACCGGAACAGCCTCCTCCTTGCCGCAGTTCATTGCATAGCCTTCGATACTTTCACTGTTTTTTTCACAGGTAAGCCTATATCCTTCAATATACGCTCCTGCCTGTCTGTTACATCCGGTACGGTAGGAAACAATCGTCGATTCATTCTTCCCGCATGCCAGATCATAACCAATCAGTTCATTTTCCCTGGTGCAGCTTAACCAGGTATAATCGTGCGATCCGGCATCGGGAAGGCGGCAGCCAAGGCACATTTTAGTGGTTGCCGGATATTTTTCCTGTCCGCAGGCTGAATGTGTCCATACGGCATCCCATTCGCCATGGACCGATTCGCCATGATGGTAGCAATGCTGGTACCATGAGTCAAACATGTCGCCGTAGCTTTCCACCCTCAGATGACAGATTTCGGTAGTATAGCAGTCATTGCCATGTTCATGAAACCTGGGCAGATAGCATGCTCCTCCGTTTGTTGCGTTTCCGGTATGGCTGTGATATACCGGTACGGTATAACAGCCATTACCCTGTTCAGCCGCACCCTTGTGCTGGTGATAAATAGCCTGTTTATAACATTCGCCGCCGGATACGCTGTTCCCTTTATGAATGTGATACAAAGGTTTTTCATAGCACCCTCCTGCACTTTGGGAACCTCCTTGATGATTATGATAAATGTAAGATATAATCTCGTTTGCCGCCTGTGCTTTCAGCGGAACAATTGCAATTAACAGACTGCATATAATGCCAAATAATAGTGTTTTTTTCATATTTTCCCTTTCTTTTTATATGATTTTGCAAAACAAAAAACCTGACTATTGAAATATAAAATCTTTCCATAGACAGGTCATTAATAATTCACTTTTATTGGCATTAGTAAGTGCTTTTGAATATATCACATTCCTATACGGCTGTAAAGTCTTTTCGGCAAAATAGCTTCCTGAATTTTTACAATCACCAAAGGCAGCAAAATACCGGCGGCCAGATAAACCCATTTGCCTGCTTCACTGCCTCCCGGCAGATACAGAAAGTTAATGTCACTAAAAAACAGTTCCCGGTCGAACTCTGCACAAAGCGGGGTATATATGCTGATTCCATACAAAATACATTTTACAATAAAAAAGGCAAAAATATGATGCATCATAATAGCAAAGGTATTTCTTCCCACAATTGCCACTTTATCCGCTATGGGCTCTATCTGTTCGATTAGCCTGGCAATATGAAGCCAAAAAGCAATTCCTGTTGCCACCGTAATATATGGCATGATCGGTCCGTTTGCAAAGCTGGTACACCAAACCGCACTGAAAGCCAGACCACCGCACCAGATGGTTATCAAAATCTGTATAAACATTACAATGGGCAGGGAAATATATGCCGGCAGGGTATCGTGCTTTTCCAGTTTTTCCTGATACAATCGCCCCAACTGAAACCCGGGCAGCATAAATAAAATTCTTCCGGGAATCTTGTAGTATCCCCATACGTGCCCGCCGATAGCCAGCCAGACCGTTGCTATCCCTAACAACAGGCAGGCTCCGAAAATCAGCCATTCGTTATTCAACCGCAGGATTGTTAAGATTCTGCGCATACATACGTTGATTACTTCAATCACAAAAAGTACCGGTACGAACCATGCGGGGAAATGATACATAAATTGATGCCCGTCCAGAAACGGGGATAAAAATAAAGTCTTCAGACTGATACTGCTGCCAATCGTAAACCCGACTAGCCGAAGGGCCGCCGCTATTATGCCATATACAACATTCCATATATAATACGGCACCAATAGTGCCATGGCCTTTTTCCCGATATATGCAGGTATATTATCTTCCCCCAAGGATTTATAAAAATAACCCGAAACAAACAAAAAGATAAAAACGTGAAACGAATAATAGGGAAACAATTCGCCGACATCAAGCAGATTGTAGCCCAGATGTCCGGCAACCACCAAAACAATGCCAATTGCCGATAATATTCTCATTTGTTTATTTTCATATAAAGGTTTCATATTCATCCAAAGCTCCCTCAAAAGTAATATAATTACTTATTATACAAAAAAAGATTTGATTTTAAAAGTTATTTTACTATAATGGTGTTATGAAGCTAAAATTAATTTGCCCGCTTTGGTTACTGACCGTCGTCCTTTTTACCGGCTGCCGCGCTGCCAGTATCCCTACAGCAGACTTTACCCCAACTGAATACAGCAAAATTTCCACCCCCATCCACTATGATTTTGACTCGTCAGAAGCACTTGTAACCAATCCTTTTGATGCATTGAGTGTTCCTACCTACATAACCAAAATCGGTCAGGAATATTTTATCGTGGATTGTTATCATGACCAGGTTCTTTATCATGACAATCTTACCGACAGCCTCAGTTCATGGTCGGTTATGACTTCGGATATTGTAAAGGGTCATACAATTGCAAGTGACGGTTTGGTCTATCTGATTGATGATACAGAAAATAATCGCATTTTGATTATGGAAAAGCGAATCAATGATCAGAATCAGCCACTCTTCATCCCCACCCAGGAGTTTACGGAAATCGGTAACCGGCCTCATTACATTGTCTATGATAACCCGACCGACACTTTCTATGCCTGGAGCTCTCTCACCGGAGAGATGTATTTGTTCCGGCACGAACCTGACAGTCCTGTCATGTATTTAAGCGAAATTCGTAATGTTCCTTCACTTATGGGGGTTTACGTCCGGTCCTTTACCATTATTGATGACAGCATTTATTTTGTCTCGGGCAACTCTTCGATTATCAAGGCAGATCTTCATAGCTTTGACATCATGGAAGAATATCCTGTTCCCAGTCAGCTGGCCGGTATGATTCAAATTACCCGCATTGAAGATTATTTTTATATTACTGTTTCTACTGATGCCTCCGGCAATCAGGATTATGCCACGCTGATCCGGACCCAAAAGCTTTCTTCACTTGTAAGCGGTGATTACGAGGATGTCTACTCTCATTTCATCGGTGGCGGCACACCTTATTATATTACCAAAATCGAAGACCGATGGTATTTGACTGAACATCGGTTGCCCGGACATTCCATCTGGAGTTTTACGACTAAAGATAATAAGATAGAAAACGTTGTTTCTGTCTACTAACAAACAAAGGGGTTCTTATGAAAACAAAACATTTATATTTCTTTATGGTTATTGCCTGCATTCTGGTTGCTCTTCTGCAAGGTATTACACCGCTTTATGCCGTGGAGCATCAGACTAAGGTGTTATGGATTTTCTGCATCTTTTTACTTTATTTTGCGGTGCTATATTGGTTGAAATGTGTGTATGTAAAGCAGGATGCGGAAAAATATGAGAACTTCTTGTGCTTCGCTATCATTTCCTTCGGTATTATGCTGCGATGTGCCTATGTGCTTTTGTCCGGCCTTTATGATCGCCAGCACGATGCCGGTGCTTTTACCGGAAAAGGAACTGATTTTATCAATGCGGGACACATCGGATATATTGAATATATTTATAAATTCCACAAACTTCCCCAGGTAAATCCATATGAACTTTTTGGTTACTACCACCCCCCTCTCCATCATATTATTTCCTGTATTTGGCTGCAGTTAAATATCCTGCTGGGAGTTACGGAAGACTTAGCTTTTGAAAATCTGCAGGTTCTGACTTTACTTTATTCCTGTTTATGTCTGACCGTCACTTATCGAATTCTCAAGTTGATGGATATTAAAGATAAGGGGTTATATATCGGGCTGTTATTTATGGCTTTGCATCCTTCCACCATTATTATGGCCGGCAGTGTCAATAACGATATGCTGACCATGCTCTTTATGTGCCTGACCATTTACCGGTGTCTGGTCTGGATTCGTGAAAAAAATCTGCGCAATCTTTTGCTGCTTGGGCTGGTACTGGCTTTGGGTATGATTACCAAATTAAATTCCGCAGTCATTGCCCTGCCCGTTGCTTTAGTTTTTCTAATACACTTTATCGGAATTATTCGTTCCCGAACCAAATCCGATATTTTACTCTGGGTAAAAAATTATTGTCTGTTTGGCTTATTGACCGGTACTATCGGTTTATCCTGGATCGTTCGCAATTTATCTATTTATGGTGAAAAACCGGGTGTTCCGGTACCTGGAGAAACCTCTCCGATGTACACTGCTCCTTATAGCTTGTGGCAGCGCTTAGGCATCCCGTCCTGGTCCGACTGGCATTTTGATTTTCCTTTTCACCCTATCAGTGCCGAATCCTGCCGCAATACCTGGGTGATCATGTTTCAGACTTCACTTTTTACGGAAGAGTATCCGGCAGATGCTAACCACTATATTTTAGCACTAAGTCAAATTATTTATGTGCTGGCACTGGTTCTGGGATTAGCCACAGCCATCCTCTTTATTGTTGTCATGTGTAAAAAACTTACCGGTATGGAAGACTCTGTTTTTCTTCTTAGCGGATATATTATCATGTTGCTGTCATTTGCCGCTTTTGTGGTTATTTATCCCTATACCTGTAGCAGTGATTTTCGCTATGTGACCATCTGCCTGCTGTATATTGCACTGGGACTGGGTCTCGGTAACAAGTATCTGAAATCCAAGTGGGGAGTGGTCTGTATGAACGTTATCAATTGCGGAATCATAGCTGTTCTTGCCGGAACTACTTTTCTTTACGGGATGTGGAATCGCTGGTAGAACGCAACGCGTTCTTCTTGCAATGATTAAGAATAATTAAGAAAATGGGAGTTTATGGAGTTTGGTTAAAAAGCATGATAAAATAGTATAGAATTACTATTTTTTATTTACAAGGAGTCGCTATGAGTGAAGACAGAACAATTTTAATTGCTGATGATGATGATGAAATCCGGGAGGTAATCCGTATCCTTCTGGAAAATGAGGGATATCAGGTTATTGAAGCCATTAATGGTAAGGAAGCCATCGAAAAGATGTCTGCTGAGATTTCACTGGTTATTTTGGATGTGATGATGCCTTTTTTTTCCGGTACCGAAGCTTGTATCGAGATTCGCAAAAATTTTATGACCCCTATCTTATTTTTGACCGCCAAATCTTCTGATACCGATAAAGTAACCGGATTCTCTGCCGGTGGGGATGATTATCTGGTAAAACCGTTTTCCTACACAGAACTGCTTTCGCGGGTAAAAGCTCTGATTCGCAGGCATATCACATACAACCCCGCTAATTCTACCGCATCACCGCTTATCTTTTTACAGGACATTCAAATCGATACCGAGGCGAAACGCGTCTATAAAAATGAAGAAGAAATTGTTTTAACGGAAATTGAATACCAAATTTTCATCTTACTTGCTGCAAACCGCAAAAAGATTTTTTCTGTAAAAAATATATATGAAAATGTCTGGCAGGAGCCGTATTTCGCTTCTTCCAACAATACCGTAAATGTACACATTCGTAATCTTCGCAAAAAATTGGAAGATGGTGATCAACCTAACCGTTATATCCTGAATATTTGGGGAAGGGGGTATCGTATTGACTAAAATACGTAATATTTTCGGCCATCGGCTTTCGGCTCAATTGGTTTTGCTGGTAACGGCAGCCTTGGTAATTGCTTATATATCTTTTCCCATTTTAACCAAACTTTCTTACCGCCTGTTAGAAGCTACTATTGCCAGCCCGGAAGCTATACAGTTAAAGGAAGAAGAATATATCTGGCTATTACAGGAATATGTTACCGATAACAATATTTCCTTTTCCGACATATCCGCCATTAATGAATGGGTAGCATACGAAAAGAATATTAAGCTTACCCTTTTTACCAATAATCTTATTTTTGATTCCGATTATGAAAACCGGATTTATAATGATGCAAATCCGGACAATGGTGAGGAAAACATTTTTGCCTATTACAATCAATATCTGGATAAACAATATATTTCCAGTCTGATTAAAGAATACAATTCTAATTTTTATACCCTGACCTTTGCTGATGGTACTTCTGTAAATGCCTTGGTGCGCAGTGACAGCTATTCCCAATATTATGTATGGGCTTACTATGTCTGTCTGGTTCTGTCGTTGGCTATCTTTTTGTTTATTTCGATGACCATGGTGCAGATTAAGCTTCGCTATATCCACACCCTGTCCCGAGAATTAAAGATATTAGAGGGCGGCGATCTGAACTATGAATTAACTGAACAGGGCAGCGATGAGCTTTATCATCTGGCCCGGGGAATCAATCAGATGCGTCTTTCTATTTTAACCAAAAAGCAGGAAGAAGAAAAAACAAAGGAGGCCAATCAAAAACTGATGACCGCCCTTGCTCATGACCTTCGAACTCCCTTAACCTCATTAATCGGTTATTTGGAATTAATGCTCCTGAAGCGCTATCAGGATGAGGACCAACTGAAGCATTTTCTCCTTACTACCAAGCGTAAGGCTTTCCAAATCAGAGAAATGTCTGATAAATTATTTGAATATTTTCTGGCTTCCGAAAAAACAGAGGAAACCTATCACAAAGAGGTTATTTCCACCTATAATCTGATTACCAGTCTGATCGATAACCAGATTTTCGACTTGGAAAGCAGCGGCTTTATTGTAAAGCTTTATGCTGAACCCGAGTCATTTAAGGGAAGTTGCCTGATTGATGCCGAATTTTTGCAGCGGGTACTGGACAACACACTATCAAATATCAGAAAATATGCTAACAAGGAAAAACCTTTAGACATTCTTTCTTTCGAAACTGATGCCTTTTTGCATATTGAATTTGTTAATGCCCTGAATCATGATCTGTACTCCGTGGAGAGTACAGCCCTTGGTCTGCGCACCTGTGTGAAGATTATGCAGGAACATGGGGGCAGCTATCAGGGTTATGAATCCGATGAAAAATATGTCAGCCGGTTAATCCTGCCACTTTACCATTCGCCTTCTTAATCAGATCAGATCATTCAGGGCTTCGATGCACTCGGACTCAAACAATAAACTGCTTTGTAATCTTAGATAGTTCCTCTGACGATTTTGATACAATATCCATGTTCCGGATCAAATTATCCGATTCTCCTGACATGGCTGAAGTTTTTCCGGCTACATAGTTGGTTGCTTCCGCCCCGCTTTGGGCAGCGGAGGTGATTTCATGAATCGATTGGATAATGCCCTGGGTGGACTGCAGTAAGACCTTGGAAATACTGTTAAATTCCTGTGTCATTTCACTCATATAGTCGGCATCACTGCTATAGCTTTTTGCTGCAGTTAGCATCTCCTCATAATCCTGCGCCACATCAGTTGCCACATAGTTCAGCAGACCATTGGAACGGCCCGCAAGATTGGCCACTGCTGATTCAACTTTCTGGGTTATCTCCTGTATCTTAGATACGGTATTTTTAGAATTTTCAGCAAGGCTGCCGATTTCACTGGCGACCACAGCGAAGCCTCTTCCGGCCTCCCCGGCTCTGGCAGCCTCAATGGAGGCATTTAAAGCCAGCAGATTGGTCTGACTGGTAATCTCCAAAATAGCTTCAGCTAGCTGGCTGATTTCTTCCACCGCCTTGGATTCTTCCAATGCCTGTTCCAGGCCTTCCTTCATTTCACCAAACACGGTATTGGCTTTTTCCTTTGACTGGGTAATGCTTTGATTCAATTGCGCTGCTCTTTTATGGATTACTTCTGCTGTTTCATAGCCCTTTTCAGCTTTTTGGGACATATCTTCCATAGACTCTTCAACAGTGGTGGAAACCCCCAGTATATGTTCTGCCGAAGCACTGGTTTCTTCCGTTCCGGCAGATAATTGCTCTGTAGCCGCCGAAGTGCCAATCAGTTCTGTATTTAATGTTCCCAATGAAGTATTGGCTGAATGAATCTGCTGGTCAAGAGACTCCGCTTCCTCTTTCAGGCGGCCTACCGTCTGGCGCAGCATTTCTCTCATACTGACAATGTGGTTAGCCAATTCTCCCATTTCATCCTTTTGCGCCAGATAGGAATTGGGTACCTTGTAAGTCAGATCTTTGTTAGCAACATTCTCTGCCAGCTTCTTAATCTCAGCAATGGGCTTTAAAATACTGCCGCCTAATATTGAAGCAACACCGATTGCAAATACAATCGCAACAATCGATACCACAATAATCTGTATGGTTCCGTTTCGATCTGCCTTGTCAATTCTTTTATTAACCGACTCGGCATGCTGATCGTTCCATGCGGAACATTTTTCAAGAGCGGCCAGCAGGGGAGCCGCATCTGCTTCATTTTGACCCAGCATTAATGCTTCTGCTTCCTCCCATTGTCCCTGTTTGTATAATTCGATTACCGCTGCTCTGGATTGGATGTATGTATTGGACAGATTCTGCATTTCGGCAAAGGTAACCTTATCCTCTTCCTCTGCCAGGGCATCAGCATAAGCCTGCAGGACAGCACCTACATTCTGTAGATTTGTTTCCAGCTCCATCAGTAACTGATTCACTTGTTCCTGGTTTTCGGCCAATGTTATTTTATAGAACAAGAGCCGGTCATTTGTCAAATAGGTCTCAGCCTGTTTGATATTGGATGAGCCAAGGTAGGCATCAAAATATAGTTTGTCACTACTTTTGTTTACAATTCCCAAATCAACATAACCAATAATTCCTACTGTCAAAAGCAGACAAATAATCAATGTAAAACTAAACGAAAATTTAATTTTTACTTTAAGATTTTTAAACCACATAGTGTTATTACCTCACAAATATTTTATAATTATATAGTCAGACTATAATGAAAGTAACTGGGGGTCAATAACATATGGGATATCTGTTAAATATAAACAATTTTTAACATAAAGTGATTTTAAAATTTAGAAATAATTCTATAAGTATACTACTTGTTAGAAATCTGTCGGCCTTCATTATTCAGATGATAATTATCTTTGTAAACTAATTGTGATACCGGAACGACTTCATAGCCGGCTTCTTTTAGCTGGGTCAGCATGGTATCCAGGGCTTGTGCTGTATACTTGGTACCGTTATGGCAGAGAATGATCGAACCATTGCCCAGGTGCTTATGCTGGCAGACTGTTTTGATAATGGAATCAGCACCATAGTCTTTCCAGTCCAAAGAATCTACATCCCACTGAATTATTTGATATCCGCACTTGGTTGCGTTTCTTATGACATGGTTGTCATAGTCTCCGTAGGGTGGGCGGAACAGACACATTTCATATCCGGTAAGCTCTTTTACTTTATCATGAACCTTCATCACTTCTTCCCTGCATTGTTCATCTGACAGTTGTGACATATTTTTATGATTTTCACTATGGTTTCCCAGATCATGGCCTGCTGCCAAGATAGCTTTTACATCATCGGGATAATTTTCTACCCAGCCTCCGGTCATAAAGAAAGTTCCTTTTACATTATGCTTCTTTAAAATATCAAGAATTGTCCCCGTGTCCTCATTTCCCCATGCCGCATCAAAAGATAAGGCAACCTGCTTCTTTTCTGTTTCCACACAATATATAGGCAGTTCCTTGCCGTTTACGCTGTTGCTCACGGTTACGGTATTTCTGGCCACGGCTGTAATACTGCTGATTGCCACTATGGTCATCAGTGCTGCTGCACCGACTTTCAATCCCCATTCTTTTATGGCATGATGATACTCCTCCTTCGTCTGGCCTTTCTGGCGCTTAGGTATAATTGACTTCCCTTTTAGAATCATATTGTTTATATATTTGTGCATAAAAAACCCCATCATAACTATTGTTATAATATATGATGGGGAATAATGTTATTATGTCAGCCATACCATTAATTATTCTTTATTTACTTTTTCTGGAATTGTAACTAATATACAACCTTGAATTAGTTGGAAGTTATAGATATTCACGATCATCCAAATCGGCAGCTGCCTGCTCAAACTCTTTTTGGCAGGGAAGTGTAAGCTTTTCCAATGGTGGAAAAGTAGCTTCGTAGGCTTCCAACCCACATTCATCCGGCTCAAGCGCAGCACTGAGCCGAATCTTGCCGGTTATACCGTCCAAGGCCCCGTCATACAGGGGCAATGCCATAATGCCGGTATAAAACTTGCCGTCCGTCATAGCAATATTATATTTTTTTGTGCCCGCAAACCCATACGGCTTGTAATGATAGGGATATCCGCCCAACACGATGGCGCGGTGCCCAAGGGCTTTTGCACTTTCTATGGCGCAGGTGATGAGCACCCGGCCATATCCCTGCCGGTGCAGCTCGGGCACAATGCAAACCGGCCCGAAATGGATAACCGGAATTTCTTCGCCCGCAGGCGTTATAACTTTGGCATGAGTAAAATGAATGCTGCCGATGATTTCGCTGTCTTCTTCAATCACAAAAGACAACTCGGGCATATAATCCTCGTGGCCGCGCATGGTATGCACAAGATAATGTTCAACAGCGCCCGGCAGGTAAAGATTCCAAAAAGCTTGGCGGGTGATTTCCTCTACCCGCCGATAATCTGCTGGCTGTTCGTTTCGTATCTTAATCATAATTATTCACCTCTTCCGGCCTATGCCAACACTTGGCGCAGCTATTTTATGCTATCTATAATTAACTCTTCTTTTTCTATATGCTCCAATTCTGATGCCCCGCTCCTTCATTACTTAGGTTCTCCCTCCACGGCATCGGAAACAATTCTTATAGTTTTTACTCAACAGCTCTAATTCCCATCTCATCTAATTTTTTCAAATGATCCAGCATACCCTGCAATATCTCCGAAGAGTGACCAATCCATCCACTTACTTCTGCGACAACTTTCAACGGCTCTTTTGTCCGATAAGATTTTGTCGGATTCCCGGGAAATTTTTTGTCAGTTACATTGGGATCATCTTCAAAATCTCCAGTCGGTTCTACAACATAAATCCGTTGCTTCCCGTCTCCTGATGCAAGCTCCGCACCCCAGATAGCAGCTTCTAAAGTCCCTGCAAAATACACGTATTTTGCTGTCCTGTTTTCTTCATAATTTGATTGAAAACCAATTGTTAAAAAATCACCCGTCTTTAAATCAGCTCTTGTTCCATGAAAAAAGGAACCTGGACTAAATATAATTTTTTCACTCATTTTCTATCTTCCTCCTTGCAATAAATTTAAAACTGTGAATTCAAAACAGCCTTTTCCCATCCGAAATATTAATATCAAATTCCTTTGCCAGCGCACCTTGCTTGAACGGATTTATTTTTTCTGTAACGCCATTACGCTCAAAGAATGTACCCGTGCTTTTGAACCAAAATGTAACACCTGCTTTTATGCACTGCTCACGAATATCAAGCACCCATTCATAGTTACACGCTCTTGCGTCCCGTCCATTTTCGCCACTTACGGTAACATGGTCAACTCCGTGAAAATAAGGCTCCAAATCCATCTTCTCAAGCATTGGAGAACAGGCAATAAATCTCCGCTTAATCGGATAAGACAAAAACAATGGTAATCGGTAGTCCGCCATTTCTTGGTTCTCAACCGTACAACCGATATTTACATTGTCGTATCCTTCGCCCCAATCATCAGGAAGCATTACCATAAAACGATCGATACGCTTAGTTAGAATTAGAAAATCAATATCTTGCCGCTCTTTTATCATTGCCCAAGCATCTTTTCGCCACTCATCTGCTTCCGGAAGAAAAAAGTCTGTTGCAAAACAAGTAGGAAGAATTTTTCCACCTTTGATGTTATATTCACCATTTGGTTTGATTTTTATTGGCCAGTCAAATTTGTCGGTCTTTATTATAGTATTTTGACCATAGCGCTGTGCATTGGGTCCGTAAAAATAGCAATTATTACAGCCTTCACTAATCTTATAGCACCCTGTCCAAGGCTCCCAATTCATATTTATCCTCCTAAACTTATACTATTCCACAGTAATCCACATAAGCGGTCGAACACCGCCTGCACAATATCCATCGGCGGCGTTGCCTATTTTTATGTTGTTGCCATGAATGCCAATATTGCCATCGGAAAAAACGTATACCGCTTTCACGCTGAAACGACCAGGTGTGCGAATCCAATACCACCAATAATTTTTCACTTCATCTATTGCAATTCGATTGCTGTTGTTTGCATCTTTTCGTTCATACCAGTACCTTTGATTTTTTCGCGGATTGTATAATAGCGCACTACTGTCGCCGAAGTATTTACATGCGAGTTCTTCAAGGCTGGGGATAAAGATCTTGTCTTCTGTATCACCCCCGCCAATCGTGCCAAACCACGGGTTATCGGGGTTTTTATTGATAACAGGGACTATTCTTGTTTTCTCCGCCTCGGAAAATCTGTCATAAAACTCAGTGTTGAGATATTCACGAAGAGAAGAATCCGCCCAGGTAATTTCAACATATTCGTTGTGATATGAACGCTGTTCAATAATTTTATCAGTAATAATCAATGCTGTGTTGCCTTGTATTGCAAGCACACGCCAAATATATTCACCGAATTGTATCTTATCCCCAATCTTCATATTCACCCCTCGTGTATTCTATAAATAATATACAGTTTTCTATACATTATCATATACCCACTATTTTTCTTACTGTATTTGCTGTTCGAATTGTAATCTTAACGCTTACCTTCGAGCCGGCAGTCTTTGACCACCAATTTGTCTTTTGATAATCCTTCCGGCTGAATGACCAGAAAATAACATCCTTGTAATGATACACCTTTTCATATTCTTCTTTTGGATTGCCGATTTGATCAGAAAACTCCTCATAAGTTAAGGTTGGCAGCAGAAATATAAGGTTATCATAAATTTCTGTATTATCGCCGCCCCACCAATCAGGAGCCCCCTTTAGCAGTTCTGCTAATTCTTCCTGCCAAACAATAAAAACCGGTATCTCTAAATCAAAATTATCTTTTATCATTTGCATTATTTGGTTGGATAGAACATTTTTGTCATCAATCATACTTGAAAAGATAACATTACCACTATTAAGATATGTTGTGATTTCTGCCAAATCAAGTTCCGCAAAACCCTTTTTTAATTCCGCCATGGATATCTTGTTTTTTCCACCTACATTTATCCCTCTTAACAAGGCAATATATCTTTTCATATAACACTATCTCCTCTGCAAAGTTACCATCCTCTGTTCCTTTGTCATATAGCACACATTATTTGCTTTCTAGTTCTTTCTTGCAATTTAGTAATGTATAAATGTCAGCAAGCTGCTCTGTGGTCTTTACTTCAATCAGTATCGGAAATGTTGGCAGTCCCATTTCAGTCTTAGCATCACGAATTATTTGCTTTGTTTTTTCGCTCGCATCGCAATTTAATACTTGCGTACGATTCTTTTCCTTAAACCAAACTGCCACGCTAAAATAGCCTTCATAAACATAAAGCCAATAAAGAACTTTCTCTTTCCTTGCGCCCCTTACTGACGTCCAGAAATACTGTCCTTTTGCATACCATGCCTTATGAGGAGTGTACCATTGCCAATCTTGCTCCATATCTAAATTGGCTAACTCCTCTTGAAATATTTCATATGCACCAAAGCTGTCCGCTAATATCTTTTCCAGAACTTCTCTTGTCGGTATCACATCCTGTTCTCTTAGTTGCAAATTTTCGCGATTGTCCATCTCTGTATTTCCCTCCAACTTCTGATTAACTCTGCCTCTTTTTATGCCGCAAATGTCTTGCTAAAATATTTATATCCAAGAATACATATCGGGAAAAAATAAGCACACCATACTTCTAATAATACAGTTCCTACGAGATTGCTGGTCCCGGCTGTAAATACCGGTAACATAGGTATGAATAAGCAGCTAACAAAGAACACTCCATGTACTATAAGCATCGTTTTTAAACATTTATCCCTTTTATTATCAACCTTCATCATAGTACCGAGAAGAAATGTTGACAATGCCATAAACGCATATCCAAGTAAATCATAATTGAAAAACAGACTACCCAAATGTCCATAGCTTATAATGGATAAAGTCTCTTCGCTCAGCCCACTATTCATACGAATTGTAGTACATTCAGCATAATAAACAATAAAAATCAAAACCGCATATACAACAGCAAATGCTATGCCAGCCATTCCACAAGCAGTTTTTTCTTTATCTTCGTTCACACTGTAAAGCGCAGTCATAAATGGCACAAATCCGATTGCAATAAATATGCTGGATAAACAACTTGCAAAAATGACATCCGTAAATAAACCAAATATCATCGATATTGCAAATGCTAAAACCGCTGCCCCTGTAATGCCTGAACCCAATTTCCCAATCATTCTGTTTTTCACTTTCACCTGCGATTTTATCCTCATAGGGCAGCCACGCCATATACAATACAAGGATACTCCCATTAGGTCTAAGCATACGATGAAATTTTGATACATTCTGTTCATGATTGAAATACCAGAAACATTGGCATGCAGTAATTGCATCAAATGAATGATCCGGGAAATTTATGTCTTCCGCTGATAGTGCGTAATAATCAATATTCATACCCTCCGAAAGAGTTTTTGCTTGTTTGATTTGATTTTCAGATATATCAGTGCCCGTCCAGTTTGCTCCATAGTGATACATATTCCTGGGGAGTACTCCTGTTCCGGTTCCCACATCAAGTATACTCTGACCGTTTATACACAAATTACGAAGTACAATTCTATCATAAAACTCCTGTGGATAAATATCACGGAATTTGGCGTAGTCTGCTGAGGTTTTACCCCAGTCAAAGGCTTTTCCGCCATCAATACTTTTATCTGTTATATTCAAGTCTTATCATACCTCCGCACATTCTAATTGAACTAATTTACATGTCATTATCTATCAATGAAATCCGGCTATCGTTGTATTCTGTGTTTTGCATATAACCAATTCATAATTTCAATTTCTGTTTCTTCCTTTATCATTTCTGTAAGCTTTATTCCTGCTCCCATATGATGCAACGCTTTATCCTTTATGCGTTTTTGCAAGGCGGTGCCATGACATCTGGCAAGTATTTTAAGATGCGTATCGTCAACTTTTGAAACGCAAAACTCAATGGTTCCGTGTGGCTTTTTATACTCTCCCCACCTTTTTTCATCAAGTTGTTCCGGCACGCAGCCCGTCGACGCCATACTTGTTAATATCAAATCCGTGCTGCCAACTGTTAAGATATCTGAATATTCAATATATGAACAATAAATATTCTCAAACGCTGGGAAATCAGACATTGCATTTTCCCCAAATAAGTTCGTATATTCATTTAGCAATTCGTATTCAAAATTTGGGTGAAGCTTTTGAAAATTGATATCTACTGATAAGAACCATACATGTCCAAACTGATTATATACAATGTTGAAAGGATAGACACAGGAAATAAATCTATCGGGAAATAGAACGAAGTTATCCTTTGTTTTGTGGTGGCTATCATCTAATTTTAGTTTACGGCAAATAATTTTATAAGTTTCTTCTGAAAGATAATGCATTAAACTGAGTTTGTTAATCATTGTCTACCTCCAAATATTCAATCGCTTTACCTGTGCTTTGCGCATACTCAATCTCTGACATTGTGCTTTTTCCGATATATCCATCTTTGTTAATTACATAAATAGTATCTGCCATGTCAATTTTTCTCTTATGTATATCATCAAGCAGTAGCTTTTGCTCATCGGTTATTACATCTTCGTGTTCAAAGAATCCTACTGAAATCACTATCTTACCTTTCAACGTTAGTGCTTTTTGCACTTCTATAAAATCGTCTTTAAATTGTGTGCTGCCACATAATGTAACTACTTCATATTTTTCTACCATTTTCTGTCTTCTCCGTTCTATAAATATCATGAAAAAGATACTTGTGTAACGATTTTAATGAAGCCGGTGTCAAAGATATCCCATCATAATTTAGTAATTCCACAATCCGGTTAGAAACAATATTCACATTCCTTTGTCCGCTTTTCCTGCTCTGCCGGAGTCTCGTTTTCATAATATGTGTACAGTAAACTCTCTATTTCCTGATTGGATAGCTTGCCCCCAATATTTGCGTTTTACATTCGTGTCTTTTTCTTCCTGAATAATTTCATATGGTATTCCATAATCCCGGCTTTCGCTGTTCACTTCCGCTTCACCTCTTATCTAAAATCATTTTTCACTGCTAATTAATTATAACCATTTTCAAATGGCATGTCTATGAATTACTGGATTCTATTCATACTATTTCTGTTTGCTTCTATTCGCTCATCTTCTTTAACCACTGCCTGAATTCTAATCCACCGCTCTCCGTCATAGGCACAAATCTCAACTTTAGGATTTACTGCCATTTGTTTTGAAACCCTTTTAATTTTACCAGTCTCAATATATAAATGCTCTTCAAAGATATCCACCGTCCCAAAAGGTCTAACCCTTGGCTGATCTTCTTCTAATACTCCAATTGAATCAGATATCCTGCTGCACTTTCACTTTTAAAAATATCATATACATATGCAGAACTTTCCAGATAAAGCCCGGTCTCTTCATCCAACAATTTTTTACAGGTTTCCGATTCATAAAACTTTTGCATAGCTACTACATAATCCAAATCATTTTCTTCAACCATATAAGAAACAATATCCTGAGTAATATATTCCATCAATTGCTGTCGTTTACTCATGAAAAACACCTACTTTCTTTAAATACTGCTGTGCCTGCTCTTTAATAGTGGTAAGATAAAATCCCTGACCAAAATCTTTATACGGCCGGCATTTGCTTAAATCAACATTTTCTATTTCTATATTTGAACCATGATACAGAATCAAAGCACCTCACCTCCATTATTCTGACAGATAATTTCCGTATCCTCAACAGCATCATCCAGAGATAATGTATGTTCAATTTCATAATGCTCCCGGATAAAATCTATACCCTTATATTTATGAAGGTAAAAAAAGGCATCCTGAGAATGAATTGATTTTTTTCTTGCAAATTCGTTTACACAGGCTACTGTATAATTTATCTGTTTGCGAATAGTCTCTGTCATAAGCATCCTCCTCCATTCCCCCATTCTTTTATAGTCTGATGGTATTCTTCTTTTGTCTGGCCTTTCTGACGTTTAGATATAATCGACTTACCCTTTTGAATAATATTGTTTATGTATTTGCGCATAAAAATTCCCAACATAATTATTGCTATAATTATGTTGAGGAATAATGTTATTATGTCACATAAAGTAATTGCACTTCGCAAAATAAAAATCTTGTTCCTTCTTTAAAAGTTCTATCATCCTTTCTAAGTTTTTATCTTCTCTGTAAGCCTTTAGTGCCGCAAAATATTCGTTTCTGTTAACGTCTTCTATCACAATGGGCACAATTCCGTTTTTTAGACATTCCCTAAAAATAATTAACCTGCCAGTCCTGCCGTTCCCGTCTTGGAATGGATGAATATTTTCATATCTTGCATGAAACTCGGCTAGTATAGATAAATCTACTGTCTGCTCCTTATACCATTCAAGAAGTGCTTCCATTTCTTCTGCCACATTCTCTGGCCTTACTGTCTGATAAATTCCGATTACATTTGCTCTTTCTTTATAGTCTCCAATCGCATATCCATTTACACGATCCTCAAAAACACCGGATTTAAGTTCATAATGAAAGGCTTTTATTAATTCCTGAGATAATGGCTCATTCATTGTATCCAACATCTTATTGAACATCAAAAAATGTGCTTCCTTCTATTTTATTTGAATTATAAGCAAGCAATCTATGTGTGTATGCATACACACCGGACCGGTCAAACTTGCTGCGCTCTATTTTGAATCGTTCCTGCAGGAATTGTAGAAAATCTTTTTCTTTGTCCATGTTTTCTTACCCCCTTCGTGAATTATACAACACCTGACTTATCAAGGCAAGAATAACTAATCAGCAAATCACTTATTCTCATTCATATTTTCGCTAAGTATGAACTATAATGGTAGTAGACTTTAATCCTTAAGCTTCAGGAGATCTGCCATGAATACTCCATATTATAATTCTGCGAAAACACGATATGTCCGAAACAATATTCTCGGTTTAGATGCACTGGTCGCACTGGACAACAAAACAATGGTTCCCGCTGTCAACCTGGATAATGCCGCAACTACTCCGGCATTAAAAAATGTTGCTCAGGAAGTCTATAACCAGTTGATTTATTATAGTTCCATCGGTCGCGGGATGGGTCAAAAATCCGAACACACCAACGAAATCTACACCAATGGACGGGATACTGTTTTAGATTTTGTGGGTGCTGACAAAGACAACTATACTGTTTTTTATGTGAATAATACTACTGATGGAATGAATAAATTGGCTTCTGCCCTGATTGACAGTCATCAGGACATGGTTCTTACCACCAGGATGGAGCATCATGCCAATGATCTGCCCTGGCGCTTACGTTCTCGTACCGTATATGCCGAGGTTGATGATCAGGGGCGGCTCGTTTTAGAAGATTTTGAAAGAATTCTTAAGAATTATCGTGGGCAGATTAAATATGTTGCCGTTACTGCTGCCTCCAATGTTACCGGCTATATCAACGATGTCCACTATATTGCTGAAATTGCTCATAAATATGGGGCAAAGATCGTTGTTGATGGAGCCCAGATTGTGGCCCACCGTTCTTTTTCCATGTTAGGAGAAACGCCTGCAAGAAATATTGATTTTCTGGTTTTTTCCGCCCATAAAATGTATTCGCCCTATGGCAGCGGTGCGGTAGTCGGACTGACTAGTGAATTAAACCGGCATATACCGCAATTTTATGGCGGCGGAATGATCGAAACCGTCACCGACCGTCAGGTATTTTTTACTGATGCGCCGGACCTGTATGAAGCCGGATCACCTAACTATCCTGGTGTAGTCGGTATGCTGACAGCTATGAAGACGCTTAAAAATATCGGTTTTGACTATATCAAATCCCATGAACAGTTCCTGCTTGGCACAGCCATCGAAGCATTACGTCATATTCCTGAGGTTACACTCTATGGAGATTGTGATAATTTCACCGACCGGGTAGGCATCCTGGTCTTCACACTGAAAGGATTTGATAACGAAACAGTCTCTCATCTGTTGGCCGGATACAGTGCTATCGGGGTTCGTCATGCTGCTTTCTGTGCTCACCCTTACGTCCGCCGCCTGACTAATGATTTAATCGTAAGAACTGATGCCTCCGGTACGCCTCTGCCCCCGGAAGGCCTGGTCCGGATCAGTTTCGGAATCTATAACACCGAAGCGGATGTCTATAACCTGGCAAATACCCTCAAAAAAATACTTTTGGATAACAGCTCCCCGGAATCCTGTCAAAATGGCGGATTGTTTACATTGTCCCGCAAACAACAACCGAAGCAGACGCCTAATGATCGCTGCTAGCTTATAGTACCAGTGCTGTTACAATCGGCAATGTTGCTACTGACATTACTGTCGTTAATGCAACACCCTTGCTGGCCAGCTCATAGTCTCCTTCATACTCACTGGCTAGCATCGCCACCATACTTCCCACCGGTGTTGCCATCATAACCATGGTTACTCCGACAAGTGTTTCATTGGTAATAAATTGCCTGATTAACAATGTTCCTGCAATCGGAATTATCAGCAGCTTAATCACCGCAAAACACATCAGCCTTATATCCGTCACCAGTTCTTTCAAACGAATGGTGGCCAATGACGCACCAATTATCATCATGCTTAACGGTGCCGTCAAATTGCTCAGATGGATCAGGCTTGCTTCTACGAACTGTGGTACAGATATTTTCCCCAGATATAAGACCATCGTTATCAAACAAGATAACACTCCGATATTTAAGATCTTTTTCCATTCAAATTTTTCTTTATGCTCCTCTTTTTTCATAACAAAAATACCATAGGTATAGATTAAGACATTGAAAGGAAGCAGAAAAAGTGCAGCGTAGAGTAAGGCGCCTTTTCCGAAAACAGCCGAAATAATCGGAAAGCCCATAAATCCTATGTTTGAAAACACCGTCATCACCTGGTATGTTCCGCTCTGTTTCCCTTTTGTTCGCAGCAGTCTCGAAAGCAGCACCGCAATAAGTATCATTACAATATAAAAGCAAACCGCTAAAAGAAAGGTCTCTCCCAAATCCTCTCCGGTAATCTGTTCTTTACTCAGTCCTGCCGAAAGAATCATTGCCGGATTAGTAATATTCAGCACAATTCCCGAAAGCTTCTTACTGGTTTCTTCGGTTATCATTTTTCTTTTATAACAAACAAATCCGATCAGCATCAAGATCAGTAAAATCAACATTTGCTGTAGCATTAACATATTTCTTTCCTTCACCTTCTTCAAATCTTATAATTGTATCACTGTCGCTTCTTAAAATCAATCATTTTCCCCTTATTTATACACTTTCTTAACATCCTTAAACACTTAGCAGTATTCCATACATTTTTTCTTGCAAATACTTGCAAGGGCATTAAAAAGGTGCTATGTTAATATGAGTTTTAAATTCTATAATTAAACAAATATAAGAAGGAAGTGGTATTGTGTACAAATTTTTACTGGATCTATGTCTTATTTTACTAAGTACAAAGCTTTTAGGGTTATTAACACGGAGGTTTCATCTGCCGCAAGTGGTTGGTGCCCTGTTAGCCGGGTTATTCCTTGGTCCTGCTTTCTTAAATATTATATCCGAGACCACCTTTATTCAAAACAGCTCGGAAATCGGTGTTATTGTTTTGATGTTCTGTGCCGGTATGGAAACCGATATTAAGGAATTAAAGAAGAGCGGAAAAGCTTCTTTAATCATTGCTATTATCGGTGTGATCGTTCCGCTTATCGGCGGTTTCGGTGTTGCTTATTTCTTTAACCGACCGGGTATTATCGATTCTGATGCAGGCTGCAGTCTCCTCCTGCAAAATATCTTTATCGGTGTTATTTTAACGGCTACCTCGGTCAGCATTACTGTTGAAACCTTAAAGGAACTGGGTAAGTTAAAGACCCATTCCGGAAATGCTATTTTAGGTGCTGCCATTATTGATGATATTATTGGTATTGTCTGCCTGACTGTTGTTACCAGCTTTGCTGATCCTTCGGTACAGATTTGGCTGGTACTTTTGAAAATTGTTGGTTTCTTTGTTTATGCGGCAATTCTTGGATTCTTATTCTATAAGTTTTTCACCTTCTGGTGCAACACCGGCAAAGACATGCAGCGATATACCATTGTTGCCTTTGTTTTCTGTCTGCTGATGGCCTATACTGCTGAAGAATTTTTTGGTGTTGCCGATATTACGGGCGCTTTTGTTGCCGGTCTGGTCATCTCCATGACCCAGCGTGAGCAGCTTCTGGCATCCAAATTCGACGTGCTTTCTTACCTTTACCTGTCCCCCATCTTCTTTGCCAGTATCGGGCTTAAGGTGACCCTTCCGGCCATGAATGCCATGATTATCTGGTTCTCTGTATTATTAACTCTGGTTGCCATCATTACCAAGGTTGTTGGCTGTGGTCTGGGAGCCAAAATGTGCGGATATAAAAACTACCAGTGTAAGCGAATCGGTGTGGGTATGATATCCCGTGGTGAAGTCGCCTTGATTGTTGCCTCAAAAGGAGAAGCCCTGGGACTGATCGGCTCCGCTTTTCTTGGTCCGGTAGTGCTGGTGGTCATTATTACTACGATAATAACTCCCATCCTTTTGAAACTGGTGTTTAAAGATAAGGTAACACCTGCTGTTCCTGAAGCAAAAGAGCATAAGCTTGCTGATAGATACGAAGATGTTGCGGCAATCAGAGCCGGTCACAAATAAAATCGCACTTAACTAAAGAAAGGGTATGATATGGATATTTTTGGATTCTTGACACTTATGGGCGGACTTGCCTTGTTCCTTTACGGCATGAACATTATGGGCGATGGTCTGACCAAAGCCTCCGGCAGTAAATTGGAAAGCCTGTTGGAAAAACTAACTTCCTCCAAGTGGAAAGGGGTATTGTTAGGTCTTGGTGTAACAGCCATTATCCAATCCTCCTCCGCTACTACCGTTATGGTGGTTGGTTTTGTAAATTCCGGCATTATGAAATTGCAGCAGGCTATCGGTGTGATTATGGGTGCCAACATCGGTACCACCGTAACTGCCTGGATCTTAAGCCTTACCGGTCTTAAAGGAGACAGCTTCTTTATTCAATGCTTAAAGCCTTCGACCTTTTCACCGGTGCTTGCGGTAATCGGTGTCATCTTTATCATGTTTACCAAATCAGACAAGAAGAAAAATGCCGGTTTAATCATGGTGGGCTTCGCAGTCTTAATGTTTGGAATGGAAACCATGACCAGTGCTGTTGCCCCCTTATCGGATGTTCCTGAGTTTCAAAAGCTGCTGCTGACCTTTTCCAATCCGATTTTCGGTGTTCTGGCCGGTGCGATTATCACCGCTATTATCCAAAGTTCTTCGGCCTCTGTTGGTATCTTACAGGCCTTATGTGCCACCGGCATTGTAAATATCGGTACGGCAATTCCCATTATTATGGGACAAAATATCGGAACCTGTATCACCGCAGCCATATCCTCGATCGGTGCCAACAAAAATGCAAAGCGGGCAGCTTTAGTTCATTTTTACTTCAACTTGGTGGGAACGATTGTCTTTATGATTCTGTTCTACAGCCTGAATGCGTTCCTGCGTTTTACTTTCTTGGATAACATTGCCGGAGTGGCGGACATTGCCATTATCCACAGCTTATTCAATATATTTACTACAGCCTTATTACTGCCTCTGTCTTCTTTATTAGAGAAGCTGGCTTATCTTACCTTGCCCAAAACTGCCGAGGAAAGCGTAACCCTTTCCTATGTTCAATTGGATGAACGTTTTCTGGATACTCCCGCTTATGCGGTAGGTATTTGCAAAAATGTAACGGTAGATATGATGGATGCTACCAAAAAGGGCCTGTCTCTGGCGATGGAAGCCATGCGGGATTTCCACAGCAAAACCGCCAAAGAAGTCCTCCAGCTGGAAGATATCGTCGATCAGTATGAAGATAAGATCGGCACTTATCTGGTCAAACTCAGTAATCGTTCCATGTTAGAATCCGACAGCCAGCAATTGACCGTCCTGCTTCACTGTATCGGTGACTTTGAGCGGATTTCGGACCATTCGGTAAACATTATGGAATCAGCTAAAGAAATCTCGGAAAAGAAACTTTCCTTTTCTGAGAAGGCCCAAAAGGAACTAAAAGTATATTCTGCTGCGGTAAGTGAAATCATTGATATAACCTTTACTGCCTTTCAAAATTTCGATTTAAACCTGGCAGCTCAGGTGGAACCACTGGAAGAAGCCATAGATAAGCTGACCGCCCAGATTAAGAAAAAACATTATAAGCGTTTAAGTAATGGAAAATGCTCCATTGAAATGGGCTTTGTCCTGCAGGATATCCTGACAAACTGCGAACGGGTAGCTGATCATTGTTCTAATATCGCCATCTGCCTTTTACAAACTGAGGACAAAGAATTAATTGCTCATAAGTATCAGGACTCCCTAAGCAGTACGGAAAAACAGAATTTTTCCGATCTGTATCGGGAATACCTGAAAAAGTATGATTTACCTTGATTTTATTCTTGAATTTATATATGCTGCCAGCATATCGGTAGTTTCATCAATACCCATTTTACTACAGTTAATGGAAATGTCATAATTTCTGGAATCTCCCCATTTCCATTGACAGTAGTAATTATGGTATGCCTTACGTTTCTTATTATATTTCTTAATCAAAGCTTCGGCTTCCGCATCAGATATCTTCTCATACTCTGCAATTCTCTTTATTTTCCAGTCCATATCCGCCAGCACAAAAATCGGAATCAGTCCCGGATATCCCTTTAGTACTTCTTCCGCACAACGGCCTACTACCACAAAGGATTCACCGCTTTGCGCTTTTTTCCGCAAATAATCAAACTGCATATTGGCTACTGTTTCTTCCGGTGAGTTGCTGAATCCCCGCACTGTTCTGGAGTTCAAAAAGTTTCTCGGCAATTCATCATATTTCTTGATTCTCTTGGCATCCAGATTTTTTTCACTGGCTATTTCTGTCAGCAGATTATAATCATATAAGGGCAACTCAAATCTTTTTGCCAATTTTTCTGCAATAATATGTCCGCCGCTGCCAAATTCCCGTCCAACCGAAATAATTAATTGTTCCTTCATCCTTTACCCCTCCTTAAAAATATCTGATGAAAATAATCACATTGGAAACCAGCAAAACCAGAATCGTTGCCGGAATAGCTGCTTTACAATATCTTCCCCAGCCAATCATATGGCCTTCTCTGGCTGCCACCGAAGTTCCTACGACATTTGCCGATGCGCCAATGGGTGTTGCGCTTCCGCCGATATCCGTTCCCATGGAGAGCGCCCATACTAAAATCGGTAAGGCAATTCCCTGGGATTCGGAAAGACTCTTAATAACCGGCAGCATGGTGGCGGCAAAGGGAATATTATCAACAATGGCACTGGCCACAGCCGACACCCATATAATAATTGCTGTCATCAGTTTATGATTACCGCCGCTGATCCGGCCAATGAATCCTGCAATTTCCTCCAGAATACCGGTTTCTTCCAAACCGCCTACTACTATAAACAAACCAATAAAAAATAGAATGGTTTTATAATCAATCTCCTTTAGCAGATGACCTGCCGCCTTACCGGCCGCCAGCAACGTTATCACTGCCACAAACACACCAATAAACGCAACTGTCAATCCTGTTTGGGCATGGGTAATCAGCATAATTACTGCGCCCAAAAAAATTACACAACTGATAGCGAAGCCCTTCTTATCGGTAATCAGCTTACTGGTTTGGAGTGTCTCCATTTTAATACTTTTTTGCCCTTCCGCCGACTGCAGTTCCTTTCGAAAGTAAAGATAAAAATATAGAATTGCCACCACCAGAGAAACCGCTGCCATTAAGCCTGTATTGGTAATAAAATCGGCAAACGTATAACCAAGAGAAGTGCCGATAATAATATTGGGCGGATCCCCGCACATGGTTGCCGAACCACCGAGATTGGCACAAAATATCTCAGAAATAATCATCGGTACCGGATCAAATTTTAACATTCTGGCAAGTTCCACAGTTACTGCCGCCAAAAATAAGATTACCGTAATACTGTCTATAAACATGGCCAGAATGGCTGACATAATCATAAAAGTAATAAAGAGCGGAATGGTCTTAAAATGCACGATTTGAGCAATTCGCATACAAAGCCAACGAAAAAATCCGACCCTGGCCATACCTTCCACCATAACCATCATGCCGGCAATAAAGAAAATCGTTGCCCAGTTAATTCCCACCAAAGATTCCGAAGCCTCATGAGCCTGATACCAAAAGTCTACCACGAAAATACTGCGAAAATTCAATATTTCCATCATAGCTTCCCAGCTGTGCATACAAACACCAAAAACAAAAACCAGCACCAAAATCCCACATCCGATAGTGACAATGTGGCGTTCTATCTTTTCCGATATAATCAGAATAAACATCCCCACAAAGATAAGTACTGCTAATAATTGGGCTATCATTTTAACACTCTCCTCCAGACAAAAAGACCTTTAAATATTGCTCTAAATAATACTGATCGGCACCGCTCATGGTTTCCATTGCCGAGTGCATGGCCAGCAAAGGAACTCCGATATCAGCTGACCGCATCGGTAAAGCTGCCGAAAGAATCGAACCCAATGTACTGCCGCCGGGAATGTCCGATCGGATGTAAGTCAATTCACAGGGAATGCTGTGTGCTTCGCCCAAAGCCTTCAGCATCGCCCAAACCTCACCATCACCGGCATAATTTTGTTTGGACGCACACTTGATGGCAACTCCTTCCCCTAACTGCATATAAGAAGTGGGGTCATATTTTTCCGGATGATTGGGATTTAAGGCATGAGCGGTATCAGCCGAGATCAGGAAACCGTTTCCGACGCTTCGCAAATAATCACTCCTGCTCATTCCCAGCGCCTCATAAATTCGTTCCAGCACAAATGGTAACAGGTTACCGGCCCCGCCATTTTTGCTGCGGCTGCCGATTTCTTCATGGTCAAAAAGGGCAATCACATCCAGGCCGCTGATCCGGCTGCTTTCCATAAGTGCTGTCAAACTGGCCTGCACGGAAGTCAGATTGTCCAGCCGGGGAGCTGTCAGCAAGTCATTTTGCATACCGCAGACACAGCCTTCCTGAATATTATAGAGGCTTAAATCATAGCTGAGAATGTCTTCCTTCTTAACCGCTCTCCCTTCTGCTTTTAAGATCTCTTCTGCCAGAAATTCAACAAAAAAGGCTTCCTTCATTTCTTTTGCCATACCGGCAATGGGGATCAAATCCACCTGTGGATTCAGTTCACTGCCCTTGTTCATCTCACGATTCATATGAATAGATAGATTCGGTACAATAAAGAGGGGGCGCTTACAATCCAGATAACAAATCCTGGGTTGTATTCCCTCTGTTCCTTTTAACGCCACCATTCCGGCCATTCCCAGGGGACGATCCATCCACGTATGATTGATGGCACCGCCATAAACTTCGGCATTTACCCGCTGATAATTTTTGTAGGGATATTCAGCCTTGGCCTTGATTCGCAGTCCTGGGGCATCTACATGAGAAGCAATCAGCCGCAGCTGATGTCCCGGTCCGCATTCTTCATGAACCCGAAAAGCCAGCAATGTGGTTTGAAAGGGGGATAAATAATAGGCTCCGCCGCTTTCCAGTTTCCATTCCTCATCCCAGCATAGTTCCTGAAAACCTGCCTCCTTAAGCTGCTTAACCGAGGCCTGAACTACATGATAAGGCGAAGTTCCTTCTTTAATAATTTCTATTAGCTTTTTCACGCTTTTATTAATGTTACTATTCATTCCGTTATCGCCTCCGCATATTAATAATTATATTTTTCTTTCCCTTTTTGCTGATGCTGTCAAATCCCATATAAGTAAATTTTCCGAAACCTCTTACTGTTATAACATCTTCCGGTTTCAGTAAAATACTGTTATTTTCAAACTGTATGCCATTTAAAAAAATCTTTTTCTGTCGGAACAGTTCCAGACTGTCACCTCTTGATAATTGACAGACCTTGGCCACTACCCCATCAATCCGTTCCGATGACGCCTGTATCTTACGAACTTCGATCTCCGGCTCAGTCACTTCCTGCGGTGCTTCTGCAATTCGGCACTTTATATGGGTATGCTTTACCTGTTCCAAAGAATCCAGAATAAAAGGGGCAATTACGGCAGTACAGAAAATATATCCCGTGTTCTCATAAATAATAATATCTCCTAATGTGGTACGTTCAATCCCCAGATTCATCAAAGCACCCAAAAAGTCCCGATGAGTTAATTCATCGGCAAACTTTTGTAATATTGGTGCCGCTTCTATACAGACAATCGGAAATTCCTCTGTATATCCCAACATTTCTTCACTGCCGAAACGGATCATCTGCCGTTCGCTGTCCTCATGGCCGCCAAATAAAGTATAGTCTACATGAGAAAGCTCCTTCTTCATTCGATAAAAAAAATCCAGCTCCGCCATGCTTAAGAAGCTGCTGAAAGTATATACATTACTACGGTAGCATTTTTCCGCCAAATCCTTCAGTCTTTTCCATAACAACTCTTCTGATTCCACTGTTTATTCCTGCCTTTGATTCTATGAT
This sequence comes from Lachnospiraceae bacterium, assembly GCA_031556725.1. GTDB lineage: Bacteria > Bacillota > Clostridia > Lachnospirales > Lachnospiraceae > UBA935. Next base: position 19,974 of record JAVBSL010000006.1, on the reverse strand, counting down.
ATCCTAGTATCATAATATCATAGTTTCTTTATATTGTTAAATAAATTGAAAAAGGCTATAATAATATTTATTTGGAAAGAAGGAATGATCTTGAATATAAAAAGTGCATTGGAAAGTACCCGCAAATATCATAAAAAAGATTCTTTGAAAGATCTACGTACCAGATGGGGTGAAAATCCGGACACCGACCATCTATTATCGGAATATCCCCGGCCGCAAATGGTACGTAGTAGTTATGTAAACCTAAACGGTTATTGGGATTATGCCATTACCTCTGATGATAGCAGACCGGATCTCTTCGACGGCCAGATTCTGGTCCCCTTTTCCCCTGAAGCGGTATTATCCGGTGTTTCCAGGCAGCTTAAGCCGAATGAATATCTATGGTATCATCGGCTTTTGCCAGACGATGCGACAGTCAATGCTGCCCCCGCTTCAGGCGGCCGCTTACTTTTACATTTTGGAGCCGTGGATCAGACTGCGGAAATCATCATAAACGGGCATCCGGTCCTCAATCATGAGGGCGGTTATTTGCCTTTCTATGCGGATATTACACCTTATCTGCAAGCCAGTGATAATGAATTACTGGTTAAAGTTCAGGACGTGAGTGATACTTCTTACCATTCCAGGGGAAAGCAGACCCTCAAGCGGGGCGGCATGTGGTATACCGCACAAAGCGGCATCTGGCAGACTGTCTGGATGGAATGGGTTCCTGAAACCTACATCGAAAAAGTTAAAATAACACCGGATATAGATAAAAAGGAAGTTACCTTGCTGATCTATCCTTCCGGTGTTTCTACCTCAGATACCTCGCCGGAACCGATTAAACAGACCCTTTCAGTTTCTGATCCACATCTGTGGTCGCCTGAAGATCCCTATCTTTATACTTTAGATGTGACTCATCACGAGGATACGGTAACGGTTTATTATGCTATGCGTTCTTTTTCCGTGGAAAAAGATGCCCAGGGAGTCCCCCGTTTTTGTCTGAATCACCAGCCTTATTTTATGAATGGTGTATTAGATCAGGGCTATTGGCCGGATGGTTTATATACAGCTCCTTCTGATGAAGCTCTGATTTATGACATATCTGTCATGAAGGAATTGGGCTTCAATATGCTCCGCAAACACATCAAAATCGAATCTGCCCGCTGGTATTACCATTGTGACCGCTTAGGTATGCTGGTTTGCCAGGATATGGTTAATGGCGGTTCTGCTTATCGGATGGTCTGGGCCGGTTATCTGCCCACTGCTCTGCCGATTTTTTCTTCCCTGATCAAAGACAGCCATTATCACCTTTTTTCCCGTAAGGATGCGGCCGGACGGCTAGCCTGGGAAAAAGAATGTCTGGAAACCGTAGATCATCTGTATAATGTGCCTTCCATTGCTGTCTGGGTTCCTTTTAATGAAGGCTGGGGACAATTTGATGCCGAGCGCATCACCGGACTGATCAAAGAAAAAGACCCCACCCGTCCCATTGATTCGGCCAGTGGCTGGTACGATCGTGGCTGCGGCGATTTTGTCAGCATCCATAACTACTTTCGTCCGCTGTCCCTAAGAGTTCGCAAATGGAAAAACCGCGCCTTTTTCCTTTCGGAATATGGGGGCTATGCCTGCCTGATTAAAAACCATTCCAGTTTGGACCGGATTTATGGTTATAAAAAAATAGAAACCAAGGAAGAATTGAATACCGCATTGTCCGAATTAATTGAAAAAACCCTGTTCCCATTAAAAGAACAAGGCTTAAGCGGTGCTGTCCTCACCCAGCTTTCCGACGTGGAGGAAGAGGTAAACGGTCTGCTTACCTATGATCGCGCGATTCGTAAGGTTAACTTCTTTTTAACATGCAAATAAGCCGGTATTAAGAAAGCATCGGCAAAAATCCAGGCCAGCGGACTGGCAAAACAAGCCCCGGTAAATCCCAGTATGGGGACTAGCAACAATCCCGCCAGGGCTCTGGCAACCATCTCACACACCCCTGCCAAAATAGCGAAAGGACTGTATCCCATTCCCTGGATGGTAAAACGGACAATATTCACCAGGGCAAGAGGAATATAAAAAGCGCTGTTTATCAGCAAAAACCGGGCAGCGTTTTGTAAGATGTGGGTTTCGGATTTATTGACAAAAATCGTTGTCAGTTCCTGCCCGAACAGCCACAGGATTATGAACGCAACCAGCGAATAGATAATTCCCAGGATGGTACAGGCTTTGATTCCTTCCGTCAACCGCTCCAGTTTTCCGGCACCTACATTCTGCCCGGTGTAAGTCGCCATGGTAGCACCCATAGCATCAAAAGGACAGCAGAAGAATAAGCTCACCTTGCCCGCTGCCGTAACCGAAGCCACTGCTGAAGATCCCAGAGTATTAACTGCCGATTGCAATATAACCGAACCGATGGCGGTAATGGAATACTGCAATCCCATGGGAATTCCCATACCGCATAAAATATAAATTAAGGAAGTATCCAGCTTCCATTCTTCCTTTTGTACTCTTAATATTTCAAACTTTTTAACTAAAAATATCAGACACAGCAACCCCGATATGGTCTGGGAAGTCACTGTAGCAACGGCGGCACCGGATACGCCCATGCGGAATCCCACAATAAAAAGTAAATCCAATCCAATATTTAACACCGAAGATATGGCCAAAAAAATCAGCGGAGTTTTACTGTCACCGATCGCTCTGATAATTCCCGAAAGAATGTTGTATAAAAACACCGATGGTATACCGATAAAGATAATAATAATATAAGAATAAGAACCCTCGATAATATCTTCCGGTGTTTTCATAAGCTCTAAAATGTTGTGGCAAAGGGCTGTTACAATTAGGGTAATCACCACAGAAAATATGGCTGCCAGCCAAATGCCGTTGGCAATAAATTTACGCATTCCCACATAGTCTCTGGCACCGAATTTCTGTGAAACCGGAATGCTGAAACCGTTGCATAAGCCCATACAGAAACCAATAACCATAAAGTTAAGAGAACCGGTCAAGCCCACGCTGGCCAGAGCATTCACTCCCAAAAACCGTCCCACTATAACCATATCTACTACATTATAAAGTTGCTGAAACAGAAAACCGAACAAAAGCGGTACGGAAAACCCTAATATCAGTTTCATTGGTGAACCAACTGTCATATTTTTGGTTGTATCTTTTGCCATTATATTTACGTCCTTTCGAGCATTACCGCCAAAAATAAGTATAGCAAATCTATATAAAATTGCAATTTATATTTTTCTTAATTTATGCTATATTATCTTCAGGAGGGATGATGCGATGGCTATCTTGGAAACTGTTAATTTAACAAAAAAATTTGGCAAATTTACTGCTTTGGATAAGGTGAATTTAGCTGTAAATGAAGGAGAAGTGTTTGGTTTTATCGGGCCTAACGGTGCCGGTAAAACAACTACCCTACGGGTACTTTTGGGAATCCTGCAGGCTACCGAGGGCTCTGCCGGTATCTTCGGGCAAGATGCATGGAAGAATGCAGTGGAAATCCATAAACGTATTGCTTATGTACCGGGTGATGTAAATCTCTGGTCTAATCTCACCGGTGGTGAGGTTATAGACCTGTTCGTCAGTCTGCGCAAAACTCATGACAGGAATTATCGGGAGCGTCTAATCGAAATGTTTGATCTGGATCCTTCCAAAAAATGCCGTACTTATTCTAAAGGCAACCGGCAAAAGGTGGCTCTGGTCGCTGCTTTTTCCTCAGATGCGGATTTATATATTCTGGATGAACCCACCTCCGGATTAGACCCTTTGATGGAAAAGGTCTTTCAGGAATGTGTGGAAGAACAGAAAAAAGCCGGAAAGAGCATTCTTCTTTCCAGTCACATTTTGTCAGAAGTAGAACGGCTCTGTGACCGGGTAGGCATTATTCGGGAAGGCCGGATAATCGATACCGGTACGCTAACCGAACTGCGTCATCTGACCCGTGTCAATATCAGTACCGAAACAGTCGGAACTGTAACCGGTTTGGAAGCTTTGCCGGGAATTGAAAAAATTGAACGTTATAATGGAAACTCTCTTTCTTTTCAGGTGGATTCCCAAAATCTGGGGGCTGCTGTTTCCCTGCTTTCCACCTTTAATATAGTAAAATTGGAAAGTACCCCGCCTAATCTGGAAGATTTATTTATGAGCCACTATAGCGGAAAGGGAGGTGCGGGAAATGCTTCACCGCTTCACTAATAACACTTTGCGTCTGGTGCGTTTTGCCCTGCGCCGGGAACGTATTATGACCCCTGTCTGGCTCTTTTCCCTAATCGGCATTACGCTGATGGTACCGCTTGTTTTCCGTGACATGTATGGAGATGCCGCTGATCGTGTGGGTATGGCCCTGACCATGAATAATCCGGCAATGATCGCCCTATGCGGCCCGATTTACGGTACTGCTGATTATACCGTAGGAGCCATGATTGCCAATGAAATGATTTTATTCACTCTTTTGGCCGTAGCTATTATGAATATTTTTCTGGTGATTCGCCATACCAGGCGGGACGAAGAGCGAGGCCGGATCGAGGTCATCCGTTCGCTGCCGGTGGGGCGGTTAAGTAATCTGGCAGCTACCATGTTTGTTGCCTTGCTGATAAATATCGTCCTGGCACTGTTTTCCGGTTTGGGACTGGCAGCTTTACAGATTGAAAGTATGAATTTTACAGGTTCCATGTTATATGGTGTGGTCCTGGGTGTAACCGGGCTGTTTTTTTCGGCTTTGGCAGCCTTTTTCGCCCAGCTGACCGAGAACCCCCGCAGTGCTGCTTCTTTTTCCATGGCTGCTTTGGGTGTCCTCTATATGATGCGGGCAGCCGGTGACATCGGCAGTGAAACCTTAGCCCGGCTTTCTCCTATGGGTTTGATTCTACGGACAGAAGTTTATGTCCGGAACCTTTGGTGGCCGGTTCCGATTGTTTTGTTAATCAGTATGGTAATTATGGCTCTTGCTTTTTATCTGAATGCCATCCGGGATATGGGGCAGGGATTTTTGCAGGCCAAACCGGGACGAAAACACGCTTCCGCCTTACTGCTGGCCCCTGGCGGACTGATGCTGCGGCTGCTTGGCGGTACCATCATCGGCTGGTTAGTGGGTTCCCTGGCTCTGGGCATTAGTTATGGGTCTATTATGGGGGATTTGGAAGCCTTTTTGGATAATGATATGCTGAAACAGATTCTCCCCGCTAAACCGGGCTTTTCCTTAACCGAACTGTTTATCACCATGCTCATGTCGGTTATGGCCATAACCGCTACCATTCCCTGTTTGAATGCCGCACTGAAGCTGCACAGTGAAGAAAAACGGAATCATATGGAGCATCTGGCCTCCCGGGCTGTTTCCCGCACCGGAATGATGATGAGCAGCTTTATTATTTCTGTTATCAGTAGTTTTATGATGCTGTTTGCTGCGGTTCTGGGACTATGGAGTTCCAGTGCAGTAACAATGGTAACGCCGGTGGCCTTTTCCTCATTATGGAAGGCAATGATGGTCTACCTGCCCGCTGTGTGGGTGATGATCGGATTTACCTTCCTCCTGGTGGGTGTACTTCCGAAATGGACCAATCTAAGTTGGATTTATCTGGTTTTGTCCTTCTTTGTAATTTATTTTGGGCGAATAATGCAATTGCCCGAATGGACCGGCAAGCTTTCGCCTTTTGGTTACATTCCGCAATTGCCGCTGGATGAGATTAATTATACGACGTTAGCCATCTTGACTTTGGTTGCGATTGTGCTGGCTATTGTTGGCTTTATCGGATACCGGAGACGGGATTTGCAGGGGTGATAAATAATATCGAAAAAGACTCTGGGGTTCAAACTTCCCAGAGTCTTTTTCATTTAGATTAACGCTCAATATTCCTTAGCATTTCTTTACCTTACGTTTACCATTAGCATAATACATTCCCCACAATTTTTTTCCTTAGCAACATTAGTAACATAACAGTGGATATCTCGTCCTTGGTTCATAATCCTGGTAAATGCTTCACTGTAATATCTTGGAATATAGCCCAAAAGTTCTTCACTTTCATTCACAATTTTGATTGCATTCACATCTTTCACATTTTCCGGTTCTTTCTTTAAAAAAACCTCATCTCCACGCGTTACATTAATCGATTTATCACAATTTTCACCATCACATCCCAAATAATGCCTAACTCCTGCCATATAAAAACTTTTCTTGAAAGCATTGTTAAAATCTAAAATTGGATCAATAAATTGTAAATTATCAATCGGTAATCTTGCTCCACTTCGTTTTAGTAGCTCGTAGGCATCAAACTCATTCAAATTATACTTTTCCAAAATCTTATCAATATCCTTACGTTTTTTATCCGGTAAACGGCTGGAGAAAACAGGAAACAGTTCCGTACTTTCATATACAGTATTAATCTTCGGAAAAGAAATCAAAGGCGCAAAACCAGCATCCAATGCTTTATCAATCTCCCTATTGTACTGAAATTCATATTTACCATTTTTGGTAAGCTGTCCTACAATATATTGCCTTCGTGTTTGCTCTGATTTCCAAATCAAATATAAATAATCCTTATCATTTTGAACAGACATTCTACTGCTCCTTTCCAAAGTATAACTCTTTTAATTCATTAACTTTAGATAGCAAAAATTTTACAATGATAAATCTCTTATTTTCAAATAATTCAACCTCTGCATATTGATTAAGTATATCATAAATATTTTCTGGCGTCATTACCGTAATAATTCTTTCAACCAATTCTTTCGTATCATCATAATAGTTGTTCCTAATATATGCCATAACCTCTAAATGTGTTGGTTTTGTCTTATCATCCATCGTTCTCCTGATTAGAGACTTTGATTTTGTTTCCACCAAAGATTTCCATTTGAGCTGATCTTTTCCTAAATAATCATCAATCTGTTTTTCTGACAAATATGCACACAAAGACGAACTATTATCATATAATGGTGAAAAAACCAAACCCTCTTTACTAAAGATCATTGCCCAATTACTTTGATGACGGTCTGAGTTTCCAATTAAATAATCAAAAACAGGGACTTTTAAAAACTCTGAAAATTCAATGAATTCACTAATTGCCTTTTCTATCATTTCAAGTGAATATACACCTCCGGTCTCCATATCTATCAGTTTATCGGGATTGTACTGTGGGTATGCATTATTGATAAAACTAATTCCCTCTATTAGCACTTCTTTTCCGCTTTGAATAATATTATAGCTCATAGCGCCTTCTCTTCCATTATAAATGCCCATCTCAAACTTCGCACAGGTAATTCCAATTAAATCAGCTAGTTTATATGCTACACATTCAGAAATATGATCCGTCGTATTATTATCCTTCTTATACTTGAATAGACCGATTTGCTCAGTATCCGGATTTATCAACCAAATTTTTTCACTCCTGCCGCTTCCTTCTGATGTCCCTTCATATTCTTCCCAAAAAGAAAAATCTTTCATATATTTATTTCTCCTGTTCATTTATATGACCCTTTTTATATTATACACTTCTATACAAATAAAATCAATACATTTTTCGAACATTTGTTCTTTTATTCCGCTATTTCGCTACTGTTCAGAAGCTCATTTAATTCCAATTTTTCAATATAAATATTTATTAATAAATGTAATATTTATTTGACATTATGTCGCATGCGTGTTATTCTGTCTTTACGGAGGTGATTACATGGGACGGAACATTCCGATAAAAGTTGCCCGGGCCGCGCTTGATATGACGCAAAAAGAACTTGCACAGGCCGTGGGTATATCCAGACAGACGATGAATGCAATTGAGCAGGGCGATTACAACCCCACCATCAAATTGTGTCGGACTATCTGTAAAGTATTAGGAAAAACATTAGATGATTTATTTGGAGAGGATGATAATGATGAAAAAGATGAAAAATAATCTAGATGAAATGCAGGAACAAAGACTTTTAAAAATTGAACGCAATGGCTTCTGGTTTGCCTTTTGGGGTCTGGCAGCCGCACTGCTGATACAGATGGCACTTACCAATTTCCGATTTGAATATATTATCGGAGAATTTATTGTCTTTATGTTCATTGCTTTATACATCGTGGGAGCCTGTATAAGGCACGGCATCTGGGACCGGAAACTCAAGCCGGAACCGGCAACCAACCTTATCTTAAGCTTGCTTGCTGGATTAGTTACCTGCTTGTACAGCGGTATTTCTAACTATCTTAAGTATCACATGCTGTTTGGCTCTTTAGCTGCCGGAATCATATTTTTTATATTTACCTTTATTATGGTATTCACGGTTCTTTCCATCTCTACCTACTTCTATAAAAGAAGAGTGGAAAAGTTAAACAGTTCATTGGATGAAAAGGAATCTTAAATCAGGCAATCCATGGAATTCTGCCGGGCCAGCTGTTTTTCAGCCAGCTCGGCAATTGTTACGCCATCCACAACCTTATTGATAGCTTCTCCCAGTTCCTTCCACACATCCAGTGTTTCACAGGTATCACACCGGTCACATTCATTTACATCGCCTTCCAGACAGGCTACCGGGCACAGGCTGCCTTCGGTCAATCGAAGAATCATCCCCACCGTATACGCACTGGGATCTTTGGCCAGCTTATAGCCGCCCTGGGCACCTCTGGTACTCTTTACATATCCGGCTTTGTTCAGCACACTGATAATCTGTTCCAGATATTTTTCGGAAATATCCTGTCTTTTGGCAATCTGATTTACCTTCGCATATTCTCCGGTATTGTTTACTGCCAGATCAACCATAATCCTGACTGCATAACGGCCTCTTGATGATATCTTCATTGATTAAACCCTCCTAAAACGGTACTACCGAACCTTGATAAGTATCATTGATAAATTTTGTGATTACGTCGGATTTCAGCACATCTACCAGTGCTTTAACCCCTTCATTGCCTTCATTACCTTCTTTTACAACGATAATATTTACGTATGTTTTAGCTGCTTCGGAATCAGATGTTTCATAAGCCAGTGCATCCTTCTGGGCATTTAAGTTAGCCTGTAATGCATAGTTTCCGTTTAATACCACAAAAGAAACTTCTTTGATTACACGGGAAACCTGTGCTGCTTCCATTTCTACAAACTCGATATTATAAGGATTCTCGGCAATATCATTGACAGTTGCTGACATCCCGGCACCTTCCTTCAGGGTTAGCAGACCATTGTCCTGTAATAATAAAAGTGCTCTTGCTTCATTGGTAGTATCATTGGGAATCGCGATGGTGGCTTTTTCCGGAATAGCTGATAAGTCCTTTTCTGTTCCGCCATAGATACCAAGCGGTTCATAATGGATTTCTCCTACGTTTACCAGATGAGTTCCCTTTTCCTCATTAAAGCTATCCAGATATGGGGTATGTTGGAAGTAGTTGCAGTCTAAGTCACCTGCTTCTACAACTTCATTAGGCTGTACGTAATCACTGAATACGGTTATTTCCAAATTCCAGCCTTTTTCTGCTAACAACGGTTTGGCTGCTTCCAGAATCTCCGCGTGTGGCACTGCCGTAGCTGCCACCTTGATGGTTTTTTCATTTCCCTTGTTGCCGCAGCCGGTCAAAGCACCTACTGCCAAAACTACTGTTAATAATAGGGTTACTGCTTTCTTCATAACTTAATTCCTCCTCGTTTTAAATATATGATAAACCCAATGGGTTTTATCCGGTAATGCGCTTATCTAACCTTCTGGATATTTTCGTTCCGGTATATTGTAAAATCTGCACCAAAGCAACCAGTAAAATTACTGTAGCAAACATAATTCCGGTCTGATAACGGTGATAACCATACTGAATGGCGATATCGCCCAGTCCGCCACCGCCCACAGCGCCTGCCATGGCCGAATAGCCTAGGATAGTTCCCAGTGCTATAGTTGCTCCTACGATTAAAGATGTTCGGGCTTCTGCTAAAAGTACCTTCCAAATGATGTGGAATGTTCCAGCTCCCATACTCTGTGCCGCTTCGATTACCCCGTGGTCTACTTCCAACAATGACGATTCCACCAATCTGGCTACAAAAGGCGCTGCCGCCAAGGTTAATGGCACAATCGTTGCCGTGGGTCCGTAGCTTTTACCCACCAAAAATCTTGTGATGGGAATAATCATAATGAGCAAGATCAAAAAAGGTACGCTTCGAATAATATTGGCCAAAGTATCCATTATTTTATAAATAATCCGGTTAGGGCGCAATCCCTTAGGAGCAGTTATCACCAGGGTAATTCCCATGGGCAGGCCAATCAGATATGCAAACAGTGTTGACACAAGTGTCATATATATGGTAATCCATGTTCCCTGCACCAGCATTTGTATCACAGCTTTATCCCACATAATCATCCAGCTCCTCTACTTCCAATTCTCTATCCAATAAAAACTTAATCATTTTTTCAGCAATTTCCGCTTCTTCCGGCAATTGTAAGATCATCTGTCCATGTGCCACGCCGCCGATGTCCTTGGTGTCTGCCATAAGAATATTAGCCGGTGCTTTACAAGCCAGAACCATGTTTCCGATCACCGGTTCATAGGACGAATTCTTGGTAAAAACAATGCGGATGCAGCGTTTTCCCTTCATTTCACGGTACTTCTCACTACTATCCCTAAATACCAGTTTTTTGGCTGCCTTGCTCTGAGGTCTGGAAAATACTTCTTCCACAGTTCCTGTTTCCGCCAGGATACCTTCATCAATTATTGCCACATGGCTGCAAATCTCTTCTACCACCGCCATTTCGTGGGTAATAATTACTATGGTAATCCCATATTGGGCATTGATATCTTTTAATAAAGCCAGAATTGATTTGGTAGTAGTTGGGTCTAATGCACTGGTGGCCTCATCACACAATAAAATCTTCGGGTTGGTAGCAAGTGCTCTGGCAATCGCTACACGCTGTTTCTGACCACCTGACAGCTGTGCCGGGTACGCTTTTTCCTTTTCTTCCAAACCAACTATTTTGAGTAATTCCCGAGCCCGCTCTTTGGCTTCTGCTCGTTTTGTTCCGATGATTTCCAGCGGAAAACAGATATTATCCAGTACATTTCTCTGCATCAACAGATTGAAATGCTGAAAAATCATGGAAATTTCAGTACGCGTCTGCCGCAGCTCTTTTTCCTTTAAGGCTGACAGATCCTTGCCTTCCACAATAACCGTACCGGCGGTGGGCTTTTCCAGAAAATTAAGACAACGTACCAGCGTAGACTTACCGGCTCCGCTCATACCGATAATTCCGTATATCTCGCCTTTATGTATATCCAGATTGATTCCCTTCAGAGCCTCTACTGTATTATCCTTACCCACAAAGGTTTTGGTCACCTCTTTGATTTGTATTATTGTTTCCATTTCATTGTCCCTATATTCCTATCTCTTTACTAGGTTTACTATATTATGCATCATACACAACAATTCCCAGTATGTCAATAGGATTTTAAAAATGTTTTCTATTTATTTGCATAAGGAAATTTTTTTTGATATAATAAGCAGGTAAATCACAGATTAGATTGGAGAAGCTTATGAGTAAAAAGAAAGTAGTTGTATCCTTAGGACACGATGCACTTGGATATACCATCTTAGAACAATGGGATGCTGTAAAGGTAACTGCAAAAGCACTTGCTGACCTTGTGGAAGCAGATTATCAGCTGACCATTACCCACAGTAACGGGCCGCAGGTAAGCATGATTCATAAAGCCATGACCGAATTACGCCGGATTTATCCCGATTATACTCCTGCACCCATGTGTGTATGCAGTGCCATGAGCCAGGGATATGTGGGCTATGATATTCAAAATGCCCTGAAAGCTGAATTATTAAGCCGCGGCATCGGTACAACCGTAAGTACCATTTTGACTCAGGTCACTGTTGATCCTTATGATGACGCCTTCTATGAGCCCTCCAAGTTTATTGGCCGCTATATGTCCGAAGAAGATGCCAAAATAGAAACCGATAAAGGAAATTATGTAAAATTAGAAGCTGATAAAGGTGTGCGCCGTGTGGTTGCTTCCCCTCAGCCTATTGATATCGTGGAGATCGATGCCATCAGAGCCCTTGCTGATGCCGGTCAGGTGGTTATCGCCTGCGGCGGCGGCGGTATCCCGGTAATCGAGCAGAACTGTGTCTTAAAAGGTGCCTCTGCCGTAATCGAAAAGGATGCTGCCGCCGGGAAACTGGCCAGTGACTTAGATGCCGAACAGCTGATTATTCTTACCGATGTACCTTGTGTATACAGCAACTACGATACCGATGCTCCGGTTCCTGTTGCCACCATGACAGTTGCTGATGCGCATAAGATGATAGTGGAAAAACAGTTTGGTGAAGGTAATATGCTTCCCAAAATCGAAGCAGCTATTGCATATCTTGCCGCCAAACCAACCGGAAGTGTATTGATCACTTCTCTGGAACAGGTATCCGATGCAATTAAAGGTAAGGCCGGAACTCTCATCACTGCTTGAATTTAGCTATGTATAAAACCATACTCAATGGAAACATTTCCTTTGAGTATGGTTCTTTTTTTAGTCAAAACCTGCACCTAAAACGGTCAGCAGCGCACCAATCATAATACAAAAATCTGCAATATTGAAAACAATGCTGCGCAATCCTTTAAAGGGCACATTGAAACTCACAAAATCCACTACATATTTTCGTTTCAGCCGGTCATAGGTGTTCCCAAATGCTCCGCCTAAAAGAAAGGCCAACCCTGTCCGCAGCAGCGCATTTCCCTTATTCCCTAATGTAATAATGAAGAAAACCGTCAGTACCGCTGTCATTCCCAGTGACAGGATTGCAATCAGCTTCTGCCGCTTATCACCCACATTTAAGGCCAGTCCCCTATTATGGTGCTTTCTTATCAATAAAAAACTTCCTAACTTACGATCTTGTACCTCCAGATCTTCCTGTTTTTCAATATGATTTTTAACGCCTTCATCCAGACCAAACAAGCCCAGCGCAATTAATAAATATCGCAAATTATAATACCTCCTGCCGATTTACTTCCTGCCTATAGTATAATAAATTCTCCATTCATAAGCAACATCCAAAATAAAAGCAACGAAATAAAAGTGGTAATGCCTTGTAATATTGTTCCACTCCCATTATACTTGACTTATCAATTTGTTAACAGGAGGTTTTCCATGCAAGGATTTGAATATGTTCTGTTATTACTATTGGCAATATTATTATCTAACTTTATCAATCGCTTTTTGCCTTCCATATCCATTCCGATTATTCAGATTGCCTTAGGTACCGGCATTGCTCTGCTTCCCCTTAATTATGAATTTTCAATGGACCCCGGGCTTTTTTTTGTATTATTTATTGCCCCCCTGGTATTTTATGCCAGTATGACTTCGGATAAAAAATCCTTGTGGGAAATGAAGGGTACGATGATGCAGATGGCCTTTTTGCTGGTATTTGTCACCGTTATCGGGGGTGGTTTTCTGGTTAACCTGATGATTCCTGCCCTCTCTTTGACAGGTTCCTTTATTCTGGTTTCGGCTTTGGCTCCCACCGATGATATTGCTGTTTTCTCGGTGGCCAAGCGGGTGAATATCCCCCCTAAAATTATGAATATCCTTTCGGGAGAATCCATTATGAACGATGCTTCCGGTATCGTCTGCTTCCAGTTTGCTTTGGCGGCAGCCATGACAGGTTCTTTTTCCGTAATCAAAGCCGGCGGACAGTTCCTGTTGGTGGCATTAGGCGGTGCTTTGCTGGGCTTGCTGCTCACTTTCATTAAGTTTCTATTTGTTAGGTGGCTGCGTTCACTTGGCATGGAAAATGTTACTTTACATATTCTCATTGATGTACTGACGCCGTTTCTCATTTATATGTGCGCCGAAGCACTTGGCGTCAGCGGTATTCTGGCAATCTTTTTGGCAGGTATAGCCCATTCCTTCGGTCGGAAACGCCTGAATCCCGAAACTGCCACCTTGAATATTGCCGCCAACAGCATCTGGTCAGTATTGACTTTCACATTGGAGGGCTTAGTTTTCATCATTTTAGGAACACAGCTTCCGGCTATCATAAAAACTGTCAGCAATGGTTCTTTCCCTGCTGCGCCCCAGGAAATCCTTTTGTATGTACTGGCAATCACTCTGCTGTTCGTAATCAGCCGCCTTGTCTGGTCATATGTAACCATTCCCCAGCGGATTTACAAGGAAGAGGACTATCCCATCGGCAAGTTTCGGGCCGCTTTAATTTTCAGTTTATCCGGTGCCAGAGGTGCTGTTACCTTAGCCAGTGCCATGTCTATCCCTGTAATTGTGGGGGATGGCCTTTTTTTCCCGAATCGGGACCTGATCATTCTGGTTGCTACCGGTGTGATTTTGTTGTCTTTAATTATTACCAACTTTATTCTGCCCTTATTGGTAGAAAAAGATACTGCTGATGAAAAGAGCGCTGATGAAAATGAAGCATATGCCGAAATTTTACAGGAAGTCATCCGTCAGCTAAATGATCAGGCCACAGAAGATAATAATGCCGCTACGCAATTAGTTATCCGCAGTTATTATGGCCGTTCGATTAATTTGCAGCATAAACAGGGCAATACCTCCAGTCTCATGGCTGAAGAACAGAAACTTCGTGATCAGATCTTCCAATGGGAAAAAGAATGTGTTCTCAATTTGTCTGCTCAGAGAAAAATAGATGATGCTGTTGCTGAACATTATCTCAACTCTTTGGAGCATCAAATGCGCAGAAACCAGCTTAGACCAAAACTTGCTCCGGTTAAGTCCATTCTCAAACTATTTAAGAATCTTTCCTTGCAGCAGAAAAAGAATCCTCAGTATGAGGAACAATTCAGCCTGATTAATGAGACGGCCGGTGCTATGGTTTTAAGCAAGTTGCAGGAACTGAATCCGGATGGTAACGATACCTTAATCAACAAAGCCATCTCAAACCGTGAACTCATCCTTTCCATTCAACGTAACCGGTTCCGGAAGTTAAAAGAGCCGGCCCATATTGAAAATGCCGCCGGGCAGATTGCCGACATTACTTCTTTGGGATTTCAGTTTGAACGTGACCAGATTCAGCGCATGTTCGAGGAGGGACGGATTTCCTGGGATACTGCAAATGAATTGCGAAATAATATTTATTTACAGGAAATGCAGATGAAATGATGCAAAAAGGCTGCCTCGCTTTTAGTTAGCGGGCAGCCTTTTTTAATATCATTCTTTATTTTGCAGCCATTTCTGCTTTTAATTTTTCGGTTAAAGTAGGAAGGATTTTCTTGTAATCACCAACGATTCCGTAATCAGCAACTTCGAAAATAGGAGCTGTTTCGTCTTTGTTGATGGCAATGATAACATCGGATTCTTCCATACCAGCCAAATGCTGAATCGCACCGGAGATACCTACGGCAATGTAGAGACCCGGACGAACGGTTTTACCGGTCTGTCCAACCTGCAGATCTTTGGGTTTCCAGCCGGCATCTACAACTGCACGAGAACAGCTTACGGTTCCGCCGATAGCTGCTGCCAGTTCCTCTAACATGGCAAAGTTCTCAGGACAGCCTACACCACGTCCGCCGGATATCAGAATCTTAGCATCCATAATGTCAGCGATATCAGCTACGGATTTTACTACTTCCATAATTTCTACATATTTGTGATCGGGCGTAAAGCCGGGATTGAATTCTTCAATGTTAGCTTTTGCACCGGCAATTTTAGCAATTTTCTGCATAACACCGGGGCGAACGGTTGCCATCTGAGGACGGAATTCCGGGCAGGCAATGGTAGCAATGGTGTTACCGCCGAAAGCCGGACGGGTCATCAGCAGCTGATTGTGTTTCTGCTCTTTACCGGGAATGGGATTGATGGGGAAATCACCGATATCCAACTGGGTACAGTCAGCGGTCAATCCGGTATGGATTCTGGCTGATACACGGGGACCTAAGTCACGCCCGATAGCGGTTGCGCCAACCAGGAAAATTTCCGGTTTGTATTTTTCGATTACAGATGCCACTGCATGGGTGTAGGGCTCTGTTCTGTATTCCTTTAATTCAGGATCGTCTACAACGATAACTCTGTCGGCGCCGTAAGCTGCCAGTTCATCTGCCAGATCTTTTACGTTACTTCCGACCAATACTGCTGTTACTTCTGTGCCTAAATCTGCGGCCAGTCTTTTACCTTCGCCGATCAGTTCCAGAGCAATACCGCTTACGGTATTGTCTACCTGCTGAGCGAAGACAAATACGCCTTTATATGCTTCTAAATTCATCATTTTCACCTCGCCTTATTAAATAACGTGTTTTTCTTTTAATTTGTTCATAATGTAGTCAACTGATTCTGCCGGATCCAAAGTCACCTTTTCACCAGCTCCTTTTCTAACCTTATCGGAAGCCTTGGCAATCTGAGTAGGTGAACCCTTCAGTCCCAGATTAGAATCGTCAACATCTACCAGCT
Source organism: Lachnospiraceae bacterium (assembly GCA_031556725.1). GTDB lineage: Bacteria > Bacillota > Clostridia > Lachnospirales > Lachnospiraceae > UBA935. The sequence continues at coordinate 3,629 of JAVBSL010000006.1, read as the reverse complement.
TGTCCCTGCCCCATACGGTAATCTCGGCCTTGCATGCGTCAAAGATACCACCGGGAGTCATGTAGCGAGCTTCATTTAATTCAGCCAGAGCGGTAATCAGACAAGGCATCTGGGCTTTAACCACATGATATCTGTCATCATACTGACGCTGTACAATTACACTGCTTCCATCAATCTTAATATCCTGTGCGTAAGAAATAACGGGGATGTTCAAATGTTCGGAAATCTGCGGACCAACCTGTGCGGTATCACCGTCAATAGCCTGACGGCCGGTAATGATCAGGTCATATTCCAGATTACGGATTGCTCCTGCTAAAGTCTGAGAAGTTGCCCAGGTATCAGCACCGCCCAGAACTCGGTCGGTTACCAGAACGCCTTTATCAGCTCCCATTGCGATTGCTTCACGCAGAACGTCCTCAGCCTTGGGAAGACCCATGGTGATAACGGTAACTTCTGCTCCATATTGATCTTTTAATCTAAGTGCTGCCTCTAAACCTGCTTTGTCATCAGGATTCATAATGGTCAGCATTGCGCCTCTATCAAGAGTACCATCGGGATTAAACTTTACGCCACCCTTTGTATCAGGTACCTGTTTAATACAAACAACGATTTTCATTGTATTTCTCTCCTTAATCTTCTTATTTTAGTAATGCTGCTGAGATTACCATTCTCTGAACTTCTGAAGTTCCTTCGTAGATTTCGGTAATCTTGGCATCACGCATCATCCGCTCAACATCATATTCTCTGGTATAACCATAACCGCCGTGAAGCTGTACTGCTTTGGTGGTTACTTCCATCGCAACTTCGGCAGCATATAATTTAGCCTGAGCAGCTTCCAGAGAGTAATTTTTCTGAGTAGCTTTCGCCATTGCAGCTTTGTATACCAGCAATCTGGCAGCTTCTACCTTGGTAGCCATATCAGCTAACTGGAACTGGGTGTTCTGGAATGCTGAAATCGGTCTGCCAAACTGTTTTCTTTCCTGTACATAAGCAATGGTAGATTCCAATGCACCGGCAGCAAGTCCCAGAGCCTGAGCAGCAATACCGATACGTCCGCCATCCAAAGTATGCATTGCAATACCAAAGCCTTTTCCTTCTGCACCTAACAGGTTTTCCTTGGGAATCCGGCAGTCAGTAAAGATCAATTCATAAGTGGATGAACCACGGATACCCATTTTCTTTTCCTTGGTTCCGAAGGTAAATCCGGGAGTTCCTTTTTCTACGATAAATGCGGAAATGCTCTTTTTGGTTCTGCCTTTGGCATCAGTACTTACACTGGTGATGGCAAAAATGACATAAACGTCAGCTTCTTTACCATTGGTAATAAAGATTTTGGAACCATTCAGGACATACTCATCACCTTCCAAAACAGCCTTGGTCTGCTGTCCCTGTGCATCGGTTCCGGCACCGGGCTCGGTTAAACCGAAAGCACCTAATTTTTCACCTTTAGCAAGAGCGGGGATATATTTCTGTTTCTGCTCTTCGGTTCCGTAGGTCATGATGGGATCAACACACAGTGAAGTATGAGCGGATACGATAACACCGGTAGTTCCGCATACTTTGGATAATTCTTCTACGCACATAGCGTATGCTAACGGGTCACAGCCCTGTCCGCCGTATTCCTTGGGAACGGGAATACCCAGGAAACCTACTTTTCCCATTTTTTCTGCGGTTCCTCTGGGGAATTCTTCAGTTTCATCTACCTCTTGAGCCAGAGGTTTTACTTCTTTTTCTGCAAACTCTTTGTAAAGAGTACGCAGCATTTCATGTTCTTTGTCTAACATAAAATTCATGATTATATTTCCTCCAATAATTTATTTTCTTTACTTTGAATAGTCATAAAAACCGATTCCGGTCTTGCAGCCTAATTTACCACCGCGAACCATCTTTTTCAGTAAGGTTGCGGGACGGTATTTGGGATCACCGGTTTCACTCTGGATAACTTCCATAATCGCCAGAACGATATCAAGTCCAACATAATCACCAAGTGCCAGCGGGCCCATGGGATGATTAGCACCTAACTTCATAGCAGCATCAATATCTTCTACGCTTGCTACACCTGCTTCCAGTACGCAGATTGCTTCATTAATCATGGGAATCAGGATTCTGTTAACAACAAAACCGGCTGCTTCGTTAACCTGTACGGGAGTTTTGCCGATTTCTTCGGAAATAGCTTTGATCTTGGCTACCATTTCGTCAGGGGTATTCAGGCCTGCGATTACTTCTACCAGCTTCATAACCGGAGCGGGATTGAAGAAATGCATACCGATTACAGGGCGGTCAAGGCCGGCACCGATTTCGGTAATTGATAAAGAAGAGGTATTGGTTGCAAATACACAATCCTTAGGACAGATATCCTGTAATTCCTTAAAGGTCTGTTTCTTAATGTCCATTACTTCCAAAGCTGCTTCTACAACTAAGTCACAGTCTGTACAGATGGTCTTTACGCCGGTGGTGATTTTGGCAAGGATTGCATCTGCATCTGCCTGTTCCATTTTTCCTTTGGCTACACGTTTTTCAAAGCCGCCTGCAATTCTTTTCTTTCCGTTTGCTGCAAATTCTTCGTTGATGTCACAAAGAAACACATCATAACCTTCTGTCTGAGCAAATGCCTGTGCGATACCGGAACCCATGGTTCCTGCGCCGATAATACCTACTTTCATTCTTTTATCCTCCTATTTATTTAAAAATGCTTCTACTTTTCTTTTTTCCATAAATGCGGTCATGCCTTCCACCTGGTCATAGGTTTCAAAGCAGTCGCCAAATAATTTTTCTTCGATTACGATAGCTGCATCCATATCCCCATCAAGACCCTCATTAATAGCCTTTTTGCTGTTACGTACGGCAATGGGAGCATTCTTGGCAATGGTTGCTGCCATCTTCTCTGCTGCCGGCATCAATTCTTCAGATGCGTATACGGCATTCACCAATCCGATCCGGTAAGCTTCATCAGCTTTGATATTTCTGCCGGTAAAGATCATCTGTTTGGCCATACCTGCACCTACCAGACGGGCCAGTCTCTGGGTTCCGCCAAATCCGGGGGTAATGCCAAGGCCTACCTCAGGCTGTCCGAAAACAGCGTTTTCAGAACAGATTCTGATATCACAGCTCATCGCGATCTCACATCCGCCGCCCAGTGCAAAGCCATTGATCGCTGCGATCACAGGCATGGGGAAGGTTTCGAGTTTGCGGAATACATCATTTCCTTTTTTGCCGAATACTTCTCCGGCTACCTTGGACAGTGCGCTCATTTCGCCGATATCTGCGCCGGCAACAAAAGATTTTTCACCTGCTCCGGTTAAAATAAGACATCTTACTTCATCCTGGTTTACTGCATTTAAGGTCTGGTTCAATTCTTCCAATACGGTAGAATTCAAAGCATTTAATGCTTTTTCCCGGCTGATGGTAATGATTCCCACAGCACCTTTTTGTTCGTACAATACATACTCCATTTTGCTTTTCTCCTTTTTACTTATATCCTTAGAATTTAAAGCCCATTCATAAGAATGTGCTGCGTCGGACTTATTAACATTCCGATAAGCAGGCCTAAATTTTAAGCCTGCTTATCGGAACGTAATAGAACAAAAAGGAGAAAAGCAAAATGGAGTATGTATTGTACGAACAAAAAG
>JAVBSL010000045.1:0-13748 GCA_031556725.1 Lachnospiraceae bacterium | reverse complement strand
CTTTTTTACGGTAGTTTCCGCAATATAAAGTTCTTCAGCAATCTCTTTATTGCTAAGACCGGCATTGATCAGCAGAGCCACCTGTATTTCTCTGGCGGTCAGGCCGGCTGCTTCCAGTCGGCTTTTAAAGGATTCCTGCTCTTTGACCTGAGGATTTGCTGCTTCATTCTTTTTCTGATAGCCGCATACCTCATGGATGATAAATCCATATAAAATCGGCCGGCAGGACAATGCCACTCCGGGCAGCAAATCAGCCATCTCCTGCATATTCCGCAGGCTAAAAAAAAGCATCACGAAAGTCCCGATATATCCTACGGTCCGGCCGCTTTCCCCAATAGCTGCCGCAATATCTTCCTTTTTCATTCCCTGCAGAAAGCGTGGTACCAGCAAGATAGCAATTCCCAAAGCCATGATCCCGATTAGTTTGATGCTAAGGAGCGAAGCCACCGGGGAATCCATACTGTAACATAGCAGCACAATGAATATTGCTATGGCAATGACATTACTACTGATTTTTTTCATATGGCTCATCCCTGCTCTTCGTCGTGCATCCATTCGATCAGCTTAAACTCCAGTTTGGTCTTAACCGGCAAAAGCAAAATAATCATTCCCAATCCATATCCTACAACAATAATTGACACTCCCAGACTCCGCCACATCATTGCTATCTCGTCGGCATTGCATTTCGAAAGAACAAATATGGCGGCCAATGCCGCATTCAGTAAACTGCCGTACCACAGGGATCTGATTGTCAGTTCAACGGCATGAATCGCCCGCTTTATTTCCCTGATAGATTGCGGTTCTTTTTTGGAAATTACCAAACGGAAAGCATTAATGAAATCTTTTGTAGCTCCGGCTGCTATTAATAACGGAATACAGATAATCAACAGCAGTAACAGACTGGCCGGGTCCAAATAATTACCGATACTGGTCATGCCACCAATCGAACCCAGTGTAAAAATAAATGTGATGATAACTGCTAAAATTGCTATAAAATACATCTTACTACCTCCTTAAGTTTTTATAGCTTCAGCATACAGAATAAGATGTTTTTCAGCAATACTACTTTAGTAGTATTTAGGGTCCACAACTATAGTATCAATACAAAAGTCCCTGCTGTGATCAGCAATCCGCCTATTACGGTTTTAGTATTGACTGCTTCACCTAAGATTACAAAAGCCAGAATCATACTGATTACCACACTGAATTTGTCGATTGGCACCACCTTGGAAGCTTCGCCAATCTGCAGGGCTTTAAAATAAAATAGCCAGGAAAGGCCGGTTGCCACCCCTGACAGGCCTAAAAAAATCCAGCTTCTGCGGCTGATGTCCGCGATGCCGGCCTGCTTGCCGGTCAGGAACACGATCCCCCAGGCCATAACCAGTACTACAACTGTCCGGATCGCAGTGGCCAGATTGGAATTAACATTTTCTATTCCGATTTTAGCCAGAATGGATGTCAGTGCCGCAAATAAAGCAGAAAGCAGAGCGAATACAATCCACATGCTATTTTCCTCCTGTTATTTTCTTCTTATACCTTATTACAATATTATAATACAAGATGGACTAATTAATAGTATTTTTTAACATTTTTCGAATTTTCATATTCATTACTTTAGACAGCATAAATGTAAACACTGCCGGTATCTTAGCCTCTGCTTTTTGATATAGCTCGGACGGTGATGCTTCGTCTGCCAAAATATGTTCTATAAAAGTATGAACCGCCGGAATTATTTTTCTTGCTCCGATAACCTTATTCAATGGCTGTCCATTTAAAACAGCTCCGCCGCCCATAACAAAGCCCCCCTTCCAGACCACTTCATTTTCATCTGCAAAATTATCCAGCAGCCGCAATCCGTTTTCATGAGTATGAACGTAAGGCATCCCTCCTTGAATAACACCATACAGACTTTGCCCGTGAAGTATTCCCGGGGTTTGAGACATTTTCTGTAAAAGCCATATAACATCGGCGGGATATGTGTTTACATAGCAGGGGCCTATCATGACAATGCTGTCTGCACTCTGCATGGCATCTAAAAGTCCCTCCTCCGCATTAAGATAAGAAAATAACCGCAATACTGTCACACGGTTATTCTCTGAGGCTAATTTTTCTGTAAAGTATTGGGTAAGCATATTGCTTGTGCCTTTTAGCCTGGGACTAAGATTGATAATCAAATAATTCACAGTTTTCGTTCTCCTTTGCCAATACCTCTATTGCCTTCGTTGAAGGGTTATTGTTCCAAACAACTCCGGCTATTTTTTTCATGGCACTGATCGTGCCTTTTGTTAATTCACCCTTTCTTACCCTATAAAATCGATCACCCACAAGGGCTAACTTATCAATTATCTTTTTAACATCATAAGAAAAACCGCCCCAAACCAACGGTGAGCAGAAGACCAGTACATCTGCTCCCATGATTTCCGGCAATATTTCATCCATATCATCCCTTACTACACATGTGCCATAGGTTTTATACGTGCATCCTTCACATCCATAGCATGGAGCTATGTTTCGGTTGCCTGCAGAAATAATTTTGGCAGAAACGCCCTTATTCTGATAATAATCGAAAAGACTTCGGCCGATATCTTCGCTGTCCGTATCCGAAATAATCAATATCATATACTGTCAGCCTCTTTTCACACAGGTCAGTAATTCCGCCAAGTTTTTCTTATCCGTATAATCGCAGGATTTTTCTATCGCATGCATCATACCGGTCTCCTCCTCTGTACGGTCGGTCTTCTTTTGCAAAGCGTTATGTAACATCTTTAAAATATTCTTTGAGAAAAAGTCCATTTTTTCATAGCAAATACCGCCCGACAAATAGAAGAACGGAATTTCTTCCTGTTCCTGCCGGGACAAATTATCATTTTTGATCTTAGCGATTACCTCCGTTGCCTCCATGGGTGAAGCACCGGTGGCAAACACCATCAATTTTTTACCTGCTGGCATTTTATTCTTTTTGAAGGTACTCAAGCCGGATATCCTGCCAGCCATCAGACCGCCGCCATAAATCAGGGTGTCATACCCTGACAAATCCTCTTTGACTGCTTCTTTTACTGCACGAATCGGACAATCCAATTCTTCACCGATCCATTCGGCATATTTCCTTGTAAAACCTGTTTTACTTTGATAGATTACCACTATACTCATTCTGATTCCTCCCTAATCTTGATTAAATTTTCTTCTATTTTCCTAATAGCCCTCATGGTCGTTGCGATTTCATCATCATTCACACCGGCAAAAAGTTTTTCCATGAATTCCAACTCTTTGCTGTAATATTTCTCCTGAAGCCTGCTTAACTGTTCAGTGGGTAGAATTCTCACCTTTCTTCGATCTCTGTCATCTGTACAAAGAATAACCAGACCATTCTTTTCCAGCTTTAGGGCCAATTGCTTCACATTTTGGTGAGAACTCCCCATTACCTCCGAAAGTTCGTTAAGGGTTGGCGGCTGTTCATGAAACAGAGACAGGCAGATTAATAAAAAAAATTGTTTGGCCGTAATTTCATTGTAAAAAGCATCTCCTGCTGCCTGCAGGTGATTATGAAAGGCAAAGAATGTACCAAACAAAATATGTTTATCATCATAACCCTTCAGCATTTCATCTCGGATCATAGTTTTCTCCTTAAAATCAAATAAGTAATATATTACCTTTATTATGTAATATATTACTTATTTTGAAATTTGTCAATTAGTAAAAAGCAATTTTATATATCTTTACACCTGCTGCAATCACCGCTGCAGCCTGAGCATCCGCCTTTTTTTCTATTCTTGATCATAACTCTGATAATAACTGCGACTACACAAGCTAATATTATCCCTACTATACAAGTCCCCATAGTCCCTCCTTTTGTTAATGATAATCATTTTCAATTATATTCTAATTTTATTTTATATTTCTATATTTGTCAATGTCTTGACAAAATATTATTCAAATGTTACCATTTACTAAATTACTAATTTAGTAAATTACTGAAAGGAAAAGATATGAACATTCCAACTACACTTAAGCATAAACCGGTTATTGTTTCTGAAAACTATGAAAACATTGATGGGCGCAATGCCTATCAAACCGATACCAAAGGATTATCCCTGGGATTAGCCCAATGGAATGATCGTGGAAAAGTTGACATTTCCGCTAAAGTTTGGCGCTATACCGGTGAAAAGTGGTCCCGCCAGTCGGAAGAACTGCCTCTCCACCGGGTTCTGGATTTGGCTATTCTGGCCTGCCGGGGATACCAATACTTCCAGGAAGCCTACCGCTATCCCAAGTTATACGATCCCCAGAATACAGGCATAGACCGGATCGGACTGCAGGGTGATGCCATGACTGTTGAAATATGTACAGATAATCCAATGATTGACGAGGATATCCGATTGTTTCAGCAGGCATTGAGTAATGATGGTGAGATGCTGGGTGAGCGTTTTCTGGTTCTGGCTTCTTTATTAGAAGAAATGGGATATTAGCAAAGTATTTATATGAAGGATGGACACTATAATGGATCGTGAAAGACGCAAAGAATTAACCGAACAATTTAAACAAATTAAGACTTATATGGGCATTTATCAGCTCCGCAACACCATAAACGGTAAGATTTATCTTGCCACCTACCCCAATCTCAAAAACCGGGAGGTTATGCTCCGGAGCGAACTGGATATGGGACGGAATTATAACAAAGAACTCCAGAAGGAATGGACTGAAATGGGCGGAGATGCCTTTGTTTATGAGATTCTGGAGCAAAAAGAGTCCAAGGATGTGCTGGATAAGCACTGGACTTTAAAACAAATGGAACAGGAATGGATGGATAAATTACAGCCTTACGGTGAAAAAGGATATCATAAGCCTAAAAAGACACCCTGATCCCCCTATTCCAGCTTATCCAAAAGTTCTTTAAAAGCGGTAACTACAGAAGAGTCTTCCACTCCCCGGCTTGTTACCACCGCTACTATCTGAAACTTGGGAACGACAAAAATATATTGCCCGCCATATCCTGCCGCATTATACATGCTGTATTTTTGCTGTTCATGGGGTACATCTACCCACCAGTTATAGCCATAATCTTCATTCGGTCCCTGCTTAGAGGTTGAAGTCCGCACCCACTGTGCCGGAACGACCTGCTGTTCGCCCCATTTACCTTCGTTAAGATATAGCTGTCCGAATCTGGCGGCATCCCTTGCCGTCATCCAGATACCCAGCCCGCCGAAGGTAATCCCCTGGGCATCGGCCCACCATGCATAATCATGTATTCCGATTGGTTCAAATATATTTCGCTTTACATATTCCTCTTCCGTCATTCCGGTAGCCTGAGTCAGGATCGCAGAAATCAAGTGTGAACTTCCCGTGCTGTAGTTAAATACTTCACCCGGCTCATGCTTCATATTCTTATTTAACATATAATCCACCTGGTTTTCCGCCATCATCCAATCCACGAAATCCCCATCAGCGGAGCTTTCCGACCAATCAATTCCGGAAGTAAAATTCAGTAACTGCTCAATAGTAATTTTTTTCATTTGGTCATTTTCAATATTCGGAAAATAATCCCCTATTTGACAATCAACTCCGGTCAGATATCCCTGCTCGATCGCAACTCCTACTGCCGCAGAGGTTACACTCTTGGTGCAGGAATATAAATTAAACTGACTGTCTTTATTATATTCTTTCATATAGGACTCATAAACAATCCTGCCGTCTTTTATCAGTAAAGCAGCACAAATTTGCTTATCCTGAAGTTCGTTGGCAAACTCCTCCAGCCAGCTTGGTTCAATGCCGTGATTTTCCGGCAAGTCCTGTTCCCATTCACCGTTAAGGTATGCAACCGGATTTACTGTGGGAGCTGGTAAAAGCATTGGTACCGGTACTCTGGCTGCTTCTGTCACTTCCTGCAATGGTTCTGCCACCGGATTCTGTTCCATCCTGCCGCATCCTGCTGCCATTATCAAACCTGCCATAATCCATATGCAATTTATCAATTTAAGAGTTTTTTTCATTTGTCAGCCATGCCTTTCCGATATCTTGCATTAAACTTCAGCATTATTGTACCACCATTTTCCGATAAAATAAACGGTAACCAGCAAAACAAACATTTCTGTAAAGACAAAGGACAGCCATACACCTTCCATTTGCCATATCCTGCTTAATCCCAATACCATCGGAATAATCACGATCAAGCTGCGCATCAGGGATATCACCAATGCCGCGCCCGGTTTTGCTATGGCACTGAAAAATGCCGCCCCGATAATATTGACCCCGGCAAAGAAAAATCCGACAAAATAGATTATCATTCCTGCTATTGCCAAGGTTTCCAGAGTTACATTCCCCTCACTGTTAAATGCTGACACAAGCCCTTCTCTTCCAAGAAAAACCGTTCCATATATTATCAATGCCAGTACAATTGACAGTGTGACCGCATACTTTATAATCTGCCCGACGACTTCTTTTTTGCCTTGCCCATGCTCTCTGCTGGTCAGGGGCTGGATTCCCTGGGCAACACCGGTAAATATTGCCACCGCAATTAGGGCAATATTAGCTACGATACCGTATGCTGCCACCCCAACATTTCCCTCTAAACTCAAAATAACCAAATTAAACGTAATCAAGGCAATGGCCGATGAAAGTTCACCAATAAAAGCTGAAATACCTAAAAATAAGATCCTCACTGCTTCCCTGATGTAAAGCCGGCAGCGTATAAGTCGGAAGCTGCTTTTCCCTTTTCGAAAGTGCAGCAGTAAGATTCCCACCCCGATAACCGGAGAAAGTCCCGTTGCAAAAGCCGCCCCGAACATTCCCATGGAAAGCGGAAACATAAACAGGTAATCCAGTATTACGTTAGAAAAACTGCTTACCAGCATAGCTGTCATGGCCAGCTTGGGATCGTTATCATTTCTGACAAAGGCAATCAGAATATTATCCAATATAAAGAAGGGCGCAAAGCATAGCATCGTTGTCAAATACGTTCGCGCCAAAGGCATTGTCCTTTCATCCGCTCCCAGCAATTGCACCAGCGGCACTGTAAAGAAAATAGCTATTACCAGAAAAAGTGCCGCAATTACTGTCCCGACTGCCAAAGCATGCATAAATACCGCACCAGCCTCCCGGTTCTTGCCATTACTTTTTAATATGGCATAGCGTGTTCCGCCACCGATTCCGATCATCAGGCCAAATCCCTGTAAAATACTAAAGATGGAAATACAAAAGTTTAGTGCTGTCAGGCCATCGGCGCCCAGTGCCTTAGCGACAAAAAAAGTATCCGCCAAAATATAACAGGATATTCCGATCATTCCCAATACATTTAAACTTACATACTTGCTAAATTCTCTAAAAATCTCTTTGTTTTTCATGCCTATGTCCTTTCCTTTTTCAATATCAAAAAAAGTGCCGCCGGTATTCCTTCCATGACCTACTGGAATACCGACTGCACTTATGCTATTTTACCCGGTGGCAAAATAAAGTGTTTTTTATTTATTTTCTTTTTTCTTCCGGAGTCCAACCAGCCCTGCTGCCGAATAACCAAACAATATCGCACATCCTACTGCGCATCCTAACTTGATATCCCCATTCAGTGAGCTGAACCACGTTAAGGCAAAAATCAAAATACTTATAAACAACATAAATAACATTTTTTTATTTTTCTTTGCTATTATCCGATATAGGTAAGAACGATCCACAGAAAGTTCCCTGGTTCCCAGTGGTGCGGAGAAGATACGGTAGCCTTCACATTCGCATACATAATCCCAACCGCGTCTTTTTATGGATTCCACATAGCTTTTCCGATTGGTCAGTTCCGGCAGATACTCCATCACATACTGTAAATCCCGAGGAGCCGATCTTTCAAACTCAAACCGCGCAGGGGTCATAGATTTCAACAGCCACCCCTCCCTTGCATAATTTGATATCTGGTTCAACATCTGTCTCTCTGCGGCCTCAAAACCTTTATTGGCCATATATCTGACTTCACTCATCCGATTTCCTCTCACTGATCAATGGGGCCTATGATTTATAAAGGGAATAAAAATCCGCCTCCACATTATCCATTATTCTCTTGTACCAGGCACCCACATCATCCAGTGCTTTATTATAAATCAAATCGCCCATACTTTCCAAAAAGAAATCCAATACTTTTTCAGTAGCAATGATGCCTAATTCCTGTTCCATTTCTTCCCGAAAAAAACTTGTGATCTCATTTCTGAATTTTTGCTTTTCTTCATCGGAAAGCTGATAATCCGAACCTAATTTTTTACGCATCCTAATGTCCTCTTATTTTTTAACTACCGGAATTTCTGTGTTGTCCTTTTCATCTAAATTGTTAAGATAATATTTGGTTTCCTTTACGATTACTTTAGATAACAACAAGATAGCTACCAGGTTGGGAATGGCCATCAGAGCATTCAAAGTATCGGCAATATCCCACACCAGATTCAGGCTGATAATGGGACCAACCACCAAAACAGCTACATAGAGCACGCGGTAAACACCACATCCTTTTTTCCCAAATAAGTACTCTACACATCGTTCACCATAATAGGACCAGCCCAAAATAGTGGAATAGGCAAAAGTAACGATTCCAAACACCAGAATAATGGGACCCAGGTAAGGGATCTGACCAAAAGCCAAGGTTGTCAGCTGTCCGCCATTGTCAATATTAGATACATCAATATTGGGGTTTTTCATAATACTGCTGACCAAAACCAGACCGGTCATCAGGCAAACTACTACTGTATCCCAAAAAGTACCGGTGGACGATACCAACGCCTGACGAACAGGATTTCTGGTCTGCGCTGCGGCCGCCACGATGGGTGCCGAACCCATACCGGATTCATTGGAGAAAAGTCCTCTGGCAATACCGTATCTGGCAGCTGCCATAATACCGGAACCGATCAGACCACCAGCTGCTGCACCGGGGGTGAAGGCCAGCTTACAAATAGTAACAATCGCCGGAATAATGAAGTCATAGTTAATGCATAAAATTATAATACAGCCTAATACATAGAAGATTGCCATAAAGGGAACCAATTTCTCACATACATTGGCAATTACCTTGATACCGCCGAATACCACCAGTGATGTCACTGCCGCTACCACAATACCTACTGCCAGCGGCGGAACATTGAAATTGCTTTTCATTACTTCTGCAATCGCATTTACCTGTACACCACTGCCGATACCAAAGGATGCCATGGCCGCAAACAATGCAAACAGGACTCCCAGCCATTTCATCTTCAGGCCACGTTCTAACGCATACATAGCGCCGCCCTGCATCTTGCCGTCTTCCGTCTGAACCCGATATTTTACTGCGATCAAAGACTCTGCATATTTGGTAGCAATGCCGAAAACGCCGGTCAGCCAGCACCACAGAACCGCTCCCGGTCCGCCAAGTGCAATCGCTGTTCCCACACCGATAATATTACCGGTACCAATGGTGGATGCCAATGCGGTAGTCAAAGCTCCAAACTGAGAAATATCACCCTTGGAATCCGGGTCCTTGGTTACCGACAACTTAATGCCTGTTAAGGTCTTCTTCTGAATCAACCCGGTCCGGAAGGTCATAAAAATATGAGTTCCGAATAACAAAATAATCATCGGCGGTCCCCATAACACACCGTTTAGAGCACCAATAAAACTTTCTAAAGCTGATAACATACTTACTCTCCTTTACCCTCGTATAGTTTTTATGTTATTAATCTTAACACATTATTTATACGATTGCATTAAAAAGTATTTTATTCTTTTTCAATATTTCCGACTCCCGATATTTGAGAAGTCACCACCGGAGCACCTCTATATGTTACATTACCGGCTCCGCTAATATCCACGTTCAGCGTATTTATGGTATTAACAGATACATTTCCGGCTCCATAAATCGAGACGGTACTCTTTTCGCTTTTCAGTTTTTCCGCTTCGATGTTTCCGCTGCCGCTTATTTCATAATAAGCCTTGTCTGCTGTTCCACGAAGCCGCATATCCCCTGAACCGCTTATATACACATTTAATTCTTTTACTTCCAGAGGCAGTTGAATATCGCATAATCCTGCAATATCTAATTGGAATCTGTCGACGATAACAGTGTCACCGTTTTTTACCTGCAAAGCTGATTTCACCAAAATTTTTTCCAGATTGGGATTGGAAATATAAATCTTTGGATGTTTGTACTGGTTCATCAAAAAGCCTACCTCCCCTTTAATCACCAATGTTCCATCCTTAACAGTTACGCTTATATATTGCTCCATATCCTCAGGCATTTCAATTGTTACCGTATCCGATTCCTGGCTGGAATATATCATTTCCGGGAGAAGGTCCGGGTTTCCGTTAAAATTTTCGTCCCATATGATTATATCAAACTCAACACTATGATACTCTCCCACCTGATATTCCACTTGTTTCATGGGTTCTTTGCTCTCAGCTATTCTGACAAAACCACCTTTGCTGTCACTATTATCTAAATATACCCTGACACACCCGGTACAAGTAGCAAGAACCAAAAGCAGCATTATAAAAATATTTTTTTTCATATATTGATTTTCCTTTCCATTATATATGCTGTGGCACCAAATAACAGCCCTGCCTTACATAATTTTAATATTAAATATATAAATAGTGCCGGTCCGGTTGCCACATTCAACGTAATGCTTAACTGCAGTCCCCAATGATAAGCATTTGAGGAAAACGGAAGCATCAGCAGGTTCATTAAGTTCATTACATAAGCAATGACCATCAATGCCAGCAAAGTCGGCAGCCACCCAATCCGAATTGCGGAAAAATAGCTGTGATGCAACGCTGCTGCCAGCAGAACCAGCATAATGCAGCAGAAATAACTTAAAAATATATTTACTGTTCTCCATGGATTGCTGAAGACATCTATTCCCACATTTTTTTCAACCAGATACCAGTTGACTATAAAGCCTGCCATATTTAATGCAACGCAAATGCTGTCAGCCGCTGCCAGACTTGCTGTCTTTGCCAAAAGACGTTTCCAGCCCGGTACCGGTGCCAGATATTCCACATAGCCATGCGGCCCGGAAAACATGGTATGAATAGCATCATAATCAGCAGCAATACACAGGCTTAAAGATGCTATCATAAATAAGAAAGCACTCAGTCCGGTTGCACTGGTTATATCGATACCGGCGTTTTTTCCATCCATTATGTTATATAATGCAATCACCGGATAAAAAATAAATATCGGTAAAATGATTGACAATTTCCGCCGGTGCCATTGATTAAGAAATGCATATTTAATTTGTGCCTTCATGAATGAATACCTCCAAATATTTTTGCTCTACCGTTTTACCCTCTTCTTCGCGAATTGCTTCCGATTCACCCTGATAGATAATTCTGCCTTTTGAAAGAAAGCAAACGCTGTCCAGCACTCTTTCCACATCCTTAACCAGATGAGTGGTTATGATAACAGAAGCCCCCTTCAATTCCATCGTCAGTAAGGCATCCAGCACTTTTGCCTTACCTACCGGGTCGATTCCGCCTAATGGTTCATCCAAAAGATATACTCTAGTCTCTCTGGACAGTGCCAACGCCAATGCCATCCGCTCCTGCATACCTTTTGACAATTTCTTTATCTTTTGTTGATAACATGGCTCCAACTCCAATAAGTCAATCAGCATTTCAGCTCTTTCCTGTGAAAAATCCGGGTAAACATCCCGATAATAACCGAACGCATCCTGTACCCGCATCCACTTGGGAAAACTCAGTTGATCCGGCAGAAAGGAAATGGTCTTCCTGGACTCCGATCCCCTGACAGCTCCCCCGGGATATATAATCCTCCCGCCGGAAGGCTGCAGCAATCCGGCAATGGTTTTCATCAAAGTTGTTTTTCCTGATGAATTGGGGCCTAACAGGCCGATAATCTTCCCTGACGGGATTTCCATATCCACACCTTGTAACACCGGAATGCGGCTAAAATTTTTTTCAATTTTCTCTATTTGCATCAGCAGTTCCATCCTCATTCTCTCCCTTCATATTTTTCGCTATTCCAGCCAATATCTGTTGATCGGAAAAACCCAGTTCCCGCATTTCTTCCAAAAACCGCCGGGTGGAATCATAAGCCATTTCCTGCTGGATATTCATAATCATATTTTCTTCCTCCGCCACAAAATATCCCGTTCCGCGCCGGCTGTAGATCAATCCCCGGCGTTCCAGTTCCTGATAAACCCGCTGCACGGTATTATGATTTACCTTAAGCACAAGAGCCATATCCCGTATCGAGGGGATTCGCTCCCCCTGCTTAATCTCACCACGTACCACCGAACGGCAGAATCGATCGATAATCTGCTGGTATATGGGTAGCCGCTCATTGAATTCAGTATTCCATCCGATCCAAGATGACATGTTTGCACCTCCATCACTAGTGTACTATCATGCTAGCACACCGCAAACATAAAGTCAACAACAAAAAACTTAGTGTCGTCTTTTTGTTGTTGACAGTATATTTATTTTCTGTTTATCTTCATTCCAAGAACAAGATATCTGATTACCGGTATTCTTCGCAATCCCTCATATAACGCCAACGTCCCGGAAAATTCCACGATAAGTGCTATAATATAGTTCCATATTGCCGGAAAAGCAAAATGATAATTTAAAATATAACATATAACGATCAACACCGGATAATGAACAATATAAAATCCAAAGCTTGCTCCGGTCATATATCTTGTTAACGGTGTCTCCTTATCAAAATACGCTTTTCCACAGCCCATAATAGCCATTATCGCTGCCCAAAGATACAAATTAGTAAAGATACTTTGCAAGCATTGGGAGTCACTATAATTACTGCCATAGTAATAAAAAGTATAGGTAATCCCCAGGATTATTGAGATAACCAGCATGGGAATACGCATCTTTTCTATTGTAATCTGGATTTCATCATGGGATAGCACATAATATCCAATAAGAAAAGCGGCAAAGTAAATACCAAAACGATACGTAGTCACTACCGGTACATTTCCTATTTGAGCTGCACCCCACAGAGGTACAAACAGCAATAAAATAATTACCCAATTTGCCTTTTCACTGATTTTCCATATCTTATCATTCTTATCCAAGTGTTTGAACAATACAATGACACAGGAAAATATGAATAGCATCTGAATAAACCACAATGGACCGGTTCCGCTTATTACCGAGATTGGATACAGTAAAAATGATGGTATATAGTCCAGGCCTCCGCCTATTTTTATGTTTAGATATCCGGTAATCCAATGAAGTACGAATAACCCCAGCGTCGATGGGATAAGCAGCTTTACCGCTCTTTCTTTTATAAATTCTTTGCCTGTGCGTTTCTGTAACGCATACCTGGCACTGATTCCCGCAATCATAAACAGCAATACCATAAACCAGGGGTACACAATATATAGTGTTGCATCAAAGAATGCTACATTTCTGGCACCGCTTATTCCTCCAAGACACCCAACCCCATTAAACATATAGCAAACATGATATATTAAAACCAGAACCACCGTTGCCCACCGGATGTTATCAAGATAATGTTTTCTCATATCACTCCTTACCTTTCTTACTGCCGCAGCATTTCAATTGCCCGGATAACATCTTTTTCCGTCAGGCCTTCGGCCCCATTGGTTTGGACTTGCCGTACTCTGATTGCTTCATTACGCAAATCCAGATCCTCTAACACAATCCAACTTTCAACATCGGAGTTCTGCTCCAGCCATGCCAATATTTCCGCCGGCTTTACCTTCCCAAAGGTCTTGGTTTTTCGAATTTCTTCAGTGGTAAAATCCGGA
>JAVBSL010000023.1:0-49460 GCA_031556725.1 Lachnospiraceae bacterium | reverse complement strand
AAAGCAAATACCAAACCAAAGGCAACCCAGATAAAAGCAACATTCTTAATCAGCATCAATACCATCAGATACAAAGCCATCCGTCCATAGTAAAAAAGTTCGCTATGCCCTTCACGATCCAGTACGCCCACCAAAAAAGCTCCATATACCAGAGCCATGGTCAAATCCGCGCAGGTTCCGTCCAGATAAAATCCTTCCGCAACACTGGGGAAGCTCCACAGGGTAATCCCGCAAAGGATCCAGACTAAAATGTTTTTCCCTTTGGCATACCGCAGCAAGGGTGCCATAAATACCAAATTCATGCAATAATATCCGGCAAACATCAGCCCTTCTTTAAAAACCGTCGGGGAAAAATGTAAGAACCACCATTTGAGCATCTGCGTACCGGGAGGATAGTCACCGAATTCCGGAGCTACATTAGCATACTTCCCGGCAAATCCATCCAGGTAAAACAAAGACTTTACATCAGTTGCCCAAAAATTATAATCATCCCACCAGGTAACCATCTTGTCTTTAACGCAAAAAGTAACGATTAAAATAGTCAGAAATATAATAATCGTTCCCGGTTCCCTGATGTTCTCCAGCATATTAGCTTTAATTCTATGCCGCTCTTCCTTATCTTTTCTGAATAACCAAATTCCGATGACCGCCAACAGGGTAACACTTACTATATCTATAAAGGATAAATGTCCGATAAATCCCAACACGTAAAGCAACAAAACCAACATGGAAATCACTATGGGCAGAACATCCACTATTTTTTCTTTGGTTATATAAGCCAGCAACAATACTGCCACCAGTAATGCCAGAATGTTAATTACCACCACTTTTCGTATTTCCTCTCTTATAATATCCGCAAAAGAACCGGCTGGCAGCCGGTTCTTTTTATTACCTACCTTTTATATTTCTGGTTCAATCAAGCCGTAAGTATTACCCTTGCGCTTATATACCACATTAATCTGGTCAGTTTCGGCATTGCAGAAGATAAAGAAATTATGGCCCAAAAGTTCCATCTGAACACATGCGTCTTCCGGATACATCGGTTTGATGTCAAATCTTTTTGAACGGATAATCTTAACTTCTTCTTCGTCCATATAATCTTTTTCAATGAAATCCTGTTTGAAAAAGCTAACCGACTGTTTTTGATCCACCAACTTGTTTTTATATTTCTTAAGCTGTCTTTCAATGATCTCTTCTACCAGGTCAATAGATACATACATATCACTGCTTACCTGTTCGGAACGGATGATGTTTCCCTTCACCGGAATCGTTACTTCTATCTTTTGTCTTTCCTTTTCCACGCTTAAGGTTACATGCACTTCCGTATCTGGTTTAAAATACTTTTCCAGTTTTCCGATCTTGTCCTCTACGGCACTACGGAGTCCGGGGGTAATCTCAATGTTCTTACCGCTAATAATAAATTTCATAATTTATCACCCTTTCTTCATATCTTAACAAGTAGAGTAGTGGGGTTCTTCGTCCTCAACTTATTTGTCCATATTATACCACAATATGAGATTGTTTTGCAACAATTTGAAGATTAAGCTTTTATAATTTTGACATCTTAAAAGTCAATAGATTTTAAGATTTTTTTAATAATTTCTTCATTTTTATCAAAACTTCACAAAACGCTTGTTCCTGATTTTACGTAAGGCATCGACAAATTTAGACACTTTCTCTGTGGATAATGTGGATAACTTCGTGTATAAGTCCAAATTGGTTGATTTTGTGTTTTTCCCAATGTGGATAACTTTTTTGTCATTTGCTGGCAATTTTAATCATATTTTTTTTAAAATTAAAAACTTTGTACATCTTGTACAATCTTTCTTTTGTCAATACTTCAATACACTACCACAACAAATCTTTCTGTTATGTAAAAAGCGTCACCCCGCGGTGACGCTTTAATTTTTCTTTAGAATATCCTTCTGATCGAAAGAATCGAACGATAGGATGCATTGGACTTAATAATTCCGGTCTTCGCGGTTGAAGCATGGACAATCTGTCCGCCGCCGGCATAAATTCCCACATGACCTGAATAACATATAATGTCACCGGGCTGCGCATTTGCAAGTCCGTCCACGGCTGTACCGACACTTCTGTCCGCCGCCGATGAATGAGGCAGGTTTACACCAAAATTCTTATATACACTCATAACAAATCCTGAACAGTCTGTACCGTTTGTCAAACTGCTGCCGCCGAATACATAAGGATTTCCAATAAACTGGCTGGCATAATTTACAACATCGTTACCAAGAGAGCTGCCACCGCCGGTAGCATATACAATCGGTTCAGCAGCTTTACTGCCTGAAGAATTATTCTTATTAGCTGCCGCTCTGGCGGCTGCTGCGGCTGCCTGGGCAGCTTTTCTCTCTGCTTCTTCTTTTGCAAGTCTTGCTGCTTCTTCTTCTTTAGATTCTGCTTTTACAAATTCTGTAGACAGGGTAATATAGTCGGAAGAAATATATCCATCACCTTCTTCAATGTTTACTTTTACCCATTCATCCAGTTCTTCTGTTACTAATAGCTCATCGGATATCGGCACCAGACCTAAAACCGTAGCATCTGTTCCGGGTTGTTCCCTCACCTTTAAGGTTGTGGTGGTTACAGTTGCAATTCTGGTTCCGACCCTTTTGGCAAGAGCCACTGCTTCTTCACCGGTAACACAATATTCAGCCTTTACAAAGCCGGTCACGGAACCGGATTTTATTTCATACCATCCATTTTGTTCCGAAATAAAACTTCCTACTGATTTATCATATAGCTTTCCAAGAATCTCTCCTTGCTCGCTGGGAGTGCTTCTGACATTAACATAATCATTTACTTTAGCGATTACCAGACTCTTAAAGCCTTCCTCTTCCCGTTTGATATCTAACTCTTTGCCCTTTTCTTTTATCGACTTATCCGAAGTTGCAATCTTCGTTTCTTCAATCTTCTTTTCTTCCTGTACTATTTTTATCGGTTCTGCCGTAGGTATTGCTGTCATACTCGGCAAAGGTGAGGAAGTTGTTTTCTCGTTATCGTCAGTCTTCGCAGGAGACGGAGAGGGATTCTGGCTTATATACTCTTCCTGTAAATCCTTCAATGACGCAGTGTGGTCCCCCAGCATAAAGTCGATACCGGCTGAAGGTAATACAGTATTGTTTCCGGCTGCTAATACCGGTATATTTATACTTAAAAATGCAATACTTGCGGCTAATGCGCCGGTTGCAATTTTCAGTTTAGCTGGTTTCATAAAAACTCCGTTCCGCCTTGCGGCTTAATCGTTTGTTCTAATTATTACAAATATGTTACGTACATTAATAAATATATCATTATTATTAATTATTGTCAATATGTTCAATTAGACTTTTTCAAATAAAATCGGCTTATTTACAACAAAAAAGGAAGATGGACACGGTACCATCTTCCTAAACAATTCCGCAACATTTCCTTTATATATCAAAAATTTATATATGATGTAATAAATAGTGCTGTACTCCGGCTACCGCACAGGCACCATCTGATACCGCTGTAATAATTTGCCTTAAGTCCTTCGTTCGCACATCCCCTGCCGCAAAAATACCGGGAACCTTCGAAGCACAGTTCTCACCGGCAATAATGTATCCTTGCTTATCACAGGGAACCAACTCTTGAAACTCTTCCGAATTAGGCTGAATTCCTACCGCAATAAACACCCCCGCTACCGGCAGTGTGGAGACCTCATCCGATTTTACATTTCGAATCTGAAGCTGTTCCACCTGGTCCTCGCCTTCTATTTTTTCTATTACCATATCCCATAAAATTTCCACATTGGGCAATTCCGTCAGGGCTGTTTGCAGAATAGATGCTGCCCGCAGTTCCTCCCGGCGATGAATCAAATAAACCTTTTCACACGCTCTGGCCAGAAAAATAGCATCTTCTACTGCCACGTCTCCGCCGCCTACCACCGCAACGGTCCTTCCTCTGAAAAAAGCCCCGTCACAAGTGGCACAGTAGGAAACCCCTGCACCGGTCAATTCCGCTTCCCCCGGCACTCCCAGCTTGGCATGAGCTGCACCGGAAGCAATAATCACTGATCTGGTTTCAAAGTCCCCTTGATCCGTATGGATCAGAAAATTACAAGCCTGCCTTTTTCGATCTGCTGCTGTCAATTCGGCGTTTTCCCGTTCTGAAGCCTCACAGGCAATTTCCACATTTTCCGCCTTTGCCTCGGTAAACTCACATCCAAGTTTGTCGGCATGCTCTCTAAACTGCATCCCCATTTCATAACCGTTGATGCCGGGCATCCCCAAATAATTATCTACTTCATAAGTATTTAAAACCTGGCCGCCGCTGACCGGGCTCTGTTCCAGAACCAGGGTATTGAGGGCCGCCCGCTTGGCATAAACCGCTGCCGACAGTCCGGCCGGTCCGGAACCAATTATAATTAAATCATACATATTATATCCATCCTCCATCCATTGTGATAATCTGTCCCGTCAGGTAATCCGGGGACTTTATAATCTGTAATACCATATGTGCGGCTTCCGCAGGCGTTCCCATCCTGCCAACCGGAATTTCCTCACAGATATCATTCAGTTCCTCCGCCGTCAGGCAGCGGTTCATCTCCGTATCCATTAACCCCAGTGCCAACGCATTTACCTGAATGTTGCAGGGAGCTAATTCCCGGGCCAGTGCTTTGGTGAATCCATTCATTCCGGCCTTTGCGGTGCTGTATGCCACTTCCATGGATGCGCCTGCTTCTCCCCACACCGAAGAAATATTCAGAATCTTCCCGGAATGTCTGCGGACCATCTCCGGAACCGCTTCCCGGCAGGTATAAAAAACACTGTTTAAATTGGTATTCATAACCTGCTGCCACTGCTCTGCGGTCATATCCCCCAGAAGTCCCATGTAGGCTTGCCCGGCATTATTGATAATCACGTCAGGAACGCTGATTTGCCTGAATAAATTCCTTACCTGTTCATAATTTCCCACATCACAGCAAAAAATCCCACATGACACACCATACTCTGTCTCAATCCTGTCTTTTACTTTTTCCAGTAATTGATAATTCGTCAGACAGCTTAAATACAAATCATATCCCTGCCCGGCCAACAAATAAGCACAGGCTTCTCCGATACCCCTGGATGCCCCTGTAATAAGAACTTTCTTTCTCACCATTGCTTATCCTCGCTAAATCAAATGACGAATCCCGTCACAAATTCTTCCCGCTATTGTTGGATTATTCATTGTATATACATGGATGCCATCCACACCGGAAGCAATCAGATCCACAATCTGGTTAATGGCATATGCCATTCCGGCGTCAAATAGAGCTGCTTCATTATCTTCATATTTGTTTAATATTCGCTGAAACTTAGGTGGCAGCGTAGCACCGCACATATTAACCATCCGCTCTATCTGAGACTTATTGGTTACCGGCATAATACCTGCTTCAATCGGAACCTTTATTCCGGCAATCCGGGTTTTTTCATAAAAATCATAAAATTTTTCGTTGTCAAAAAATAGCTGAGACACCAAATGTGCTGCACCGGCATCTACCTTTTTCTTCAGGTTATGAATATCACATATGGCATCGGGGGCCTCCAGATGCTTCTCCGGATAGCAGGCACCACTAACTGAAAAATCACCCTGGGTTTTAATGAATGACACCAGATCCGATGCATATAAAAAATCATTCTTTGGGGCTATATTGGGATTGGCATCTCCCCGTAAAGCCAAAACATTATATATATCCGCTGCTTTTAACTGTTCCAAAATACTGCTGATCTCGCTTTTGTTATAATGCAGACAGGTTAAATGAACCAACGGTTCAATCCCATAATTCCCCTTTATTTTCTTAGCTAACTCCACAGTCTGGTTATCTACCGCACTGCCTCCGGCGCCAAAGGTAATGCTGATAAAATCAGGCCTTAACTCACAAAGCAGTCCCAGGGTGGTATCAATATTCTTCAATGCCGATTCCTTTTTGGGTGGAAAAATTTCAAAAGAAAGCACCGGCTTCTTGTTTGCAAAAACTGTTTGTATTTTCATAGGTTCCTCCACTTTTTACTTATTAATAGTCAGTATAACACAGAAAAGAACCTCTGAAAACTTAAAATTCTGCAATAGAATTAATAATCCGCTCCACTTCCTTATCAGATTTTGCGTCCTTACATTGTAAAATTATTTTTTCTTTTTCGGCTTCGGTCATTTGTGAATATCCGCTTAAAGCCCTCTCATTTAAGGATAATGCAATCCCGAACCCGGCGGGTATACCGTAATAATTAAAATTGTCCATTTCGTTTCCTCCTTTTTATGCAATCTTATACAACAAAAAATCACAGAAAGCTTTCTTCTTTCTGTGATTAGTATGTGTAAATTTTAATATTAAATTTTGTTAAAAATTTGCATAAAAACTTCCATTAATTCTATGATATCAAAAGGTTTTGCCACATGAGCATTCATCCCGGCTTCTTTGGCTTTTTTGATATCTTCCGAAAAAGCATCTGCTGTCATGGCCAGAATCGGAATTTTTTGTAAATCAATTCGTTCGCTCTCCCTAATCCGTTTGGTGGCCTCGTATCCGTTCATGACCGGCATCTGTACATCCATCAAAATGCAGTCAAAATAATCCTTTTCCTTAGCAGCCAGCATATCCAAAACCCTTACACCGTTTTCTGCAACCTCCACAACCACTCCGTTTTGCTGCAGCAGTTCTTTGATCATTTCCGCATTCAGTTCATTATCTTCCGCAACCAGCATCCGTTTACCCGCCAGAGAACTGATTTTTCGATTTTGAACCTTTTCCGCGATTACCTGCGGACATATCCGGTTCATGGCAAAAAATATTTTGGGCAAGGTTACCGGTCTGGTAATAAAATCCGAAAAAGCTGATGCTTTTTCCATCTCATATATATTATCCCATTCATTTGATACAAAAATAATTCCGGGGAGCTCCGTTCCCATCTGTTCCGCAATGGCATTGGCCAAATCCATTCCGCTCATTTCGGCCATCTTCCACTTGATAATAATGCATCGGTAAGGGCATTCATCCATAAGGGCATTTTGAATTTTTTCGATACATCTGGCCGGAGATGAAATACAGTCTGCGGCAATTCCGCTATTACGAAGCGTCTCTAAAATTTCTATTCCCTCATCCTGCTGATCATTTACCACCAGCAAGGAGGTGGATAGATATCGCTCTGCCAGTTCCTGCTCAGCCTGACGTTTAATATGTAATGTAACTGTGGCCTTTGTACCTACACCAGGTTCACTTACCACTGTCATATCGCCGGACATCATCCGAACAATCCTGAGTGCTATGGTTAATCCCAGTCCGGTTCCCTGTTCTTTGCTAATCCGGGGATCTTCTGCCCGGGCAAAGGGTTGGTACATATCTTTCATAAATTCTTCAGACATTCCGATCCCATCATCCTCAATTTCAAAACGGAATAAACTATAACTGTTTTGAAAGGAATGAAGTTCGCTTACGGTAATCGTGATATTACCGCCGGGCAAGGTATAGCTAAGCGCATTAGAAATCAGGTTAGATAGTATCTGCTGGATTCTGCCTTTATCCGCAATCCACTGTTCATGGACAACATCCTTCGCGATGATTCGGACATGGTGTCCCTTATTCTGTATCTGTACCGCAAATCCGCTAAATATCTGGACCATCATTTCGCCCAGGAAAAATGGGGTTTCATCTAATTCCAATACACGATTTTGCAATTCAGACATATCGGTTATTTCATTAATAATCGCCACCAGACGCTGTCCGGAAATATCAATCTTATCAAGGCATTCTGCCACCTTTTCTTTGTCATCAATATTCATTCGGGCAATCTCTGTCATACCCGTAATCGTGTTCATCGGAATACGGATATTATGTGTTACCTGTGCCATATAATTACTTTTTGCCTGATCAGAGCGCTCCGTTTCCGCCAGCGCCTGCTTAAGCTTCTCCAACTGCTTCTTCGTTTCTTCCATAGCACATACCTCTTCACTCATAATGGGAAAAGAAAAATATTGGTATCAGTATAGCATGTACGCTTATATTATTCAATCATGATCTTTGCGCGTTCAAATTCATTTTGTATTTCTTCCGAAGGCTCTTTCGTGCATAAGGAAACTATTACAATCACAATACAGGAAATTACAAATGCCGGGAACAATTCATATATTCCAAACACTCCGCCAAGTGGTTTCAGTAACAACTTCCATACAAAGACCATCACACCGCCGGCCAGCATACCTGCTATCGCACCGCTTCTGTTTACCCTCTTCCAGAACAGGGAGAAGAGCATGATGGGGCCAAAGGTTGCACCGAATCCGGCCCAGGCAAAAGATACAATCTTAAAGATAACACTTTGATCGTCCCAGGCAATTACCATTCCCACCAATGAGATCAGCACTAAAATAATTCTGGATACCTGCATGGTCTGCTTGTCAGTAGCATCTTTCTTAACGATTCCTTCATATATATTCTTAGCAAAAGCACTGGCTGCAATCAGCAGATAAGAATCCGAAGAACTGATGGTTGCTGCCAGAATACCAGCCATGGCGATGCCTGCCAAAAGGGGCGGCAACAGACTTTGAGATAAAACAATAAAAATGCTTTCCGCTTGCGATGCAGTCTGTAAGGATTCATGCACCGGGAATACTGCCCGGCCCATAATACCGATAAATACAGCGGCAAACAGGGAAATCACACACCATGTAATGGCAATTCTTCTGGATTTGGTCAATTCCTGCTCTTTCCGGATGGCCATAAAACGAAGTAATACCTGAGGCATACCAAAGTATCCCAGTCCCCATGACATCGTCGAAATAATAGTGAGCAAACCGTACTTACCAGCTTCACCAAAAACCGGAGCACCACCGGTCACCTGCTGGATACCATCTGCCCCTACTGTGGGAGAGGCTATCCCCATAAATGCAAAAAATCCGGGAATATTTTGAGCATTTTTAATAATTGCACCCATACCTCCGGCAGCTACCGTTCCGGTAATGGCAATGGCCACCAGGGCAATAATCATTACCACTCCCTGCATGAAGTCAGAAGCACTTTCGGCCAGAAAACCGCCTATCAGGGTATATACAATTACAAACAATGCTCCTGCAATCATCATGGAATGATAGGATAACCCAAATAAAGTACTGAATAGTTTTCCGCAGGTTACAAAACAGCTTGCGGCATATACCGTAAAGAAAATTAAAATAAAGATTGCTGAAACTCCCAAAATAACCTTTTTGGTTTCATGAAAACGATTACTTAAGAAATCCGGTACCGTAATCGCATCATTAGAGATGGCTGAATATCTGCGCAGCCGTTTTGCTACCACCAGCCAGTTCACATAGGTTCCGATGGCCAATCCGATGGCTGTCCAAAAAGCATCTGCCAAACCACACCAGTAAGCAACACCGGGAAGTCCCATCAAAAGCCAGCCGCTCATATCGGAGGCTTCCGCACTCATCGCTGCAATCCACGGACCCAGCGAACGCCCTCCCAGAAAATAATTTTCCGAGCTGGCCTGGGCTCGCTTTGCAAAAAAAAGACCGATTCCGATTACAATCATCATATAACCAATCATTGCAATCATAATCATCATTGTATCTGTTGACATATCTCCTACCCTCCTAATATCTGCAATATGTTTTTTTCATTGGTGTTATTGTATAATATATCATTTGAAAATGCAAACCCAAATCTCACATCTATGCCCTCTTTGCATAAACTATAGTAAAACAATAAGAGGTACACAACATGTATTTTTTTTCAGGTGCCTTCCTTCTCCTTCTGATGATACTTGTACTTTTCAACATCCGCCGGCGGAAAAAGATTATTCACAAAATATCCTGTATGCCCATGGACGAAAAGTATGACAAGCTGAATCAGCTGGCCGAACCCTTCGGCTACTGGTATAACAATTGTCAGGATGTTTTCAGTACCACCACCACCGCATGGCAAAAAGATTTCGGGTATATATCCCTCTATGATAGAATTGCTCCCCGTATTAATCTGGTATTTGATTGCGAACCCATTTATTTCTATTATGATGACAAAACCTGGCTAATTGAACTGTGGAAGGGACAATATGGCATTAATGCCGGTGGTGAAGTGGGGGTTTATTACGTTGACCACATTGTTCCCCGGAAGGATTTCAAAAAAACTCTTTTTCACGGAGTTGCTGCCGATGACATGCTGCCCCTGTCCATCAACTTAATCCACGGAAAAGATTCCATCGCCCGGCTTTCCAAACGGCACTGGTGGCTGACCGCCTTTCGGATGGGCACATTTAGCCGTCCCTCCAGACTGGCAATGAATATCTCCATAACCTTTCCCGTTAAAGAAATGCTGGATGCTTTTGTTCATGCCATGTTAAACCTGGGTTATGCGCAAAGTGACATGTGTATCTGCGGACTTCAGATATTTTTCTCCTTTGACAAGCCCTTCACTCAGATATGCGGACTGTTGCTGCCTTTATCACGCTTTATTTCCCAGTTGCAGAACCGTTTATTCTGCTGGTTATACCGATTGATTACCCGTCCTTTCTGCCTGACCGTTGACAAACTTTTGTATCTGTATTTTTATCTTCCCTTTGCTTTCCGGCGGATGATCCGTCTGAGACGATTTAAAAAAATAAGGAAACGGAGAGGATAAACTTATGGGCTATTATTCCAGAATCAGCAAGGCATTTAAAAATGTGCCTCACCTTGTCCTCGATGACAACTCTAAATATATACTGGTCAGTGACTGCCATCGGGGCACCGGTAACGCTAATGATAATTTTCTTAAAAACCAGCATTTGTATTTTGCTGCCCTGCGTCATTATTTTGCTCTGGGATATACCTATATTGAATTGGGAGACGGAGATGAACTGTGGGAAAATCGCAGTATGGAAACCATCATGGATGTACACAGTAATATTTTTTGGCTCCTCTCCCTGTTCCGGCAAAAAAACCGCTTATATCTGATTTATGGAAATCACGATCTGGAAAAGCGGAATAAATATCTGATTCCCGATACACCGGTATATTCCGGTCTTATCCTGGAAGATGCTTTAAATAAGGAAAATGTATATTTACTGCATGGGCATCAGGCCGACCTGCTCAACTCCTCTTTTTGGAAGCTCGCCCGGTTTCTGGTCCGTTATCTCTGGAAACCATTAGAGCACTTCGGGGTGTTGGATCCTACCAGTGCCGCTAAGAATAACACTACCAAGTACCGTACCGAAACCCGCCTGACTCACTGGGCAAAAACAGAAAATCATATTTTGATCGCCGGACACACCCACCGTCCCATGATGGGAACCATCGACTCCCTTTTTTTTAATACCGGAAGCTGTGTTCATCCCCGCTGTATCACTTGTATTGAGGTAGAACGGCGTTGTTTTACGCTGGTAAAATGGAATGTTGAAACAAGAAGGGATATGGGACTTTATGTAGCAAGGGAAGTATTGGCCGGACCGGTCTGCATTGATGAACTGATATAATAAAAAAAGCATCCGCAGATGCTTTTTTTATCTCTTATTATTCAGGCCCCTCTTTTCACTGCTTCACTTAACTTCTCTTCGTCAATAAATTCCGTGAAAGGCACCTCCAGCGTCACACATATCCTGACATATTCATCAATGTCACATTTTCTTTTACCCTGTAATATTAATGAAAACTGATGCTCGGTTATGTTTGCCTTCTGGGCAATCACCTTTTGCTTATACCCCTTTTCTTCAATAAACTTTCTTAACTTTCCTCTGTCAAACATTTCCATTTCCTCTTTTGTTTCAATATTCTTGATATGATAATACTATATATCAATTCTATTGATGTGTCAATCACAAAAATCAATATTTTTGATATTTTTCTTCACAAATTCGTGATATGGTGATAAGATAAGCAGACAAGGAGTACAAAATGAACCAGATAATCATTGCTAAACTAAAGCAATCTCGCTTAAACAAAAATTTAAAGCAGTCCGATGTGGCTGCTATCCTAAATGTCAAAAGTAATACTATCAGTAATTGGGAGAACGGGAAATCCAGTCCGGATATCGATACTCTGCTTTCACTATGTAAAATATATGAAATCAGCTGCACCGACTTACTTGAAGAAGCGTATCGTCCGAAAAGTGTACGCGGTATTTTTGTAAATGACATCGAAAAAGAAATTATTCTTGCTTACCGCAATACCGATCCAATCGGAAAAGCTATGGTTCTGCGTGCCCTAAATCTGGAGGATGCATAACATAGCTTTTATTTGTCTCGAAATATTATTTATTTTTCACATCTTTTTTTCATACACTTTTCGCGCTATCAAGTATACCAGGATAAAGAAAGCCACCAATATCGCCAGTACTCTTGTCAATATGGGATAAAAAATTCCACCGATCAAACCAATCGCATATAATGCCACCAGTAAAAAAATCAAAGCACTTCGCAAAGCTTTATTATTAATCTCTTCAATTCTTTCATCAGCATTTTCCAATCGGCTTTGCGTTAATTTTTCCTCATCCTTCAGCAATCTGCCCTGTTTGATCCACAATACGATGCAGCCCGCCAAAAGACCACAGCCCATACCGCAATATACTCCCAAAATATGATCGCTTATTTCCAGCCCCCAGACATATTCTGCCATAAGTGATAAAGCTGTCGTCAATAGTCCAATTGCTCCAATCAATGCAGATAACTGCATTCTTCGCTTAATTACTTTCCTGTATTCTTCATTGTTCCTTGCTTTGGTACTGCATAATATACCTTTCATAGGTTCTCATCCTCCTCATTAAAAATAAAGATATCTTCAATTGATACTTCAAAAAACTGGGCCAGCTTATGCGCCAAAACCAAAGACGCTTTATATTTCCCGCTTTCCAACGAAATAATCGTCTGCCTGGTAACATTTACTGCTTCTGCCAGTTCACTCTGGGTTACTTTTTTACTTTTTCTTAGTTCCTGTATTCTTGTTTCCAAAACTATCATCCTTTCAAAATTATCCAAAAAAGAAAAGCGCGCTTTACTTTTTTAGTATAGCACGCTTTACATTCTAATGCAAGCATTTTTAATCATTATTTTTATTTATATATGAGGGACCTTTATATCGGGGATATTTCTTACTGTTCGCTGAGTCCCTGCCAATCAAAATCGCCTCCGACGGGCACTGGCTGTAGCAGCGCAGGCATACCGCACAGTTATTACCGAGAGTAATTCCATCTCTGGTCTTTAATATATTTTCCATGGGGCAGATCCTAACACATAATCCACAATCACTGCACCGGTCTTCTGCCACCTCAAACTGGGTAATGAGCATTCCTATGGCTCGGTCTATGTATCTTCTCTGCAAATTTCCCAGTAAATGTCCCCACATCCGGTTTCCGATAATGTGCTTCTTTTCCCTGACGATCTCATCTGCAAAGGCTTGAATCTTCGGCTTTGCCTTTTCCAATTTACGGAAAAGCTTACTGCCGTTATCCGGTTTATAAAATCGGAACTTAGGCACATGAAAGTTGTTCATCATTACAAAATGTCTGGTCTGCTGCAGGTCGTATCCTTTATCTTTTAAAAGGCTTCCGACATAATAAGCACTGTCTCCTGAAGCCATCGCATGGGTTGCAAACACTGCCAGCGGCATGACGCCTTTCTCAATTGCCGGAATATTTTCTATAAAATTCAAAACCGGCAAGGGGGCTGTGGAACCATATACCGGAAATCCCAATATTACCTGGTCTGCCTCCCGCAATTGTCTTTTGACCATCGCGAAATTCGTTTTTTCGATTGCAATGCACTCCACCCGATAACCTGACTGTAAAATACATTCCGTCAAAAACTCCGCTGCCCATTTCGTATTCCCGGTTCCACTAAAGTAGTAGATAATAATTGTCTTCATAAAATATACCCTATCTGTCTTTTGCTTTTTTCAGTATAACATAATCGCTTAAAATTGAAAATATTGCGAAAATAATGTACACTGTTACTAATACATAGCGATAACGGAGGAAAAGCCATGACGCAAGTTACTTTAGGGAAAACCTTGATTAAAACCAATAAAAACGGATTCGGTGCATTACCCATCCAGAGAGTGTCTGCCGAATATGCCGGAATGCTGCTGCGCAAGGCTTATGATGCCGGAATTACTTTTTTTGATACCGCCAGAGGTTATAGTGACAGCGAGGAAAAAATCGGTCTGGCCCTATCCGATATTCGTTCTCATATTTTTCTGGCAACTAAAACAACCGCCGGAACAGTGGAAGGATTTTGGCAGGATTTAGAGACCAGTCTAAGAAATTTGAAAACTGATTATATCGATATTTATCAGTTTCATACTCCCGGCTTTTGTCCCAAACCAGATGATGGCACCGGACTGTATGAAGCCATGCTGGAAGCAAAAAATCAAGGTAAAATCCGTTTTATCGGTCTTACCAATCACCGGCTGGCAGTAGCGGAAGAAGCCATTTGTTCCAACCTTTATGACACCCTGCAATTTCCGTTCAGTTATCTTTCCTCCCCAAAGGATGCGGAACTGGTAGCTCTATGCAAAGAAAAAAATGTTGGATTTATTGCTATGAAGGCTTTGGCCGGTGGGCTGATTACCCGTTCGGATGCCGCTTATGCATGGCTGGATCAGTATGACCATGTGCTGCCGATCTGGGGAGTTCAAAAAGAACAGGAACTGGATGAATTTATCGGATATATCTCGTCTCCGCCGTCCCTGTCACCGCTGCTGTCTGATATGATATCTAATGATCAAAAAGAACTGTCTGGCAATTTTTGCCGGGGATGCGGATATTGCATGCCTTGTCCGGCCGGTATTCAGATTAATAACTGTGCCCGAATGGCGCAGTTGATCCGCAGAAGCCCCTCCGCTAATTGGCTGAATGAATCCAGTCAGCAAATGATGGGGCAAATTGAGCAATGTTCAGAATGCGGACAATGCCGTAAAAAATGTCCATATGAATTAAATACTCCTGAACTACTCAAACAAAATCTGGAAGATTATCAAAATATATTAAGCGGAAAAACTGCTGTTTGAATTTTTTCCATTAACTTCTTTATATCGATTGGTTTCGCAATATGATCGTTCATTCCGGCAGCAAGGCATTCATCAACATCTTCCTTAAACGCATTAGCGGTCATGGCGATGATGGGAATGCTTTTTGCTTCCGGCATTTCCATCTGGCGTATTGCTCGTGTTGCTGCCAGACCATTCATCTCCGGCATCTGAATATCCATAATGATAGCATTATATCGGCGGAAGTTCCGGCTATACATCTCCACTGCCAGCCTTCCGTTATCTGCAAAATCTATTTGTGCTCCGGTTTCAGCAAGCATCTCGGAAAGGATTTCCCGATTGATTTCAATATCTTCTGCCACCAAAATGTGAATCTTGGAAAAATCAAATTTGTATTCTTCTTCACTCTCCTGCAAACACCCTCCGGTAATGTCACAGACTATGTCATAAATAGCGGTCACAAATAATGGTTTATTAAGGTTTCTGGTAATTCCGCCCTTCATCAAACCATCCTGGATCTGACTCCACTCTCCAAACTCTGTAATATATACAATGGAGTCTCGTTTTACGATGTCTTTTATCAGCTTGTAACTATTGTTTGTTTCTTCACTGCTCAACGTGTTATCAAAAAAAATTATATCATATGGCTGTTTTATTTCATGAACCCTTAAGATGCTCTGCACCCCAGCCCAACTATCATGACATACATTTATTGCTGCACCATATTTCGAAAAAAAGCCGACACATACTTCTATGACCTGTTGGTCATCCGATATAAGCAATATTCTTTTATCGTTCAGCCGGCTTCTCACCGCTTGCTTAGCCTCTATTTCATCTTGCTCAGAATAAGCAAGCTTAATTCGGATGATAAATTCGGAACCTTCTCCGGTTTTCGAATCCACACTAATGGTTCCCCCCATTTGTTCCGCAAGATTTTTACAAATTGTCAGCCCCAATCCCGTTCCGCCAAATCGTCTGGAAATACTGTTGTCTGCCTGCACAAAAGAATGGAAGATGCGTTCCATCTGCTCCTTCTCCATACCGATTCCATTATCCTTCACCGATATCTCCAGAATCGCTTTGTCATCCTCTTCACCTGCTTGTTGTGCAGAAATTGCAATATTACCGCCCACTTGGGTAAACTTAACAGCATTGGATAAAAGGTTGGTAATAATTTGAGCCAGTCTGACTTCATCGCCAAAATAGCGGATTCTCAGTTTATCCCCCATTCTCACCGTAATATTCTGCCTCATACTATCGGCCTTGGTAACCACCATGGAATGTGCTTTTGCGATAACCCTTTCCAATGTAAAGTAATCTTCACTTAACTCAATTTTCCCGGATTCAATTTTGGAAATATCCAAAACATCATTGATAATCGATAAAAGCTGTTTTGATGAAGATTGAATCGATTTCAGACAGGCTTTGATCTTATCTGGATTATCGGTGCGATCGGCAATCTGAGCCATCCCTACAATGGCATTTATGGGTGTCCTGATTTCATGGCTCATGTTGGATACAAACTGACTTTTTGCCATAGTAGCCCGTTGTGCTTCTGCAGTTGCTGCCTTCAATGCTTTATCACTTTTATTCATGGCAAATGCCCCGGCTATAATAGAACTCGCCATGGCAGCAAGCCGGAACTCATCCCCCACCCAATCAGCCGCTTCAAACATCCGAGAAAATACCAGGTACCCGGCTCTTGAACCATCCAACATAATCGGTACATAACAAAAGCTTTTGGCTCCCAGGGAAACTATGGGAAATCTCTCGTAGAACTCCGCTGTATCATTTTTATAATAGTAAGGTACCTTCTCGATCACATCATACATAGGACGCATTTCTTCATATGGATAAATCCGTTTTGAAACCGACGGTATTACTTCATTTCCAATGTCCTCGTAATGACAGATCAAAGTCCGGTCTTCCCTGAAAATATAGATACATGCCCGGTCCATTTCCAAAAACTCCCGTAAATCATGAAGCGCATTGCTCATTAATTCATCAAAGTCATATGGTTGAGTAAAGGGCAACGCGAACTTAGAGATAAATTCCTGAATACGTAATTCTTTTTCCTTGACTTTTGCATATTTTTCCTGTTCCCTGATTTCTTCGGTTACCTCCCAGGCCATACCTACTACCCGTTCCGGCTTACCCTTCTTATCATATATGATTTTCGATGTATTGTTAGTATATTTCACAGTTCCATCCGGAAACTCATAACGTAAAGCTGTAAAATCAGATTCTACCGTTCCATCAAAATGATATCTCAGATAATCAAAAAACTCTTTGTATTCGTCCTGATCCATAAATTCCGAAATATGATCAGCCCATTGCATCAAGCTAATCGGTGAAGGCCAGGGAATACGCATTAATGTACCAAATCCTTCATCAAATGACATGGTTTTATCTGCAACCGACATTTCCCACACACCTGCTTTGGAAATATTCATCGCCAACTGCAGCCTTTCTCTGGCCGCTTCCGATTCCGCGGTTCTCTCCCGCACTATCCTCTCAAGCTTTTTGCGATCTTCTTTATTACGTAAAATAAACAAAATCAAAAGACCAAGAATGACCACTAATAAAACGATTGAGCTAATCAAATAGGGTATCTGCTGCGCCGGAAGCATGCCGCCTGCTTCCTCACCGAAGCCGATACCTTCTATATCATAATCCGCCGATGTGCTATAGTCTGTTTCACCCATCACCACATTTCCGCAAGCCATAGTCGAAAATAGCAGTGCTATTATCAGGCTTAACAACAATCGCTTCTTTTTCATCATGCTACCCTTATCTTTCTACCTTACATGCTGCTTCTGTACCATTACAGAAACTCTGTCAGATAATTATAGCATAATATCCCCTATTCTACAACGCTAGCGCAGGTTCCCATTTCCGCCAATTGCTCCAACTTTTCTTTTAGTATATACAAATTTAGCGGTTTTTCCAGATTGTCGTGTATTCCGTTTTCTTTATAGTATTTTAACAACATCGGCGAGCCGGTATCGCTAAGTGACATAATAATTATGCCCGCATCTTTTCGCTGAGAATTCCTTATGTATTTGGTTATCTGAATGCCATCCATAACCGGCATATTTATGTCGGTCAAAATTGCCTTATAGTAGCCTTCTGCCGAGTTGTTAAACATTGATACTGCCTGTATTCCATCCCCGGCATATTCCACCGTGGCTCCCGACTTAAGCAGAATATTTCGGCTTTGATAAAGTTCCCCTTCCATATCATCCACAATCAGGAAAGCATAACCTCTAAAGTCTACGGCCGGCTCCATCGTTTCGTCAGTTTCCATGTCTTTTTCCGCAGTTTGACCTTTTTCCCAGGCACGGCGGCACTTTTCTATAAATTTTTGCAGCATCTTAAGTCCTCCCTTTAATCACACAATCCATTATATTATGAAAAAAGCCCTTATACCAACTTCGGTGATATAAGGACTTAAATTTGTTGCAAATGGAAATTTTTACCTACTCATACGGTTCCATATTCAAATACAGTACCGCCGAAACCTTCAATTTTTTGTTTTCTGTTTCTGTGTTGATAAAACCATCATATTTGGCAATTGTCCTGGCGATGTCTGTTATATCCGGGTTACTTGTCACTCCCTCTTCGTAAGGTATCCATATTTGAATAATGAAGCGCCCCCGCAGATATTTAAACCTTACATGAACAGATACCTTTTGCTTTTCCGACTCCAGCCTTTTTGTTTCCTGAAGCGCATAATCCAGTAATCCCTGTAAAACGATAATCATGTCAAAACTATCCAGCACCAGCTCATAAGGAATTGCAATTCGGACAGTTAACTCGATTCCGCAAGTCTCTGCCTCTTGAATTTTCAAGTTTAGAATACTGTCAACAATGGTAACTCCGGAATTAATTTGCTTTTTATCGCAAAATAAATTCAAAAGTCCTTCATCCAGATGTTCCATTGCTTTTTCTTTTTGATCTTCTTCTATATATGATTTCAGTACCATAACATGACTATTTAAGTCATGTCTGGCTCTGTCCATATTCTTGAGATTATATTTGTAAACCTCCATCTGCTTTAAAATATTGTTGTTTTCCAGTTGCAGGAGCATTCTGGCGGCTTTTTCTTCGGCTTGTATCGAGACTAAGTCGTAGATGTAAAAAAACGAAAAATTGATGAATAGAATAATGGCGATGAACATTGTGGATTGATTTAATGTCATGTCATTGATGGGCAGGTTGACCGCCATGTAGATACTTGACATGGGAATAATAATAAGACAAAACCAGTAGAATCCGGGTAATTCTGTGCGTTTTTTGATACTTGTGCATTTACTCATAACTAGCATAACAATAAATTGAATTATTTTAGAACAGACGTTGCAGAATAGGGGTGCGTTTCCGCCTTTCATAATAGGAGACAAGTAGGGATATTGCGCTAATATTGCAATAAAAGCATCCACACATAACATTAACATATTTATAAAAAGTACTGATAAAATCTTTTTCTTTATATCTGAATCATAGTTCACTGTCACTAAAAGTAACAAAACTATATTGCCGATAAATAGAACTATGGGAATATTAAGGAATTGATAAAAAATAATACCCGCAATATAACATAATATATAGCTACCGATTTCCACCTTTTTCCCAAATATAGGCTCTTCGTGAAATATGCGCATGATTCTATATACCGTATATATAGCAAAAATTTCAATAATGTAATAAGCAATCATAGAATATTCATTACCCATTATATTCTTTCCTCTGTTCCCTTTCTATATTGCCGAAGTTCCTTCCGATAATTTTTTCCTATCGGCAAAACTTCTTCGTTCGTCATAATAGCATCCTGATAGTTAAGTCTCTTTACCTGTTGAAAATTAACAATGAGCGATCTATGAATATACATAAATTGCATCGGATTCAGTTTCTCGTAGACTCCCTTTAATGTACTATAAAAAGTTTCCTTACCACTCATCGTAGTCATCTCAACAATCCGGTTCCTGCTCTCAAAATATAGAATGTGCCCCACCTCTATCTTTTGTTCACACTGACCAGTCTTATATGTAAACATCTTTTTTTCTTTGTTAGATAACACAAGTCCCTGCTGAATCACCTCGAAAATGCTCTCTTTATCAACCGGCTTAGAAATAAAATCAATCGGACGAATTTTGAACAGTTGCATAGCATAGTTTGGATAAGAAGATACATAAACAATATGCGTCACATCATTACACAATTCATTACGGATCTTCCGTCCCACCGCAATACCACTCAAAGATTGCATCTCAATGTCCAGAAAAATAAAGTCGTACATACTGCCCTGTTCCAGACAAGCATATAATGTTTCTCCGGAATAGAAAATATCTATTTTAAAATCATAATAATTTTTTTTCTGATATTCAATAATAATGCTCTCTAAATGAGAACAAAATCGAATGTCATCGTCACAAATCGCTATATGATACACTCGCTTCTCCTACCTTTGTATTTGATGATAAGAATAGCTCAAATATACTTACATATATCTGAGCCAAACTCTTATTCATGCCATATTGACTAATACACGTAAAATTCCCCCAACACCTATGAAGCCTTTATCTATTGCACAATGGTTGAAACTTAAGTCATCAGCACTCAACATGAAAGTTTCAATTACCCAAATCAACTTAGAATTGCTGTATTATTTCTTAATCAACTTCTTAGCGTTCTCAGGTAATTTCCCTTGGTAGAAGTACCAGTTACAAAGAGAGTTCACGTTTGCAGATGTAACTCTCAGCGCGGTATCAGCCAAGGCTTTGCTTGTTTTTAGCAATAACTTGTTCATAGCCAATCTCCTTTTTATTTGATAATTTGATTATACAGCAATGACAAATTTTGTCAATTGTCTACAAAATCTATATACCATATTCTTGAAATAATTCTTCTTGATACTTAAGGTCGCTGGCCGCTCTGATTATATCCTCCGAACGGGAAGCTTCCACCAGAATACGGGTTAGATGATTTACTCGCTCTTGCCCACGTTCTATTCCACGTTCTATTCCACGTTCTATTCCAATTTCCTCGCCTTCATCCCGTATCATCATTTCTCGTTCAAATGCCCACATATATCGTTCCCTCCGTTCCTTCGCATTCTTCACTTCGGTAACTATCTCATGAATCCTTTGCAGTTCCGAGCTAACTGCATTTTCCTCGCTTGAACTCTCTATGTACCGCAGCAATTCCTGTAACTCCCGATCTGCTCCCAGTTGTCCTTTGGTATTTAAAAATATCCGCTTTGCTCCATCATTCAGATACAGTTCCGGTGCTTCCGAACAGATATGTTCAAAGGTATACTTGACCCGATTTCCCCCAAATAAATCAAATGGTGCACAAATAATAATAAGCATATCACCCAACTGCTCATAGTCCTCACCGGTCTCCATCATATTCGTATCGATTAAGGCCTGATATAACCGACTCCGCTTGCGCAAGTCATACTTCTGATTCTGTCCCTGCCTTTTTGTTTGAGCCTGCATCTCAATATCCACGGTGGTTTTATTAGGGATCGCCGCTTCTGTTAGTACATCCATCCGGATTGCCCGCTTCTCCACATCCCCGGGAGTGGCTATCGCCTGGGCATTTACATTCCGGACAGTAACCTCCCTCCCCAGTACTGTCTTAAGAAAATAATGTACGAACTCCTTCCCATACTTTGTATCTGTGATAATCTCATTGAGTAAAAAATCATCCAAGACATTTAGTTCTTCCAATGCCCGCTTTTGCTTTTTAGATTCTTTCATAGTTTTCCTTTCCGGAACGCAGCGCATTCCTACGGCAGGAAAAAGCCTATGAAGATATATATAGTTCCTGCCAATAATTTTGATAGTGTTGTGAATGTTGGCAGAAACTGCCTGATGTACCATCGAAAGGTACAATTGATATTACTTGATATGTTTAGAATATACTTAATTACTACTACTTGTCAATCTTCTTTCATTATATTTTATTAAGAATTCACTTCTTCAAAAACTGCCAGCCTTGCTGCAATCACATCTGGATCGGGAAGCAAACTCTTCATACTCTCCGGCAAATCATTGCTCAATTTATATGTAGCAACACCTATTGGCGCAGAGGATTGTTTTAGTGCATATTCTACATATGTTTTATCCTTACTTTTACATATAATGATTCCGATAGACGGATTCTCCTCTGGTAACTTTACATTTTCATCTAATGCCGTTAAATATAACTGCATCTTTCCGGCATATCCTGCGTCAAATTCACCTATCTTTAATTCAATCGCAACCATACTTCGTAGCCTCCTATGGAACAAAAGAAGATCAATGTATAAATCGCATTTCCCTGCTTTAAGGTGATACTGATTTCCGACAAATGTAAAATCTCCTCCCATTTCAATTAGAAAAGCCCTTATATTATTAACTAACTGAATCTCTAATTCATGTTCTGTGTACTCTGGTGATAATTCAGCAAAATCAAATGTATACTCATCCTTAACTGCCAATTTAGCCTGTGATTTCCGCTCTTCTGGTAAAGTTAAATCAAAGTTGGTCTGATTTAACAAGTATTTTTCATATGTATTAGCCTCTACAAAATTCGTCAGAACATTTTTTGACCATCCAAATCGTTTGGTCATCTGCATATAGAATTCCCGTTCTGTTTCCTTTTTACATTTTGCAATAATAACACAATTATTTGTCCAACTTATTTCTCTCGCCAGTAGTGAGAGTTTTCCATTATCTTTATATTCCATATAAAAACTGCGCATTCTCCACAGGTTTTGTGTTGAATATCCTTTGACTCCTGGAAATTCCTTTTGTAATTCCTGCGAAAGAATCTCTACCACAGATTTTCCCCAAGATTTATCTTTTTGCTGATTATATATTTCTTCTCCTATCTCCCAATAAAGCTTTATTGTTTGTGAGTTCACATGTTTTAGCGTTTCATATTGACGCACATATATTTTTTCTTTTACATCTTTAATTAAAGATTCAAATTCAATCAAATTACTATTTTCCATATAATCCTCCCTAATTCTCTCACCGGCAGTGAGAGAATTGTAACTATAAAAAAACATATAATCCCTGCTCATAAATTTAAACGTGTTGTGAATGTTGGCAGAAACTGCCTGATGTACCATCGAAAGGTACAATTGATATTACTTGATATGTTAGAATATACTTAATTACTACTACTTGTCAATCTTCTTTTTTCCTCTATCTTACCTAAAATCAATAAGATACTAAGCAATGCAAAATTTACAATAATGCAGCGACACATCATTTCCCACTGCAAAAAAAAGCAAACGACCAGAAGGGCCACCTCCAGACTCCAGTTTCTTCTGGCTATGCGAGCATACTTCTGGTGTTCTTCCGCCGTCATAGGTTTATTTTCCGCTTCTACCGGTGCTATCAGAAAAAGGCAAAGAGCTGCGATTCCGATTAATATTATGTAAACCGCCATGGGGATCGAAATAAACTTAATAGCTGCCATCACGCCAAATTGCAGCACCGAAGTATATATATAACATTGTAATTGTGTTCCGGCATGAAAACCACCGGCATAAACCCTTACTGCTGTAAAAAGAAGTAAAAATGCTACCGGCTGCCAGAACATACCGAAGAAAGCACCAATCAAAATGGCTGTTAACCAATTGATTACCAGGATAACACCCTGAACCATACCATATTCATATAGTTCCCGGTCTTCTTCCGGTATAATATCCTGTAAAATCATTTTATCTGCTATCTTTTGTGCTGCTTTATTTAACATCTTTAATTCCCCTTTTTTGCTTCAAATATGCTCTGTTTTAAAAAACAATTTTATTTTCTGTACATCTTCCAAAGTATGCTTCCATTGATATTTCTTTAAAGCCACCTTATATTGCTGCTTCGCAACAATATACTCCACTTCTACTTCCTCGCCTTCCAGCAATAGCTTTTGCATATCGGGCTGTTCAAAAGCCGGCGCACCGGACAGATAGCCCTGATGATTTATAATGCGGTGAGCCGGCACTTCTTCATCAGTAATCTTTTTATTTAATGCATACCCAACCTGACGGGAATGCTGCGGTTTTTCACAAAGTAATGCAATTTGACCGTAAGTTGCCACCTTTCCGGCAGGAACCAACTTACAGACCGTTGCCGTCCGTTTATAAAAGTCCATAGTAACTCTCTATACTTTCTTAATGGGATGTCGTAACACTGTTTTCAGCTTGGATTTATCCTCAATCTTACGGGGATCACTTAAATATATTTCATGATGATATCTGGTTTCGGTAATATCCAATTGATATCCGTTTTCCCTGGCATATTCATCCATTTTGGCAATAGTCTGCGGTTCATCATCATAAGTACCCAGATGCATACACTGAACACATAGGCCTTCTTCATAAGTAAAAAATGTGACCTTGGAAAAATCCATTTTTTTCTTCTCGGTTGCTTCTTCTATCGCCCACTGAAAATCTTGTTCGGTAACAAAATCGGGCAGACGGATCAATGAGATCCACTGGAAGGTTTCTTTATGAGCGTAGTCTACACCCTGTATATCTTCCTGCCACCAAAAGCCTTCTAACGGCGGCACCACATACTCAAAAAAACCCTCTATCTTGTAACTTCCCTTATAACTCATTTTGATAGTGTAGGCCATGGCATATAAAAGGCCTAACGCCTCTGAATATGCTCCGCCTGCTTCATTGGGATCGCCTTGTCCTCTTACGGCCAGAAAGTTCATCGCCGGGATTTCTATAATACTCGGTTTGCTTGGCGGCAGATAAAATTCTTTATATTCCTTCTTGTAATCAAAAGCCATCTCTCTCCTCCTTGAATCAATATTTTTATCTGATTGTATCATATTTAATACGACGACAGCTTGTCATGTTTGCGCAACTTACCGCCTTAAGTTATATCTGCGGGGCTTACAACAATCACTTTCTGTAAATCTGGCAGTGATAATTTTATTTGATATCCTACCCGCCCAGCCGAAAAATAAATTACTTCCAAATTTTCTGCGGATTCATCGATAAAAGTCTTAAACTGCTTCTTCATACCGATTGGAGAACATCCACCGTGTATATATCCGGTTAAGGGTAAAAGCTCCTTTTGAGGAATCATTTCAATAAATTTTTCTCCTGCTGCCTTAGCTGCTTTCTTTAAGTCAAGTTCTTTATGACCCGGCAGAATGAATACATAGTGTTCTTTTGATTTACCCACGGTGACTAAAGTCTTAAACACTGTATCCGGGGATTGCCCCAGACAATTGGCTACCTCCACAGCATTTAATTTTGTATTATCGTATGTAAAACAATCATACGCAATTTTTTTATCATCCAATATCCGCATTACATTGGTTTTCTTAACATCCATTCTACACCTTCGCAAATTTGTGATTAATGTATCTTATTTTATCATAGTTTTCTATATAATTCCAAAATAATTTAATCCCGTAATCCATAAAAACATCGTTAAAATGGATATCACCGTCGTGGCTGCTACTATTTCTCCCGCCAGTTCTGACTCCACCTCGGCATTCTTAGCCATGGTATAGGACGCCACTGCCGTGGAAGATGCAAATGTCCCCAAAAGAGCAACTATAGCCTGGTTCCGCATTCCCAATGTGATGCCGATTCCAATCACAACCAAAGGCAGAACAACTAACCGGATAATGCAAATAGATAATACTGCCTTCAAATCCTTTCGGAAATTATCAAATACCAGGCTTCCGCCCAGTACGATAAAGGCTAAAGGCGTTGCCACTTTGGACAGCCCGGTTATGGTATCCATAATCAGTTTGGGAAAAGATATACCCAGCATATTAAAAGCCAGTCCTAAGAATGATCCCAGTACCAGGGGATTCAAGAAAACCTGCTTAACTAACCTGGTTCCAGTGGTTTTTTCTCCGGAAGCATTGGCCAACAATAGCGCCGCAATAATATTGTAAAGTGGTACGATTACAGCGATTAGCAGGGCTATGGCACTTTGATTCCCTTCTCCGTAAATGGACAGGCTGACCGGCAAGCCGAATAAAACCAGATTGCTTCGGTAGATTCCCTGTACTATTATCGCTTTTCTCGCCTTGGAAATGCCCATCTTTCCACAAATAAATCTACTGATCGCAAAAGCAGCCAGCACTGCCGCCAGTGCCAACATCAATACCTGCAGATTTTCTTTATGAAAAGCATCTGCTATATTCACCGAATAAGAGTTTAAAAATATGAGAGAAAACAGAAATAATCGAAACACCAGCCGGTTCATATCGGTTAAGGTTTTCTCACTCAGCCATCCTGCCTTTTTCAGGATAATTCCGATTAGCATATAACATAATAGTGGAAAAACCACACTAACTCCTAAATAAATACTGCTCATTTGTTTTTACTCCAAGTCTCCCATACTTCCGGCCGATACCCAACAGTTGCCTGCTTTCCGCTTCTGACAATGGGCGTTTTTAATATTTTTTGATTTTCCAAAACTTTATCGTCCTTATCTTCTTCTGCAAGGTGTTTGATCAATGCCAGTAATTCCTTATCCTTGCACTGCTCGTTAAGCATCACAGATATACCGCCCAGCGCCTGCTTCACACTGTTATATTCCCCCTTGCTTATACCCTTTTCTTTCATATCAATAAATTGATATTTGACATTTCGCTCTTTAAAATAGCGTTCTGCCTTTTTGGTATCAAAGCATTTCTTTGTTCCGAATATCTGTATATTCATTTTGATGTTTCCTTCCTATATTA
The DNA here is from genome assembly GCA_031556725.1 of Lachnospiraceae bacterium. Taxonomy (GTDB): domain Bacteria; phylum Bacillota; class Clostridia; order Lachnospirales; family Lachnospiraceae; genus UBA935. The sequence goes on along the minus strand of JAVBSL010000023.1, from coordinate 22,781 downwards.
ATTCTTGTTCTATTTTATTATACTTTTTTATTTTTCAATAGTTTGCAAACTCCACAACATATAATGCTTTACTCTTTTTGGTAAATAACAGGATGGTGACTTATAGTCTGCTCATAACAAAAACAGGATGTTATATGATCATTTATAATCCCACAGGACTGTAGATGGGCGTACACTGTGATGCTCCCCAAATACTTAAACCCCCGTTTTTTCAAATCTTTACTGATAATATCAGAGAGTTCATTCCGAGCTGGTATTCCACTTTTACTATGTTCTTGATAAATAATCGTCTTATAATTGGAATATCCCCATAAATATTGGTCAAAGGTGCCGAATTCCTCCTGTATTTTCTTAAACTGTCTGGCATTATTAATGACAGCTTCTATCTTTCTTTGAGACCTGATCATATTAGGAGTATTCATAATACTTTCGATCATCATGGATGGGAATACCCCACTCTTCATCATGATAACGGGTTACAATTTCTTCGCTCAAACACCAGCCGCATCTTACTTTCTCTTCCATATATGCAAACTCCTTATCTTTTAATCGCTTTCCCCATACAGACCGAGTCCGGCATATCCTTGTACTGACCGTAGTTAGGTATTATTTGAAAACCCAGTTTGCGATATAGCATCATCGCTGCCACCAATGGTTCTCCCGATTCTAATATCAGACAGTGATATCCCTTCTTTTCTGCTGCCGCTTCCAGCATCTCCATTAGTTTTTCGGCAATACCGCTCCCCCGGTATACCTCACGAACAAATACCCGTTTCACCTCTGCCTGTTCATCACTATAATGCTTAAAACTTGCACAGCCAACCGGAACCATCCCATCATATGCAACAATAACATCATGAATATCTTCTAATTGATTATAAGCAATATATTCCGAACGGTTTTCTTCTCCACCTACCAGTCGGTTCAGAAATTCATCCAATTCATGACATAACTTTATAAAATCCTGATTGCTGCCGTCTGTGTACTCAAACCGCATATAGCATTCTCCTTTTATACCTTAATCGCCCACCGCATCTTTGTCGAACGGGCCCGGCTGTTCCGGCTGCATTCCTCTGCTGATGGACGGATCACTTCCGTTGCCACCTCGCTGTAAATCCCTTCCCTGCACAGATTCTTAAAGGATTTCTTAACCATCCGGTCCTCTCCCGAATGAAAGGTCAATATCGCCACCCGCCCGCCTGTATTCAATGCATTCGGCAGTTTTTCCAAAAACTGTTCCAATACTTCAAATTCATGATTTACATCGATTCGTAAGGCCTGAAAGGCTCTTTGACAGGATTTTTTCACTGCCTCTTTTCTTTCGGCCAACGGGATAAAGCAAAGGGCTTCTTCGATGATTTGTTGAAGCTTAGTTGTGGTAGTTATTTCCATACCCTTTTTCCTTGCTCCCACAATCGCCTTAGCAATGGCCTCTGCGTAAGGCTCATCCGCATTCTCTATCAGCATCCCTTGCAGTTCTTCTCTTGTTACCTCTTTTAAACGCTGAGCTGCCGATATTCCTTTTTCCGGGTTTAACCGCAGATCCAACGGACCGTTTTTCTTATAGGAAAATCCACGATTGGGATTATCAATCTGCATGGAGGACACGCCCAGATCCGCTAAAATAAAATCAAATCCGCCTGCTTCCGCCGCCACCTGATCAATATCTGCGAAATTCAATTGTTTCACTGTCAGAATATCTTCTCCGTAGCTTAATCCCGCCAAACGTTTCTGTGTCCTGGCAAGTTCCGCACCGTCCACATCCAAACCATAAATATGTCCTGCCTTTTGTCCATCAGCGGTTAAGCACTTTAACATTTCCAAGGTATGGCCGCCGTAACCTAAAGTTGCATCCAAACCGGTTTGCCCAGGCTTAATCTGTAAGAAATCCAGAATTTCCTCTACACATATGGAAATATGCATCCCAACCGGGGTGCTGCCCTTACTGATAACTCGTTCCACTGTCTCCGGATACTTCTCCGGCTGCAATTCCTTATACTTTTCCTGATAGCCTCTGGGATGCGTTCCCTTGTAACGCACACGCCGTTTGTGGTTCTGCTCCTGCTGATTCATAAGGCACCTCTCTGTTTCTTTTTCAAAAAAGCACATCTGCGGCATTTACTGCCGATATGCGCTTTTTCGATTAATATATTTTTATTTTTCTTTATAATTTCTTTTTACGTAATCCAATATGTCTTTGTTATCTTCCAATAACCGGCAGCCAATTACATAGTTCCCATTCTCGCCGCTGGCCCGTATTACCTTTGCCTGCAATTCGCAGCCCTTTAGCAGTTCAAAATTATTAACCTTCAAACCAACCATTTTACCTTTAGCATTGGCAAATCGTGATTCCCTTACCTCGAAGGCAAATCCTCCTGCCGATAAATTGATCATTTTGCCATTATAGGTCTGATTATCCCCCGGGAGGGTTACATAGCAGTCATTCTTAAGCGGCATTCGTACATGCCGTCTTCTGTTCATAATCTTCGGATTTCCGGTCAGCATAATAACATAAGAACACTTTTCCTTATTTGCCCGGATATTCATCTTTTCCCAGTTATACATTGCATTTTCAACAATAATTTGGAAAGTGCAAACAGCTTCACGGTCTGATATAGATAATTCATGCTCTGTTTCAATCACAACCCCCTCTTTTAGCACTTCCTTGATTTCCGCCCTATATTCTTGACCGCCTACAATTAACTTGGCCGGCATTCCGTTCTGGATATCTTTGATGCCCATAAATCCACCGGCACCCAGTTCTTCCATCAGCTTGCCAACGACCTTCTCAATTTCGACAATGTTTTCTGTCGTTTCAACATATTTATCTACCATTATCTTGGTAGTTTCATCAGAATGATTGACACCTTCTGTCATAGTATCCACAACTTTGGACACTTCCTGCATATTAACCACCATGTTGGCATTGGATACTTCCACTTCCCGCATAGCCGCATTTATTGCCTGAATGTTATCCCCCATCTGTACTGAATCCTGCGTGATTTTTTCCACGCTCTGATCAACCTGATTAACCTTATCTAAGGTCTGATTAATAATCTCTAAAATCTTAGTAATGGATTCCGTCATCTTATCAGAGGTTTGCTCCAGATGTTGTAATGCTGCAAATATACTGTTAGATGAGGTCTGGGTTCCTAAGCTTAAGTTCCTGATTTCATCGGCTACTACGGCAAAGCCTCTGCCAGCCTCGCCGGCTCTGGCAGCCTCAATAGATGCATTCAAAGAAAGCAGGTTGGTCTGAGACGTAATATTATCAATCGTCTGGGCTTCCTCTTTCATTGTGTTAAATTCGTTTTTAAACTCGCTTAATACACTTTCTACTTCTGCTGATAACTCTGCCATCACATTGGTTGATGTTACCACTTCGGACAGTTCCCCCGAACTGGCCTTGGCATGATCGGTTGATTCTGCTACCAGTTCAACCATTTGACTAATCATTGCTGCGACATTCTGCACTTGTGCATTAATTGTTTCAGTTAAGTTAAGTGAAGAATCAGTTGTGTTCTGTAATACCTTGTTTTGATTTGTCAGGTCATTCATTCCTGCCACCACCGTATTGGCGCTATCGATATTCTCATCTGCCAGCTCTCTGACTGATGCCATTCCATCTACAATAGCGTTACTGGCTACTTTTACCGTTTCAATGGTATTAACCACTTTATCCAGATTTCCTTTTACTGCACCCAACATTGCACCATCAGAAGCAGTCAAATGATTAATAGACAACACATATCCGATGTAACAAAGGATAATACACGCCACCTGTATTTCATACTGGGTAACATCCTCAGCCAGATTCTGTCCATTCATATAATGAATAATAATACTAATTACAAGAACAATAACATTAGCAATACCACATTGTAATATGTAATTACGGTTTTTATATAAAATCAGCATACTGGTCAACGGTAATATGTAAACAAAAGCCAACGCCGAGGTTGACGTCAAAATAACAAATGTGTAAAATATGCCATATCCAATTGCTACAATATGCTTATAAATATCCGTACTTTTTCCTTTTACCTTTAAAATGATTGCCCCAGCGAGAAATGGTGTCCAACAAATCAGCAGGAATTTAATATAATAATCCATTCCCCGCAGACCTTTGACAATCTCAATTACATAAGCTCCGGATAATACGATACACAGCATTAGCCATACACTTCTTGCTTTAATATTTGCACTTTCTTTAAAACGTTGTTCGCTATACTCCATCCCTGCATCCTCTCTTTTAACGCACATTTTCATTGTAAACATTGCCTACATTTTATCATGTCGTCATTTAAAAATCCAGACTTATTACTATTTTCTTGTAATCAGGTTGGGAGTTTTATGTATTTTTTCACAAAAACATGTATAAATATTACTTTTTCAGAAAAACATTTACACAGAACAATTCGTATATCATTTCTGGTTTGATTCTCTATATTTCCATACAGTTTTATCAAAGTTCTTCTTTATTGCATATATTTATCTACAAAATTATCTAAATAGGAAATCTTGACATCACTCTTTTTCAAAGCCATTAATCCGAAAATAATAAATGCAATAGATTTAATCATACTGACCATCTTCAGAATGATACTGAAAATAGCCGGTATAAACGGAATTGAAAAAGAGGAAAAAACGGTCCGTACCGAACTCGTAATAATATCCAGCGTATCAGGAATAAATCCGATTATTACCGTTATTAAAGAAAATGCAGCCAGCAGTATAACTGCCTTCACACTCGTTTTTCTCAGCCACTCATCTTCCTCACAAAGCAGCACATAGCCAGTTAAAAGAATCAACGCGATATACCCGCCAAAAAGACCTACAAAGTAAAGTGCCGCCCCGAATAATCCTACTGAAATACCTAATTTTGTTTTTTGCATTACTATTCCTCCTATTTTTCCTTTAAAATTTTTTATAAAATAATTTAATATTATTTTTGGGGATCAGTTAATATTGCTTCCAGTTCAAATATACTATTTTCGCAGGAAGTCTTTAATTCTCCGTTGTATTTTTCAATCACGGTGTTTATGCTGTATATACCGATACCATGAAGAGGGGCCTCTTCCTTGGAAGTCAAAAAATTGTTGCCGCTTCGCCTTGGAGGACGGATACAAGTGTTGCCGCAAAAAAGCATCAGATACTGTTTTTCTTGCAGAAACTCCAGCCAGATCTCACGATGTCCCTCCGGACATTGCTCAGCGGCTTCAATCGCGTTATCTAATATATTTGACAGGAGAGTACTCATATCCATATCTGTAATATGGATAGTACCACAGTCAATATGATATTTAAATTGAATGTTTTTATTGTGACAAGTGCTTTGCTTAATCGTCAGGATTGCAGATATAATCCGGTTTTTTGTAATAACAACATCCTCCGGTGTCTGTACATAACCGCTGACAGTCTTCAGATACTCCCTGGCCAAGGTATAATCTTCCCGCTGCAAATATTCCTGTGCCACTGTCAGATGGTTCTTAAAATCATGGCGCAGCTCGGTAAGTTTTCGAAGGTTATCTTCGGTGGAACGGTATAATTCATCCTGCATCCGGTATACCCGCAGGTTCATTGCTTCCAAAAGGGCTTTTTCTAAATGGTTAACCGCATCTTTATATAGCTCAAAGATAATCGTGGCAATGACCAGAATAAAGGTTAAGATTATAGACAATATCTTATCCTTTAATTCAGCGTTAACAATGGTGACCGGAGTTTCCGAAACAACCGGATAATACCGGTAGTAGAACAGCAGAAAGAAGATTGTCAGCATCACAAGCAATACCATGGTACTGGAACCAAGCAGGTATGGATTCTGTTTCCAGACTCTTGGTTTGCTTTTATATTCTTTCCAGAAGGTCAACATCAGATAAAAGAAGAGCAGGACAAATATTTCTGCAATTTGAGAAGCCGTATATCCCACCGGAAGTTGATTGGCCTTAACCCCTACAGCCTCTGTCAGAATCCATAAAGTTATACTGTGGAATCCCAAAAGAACACTGACAATTCCGGCATAAACGCCTATCTTTAAAGCCAAATGTCCCTGAAACATGAATAAGGGAATTAGAAAGCCAAGAAACACCGCAATCCATTGCCAGACACCTCCCTGATGGCTGATTAATTGCCAGAAAAGCGCAAAACTGTAGAGGCAAAAATCACTTTTATATCCTTGCAGTTTTGGTTTCAGAAAAAGGCTGCAGGCAAAATAACTGACCGAAAAAAGTAACACCAAAATAAAAAATTCACTATAAAAGACCACGTCATACCTCCGCCATGTTAATATTACTATATTATACCAGAGGAGCAGCAACTCAGGCTATGTATAATATGGTATCATTAATTAAAAAACACTACAACAATTCTGTGAGAGTTGGTATATCGGAGATGATATTTGGAATGAATGAAAGGATTTCTATTGACTTTCGGGTATAAATAATTATACATTATTAGATAAGTGAAAATGATTTTCATAAAATCGATACACAGGAGATAAAATATGGCATATCAAATTGCAGTGTGTGATGATGAACCGCTTTTTTGCAATACTATGGAAGAATATTTGTCAAGTTATCAGAAGGATTGGCAAAAAGATTTTTGTGTAACCGTCTACCACGAAGGAAGAGAATTGCTGGAGGACATCAGTAAGGGGAAGTTTTACCATATTCTTCTTCTGGATGTGGAAATCGGTCAGGAAAACGGAATCGCGCTGGCAAAGTCAATACGTGAATATTCAAAACAGGCAGTAATTCTTTTTATCACCATTCATGATAATTTTGCCCTGCAAGCGTATGATGTTGACGCGCTGGGATATATTGTAAAACCATTACAGTATGAACGACTGACTCGATTACTTGATAAATCCCTTGTGACCGTGGACTATTTGAATGAAAAGCTGCATCTGGAAGAAAATTATCTGAAGATTCGGATGCAATCCGATGTGATACGGATCCCCTATCATGAAATCCTGTACATGGAAAAGGTCGTGAACCGGATAGATATTCATACAAAAGACCGGGTGTATTCCACTTATGAGTCCTTTCGAAGTCTTCAAAACCGGATGGATAATCATCGGTTTCCGCAGGTTCATCAAGGATATATTGTTAATTTTGATGCAATCGTTCGCATCGACCGATCAGGTTTGTATCTGGATGAACAAACGATGCTGCCGGTGAGCAGAAGGTATTATGCCGGGCTGGTGAAGCGGCATAAAGATGCCGCCATATCGGCCATAATGGAAAAGCGATTATCATCACTATAATACCTATTATCACGGTACCAGACTTATCTTTTTTTACAATTCCCTCATAAATATAGTTTCAATATCCCCGCCATAATTCTCTAGTTTATCAATGGGTTGGTAACCGCATTTTTCATAGAAGCCTTCCATCTCTGATGGCGTATATACTTTTGAAAATCCCTCTTCCCTTGCATAAGCGATTGCACCTTCAATCAATTTATGACTTATTCTCTTTCCTCGTGCATTTTCTGTTACAAAAAGAGTGCTAACCCATGGAGAATATCTGTTTTCCGGGTAATAATCTTCTTTCAATAAAGTACAATAGGCACAAATATCATTGTTATCTACCGCCAAAAAGACTGATTCCCAATCAGTAAACCGATTCTCCCGCAACATCTGAGCAAGATGTTTTCCTGCAACCCATGAGCAATTCTCGGCAAAATCAATTGCTTTATTCCAATACTTATCATTATGTTGTAGGCGAATTATTTCTATTTTCATTCTGCGTCTCCTTTTTTGCACGACAGCAAAGCCTCTATCAGAATAATATAGTTCAAATCATATCATTTTGTAAAAAATCAGCCAATTTTATTCCGAAAATTCTGTTTCTGATACAAGAATCTCCTAACTTCCATAATTTTTTCATTACCCTCATCGCCAATTACAACATAAAAGATAACAAAATTCTTCACATAAATGCGATAATAAGGATATCTTCTTTCTTTCAAAGAACGATATGCTTTAAAGGATTCCGCAACTGTTTGGCGCTCCAAAATCGCCTTTTCTACTTCATCCAGTAATTCATTAGCTGCCTGAGGATTTTTCAAACTAATTGCTATATAAGATACTTTGCTTTCCAAATCTTCATAAAACAAAGGTAAATAGCGAAGTGTATATTGGGTTTCAGCCATTGACGTTCCTCCGCATATTTGAAAATACTTCATCATGAGAATAGCGTCTATTATCTTGAAAAGCTAAATGATCAGCTTCATCTAATGCTATTTCTATGCCCTCTGTTAATTGTGAGTATGCTTCAAGGCTAAGAACAACCATAGCTCCATATCCATTTTTCGTCAAATAAACCGGATCACCCTCTTTTACTACATTTTCTATTTCCGGAAACTTATTTCGCAAATCCGAAACAGGTCTAATTTGTATCATATCAATTCTCCTATCATAATTTTATCATAATTATATCTTTCATTCTATTATATCCAATTAAATAACAAAATACAACCTGTAAAGTGAAATTTTAATTTCATCGTTTGGTTTACATAAGAATCGGTAGGCGGACGTTATCTGCGCATTCAAGAAATAACCTCCATTCCGCAAGCTCCATGTCGGCCATTTCTTGCCTTCCAATGAATCAAAGTGCATAACAAAAGCCCCATGAATGCAAGCATTCTGGGGCTTTGATATGCATTTGATTCGCAGATAACTGCTCAACGTTTTGAGAACTGTGGTGCTCTACGAGCTGCCTTAAGTCCGTATTTCTTTCTTTCCTTCATACGAGGATCTCTGGTGAGGAAGCCTGCTTTCTTCAGAACGGGTCTGAAGTCGGCATCTGCCTGTAGCAATGCTCTGGCAATACCGTGTCTGATCGCACCGGCCTGACCTGTGGTACCACCACCGCGTACATTTACCATAACATCGAATTTGCCTACTGTATCAGTAGCTACCATAGGCTGACGTACAATAACCTTTAAGGTCTCCAATCCGAAATAGTCATCAATTTCTCTTTTATTAATTACGATATTTCCTTTACCGGGTGTTAAATACACTCTGGCAATTGATTTTTTTCTTCTACCTGTTCCGTAGCATTTTGCTGCTGCTTTAGCCATTATTTTTATCTCCTTTCAGTCCCTTTCGATTAAAATGTTAATACTTCCGGCTTCTGTGCTGCCTGATTGTGCTCAGGTCCTGCATATACATGAAGCTTGGTGTACATTTGTCTTCCTAAAGGTCCTTTGGGAAGCATGCCTTTAACTGCAAGTTCAACAACCTGTTCAGGCTTCTTCGCTAACATTTCTTTTAATGTTGTTTCTTTCATACCGCCTACATATTCGGAATGACGATAGTAAATCTTCTGATCCAGCTTCTTACCGGTCACTTTGATCTTAGCAGCGTTTACAACGATTACGTAATCACCGGTATCAATGTGAGGGGTAAAGATTGCTTTGTTCTTACCTCTTAACACTTTGGCAATTTCACTTGCCATGCGTCCTAAAGTCATATCAGTAGCGTCCACTACATACCATTTTCTTTCGATTGTAGCAGGACTGGCCATAAATGTTTTCATCGTGTTACCTCCGTTAAACTATCTTTCCTCGCAAGGAATACTCTTTGGTCTCTTTCATGCTCTGATACGGATGTCCGGGCCGTAGGGTGAGTCCTCATGAAACCTGTTGTTGGAACATATATTTATAATGTCTCGCCGGGGCTTTGGTCCGACATTAAAAAACATCGCCACATTGCAATATTATATTATACGTGTCCGCGTGTGTCAACAATTATTTTTAGAAAAAGGAGGTTTTTCTATCTTATTTCCACTACGGAAAACCGATCAAAGTAATAAACTTCATCCGTAACCTCTAAATTAACTAATTGATCATTCCGCAGCACGTATATTCCGGGCTGACTACGGTCAATATCATCCACATAAAATTGATAACCGGCAAAAGATCTGACAAACTCAAATGCTGTATTCCGTTCCCAAAATTCTGCTGTTTGCAGGTAAACTTCAGGATCAATGCGATTGTAAAACAGTGCATAAATATAAGGCATATTAACATTTCCGGTAACATATACGGTGCGTTTTCCCTGATCCGTTTTAGCCAGTTCATCGGCCTGCACCAACGCTTCCCCAAAAGATGCAAAAAATTCTTCAGCTATCTGATCCCGGTATTCTTTGCCAAAGTATTGACTGCAAAAGCCTGCAAAAAGAAGGAAATAGCAGCCTGCCACCGCAAGCATTACCTTTTTTCCTTTGAGCATATCAGCCAAACCTGCGGCTGTGCAGATAATCAACGGAAAATAAATAGCATTCACCCGATTAATATTGGGGTCACTATAGACAAGAAAGAGGCCGCTGGCACAAACCAATGCACATAACACCATAAAAGAAAGGGCCTCCCGCTTTTTCACCAGTACCAGAATACCATTCATACAAAAAGGAAGAGATACCAGATAAAAGCAGCCATAATAGGGAATTGCATTACGAATATTACCGTCCGTCTGAAAAAGCACCAGCATCTTTATGTTTTCTAATATTTTACTTATTGAAAGTCCTTGCCACATGGACAACATTCTTTCACCGCATACTCGCGGAATTGTAAAGCATCCCAGCCGGATGGTATCCCATCCCAAAACATTTATCAAAACAAATAAATAAATGGGAAAGGCAATCACCAGATACAAGAGCACCGAGAAAAGGGCCTCCTTCCAGGAAATAGCTTTCTGTCTTAGAAAATAGCACATCACCACCACAGCAAACAGGGTAATCACCAGATATGCCGAGCCATACACATATAAGGATAAACCCAGCAGCAGTGCCGCAATATAATAAAAATACCGTTTTTCCTGAGCCTTCATAAGTGCCCATAACGCAAACAAAAACATGGCCGGAAAAAGGTTGGACTCTAATGCCCATCTGCTCAGCATGATATGCCATGGGGCGATGGCTGCAAGCGTCATGGCAATGACCGCAGTCTTATAACCGTATGCTTTATTTACCATAGAATAAACCGCAACTATGGATAAAATGCCGCAAAGCAGATTCACCAGGCGGATGGAAAATACATGCAAACCAAATACCTTTATAAATGGCAGGGAAAGATATGCATACAAAGCATTCTGACCGCTCCCCCAGGCAATAAAATGAACCGGCCAGGACATTCCGTTGCGGTCCATTCCACTGGTCAACAGTGACCAAGCTTCATATCCGATGGATGCCTCATCCTGATTCAGCCCGCCGGGATGAGAAACAAACAGAATAATTCGGCATGCTATTGCTACAATTAGTATTGCATAAAAAATTATTTTTCTACGTAAACTCATATTTCACCAATGTCAATCCGTTCGCCGGTGCCGTAGGACCTGCCGCACTGCGGTTCTTTGCTTCTATAATGGTCAAAATGTGCTCCGGGGGATATTTCCCGATTCCTGCTTCCATGAGGGTACCGGCAATAATTCTTACCATATTATAGAGGAAACCATTTCCGCAAACACGGATAACAATTTCTTCCTGTTGCCGCTCCACATTTACTTCATATATCGTGCGTACTGTAGTTTCCACCACTGCTGCTACTGCGCAAAAGCTTTTAAAGTCATGTTCCCCTTCCAGATACACAGCGGCCTTTTTCATCTGTTCTACATCCAGTTTCTTATATGTGAAGTGATGGTAAAGACGCCTGGTAGGTAACGGAAACTCAGCATTCCAGATCCGATACTCATAGGTTTTCCGGCTGTTACAATGTCTGGGGTGAAAATCCCCTGCCACCTCTTCCGACTTTTGAATCCTGATATCCTCCGGCAATCTTTGATTCAGGGCATAAGATATCTTTTCCCCAGGAATCATTGTTTTGCTGTCAAATACGGCAATATTGCACAAAGCATGAACTCCGGAATCCGTTCTGCTGGCTCCGATTACGGTAATTTCCTCCTCCAGCAACTGCGAAAGATGTTTATTCAGTTCTCCTTCGATAGTGGGCACCATGGGCTGAACCTGCCATCCCTGATAATTGGTTCCGTCATACGCTACCGTTAGCTTAATCCGCTTTTTATCCCGCTCCATAACCAGTTTCCTCTTCCTAGATTAACAATCTTCCGGCTGTAACCGCAATCGCCAGATAGCATACTATCAACCCATAAGAAATATAATCCCGGCGTTTATACACAAGGGGTTTCATCTTGGTTCGATGATCACCCCCCCGATAGCATCTTGCTTCCATCGCCATGGCCAGATCATTTGCCCGGCGAAATGCCGAAATAAACAGCGGCACCAGCAACGGCACCAGACTTTTGGCCTTTTTAATCAGATTTCCGCTTTCAAAATCAGCCCCCCTGGCAATCTGGGCTTTCATAATCTTATCCGTTTCTTCTAATAAAATAGGAATAAAACGCAAGGCTATCGACATCATCATCGCCACCTCATGAACCGGTACCTTAAATACCTTAAGGGGCCTCATCAGCTTTTCCATTCCGTCCGTGAGATTATTTGGTGTGGTCGTTAACGTCATAATAGAGGACCCCGTAATCAGCAGCACCAGGCGAATGGCCATAAACACTGCCGTGCGGATTCCCTCCCAGGTGATGGTCAGTTTCCAGAAGCTTATTACCGGCTCACCGGTTCCCGTAAATAAATTAAATACCACCGCAATTAGAAGTAAAAAAATAATAGCCTTCATTCCCCGAATAATAAATTTAAAGGGTACTTTTGACAGCTTAATAATTATAAACAGAAACGCTCCTGCCACAGCGTAACCGATAAAACCTTTTACCAGAAACAACGACACAATAAAGCATATGGTAGCCACCAGCTTGACCCTGGGGTCCAGCCGGTGTATAACCGAATCAGTCTGATAATATTGTCCTAATGTAATATCTCTCAACATAATCGCTTAGCTTCCTATGCCTTTCTCTCTCTTAATGCAGCCAATATCGTGTCTCTTGCCGCTTCCACAGATATCACGTCGGTATCGACCGCCAGACCCTTCTGCCGCAAGTCCTGCATGATATAGGTCATCTGGGGGGCACCCAGGCCAATCTCTTCCAACTCTCTATAATGTCTGAACACTTCCGCCGGACTGTCATCATACACAATACTGCTTTTATTCATCACAATAATCCGTTCCACATACTTGGCCACATCTTCCATACTATGGGAAACCAAAATAACACTCATACCGGTTTCTGCCCGCAATGCAGCGATCTGATCCAAAATCTCATCCCGGCCGCGAGGATCCAAGCCGGCTGTTGGCTCGTCTAAAATCAGAACTTCCGGACGCATAGCCAAAACTCCCGCGATGGCAACCCTTCTTTTCTGTCCGCCGGACAGATCAAAGGGCGACTGATAAAAATACTCTTCTTCAATTCCCACCTGCTTTAAGGCATTATATGCCCGCAGTTCTACTTCCAGCTTATCTAAGCCCAGGTTCTTAGGGCCATAGCAAACATCGCTGAAAACATCAATCTCAAACAATTGATGCTCCGGATATTGGAATACCAGGCCAACCTTACTGCGCAGCTGCTTCTTATCATAGTCGCTGTCATGAATATCCGCACCGTTATAATAGATATTCCCGGAAATGGGCTTAAGCAATCCATTTAAATGCTGTACCAGGGTCGATTTGCCCGAACCGGTATGACCGATCAGACCGATAAACTGTCCGTCCGGAATCACCAGATTAATATCTGACAATGCTGCCGATGCCATTGCCGTATCTTTTTCATATATATAATTAACATGATCTAATATAATTGACATAATAACTCCCTACAATCCCAGTGCCTTTATCAGCTCCTGGCGGGTCAGTATTCCATCCGGAATATTTTTCACCCCGCTTTTTTTCAGTTCATGCGCCAAAAGGGTAACCTGCGGCACATCCAATCGCAAGCTTTTAAGCTTATCCACTTGGGAAAAAATCTCCCTGGGGGTTCCTTCCATGGCAATCTTGCCTTTATCCATTACAAAAACCTTATGGGCATGAATGATTTCTTCCATATAATGAGTAATCAAGACCACGGTAATGCCTTCTACATCATTTAACGCCCGAATAGACCGAATAACCTCTTTTCGCCCATTGGGGTCAAGCATTGCTGTGGGTTCGTCCAAAACAATGCATTTGGGATGCATAGCCAGTACTCCGGCAATGGAGATTCGCTGCTTTTGTCCGCCGGAAAGCCGGTTAGGGGATTTCTTGCGGTATTCGTACATTCCCACTGCCTTTAGGCTTTCTTCCACCCGCTGCCAGATCTCCGGAGTCGGTACTCCCATATTCTCAGGGCCGAATCCCACATCCTCTTCTACCACTTGTCCGATAATCTGATTGTCCGGGTTTTGAAACACCATTCCTGCCTTCTGTCTGATCTCCCACAGATTATCATCGTCGCCGGTGTCCTTGCCATCCACCCAGACTGTTCCTTCCGTGGGATACAAAATAGCATTGATGTGTTTGGCCAGGGTTGATTTCCCCGAACCGTTATGCCCCAGTATGGCAACAAAATCGCCCTGTTTAACATTCAGATTCACATCATCCACCGCACGGATAAGACCTTCAACATTCCCTTCTTCATCACGGCGTATATATTCAAATATTAATTTTTCCGTTTTAATAATACTCATTATCTACCTGATTTCTTCCACTTTTTGTGAATACGTCTGTCCTTCATTTTACTAAAAAAAATTATCAATTACAAGTATGGCTTGCTTTTATTGTTTCGATTGCTATATTATTAAAAGATGAGAGGAAGCATGTTATGAAAAAACTGATTAAAAACTTAGGCTTATTGACCATATTTATTATTCTTTGTGCCATTACCGCACGCATTTTAACAGGAGCCGAAACCCTGGCGGACTATGCGGAGAAAAATCCGGAAACTGCTTATGCCACGCCTTCAAAAACCCCAAAGCCCGCAGCTCCTTCCGCTTTACCGGAAACAACCCCCACGCCGACACATACATTAGCACCAGTACCTACCCCTGAACCTGATCCGATTCCCGAAAACCGCGAAGTCTATCAGCCGGGTTTTTATAAGGAACCGTTAAGTGATGAGTTAATCGCCTATATAAGTGGCGTTTCCTTTCCTGAAGCCGCCCTGGAAACCCTTTCTTACGAAGATCTCCGCCACTTAGAGGTTCTTCACTATGATTTCAACGGGGAAGTACAGACCGGTGAACTGATATGCAATCAGGCCATAGCCGATGATCTTCTGGAAATCTTCTATGAATTATACCAAAACAAGTATCAGATCGAAAAAATCCGCCTGATCGAGGAGTATGATGGTGATGACACCCTTTCCATGGAAGATAACAATACCTCCTGTTTCAACTATCGGATTGTAGAGGTTTCCGGAAACCTTTCCAAGCACGCTTTGGGAATGGCCATCGACATCAATCCCCTTTATAATCCTTATGTTGTTTTCAGGAAAGACGGAAATACTTATGTTTCCCCAGCCGGCAGTGAAATCTATACCGACCGAAGCAAAGAGTTCCCTTACAAAATAGATGAAAATGATTTATGCTATGAACTCTTTAAAAAGCATGGATTTACCTGGGGCGGTAAGTGGAATTCCATGAAAGATTATCAGCATTTCCATAAAGCTTTAAAATAGTTCTATAAGCAAAACACCCGGTGGAAATCCTCCGGGTGCTTTAATTCTATCATTATTATACTAATTCTAATACTACTTCCATGGCAGCATCACCTTTACGCTGTCCGATTTTAACGATTCTGGTGTAACCGCCCTTACGGTTGGCATATTTAACACCGTACTCATCAAACATTTTTGCCACAAGATCTATTTCCTTGGTGTTTTTCTTCTTGCCGGCATTAGCAGCAGGAACCTCTTTAACAGGATAGAATACTTTCAGCATCTGTCTTCTTGCATGTAATCTGGTGGACAGATCTTTTTTGATTTCTTTTTCTACTGTTTCGTATTTGGTTACTTTCTTTCCGTCTACTACTTCTTTTACTCTCTTTCCGTCTTTGTCCTTTACCGGAACTTTAGCGGAAACTTTAACCATTTCAAAATTATCTTTTTCTTTTACAGCCATTGCAATCAAGCCTTCGGCAATCTTCTTTACTTCTTTTGCTTTTGCTTCGGTTGTAACAATTTTACCTTTGTATAAAAGGCTGGTCACCTGACTTCTCAATAATGCTTTTCTCTGGTCAGATGTTCTGCCCAATTTTCTGTATTTTGCCATTTTCGGCTCCTCTCTGAAGGATTATCCTTCTCTCACCTTATGGTACACCCAGCCACGCTCTTTGGCCTTATTTGCCGAGTGCTTTGCTGCCACTTATGAGCCGCCTACATGTGCCTTTCGGACTTACCACGCAGACGTAAATCATTTAGAGAATAACGCTTCGCGTTCTTCCAGACGAAACTTAGTTGCACTTAAGCATGGTAATTTCATGCTTTAGTGCATCTTTTCGTCTTATTATTCGTCAATTGCATTGAACTGCAGTCCCAGTTCTTTTAATTTTGCCAGAACTTCTTCCAGTGACTTACGTCCCAGATTACGAACCTTCATCATATCCTCAGAAGTTTTATTGGTTAACTCTTCTACGGTATTAATTCCGGCTCTCTTCAGGCAATTATAAGAACGAACGGATAATTCCAGTTCATCAATGCTCATTTCTAATACTTTTTCTTTTTCATCGTCTTCTTTTTCTACCATAACTTCTGCAGTTTTGGCATTTTCGGATAAGTCGATGAAAAGGCTTAAGTGCTCACTAAGTACTTTAGCGGCCAGACTGACTGCTTCATCCGGAACCAGTGTTCCGTTAGTGAATACATCCAATGTCAGCTTGTCATAGTCTGTAATCTGACCCACACGGGTATTTTCAACGGTTACATTCACTCTTTCTACCGGAGTGTAAATGGAATCGATGGCAATTACACCAATAGGCAGATCATCGCTTTTATTCTTATCGGCACCTACATACCCTCTGCCTCTGCTGATGGTAAGCTCAATATATAATTTTGCATTTTTACCACACAAAGTTGCAATGGGCTGTTCCGGATTTAAGACTTCAATGTCTTGATCCGCCTGAATATCACCGGCTTTAACCACGCCTTCGCCTTCATACTCAATGTAAGCGGTCTTAGGCTCATTGGTATCACTGTTATTTCTGATAGCAATGTTCTTGATATTCATAATAATTTCAGTTACATCTTCTTTTACACCATCAATGGAACTGAATTCATGAAGCACACCTTCGATTTTAACCTGGCTGACTGCTGCTCCGGGCAAAGAAGAAAGCATAATTCTTCTCAAAGAGTTTCCCAGTGTAATACCGTAACCTCTTTCCAACGGTTCTACAACAAACTTACCAAATCTTTTATCTTCAGAAATCTCCACAACCTCAATATTGGGCCTTTCAAAATCAAACACAGTAAATACCCTCCTTTACGAACATGTTTTAAGAGTTTCTTATTTGGAATACAACTCGACGATAAGCATTTCTTCTACAGGCACATCAATTACTTCTCTTGTCGGAAGGTTTTTAATGGTTCCTTTAAAAGCTTCCTGATCCACATCCATCCAATCGGGAACTAATCTTCCACCTGTTACTTCGAGGATATCTTTGTATCTCTGTAATGATTTTGATTTTTCTCTAACTTCAATAACATCACCGGCCTTTACAAGATAAGACGGAATGTTTACACCTTTACCGTTTACCAAAAAGTGCTTATGTCCGACTACCTGCCTGGCTTCTCTTCTGGTTCTTGCAAATCCCATTCTAAACACAACGTTATCCAGTCTGCTTTCCAGCATAACCATCAGGTTTTCACCGGTCAGGCCTTTCATACGTTCCGCTCTTTCATAGTAATTTCTAAAAGGTTTTTCAAGTACACCGTAAATAAATTTTGCTTTTTGTTTTTCTCTTAACTGAAGACCGTATTCACTCATCTTCTTAGTCGCTCTGGGAGCTCTGTTGGACTTTTTATCATATCCAAGGTACATGGGCTCAAGGCCAAGTGCTCTACATCTTTTTAATACAGGAACTCTGTTTACTGCCATTTTTAATTTTCCTCCTAATATTGTTTACAACGCATATGCGCCTTCTTCCAACTATTTATGCGATTTGATATTACATGCGAAGAACCGAAGGTTCTTCTACACGAGATTACAGTAATTCTTAGACAGCGTTATTAGCTGTCTTAGAATTTCTTCTCGTGTTAGACGCGACGACGCTTGGGCGGGCGGCATCCGTTATGAGGTACGGGAGTTACATCCTTAATAGAAGTTACTTCCAAACCACATGCCTGAAGGGCACGAATTGCTGCTTCACGGCCTGAGCCGGGTCCTTTTACAAATACGTCTACGGTTTTCAAACCATGTACAAGCGCTGCTTTGGTAGCTGTTTCAGCCGCCATCTGTGCTGCATATGGAGTAGATTTCCTTGAACCTCTAAAACCAAGACCACCGGCACTTGCCCAACTGAGAGCATTTCCTTCTGCGTCTGTCAATGTAACAATAGTATTGTTAAATGAAGACTGGATATGTGCCTGTCCGCGTTCAACGTTTTTCTTGACACGTTTTTTTGTCACTTTTTTAGTCACTTTTTTAGCTGCCATTTTAAACTAACCTACTTTCTTAATTTCTCATCAATATTGTTTCACTATTTTTTCTTGTTTGCAACAGTTCTCTTAGGACCTTTTCTGGTTCTGGCATTGGTCTTAGTCTTCTGTCCACGTACAGGAAGTCCTTTTCTATGACGGATTCCTCTGTAACATCCAATTTCCTGAAGTCTCTTGATATTCAGAGCGATTTCTCTTCTCAAATCACCTTCTACCATGAAACCACCATCAATTACTTCGCTGATTCTCTTAACTTCTTCATCGGTTAATTCCCTTACACGAGTATCGGGGCTTACCTTTGCCTCCTCAAGAATCTTGTTGGAACTTACTCTGCCGATTCCGTAGATATAGGTCAAACCTATCTCCACGCGTTTTTCTCTCGGTAAGTCAACACCTGCAATACGAGCCATTTACGTTTCCTCCATTTTCTTTCTTTTCTTTGGGATGAATCTTAATTTCATCCTCCTACTAAGTTGATTGGGGCGGTCATTGCCCAATCGGAAGTTAGTTTCTGTTTCCGATCTTTCCAAGTTCTTCTACCATACTTTGGCGACTCGACAAATTTGCAAAGCAAATTTGGAGTTTTCAACCTCCGGTTGAAAACTTGGTATCAACAAGTACTCCATAGGCTCCAGGTTTAATTATATATCAACATAACCAAACAAGAACCCTTCTGTTTCTAATTACTTAAAACAGCGGATTATCCTTGTCTTTGTTTGTGTTTCGGATTATCGCAGATTACTCTGATACTTCCTTTTCTTTTAATGATTTTGCATTTTTCGCAAATCGGTTTTACTGATGATCTAACCTTCATGTTAAACCCTCCTTTCAAAAAAGACCGTTTTACATTATATCATGATAACTTGTAAAGCGCAATATGTTTTTGCTCTTTCCAAGATTGATACCTATAAATATTCTATTTATCCCGCCAGATAATTCTGCCTTTAGTCAAATCATAGGGGGACAGTTCCAATGTAACCTTGTCGCCCGGCAGGATACGGATAAAATTCTGACGCAGCTTACCGCTGATATGAGCAAGCACTCTGTGACCATTTTCCAATTCTACCTGAAACATGGTATTGGGCAGCTTTTCAATTACCGTCCCTTCAATTTCAATAACATCAGACTTCGACATATAATACCTCCATTTTAATTAAGCGTTTGATTTCTTCATTATAGACAGGCTGATCATTTTTCAGCTTATCCCGCAGTTTTGGCTCAGTGCCTTTACGAATTATTTGAATATGCTTTTTGTTCTTGCGTTTGGGATTTTCCAGTGTTCTGCTTTTCCCGTCTGCTAAATATACATATTCTTCTGTTTCTTTTATTATGATATATATCTGGCCGCCATCATGACCGGCTCTGGAAACCGCAAATGCGCCTAACATATTTTGCATAATTACCTCTTATTCTGTTCCGGCAGTGTTAAGAGCTCCGGATCACCATCTGTAATCAGGATGGTGTTTTCATAATGTGCTGACAGGGAACCGTCTTCGGAAACCACAGTCCAGTCATCATCAAGCCATTCCACTTCGGCATATCCCATATTGATCATGGGTTCCACAGCAAGGGTCATTCCCGGCTGCAGCCTGATCCCTCTTTTTCGCTGAGCAAAATTGGGTATCTGGGGATCTTCATGCAGCTTGGTTCCTATTCCATGCCCCACCAGATCTCTGACAATGCCATAGCCAAAAGAAGATACATACTCATCTATGGCGTCCGATATGTCATACAGATGATTGCCTGCTCTGGCTTTCTTTATTCCTTCAAAAAAACTTTGTCTGGTTACTTCGATCAGTTTTTCTGCCTCTTTGCTGATTTGTCCGACACCATAAGTTCTGGCCGCATCCGAATGGTATCCTTTATAGATCAGACCTGCGTCCAGGCTTACAATATCACCTTCCAGCAATATCCGATTTTTATTCGGAATGCCATGGACAACCTCTTCGTTTACCGAAACACATATGGAAGCCGGAAATCCGTTATAATTCAAAAAATTGGGAACGCATCCAAACTCACGTATTAACTTTTCGCCAAAGATATCAATATCTAATGTGGAAATCCCCGGCCTGATCATCTTCCCCAACTCGTCATGTACCATGGAAAGAATTCTGCCTGACTCTCGCATCAATTCAATTTCTCGTGCTGATTTTATTGATACAGCCATACTAATTACTCTCCTAAGATAGCGATCATTTCCTGTAACGCATCTTCTACTTTACCGGTGCCGTCAACGCTTTTTAAGATTCCTCTCTCTGCGTAAAAATTAATCAGCGGCTGCGTCTGCTCATGGTATACTTCCAGGCGGTGTTTTACTGTTTCCGGAGCATCATCAGCCCGAAGCACCAGTTCACTGCCACATTTGTCACAGACGCCTTCCTGCTTGGGCGGAACATGCGCAATATGGTATGTTGCACCACATTTCAAGCAGGCACGCCGGCCAGCCATCCGGTCTACAATAACATCATCGTGGACATCCACGTCAATGGCATAATCCACTTTATCCCCCATCTTATTCAATTCCTGTTCCAAAACTTCAGCTTGCGGAATCGTGCGGGGAAAACCATCCAGAACATACCCATTCTTGCAATCTTCTTTAGCCACTCTGTCTAACAGAATCTTTACGGTAAGTTCATCGGGAACCAATAACCCCTGATCCATATAGCCTTTTGCTTCCATTCCTAATGGGGTACCGTTTTTTATATTGGCTCTGAAAATATCTCCCGTTGAAATATGGGGAATTTTGTAGTTTTCTGCTATAATGGCGGCTCTGGTTCCTTTGCCGGCTCCAGGAGCACCTAACATGATAATCTTCATTTTATTATCCTCTTCTATGTTGTAAGGTCTTTCGGCCTTTTGTCTTCTATTTAACTGGTTATATCTGTTGAAACGCAATAATAGAGGCGCGCCCAGAGTTTTCCCGAAAGAATCCTCCGGGAAAATACCCTGTGCAGCCTCCAAATATTAATATTAATCGTTTAAAAATCCTTTGTAATTGCGAACCAGCATCTGAGACTCAATCTGCTTCATGGTATCTAATACAACACTCACGATAATGATTAAGCTTGTTCCGCCGAAGCTGACACTTGCATTAAACAAACCATTGAAGATAAAGGGCAGGATACCGATCAAAGTCAGGAATGAAGCTCCAATCAAAACAATGTAGTTTAATATTTTGGTCAAATATTCGCTGGTAGGTTTACCGGGTCTGATACCCGGAACAAAGCCACCCTGTTTCTTTAAATTCTCCGATACTTCAAGAGGATTAAAGGTAATGGATGTGTAAAAATATGCAAAAAAGATTACCAACAGCATATATACTAGCATACCGATACTGTAAACCGGCTCTGATAATTTACACCAGTAGCTGGAGGTTAATCCCTTCATAATTTCTCCCCATACGCCAGTCCCTTTATAGAAGAAGGAACTCAGTACAACCGGGAACTGCATCAGCGAAGAAGCAAAGATAATGGGAATAACACCGGAAGTATTTACCTTCAGCGGAATGCTGGAAGTCTGTCCTCCCACCATTTTCCGGCCTTGTACTTTTTTCGCATATTGAACGGGAATTTTACGCACACCGCTGTTCAAAATAACAACGAGAACGATCATTCCTAAAATAATCGCAAAAATAATGATAGCAGCTACAACTCCTGTCGGAATTGATTTATTAAATACAAACTGTTCAAATAATTTCGTAATATCGTGAGGAACACGGGAAATAATATTGATTACCAATACTACCGAAATACCGTTTCCGACACCTTTTTCCGTAATTCTTTCACCAATCCACATCAGGAAAGCACTACCTGCTGTCAATGCTGCAATAACCGTAATTTTATCCAAAATACTGTTGGGATCCTGTAGCAATCCCTGATTACCAAAGCCGATCGCCATTGCTGCTGATTCAATCAACGCCAGACCTACCGTTACATAACGGGTAATAGACGCGATTTTCTTTCTTCCATCTTCCCCTTCCTTCTGCATCTCTTCCAATTTAGGAATCGCGATAGTCAGCAACTGCATAATAATGGAAGATGTGATGTAAGGAGTAATATTTAATGCCAAAATGGAAAAATTAAGAAATGAACCACCTGTAAATGCATCAAAAAAGCTGAATGCATCTCCTGTTTGCTGTGAAAACCAACTGGAGAAAAAATCCCTGTTTACACCAGGCACAGGAAGTTGTGATCCTAAACGAATCACAACTAACATAGCAAATGTAAATAAAAGT